>RCMX01000001.1:257648-370023 GCA_004348925.1 Actinomycetota bacterium
GGGGATGGACGCATCTCGGGCGTGAAGGACGCGACCGGAATCGGCTACACGATCGGGTACTCACCCGCCGGCCAGGTCACGACCGTGACGGCGTCGGGGGCCCCCACCGAGACGGTCACCACTTTCTCGTACGGCACCGGCTACGTCGATATCGCCTCGAGCGCGGGCGGTCTTGCAGCTCCCGTGCGGCGCGTCTCCTACGATGCGGCCCTCGGATCGCAGGTGACGAGCGTCCGCATCGACGACCCGACGAGCGCCGAGGACCCGACCACGACCTTCGCCTATGACGAGTACGGCATGCTCTGGAAGACGACCGACCCGCTCGGCCGGGTGACGAGGACCGAGCGAGACGCCAGCGGCCTCGCGATTGTGACAGCGAGGCACAACGCTTCTGGCACGCTTCTCGAGCAGACGAAGGCGTACTACGAGAGCGGCCATATGGTCGAGTCGCTCGACCAGAAGGAGAACGTCTCGAAGGTCTCCTACGACGATGCCTGGCGGGTGCTCTCGGCACAGCAGGTCGTGACCGACGTGGCCGGCGAGGGCGAGAGCGCCGATGCGCGCACCTACGACGAGTGGGGCAACCTCGCCACGCAGGCGGTGCCGGGCGCGACCACCTGCAACCTGCTCAGGAACGGCACGTTCGAGATCGACCCGCTCGTGGCCGGCAACGGCTGGGACGGGCCCAAGGGCTACGGGCAGAGCTGGGCCAGCGCCTTCCAGGATTACCTCGGAGGGCACGACCTCGTGCTCGGCAGCTCACTGGGGGCCTCGTATCTGACCTCGGACGAGATTCCCGTGCTTCATGACAAGACCTATGCGCTCTCCGCGTGGATGCAGAACTGGGGCCAGGTCATCGTCGCCGAATACGACGCGGACCACCATTTCGTGCGGACGTACATCGTCCTGCAGTCGGTGAGCCCCGGCTGCGGCACGGGCGATGAACTGCAGCTGCGCCGCGTGAACGCGAATTACCGAGTGCCCGAAGGGACCGCGTACGTGCGCATCCGTCCGTACACGGCTGCCGAAGGCGGATTCGTCGTCGACAACCTCCGGTTCGAGCTCTCGAACACGGCGAGCGGGGACTCGTTCACGGAGAACGAGTCGATGGAGCAGGTCGTATCCGGTCTGCCCCGCGCGTGGCACCGTAGGAGCACGAGCTACACGACCGCCGTCCACAAGGCGACCACGGACGAGCAGGTAGCGGGCAGGACGTCCGCGCAGATCAGCCACACCACGACGAGCACACTCGGCTACTTCACGAGCGATGTCCTGCCGGTCCGCGCCGGCGAGAAGTACACGGTCTCGGCGTCGCTCAAGACGAAAGCGTCGGTCGGCGGCGCTAAGGCGATCGTGCGGTACTCGAACTCGTCGGGCACCCTGCTGACCTCGCTCGACGTCACGATCACGGCCGGGCTCATCAAGGGTACCGAGGACTGGTGCCGCTACGTACGCCAGGTCACGGTGCCTGCCGGCGCCGCCAAGATGCAGGTCAACTTCTACCACGAGATCGGCGGCGGCGACGCGTACATGGACGCCGTCGTGATCACCCCGTCCTCCGGTGTCACGCAGACCGGGTACGACGCGACCACGCATGCGTACCCCGTGACGACCACGAGTGTGACGGGCGTTGTCGCGAACACGTCCTACGACTCCCGTGGGCGCGCAACCGAGACCTCGATCACGCCGCCCGGCGGCACCAAGACGTCGCTCACCAAGCGCTCCTACGATGAGCTCGACCGCATGAAGACGGTCGAGACCGCCCCGGGCTCCGGCCTTGGGATCACAGCGAGCTTCACCTACGACGCCGCCGGCCGCCTCACGACCCTCACCGGCCCGCGGAGTACGACGACGACCCTCGCCTACGACGCGGCAGGTCGGGTGACTGGCGTCACCTCGCCGACGGACATCCGCTCGAAGACGGTCTACGACGCCCTCGGGCGCGTCCCGGCCGTCTTCGCGCCCTCCCAGGGCGAGGAGCCGACGCGGGTGGTCGCCTCGACCACCTATGACGCGCTCTCGCGCCCGAAGACGACCACGACCTTCGCCGAGGACGGCACGACCTTCGCCGTGCGCACGCTCACCTACGACATCGCCTCACGGGTCACGGCCGAGACGCTCACCGGCGCGACGGCGGCGAGCGCGAGCACCGACTACGACGACCTCGACCGCGTGAGACTCCGGAGCGAGAGCGGACCGGCAGGGGACACGTCCTTCGCCTACACGTACGACGCCGCGTCCCTCCCGCTCACGCAGCAGATCACCGCGTTCGGGGAGACCACGACGACGGCGCTGACGTACGCGAAGACGAACGAGCTCGCCACGATCAACGCCGCAGGCCGCAACTGGTACGTGGCGTACGCGGGCTCCGGCGAGCTTTCGAGCATCTGGTCGAACCTGTCGATCCACACCCGCTCCTTCGACGTCTACGGACGGCTCGAAGCGGTGCGCACTGGCTTCAAGTACCCGTCTGAGACCTACCACACGGACCTCGCGGAGTCCGTCTTGTCCTACGACGCGCGCGGACGGATTGCGACGCAGACGGTCCTGTCGAGCAAGGGTGTCGCATCGTCCGAGTCCTTCTCCTATGACGCGGCCGACCGTCTGAGTGCCTGGACGCGCACCGGACTTGGTGCCGGGTCCGCGACCTACGGTTACGACTCCTCAGGCAACCTCACGACCGCGACCGTCTCCGGCGCGACCACAACTCTCTCCTACGACCTCGAGAACCGGCTCACGCGTTCGGCCACCGGCTCGAGCGTCACGACCTTCACGAACGACCTCTACGGGCGCCGCACGGCTAAGATCACCGGATCGGCGACCACCACCTACACGTGGGACCCGGCAGGCCGCCTCGCGGTCGTCGCATCGCCCGATGCCACCGCCACCTACGCCTACGGCATCTCCGGCATGCGCGAGCAAAAGACCGTCACGACCGCCTCCGGCACCACGACCACCAAGTCCGTGTGGTCAGGCGGCCAGCTCGCGGCCGAGCTCGATTCCGACGGCACCCGCTACACCTACCTCTGGGGTCCCGGCCGCATCCCGCTCTCGGTCACGCAGAAGACCGCCGCCGGCGTCTCGACGACCTACGCGTACCACGTTGACGCGCTCGGCAGCGTCATCGCCATGACCGACGCGGCCGGGGGCGTCGTCGCGCGCTACACCTACGACCCGTGGGGCCGCGTGACGAGCGCGACCGGTACCGCCATCGCCGCCAGGAACCCGCTTCGCTACCGCAGCTACTACCTCGACGCCGAGACCGGCCTCTACTACATGCCCGCCAGGTACTACGACCCGACGACCGCGCGGTTCCTCTCGGTTGACCCCGCCGCCCCGAGCGCAGGCGACCCGAGCAGCCTGAACGCCTTCGCGTACTGCGGGGACGACCCGGTCAATGCGACCGATCCGAGCGGGGCTGTGACGGACATGGAGTCCGGCGCGTGGGAGCACTACTACAACGGCTCGAATCGGGAGCTCGCGGAGGCGAGCACGCTTCGTGAGAAGAAGAACGCGAACTACCGGCGCCGAATGTCGAACAGGTCCTACGCCGCGGATGCGCGAAGAGGCTACCCGTTCACGAACAGGTTCGGATTGCCGACACAACCTCTGCCCGGGCAGTACGGGGGGCCAGCGACGTACGCCACGGCGTACCCTTACATGGTGCAAAGCTACTGGGGTCTCACTCGACCTGACTTAGCGAGCGGCCAGTTTATGGTGGCTGGTATGTTGATGGACTTCTATGGTCCTGTTGGATGGGTTGTATCGGGTGCGCTTGATCTTGCATCGATTTCCCACACGCTGAGAGGTCCTTGCAGCGTTCCGGATGTACTTCTTGGCATCGTCAGCATTGCTCCTTTCGGCTCCACTGCATGCGCCGTATTGCATGTCGTGTTGGGTGTAGTCGAGCTTGGTGGCGGCAAGGTGTACAGTGAGCCCACCACGGCGTATCGGTACGGAGAGAAGGAGTGACACCATGAGCGAAGCACTCCGAAGCGCCATGATGCTGTTTGCCGCGGCGTGGTGTATTTGGCTGTACGTGTTTCGAAGGGGGGTGATCCGTGACTTCTGCAGCGCAACGGACGCTGCGGGATACTCGCGAGCGCTTCTGCGCTACAGTCGAGGTGTCGCGAACGCCCTCCGCTCTCAGCTCGCGATTGCGGCCTGTCTCGTGTCGTTCCTTGCGTATCTTGGGGTCGAGACCAAGGGGACGGCCGTGTTCTGGATTTGCGTGAGTGCTATGGGATGGCCGCTGGTACCGCGGTTCGCTCAATGGGCTGCCGCAAGCGAGTTCGGTGGAGTTCACGATCGGGTGTCTGCTGAGTCGCTCAGTGTGCTCAGGGTATGGAAGCCTCGGCCCTAGCAGCGGACGAAAGTGACCGATGCGGGAGCTCAAGACCGTCACGACGCCGTCCGGCACCTCGACCACCAAGTCCGTGTGGTCGGGCGGCCAGCTCACAGCCGAGCTCGACTCCGACGGCACCCGCTACACCTATCTGTGGGGTCCCGGCCGCATCCCGCTCTCGGTCACCGCGAAGACCGCCGCAGGCGTCTCGACGACCTACGCGTACCACACCGACGCGCTCGGGAGCGTCCTCGCTATGACCGACGCGGCCGGGAGCATAGTCGCGCGCTACACCTACGACCCGTGGGGCCGCGTGACGAGCGCGACCGGTACCGCCATCGCCGCCAGGAACCCGCTTCGCTACCGCAGCTACTACCTCGACGCCGAGACCGGCCTCTACTACATGCCCGCCAGGTACTACGACCCGACGACCGCGCGGTTCCTCTCGGTTGACCCCGCCGCCCCGAGCGCAGGCGACCCGAGCAGCCTGAACGCCTTCGCGTACTGCCTCGGAGATCCGGTCAATGCGATCGATCCGAGCGGGGCGGTGATCGACATCCATGGGGACGGGAAGCTAGGGGTTGAGGACTCCCTGCAACAGAAGGCGACCTACAGCGGCGACCCTGCAGATCAGGCGGCTGCAAATGCGGTGCAAATGCGGCAGCGAGCGGAGGCAGCGCGGCCAGCATCCGGGCTGCCGCGAAGAAGGCGCGAATCCCATACGAGACCGCTGGAATGTCAAACGCGGAACTGATGCAGTACTACTTCGGTCCTTTCGGGGACGTGACAGGCATGTCATACCCCGGTGTGGTGGACACCTATACTGTGGACTTGAACGCGAATACGGGGTTTGGACCGACCGGGGGGACGTTGAGGGTCTACGAGGTATTCTCGGATGGCGCCGTCGGGATGAAGCGGTATCTGTACTTCGGTGTGGCGACGATCGGACAGCCGGGACTATCAGAGATGATCTCGGCTGGAGGAGTTGTTTCGGGCCATGTTTACGGTGAGTTCGCGAGTGCGCTTCCATACCCACTCTGTGTAGGCAGGGCCTACTACTTTCGACTGGGCCACCTGCAACGCGATGGGTTCAGCGCCCAGACAGGCGTCTCCTCGCCCGGGCTCACTTCATCGATCTACTATGTGATGCCCTATCCGGTGAGTTGCGAGATCGTCGGTGCAGTTCAGGGGCACTGGTATGGCTCCGCATATGTCAGATAGGAGGCTGCTGGCGTGACACGACTCGATGGGCTTTGGCTGATCGTGAGCGGCGCGGGGCTGTTCTTCGGGGCGAAGCAGGTAGCGGCGACGAAGAGGCGCATAACCGGCCGTGAGAACAAGTGGGAGTACGGCTACTACCTGCAGCTGCGGATATGGTCGCCGGTCATGGTGCTTCTTGGCCTGGCGATCCTGCTGGGTTGGGTGAAGTTCTGAGACGGTCGTCCCCGGCCGCATCCCGCTCTCGGTCACGCAGAAGGCCGCCGCTGGCGTCTCGACGACCTCCGCCATCGCCGCCAGGAACCCGCTTCGCTACCGCAGCTACTACCTCGATGCCGAGACCGGCCTCTACTACATGCCCGCCAGGTACTACGACCCGGCGACCGCGCGGTTCCTCTCGGTCGACCCCGCCGCTCCGAGCGCAGGGGACCTGGAGTTGTGAGGTCCCCGACATCGCTTGACGAATGGGCAGAATCTAATCGTCGAAGGAAGGCCGCTAATGACCCAGGCGCAGCGCGACATCCGGCGGAAGATGAAGGTGCTGACGTACGCGGTAGAATGCGGCAACGTCGCCAGGACCTGCCGCTACTTCGGGATCTCACGTCAGTGCTACTACAACTGGCTGCACGCGTACGAGCGTTCGGGTGAGGCTGGGCTTGTGGGATCCAGACCCTGTCCCGAGAATCCGAAGCTCAGGACTCCGAAACCGATCGAGGACAAGATCGTCCACCTTCGGCTCACCTACCATTTCGGGCCGCACCGGATCGCGTGGTATCTCGAGCGGTACCACAGCATCAAGATCTCGCCGCACGGCGTGCACAACGTACTCGTAAGAAACGGCATCAATCGCCTGCCTGAGAACTGCCGCCAGCGCTCGGTGCCGTCCGTCACCCGGTATGAGAAGAAGACACCCGGGCACCACGTCCAAGTCGACGTGAAGTTCCTCGACTTGGTTGATTCGACGGGTCGCAAGGTCAGGCGCTACCAGTACACGGCAATCGACGACGCGACGAGGATCCGTGCCCTGAGAGTCTACGACAAGCACACACAGGCCAACGCGATCGACTTCGTGGACCACGTCATCGAGCGTTTCCCGTTTCGCATCCACACGATCAGGACGGACAACGGTCATGAGTTCCAGATCAGGTTCCACTGGCACGTCGAAGACCTCGGCGTCAGTCACGTCTACATCAAGCCGGCGAGCCCGAACCTCAACGGCAGGTCGAGCGCTCGCACCTGACCGACAAACTTGAGTTCTACCAGTTGCTCGACTACACCGACGATGTCGACCTCAGGGAGAAGCTGGCCGTGTGGGAGGAGTTCTACAACGTCCACCGACCACACGGAGGCCTCGGAGGACGATCCCCGTACGAAGTACTGCATGAGAAGATGGCATCGTGAGCGGCGTCAAGCGATGTCGGGGACCTCACAATCTCCAGTCCGACGAGCCTGTCTCCCGCGTTCGCCGGGACGGTACTGATTCTTGCTCTGCTAGGGATTCCGGCCAGCCTGATCTGGTTGGCAATCGATGCTCGTCGTGGTGGAGCGGCGGCAGCCAAAGACGACGGGAGCGAGGCATGCTGAGCCTGGCTGCAACAATCATCGCTGTCACCAACGCGGGACTTGGGGTGGCGATCGCGGTTGGAGCGCGCGGGCGACGAGCGTTCCGGCTCCTTTTCGGGTTACAGGCAGTCGCCTCGCTGTTCGGCGTCTGGATTGTCTCCTCGGCTGGTGTATCTCAGGCATGGTGGTCTGTGGTCACCGGGAGCGCATCGGCGTTCCTGGTCTGCTTCGTGGGACCATCGGGACTCATTGTCGCTTTGGCCGCGCGGGTTGTTCTGGCGAAGGTCGCGACTGTGAGAGTGCCTGAGCCACCTGCCTGATACCGGCCGCGATTGGCGCCCGACACGCATCGCAACCGCCGCGGACTGCTCCAGCGCCTACTTGATCGACCCGATGGCCAGCCACATCGGTACCGGACGAGGTCGAGCCGCACCGCCGCCGGCAAGGACGCCGATCGGGCGAAAGCCGAACCGCTCGTAGAAGCCGGTCGCCCCAGGGCGTGCGTCGACGACAACACCCGCACACCCGATTCGCTCGGACTCATCTACGAAAATGTAGAGAGCGAGGCAAGCCTCGCGTGGAAGTGCTTCTTTGTGCAGCGCATCAGCATCCGCGCGCGGTAGACGCTGCCCACTTCACCCCAGCGCCCGCACCTGACAGGCACCGCTTTCGGCGAACTGACGGTCGTCGGTGACCAGGTCGCAGTCGAGGCGCTTTGCAAGGGCGGTGAAGACGGCGTCGTAGATCGTAAGGGGGTACTTGCCTGAGAGTGCGACGGCCGAGCGCGCAAGTGCACCGTCGACCGCGAACCACTGCAGCTGCACGAGGTCGAGCCGATCGGCTGCCTCAAGCAAGTGCACGTCGTCGAGTTTCCGATACCTGAGCGCGTTCAAGACCTCAAGGCGGAGGTGTTCGGGTGCGGCTAGGGTGACGACTCCGTCCAGGTGGCCCTGAAGGAGATCGAGCGCCGCGGGGACGTGGTTCTCGCCTTCGTGAACGAACCATTTCACGGCAACCGACGAGTCGACCACCACCAGCTGCGCGCTCACTCTTCGCCCGCTTTGCGGCCATCGCGGTCTCGGTCGGCGCGGATGATCGCCGTCGTGTCCATACCGGCGGGAAGGTGCTTCGAGAGCTCGCGCATCCCGGCTATCGCCTCGGAGATGCTGCGGCGGCGCTCCTCGGCGGCCTGCTCATCGCGGACCTGGGCCACGTAGAGCGCGGTGGCTTCCTGCACGAGCCCGCTGCGCGAGCGCCCAAGCGCGGCCGCGATGGCGTCGACTTCGTCGAGCAGCGAGTCGGGGAGCGAGACGTTCACCTTAGCCATGGTAGTCCTCCATGGTAGTGCCGGACGGTAGTGCCACTTGGAGTATACCACCACGCCACCGCCTGAAATCCGTGTTTCCGCAGGGTTTCACGCTCGGCACGACGCGTGCTATACTCCCCGAACCAGCACAACGGCGTGCTGTCATAGTTTTCGTGAGCAATGGCGCTCACCTCGGCCAGGAGGCCGGTGGTGGGCGTTTTGGTTTTGTCAGGGACCGATGACGATCGGCAGGTGCGCATGAAGGAATTCGCAGTCTTCTGGGGATGCACCATCCCCGCGCGGTTCCCGTTCATCGAGAAGGCCACTCGGCTTGTCTTCGATGACCTGGGCGCGACCGTGCATGAACTCGAGGGTCACACGTGCTGCCCCGAGGGTGTGCTCGTAAAGGCCAACGACGAGAACGCGTTCTACTCCACCGCAGCGCGCAACCTCGCGCTCGTGGAGAAGGCGGGCCTGGGCGTGGTGACGCCGTGCAACGGCTGCTACTCCACCTTCAAGGAGGCGCAGAGCCACCTCACCACGGATTGGCGCCTCAAGGACGCGATCAACGAGAAGCTCGCCGCCCAGGAGCTCCACTATGACGGCCGCGTGCAGGTCACGCATTTCGCCGAGTGGCTCTCGGAAGACATGGGCGCGGGACTCATCGCCTCCAAACTCAAGAAGCCGTTCTGGGGCATGCGCATCGCCGTCCACTACGGTTGCCACCTGCTGCGCCCCAGCCCGGCCGTTCGTTGGGACGACCCGCTCAACCCGACCAAGGTCGAGGCGCTCATCGCGGGTCTTGGCGCGACGGTCGTGGATTACACCACCAAGATGCAGTGCTGCGGCAACGCGCTCGACCGCGTGGGTGAGCGCGAAGGCTCGCTCGCATTCGCGCGTCGCAAGCTCATGGACCTCATGAAGAACGACGTCGACGCGCTCGTGGTCGTCTGCCCCAGCTGCTTCCAGCAGTTCGACCTCAACCAGGCCGCGCTCCAGCGCGCGAAGGAGGACGTGAACGTCCCGGTGCTGTACCTCTCGGAGCTGATCGCGCTGGGGATGGGACATGCGCCGGACGAGATCGGCCTGGACATGCACCGCGTGTCGGTCGACCCGTTCCTGGAGAAGTGGGACGACCGCCAGGCCGACAAGGCGCGGCTTGCCACGCTCTTCGACGTGTCGCTGCTCTTTAAGTGCGTGAACTGCCAGGCGTGCAAGGACGACTGCCCGGTCTGCAAGGTCGACACCAACTACCAGCCCACCGAGATCATCGAGCGCCTGCTCAAGGGCGAGATCGACGAGGTGCTCGCCGACCCGCAGGTCTGGAAGTGCCTGGAGTGCTACACCTGCCAGGAGCTCTGCCCCAGCCGCATCGGCATGGCGGACGCCTTCCGCAAGCTCAAGGAGCTCGCCGTCGAGGCGGGTACCGCGCCGGAGCAGGTCGGCGCCGCATACGACACCTTCCGCAAGACGGGCATGCTCGGTGCGCCGAGAGAGTCCGCCCGCAAGAAGCTTGGATTGTCACCGCTGCCCGCATCGGGTGGCGAGGCGCTGTCGCGCCTGCTGGCCGATGATGACGAGGGAGTTGAGTAGCATGACGACGGCGCGCCCGCGCTACGCCGAAGAGGCGTCGTACAAGATCCACGGCGGCTGCGGCCTCATGGGCATCTGCGATGAGAGCGGCAAGCTCATGAGCGGCGAGGACGCCATCCTCGCGATGGCCGTCCAGCACGACCGCGGCAACGGCCTTGGCGGTGGATTCGCCGGCTACGGCATCTACCCCGAGTTCCCGGATCACTTCGCGTTCCACATGATGTACCACGACATCCAGGCCAAAGAAGAGGCCGAGGCGCTCTTCGACCAGTACTTCCTGGTCGATCTGGCCGAGCCGATGCCGACCCGTCCGGTCAAGGGCATCGCAGACGCGCCGCTTTTGTGGCGCTACTTCCTCAACCCGTACCCCAACAAGCTCGAAGAGTCGGAGCTTTCCGCCGAGGACTACGTGGTGAAGGCCGTCATGCAGATCAACTCGTCGGTGGACGGCGCGTTCGTGGCTTCCTCGGGCAAGAACATGGGCGTCTTCAAGGGCGTTGGCTATCCAGAGGAGATCGGCCACTACTTCCGCCTGGAAGAGTACGAAGGCCACACCTGGACCGGCCACAACCGCTTCCCGACGAACACGCCGGGCTGGTGGGGCGGCGCGCATCCGTTCGCGCTCCTCGACTGGACCATCGTGCACAACGGCGAGATCTCCAGTTACGGCATCAACAGCCGCTACCTGGAGCAGTTCGGCTACAAGTGCACACTGGGGACCGACACCGAAGTCGCCGCGTACCTCTTCGACCTCATGCTTCGCCGCCACAAGCTCCCGATGGAGCTCGCGTGCAAGGCGCTTGCCTCGCCGCTGTGGGACGAGATCGACCGCATGCCCGAGGCCGAGCAGGCCGTCATGCGCTCGCTGCGTGCGGTGTACGGACCCGGCATGCTCAACGGCCCGTTCGCGATCGTGCTCGGCTTCAACGGCGGCATGGTGGCCTTGAACGACCGCATCAAGCTGCGTCCGCTGGTCGCGGCGCGCAAGGGCTCGATCCTGATGGTCGCCTCGGAAGAGAGCGCGATCCGCGCCGTCATCGCCGAGCCGGACGCCATCTGGATGCCGAAGGCCGGCGAGCCCACAATCGCCCGCGTGCAGGGCATGGAGTGGCCGATCCACGGCGACTTGCACCTGTCGCCCTCGGACATCTCCTGCGCGGTCACCGGAACCGAAGTCTCCTGCGACACCGTGGAGGTGAACGCGTAAGATGCCTGTTTCATTCATCCAGCCTGAGTTCAAGGTCAAGATCGATTACGACAAGTGCCACAAATGCGGTCGCTGCGTGCAGCAGTGCGGCTGGGGCGTCTACAACTTCAACGAGCGTCCGATCCCGGACGACGCGAAGTGCCGCGCCTGCCACCGCTGTGTGACGTACTGCCCGGCGCACTGCATCTCCATCGAGAAGAACCAGCTTGCGTATCGCGACAACGACAACTGGTCGCCCGCGGCGCGCAAGGCCGTCTGGCGTCAGGCCGAGACCGGTGGCGTGCTCCTCACCTCCATGGGCAACCCGCTGCCGTACACGCGCATCTTCGACCACCTTGTCCTCGACGCGTGCCAGGTCACGAACCCGTCCATCGACCCGCTCCGCGAGCCAATGGAGCTGCGCACGTTCATCGGTCACAAGCCGGACAGCGTGGGCGTGGAGTCCGACGGTGAGGGCGGCTTCCGCCTTGCCGAGGGCGAGGGCATGAAGAACAACCTCAAGCTCGACACGCCGATCCTCTTCTCGCCGATGAGCTACGGGTCGGTGTCGCTGAACGTGCACAAGTCGCTCGCGATGGCCGCGCAGCGCCTGGGGACGTTCATGAACACCGGCGAAGGCGGTCTGCACGCGGACCTCTACCCGTACCAGGACAACGTCATCGTCCAGGTGGCCTCGGGCCGCTTCGGTGTGAACCCGGATTACCTCAACCGCGGCGCCGCCATCGAGATCAAGATCGGCCAGGGTGCCAAGCCGGGCATCGGCGGCCACCTGCCGGGTGAGAAGATCAACAAGGAAGTCTCGGGCACGCGCATGATCCCGCAGGGGACCGACGCCATCAGTCCGGCGCCGCACCACGACATTTACTCCATCGAGGACCTGCGCCAGCTCATCTACGCGCTCAAGGAAGCCAGCGGCTACAAGCCGGTCGGCGTGAAGATCGCCGCCGTGCACAACGTGGCCGCCATCGCGAGTGGTATCGTGCGCGCGGGTGCCGACTACGTGTACCTCGATGGCTTCAAGGGCGGCACGGGCGCCGCGCCGCAGGTCATCCGCGACCATATCGGTATCCCGATCGAGATCGCAATCGCGGCCGTGGACCAGCGCCTGCGCGACGAAGGCATCCGCAACTGGGCGTCGGTCATCGCTGCCGGCTCGATCCGCTCCTCGGCAGATGTGGCCAAAGCGATCGCGCTTGGAGCTGACGCTGTGGCGATCGGCTCGGCGTCGCTAATGGCGCTTGGCTGCCACCTCTGCCAGAGCTGCCACACCGGTAGCTGCAGCTGGGGCATCACCACGCAGAAGCCGGAGCTCACGCGCCGCATCGATCCCGAGTGGGGTGCCGAGCAGCTCACGAACCTCGTGCACGCCTGGAGCCACGAGCTGCAGGAGATCCTTGGCGCGCTTGGCGTGAACGCTGTGGAGTCGCTGCGCGGTTCGCGCGAGCGCCTGCGCTCGATTGGCCTGGACGAGCAGATGAACAAGGTCCTCGGCGTCAAGCCGGCGGGGATGTAGGGGAGGCACGATGCCACGACAGATGGCTCCGGGAGTCACGGAAGGCTACCTCAAAGTCGCGCCCAGCGTTGCGCGTGACGGCGACACGGTCACGATCGACGCGGCCGGCATCTACTACCGGCAGCTTAACGAGGCGATCCGCGGTGCGATCGCCGAGGGTGCGACGCGAGTTGTGCTGAAGAACGTGAACGGCCAGCGCTACATCGGCACCGGCGTGAAGGCCAAGGGCGTGACCATCGAGGTCCACGGCACGGCGGGCAACGACATGGCGATGTTCATGGACGGCCCCACCATCGAGGTCTTCGGCGCGGCGCAGGACGGCGTTGGCAACACGATGAACGCCGGCAAAGTGATCGTGCATGGCGACGCGGGCGACGTGCTCGGCTACGGGATGCGCGGCGGTGCGGTCTACGTGAAGGGCGACGTGGGCTACCGCGTGGGCATCCACATGAAGGCGTACGAGTCGCTGGTGCCGATCATGGTGTGTGGCGGCAACGCGCGCGACTTCTTCGGCGAGTATATGGCCGGAGGCATCCTGGTGCTCCTGGGCATGAACACGCAGTTCGCCGAGCAGCCGCTTGTGGGCTCGTTCGTAGGCGCCGGCATGCATGGCGGCGTGATCTACCTGCGCGGCCAAGTCGAGTCCTGGCAATGCGGCAAGGAGGTGGGCATCACCGAGGCCACCGAGGAGGACATGGCCGCACTCAAGCCGATCCTGGCCGACTACTGCGAAGCGCAGGGCATGGACCTTGCCGAGGTGCTCTCGGTACCGTTCACCAAGCTCGCACCGTTCAGCCACCGGCCGTACGGGAAGATGTACGCGCCGATGTAGGCTGCGGCGAAGGTTCGCGTTGGGGTGCGCTTACACAGACTGCGTAAGGGGCGGGTCCGGAGAGAGCCTACCCTTGGTGCGTAGCAAGAGATGTGGGATATGATGGAAATGCCCGGTGTTCTTCGGGGACCCATGCGCACATCTGTTGGAGGGTATCCTCGACGTAGTGGAGGAATGCGGCATGAATCACTGGCTCTTGCTCATCTCGGCAGCGCTCGGCGCATTCACGGTGACGCTAGCTGCGGTCATACGTGCGAGACGCCGTGATTGAGGTTGCGAGTTTGCGACGGTGCTTGGATCTGCGGCCGCGATCAGCAGCCGGGTAGACGGCGTCAGTAGTGGAGCAGCCGGGCGGAGACGGAGAGCGGGGGCACGTTGATGGAGCTGCGCACATGAGCGATCCCAGGTGGACACCCGTCACATTTGAGAACAGCGAGCATGTCGAGGGACCCTTCTACCACGGGACGAAGTCGGTGTTGGAGGCGGGAGACGAACTCATTCCCGGTTTCGACTCCAACTTCCAGGAAGGGCGGGTCTCCAACCACATCTACTTCAGCGCGCTGATCGAAACCGCGGCCTGGGGGGCGGAACTTGCGACGGCGCTGGCGGGCAGCGAGGAGCGGGGGCATATCTACGTGGTCGAACCCCGGGGCTCGTTCGAGGACGATCCAAACGTGACGAACAAGCGATTCCCGGGGAATCCTACCCGGTCCTACCGGACCCAGGGAGCGCTTCGCGTCATCGGCGAGGTCGTGGAGTGGGAGGGGCACAGCCCCGAGGTGCTCAAGGAGATGCTGAACCACCTCGCGCAGTTGCGTGAGCAGGGGCTCGACGTCATCGAGGACTAGGAGCACAGCAGTCTCGGGGGCGGGACGGGACGCTGGGGATCAGGACGTGTCTCGGATGCAGTGCGGTAGACTTGGGTACAGGGAACACCGCGCGCCCCCAACCGTGCGGCAACGTCGATAGGTGGGATCGCATGACGATCACGGAAGCTCAATCCGAGATGCGCACCGCCCTCATGGGTGGCTTCATGGGTCAACTCGTGTCAGGGATTCTCTGGCTGGCCTCGGCAGCGCTTGCGACGTGGAGCACCGACTACTGGGCGATCGGTCTTCTGATCGTGGGCGGGTTCTTCATCTTCCCGCTGACGCTGCTGGGCCTCCGTGTCATCGGGCACGCGGCGACCGTATCGAAAGAGAACCCCTTCAATCGACTTGGCATGCAAGTCGCGTTCGTGCTGCCGCTCAGTCTTCCCGTCGT
The DNA here is from genome assembly GCA_004348925.1 of Actinomycetota bacterium. Classification (GTDB taxonomy): domain Bacteria; phylum Actinomycetota; class Coriobacteriia; order Anaerosomatales; family Anaerosomataceae; genus UBA2286. The sequence goes on from RCMX01000001.1 coordinate 272,489, forward strand.
AGGTGCTGCAGCAATGTACCGGCCCGGGTGGTTCTACCCTGCCTTCATGATCGTACTCGGTGCGCACTACCTGCCGTTCGTTACCCTCTACGGGATGCGCATGTTCTACGCCTTGGCAGGCATCCTCGTGACCGCGGGGCTCGCTCTCGCGATGTACCTCTCCCTGCCGTCAGCGAGCGGCGCCTGGCTCACGGGTGTGGTCCTCGTTGTCTTCGCGATTCTCGGCCGACGGCTTGCCACGCCCGAAGCGGTTGCCTGACCTCGACGCGCCAACTCTTCAGGGGAGGTGCGTGTGGATACGCGCTCGTGGAGGTTCGGGGAAGGGACGGCCATGACTCAGCGGGTTCTGGTGGGATACGCAACACGTACCGGATCGACGACAGGTGTTGCCGAGGCGATCGGGCGCACGCTCGGCGAGCGCGGGTTCGCGGTCGACGTCAAGCCGCTGCGCGAGTGTCCGTCGCTTGAGGGTTACGACGCATGCGTGCTCGGCAGTGCGATCAATGGTGCCAGATGGTTGCCCGAGGCGACTGCCTGGTTGGCGTCGCAAGCCGAACCGCTCCGGGAGATGCCGTTCAGTGCCTTCTGCGTGCACAGCATGAACGGTGGCGACGGGGAGAAGGAGACGCGCAAGCGGCTCGCGTATCTCGATTCCGTGCGCGGGGTGGTGCAGCCCGCAGCCGAAGGGTTCTTTCTCGGCAAGGGACCGGCTGCCGACGACACGTCGCTCGTCGCTCGTTGGGCGTTCAAGGCGTTCGGTGGCACCGCCGAGGGTGATTCCAGGGACTGGGAGAAGATCCGCGCCTGGGCCGAGCGTCTACCGCTGGGCGACGTCGGTGCGGCGTGATCCAGGCGGACCGTGGCTCGAGGAGGGACTCCGGCCCCCCGGTCACACACCTGGGGGCGCGCCCGCCGCGCACTCGCACGCCGCCTCGGTCCGCATCTAGCGCGAGCCGTCGAGCATCCGCTCCAGCCCGTCGAGGATGATCTCGAGTCCGAACTCGAAGTCACTCTCGGCATCGTAGCCTGTCCGCATCGCGTGTGATGCCATGCGGTGCAGGTAGGGGAACTCCTCCGGAGGGATGAAGGCGAGCATGGCCTCGGCGCGCTGCTCTGGTGACTCGTCGCTCCCTGCCGAGAAGTTGAACTGTTGGATGCCGAAGCCGTAGATGTAACTGTCGAGCAAGGAGAACGCCCGGGGGGCGTCGTCGATCGAGAAGCCCGCACGCATGAGCACGCCAAGGACCCAGTCGTAGTAGCGCAGGGCGGACGGACCGCTCGATCCGCGCGAGTCGAAGAGCGCTGGCGCCCAGGGATGCTCGGCGAACACCCTGTGTGCCGAGACCGCCCTGCGACGCATCGCCTCACGCCAACTGCACGCATCCTCCGGAAGATCGAACTGCTCGGCCACACGGTCGGTCATGCCGTCGAGGATGTCGTCCTTGTTCGCCACATGGTTGTAGAGCGACATCGCCTCTACCCCCAGCCGGGATGCGACCTTGCGCATTGTAAGGGCGCCGACCCCGTGCTCGTCGGCGATCTCCATCGCTGCGGTGAGCACGCGGTCCCGACTCAGGGGAGGGCGCGACGTGGTCTGGTCGGCTGCGGCGCCGGCTTTCTTGGCCATGTTCCCTCCCGGGTGTTGACGGACTTACTTAGTAAGTGTGATACTGACAACGCTTACTTACTAAGTAAGTATACCGTTCAGGGGCCGATGCGCAAGCGCACCGTGGCCCGACGAGGAGGAGACAGGAATGGAAGCGTTGACTCGCGATGACAGCAGGCGACAGAGGACGGGAGGTGCGGCGGCGATCTACCTGGCGCTGGCGTACATTGCGGCGATGCCGTTCTTCCTGCTGGTGGTCGACTACCAGGGTGCCACCACGGCGGCCGACAAGGTCGCGTTGGTCGTCGGCAACTACGGGAGCATGTACGCGATGTATCTCGTCACCTACGTGGTGTTCGGGTTTGCGCTCGGCGTGCTCGCGCTTGCGCTCTACGACCGGATGAAGGCGATCGCGCCCGCCACCGCGCGTGCGGCAACCGCTGCCGGCCTTCTGTGGGCGGTGGCGCTTGTGACAAGCGGCATGGTCTTCAACTACGGGATGACCACGGTCGTGAGCCTGGCGAAGACCGACCTTGCGGCCGCCCGGCTCACGTGGCAGGCGATCGAGCCGGTCGCGCAGGGGCTCGGCGGCGCGGGCGGCGAGATACTCGGCGGCCTGTGGGTGCTGCTGGTGAGCTGCGTGGCGCTGCGAGGCCGGTCGCTTCCGAAGGCGCTGTGCGTGCTCGGCATCATCATCGGCGTGGCCGGGCTTGTCTCGGCAGTGCCGGCGCTGAATGCGGCGGCGTATCTCTTCGGACTGGCACAGATCGTGTGGTTCACATGCGTGGGCGTGGTCCTTCTGAAGACGAAGGCAGTAGCGGCTGCCGAAGGGAGCCAGAGATGAACGCGAACGGTACAGGTATGGAGACGCCGAGCATGCCGGTCCGACTCTCACTGCTATGGGTCTTCATCATGTTCAACATGGTCTTCGCCGACATCCTGTCATTTATGTATCCCGGCTTCCTGAGCGAGGTCATGGGTGGGCGCGCCGACGGCGTTGTGATCACGCCCGGCTTCCTGCTGGTAGCAGCGGTGCTCGCCGAGATCCCGATCGCGATGATCGTGCTGTCTCGCGTTCTCAGGCAGCCCGCGAACCGCTGGGCGAACATCATCGCGGGCGTGATAACGATCGTCTACGTCGCCGGAGGCAGTTCCACGTACCCGCACGGCATCTTCTTCTCGGCGCTGGAGGTCGGTTGCGCGCTGCTGATCATCGGGTATGCCTGGCGCTGGCGCGAGCCCGCCGCATCGCCCGCCGCCCTCGTGGGTGCGAGTGCCGAGGCGTAGTCTCACCGGGGGCACGTGCCTTCGGTGCTGGAAGCCGTATCATCATACTTGTGGCATCCCGGTCGCGGCCTCGGCGTGCGTGTCCCGGCGTCGTGCAGGTATGATCAGGTGAGCAGGTTGGGGGTTCTGGATGAAGATCACAGTGCTTGTGGACCATGAGGCCAGCAGTGACGGCATCGGCACGGAGTGGGGTGCCAGCATCCATATCGGCTGGCGGGAGCACTCGATCCTCTTTGACATGGGCACATCCGGTCTGTTCGCGGACAACGCGCGCTTGCTCGGCGTGCCGATCGGGGACGTCGAATTCGCGGTCTTGTCGCACTCGCATGCGGACCATGGAGGCGGACTTTCCCGGTTCCTCTCGGACACGGACGCACCTGTGTGGGCTCGAGCGGGCATCACGCCTGATCTCTTCATGAAGCTTGGCCCCGTGCGCAGACGTGTGGGGATCGACGCGGCCGTCGTGGCCGACAACGCCGACCGCTTCAGGTTCGTGGAGCGCGACACCGAAGTGGCGCCAGGTGTGCATCTGCTCACCGACATCTCAGGTGACGTGCCTGCGCCGAGAGGGAACCGCGTGCTCATGCGCGAGGAGGACGGGCGGCTCGTGCCCGATGACTTCCGTCACGAGCTTGCGCTCGTCATCGAAGACGAGGGCGAGCTCGTGGTGTTCACCGGCTGCAGCCATCACGGCGTGCTCAACATCGTTGCGTCGGCGTGCCGCGCGTTTCCCGGGCGACCCCTCAAGGCGCTTATCGGCGGCTTCCACTTCATGGGAATCCCGATCGCGGGGCTTCTCGGCGACAGCGACGCGGCGATCGAGGAGGTTGCCGGGCGCCTGCGCGCACTGGAGATCCCGCATGTCGTCACCATGCATTGCACGACCCGCAAGGGCTACGAGACGCTGCGGCAGACATACGGGCCGGGCATCGCCTACGCGGGCGCGGGAGCTTCGTTCGAGCTGTAGCCGACCGAGATCGTATGACGGGAGTCCAATGGAAACACCACTGGCCAGCACGCCGATCGCCAGGATCACCCGGATGGAAGCGGGGCAGATCTTTGCTCTGGCAACGCTCGTCGCGGCCGTGCTCTTCGGCGCTGCCGGGGTGATCGGCGCGCTCGGCTATCAGGTGGCGGTCGCTCGCAGCAGGTAGTCGCCGCGTGGCCTCCTGGCGCTACGACTGCGTCCCGTACCGCTCACGGAACTCGCGGTCGAGCATATCGAGCACGACGTGGTCGCGGAAGCGTCCACGCATGAACACGACCTCGCGTTCGCGTCCGACCTCGGTGAAGCCGACGGAGGAGTACAGGTGCACGGCGCGCTCGTTCTCGGTGTTCGCGAGGATGGCGATGCGGTGCAGCCCAAGTGTGTCGAAGCCGAACCGCAGCAGCGTCACGAGCGTGTCTCGGCCGAACCCCCTGTTCTGGTCGGGAAGTGAGCCGATGCAGATGCCGATCTCGGCGTGGCGGTGGGTTCGGTCGACCTGCTCGAGGCCGCAGTTGCCGATGTAGCGGTCGTCCTCGGCCACATGGATCTCGAAGCGATAGGCGGAACCGGCGGCCCGGTCCGCCTCATCGGCCGAGTAAAAGGCGAGTTCGCCTTCACGGGATACCGGTACCTGACCTGCGAGGAGCCACTGGTTGACCTCGGGGTCGTTGATCCATCCGCGCGCCGTCTCGGCGTTCGCGGAATCGAGCGGCACGAGATAGATGAGTTCGCCTTCGAGCATGATGCCTCCGTCCGTTCTCGCTATGCTGCCACAATTCGCCAGGGCTATGAACCCCCTTCAGCAATGAAGGTCATCGCAGATAATTCGGGCCTGAAACGTGCACGAAACATAGACCGCGTACGCTCTTCACCGTAGCGCCAAACGTGTACGCGGGGCGGGTCCTCCGCTTCGCGTCGGTTCCTTTACCAAGGAGGAGTGAGCATGGCAGCGCAGTTCGATAAGGATTACGTGCTCAAGAGCGTCGAAGAGCGTGGCATCCGTTTCGTTCGTTTCTGGTTCACCGACGTCCTGGGCTTCCTGAAGTCGTTCGCAGTCACCGACACCGAGCTTGAGGGTGCGTTCGAAGAGGGCATGGGCTTCGATGGTTCCTCGATCGATGGCTTCACCCGCATCCAGGAGTCGGACATGGTCGCGTTCCCCGACCCGTCCACGTTCCAGGCCCTCCCGTGGCGCCCGCAGGGCACCGATGGTGTTGGCCGCATGTTCTGCGACATCGTCAAGCCGGACGGCTCGCCGTTCGAGGGCGATCCGCGTTACGCGCTGAAGCGCGTGCTCAAGAAGGCCGCCGACATGGGCTACACCATGTATGTCGGTCCCGAGCTTGAGTTCTTCTACTTCGCCGACAGCGACAGCACCGAGTTCCTGGACCAGGGCGGCTACTTCGACCTGACCCCGCTTGACGTTGCGTCGGACCTTCGCCGCGAGACCGTGCTCACCCTCGAGAAGCTTGGCATTCCGGTCGAGTACTCGCACCACGAGGTTGCCCCCTCGCAGCACGAGATCGACCTTCGCTACCAGGATGCCCTTACGATGGCCGATGCGGTCATGACGTACCGCCTCACGGTGAAGGAAGTCGCTTACGCCAACGGCGTGTACGCGACCTTCATGCCGAAGCCGGTCGCAGGCGTGAACGGCTCCGGTATGCACGTGCACCAGTCGCTCTTCACCAAGGACGGCAACGCGTTCTACGATGCCAGCATGCCCGGTCACCTGAGCCAGGTCGCCCGCTGGTACATCGCCGGACTCCTCAAGTACGCCCCCGAGTTCTGCGCGATCACGAACCCGCTCGTGAACTCGTACAAGCGTCTTATCCCGGGCTACGAGGCTCCCGTGTACGTCTCCTGGGCGCAGGCCAACCGCTCCGCTATGGTGCGCGTGCCGCTGTACAAGCCCGGCAAGGAGGCCGCAACCCGCCTCGAGCTCCGCAACCCGGACCCGTCGTGCAACCCGTACCTCGCGTTCGCGGTCATGCTCGGCGCCGGCCTCAAGGGTATCGAGGAGCAGCTCGAGCTTATGCCCGAGGCGACGAACGACATCTTCGAGATGACCGAGGCAGAGCTTGCCGAGGCCGGAATCGTGACGCTGCCGGAGAACCTCGGCACCGCGATCGAGCTGTTCGCAGCGTCCGAGACCATGCGGGAGATCCTCGGCGATCACATCCACTCGTTCTACGTTGAGAACAAGAAGGCCGAGTGGGCGGACTACATCAAGAACGTTTCACAGTGGGAGCTCGACAGGTACCTCCCGGTTATCTAGTCACTCCGGATCGCTGATATTCACGGCAATGGTGCCGGGCGGGTGTTCCCGTCCGGCACCATGCATTCCTGCCAGGCGAGCGAGGCGGTAGAATCGTGCATATGAAGAACGTGCTGCTTGCATCGGATGACGTTCACACGCTCGCGTGGATGCGAGATGCCCTCTCACGTCTGGACGTCGAGGCGATCGAGATCCCGCCCGCCGAGATCAAGGCGCGCCTCGCGTCGCTCAACGCCGAGCTCATCGTCGTCGACGGCGGGCGGTCGCCCGAGGTGCTTGCCGGCATCGTAGAGTCCTCGGCCGCGGAGGGTGGCGACACCCACCTACTCCTCGTCATCGAGCCTGAGGCGCTCGATGCGCTTCGCCTGCCGGTGCGCATGCCGAGCGACTTCCTCGTGCGGGGCTCCTCGGCGGCCGAACTTGCGGCCCGGGCGCGCGCGCTGCTGTGGCCCGGCGAAGAGGTCGCGTCGCAGGAAGTCATCAGGGTTGACGACCTCACGCTCAATCTCGCTACCTATCAGGCGTACATCTCGGGCGAGGCGCTCGAGTTCACCTACCTCGAGTACGCGCTCTTTATGTTTCTTGTCACGCACCCCAACCGCGTCTACAGCCGAGAAGTGCTGCTCCGCCGTGTCTGGGGAAGCGACTACTTCGGTGGCTCGCGGACGGTGGACGTCCATGTGCGACGCGTGCGCGCAAAGCTCGGTCCCGAGATCTCGCGGCGGCTCGAGACCGTACGCAACGTGGGATATCTCTGGAGGAGCTAGGCGGTCTCTCCAGGCTTCTCCACCACGCCCAGGAACCGGTAGTCGGCTTTCCGAAGGCTCTCGCACTGACCTGTGATGCCCTCGTGCGCCATGAAGCCGCACATCTCGGCGGGCGTGAAGAACGCGCCGGGCTCACCCAGCAACTTCTCACCGATGACGATGAGGCGCATCAACAAGCCGCTCGGGTCGAGCTCTAGCACGAGCACGAGGCCGCCGGAGCGCACGACACGCGAGAACTCCTTCACGGCGCCGGGCTGGTCCCGGAAGTGATGGAACGCGTCCGAGACGACCACCGCGTCGAATTCGCTGTCCGAGAACGGCATCGCTTCCGCGACGCCTGACACGGCGGTCACGCCCGGGCGCGCCGGCACATGGTCGAGCATCTGCGGCGTGGGGTCGAGCACCGTGACCGAAGCCTTCAGCGTGTCCGCGAGCAGCACCGCAAGCTGTCCGGCGCCGCCGCCCACGTCGAGGACACGCCCGCCGGGCTCCACCGCAGGGCGCAGCCACCCGGCGATTTCCGCTGCATCGAGCTCGGTGAAGCGGTCTCCGAAGCGACGAACGAGCGGTGCAGCCCAATTGAAGAAGCCCATGTCGGTCCTCTCGGCTAGAATCAACGGTATGGATAAACGTACCCTCGCCGTCATCGACGGCAACAGTCTGCTCCACCGGGCCTTCCACGGCCTCCCGCCGACGATGACCGCGCCGGACGGGCGGCCCACCAACGCCGTCTTCGGCTTCACGTCGATGTTGGTGAAGATGGCGACGGACCTCAGGCCCGATGCCGTGGTGGTCGCGTTCGATCGCGGCAAACCGGCGTTCCGGACCGAGGCTCTCGCACGCTACAAGGTGCACCGACCTCCGACTGCCGATGAGCTGCGCGTGCAGTTCCCGATGGTCAAGGAAGTCATCACCGCGCTTGGCGTCCCGATCGTGGAGGTCGACGGCTGGGAGGGCGACGACATCCTTGGCACGCTCGCGGTACGTGGCGCCGAGGCGGGCATGCGCGTGCTGCTCGTCACCGGCGACAAGGACGCTCTCCAGCTGGTGAACGACGACGTACAGGTCGTGAGCACACGCAAGGGCATCACGGACATCGTCGTCTACGACCGCGACGCGGTCATCGAACGCTATGGCGTGGCGCCCGAGCAAGTGGCGGATTTTCTCGGGCTGAAGGGTGACACCTCCGACAACATCCCGGGCGTTCCCGGCGTAGGGGAGAAGACCGCCGCGAAGCTGCTTCAGGAGTACGGTACGCTGGAAGCCGTGTTGGAGCGCGCGCCCGAGATCAAGGGCAAGCTCGGCGAGAACCTGCGCGAGCACGTGGACGGCGCGCTCGCGAGCCGTCTGGTGGCGACCATCCGCTGCGATGTGCCGTTCGAGCTCGACCTCGACGCCGTGCACTTCGGTGACTTCAACGCCGAGGAGATCCTGCGGGTCTTCACGAGCTTCGCGTTCGTGTCGCTGGCGGACCGGGTGTTCGCACTCGCGAAGAACCTCGGCGCGTCTCGCGCGGCGGTGGCGAGTGCGCCCGCGGCTGCCGAGACGCCCACACTCGCAGCTCTCGAGTGGCGCGCGCTCAAGGGCGGCCCCGCTCGCGAGTGGGCGGACGCGCTCGTGGCAGCGCCGCCGTCGGGCTGGGTCGGTCTCGCGGCTGGCGACAGCAGCGGCGAGTGCCTCTTCGTCGACGAGCGCGAGCTCGCGGTGGCGAGCGATGGCGCGGTCGCGACGCTCAAGGGTAGCGACGCGGACGCCGTCTGGCATGCGCTTCTCGGCAGCTGCAAGATCGCGGCTGCGGACATGAAGGCGCTCGTGGAGGCGGACTGCCCGCCCGGGAGCGTCGCGAACCGCGAGCACAGCGCGAGCGAGGCGCTCGATCCGGCGCGCCTGTTCGACTGCGCGGTCGCCGCCTACATGCTCGCATCCAACCGCTCAAGCTACGACCTCCAGACGCTCGCCGGGGAGTTTCTCGGCAGGCGGCTGCCCGAAGGCGCCACAGCCGCCGATGCGGCGATCGCGGTCGCCGAGATCGCACCGCTGCTTGAAGCGGAGCTCACGCGCACGGATTCGCTCGATGTCTACCGGCGCTGCGAGGTCGACCTCATCCCCGTGCTCGTCCGCATGGAGGAGGTGGGTGTCGGTCTCGACCGCACGGTTCTCTCGGCGCTTGCTGCCGAGACGGGCGCGGCAATCGAGCAGCTTCGGGCCGAGATTCACAGCCTTGCGGGCTTCGACTTCAATGTGGATTCACCCAAGCAGCTCGGCGAGGTGCTCTTCGAGAAGCTGGGGATTCCCTCGGGCAAGCGCACCAAGACCGGCTACTCCACGGACGCGTCGGTTCTCGGCCCGCTTGCCGAGGCGTTCCCAATCACCGGAAAAGTGCTGGAGTATCGCGAACTCACCAAGCTGAAGAGCACGTACATCGACGCCCTGCCGAGGATGGTGGGCGAGGATCGCCGGCTCCATACGTCGTTCAACCAGACGGTCGCCGCGACCGGGCGGCTCTCGAGCAGCAACCCGAACCTACAGAACATCCCGGTTCGAAGCCCGCTCGGCCTGCGCATTCGTGCGGCGTTCGTCGCCGCCGAGGCAGGGGACCTGATGGTCTCGGCCGACTACTCGCAGATCGAGTTGCGCGTGCTGGCGCACCTTTCGGGGGACCAGGGGCTCATCGACGCCTTCACGTCGGGACACGACTTCCATGCCGTCACCGGCTCGCGCGTCTTCGGTGTGGATACCGCCGATGTCACGCCCGAGATGCGCCGCCGCGCGAAAGCTGTGAACTTCGGAATCGTGTACGGTCAGAGCGCGCATGGCCTGGGCGAGACGCTTAAGATCGGCTACGGCGAGGCGCAGGAGATGATCGACCGGTACTTCGCGACGTTCCCGCAGGTACGCGAGTTCCTCGATCGCACGGTGGCCGACGCGCACCGCGAGGGATTCGCGGTCACGATGTTCGGTCGCAGGCGTCCGATACCCGAGCTTGCGAGCAGCAACTTCAACATGCGCTCCTTCGGCGAGCGCACCGCGATGAATCACCCGATGCAGGGTACGGCAGCCGATATCATGAAGCTCGCGATGGTGGAGGTCGATCGGCGTCTTCGTGCCGGTGGTTTCGCCAGCAGAATGGTCTTACAGGTGCACGACGAACTCATCTTTGAGGCAGTGCCGGCCGAGCTTCAGCGCCTCTCGGCGATGGTGCGCGAGGCGATGAGCGGCGTTGTTGAGCTGGCGGTGCCGCTTGAAGTAAGCATCGGGTCGGGTCGCGATTGGGCGAGCGCGAAGTAGAGGCACCACGGGGGAGGGCACGTGCGGGGGAGGATCCTGGTCGTCGACGATGATGCGGCGATTCGTGAGGTCGTGCGGCTGAATCTTGAGGCCGAGGGCTACGACGTCACGTCTGCCGAGAACGTCGAGCGCGCCCGTACCGCGTTTTCCGCTGAGCATTTTGAGATGGCGATCCTCGACGTGATGCTGCCGGACGGCGACGGTTTCGAGCTGGCGCGTGCGTTGCGCGAGAACTCGGACCTGCCGATCATGATGCTCTCGGCGCGAGACACGGATGTGGACAAGGCTGTCGGTCTCGGCGTGGGTGCCGACGACTACCTGACGAAGCCGTTCAGCCCGCTCGAGCTCGTCGCGCGCGTGAAGGCGCACCTGCGCAGGTACGCGGCAAGCGCACCGGCGCGCGCACACGAAGGTCTCATCCACGTGGGCCCCGTGAGCGTGGACGTGGCCCGACGCACGGTTCTTGTACGCGGAGCCGAGGTCGAGCTCACCGCCACAGAATTCGACATCTTGCGGATGCTTGCCGAGCAACCCGGCCGCGTCTACACGAAGGCGCAGATCTACGAGCACGTGTGGGGCGAGGAGGCGTTCGGCGACCTCTCGACCGTGCAGGTGCACGTGAGACGTCTGCGCACCAAGATCGAGGAGCATCCGGACGAGCCGACGCTTGTCACGACCGTGTGGGGCATCGGTTACCGGCTCGAGGAGGGCCGCTAGATGGCGTGGGGGATTGCGATAGCCGCGCTTGTGACGGGCCTTGCCGCAGGTCTGATGCTCGGCGCTCGGTCGCGCGCTCGCGTCGGCAGACTGCGTCATGGCGTTCGTGAGCTGGCGTCGGGCAACCTCGGTCACCGCATCATCCTTCCCGGACGCGATGACGCCGCCGCAATAGCCGAGGACCTCAATCAGCTCGCCGACGACCTGCAGACCGAACGGCAAGCGACTCAGGCGCGCGAGGCTTCTCGCAGGCGGCTGCTTGCCAACATCTCTCACGACCTGCGCACGCCGGTCGCCTCCATTGGCGGCTACGTTGACGCGCTGCAGCGAGGGCTCGGCGACGACCCCACGCGGTACCTTGCGGTGATCGCCACGAAGACCGACGAGCTCGCCGAGCTCACCGACGACCTGTTCTACGAGGCACGCCTCGATTCCGGGGACCTGGTTCTTGCGTCGACACCGGTCGATCTGGCCGAGGCGGCGCGCCGCGCCATTCTCGGATTCGAGCCGCAGCTGACGGCGCGGGGTGTGCGGGTGGACGTGGCGATTCCCGAGGAGGCCTGCGTGGTCGAGGCCGACGGGCTCGCCGTGACGAGGATTCTCGGGAATCTCGTCTCGAACGCGATCCGGCACGGCGAGCGCATGACGACCATGACGGTTGAGGTGACGTGCGATGGCACGCGCCGAGAAGTACGCCTCACGAACGACGGTGCCGCGCTTCCCGCGGATGTCGAGCGGCTCTTCGAGCGTGGAGTGGCGGGCGCCGGGGGTGCCGGGCTCGGACTCGCGATCGCCCGGGAGCTTGCACATCGCATGGGAGCCGCCGTTCTCGCTGAACGGCTCGCTGACGACAAGGTCTCATTCGCGCTGACCTTCAGGGAATCGTAAGAATCGCGCAAACCCACCTTCAGCCCGCCGGTGCACACTGGGACACAAGGGGGTGGGCGCAGTGTCAGCCGATAGTCGTGAAGTAGTCATACGCACGTACGGCCTCTGCAAGCGATTCGGTGATGTCGACGCGGTCCGTGATCTCGACCTCACCGTCCGTCGCGCCGAGATTTACGCCTTTCTCGGCAGGAACGGCGCGGGGAAGTCCACCACCATCAAACTCATGCTCGCGCTGCTGCGCCCGACGTCCGGGTCGGTGGAGATCCTTGGACACCGCATGGAGCCGAACGCGCTGAGGGCGCTCGAGCGAATCGGCTCGATGGTGGAGGCGGCGGGCGCGTACGGCAACCTCACGGTGCGAGAGAACCTGGAACTGCAGCGCAAGATGCTCGGTTTGAGGCGTGGCTCCTGGGTCGACGAGGCGGTCGAGCTCTGTGGGCTCGGCGAGTACCTCGACCGACGCGTGGATACGCTCTCGCTCGGCAACAAGCAGCGCGTGGGTCTCGGCAGAGCGCTTCTCAACAAGCCCGAGATACTCATCCTCGACGAGCCAACCAACGGGCTCGATCCGGCCGGCATCGCCGACGTGCGAGCGCTGCTGAAGCACCTCGCAGACGATCGCGGCACGACGGTCTTCCTGTCGAGCCACATCCTCTCCGAGGTGCAACAGCTGGCCGACACTATCGGCATCATCCATCAGGGACGCCTCCTGGAGGAGATCGGCTACGAGGAGCTCAGGCAGCGCAACCGGGAGTACCTGGAGATCCGCGTCTCGGACCTGAAGCGCGCCGCATGGACACTGGAAGAGCGGTGCGGTGTTCGCGACTACGTTGTCCGTGAAGATGGCGCGCTGCGAGTGTTCAGCGGGTTCGACCGGGCGGCCGAGTACACGAAGGCGCTCGTTGAGGGTGGCGTTTCGGTGCTCGGCTCGGCTATGTCCGAGGAGCGCCTCGAAGATCACTTCATGCGTTTGACGGCAGAGGACGAAAGGCAACCCGCGATACGCGGGTGAAGGGGGGAGCGGGCATGATGCGCGCACTGTCGGCGGAGTTCGCCAAGCTCAAACGATCACGGATGATTCTATGGACGTCGCTCGTCGTAGTCGGCTACACCTCAATCGGGCTGGCGGTCTTCCCGCTGGTCCAGAAGGCACAATCGGGCGACGTCGCCATGGGTACTGCAGGAATCGGCGACGTCTTCGCGCAAGCCGGCATCACCGAGATGAACTGGGCGACCGCGATGAAGTTTATCCCGATGGGCGTTTCGGGTGCGTGGGGCATCATGCTGCTCAGCCTGGTGGCGGCCTATGTGTTCGGACGCGAGCTCCGGGAGGGAACGGATGTCGCGACGGCAACGCTCCCAATCCGACGGGAGTTTGTGATCGCGTCCAAGATGACCGTCATCGCGACGTGGACGGTGTACCTGTGCGCACTCGCCGTCATCGCGGACGTTGCCGTCGTCGCGCTGTACATGGGCTTTGACACGTTCGCCTGGTCGTATGTGGGACGTGCGTTCGCCGAGACGCTCTACGCGTGCCTGCCGATCTTCCTAACACTGCCGCTCGTCGGCTGGTTTGCGATGACTCGCAAAGGGTACTTGCGGCCGATGCTCTTCGCCCTCGGCACGTTCATGGTGGCGAACAGCCTTGTGGGTCTTGAAGCTGCGTCATACGTTCCGTGGGCCATGCCGATCGCCGGAGTGGGTGTGACCTGGATGCCGGTGCGGGGTGAGCTCGGCGCAGCGTCGTGGCTCATTGCAGCCGCGGTCTTCGTTGTGGGTATGGCGGTCGTCCTCCGTACCGCGAACCGCGCCGATCTGAGCGTGTAGGAGGCATCGTGCTGCGCGCTGTCGAGGTCGAGTTCTCCAAGATGCGGCGCTCCCACATCCCGCTGTGGACTGTGGCGATCGTGGCGATAGCGCCGTTCATGACCGGGACGATGGGCAGTGCGGACAGGGCCTGGTTCGACTCTCTCACATGGCTGCAATACGTGCGTCTCGGTCCTATGAACCTCTCGACCTGGTATGGCGTGCTTCTGCTGGGCCTGATGACGGCGTTCACGTTCGGCCGAGAGTACACCGAGGGTGTTGTGGCGAACGTTCTCACTACGCCGGCACGACGCGAGTATTGGGTCTTGGCGAAGGTGTTCATTCTCGGCGTGTGGTATCTCGCTCTGGCGGTCCTTTCGGTGGTGATGCAAAGCGCGTGGGCTGCGGTTCTCGGCAAGCATGGATTCGACGCTGCCGGTGCGTGGACGGTTCTCTCGGACACGCTCCGTATCGCGCTACTCCTGCTCTGTACGATGCCGGTGGTCGCGCTTACCGCAGTCGTCACGCGCGGCGTGCTTGCCCCGATGATCCTCTCGGCGTTGGGGTTTTCGGCCGGGATGATCGGAGGCATCGCGGGATGGGGCGACTGGCTGGTGTGGGCGATGCCCACAACGATCGCGGGGTCCTTCATGCAGCTTGAAGGTCAACCGGCGGCTGACCTGGCGACCGGTTCATGGCTCATCGCGATCGGGGTGTTCGTTGTGGGGCTGTTCTCGCTCGTCTGGTACGTCGACCGAGCCGACGTGGCATCGTAGCCCCGCATCTCGGCTGAACCGCCCGGCCGAGTAGTCGAACGCGTAACGCACCAATAATTTGCATACCTCTGACGACATTGTCGGTGCTATCGTTGCTGTGGCGCAGTTCGCGCTTCATGAAACGTCGGAGTACGTGGCGAGGGGGATCCGATGAGGGGTTCGGGTGCACGGTCTCGGTTCATGCACATTCTGCTTGTATTCGTCCTTTCGTTCAGCGTAGTGCCTGCTCTTGCGGTCGGGGTGACGCCCGCACCTGCCGTCCGGCTCGGTGGCGCGCCGATCAAAGCGCCACAGGGGGTCCCGGTCGATGCGGCCGGCCATCCGTACGTCGAGGGCGAAGTCCTCGTCAAGTTCAGTGCCGGAGTCAGCGCCACATCGGTGTCCGAGGCACACAAGAAGCTGGGCGCCACGGTCATCGCGAAGAGCGAGGGCGTTCCGGGGCTCCAGAAAGCCCGCGTTCCCAAAGGGCTCTCTGCAGACGCCGCTGCTCGCCGCTATCGCGAGATGCCGGGCGTAGCGTACGCGCAGCCGAACTACCTCCACTCGATCACGGCGATGCCGGACGATCCGCGGCTACCTGAACTCTGGGGCATGAACAACGAAGGTCAGACCGGTGGGCTTGAGGACGCCGACATCGATGCACCGGCCGCCTGGGATACGCAGACCGGCAGCAGCGATGTCGTTGTAGCCGTCATCGACACCGGTGTCGACTATCGCCATCCCGATCTTGCCGACAACATGTGGGTGAACGCCGGAGAGATCGCGGGCAACGGCATCGATGATGACGAGAACGGCTACGTCGACGACGTCTACGGCTACGACTTCTACAACTACGATGGCGACCCGCTCGATGACCACAGCCACGGCACACACTGCTCGGGCACCATCGGCGGCGTGGGCGACAACGGCATCGGCGTTGCCGGCGTAGCGTGGGACGTGCGGATCATGGCACTCAAGTTCCTCTCGGCTGATGGCTTCGGTGACACCTGGGCAGCAGTCGAAGCGATCAACTACGCGGACATGATGGGTGCCGACATCATGTCGAACTCGTGGGGCGGCGGTCCATGGGAGCAGGTTCTCTACGATGCCATCGCCAACACCGACGTGCTGTTCGTAGCCGCTGCCGGCAACGACAGCATGGATGCCGACAGCTTCGGGTTCTATCCCTCGGGCTACGACCTGCCGAACATCGTGTCAGTCGGCGCGACCGACCACAACGATGAGCTTGCGTGGTTCTCGAACTGGGGCCAAACCACGGTGGACGTGTTCGCCCCGGGCGACGAGGTCTTGAGCACGGTTGCGGGTCCGGCACCTTCCTTCATGCCGAAGGTCACGAACCAGCTGTCAGTCTCGGCGTGCGACAACGCCGCCGACTGGGACCTTACCTCGTACGTCAAGTTGCCCTGGAAGGTAAGTAGCGACTGGTACTCATCCGAACCAGCAGCGCTCGTAGCGATGCAGTACAAGAACGATGAGGACGCCTGGGCACGACTCAACGCGCCGGTCGACCTCTCGGGAATGACGGATCCCGTGCTGCGGTTCCAGGCGATCTATGAGACCGAGGCCGGGTTTGACTTCCTGAATGCGTGGGCGTCGAACGACGGCGTTGCCTGGACGAAGGTGGCCGAGCGCTCGGGATACTCGGGCGGCATGGTCACTGTCGACGCTGATCTCGGCGCATTCGCGGGTGACTCCACTGTGTATCTCGCGTTCAGCCTCTCAAGTGACGACTCAATCGACTCCAAGTTCGGCCATCTGGGAGCGATGGTCGATGATGTCGAGGTCGTCGAGCTCGCAAGCTTCCTCCGGGAGGACTTCTCGGATCTGTCCGCCTGGGATGCTGATGACTACGCCGTGACGCCGTGGGCACTCACCTCGAAGTGGGTCGTCTCGGCTCCCTCTGCCGCCGGTGTCATCGGCTACGGCGACAACGAGCGGTCCCTGTTGAAGCTCGCGGATCCAATGGATCTGTCGGCAGTGACCGGTGACATCTCGGCGCTGTTCAAGGCGTTCTATGAGACGGAACCCAACGTCGATTTCCTCAGCGTTCTGGCATCGACCGATGGAACGAACTGGACGACCTTGTCCAGCTTCTCCGGCTTCAGCGGTGAGTGGGAGCCCGGCTTCGTGCCGGTCAGCGCGAACCTCTCGGCATACGCCGGCGAGCCCTCCGTGTATCTCGCGTTCATGTTCGAGAGCGACATGTCGGTCTCGTCTGACGTGGGCCTCACGGGCGTCGCTGTCGATGACCTGACGGTTGTTGAAGGAACGTGGTCGGAAGCTGACTACTCGGATGCGTACGCATTGTTCAGCGGTACCTCTATGGCCACGCCGCACGTCTCGGGTATCGCTGCTTTGGTGCTCTCGCAATGGCCCGATGCGACCACCGCCGACCTGAAGAACGCGATCATGCTGAGTGCCGACAAGCTTCCCCAGCTCGACGGGCGTTGCGTCTCGGGCGGTCGGGCGAATGCAGCGGCAGCCCTCGGCGACGTGTTCGCTCCCGTGGTGACCGATGACAACGCAGGCTCGTACACGGGCGTGGCTGAGATCGCGCTTACCGCCACCGATGACAGCGGCGTCGCCTCGATCAGCTATGCGTTCGATGGCGCGTCGCCGACAACGGTCGGAGAGGCCAGCACGGTGGCCATCATGAAGATACCGGCGAAGAGCCACACATTGACGTACTGGGCCGAGGACACCCTCGGCAACGTCAGCGAGCCGGTGACGGTGGAGTTCGAGCTCCTTCGCGGGACACCGCGATCTGAGAGCGTGGCAGGCTCGAACCGGTACGCGACATCGGTTGCGGCGTCTCAGAAGTCGTATCCCGATGGCGCCTCCACCGTGGTGATCGCAACGGGTCGAAACTGGCCGGACGCGCTCGGTGGAACCGCTCTTGCGGGCGTGGTCGACGGACCGATCCTGCTTACCGACCCGGCCCGGATGCCCGCAGTCGTCCTTGCCGAGGTCGAGCGGCTCGACCCGTCGCGCGTGTATGTGCTGGGTAGCCAGTCGGCGGTCGGAAGCTATGTCATCGGCCAGATCATGGACACGATCACGTCGGGAACGCTGACCCGGCTGTCGGGCGCGAATCGCTATGAGACGGCGGAGGCCATCGCTGCTGAGGTGATCGCGCTCAGTCCGGAATACGACGGCACGGTCCTCGTGGCGACCGGTGCGAACTATCCGGACGCACTCGCGGCAGCCCCGCTGGCAGCGCACAAAGGCTGGCCGGTCGTTCTCGCGAACCCGTCCGGAGCCACAGACATTCCCGAGGAAGCATCGTCTGCGGTTATCCTTGGCGGTCCCGGTGCTGTGTCCAGCAGCATGGAGGCGGCGCTGCGCGGTCGTCTCGGCGAGGCCAATGTGCAGCGTAAGGGCGGTGTCGATCGGTATGAGACTGCCGCCATCGTCGCGGCGTACGGAATCAGCAACGGACTGCATTGGGACGGAGTCGGCATCGCCACTGGCGTGTCGTTCGCAGACGCGCTTTCGGGTGGTGTGATGCTTGGCCGCCAGCACTCACCGATGCTGCTCACGGATCCGAACGTCCTGTCGGCGGCGGTTCGCGGACCGCTCTGGGTCAACAAGAAGTCGATTCAGACCGTGCAGTTCATCGGCGGAACCTCGGCCGTGAGCACAGCTGTCCGGTCGCAAGTCATGCGTGCGATCCAGTAGGAACGAGCACAGGACTCGTCTGGCGTTGCATGAACCGGGGCCGCCTTCATCGCGTGCGGCGAAGGCGGCCCTTTCGTGCCACCGGGAGCAGGCGTAGGGCGAAAAGCGCCTGGTACGAATCGTTTCACGGTGGTATCATCCTAGGGCTTGCGCGCGCTCGCGTGCGGGTGAACAGTCCTGTAGGCCCCCGAGAGCATGACCGACCGGAAGGCAAGCGACCGAGACGTTAGCACCCGGGGCCCCGACGTTGGAAGGGGCCACCACAGTGGTAGAGTACGACAGCATCATCGCGGACGACCGCGAGTACACCGATGAGGAGATGCACGCTCTCATCGACGGCACCATCACCGATTTCGACGACGGTGACCTGGTAACCGGAACCGTCGTGCAGGTCGAGCGGGACGAAGTCCTCCTCGATATCGGCTACAAGTCCGAAGGCGTCATCCCGGCCCGTGAGCTCTCCATCCGCAAGGATGCCGACCCGAGCGAGATCGTGAAGCTCGGCGACGAGATCGAGGCTCTGGTCCTCCAGAAGGAGGACAAAGACGGCCGTCTTATCCTTTCCAAGAAGCGCGCGGCGTACGAGCGCGCCTGGGTCCAGGTCGAGGAGAAGTTCACCTCGGGCGAGAACGTCGAGGGCGAGGTCATCGAGGTCGTCAAGGGCGGTCTCATCCTCGACATCGGCCTGCGCGGCTTCCTGCCGGCATCGCTCGTCGACCTTCGCCGCGTTAAGGACCTGCAGGCGTTCCTCGGTACGCGTCTTGAGTGCCGCGTCATCGAGATGGATCGCAACCGCAACAACGTCGTTCTTTCGCGCCGCGTGGTGCTGGAAGAGGACCGCAAGCAGGAGCGCCAGGACATCCTGGGCAAGCTCGTCAAGGGCATGATCCTGCCGGGCGCCGTCTCCTCGATCGTCGACTTCGGTGCGTTCGTTGACCTCGGCGGTATCGACGGTCTGGTGCACATCTCCGAGCTCTCCTGGAGCCACGTCAATCACCCGTCCGAGGTCGTCTCGGTGGGCGACAAGGTCGAGGTCCAGGTCCTCGAGGTCGATCTCGACCGCGAGCGCATCTCCCTCGGTCTCAAGCAGACTCAGGACGATCCGTGGAAGCAGCTCGTCAAGGGCTTCGAGATCGGTACGCTCGTGAGCGGCAAGGTCACGAAGATCGTCCCGTTCGGCGCCTTCGTTGAGATCGGCGACAGCGTCGAGGGTCTCGTCCACATCTCCGAGATGGCCAAGGGCCACGTCGAGAAGGCCGAGGATGTCGTGGCCGTGGGCAAGGAAGTCCAGGTCAAGATCATGGACGTCGACGTTGAGCGCCGCCGCATCTCGCTGTCGCTTCGCGCGGCGAACGAGGAGCTCGGCATCGAGGAAGAGGAGCTTCCCGCTCCGTCCGGCGATGAAGATGTCGTTGAGGGCGAAGAGGTTGCCGAGACCGTCGAGGCCGAAGAGACCGTCGAGGTCGAAGGTGCCGATGAGACCGAGGCCATTGAGACTGAGGCGGAGGTCGCCGAGGAGGTCGTCGAAGCACCGGAAGCCGTTGAGGCTGAGGTCGCCGAGGACGCCGCCGAGGAGACCGCCGAGTAAGACCGGCTCTCGCCGGGACGTCACAGTCACGCACGGGGCCGGACCGCCGCTTCTGCGGAAGTCCGGCCCCGAGTCGTCTGAAGTGTTGGAGGTACGCAGGTGTACGTGCTCGCGCTCACTGGGGGCATCGGATCGGGCAAGTCGACGGCGTCGGAGTACTTCGCGTCGCTCGGTGCGGTCGTGCTCGACCTCGATGACATCGCGAAGCGACTTCTCGAGCCAGAGATGCCGATGCATGCGGCGGTCGTGGAGGCCTTCGGGCCCGAGATCCTCGCGGCTGACGGTCGTATCGATACCGCTGCACTCGCGGAGCGAGCGTTCGCGTCTCCCGCCTCGGCCAAGCTGCTGAACGACGCCGTCCACCCCGCCGTCTACAACGTCGTGGCGGGTGCGCTCGATGCCCTTGCGCTGCAGGCCGAACCGCCTCGCTTCGTGGTGCTCGACGTGCCGCTGTTGGCCGAGTCGCCCGAGTTCGCGGATCTTGCCGATGCCGTGCTCGCGCTTTCCTCGGATGAGGACGCTCGCATCGACCGCCTGGTCGCGCGCGGCATGGCCGAGCACGACGCCGAGCGCCGTATGGCGTGCCAGGCATCCGACGCCGAGCGACGCGACATCGCCGACTACGTGATCGAGAACGACGGCGACCTGCTCGACTTCCGGGCCGCGCTCGCGCAGTTCTTCGAGGAGGAGGTGGCACCGCGTGTCGCGTGAGCACCCGCTCTCGCTTCACCGCGCCGTGCCCGTCATCGTCATCGTCGCGCTGGGGCTGGTGCTGCTGTTCGCGCTCCGGGGCCCCGTCTGGTGGCAACGCGTCTATCATCCGCTGCGCTACGAGCCCTTCATAGCAGCATCCGCCGAGAAGAACGGCCTCGACCCATACCTGGTCGCCGCCGTTATCAATGCCGAGTCGGGTTTCGATCGCACTCAGGTCTCAAGCGCGGGAGCCGTTGGGCTCATGCAGCTCATGCCCATGACTGCGATGGAGGTCGCAGCCGCTGAGGCGCTCAATCAGCGTGTCGATACCGAGGCGCTCAAGGATGCCGAGTTGAACATCCAACTTGGATCGCGTCACCTCGGTGATCTTCTCGGCAGGTACACCGATACCGAGACCGCTCTGGCCGCCTACAACGCCGGTTCTGGCAACGTGGACCGCTGGATGTCAGAGCAGGGTGGTACAACACTCACGGCGGCCGGATTCTCTGAGACGCGCGCGTATGTAGAGCGCGTGCTGTCGGAACGCGCACGCTATGCGAAGCTGTACCCGGACGCGTTTGTCGGCAAGTAGGGAAGGGAGCGGGATGACGGAGCTCAAGGTCGTCTCGGGGTATGAACCGGCAGGCGATCAGCCGAAGGCCATCGAGAACCTGGCCAGGGGCATCCGTGCGGGCATGAGCGACCAGACGTTGCTCGGTGTCACGGGTTCCGGCAAGACGTTCACGGTGGCCAAGCTGGCCGAGGCCATCGGCAAGCCCACACTCATCCTTGCCCCCAACAAGACGCTCGCTGCCCAGCTTGCCTCCGAGATGCGCGACATCATGCCGGATAACGCCGTCGTGTACTTCGTCTCGTACTACGACTACTACCAGCCCGAGGCGTACGTCCCGTCGTCGGACACGTACATCGAGAAGGACGCCTCGATCAACGAAGAGGTCGAGAAGCTGCGGCATGCTGCCACGGCCGCGCTCCTCTCGCGCAGAGACGTCGTGGTCGTTGCAAGCGTGAGCTGCATCTACGGCATCGGCTCGCCCGAAGACTACGCCGGCATGGCGGTCTTCCTGAGCGTCGGCGCAGACTACGACCGCGACAAGCTCATTCGCGACCTCATCGAGGTCAACTACGACCGCAACGACTACGACCTCACGCGCGGCACGTTCCGCGTGCGTGGCGACGTCGTCGACATCTTCCCTCCGTACGCAGACAATCCGGTGCGGGTCGAGCTCTTCGGCGACACCATCGAGGCGCTCACCGAGGTCGACATGGTCACCGGCGAGGTCGTCTCGCCGTTCGACTCGCTGCCGATCTGGCCGGCGACCCACTACGTGACGCATCCCGATCGCATCTCGGAGGCGCTCGATGGCATCCGCGACGAGTTGCAGCAGCGTCTCGCGCAGCTCAAGAGCGAGGGCAAGCTCCTTGAGGCGCAGCGCCTCGAGATGCGCACCAGCTACGACCTCGAGATGCTCGAGACGATGGGGTACTGCAACGGCGTGGAGAACTACTCGCGCCACCTCGACGGCCGCAAGCCGGGGGAGCCGCCGCACACGCTCATCGACTACTTCGGCAAGGACTTCCTGTGCGTCATCGATGAGTCGCACGTGACGGTTCCGCAGCTGCACGGCATGTACGAGGGTGACCGCTCCCGCAAACTCACGCTCGTGGAGCACGGGTTCCGGCTCCCCAGCGCGCTCGACAACCGGCCGCTGCGCTTCGAGGAGTTCCGCGCGCGCATCCCGCAGACGGTGTTCGTCTCGGCCACGCCAGGGGAGTACGAGATTCGCTCGAGCCAGCAGGTGGTGGAGCAGATCATCCGCCCGACAGGCCTGGTGGACCCAAAGGTCGAAGTGCGCCCCACGCTCGGGCAGATCGACGATCTCATCGCCGAGGTGCGCGAGCGCGCCGACCGCGACGAGCGCTCGCTCATCACCACGCTCACCAAGAAGATGGCCGAGGACCTCACCGAGTACCTCTTCGAGCACGGCATCAAGGTCCGCTACCTGCATAGCGACATCGGCACGTTGGAGCGCGTCGAGATCCTGCGCGACCTGCGGGCGGGCATCGTTGATGCCGTCGTCGGCATCAACCTGCTGCGCGAGGGTCTCGACCTGCCGGAAGTCTCGCTCGTGGCGATTCTCGACGCCGACAAAGAGGGGTTCCTGCGCAACCACCGCAGCCTCATCCAGACGATCGGGCGCGCCGCCCGCAACGTCTCAGGCGAGGTCATCCTCTACGCCGACAAGGTCACGGACTCCATGCGCACCGCCATCGACGAGACCGACCGCCGCCGTGCCATCCAGACCGCGTACAACACCGAGCACGGCATCGAGCCGAAGACGATCCGCAAGGTCATCCACGACATCGCGCAGTACGTGCGCGAAACCGAGGTCGGCCTTGAGCCGAGCGTCTCTGTGGCCGAGGAACTCGGGAAGCTGCCGCACGCGGAGCTTGCGCGCATCATCGCCACGATGGAAGAGGACATGCACGGCGCTGCCGAGGCACTCGATTTCGAGACTGCCGCGCGGCTGCGCGACCAGGTCGTGAAGATCAAGGCCGAGGTGGAGTCATCCACCGCCGACGAGGTGCTCGCACGCCTGAAGCAGGGCGCGCGCAAAGGCTCGGCCCACGGGGTCAGGAAGCGAAAGCGATAGGGTCGACGTCAGGGTAGGTACTGCTCGGCGATCACCGTGATGGTCCCGTTCTTGATCGTGATCCAGAACGGCTGGCGCGTGAGGTCGGGACCGGATGCCACGCCCGTGAAGATGTTCTGGAAGTCACCGAACGGCACCTTGTAGCCCTCCGGCTGCACGCCTTCGGCAGTGGATGTGAGCGTGACGTTGATTGCGGTATCCACCGGGAATTCGCGCAGCTTCTTGTTCGTGTTGCTGATGAAGTAGTCGTTGGGCGGGGGAGACTCCTGGCCGGCCGCTGCCGCCGCGTCTGCCGCCGCCTTGCCGGTGAGCATCTCGGCATAGTCGACCGTGAGGTACGTGCCACCGTTCTTGTCGACGATGGTCTTGATGTAGCAGAAGTGCTTCCCGTCCTCGGCAGTGGAGACTGTCGGCGTGCCGGAGTCGGTCGGAGGCGTGGTCGGCTCAACGGAGGAGCTGACTTCGGCCGAAGAGCTGTCTTCGACCGCCGCGAGCTTCTTCTCGGCCTGGTCGGCGCGGTTGAGCGCTTCGTTGAGCGCCGGACCCCTCAGCAGGAAGCCGAGCAGTCCTCCGGCAAGTCCGACGACGAGCGCCCCGCCAACGAGCATCGCGATGATCTTCTTGGAACGAAGGTCCATGATGCGCCCCTTTCGCAGCGTCCCCTCAGGTGATGATACCCACGAGGCGTCAGCGAAGGAAGCGCGCTACCCCGCGATACAGGAGTCGCTCGGCTTCAGGAAGCGTCCGGCGACGCCGAGCGCCACCGCCGAGACGAGCATGAGCGCGGCGCTTAGGAAGAACGGTGAGCTGTGTCCGACGGTGTCCCACAGGATGCCCGCCACCGCGCTTGAAGGCAGCGCGGCCAAGCCGAGGACGAACGTGTAGCTTCCCACGGCCGTGCCCCGGCAATCGGGGCCGACGAGGTCGACCACGAACGCCCGCGCCATCCCCTCGGTCATCGCGTACGGGACGCCGTAGGCGGCGAAGAGCAGCCACGGCGCCCACGACTGCGAGGCAAGGGCGAAACCCGCGTAGACCACGCCGTAGAGCGCGAAGCCCACGGTGAGCATCCGGCGGCGACCCAGGCGGTCCGAAAGGATACCGGCGGGCGTTGCCACGAGCGCGCCAACGATGTTGAAGACGAAGTACATGAGCGGCACAATCGGCGTGGCCGTGCCCAGGTCTTTCGCACGCAGGATCAGCATCGCGTCAGACGAGTTCCCCAGCGCGAAGACCGCCGAGATCGCGGTGAAGACGCCGAACGGCACCCCGAGGTGCTTGAAGCCGAGCGGTGGCCGCGTGCCGGCCGTCTGCTGCGGCCGTCGCTCGCGAACCGCGAGGAGCAGCACAATGACCGCCGCCGTCCCTGGAATCGCCGAGATGAGGAACACCGTGCGGAACCCGGCCGCGCCGTGCACGAGCGAGAGCGTCGCCCACGCCACGAGCGGCCCGATCGCAGCCCCGAGCGTGTCGAGCGCGCGGTGGAGCCCGAACGCCTTGCCTCGCACCTCCGGCGGCGCTGAGTCCGCGATGAGCGCGTCTCTCGGCGCGGTGCGGATGCCCTTGCCGAAGCGGTCGGCGAACCGCACCGCGAGGACCGCCGGCCAGTTCCCGGCGATCGCGAGCACCGGCTTCATGAGGTTCGAGAGCCCATAACCCACCAGGATGAGCGGCCTGCGTCGGCCGACGCGGTCGGAGAGCCATCCCGAGAAGACTTTCATGAGCGACGATGTCGCCTCGGCGATGGACTCGATGACGCCGATGACCGCCACGGGCGTGCCGAGCACGCTGGAGAGGAAGAGCGGGAGGATCGGGTAGATGGCCTCCGAGGAGGCGTCGGTGAGCAAGCTCACGATGCCGAGCGCCTTCACGTTGCGGAGCGACGTATCTGGCGCGGGCTCGGCGGTGGGCGTCACGGGCTCTTCGGGCATGCGTTCCTCCTCGGCGTATCGCACGATGATACTCCTGCCGCACGATGTCAGGAGCGTCGGGTACACTAGCGGAATGACTCCAACGGCTAGAGAGACGTTCCAGCTGCAAGCGCTTCTGCCCGCGCCGTACTACTGCCTGGGCTGCGCGTCGCGTGTGTGCGACGCCGTGCGCGGGGTCGCTGGCGTCACAGAGGCGCACTGTGCTGCCGAGGAAGGTGCGCTCGACGTCACCTACGATCCGCTCGCGATCGATGCCGAGGAGCTTGCCGCGCGCGTGCGCGAACTCGCGCTCTCGATCACGGGCGCCGTGGGGCACGCAGTCTTTCGGCTCACCGGCCTCGATTGACCTGACTGCGCACGCGCCGTGGGCGCGTCGGTGGCCGGGGTCGAGGGCGTGTTCTCGGCCGACGTGAACTTCGCGAGCGGACTTCTCACCTTCGAATACGACGCAGCGGTGGACCCGCGCGAGACGGTCGCGACCCTTGTGCGCGGCACCGGTCACGGCGTGGAGTCGCTCGGCGAGGCCGCGGGCGGGGAGGCGCCGCCGCAGACGTGGTGGCAGCGCAACCGCACGACCGCCGCGATGGCCGCAAGCGGGCAGCTCATCGCGACCGGCTGGGCGCTTGGCGTGGTCGGAGCGCCGGAGATCGCCTCAACGGTGCTCTACGCGCTCGCGATCGTGGCGGGCGGCCTCATCACCTGGCGACGTGCCTGGGTGTCGCTCAAGGCGCGCATGCTCGACATGAACGTGCTCATGACGATCGCGGTCATCGGCGCCGCCGCCATCGGGGAGTGGCAAGAAGGCGCAACCGTCATCTTCCTGTTCGCGCTCGGCGGCTGGCTCGAGTCGCGCTCGCTCGAGCGCACGCGCCGTTCCATCCGCGACCTGCTCGCCTTCGAGCCGGAGCTCGCGCGCGTCGTGCGCGCCGGAGCCGAGGTGCTCGTGCCGCCTGCCGAGGTGCTCCTCGGCGAGACGCTCGTCGTGCGGCCGGGTGAGCGCGTCGCACTCGACGGCATCATCGCAGTCGGCGCCTCCGCGCTCGACGAAGCGCCCATCACCGGCGAGTCGGTGCCCGTCGACAAGGCCGAGGGCGACCGCGTCTTCGCTGGTTCGCTCAACACGAGCGGTCTCTTGCAGGTGGAGGTGACCGCGCTTGCGGCGGACTCCACGCTCTCGCGCATCATCTTCCTGGTGGAGGAGGCGCAGGCCGCCAAGGCGCCCGCGCAGCAGCTCGTCGACCGCTTCTCGCGCCTGTACACGCCCATCGTCGTGTGGCTTGCTGCGGGCATCGCGACCGTCCCGCCGATTGCAGCCTGGGTGCTCGGCGCCGAGTGGGGCAGCTTTGCGTCGTGGCTCTACCGCGCGCTCGTGCTGCTCGTCATCAGCTGTCCGTGCGCGCTCGTGATCTCCACGCCCGTGGCGATCGTCTCGGCCATCACGCGTGCGTCGCGCGACGGCGTGCTCGTGAAGGGCGGGGCGTTCCTTGAGGTCGCGGCCAAGGTGCGCGCGATCGCGTTCGACAAGACCGGCACGCTCACGCACGGCCGCCCCGCCGTCGTGGAGGTCGTTGCCGAGAACCACCACGAGTTCCTTGCGCTTGCCGCATCGCTTGAGGCGAACTCGAACCACCCGCTCGCACGTGCGGTCGTCGCATACGCGGAGCGCGAGGGGATCGCAACGCTTGCGGTCTCGGGCTTCGAGGAGCTGCCAGGTCGCGGCGTGGGTGCGATGATCGCGAATCGCCATATCCGCCTCGTGAGTCCCGCTTTCGCTGCCGAGATCGGTGACGTCCGCGAGCCGCTCGCGTCGCGCATCACGCTTGCCGAGGAGGCCGGGCGCACCGTGCTCGTGCTGCTCGATGAGGGCCTGCCGCTCGGCTATATCGCCGTGGCTGATGAAGTGCGCGCAACGGCCGCGAGCGTGATGGGCGCGCTTCGCTCGGCTGGCATGCAGCATCTCGTGATGCTCACGGGCGACAACGAACGCACCGCGGCTGCCATCGCGGCCGATGCCGGTCTCACCGAGAGCCGCGCGCGGCTGCTCCCGGGCGACAAGACCACCGCGATCGTCGAGCTGCGCGAGCGCTACGGCGCCGTCGCGATGATCGGCGACGGCGTGAACGACGCGCCTGCACTTGCGGCCGCCGACCTCGGCATCGCGATGGGCGCGGCCGGGAGCGACACGGCGGTGGAGACGGCGGATGTGGCGCTCATGCGCGATGATCTCTCGGCGTTGCCGGGCTTCTTCGACCTGGGTCGCCGTACGGTCGCGAACATCCGCCAGAACGTGGCGCTCTCCATCGTGGTGAAGCTTGCCGTGCTCGTGCTGGCGGTCTTCGGCAGGGCCACGCTGTGGATGGCGGTCTTCGCCGATACCGGCGTGGCGCTCATCGTCATAGCGAACGGACTGCGGCTGCTCAAGAAGCGGTAGCGCGGCTAGAACATCCGCCCGACGACCACGCCGAGCGCGACGGCCGCAAGCCCGATGAGCCCGCTGCCGAACATGTTCGCCACGCCCGCGACGGTGCTTCCCTCGGCTATGAGGGTAATGCTCTCGTAGGAGAGCGTGGAAAACGTGGTGAACCCGCCAAGGATCCCCGAGCCGAGGAAGAGCCGCCACGACAGGCTCACGCCGCCGCGTCCCAGTGAGACCGCCATCAGCACGCCGAGGAGGAACGCGCCGCCGGCGTTGATGACGAGCGTGTGCCACGGGAACGACGTGCCCCAGCGGTCTGTGAGCCATCCGCCGAGCAGATACCGGGCCCCGGCACCGAGCGCGCCGCCGAGCGCCACCAATAACAGGTGTGTCATCTTCATAGGGGGCAGTGTAGCGTAAACCTCGGATAGGGACGGGACCGACGCGGTCGGGTTCCGTGGGATGACGGCGAACGATGGGGGAGATGCCCGATGACCGACGACGTGATGCGCTTCTTTGCAGCATGGATGCTCACGCACGAGGCAGCTGACGAGGGACTGAAGGCCGCGGTGCTCCGCGGCGACGAAGGCGGCGCCGACGGCATGAGCGGTGGCCCGGACGCCTTCGTCGATGGCCTCGCCGCGATGGTCGCCGAGGAGAAGGAGAAGCTCAAGCGAGACCTCGAGGCCCGCGCCCGTGGCGAGCAGGTCCCCATCGAGTCCGAGCCCGATCCGGCCTTCGAGGAGTTGCGGTTCGAGGTCGGCGAGCTGCGTGGTCGTCTCGACAACATCGAGTCGCTGCTCGAGACGCTCGTACGCCGCGCCGACGCGGGAAAGTAGCCCGCCATGGCATCCAGACGACTCACCATCGCCGGGACTGTCGCGAAGCGGCTTGTCGCGGCGCTCCCGGCTGCCGGATTCGGCCTCGCGTCGGCCCACCGACGCCGCGCGGCGTTCGCACGGGCCTGGCGGCTCGCCTTCGAGGACCTCGGCCCCGCGTTCATCAAGCTCGGACAGCTCATCTCGGTGCGCCCCGACGAGTTCTCCGACGAGCTCGTAGCCGAGATGCAATCGATGCAAGACGCCGTCCCGCCGCTTCCCGCCGAGGCGATCCGCGCCGTGATCCGCG
The DNA here is from genome assembly GCA_004348925.1 of Actinomycetota bacterium. Lineage (GTDB taxonomy): Bacteria > Actinomycetota > Coriobacteriia > Anaerosomatales > Anaerosomataceae > UBA2286. Next base: position 300,996 of record RCMX01000001.1, read on the forward strand.
AGGAGTTCGCGCGCGAGCCCGAGGAGCTCTGGGCGACGTTCGACGACACGCCGGTCGCCTCGGCATCGATCGCGCAGGTGCACCGCGCCACGCTGGCGCGCGCGTACAAGCCCGTGTGGGGCGCGGAACTGCCCGCCGGGACCGCGCTTGCGATCAAGGTCGTGCGCCCCGGCGCCGCCGCCTCCATCCGCGCAGATGTCGCGATCGCCCGCTCGCTTGCCGAGCGCGTGGCGCGCATGCGGGTCTCCCGGCGGTTCGACCCGGTCGCGTTGCTCGACGAGTTCGCCGCGACCGTCGATCGAGAGCTCGACTTGCGCCAGGAAGGCCGCTTCGCCGACCGCTTCACGTTCGACTTCCGGGACGACCCCAAGGTGGTGGCGCCGCGCATCGTGTGGCCCACCTCAACCGCGCGCGTGCTCACGATGGAGTTCATGACCGGCTGGCGTCTCAACCAGCTCGACGAGGCCCGCGCCGGTGGCGTGGACTGCTACGCGCTCGCAGTGCACGGCGCCACCGCGTTCATGCGGCAAGTCTTCGTCTACGGCCGCTACCATGCCGACCTGCATCCCGCGAACCTCTTCGTCACGCCCGACAACACCATCGCGTACCTCGATTTTGGCATCGTGGGATTCCTCACGCCCGAGGAGCGCATGAACATCACCCAGGTGATGGCCGCGCTCGTCTACCGGGACCCGGAGCGCGCGCTCACGTACTCGGCGAACCTGGGCGTGCACGTGCCTGCCGAGAAGATCGCCACGGTCCGAGACGGTCTCGGCGAGCTTCTTTCCGGGACGTTCAGGCCGGACGGCACGCGGGACTTCGCGCACTTCGGGCTCGGGTTTCTGAAGCTGCTCGGTGAGAACAACGTGCAGATCCCAAGCGGGTACGGGCTGCTCATCAAGTCGCTCGCAACCGTGGAAGGCGTTGCCCGGGCGCTCTATCCCCAGATCGACATCGTGGAAACGGCGAAGCCGTTCACCACACGGATACTGGGGCAGGCGATGGGCGATCCGGCGCGCCTCTACGAGCGGATCCCGGCTGCGATACGTGCGGCGCTGCGGGAGTTGGTCGCGTAGCGGTCAGCTGGGCTGGGGGTTCTGCTCGGCAGCGGTGAGCAGGTCGTTCATGCTGCCCGAGCGGTACCCTTCCAGGTCCTGTGCTGCAAACGCGAAGCCAGCGGCCTTGATGGCCTCGGAAACCTGATCGCGCAGCGTCCAGGCGCGCTCCATCTCCTCGGGATCGACCTCGAGGCGGGCGACGTCGCCGTGCGAGCGGACGCGGAACTGTCGCAGCCCAAGCGCCCGCAGGCCTGCCTCGGCGTTACGAACGCGATCGAGACCCTCGTCGGTGATGGGCACGCCGTACGGGAACCTGCTGGCGAGGCACGCCATCGAGGGCTTCTCCCAGGTGGGGAGGTCGAGCATCTGCGAGAGTTCGCGGATCTCGTCCTTGTGCAGGCCCACCTCAAGAAGCGGGCTCACGACGCCGTACTCGATCGCGGCCTTGCGACCAGGACGGTGGTCGGAGACGTCGTCCGCATTCGTGCCATCGAGCACCCACTTGATGCCGCGCGTTTGCGCGACGGCGCGGAACAGCCCGAACATCTCGGACTTGCAGTAGTAGCAGCGGTCCGGCGGATTCACCAGGAAGCGCGGATCCGAGAGCTCGTAGGTGTCGACCTCGTAGAGCCTGAAGCCGAGCAGCGCCGCGGTCTTACGTGCATCCTCAACCTCATTGGCGGTGTGGACATCGGAGGTGGCCAGTACCGCAAGGCAGTTATCGCCGAGAACCGCGTGCGCCGCGAACGCCACGAGGGTAGAGTCGACGCCCCCGGAGTACGCGACGAGCGCGCTGCCGAGGTTCGCGAGGCGATTCCTGAGACTGTCGTATTTGCGGGCGAGCACAGGTCCCCCTGACCGTGCGGGGCGAGGTACCGTCCATCCTGCCACGTCCGACGCGAGCTTTGTAGGGGCTGAACGGGAAAAGACCCAGTAAGCCGACGAACGGAGGTTACGTATGCCCGATGAGCAGCAGGACCACGGCATAGAGAGGCTGAGCGGCGAGGGAGCGGTGGTGCAGCCGCAACCGGAGTTCGCCGAGCACGCTGTCATCGGTGGGCGAGACGCGTATCTGGAGCTCTACAAGCGCTCACTCGATGACCCCGACGGCTTCTGGGGAGACATGGCCCGCGAGAAGCTTGCGTGGATGACGCCGTTTACGCAGGTGCGCTCGGGCGGGTTCGACGACCTCGACTACACCTGGTTTGCCGGGGGCACGCTCAACGTGAGCGCGAACTGCCTCGATCGCCATCTCGATACCTGGCGGCGGAACAAGGCGGCGCTCATCTGGGAGGGTGATGACGGCTCGTCTCGGACGTTCACGTACCAGCAGCTGCACTACGAGGTCTCCAAGTTCGCCAACGTCCTCAAGAAGAAGGGCATCGAGCGCGGTGACCGCGTCGCCATCTACCTGCCGATGATCCCAGAGCTTCCCATCGCGATGCTCGCCTGCGCACGCATCGGCGCCATCCACTCGGTGGTGTTCGGGGGGTTCTCGGCTAGCGCGCTTCGGGAGCGCATCCAGGACTGCGGAGCGAAGCTCCTCATCACCTCGGACGAAGGCATCCGGGGCGGCCGCAAGGTTCCGCTGAAAGCGGCAGCCGACGAGGCGCTCTTCGAGTGTCCCAGCGTTGAGGCGTGCGTGGTCGTGAAGCGCGGCGCAGGCGACGTGGACATGGAGCCGGGACGCGATACCTGGTGGCACCAGGAGATCAGCGCGCCCGAGGTCCGCAAGCCCTGCGCGCCGGTGCCGATGGATGCCGAGGACCCGCTCTTCATCCTGTACACGTCGGGTTCCACCGGTAAGCCGAAAGGCGTGCTCCACACGACGGCGGGCTACCTGCTCTACACGTCACTCACGTTCAAGACGGTCATGGACTACCGCGACGAGGACGTGTACTGGTGCACCGCCGATATCGGCTGGGTCACCGGCCACAGCTACATCGTCTACGGCCCGCTTGCCGAGGGTGCCACCTCGCTCATGTTCGAAGGTGTGCCCACGTACCCGGACCCGGGCCGGTTCTGGGCGGTCGTGGAGAAGTACCGCGTGAACATCTTCTACACCGCGCCGACGGCGATCCGGGCGCTCATGCGTCACGGAGCCGGCTGGCCGCAGCGCTATGACGTTTCGTCGATTCGGTTGCTCGGCACGGTAGGCGAGCCGATCAACCCCGAGGTCTGGAGCTGGTACCGCGACACCATCGGACGCAGCGAGGTGCCGATTGTCGACACGTACTGGCAGACCGAGACCGGCGGCTTCCTCATCACGCCGTTCCCGGGTGCTACGCCGCTCAAGCCCGGGTCTGCGAGCTGGCCGTTCTTCGGCATCGAGCCCGAGGTCCTGCGTGAGGACGGCAGTCGGGCCGAGCCGGGCGAGGGCGGCTACCTCACCGTGAAGCGGCCGTGGCCGGGCATGCTGCGCGGCACCTGGGGTGACCCGGAGCGCAAGCGCATGCGCGAGGTGTACTTCGAGCGGTTCCCCGGGCGGTACTTCACCGGTGACGGTGCGCGCGTGGACGCCGATGGTGACTTCTGGCTCCTCGGCCGCGTGGACGACGTCATCAACGTGAGCGGTCACCGCCTCGGCACCGCCGAGATCGAGAGTGCGCTCGTGAGCCACGACGCCGTCAGCGAGGCGGCCGTCGTCGGCTTCCCGCATCCGGTGAAAGGCGAGGGCATTCACGCATACGTCATCCTGCGGGACGGACAGGTGGCAAGCGACGACCTCGCGAAGATCCTCTCGGGACATGTACGCAAGCTCATCGGACCCATCGCGAAGCCCGACGTCATACAGTTCGCGCGTGACCTCCCCAAGACGCGCTCCGGCAAGATCATGCGACGCATTCTGCGCAAGATCGCGGCGGGAGAGCGCGAGATGGAGGCATTCGGCGACATCTCCACGCTGCAGGATCCGAAGGTCGTGAAGGATCTGCTGGCAGGCGTCTAGCCGAGGCGTGCGAGCCGCTCCCGCAACCGCATAGCCAGATGCCCGAGCTCGCCGGGGTCGCGCGGCGCGAGCCCTTCTTCATCGACGATGTGGAAGGTGTCGAGCGCGCGACCCTCGCGGGTTCGCGCGTTCACCCGCGTGATCTCGAAGCCTGCGCGGGCGACCTCATCCGCGATGTCGAAGAGCAGCCCGGGTCGATCCGGTGCGCCGACGTCAAGGGTGGTCGCGAAGGCGGAGTCGGTCCGGGTGACGATGCGTGACCGGCGCTTCGAGTGCGACGGGTACTGCCTGCGTCGCTCGGCGAGACGGACGTCGAGGTCGAGGTGTCCCTCGAGAGCGGCCGTGAGGTGCCGCTCGAATGTCGTCCACGTCTCCGGCCCGATCTCGGCAAGCGTCGCCGGGGTCACCGTGAAGGTGTCGAGCACGGTTCTGCCCGGTCCGGGGAACGCGGTTGCGCCGAGGATATCGAGGCCGGACAGCGCGATCGTCCCGGCAAGCAGCGCGAAGACGCCAGGCCGGTCGTAGGTGGCGACCGTCACCCGGTGAGCGCCGGGGGTGTCCGCCACGGAGACGCGAAGCGATGATTGCGTGCGCGACCCACGTGGACCAAGGTTCGCGAGCAGGCGCGCATCGGCGGCGGCTTCTGCAGCCGTCCGGGAGATGAAGTAGCGCACGGCAGCGTTCCTGATGATGTACGCGGCCGCGTCGTCGCGCGCGAGCGCGAGGGCCTCGGCGCGGACGGCCTCCGTTGCCGCGACCATGCCAGCGCCGTCGACGTCGTCTGCGAGCGCGGCATCCACGCGCGCCACGAGCGTGCGCACGAGCGAGGCGTGCCATGCGTCCCACGTGCTGGGGCCGGTGGCCATGCTGTCGGCCGCCGTCAGCGTGTAGAGCAGCGCAAGCATGTCACGATCGCCGATCCGTGCGGCCACACGCAGGACGACGTCCTCGTCGTCGATGTCCGAGCCGGACGCGGTTTCCGCGAGCAGCAGGTGCTCGCGAACGAGCATCCCGGCCGCTGACGCGGTGTCATGGGAGGCGCCCATCGCGAGAGCGGCGGTGACGGCCGCCGGTGTACCGCGCTCAGGGTGTCCCGGTCCCGCAACCACCTTGCCGGCATCGTGCATGAGAGTGGCCGCAACCAGTTCGAGCGGCAGCTCTCCCGGTGAGCGGACGGAGGCGGCGATAGCATCGGTCGCGGGCAGCTCGATGGCGAGCGCGGCCGTGAGCAACGAATGCGCGCCCACGGTCAGGCGGTGCGACAAGGCCGGTCGGCGCAGCGTCATGAGCGCGGCGATGCCGGGTGCAAGCGGCTCGAGCGCGCCTCGGCGGGCGGCGCATTCGAGCTGCGAAAGCGACGCGGTCCCGCGTGCGAGTCGGGACGTCAGGTCGCGCGTGCTCCAGGGGAGGGGATGCAGGTCGCCGGACAACAGCTCGCCACGCGCGGCGAGGAGCAGCTCGTGCACCGTGGCAAGCGCTTCGTGCAGCGCATCACCACCGGGCGGAGTCGTCTCCGCCGCATCAGCGTCCAACACCGCTTCCTTGCGACCCGCGGTGCGGTGGAGCGCCCACCTGGCCGCCGAGATGCGGTCCTGCGCGATCGCCAGGTCGCCCAGCTTCGCATCGCCGAGAACCCCCGGCGACGCCTCGACACCCGGTCGTGACCTCGGCTCACCGCGCGCTATGGCCGTGCGCCAGGTGAGCTCGTCGAGATCGCGCTGGCCGCCCGCGCCCTCCTTCAGGTTCGGCTCGAGGTCGTACGGCGAGCCGGGGCGCTCGCGGGCAGCGAGCGTGCGAAGCAGCGACGCACGTCGTCTGTGCGCAAGCGATGCGACAGCGGTGAGCGTCTCGGCGGTCAGCGATGCATCACCGGCGAGGTGGCGTCCGGTGAGCGTTGCGGTGAGCGTCTCGGCGTCGTCGGTGCATGCTCGCAGGTGTTCCTTGCGGGTGCGGACCGCGTGGCCGACCTCGAAGCCCGCATCCCAGAGCGGGTAGAGGAGCGCCTGCACCGGCTCGCGCGCCCCGTGCGGGTCCGAAGCGACGATGACGACCAGGTCGAGGTCCGAGAACGGCAGTAGTCGCTGCGACCCGTATGCGCCGAGCGCGAGCAGTCCCCATCGGATGCCGCAGGATGCGAAGGCCGTCTCCGCAAGCGCGGAGACGGCCTCGTCGGTCAGATCCGATAGCGCGCGTGTCGCTGCAGTACCGGGCTCGGCGCTGTCGATGAGATCGACGCGTCGTGCGATGAACCCCGTCAGCGACCCGTCAGCCATCGTCCTACAGCGCGTCGTCGCCGCGTTCGCCGGTCCGAATCCGGACCGCGCCTTCGCAGTCGTAGGTGAAGACCTTGCCGTCACCGATCTTGCCGGTGCGGGCGGCGTCCACGATGGCCTGCTCGACCTTCGGCGCGAGTTCGTCGGTGACGATCATCTCGAGCTTGAGCTTCGGAACGAAGTTCACGGTGTATTCAGAGCCACGATAGATCTCGGTGTGGCCCTTCTGTCGGCCGAAGCCCTTGACCTCGAATGCCGTCATGCCGGTGACTCCCAGGCCGGCAAGCGCCTCTTTGACCTCGTCGAGGCGGTGCGGCTTGATGATCGCTTCTATCTTCTTCACGGTGCGTCTCCCTCTCTCAGCATCCGGATCGGTCTACGGAGTACGTATCCCACAATCGCCTAGAAGATGGTCTCGGTCTGGACGAAGTCAGGATACGCACGGTTGCCATGCTCGCCGATATCCAGGCCCTCTATCTCCTCCTCGGCACTGACGCGGATGCCCATCGTGGCTTTGATGCCGAGCCAGACGAGGAGCGATACCGCGAACACGGCCGCGCCCACGGCGCCGATACCTGCGAGCTGCTTGAGGACCGGCTCGAAGCCACCGCCGAAGAACAGGCCGTTCCCGGTCGTTCCCGGCATGAACTTATCCTGCGCCCAGAGGCCGACCGCCAGCGTGCCGAAGATACCGCCCATGCCGTGCACCGCGATGGCGCCGACCGGGTCGTCCCACTTGACCTTGTCGAGGAACAGAACGCCGACCACGATCAGCAGACCCGCGATGGCGCCGATGACCAACGAGCTGCCGACGCTCACGAATGCGCAGCTTGCAGTGATGCCGACGAGACCGGCGAGGGCGCCGTTGATCGTCATGCCGATATCAGGCTTGCCAAGGAGCTTCCACGCGAGCATCGTCGCAGCCAGCGCGCCGGCCGCGGCGGAGACGTTCGTCGTGACCATGATGCGCGAGATAGCCTCAGGATCAGCAGCCATCGTGCTGCCGGGGTTGAAGCCGAACCAGCCGAACCACAGGATGAGGCAGCCGGTCATGGCGGACGTCATGTTGTGACCCGGGATGACGTGGATGCTGCCGTCCTTGCCGTACTTGCCGAGGCGCGGTCCGAGCACGAGCACGCCAGCGAGCGCCGCCCATGCGCCCACGGAGTGGACGACGGTGGAGCCGGCGAAGTCCCAGAAGCCGAGTTGCTGCAGCCAACCGCCACCCCAGACCCAGTGGCCGATGATCGGGTAGATGAACCCGACCAGGATGAACGAGAAGACGATGAACGAGACGTACTTGATCCGCTCGGCGACCGCGCCGGAGACGATCGTCGCGGCGGTGCCGGCGAAAACGAGCTGGAAGAAGAACTTCGCGAGGAGGGGGACACCTGTCCAGCCGAGTGCCGAGTACACACCCTGGTATGCGTCGCCGACGGCCGGGCTGTTGTCGGCGCCGTTGATGAAGAAGAGCCCCTTGAGCCCCATGAAGCCGTTACCATCGCCGTACATCAGCCCCCAGCCGACGACCAGGAAAGCGATCGTCGCCACGGCGAACACGACGAAGTTCTTGGAGATGATGTTGACCGTGTTCTTCGCGCGGGCAAAGCCGGATTCGACGAGTGCGAATCCCAGGTTCATGAAGAACACGAGCATCGCTGCGAGCAACACCCAGACGGTGTCGACAACCACCTTCATGTCCACGAAACCCCTCCTTCTGTGCTGACCTCCGAGCGGCGCTCGATCGAACACCGCCGCCATCGTCTTTGCACCGTACCGGCGCGGTGTTTCGCACCGGTTTCGACGACGTGTCTGCTGTGGGAAGGTTAGGCCGTGTCTCGCAGGCAAGAGTATCGAACGTGCGTTCGCTTCCTCGCGGGGGTAGAATAGAACATTGCAGGAATTACCCTCTCGGCCCGCACAGGAAGGTTCACTCCCACTATGTCTCTCGACCGCATCTCAATCCGTGGCGCGCGCGAACACAACCTCAAGGGTTTCGACCTTGAGCTTCCGCGCGACCGCCTCGTCGTCATCACCGGGCTCTCCGGCTCGGGCAAGTCCTCGCTCGCCTTCGACACCATCTACGCCGAGGGGCAGCGCCGCTACGTGGAGTCCCTCTCGGCATATGCGCGGCAGTTCCTCGGGCAGATGGACAAGCCGGACGTCGATCACATCGAAGGGCTCTCGCCGGCGGTGTCCATCGACCAGAAGACGACGTCGCGCAACCCGCGCTCCACAGTCGGCACCGTCACCGAGATCTACGACTACCTCCGGCTGTTGTTCGCTCGCATCGGCGTGCCGCACTGCCCCATATGCGGCAGGCGCATCGAGCGGCAGAGCGCCGAGCAGATCGTCGATGCGATCCTTGCGCTTGGGGAGGGCACGAAGTTCCAGGTGCTCGCGCCGGTCGTGAAGGGCCGCAAAGGCGAGTTCGGCAAGCTCTTCGAGGAGCTTCGTGCGGAGGGGTTCACTCGCGTTCGCGTGGACACCGAGATCCGCACGCTCGACGAGGAGATCAAGCTCGACAAGAAGTTCAAGCACACCATCGAGGTCGTGGTGGACCGTCTCGTCCTCAAAGAAGGCGTGAGGACCCGCCTCGCCGAGAGCGTCGACATGGCGCTCAAGCTCGCGAGCGGAACGCTCACAGTCGCGGTCACCGATGGCGAGGAGCTCGTGTTCTCGCAGGCGCTCGCATGTCCCGATCACGGTATCTCGATGGATGAACTCGCGCCGCGCGATTTCTCGTTCAACGCGCCGTACGGAGCATGTCCCGAGTGTGCCGGTCTCGGCAGCAGGCTCGAGGCCGATCCCGAGCTGGTGGTGCCGGATCCCGAGCGCACGCTGGCGGAGGGCGCGATCAAGCCGTTCTCGGGCAACCTGAACTACTACCCGCAGCTTGTCGAGGCTGCAGCGAAGCACCTTGGCGCTGACATCGACACGCCGTGGAAGGACCTGCCCCGGAAGGTGCAGGACACGCTCTTGAACGGCCTGGGTGACGAGCGTATCCGCATCGACTACATCACCCGCGATGGTCGCGAGACGTACTGGTACACGAAGTACGAAGGCGCCCTGCGCTCGGTGATGCGCCGCTATGACGAGTCGGAGTCAGAACAGGTCAAGGACAAGCTCCATGAGTACATGGCGCTCATCCCGTGCAAGAGCTGTCACGGCGCCCGCCTCAAGCCCGAGATCCTCGCGGTCACCATCGGCGGCAAGAACATCCACGACGTGACCGAGCTCTCGGCGCAGGACTCGCTCACGTACTTCGAGGGTCTGGACCTCACGGATCGCGAGCGCCAGATCGGCGACCGCGTCATCAAAGAGATCCTCGAGCGGCTACGCTTCCTGGTGGACGTCGGCCTTGACTACCTCACGCTCGGCCGCACCGCGGCGACGCTCTCGGGCGGCGAGGCGCAACGTATCAGGCTCGCCACCCAGATCGGGAGCGGCCTCATGGGCGTGCTCTACATCCTCGACGAGCCCTCGATCGGCCTGCACCAGCGCGACAACGCGCGGCTCATCGGCACGATGGAGCGGCTGCGCGAGCTTGGCAACACCGTGATCGTGGTTGAGCATGACGAGGAGACCATCCGCGCGGCGGACCACGTCGTCGACATGGGACCCGGCGCCGGCGAGCACGGCGGCGAGATCGTCTGCCAGGGAACGCCCGAGGACATTCTTGCGTGTGAGGACTCGCTTACCGGCGCGTACCTCTCGGGCAGGAAGAGCATCCCTGTGCCCGAGACACGCCGTCCCGCCGAGCGCGGCAGTGTGAAGATCACCGGCGCCGTCGAGCACAATCTGAAGGGAATCGACGTCGAGATCCCTCTCGGCAACCTTGTGCTCGTGACCGGCGTGAGCGGCTCCGGCAAGAGCTCGCTCGTGGCGGACACGCTTGGCCCTGCGCTCAGCAACGCGGTGTACCGCACACGGCACCGGACCGGAAAGCACGGCACGATCGAGGGACTCTCGGCGATCGACAAAGTCATCGCTATCGACCAGTCGCCAATCGGCCGAACGCCGCGTTCCAACCCTGCGACGTACACGGGGCTCTGGGACGACGTCCGCTCGCTCTTCGCCTCCACGCCCGAAGCGAAGGCGCGCGGCTACTCGCCGGGGCGCTTCTCGTTCAACGTGCACGGGGGCCGCTGTGAGTCGTGCAAGGGCGACGGGCAGATCAAGATTGAGATGCACTTCCTGCCGGACATCTACGTCCCCTGCGAGGTCTGCAAGGGCAATCGCTACAACCGGGAGACCTTGCAGGTCACGTATCGCGGTAAGAACGTGAGCGAGATCCTTTCGATGTCGGTTGAGGAGGCGCTCAGCTTCTTCGAGAACATCCCGCCGATCAGGCGCAAGTTGCAGACGCTCTTCGACGTGGGCCTCGGCTATGTGAAGCTTGGCCAACCGGCCACGACGCTCTCGGGTGGCGAAGCGCAGCGCGTGAAGCTCGCAAGCGAGCTGCAGCGTCGCAGCACGGGCCGCACCTTCTACATCCTCGACGAGCCGACGACCGGCCTACACTTCGACGACGTGCGCCAGCTGCTGGCCGTGCTGCAACGACTCGTAGACGCGGGCAATACCGTCCTCGTCATCGAGCACAACCTGGACGTCATCAAGAACGCCGATCACATCATCGATCTTGGACCCGAAGGCGGTGATCGCGGCGGTGAGGTCATCGTCACCGGCACACCCGAGGAGGTCGCCGCGGAGCCACGCTCGCACACCGGCAGATTCCTGAAGCCGGTCCTCGAGGGGCGCGGTGCGACCGTGCAACCGGAGCGTGGTCGGTAGCCATGACGCTTGATGCCGTAGGCGCTTCGCTTCCGGGGGTTCCCGACAGCCCGGGTGTCTACCTGTGGAAGGCCGAGGACGGCGAGGTGCTCTACGTCGGCAAGGCGAAGTCGCTGCGCAAGCGCATGCGCCAGTACGTGAGCGGTCACGACGACCGCGAGAAGATCCCATTCATGATGGAGCAGGTCGCCAGCTACGATTACGTCGTCACCGACAACGAGGTCGAGTCGCTCATCCTCGAGGCGAACCTCATCAAGCAATTCGATCCGCCGTTCAACGTGGATTACCGCGATGGCAAGTCGTACCCGTACATCGCGCTCACCACGGGCGATGCGTTCCCCGCGATCAAGTACACCCGGGAGAAGCATCGGCCGGGCACGCGCTACTTCGGGCCCTACACCGACGCGCGCGCTGCCCGAGAGACTATCGAGGTCGTACGCCGTGTCTATCCGATCTGCCGGGCTACGTGCGTCGAGTGGAAGCGTCTCACCGCGAAGGGTGGCGAGCCCACCGGCAAGCCCTGCTTCGACTTCCACGTCGGCAAAGGGCCGGGACCGTGTGTCGGCGCAATCTCGCCCGATGAATACGCCGAGAAGGTCAACGACGTCTCGGCGTTTCTCGAGGGGCGACGGGGAGGCATCGCGAGCGATCTCGAGCACGCGATGCGCGCCGCCTCGGCCGACCTCGACTACGAGCGCGCGGCGCGCCTGCGCAACTCGCTCGAAGCGGTGAAGAGCGTGCTCGAGAAGCAGAAGGTCGTCTCGGACAGACCGCTCGACATGGACGTGATCGGTGTGGAGCGCGAGGAGACCATCGCGGGAGTGCATGTCTTCCTGGTGCGCGAGGGTCGCGTGCTTGCCGGAAACGAGTTCGTGCTCGACAAGGGACTCGACGTGCCCGAAGCCGAGCTCATCGAGGGCTTCCTGCTGCGCTACTACGGCGAGACGTCGTATGTCCCGAAGGAGATCATCGTCCCCGCGCTGCCCGAGGAGCCCGAGGTGGCCGAGGCGTGGCTGTCGCGGCTTCGTGGCAAGCGCGCGCGCCTCTCGGTACCGCAGCGTGGCGAGAAGCGCGCGCTCTCCGAGCTGGCGTGCACCAACGCACGTCACGCTCTTGCGAGGTACAAGCACCGCACGCGCTACGACGAAGAGCGCCTTAACCGAGCGCTGCTCGAGCTTGAGAGCGCGCTCGCGCTGCCGGTGCCGCCGCTCAGGATCGAGTGCTACGACATCTCGACGCTGCACGGGCGCTTCTCGGTGGGGTCGATGGTGGTCTTCTCTGGCGGTCGCGCGGACCGATCGGCCTATCGGCGCTTCAAGGTGCGACTCGACGCCGCCGAGGCGAACGACTTCGCGATGATGCAGGAGGTGCTCGGAAGGCGCTTCGCCCGCGATGCGGCAGGGGACTCGCGCTTCGGCTCACGACCGGACCTCATCGTCATCGACGGGGGCAAGCCGCAACTCACGGCGGCCGTCGCGGCGGCTGCCGAACTCGGCGTCACGGTGCCCATCGTCTCGCTCGCGAAGCGCGAGGAGGAGCTCCACGTCCCCGACTGGGATGAGCCGGTGACGTTGCCGACGGGCTCGTCGTCGCTCTACCTGGTGAAGCGGCTCCGGGACGAAGCGCACCGCTTCGCGATCGAGTACCACCGCACGATCCGCGACAAGGCGATGACCGTCTCGGCGCTTGACGACATCCCAGGTGTGGGACCGAAACGCCGCAAGGCGCTCATCAAGGCGTTCGGCTCGGTGCGTAAGCTCCGTGCGGCCACCGCCGAGGAGATCGCGGCCGTGCCGGGCATTCCTGCGGAGGTCGCACGCGACATCGTTGCCGCTCTTGCTTCCGAGGACGGCTCGTAGCACGTCCATGTCACCGGTGGCTGCTATACTTTGCTGAGCCTGTCATCGACCTGCCCGGGGAGGACGCGATGAGATTCATCCTGCGTATGCTCGTATCGGCGGCAGCGCTCTTTGGTGTGGCATACCTCACCGGCGGCGCCTTGCTGTACGTCGACTCGTTCTGGCCGGCCGCCGTAATCGCCGCGGTTGTGCTCGCCGTGGTCAACGCGCTCATCAAGCCGGTCGTTCACGTTCTGGCGTTTCCAGTGACGGTGCTGAGCCTCGGCCTGTTCTCGCTGGTGATCAGTGCACTCATGCTCTACATCGTGGCGGCAGTGGTTCCGGGCATCGAGACAACCGGCTTCTGGCAGACGGTCGTCGCGAGCGTCATCATCTCGATCATCAGTTCTGTCGGTGGCAGGGCTGTCGACGGGGACTCGAATCGTGACTGACGTTCCGGACATGGCACCTGCCGAGGATGTCACGGTCGCGCCGGGGGAGCGCGAACTCGTCGTCATCACCGGCATGTCGGGAGCGGGGCGCTCGGAGGCGATGCACACCTTCGAGGACCTCGGCTACTTCTGCATCGACAATATCCCGCCGACCCTCATCTCGCAGCTTGTCGCGCTTACGGCATTGCCGGGCAGCCGCATCCGCCACGTGGCAGTCGTGTGCGATGTGCGTGGAGGATCCTTCTTCTCGGAGCTCTCGGCGGCTCTTGCGTCACTCGGCGAGTCGGGCCATCCGCATCGCCTGCTCTTCCTGACCGCTGACGATCGAACGCTGGTCCGACGGTTCAAGGAGACGCGTCGCCGTCACCCGCTCGCCGATGACCGTTCGCTCAGCGAAGGGATCCGTGCCGAGCGAAAGCTGCTCGAACCGTTCGAGCGCGTCGCCGATCTCATCGTGGACTCGAGTCATCTCCGCCCGCAGGAGCTTCGCGCACTTATCCGTCAGCGATTCCTTTCGGGCACCGAGACAGAGTCCCTCACGGTCACCGTCTCGTCGTTCGGCTTCAAATACGGTGTGCCGATCGATGCTGACATCGTCATCGATGTGCGTTTTCTCCCGAATCCTTTCTACATGCCGAAGCTTCGCGACAAGACCGGCCTCGACAAGCCGGTTCGTGCGTTCGTGCTCGGCAGAGTGGAGACCGAGGAGTTCTTGCGACGCTGGTTCGACCTGCTCGACGTCCTTATTCCCGCATACGCGACCGAGGGCAAGACGCAGCTGCACATCGCGCTCGGATGCACGGGAGGCATGCACCGCAGCGTCGTGCTCGTCGAGCAGACCGCAGAGCACCTGCGGCGTCATGGGGAGATCGTGAACGTCTCGCATCGGGACATCGGCAAAGACAAGGAGCGCTCGTGAGGCGCGCCGTCGCCATCGGCGGCGGTACAGGCCTCCCGGTCGTGCTGCGGTGCCTTGCGTCCTTGGACTTCGACGTCACCGCAGTGGTGACCGTCGCTGACGATGGCGGCTCCTCGGGCATGCTGCGTCGGGAACTGGGTGTGCTGCCACCCGGCGACATCAGGAACTGTCTCGTCGCGTTGGCTGCTCCTGACTCCCTGCTCGCCGACGTGTTCCAGTACCGGTTCCCTGCGGGCGAGGGTCTCATCGGCCATGCCCTCGGAAATCTCATCATCGCGGCGCTTGCCGAGATGCGTGGCGGCTTTGCCGAAGCCATCGAGGGCGCGTCGGAGCTGCTGGGCGTGCGCGGTCATGTGCTTCCCTCGACGCTGTCAGACGTCGTGCTCTTTGCCGAGGACGACAACGGCGGGCGAGTCATGGGCCAGGAGAACGTGGCACACAGTGTCGCACGCGTGTGCAGCGTGCATCTCGAACCGACGTCCCCACCTGCGTTCCCGCCGGTGCTTGACGCGATCCGCGCGGCCGACGTCGTCGTGCTCGGTCCCGGCAGTCTCTACACGAGCATCATGCCGAACCTGCTCATCGATGGTGTGGCCGAGGCGCTGTGCGCGACCGATGCGCGAATCATCTACATCTGCAACGTCGCGAACCAGCGAGGCGAGACGACGGGTCTCGACGCGGCCGGACATGTGCGCGCGCTCGAGGAACACGGGCTTCTCGGTGCGATCGACGTCGTGCTGGTGCACGACTCCGACACCGATCCGCTCCCCGAGGGCGTATCGCCGGTGGACGGCGGCGCCGACGCTCAAGCGCGGATCAGGGCGCGGGGCATCGCCGTCATCGCGACCGACCTTGTCGACCGGCTCGCACCGATGCATCACGATCCCGAACTGCTCTGCGCGGCACTGAGGAGGCTGGCGTAGGTGTCATTCACGGCCGAGGTCAAAGACGAGCTCTCGCGGGTCGAGCCGAAGCGCGCGTGTTGTCCGCGCGCCGAGCTCTCGGCTCTCGTTCGCGTTGAGGGCACCCTTCACTTCACCGGCAATGAGCGCTTTCGCCTGGAGATCGCCACGGAGACTGCGCCCGTGGCCCGCAAGGCGATCAAACTGCTGCACAGCATCTACGAGCTCACCACCGAGCTGACCGTCCGCCGCTCGGTGTTGCACAAGTCCAACAACTACCTCATCACGGTTCCCGCGCAACCGAAGCTCGCACAGGCGCTGCACGACATGGGCATCCTTGACGACGCGCTCACGCCCAGCCACGGCATTCCGCGCTGGCTCGTCAAGAGAGACTGTTGCGCCATCTCGTACCTGCGCGGCGCGTTCCTCGGCGGAGGGTTCGTCGCTGACCCGCACGGCGACTTCCACTTCGAGCTCACCGCTGAGTCCGAGCAGGTCGCCGAAGACCTCACGACGATCATGGCTCGCTTCGACATCAACGCGCGGATCACGCAGCGCCGCGGCACCTACGCTGTGTACCTCAAGGGCGCCGAGCCGATCGTCACGTTCCTGGCGCTCGTCGGCGCACACCACGCGCTGCTTCGCACCGAGGATGTCCGCATTATCAAAGGCGTGCGCAACGACGTGAACCGTCTGGTGAACGCCGAGACCGCGAATCTGCAGAAGAGCGCTGAGGCGGCCATGACGCAGGTCGAGGCGATCCGACGGCTTGCGTCTTCGCGTGGTCTCGAAAGCCTGCCGCCGGCACTGCAGGAGCTTGCGGCGCTGCGTCTGGAGAACCCCGACGCGAGCCTGCGCGAGCTGGGCGAACTTGCGGAGCCACCGCTCTCCAAGTCCGCTGTCTACCATCGTATCCGGCGTCTGGAAGAGCTCGCCTCGGAGTAGCTGCTGCGCGGGGGTGCTGTTACGTCGCGGTTTCGGCTACTATTCGGAGCGTGGTCCGTAGCGGCCCGGCATTTATCCGTTCGGGTTTTGAGGAGGGGTTGGCTCGTGGCAATCAGAGTCGGAATCAACGGGTTCGGTCGTATCGGGCGTCTGGTCTTCCGCGCCGCCGAGAAGGACCCGAACATCGAAGTGGTCGCAGTGAACGACCTCACCGACGCGAAGACCCTCGCGCACCTGCTCAAGTACGATTCGGTGCACGGCAAGTTCGGGTACGACCTGAAGGCCGGCGAAGGCGCGTTTTTCGTCGACGGCCGCGAGGTCAAGGTCCTTGCCGAGCGCGACCCGGCCAAGCTGCCGTGGGGTGAACTCGGCGTGGATGTGGTCGTCGAGTCGACCGGTCTGTTCACGGACGGTACGAAGGCTCAGTGGCATCGGGATGCCGGCGCGAAGAAGGTCATCATCTCGGCTCCGGCCAGCAACGAGGACATCACGATCGTCATGGGCGTCAATGACGGCGAGTACGATGCCGAGAAGCACAACATCATCAGCAACGCATCGTGCACCACCAACTGCCTTGCGCCGTTCGCGAAGGTCTTGCGTGACAACTTCGGCCTCAAGCAGGGCTTCATGAACACGATCCACAGCTACACGAACGACCAGAACATCCTCGATCTGCCGCACAAGGACCTCCGTCGCGCTCGCGCAGCCGCGATGTCCATGATCCCGACCTCCACCGGTGCGGCGAAGGCCATCGGCCTCGTGCTGCCGGACATGAAAGGGAAGCTCGACGGCATGTCCGTCCGCGTTCCCACGCCTGACGGGTCGGTCGTCGATCTCGTCGCAGAACTTGAGACGCCCGTCACGCGCGACATGATCAACGCAGCGATGAAGGCGGCCGCCGACGGTCCGATGAAGGGCTATCTGGAGTACTGCGAGGATCCCATCGTCTCGATCGACGTCGTCGGCAACCCGGCCTCGTCGGTCTTCGACTCGCTCCAGACGATGGTCATGGGCGGAGAGGGCACGTTCGTGAAGTGCCTCTCGTGGTACGACAACGAGTGGGGCTACTCCAACCGTGTCGTCGACCTGATCAACATGGTCGGGTAACTCGATCTCACCTGCAGCGGGCGCGGAAACGCGCCCGCTGTCGTGTCCGGTACCGACTACGCGGAGGGACCATGTTCTCCAAGAAGACCGTGAAAGACGTCGACGTCCGCGGCAAGCGTGTGCTCGTGCGAGTCGACTTCAACGTCCCGCTCTCCGAGGGATCCGTCACTGACGACACCAGGGTGCGGGCCGCGCTTCCCACGCTGCGTTACCTTGTCGACCACGGGGCGCGCGTGATCGTCATGAGCCATCTCGGCCGTCCCAAGGGCGAGCCGGATCCGCAGTTCAGCCTTCGGCCCGTTCGCCGGGTGCTGCAGCGCCTCCTCGGCCGCAACGTCGTCTTCGTGGACGACATCGTAGGAGCCGAGGCGCACGAGGCGGTCGACCGCATGGTCGATGGCGAGATCATCATGCTCGAGAACGTGCGGTTCAATCCCGGCGAGAAGGCGAACGACCCGGGGTTTGCGAAGGCGCTCGCTTCGCTTGCGGACATCTACGTGAACGATGCATTCGGTGCGGCGCACCGCGCTCATGCTTCAACCGCCGGAGTCGCGCAGTTCTTGCCGGCGTACGCGGGGCTGCTGCTCGCGCGCGAAGTCGAGACGCTTACCTCGATGCTCACCGACCCCGAGCGCCCGTTCGTGGCGATTCTCGGTGGTTCGAAGGTCTCGGACAAGATCGGCGTGATTGATCGGATGCTCGACTGCGTCGATTCGCTCCTTATCGGCGGCGGGATGTGCTTCACGTTCCTGGTCGCCAAGGGCGTTGACGTAGGCCGCTCGCTCGTCGAGGAAGAGTGGATCGAGCCCGCCAGGCAGATGATGGAGAAGGCGCTCACGCGCGATGTGGAGATCATGCTGCCGGTCGACTTCGTCGTCGCCGAGGCGATCGAGCACGACTCCGAGACGAAGGTCGTTGGCCGAGAGGAGATTCCCTCGGAGATGATGGGTCTCGATATCGGGCCGACCACAAGCGAGCTGTTCAAGGGCGCGATCGGTGGAGCGCGGACCATCTTCTGGAACGGCCCGATGGGCGTGTTCGAGATGAAGCCGTTCGAGACCGGGACGCGCGAGGTCGCCATGGCGGTCGCGCGCAACAACCGCGCCGTCTCGGTCATCGGTGGCGGCGATTCGGTCGCGGCGCTCAAGAAGTTTGATCTAGAGGAGCGCGTGACGTTCGTCTCCACTGGCGGTGGCGCTTCGATGAAGCTGCTCGAGGGCACGACGCTTCCGGGCGTCGAGGCGCTCATGGACAAAGACGCGTAGCACCGGGAAAGGGGAGCGCCATGGAGCGCCGCATGATGGTCGCCGGCAACTGGAAGATGTACACCACCTCGGGCGAGGGAGCGGTGCTCGTCCAGGATATCGCCGAGGAGCTTGAGCGCGAGCTCGACGACGATGCGATCGATGTGGTCGTCTGCCCGCCGTTCACGGGCATCAAAGCCGTCTCGACGGTGATCGAACTCGATCACCTCAACATGGGGCTTGGTGCGCAGGATATGTTCTGGGAGGCCGAGGGCGCGTTCACCGGAGCCGTCTCGGCGCGCATGCTCACCGAACTGCGTTGCACCCACGTGATCGTCGGTCACTCCGAGCGCCGCGAGTTCTTCGGTGAGACCGACGAGACGGTCAACAAGAAGGTCCGTGCCGTCTTCGCCGCCGGGATGACGCCGATCATGTGCTGTGGCGAGACGCTCGCGACGCGTGACGCGCTCGAGACCGACTCGTTCATCCGGGCACAGGTCATGGCTGGCGCCGCCGGTCTCTCTGCTGAGGAAGCCGCGCGTCTTGTCATCGCCTACGAGCCGATCTGGGCGATCGGTTCCGGCCGCACCCCCACGCCCGAGTCCGCCAACGACGTCACTCGAGCCATCCGCGCGACCATCGGCGCGATGTACGGACCTCCCGCGGCGATGCAGGTTCGCGTGCTCTACGGCGGGTCGGTGAAACCGGAGAACGCGAGCATGTTCTTCTCGGAGCCCGACATCGACGGCGCGCTCGTGGGTGGTGCCGCGCTCAAGGCCGATTCTTTCTCGGCCATCGCGAAGGCGGCATGCGGGAAGTGACCACCCCCGTCGCACTGGTGATCATGGATGGGTTCGGGCTTGGCACGCCCGGTCCCGGCAACGCCATCACCGAGGCGAACACGCCCAATCTCGACCGGCTCTTCGCCGAGTGCCCGTGGGCACCGCTTGAGGCATCCGGTGAAGCTGTCGGCCTTCCGGACGGCCAAATGGGCAACTCCGAGGTCGGACATCTCAACATCGGCGCCGGACGCGTGGTCTACCAGGAGCTGACGCGCATCTGCAAGGCCATAAGCGACGGCTCGCTTGCGAAGAACGAGGTGCTGGCAACCGCAATGGATGCAGCTATCGCCAGCGGTGGTGCCGTGCATTTCATGGGGCTCCTCTCCGACGGCGGCGTGCACAGCCATCAGGAGCACCTCTACGCGCTCGTTCGCATGGCGGCGTCACGCGGCGCGAGCCGCATCTTCGTCCATGCGTTCCTTGATGGCCGAGACGTTCCGCCGCATAGCGGTCTCGGCTTCATCGAGCAGCTGGAGTCCGTGCTCGCCGAGGTCGGCGTCGGACGCATCGCGACGGTGATGGGCCGCTACTACGCGATGGATCGGGACAGGCGATGGGAGCGCGTCGAGCGGGCGTGGGCCGCGATGGCGGTTGGCGAGGGGACACAGGCAGCATCGGCCGCGGAGGCCGTCTCGGCGTCGTACGCGGACGGCATCACCGACGAGTTCGTCGTGCCGACGGTCGTCTGCGAAGGCGGTCTGCCCGATGGCACGCTCGCTGATGGTGATGCGCTCGTCTTCTTCAACTTCAGACCGGACCGGGCGCGCGAGATCACACGCGCCTTCGTGGACCCTGCGTTCGACGGTTTTCCTCGCCTGACTCAGCCCAGGCTCCATTTCGTGTGCCTGACGGACTACGATCCGACGATCCTTGCGCCGGTCGCCTTCGCCAAAGACCTTCCGTGCTGCGTTCTCGCGGACGTTCTCGCGGACGCGGGACTGCGCCAACTCCATATCGCCGAGACCGAGAAGTACGCGCACGTGACGTTCTTCCTGAACGGCGGCGCCGAGGCTCCAAAGGCGGGAGAGGAACGGGTGCTCGTACCGAGTCCGCACGTACCCACGTACGATTCGCTGCCCGAGATGAGCGAGCCGGAGGTGACCCGCTTGCTGGTGGAGGCGATCGAAGCGCGGCGAGCGGACTTCTACGTGGTCAACTACGCCAACTGCGACATGGTCGGACACACCGGCGTTTCCGCGGCGGCCGTCCGGGCCGTCGAGGCCGTCGATGACGGGGTCGGTCGCGTCGCCCGCGCCATCGCGGCGCTTGGTGGCGTTCTTATCGTGACTGCCGATCATGGCAACGCAGAGCGGATGACAGAACCGGATGGCAGCCCGTTCACCGCACACACGACAGACCCGGTACCGTTCATCTGTTGCGGGGCGGGCATCACCGGCGTGCGTGCCGGAGGGATACTCGCCGACGTGGCACCCAGCGTTCTCGACGTGCTCGGTATCGATCCGCCGGCCGAGTGGACGGGCAAGACGCTTCTGAGTCGCTAGTTGAGCAACGTGCCCCGTGCCGGTATACTGACACGGTTCCGTTGAGACAAGCCGATCGTCCCGGGCACTGCGAGGGACGGCGTTTTCGAGGAGTTGTAGTGACTGTCTTCGCATACATCGTCATTGCTATTCACAGTATATGCGCTATCGGGCTGATTCTATTCGTTCTCTTGCATTCCGGTAAGGGCACGGGCCTTTCCTCGATGCTCGGCGGCGCCGTCCCGACCACGTCCAGTGGCAGCGGCATCATCGAAAAGAACCTCGACCGTATCACCATCAGCTTCGCCGCTGGCTACGCGGTCACGGCCCTCCTCCTTATGATCATCTACCGACCCGGCCTGTAGGCGTCTGCGTCGGCCGGTTCCACAGGACCCAGCAGCGCCCGCCAGCTTGGCGGGCGCTTTGTCTTGGCACGCCGGCGCTGCGTGCGCCACGGTGTTCGCGCTTGCCTTTCTATGCAAAGAGCGGGAGTATTAGATGTTCGTTCCACATCAGCAAAGGAACACCAGAAGACGGCATCGGCCGGTATGGCCGGGTGTGATCGCCAGGGAGGGATGGACGCGCGCGATCGTTGGACTGTTTTGCAGTGTACGAATGCAAGCACGTACGGTTTCCGGAGGGAGGCTGAACATTGTCTAGTCGAATTCGCAAGAGCATGGCTGTCGCTTTGGCCCTCGTAATGGTCGTCGCAGTCGCAGGTCTCGGTGGCTGCAAGGCCAAGACCGATACCGGCACAGGGACCGACACGGGCAGCTCGGGCCCAACCAAGGGCGGCACGCTGAGTTTCTACATCAACGAGCCTGCATTTATCGACCCCGTCAACGCCCAGGAGTCTGAGGGCATGCAGGTCGTCAACGCGATCTTTGACAGCCTGGTCGACTTCGACCCGGTCACGTCCGAGATCATGCCTTCAGCGGCGGAGAGCTGGGAAGGCAACGCGGACGCGAGTGTCTGGACCTTCAAGCTGCGCAAGGGCGCGAAGTTCCACAACGGCCGCGAGGTCAAGGCTCAGGACTTCAAGTACGCCTGGGAGCGCATCTGCAACCCCGAGAACAAGTCCGAGATCTCGTATCACCTCGCAGCAGTCAAGGGCTTCGACGAGATGGCAGCTGGCACCGCCAAGGAGCTGTCTGGCGTCAAGGTCGTCGATGACTACACCCTTGAAGTGACCCTCGCGTATCCTTTCGGTGACTTCGAGTATGTCGTCGGTCACCCGGCTCTTGCTCCGGTCCCGGCCGAAGAGCTCGACACCCCCGACAAGGTCAAGGCGTTCCTCGACAAGCCCATCGGCAACGGTCCGTTCATGATGTCCGAGCCGTGGGCGCACAACCAGGGGATCAAGGTCGTCCGCTTCGACGACTACTACGGCGACGCCGCTCTGCTTGACAGCGTCGATTTCAAGATCTTCAAGGACGAGGAGACCGCATTCCTCGAGTTCAAGGCTGGCAACCTGGACTTCACCAGCATCCCTGGTGGCCAGATCGACGCCTCGATCCAGGAGTACGGTGAGAGCACTGACGGTTACACGGTCGAGTCTGGCAAGCAGGTCCTCACCGGATCCGAGCTCTCCACCTACTATGTGATCTTCAACAACAAGGACGCCGCGCTCAAGAACGCGGACGTTCGTCGTGCCCTCTCGATGGCGATCAACCGCGAGGTCATCGTCACGAGCGTGTACGAGGGCACCCGCAGCCCTGCGACCGGCATCGTCCCCAAGGGCATCGTCGGTTACCAGGACGGCGCGTGGCCGTATGCCAAGTACGACAAGGAAGCCGCTGCCGCGCTGCTTGAGAAGGCCGGCTTCCCGGGCGGCAAGGGTCTTCCCGAGATCACCCTGTCGTTCAACTCCGGCTCCGGTCATGAGCCCGTCATGCAGCTCATCCAGTCCGACCTCAAGGCAATCGGCGTGAACGCCAAGCTCGATGGCCAGGAGTGGGCGCAGTACCTGGACAAGCTGGATGCCGGTGAGTTCCAGATGGGTCGACTCGGCTGGCTGGCCGACTACCCGATCATGGACAACTTCCTGTATCCGCTCTTCTACTCGAAGAGCGCTGACAATCACTCGTTCTACGCCGATCCTGCGGTCGACACCGCGATCCTGGATGCCCGCAAGGTCACCGATCCTGCGGCGCGTGTAGAGGCCTATCGCACGATCGAGAAGACCATCGGCGAAGCCGCCCCGGTCGCCCCGATCGTCGGCTACAAGCACCAGCGTGTCGGATCTGATCGTATCCGCGACTTCGTGTTCAGCCCGATGAGCCTTGCGGCTCTCGACAAGGCCTGGATCGAGTCGAAGTAGCACAGGCACCAGGAGAATAAGGTGACGTGGGAGGATGCCGCAGGGCATCCTCCCACCGATTCCACCACACGCGTCTCTCGCAACCGGCCTATCCCGAACCTAGTTAGGCGCCACTATGCTCAAGTACATCCTTCGTCGAATACTTCAGATGATTCCCGTGTTCATCGGAGTGACGATCCTTCTGTTCATACTGAAGGCTCCGGGGATCCTTCCCGGGGACCCGATTCGTATGATCACGGGCGAGAAAGAGATCTCGCCGGTGTTGTATCAGACGCTTATCGAGGAGAACGGGCTCGACAAGCCACTTGTGCAGCAGTACTTCATCTACCTTGGAAAACTCACACAGGGCGATCTGGGTAAGTCGTACCAGAAAGATCGCCCTGTGACCGAGCTCTTCGCGAACACGTACCCGAACACCATCAGGCTGGCGCTCGCGGCGATCGTCGTCGAGATACTGATCGGTGTTGGCGCCGGGATCATCTCGGCAATCAAGCAGTACTCCTTCTGGGATGTGCTGGTCACCTTATCCACATCCATTCTGGTCTCCGTCCCTGTCTTCTGGCTGGGCATGGTGCTTCAGGTCATCTTCGGTATCGAGATGAAGAAGTGGACGGTAGGGGCGTTCTATCTGCCGATTTCCGGCATGTCGGGCGACCAGTTCCCCGCGTGGGTCCATCTGATCCTGCCCGCTGTGACGCTCGCATCTGTTTCCACAGCGTATGCTGCTCGCATCATGCGCAGCCAGCTGCTTGAGGTCATGGGGCAAGACTACATCCGAACGGCCACCGCAAAGGGCCTGCGGCACCGCAGCGTGGTCTTCAAGCACGCGCTCAAGAATGCGCTCATCCCCGTCGTCACGTTCATCGGCCTGGATCTCGGCGCGATGATGAGCGGGGCGATTCTCACCGAGACCATCTTCAACTGGCCCGGCGTCGGACTCGAGATCTACCTGGCGATCGGGCAGCGTGACTGGCCGATCGTCATCGGCGGCGTCATCATCGTTGTGTTCGCTGTCATGATCATCAACCTCCTCGTCGACATCAGCTACGCCTTCCTCGATCCGCGGATCAGGTATGGCGGAGCGGCAGAGTAGGGGCGACCATGACTGACAGACACATACACGATCCCCTTCGCGAGGAAGGGCACCCCATCAAGGACTACCGCAGCGGCGTGCCTGCCACGCCGCCGTCCGAAGATGTGACGAACGCGGACCTTTCATCGGCCGCGAGCAGGACGCTCTGGGGCGATGCATGGAGGCGTTTGCGCCGCAATAAGCTGGCGATGGCAGGTCTTGTCTGGGCGATTCTCATCGTTATCGTCGCTATGTCTGCGGACCTGTGGGTTCCTCAGCGTTACGGCGACCCCGAGCTGATCGACTCCACAACGGTCGTCGAGCGGATGTTGCTCAAGCCGAGTCTCGAGCATCCGTTCGGCACGGATCGTCTCGGACGCGACATCTTCGGTCGCGTCATCTACGGCGCCCGTGTCTCCCTTGCGGTCGGTATCGTCGCCGAATCGATCTCGGTGATCATCGGTCTGATTATGGGTGCGCTCGCCGCCTACTACGGGAAGTGGTGGGACACGCTGATCATGCGGTTGGCGGACATCTTCCTGGCGTTCCCATACATCCTGTTCGCGATCGCTCTCATCGCCGTGCTCGGCAGGGGATACATCAACGTCTTCATTGCCATCGGTATCCTCGGATGGCCGACGATCGCTCGCGTCTTCCGCAGCTCGATCCTCTCCGTAAAGGAGAATGAGTACGTAGATGCGGCTCGTGCCCTGGGTGCGTCCGACTTGCGCATCATGTCGCGGCACATCATGCCGAACGCCGTCGCCCCCATCATCGTCTACTCGACCATGAGCGTTGGCGGCGCCATTCTGACGGAGGCCGCACTGTCGTTCCTCGGCATGGGTGTTCAGCCTCCCACGCCATCGTGGGGTCTCATGCTCGCCGAGGCACGCGCGTATCTGTTCACGGCTCCGTGGCTCATGATCTATCCGGGCGCCGCAATTCTGACGACCGTCCTGGCCTTCGTCTTGCTCGGTGACGGCCTTCGGGACGCACTCGACGTGAAGTTGAAGGACTAGCCATGGAAACCCTACTCAGCGTCAAAGACCTGAAGACGTACTTCACGACCCGCGATGGCATCGTCAAGGCGGTAGACGGCGTTTCGTTCGACCTTCACCGCAACGAGACGCTTGGCGTGGTCGGTGAGTCGGGCTCGGGCAAGTCAGTGACGGCGATGTCGATCATGCGTCTCATTCAGGGACCGCAGGGCAAGATCGAGGCCGGTTCGATCACCTTCCGCGACCAGGACGTTCTCGCGATGGATGAAGAAGAGGTCCGCCACCTTCGCGGTGACCGCATCGCGATGATTTTCCAGGACCCGATGACGTCGCTCAACCCGGTCTTCCGTGTTGGCGACCAGATAGCAGAGTCGCTCATCATCCATAAGGGCATGAACAAGAAGGAATCGTTCGCCAGAGCGATCGAGCTCCTTGAGCTCGTCGGCATCCCGAAGCCGGAGAGCCGCGCCAGGGACTACCCGCATCAGTTCTCCGGGGGCATGCGTCAGCGCGCCATGATCGCCATGGCACTCGCATGCGATCCGGACATCCTCATCGCCGATGAGCCTACCACCGCGCTCGATGTCACCATCCAGGCTCAGATACTCGAGCTGATGATGGAGCTGCAGCGCCGGACGGGCTCCGCCATCATCATGATCACACATGACCTGGGCGTCGTAGCCGACATGGCCGACCGCGTCCTCGTGATGTACGCCGGGCGTCCGGTCGAGTTCGGGACGGCCGATGAGGTCTTCTACAAGCCTCAGCATCCCTATACATGGGGGCTGCTGGACAGCCTGCCGAGACACGATATCGACGAGAAAGGCGACCTGTGCCCGATTCAGGGACAGCCGCCGAGTCTCATCAACGTGCCGACAGGGTGTGCATTCAATCCGAGATGCCCATACGCAAAGGACAGGTGTCGGACAGAGGTGCCTCAAATCCGGGATATCGAAGGGAAGCACGGCGCCGCGTGTCACTTCGCGGGCGACTTGGACTTCTTCCGCGGTTGTGCGGGGGTGACCTCGTGAGCACGATTCTCTCGGTAAAGAATCTCAAGAAGTACTTCCCGGTCAGCCAGGGTCTGCTGATGTCGAAGCTCGGCGCGCACGTCAGCGCCGTTGACGACATCTCCTTCGACGTCGAGCAAGGCGAGACGCTTGGCCTGGTCGGCGAATCGGGGTGCGGCAAGTCCACTACCGGCCGGTGCGTCATCCGACTGCTCGAACCGACCGCGGGTACCGTCGAATTCGAAGGTACCGATGTCGGTGCACTGCGCGGCAAGGCTTTGAAGGCCTTCCGCCGAGAAGTGCAGTTCATCTTCCAGGACCCGTACGCGTCGCTCAATCCTCGTATGACTGTCGGGGAGATCGTCTGGGAACCGCTGGTCATCCACAAGATCGGTACACCGGACGAGCGCCGCGAGAAGGCGCGCGAGCTTCTCGAGGTCGTGGGTTTGAACCCGGAGCACATCAACCGATATCCGCATGAGTTCTCGGGCGGTCAGCGTCAGCGAATCGGCATCGCGCGCGCGCTTGCGCTTCGTCCAAAGCTCATAATCTGCGACGAACCCGTCTCGGCGCTCGACGTATCGATTCAGGCTCAGGTCATCAACCTCCTTGATGAGCTTCAGGACAAGTTCGGTCTGACGTATCTGTTCATCGCGCACGACCTCTCCGTGGTGCGCCACATCTCGGATCGTATCGCGGTCATGTACCTTGGGAAGATCGTCGAGATCGGCGACTGGAAGGGGCTCTACGACGAGCCCTATCACCCGTACACGCAGTCGCTGCTCTCTGCCGTCCCGGTGCCCGATCCGGAGAAGCAACGGGCCCGACGCAGGATCATCCTTGAAGGAGATGTCCCGAGCCCTATCAATCCGCCGTCCGGTTGCCGCTTCCACACGCGTTGCCCCATCGCGCAGGCGATCTGCTCGGAGCAGGAGCCCGAACTGCGGGAGGTTGCGCCCGGTCACAAGGCGGCGTGTCACTTCGCGGCAGTCAATCCGATTCCCGTGGAGCGTCAGAGGGTCTCTACTACTGCCGAGGATACTGCCGCTACGGGCTAGGCAGGGCGTGAAAGCATTGCTATACTTCCGTTCGCTGCCCTTTGGGGCAACGATTCAAGTCGAAGTGGCGGAACGGCAGACGCGCTAGGTTGAGGGCCTAGTGAGGGCAACCTCGTGAGGGTTCAAATCCCTCCTTCGACACCACGATGGCTACAGAGAGCCCCCGTCCCCGGGGGCTCTCTGCTATCGTGCGCTACTGCCGTTGCGTGAGAGATGCCGCCACTATGGCGATATCGTCGGTGTGGACGTCCCGCGAGAATGCGATGACTTCGGCCATCAGGGTGTCGACGATCGATTGCGGACCCGCATCGCGCAAGGCATCGAGTGTGCGATAGATGCGATCCTCGCCGAAGAACTCCTTGTCGCGCCTCGCATCGGGGAGTCCGTCGCTGAAGATAATGAACGCGTCTCCCGGATGAAGCATGATGCGGAATTGCTCGAAGGCGACATCGGGCCATATGCCAAGCGGACCGTTTCGCAAGGCATCGTGCCGGGCGCACCCCGTCGAAGTGCACACGTACGGGTCGGGGTGGCCAGCGCTGCACAGATCGACCAGTCCGGTCCGAGTGTCGATCACCGCGTAGGTGGCTGTGGCGAAGATGCCGTCTGGCAGCAGGCGCACAAGCGCTTCATTGGCCGACGCGAGCACTTCGGACGGCGTCGCGTCTATGAGGCTGAAGGCGTGTAGCGTCGTGCGCACGATGGAGCTGGTGGCCGCAGCCGAGATGCCCTTGCCCGCAACGTCGCCGAGGACGATCGCCACGCGGTGTTCATCGATCTCGAAGGCGTCATAGAAGTCGCCACCGATCTTTGCGAGCTCATCGGCGGAGCGGTACGCGTGTCCGAGCTCGACGCCCGGGAGGCGGTCCGGAAACGACAGCATCGCTCCCTGCAGGGTGTCGGCGATCTCGCGTTGCGCTGCGTACTGGCGGGCGTTCTCGAACGCCAGGGCGAGCGATGTCGCAAGCCTCATGGCGAACTCACGGTCGGTGTCACGGAATTCCCTGTCGACGCTCTTCAGGTGAAAGCTCAGGATCCCGAATACACGTCCGGCGCTTGAGAGCGGCACCGTGAGAACGCCGCTGATCCCGAGGCGAGTCGCGAGGCCGGCATCCACGCGGGGGTCAGCGAGCGCGTTGCGAACCATGAGAGGCGTGTTCGATTCGGCGGCGAAGAACAGATGTCGACCGGTGACCTCATCGAGCAGCCTCCCCAGAGAGTCCGCGGGCAGCTGGTAGATGTGCGAAACGCGCCAACCATCGTCCTCCCTGAGGCTGATGGCTGCGGAATCCGCATGCACCGCCTCCGCCGCGCCGAGAAGCGCCCGCCGGAGGATCTCGTCAAGATCCAGCGTGGAGCTCACCTCGGCGTCGATGGCGCCGAGGGTCTGTGCGAGTTCAGCTTCGCGTCGAATGCGCGACTCCCGCTCACTGAGCGCTGTGTTCGCCTGGGCTAGCTCCCGGAAGAGGACCGCATTCGGCTCCGTGAGCGCAGTCTCGATAATGGCTTTGTAGAGCAGATAGACGGCAAGGATCCGGGTGTAGTGACCGATCAGGTTGAGCAGCCCGTACGCGTCCGAGTAGAGCGTGAAGCAGAGCTCCGACGCGACCGTTACGGCCAGAGACCAGAACAGGAGCCTCAGTACGTTGGGTTGGAAGCGCTCGGCATTGCGCCGCAACAGGACCATCGCAGTGATGAACAAGGCGGAAATCACGTACTCCGCACCGATCTTGAATCCGGTGAGCCCGGTGGCATCCAGGCAGTGCGGGAACACGCGCCACCAGAAGATGGTCGCGAAGACGAGCATCACGGCGAGCGTCCATCCGGCAGCCACACGCCGAAGGTCCAGCCCCCGCCCGAGCATTCCGGGGGCGATCACCAGTGCGATCGCCTGCATGCTGCGTGCGGCGATCCAGAGCTGCGTGGGAGTGTCGAGGGAGGTGCCCGGAAGTATGCCCATCCCTTTGTAGGTGAAGAGGTGAGCAGCGTCCACGCACGCGATCGCCAGGGACGCGACACCGAGGAAGAGCAGGTACTCGTTCTGTACGAACCGGCGACTGTTCCAGATGACCATGAACACGCACGCGGACACGACGATAGCGAACAACTCCGCGATGCTGTGGAAGAGCAGGTAACTCTCTGTGCGGGCCAGATAGAGCAGCACGAGGACGGTCACTGCGACGATGGCGCCGGTGACTGTCCCTCGTTTTGGCTGTCGAATATCCATATTCAGGATTCTAGCAGGTGACTCTCTTTGTCCGGCATGTGGCGGCTATACTGGACTCTGCGTTCCTGGAGACGGGGGAGGCCGTGCAAGAGGTTGTTCGCATCGAGATCGGTTCCGGTGGCCTTCCTTCGTGTGTGCGATGCGGGACGTCGGACACTGCGGTGTATCGAGCTGCGGCTGAAGTGATTGCGGAGCTCTTGGCGGCGGACGCGAGGGACGATGCCGTTTTGATGCTGCGCGGAGTCGAGGCGTTCGGACACCCCGCTTTGCCTGAGATCATCGGTGCTGCCGTGTCCGCCGGGTGGCGTCGCGTGGGGCTGCAGACGGCCGGCGGGCTTCTCGGCGTCGGCGGGAATGCGCCAGGGGTACTCCATGCGGGTGTTCGCCACTTCGAGATCGTGATGGCTCCGGGGGTTCCGCCGATGTCGGGAACGGGCGGCCTGGAGCCGCTCGACGGCCTTCGAATGCTCGTTTCCGCTGCGTCCACCGCCCGTGTCCGCATCGCGGTCTCCGTCATCCTCCCGACGTGCCGCCATTCCGTCGAGGCGCTGCCAGCGGTGGTCGCAGACCTTGCGGCGGCCGGGGCCGGATCGGTCAGGATCGTCGCGGAGCCCGGTGCGTGCACGGGATCCCGTGCGCTCGCCGCGGTGATCGCCGCATGTGACACGGGTGTCGTCAATGCGGTGTGGGTGGACGTCAGCGGCATCGAGCTCCCCGCGGGGCACGCGATGCATCGTGCACCGGGAGTGCTCTCATGAGCGACGTGCTGAAGGTCGCGCTGCTTGCTATGAACGCACCTGGCTACCAGTCGCTTGCCCTGGGGTATCTGAGGGCGTACGCGCAGGCCGACGATCGGCTCAGAGGCCGAGTCGGGTTCCAGACACTCGATCTGACCACCGACATCGATCCATGGTGGGCTGCCTACCGCGTCCTCGAACTGCAACCCGACGTGCTCGGCGTGTCCGTGACCTGCTGGAGCGCGCGCGCCGTGTACGACCTTTGTCGTGTCGTGAAGGCAGCCCGACCATCCGTTCGGATCGTCCTCGGCGGTCCCGAGGTCGGTCCGATCGCGCACGATGTTCTCGAGGCGCACAGCGATGTCGACGCCGTCGTTCGTGGCGAGGGCGAGGCCACGTTTGCCGAGTACCTCCGCGCGGTCGCGACGAATCGGGACGTGTGGCGTGTCGAGGGAGTGACCGCTCGCAGAGCAGACGGTGCGATCGTCTCGGCGCCGGATCGCGCACTTATCGCGGATCTTGATTCGATCCCGTCCCCGTATCTGACCGGTGTCATGACACCTGTTGACGGCGCCGGCTACATCGAGACCTACCGGGGGTGCCCGCACCGTTGCGGCTACTGCTTCGAGGGCAAAGGCTACGGTCGCATCAGGTCGTTCTCCGACGCGCGTATCGAAGCCGAGATTCGCATGCTCGTCGAGACGCATGACGTCACGTCGTTCTCCTTCATCGACCCCGTGTTCAACCTGACGGATGAGCGGCTCGCATTTCTCTCGGCGACGCTTGCGCCCCATGCCCGGCAGGGCATCAGGCTTCACACCGTCGAAGTGGATATCGAGCGAATCGACGATGCGGCTGCTGCGCTGCTTGCCGACGCTGGCGTCGCTTCGGTCGAGACCGGTCCGCAGAGCGTGGGCGCCACGGCGCTCGCACAATGTCGCCGGAGATTCGACCCGGAGCGCTTCTCCGCGGGTGTTGCGGCGCTTCGCCGTCGTGGTATCTCGGTCGAGTGCGACCTGATCATCGGACTGCCGGGCGATACCGTTGACGATTTCTTCGACGGGATGCGCTTCTGCTTTGGGCTCGATCCCGGCAAGGTGCAGACGTCGACACTGCATGTGCTGCCCGGCACCGACCTCTGGCAGCGCTCGGAGGAACTCGGACTCATCTATGACGCAGAGCCACCGCACGAGATCATCGCCACCGCGACGATCGGGTACGCCGATCTGAGACGCGCTGAAGTGCGCGCGACGTGGCTGCAACGTGAGTACGAGTCGCGCATCTGAAGGAGGTTTCGTGGACGAGGTTTCTCGCAGGGCGAAGGCGATACGTCCGTTCGTGGTGATGGACGTCGTCGCTCGGGCCAAAGAACTGACAGCAGCCGGGCGTGACATCGTGCGCATGGAGATCGGCGACCCCGATTTCTCGACGCCCGATGTGATCAGGCGCGCAGCCGAAGCGGCGATGGAGGCTGGTGACACCGGCTACACACAGTCTGCGGGGCTTCCCGATCTTCGTGACGCCATCCGCGATCACTATGCGGCCGCGTACGGCGTCACGGTGGATCCCGAGGATGTGATCGTCACACAGGGCACTTCGCCTGCGATGCTTCTGCTGTTCGGTGCGCTCATGGATCCGGGCGACGAGGTGATCATCTCCGACCCCTGCTATCCGGCGTACTCGAACTACATATCCTTCCTGGGCGGCGTGCCGGTGCCTGTGCGGGTACGAGCCGAGGAGGGCTTCCGGTTCCGCATGAGCGAAGTTCGCGATGCGATCACCCCTAGAACCAAGGCGATCATGATCAACTCGCCGGCGAATCCGATGGGGGCGGTCCTGGGGCCGGAGGATCTCGCCGCACTCGCCGCTCTTGCCGAGGAGACCGGCATCTGGATCGCAAGCGACGAGATCTACCATGGCCTGCAGTTCGACGGGCCGTCGCGCTCTATCCTCGAGTTCACGGATCGTGCGTTCGTGCTCAACGGGTTCTCCAAAGCCTACGCCATGACGGGATGGCGGCTCGGCTACCTTATTGCACCCCGGCAGTTCGTTCGTCCCGCCGAGATCATCCAGCAGAACTTCTTCCTATGCGCGAATCACTTCGTGCAGGTCGCGGGCACGGTAGCACTCCTCGAAGCACAGGGCGATGTCGCCCGGATGCGTGCCGAGTATGACGCACGTCGTCGCTATCTGGTGCCGGCGCTCAGGGAGGTCGGCCTCACCATCGCGGTGGAGCCGACAGGGGCGTTCTACGTATTCGCTGATGCACGATGCTGGGGGAGCGACTCGCTGGCTCTGTCCGGCCGACTCCTCGAGGAAGCGGGCGTTGCCGTTGCGCCAGGCATCGACTTCGGTCCGGGAGGCGAGGGATTCCTGCGGTTCAGCTATGCAACGTCGCTTGACCGTCTCCAGGAGGGCGTGCGTCGGTTGCGTTCGTGGTCACAGGGGGTTTAGTCCGTCAGTTCGGCAGAAGATGAGGTGCACTATGCGTTTGGGGTCAGACGGTGGGTCGATCGCGCGATACTCGGACGGAGACGTCGTCTTCGCTGAAGGCGACGATGGGCTCTATCTCTACATCATCATCAGCGGGGCAGTGCGCATCCGGAAGGAAGGGGACATCGTTGCGACCGTTGTCGCGGAGCTCGCCCCGGGTGAGATGTTCGGGGAGTCGGCGATCATCGAACAGCGGCCACGGTCGGCGACTGCGGTCGCCCTCGGCGATACCGAGCTTGCCTGCTACGACCGTGAATCGTTCCTGGCGGCGCTGGCAGATGATCCCGAGCTTGCGCTGCGCGCGATGTCGGCGCTCATCGAGCGCTT
This sequence comes from Actinomycetota bacterium, assembly GCA_004348925.1. Lineage (GTDB taxonomy): Bacteria > Actinomycetota > Coriobacteriia > Anaerosomatales > Anaerosomataceae > UBA2286. The sequence continues at coordinate 334,040 of RCMX01000001.1, forward strand.
GCGCGTGACGACCGGGCGGCTGCAGCATCTCGCAACGCAGCACGTGCTTGATCGTGCCGAGATGGCGCTCACCGAACGCGCGATACTTGAGAGCGAGCTCTCTTGAGCCGATATAGGTAGCAGCGAGAGTGCATGCGGTATGGAAGTTGCTCTTTCATCCGCGACCGGCATTTCGTACACATCAGGGGGTACCACGTGAATGAGGTCTGGAGCAAAGCGGACCTGCACATACACTCGAACCACAGTGATGGGCTTGCGAAGATTCCTGAGATCATGGAGTACGTCGCCACCAAGACGGACATCTCAGTCATCGCGATCACGGATCACAACACCATCGAAGGCGCGCTCTTCGCGCAGTCGTTGCAGGAGATGTATGGCATAGAGGTCGTGGTCGGCGAGGAGATCTCGTCCAAGTCCGGGCATATCATCGGTCTGTGGCTTGAGGAAGCGATTCCGCCGAACCTGTCCGCAGCCGAGACGGTCTCGCGCATCAACGAGCAGGGCGGCATCGCAGTCATCGCACATCCTTTCGCGAACCGTGCATTCGGGCCGTTCGGCCTGGAGAGCGTCGGGCAGGCGATCTACGACGTCGCATTCCACGCACTCGAGGTCTACAACTCGTCGCCCTACCTGATCTACGCTAACAAGCTCGCTGCCAAGGCGTTCGCGGGCGGCCAGGGAGTGGCTGCAACAGGTGGGTCCGATGCCCATGTCCTCAAGGCCGTCGGCAAAGGCTATACATTGTTCCGCGGCAAGACGGCTGCCGACCTGCGACTCAGTATCGAGAATCTGGAGACCCGCGCGGAGGCCGCGCGGGGCGGGCTTTCCGTTGCACTTCGGTACGCATTCCGCTATCCGCAGATCCGGCGCCTGCAGGCATGGAATTGGGAGCGGTGCAAAGCCACCAAGTAGTGAGGGGCTACCGTCCCATGTGGGCAAGCGCGGCCGAGATGGCGTCGGTCGTTGCCTCGACAAGGGCGGGATCATCGCCCCAAGGCGTGAGCGTGATCACGCGCACATCTTCGACCAGTCGTGCGGTATCGATGGCATGTCTGAGATCGAGCGCACTCGCGAGCGTGACGTGCGGGAGCGTGGCGGGCGCGACCACAATGACATGACACCCGAGGGCCGCGAGATGTCGGGTCGTTTCGGTCACGTCGGGCGTTGCCCATTCCAGCCAACCCATTCGAATGTTCGACTCGCGGACTCCGCGATCGATCAGCATCAGTCTAACCCGTTGATTGAAGTAGTTTTCGTGCTCGAGCCATCCAGCTTCCAGCTCAGACCACGCGGTCGGCTCACCTTCGCCCACAAGCACGACGCCGACATCGTCGGGAGTCGCGCCATTCGTCGCTCCGACGATGCGATCGGCCAGTCGGGAGGCGAGCACGTCAGACCGCCAGATGCTCGGCGAACGCACAAGGCGAATACTGACCGCATCCGCCGCGCGCTGGGCATCGTGCAGTGATTCGCGCGACCTCAGTGAGTCGTCCGGTCCGAGCGTGACCACAACGACGTCACGATGTCCGATCCGACCGAACTCGTTGATGATATCCGCGAGGCCCGGCGACCCGTCGCACCATGCGACGGAGATGTCGCTGACGCGTCCGACAAGGCGATCGGTGGCTCCATCCACGACTGCCGCTACAGAGTCGCGTGCGGGATTGCGGCCGCCGAGGGCGTGGTAGCGAGTCTTCTCGCTTAGGAAGACGAAGGGCAGCGCGCTTGTCGGCAATCGCAACGCACCGGTTGACACGAGCCGCTCGATCACCCGCGCTGTGGATGCGACACGGTAGTGAGCCGGTTCGGCGCACGAGAGCACGGCTACTGCCGGCCTGTCCGTAGAAGTCGCAGAGCGAGTGGGGTCGAGGCGTTGCTGCCGGGGGATGGCATGCGGCAGCGCAGCCGCTGCGCTCCAGTACCCGCCCGTGATGCCCGCCGCGACGAATACGATCGCGAGCCCGATGACGCGTGCATCGCCGGTTCGCGCAAGAGACGAGAACATCTGGATAGTCAGTACGACGGCGCCGCTCATGCCGAACACGCCGATGAGTTGGCTCCGGCGCGGGAGGACAAGTGAAGCGACCACGCACGCTCCAAGGGTGATGCTTCCTGCCAGCAGTCCCAGCCATGGCGCCACGAGCGTTCCTCTCAGTGCAGACGACCGTTCGACAATAGCGGCACTGTGAGGTGAATCGCAAATCGTCTTGCACAAGAAATACCCCAAGGGGTATAGTATGGAGCGTAGTCACCCGAACAAGGAGTCGAACATGAGCGCAGGTGTGAAGGAGATCGCAGAATCGGAATTCCAGGTTGAGGTACTTGAATCGGCCGAGCCCGTCGTCGTGGATTTCTGGGCCCCTTGGTGCGGACCGTGCCGTATGGTCGGGCCGGAGATCGAGAAGCTGGCCGCGCGTACCGATGGCGTCAAGTTCGTGAAAGTCAACGTCGATGAAAGCCGCGAGGTCGCGGTCAAGTATGGAGTCATGAGCATCCCGACCATCGCCAAGTTCGAGAGTGGTACTCTGGTCTCGCAGGTGGTCGGCGCTCGCAGCGCCGATGCGCTCGGTCGCGAGTTCGGTCTGGTCTGAGGCTGTCGTGCCAACGTACGAACTGAGATGTGCTGACTGTGGCAACCGCTTTGAGCGCTTCCTGTTGCGTCTCATTCGCGAATCGGACAAGGTCTGTCCGGTGTGTGAGTCACAGAACGTGTCAGCTGGCGTCGGGGGCGGTATCCTGGGACGGACATCAAGTGAGGCTGCGTCGTGTGGCTCTGTCGGAGGTTTTGGCTGAGGATGATGTGCCGGCCTGGCTGGTCGGATCACTCGGACGGTGGCGGATGGACTTCTCCTACAAACGATTCTGCCAGATGACCTTTGTGGATGCGGTTGAAGCCGTGGAGCGCTGCGTGCGCTCCCACGGCTTCATCGTTGAGCGGGCCCATGACATCCAGGCGAGACTCGCCTCAAAGGGCTTCAAGATCCAGCCGCTTCGGATCTACGAGCTTCAGTTCGCCAGCGAGGAACCTCCGTTCACCGGAATCGACGGAGAGTTTAGGCGTTGCAGAGTGCAGGTGTACGTAGAGGGAGACGCCGTGTTCGTCTCGGCGATCAGGTCGACCGTGCTGATGGATGCCGATGACGATTCACCGGGGTGCTTCGAAGAGATCGAGCACCGGGTCGCCGATCTGGTGGATGAGATAGCGGGCCAGGATACTACTGAACGCAACTCGAGTACTTGAGGAAGACCTTGATCGCCTCATCGATGAGTTCATCACGCGTCTTCTCGCCGTCCTCGACAAGGCACGTCTTCATCGAGTAGCCGATGATGTGGAGCCCAACCTGGTTCAACGCTGACTTCGCAGCCATGATCTGTGTCAGTACAGCCTCACAGTCTTTGCCGGAGTCGATCATCGTCTGAAGCCCGCGTACCTGTCCCTCCAGCCGCTTAAGCCTGTTGATGATCTTGCGCCGCTCCTCTTCGTTGCCGATCGATTCATTGAGCGATGACTCGTCCAAGGCGACTCCCTTGCGTCAGGAGGTGGTTGCCCTACAATGATTAGGTTTGGGTCACTATACCCCCTGGGGGTATGCGGGGGCAAGCTGAGGGGTGCGTATGGGGTACACGAAGGCGCGGACTGGACCTGACGGTTCCCGTGCCATGAAGATCAAACAGGTGCTGTGGGTCATCCTCGGGCTGAACCTACTGGTCGCATTCGCGAAACTCGCGTATGGCCTGATCTCCCGATCTGTGGGCATGACCGCCGATGGGTTCCATTCGATGTTCGACGGGACCTCGAATGTGATCGGTCTTCTCGGCATGGGAATCGCCGCCCGGCCGGCAGATGACGATCATCCGTACGGTCACTCGAAGTACGAAACGTTCGCTTCCGTGGTCATCGGTGCGATGCTGCTACTGGCGGCATGGCGCGTGGGCACGTCCGCGTTCGATCGTCTGATGAACCCCGGCGAACCGGCTGATGTCAACTGGATCTCGTTCGCGATCATGCTCGGTACGCTGTGCATAAACATCTTCGTGACGCGCTACGAGCGCAGAGTCGGCGAGCGTCTCGGCAGCGAGATCCTGGTTGCCGACGCCAGCCATACAGGCAGCGACGTGCTTGTGAGCATCGGCGTCATCATCGGCCTTGTCGCGGTCAAGCTTGGCTTTCCGATCGCCGACCCCATCGTAGGGCTCGTCGTCGCCGGCTTCATCCTCGTGGCGGCGCTCCGTGTGTTCCGGTCGGCGAACGAGACCCTTTCGGACAGGGCCCGCATCGCTCCGGACGAGATTCGAGAGGTAGCGCTGTCGGTACCCGGTGTTCTCGGTTGCCATGAGGTACGTACACGTGGGCCCCTTGCAGAGGTGTACGTCGACCTGCACATCCAGGTCGACCCGTCGGTCAGCGTCTCCGAGGGTCACGCGATCGCAGAGCGGGTGGAGAAGACGATCTGCGAGAGCCTCGCCCAGGTGACCGACGTCATCGCTCACCTTGAGCCGCTGGATGAGTATCAGAAGAGCAAGACCGCTCTGCACGACGCAGAAGGAACGGTCTGACGGGTGGAGCACTCGCAGGCGGCGGACGACCGAAGAGACCGCATGACGGGCTATGGGCTTGCAGGTCTCGCTGCCGCCTGTTGGGCAACCGGTGGGCTGGCGGCGAAGTGGCTGTTCACGCCGCTGAACGCTGCAACATCACTGTGGCCGTTTCCGCCGCTCGGAATCGAGATCGATCCGGTGATGCTGTCTGCATGCCGTGCGCTCCTGGCGTTCGGCATGCTCTTCACATATCTTCTCGTCACACGTCGTGACGCACTGCGCGTCAAGGCAAAGGAGCTTCCATTCCTCCTGTTCTTCGGCGTCGCCGGCCTGGCGCTCGTTCATTTCACCTACTTCAAGACGATATCGCTGACGAACGTCGCAACTGCGATTCTCCTCGAGTACCTGGCACCGGTGCTCGTGCTCGTCGTATCAGTGACCGTGCTGCGCGATCGGCTGACGTGGTCGCTGCCCGCGTCGGTCGCGATGTCGGTGACCGGGTGCGCGCTTGTCGTCGGTGCATTGGGTGGAACGGGCCTCAAGGTTTCGATGGCAGGGTTGTCGTGGGGGCTCGCATCTGCCGTGCTCTTCGCGGGGTACACGCTTATGGGGCGTTGGGCCGCCCACAGGTTCTCGTCCTGGACCCTTCTGACGTACGGTCTCGGTGCAGCGACGCTCTTCTGGTTCGTCGTCCTCGGCGGACCCGGTCCGATCTTCACTGCTCTCGGCAACCCTCGTACGCTGGCCGCGGTCACCTTCATCGCGTTTACGAGCACCGTGGTGCCGTTTGGCGCGTTCCTCAAGGCTCTCGGACATATACGTGCGACCGAGGCCTCCGTGACAGCCACGCTCGAACCCGTGCTGGCGGCCGTGCTTGCCTGGTTCCTCTTCAGGGAGTCATTGGGGACAGTGCAGGTGCTGGGTGGCCTGCTCGTCATCGGCGCCATCGTGGTCTCACAGATGCGTCCGTCCGTTGCTTCCGAGTTGCCGCCAGCCACGTAGCCCAAGCTGGTAGGAACCCTGTTTTCATGGGAATATGCTTCTGGTACGTAGTTTGCTAAGGGCGGCGCCCTTGGCGGCAAGGAGTGCGTGCCGGAGGCGGTAATGGAACTCACTCAGCGGCCGGAGCTCAGGCAGAAGGTCACTCTCTCGCCCCAGGTGTATCAGGGGCTTACGATTCTTGCTATGCCCGTCGTCGAGCTGCAGTCGCTTATCGAGACGGAGCTGCTCGAGAATCCTGTGCTTGAACTCGAAGAAGACGAACTCGAGCCGGTCGACGAGCCCGACGACCGGACGGAGGAAGTCGAGGAAGAGCGCTCGTGGGACGAGTGGCTGGACCAGTACGACGATCTCGAGAATCTCGACTCGAGCGCGCCGCGTGATCCCAACCAAGAAGAAGTGAACTCCGACGAATTCGTCGGAGGCGTGCAGACCTTCGATGACTACCTGCTCGACCAGCTTGGGATGATGGACGTGAGCGATGAGGTCGCGCGGGCGGCCAGAGCCATCATAGGGACGTTGGACGACGACGGCCTGTTCGTTGGAACGTGCGCGGAGATCGCTGCCATCGCCGGCGTCTCGGCCGCAGTGGCCGAGCAGGCCCTGTCGGTCATCCAGCAGCTCGACCCTCCCGGCGTCGGTGCGCGGAGCGTCCGTGAAGCGTTGAAAATCCAGGCTGCCTATCTCGGCATCGATTCACCGCTGGTTATCGCGCTGATCGACAGGCACCTCGACGCAGTGGCTTCGAGCCACACGCGCAAGATCGCCCGCGCCGAGCGGGTCTCGGAGGATGAAGTCCGAGACGCCATCGAACTGCTCAAGCAGCTGAATCCGAGGCCGGCGGGGTCGTTTTCCCCCGGACAGGCGCCGTCGTACGTCGTTCCCGATCTCACGCTGCGGCGGTTCGGCGACGAGTGGTTGATCATCCCGAACAATGAGGCGGTGCCGACGCTCAAGGTGAGCCCGCGCTATCGCCAGATGCTCCGCTCGCAGTCGAAGGTAGACGACGAAACGCGCAAGTACCTGAAAGACAAGATTCGCTCGGCGGAGTCATTCATGCGTAACGTCGACCGTCGTCGGGATACGGTCAGCCGCATCGCCCAGATCATCCTCGAGACGCAGCGGGACTTCTTCGAGGATGGCAAAGGGGATCTGCGGCCGTTGCGATTGGAGGACGTTTCATCCGAGATCGGCGTGCACCTGAGCACGGTGAGTCGCGGGGTCACCGGCAAGTACATGGCGACTCCATACGGCCTGTTCGAACTGAAGCACTTCTTCTCGGGCGGCTATCGAACGGCGAGTGGCATGGATGTAGCGGCAACCACGGTGAAGCGGCGGATTCGGGAGCTGCTTGAGGCCGAGGATGCTACGAAGCCGCTGTCAGACCAGAAGCTTGCAGAGGCATTGTCCGCCGAAGGCGTCGATGTCGCCCGGCGCACGGTGGCCAAGTACCGCGAGGAGATCGGCATCGAGCCGTCATGGGCGAGGAAACGTCGATGAGCGCTGACCGCTCGAAGACGACACGTCAGGAATCGGAGTCCCGCTCGGACGAGATGCTGATCTCGAGCGGAGGCAGCGAGGCCAGGGATGTCGCGCTGATCGTCGTGCTGCTCGGCGCCATAACCGTGCTGCATCTGTTCACATCGGCATCGCCGCAGGCGATGCCGATGCACCTGCTCTACCGGAAGCTCTTCTACCTGCCAGTGATGTTCGCAGGGTTCGTGTTCGGTCGCCGGGGAGGATTCATCACCGCCGTGGCCGCGAGCCTGCTGTTCGCGTTGCACGCGACGGTGTCGCTCGGCGGACTGCTTGGCGAGCACATCGACAATCTGTACGAGATCGTCATGTACCTTGCGGTCGGTATCATGTTCGGCTGGCTCCGGGACCTCTCGGAAGTGAAGACGCTGGACTTGCGTCAACTCAGCCGGCAGTTGGAGGATGCATACCGCAAGCTGGAGGAACGCGCGATACAGCTGGTGAACATCCAGGACTACACGCAGTCCATCCTCAGATCGATCACCTCCGGTGTGGTGACCGTTGGCCCGGATGGCTCCGTTGCGACGGCGAATCCTGCCGCCGAGCGTATGCTGGGAGTTCGCGAGGTCGATGTCGTGCCACGCCGGATCGGCACGCTCTTCGCGGAAGACTCCGGATTGGACGAAGAAGTCGCCAAGGTTCTCAAGGGTCGCATTCCGAAGTCGGTCAAGGACATGAGACTCGTCACGAGGGCGGGTAAGGTGCTTCATGTCCAGGCATCGACCTCACGCATGCGCGACGTGGATGGTCGGATCCTGGGTGCTGTCGTCACCATCGAGGACGTTTCCGAGGTCAAAGCGCTCACCGATCAGCTCATTCGCGCGGACCGGCTGGCCGCGATGGGAGAGCTCACCGCGGGCGTTGCGCATGAAGTGCGCAATCCGCTTGGGATCATCAGGGCGTCGGTCCAGCTTGTCGAGGAATCTGGGTGCGATCGCGATCGCGTTCTTGAGGCGACGAGCGTCATCAAGCAGGAGATCGATCGCCTCGACCGCGTGATCAAGGCGCTTCTGGACTTCGGGCGACCATCGAAGCCGTATCTTCGACTCACCGACATCGGAGAGGTGATCGAAGATGTCGTCTTGTTCACGCGCCGTTTCGCCGGCCAATCAAAGGTCACGATATCGGCACAGGACGTCGACTCGCTGCCGAGGGTCATGGCAGATCCCGATCAGATGAAGCAGGTGTTCGTGAACCTCATCTCCAATGCGGTGCAAGCGATGGATCCCGGTGGCGGTCACATCGTGGTAAGGGGGAGGAGCGACGACGGGTTCCTTTCGATACTGGTCTCCGACAACGGCCCCGGTATTCCGGTCCCCGACGTGAAGAAGGTGTTCGACCCGTTCTACTCGACCCGCGATGCCGGCACCGGTCTCGGCCTGACGATCGTGCATCGCATACTCGACGAGCATGATGGACATATCGAAGTCGTGAGCGCACCGGGAGAGGGTACGACCTTCACTGTGTCGCTTCCGGTGTTCCAGGCAGGCGAGGAGGACAGATGAAGCGGCGCGTATTGATCGCCGATGACGAGAAGAACATGCGATGGGTGCTCGGCCAGGCGCTGAGTGCCGAGGGCTACGAGATCATCGAGGCGGCCGACGGCAAGGAAGTGCTTGCCGCCATCAACGAGCAACCCCCCGACCTCATGGTGCTCGACCACAAGATGCCCGCGCCCGACGGTATGGAGGTGCTCCGCCGCCTGAGAGCGAAGGGGCATGCATTCCCGATCATCATGCTCACCGCGCACGGGAATGTCACCAGTGCGGTCGAGGCGATGAAGGCCGGCGCGAGCGAGTACCTCACCAAGCCATTCGACCTTGAAGAGCTCAAGCTCAACATCGAGAAGGCGCTCAAGGTAGGCGATCTTGCCGCCGAGGTTGCGCGGCTGCGCGAGGAACTCGACCGCGACTACGATGTCTCCGGCATCGTCGCAGCAGACCCCGCTATGCTCGGCATTCTTGAGACCACCCGCAAGGTAGCTCCCACGAGCGCCACCGTGATGATCTACGGCGAGTCGGGCACCGGAAAGGAATTGGTCGCCCGGGCCCTGCACACGCTCTCGGACCGTGCAAGCAAGCCGTTCGTTTCGGTCAGTGCCGGAGCGTTGCCAGAGACTCTGCTCGAGAGCGAGTTGTTCGGGTACGAAAAGGGCGCCTTCACAGGGGCGATGCAGGCGAAGCCGGGTCGGTTCGAACTCGCCAACGGCGGAACGCTCTTCCTCGACGAGATAGGGGACATCAGCCCCGGCGTTCAGGTGAAGCTGCTGCGCGTGATGCAGGAGCGGACGTTCGAACGGCTTGGCGGCACCCGACCGATCGAAGTCGACGTGCGCGTGGTGGCCGCGACCAACCGAGACCTGCAGCAGCTGATAGCGGATGGCGCGTTCCGGGAGGATCTGTACTACCGACTGAACGTTGTCCCGATTACGTTGCCTCCGTTGCGGCAGCGCCCAAGCGAGATCCCGCTGCTTGTCGCGCACTTCCTTGAGAAGCAGAACGCCGGAGCGAAGCACATCTCGGCCGACGCGATGAACCTCCTGGTGGAGTACCAGTGGCCGGGGAACGTCCGTGAGCTCGAGAACACGATCGAGCGGATCGCGATCCTGTCTCGCAACGACGAGATAGGTGTCGAGGACCTGCCTGCCGAAGTGCGCGCCGGTGTCGCGATGTGTTCGCCGGGCGAGCGCTGTTTCGTGCTGCCTGAAGCGGGCGTCGACCTTGAGGAAGTCGAACTTGAGTTTGTGAAGCAGGCCCTCGAGCGTACCGGCGGGACGACACCGAAGGCAGCTAAGCTGCTCGGGCTCACCACGAAGACGCTTGAGGCGCGGATGCAGAAATTCGGTCTGTAGTCTTCTGTTCGACCGCCTGTCAACCTTTGGCACGACGCTTGCAACATTGACGAGTTGCGAAGACACCGTCGCAAGGTGAGGGTATGCAGGCGCAGCGAAACCGGAACACGATCGTCGCGGTGACAGGGATTCTGGCTGTCGTCGCGCTGGTTGCCGGTCTGGTTCTTATCGTCAACGCCGAAGCGGGCTACGCCTGCACGAGTGCTGCCGAGTTCGGCTGGCTGGCACCGCTCTTCGCTGCATCGATCATCGGTGGACTGGCCTGGGTGCTGCTGAGCCAGGATCCTCGAACCCCTGACGACACCGAATCGACGCCGCTCGCCGAATGTCCCGAATGCGGTCGATCGGTTCTCGGGCAGTGGCGAATGTGCCCGTACTGTGGTGAGATGCTCGACGCCCGCTACTCGAACCGAGTCGCCGCGACGCACGGCAAGTAGACGTTCCTACGATCAGGAGGCCCGTGATGGCTGAATCTGTTACCACCCACTTCACCACAACCGGCATGCATTGCCACTCGTGCGCGATGCTGATCCAGCTCACGGTTGCCGAACTCCCTGGTGTCACAGCTGTGGAGGTCGACAATGGCACCGGTGTCACCGTGGTCACCTACGATCCGGCGAAGGTGACCCCGGATGCCATCATCACCGAGATAACCGGTGCCGGCTATGGCGCCGAAGTCGCCAGCTGACCATCAATGGACGCAAATACCCCCTGGGGGTATAATACTCGCACGGCAACAGAGACCGCCACGGGCGGTCTCTGTTGCAGGTGGGTAGTCGGATAGCGGTTCAATCGGATTGGACATGCTGTGCAAGGTGCCACCGTGAGTTACCTGAGCGCGTTCGTGGGCGGGCTGCTCTCATTCTTGTCGCCCTGCGTGTTGCCCCTGATTCCGGGCTACCTGTCGTTTATGACCGGACTCAGTGCGGGTGACCTGCGCAGCCGCGAATCCAGTGTTAGCCGTGTTCTGGTTCCAGCAAGTCTGTTCACGCTCGGATTCTCGGTGGTCTTCATCCTTCTGGGGGCGGCCGCGGGTTTCGCGAGCGCTGCGCTTCGACCGTTCATGATCAGGTACGAGAGCGGCATCGGCATCGCTGCAGGCATCATAATCGTGCTTGTCGGCGTGTTCCTCCTCGGCATTATCAAGGTGCCGTGGCTCTACGGCGAGGCACGATTCGAGTTGTCCAGGTCCAGGCGTTTCGGACGGGGCGCCTCGTTCGTGATGGGCCTGGCTTTTGGATTCGGGTGGACGCCATGCGTGGGTCCCATACTCGCGGTGATCCTTGGCATGGCAGCCCGGACAGGGGACGTGGTTCAGGCTGCTTCGATGCTTGCGGTCTATTCGCTTGGGCTCGCAACGCCGTTCCTGTTGACGGCGGCCTTCTTCGGCAAGCTCACCGGCACGCTGGGATGGTTCAACCGGCACTCCCTGGCACTCTCAAGGGCTGCGGGCGCTCTTCTCATCGTCATGGGCGTGCTGATAGCGACGGGGCGACTCGGCGTGCTGTCCGCGCTCATCATCCGCGCATTCCCGTTTCTGTCACGCCTCGGATGATGGCTACCTGGCTGGTGCGCAGCGTCGCTTGAGGATAGGATTGACCCACGCGAACAGGCAGGTGGTGAGCGATGTCGGGTCCCTGGCCGATCAAGCGGAGTCTCGCGAACAGATACACGCTGCTGGTTGCGGTGCTCGTAGCTTTCACGACCCTCATCCTCGCGAGCGCGCTCGCTCGCGGCGTCTACTCGATGGCGTTGCGCGAGGAGACGGCCCGCCAACGCGCGCAGAGCGACCTGGTTGTCCGCGACGTCTCATCACGTCTGCTCGCCTCGTATCGGGTCTTGCGCACGCTTGCCGATCGGGATGTGATCAGGGGCGTCGACGATCGCGCCGTCGGCAAGGCGCTCGCGAGCGCGTACGTGGAGAACGCCGAGTACCTCCGCGGCGTGGCCCTGATCGACCTCGACGGTGATTCCCGGATCGCCTATCCGGCCGCGAGCCAGCTTCCGCCTGATGAATTGGTGCGGTCGGCAGATCTGACACAAGGGGTCGCATACATCTGGATGGATGCCACGGATGAGACTCCTGGCGCGCTGTGGGTCGTGGTGCCCACGCGCCGGGAAGGTGGACACGATGCCTTGTTGGTCGGTGTGGCACGCACCGGTTTCATCGATGAGGTGCTCAAGCAGGTCAGCTTCTCCGAGAAGCGCCCGACCGCGCTCATCGCCGATGCCGGGAGCAACAGCGTCTTCACGGCCGGTGACCCACAGGCGTATCTGAACTCGAGCATCACGTTCGAGCCATCGCCCGATGACGTCTCGGTCGGCGCTGCCCTCATAACGTCGTCTGGAGGCGAGCGATTCGCAGGAGTGTTCGCTGCGATTCCCGGTTTGCCGGGGCTGGACTGGCGAGTGCTCGTCACGGAGCCCGAGAGCGTCGTCGCCGCGGAGACGTGGCAGGCGTTGAAACCCGCTGTGTTCGCATGGGGCGCATCGTCTTCGATCGCCATGGTTCTCGCTCTTGTCTCGGTAGCGTTCCTCGCAAGGCCGCTTCGGCTACTGGATGAGCGTGCGCGGGCCGCAGCATCAGGAGTCATGCTTGAGCCGATGCCGGTCAAGCGCAACGATGAGATCGGTCGACTGATGGCGTCCTTCAACTCGGTCGTGCTCCGGCTCAACGGGATGCACGACATAAGCCAGCTGCTGGCGAGCGCCTCGGATATCGACGAGGTGCTCGACAGGATACTCGCGTCGCTCTCGCACATCCTCGGCGCCCGTGACGTGGACATCCTGCTGCTCGAGGACGACGGAGCCTGGCTTCGCCTGGCCCGTGCGTCCGGATCCGTCGTCGACGCAGTGGGCGTGCGAATCCCGCTGAAAGAGTCGGCATGGCTCATGGAGTCGGTCGACTCCGGCGAGTTGGAGCGATTCTCGGGGGATGGTCGGGAGGATCCGCTGTTGCGTCTGCATGGCGTCTATGCGCACGACACATGCGCGCTTGCCGTTCCGCTCGCGAAAGGGCGTTCTGTCCTCGGAGTGGTTGCGATTGTGTGCGATGCGCGCCAGCCGTTCAGTGACGCCGAAATCGAGGTGGCACGTTCATTCGCGGCGCAGGCTTCGGTTGCGCTCGACAATGCCCGGCTGTTCGAAGACGAGCGCCGTTCGCGGCGTGATGCCGAGGCGCTCCAGAAGGTAGCCGAGATCATGAGCGGCTCTGCCGCACTACCGGACTCCCTGGTGTCGATCGCCGCGATCGAAGCTGATCTGCTCGGAGCGGATCGGTCGTGGGTGTTCCTGGAGGGACCGATCGATCCGTCGGCTGAAGTCGAACAGGCATCCCGAGCCTGCTTCGTGCTCTGGCGGAGACTGCAGGCCGAGCGTGGTCTCTCCGCGCACGCGCTTCCGGTGGCATTCTCCGCCGAGGATGAAGACGGCGACGTCCGGGCGCTGCTCGGCATGCTTGGGGTTCAGTCCGTGGTGATGACTCCCGTGTCGGTCCACGGAGAGCTCGCGGGGCTTCTCGTCATGGGATGGGATGACCGCACGTATTCTCTCGACCGTCACGCCATAGAGCTCGGTTCAGCGATCGGACAGCAAGTGGCCCTTGCGATTGAGAACGTGAGGCTCTTCGATGAGGCGCGAACGCGCGCTGACAACCTTGAGACGATCTTCCGCATCTCGCAGGCGGTGAGCTCATCGTTGCAGAGCAAGGTCGTGCTCAATCGAGTGCTCGATGTCGTGCAGAAGATCCTCTCGGCTGATGCCGTGATGCTGATGACGTTGGATGTCGATCGCTCCCTCATGGTCGTGCCGATGGCGCGGGGGATTCTCAATCCGGAGATGCTGAGGATGGAATTCCGTGTCGGCGAGGATGTGCCCGGCGAGGTCTTCGAACGTCGTGAGCCGGTGAGTCTTCCGGATCTCTCGGTTTCTGATTCGCCGCTCTCGCGCATCGCGTCGAAGCAGGAACTCGGTTCGGCGGTCTTCGTGCCGCTGCTGGCACGAGGTCGGTCGATCGGCGTGCTGGCGGTCTTCGCCCGGAGTACGAGCGCATTCTCGGAAGCGGATGTGGAGTTGCTGCGTACGTTCGCGACGCAAGCCGCACTGGCAATCGACAACGCCGAGATGTTCAGCCGCGAGCACCACGTGGCAACGGTGCTACAACACAGCATCCTGCCGACCCGGCTGCCGACGATCGAGGGAATCGAGTCGGCGAGCGTCTACGTGCCCGCCGGATCGGAGGTGGAGATCGGCGGCGACTACTACGACCTGTTCCCGGCGCCCGACGGGAGAGTGGTCATCGCCATCGGAGATGTGTGCGGCAAGGGAGTCGAGGCGGCCACCAAGACGTCCATGATCAAGTACTCCATCAGAGGGATGATCGCTGCAGGCTCGCGGCCCTCGGCCGTGCTGGCGGAGCTCAACACCGCGCTCGTCGCCGCAGGCGATCCATCCGACATCGTGACGCTGTGGCTGGGCATGCTGGAGATCGAGAGCGGTAGACTTGAGTGGGCCAATGGAGGTCATCCTCCCGCAATGCTGTTGCAGCCGAGCACCGGCGAGATCGTGCGGCTCGGTACCACCGGGGCACTTCTCGGCGCCATACGAGATGCTGCATACGGTGACGCAGACGTCGTCGTCGAGCCCGGCGGGATGGTGTTGCTCTATACCGACGGTGTCACGGAAGCCCGGAACCGCGGGCGGTTCTTCGGCGAAGGGAGAGTACGCCGCGGCCTACGACAGGGCGGGACGGCAGCGGTCGTCACTCAAAGGATGCTGGCGATGGTCCAGCGCTTCTCACGCGGAGATCTTCGGGATGACGCGGCGATCCTTGCCGTTCTTCGTCAGCCGGAGCGCGATGACGGGATCTGCGGGCGTTACGCAGACCTGAGGTCGGGTACACCTCTTGCGAACCAGACTCACAAAGCCATGAGGAGCCCGCCTTGGAAATCGATCTCGAGCACCGCTTCGATGCGCGCGTTTGCGTCGTGCATATGAGCGGGGAACTCGACCTGGGGACCGTCCCGCGCGTCAGGAAGCGCATATCTGATGCGCTCAGTGGTGGATGTGTGAACGTCGTCCTCGACATGGCGAATGTCGCGTATGCGGACAGCTCAACGTTCAGTCTGCTTGTGTGGCTGGATAGAGAGCTTGAGCCGCGCAATGGGAAGCTCATCCTCGCAGGTGCCAACGCGAACGTCGGACGCGTGCTCGAGTTGTCCGGTCTCGTCGGTGCAGCTCCGACCATCGCCGCAGCAGACGACGTGACTTCGGCGCTGTCCGGCCTCGAGACGATCGATGACGGCGCCCCGCCACTGTGGGTTGAGAGCATGATTCTGCCTGCAACCGCGGACACGCTGGCCTCGGCGCGCAGCATGGTGTGTGATGTACTAGCGCCGCTTGCCATCGCTGATGCCGGGCTGTTCGACATTCGTGTCGCTGTCGGTGAGGCACTTGCGAACGCCATACGTCACGGCTCTCCGGGCGGTGATGCGGACCAAGTGGCCGTCGAGGTGAGCGCGTACGCTGACCGGGTGATGATTCGGGTTTCGGACTCCGGCAACGGGTTCGACGGGTGCTCCGTCCCGAATGAGGACCTGTACGCCTCATCGGGTCGGGGCGTGATGTTCATGCGAGCGCTCATGGATCGCGTCGAGTTCGAATCGTGCACTGATGGCGGAACAGTGGTCACGCTCGTAAAGCACGTGGCTCCGAATCCTTCGTGACTCCAGCAATTCGGTTGTGCGTGACCCTGTCAGAACTAGTATGCTGTTGAGGATCGGACACAGGCGTGTTCTTCCCCGGGCGGCCCGGTTTGTTCTCGATGGAGGTGCTCTGATGGAGTTGCTCGATGCGCTGCGCAGCCGCCACTCTACTCGGCTCTTCAAGGATATACCGGTCAGCGACGATGAGATCATGAAGCTCTGCGACGCTGCGACGCTCGCACCTTCCGCAATGAACAGCCAGCCGTGGCACTTCCATGTCGCGACCGGCGAAACGAGAGCCGAGATCGGCGAGATCATGGGGCTGACCACGCAGTACCTTCAGGAATACATAGAGGTGCTCGGGGTCGAGCAGGTGGAACGCGCAGCGCGCTTCTATGAGGACATGGGCAGGGCTCCGGTGATCATTGCGGTGTCGATCCCGGTGTTCGAAGACGCGGCCGAGAGCGAGCACGCTCTGATCGCAGTAGGGGCTGCCATAGAGAACTTCATGCTGGCAGCCCTGGATGCCGGTCTGGGGTCATGCAACATCTCGGCTCCGCGGTGGATCGTCGATCGTCTCACCGAAGCGTTCCGGATTCCCGTGGGTCGCACGCTCGCGAGTCTGCTGATCGTCGGTCACCCTGATGAGGCGCCGCTGGTTCATGAGCGTAAGCACGACGCGGTGACGTTCCTCGGCAGATGAGGCTCAAGGCTGTCTTCTTCGATGTCGGCAACACGCTTCTGGCACCATTTCCGAGCGTGTCGGAGGTGTGCCGTCAGGTCTTGGCCGAGGCGGGACACGTCCATGATCTCTCCGCGATCGATGCCCTCATGCCGCTCGTGGATGAGTACTACGAGGATCGCTATCGTGCCGACGACACCTTCTGGACGGACGAGGAAGAGACGTCATCGGTCTGGGTGGGGATGTACTCGCTCATGTGTCGCCGACTCGGCATCGAGGAGGACGCAGCGCTGCTTGCCCGGCGCGTCTATGACGAGTTCGGCAAACCCGACCGATGGTCGGTCTACGCTGACGTTCTGCCCGCGCTCGACCGACTGCGCGCCCTGGACATGCGACTCGGGATCATCTCCAACTGGGATCGCCGTCTGGTCGGACTTCTCGACGCGCTCGGCATTCGGGAGCGCGTCGATGTCATACTCTCTTCGGCGGAGGTCGGTCTCCGTAAGCCCGACCCGCGCATCTTCGAACTGGCGTGCGAGCGGCTTGAGGTAGCACCGGACGAAGCGGCACATGTCGGCGATCATCATTACTCGGACATACTTGGCGCGCGAGCAGTGGGAATGACGCCCGTGCTCGTCGACCGCAGCGGCAGGGTGGCTTTGCCGATCGGTCCTATCCCGATCACCGACTTCGATTCGCTCGAGCGCGTTCTCGAGCTGAGCTAGGGGGACCGATGGCTATCAAGGATCTTCGCGAGTTCATTGCGCTGCTGGAGCAGAAGGGCGAGCTGAGGCGCGTTAGCGCCGAGTTGGACCCGGTCCTTGAGATCGGCGAAGTGACCGATAGGGTGAGCAAGGCCTTCGGTCCGGGACTGGTCTTTGAGAATCCCGTGAACCGTGAGACCGGCCAGCGCTATTCGATGCCGGTCGCGATCAATCTCATGGGGACCTACGACCGAATGGCCTGGGCGATGGGTGTTGATGCCGACACGGGATCGTGGAAGGACCTGGACGCGGTTGCCCGGCGGGTCATGGACAAGCTTCCGCTCGACATGCCGGCGTCGATGAAAGGCAAGCTGGATGTGCTGATGGGCCTCAAGGATCTCGCCGGCGCCGGACCGAAGGAGATCAAGAAGGCTCCGTGTCAGGAGGTCGTCTTGCGCGGCGATGACGTCGACCTCGGCATCCTTCCGGTCCTCAAGACGTGGCCCGATGATGGCGGCCGCTTCATCACCCTGCCGCTTGTCGTGACGGCCGATATGAAGGGCAAGCCGAATATCGGCATGTATCGCATGCAGATCTTCGACAAGACCACGACGGGGATGCACATACACGAGCACCACGACGGCGCACGGAACATGCGCGAGCAGTTCGCTGCGGGCGCCACGCGCGTGCCGGTATCGGTAGCGCTCGGCGCGGACCCGGTGACGATCTTCTCGGCTACAGCACCCGTGCCGCCGATCATCGATGAGTACCTCTTCGCGGGCATCCTGCGTGGCGAGAGCGTCGAGGTGGTGAAGTGCATCACCAATGACCTGCTGGTACCCGCGCATGCCGAAATCATCCTTGAGGGCTACGTCGAGGCAGGTGAGACGCGGTGGGAGGGACCGTTCGGTGACCATACCGGGTACTACTCGCTTGCGGACGATTTCCCCGTCTTCCATGTTGAGGCTATCACCATGCGCAAAGACGCCATCTATCCGGCGACCATCGTCGGGAGGCCGCCGATGGAGGACTGCTATCTCGGGAAGGCGACCGAGCGCCTGTTCCTGCCGGTGATCAAGGCCATGATGCCGGAAGTCGTGGACTACGATCTTCCCCTCGAGGGCGTCTTCCATAATTGTGCGATCTTCCAGATCAAGAAGGAATTCGCCGGTCAGGCGTTTCGGGTCATGAACTTCGCCTGGTCGATGGGGCAGATGATGTTCACGAAGTTCGTGATCGTCGTGGACGAAGACGTCGACTGCCACGACTACTCCCAGGTCGCGTGGCGCTGCTTCAACAACGTCGATCCGAGCAGGGACGTGTTGATCAACAAGGGACCGCTCGACAGGCTCGATCACAGCAGCAACTACCAGTCGTTCGGCTTCAAGATGGGCATCGACGCGACCAGACCGCTGCCCGGTGAGGGGCATGACCGCGGTTGGCCGGATGCGCTCGAGATGGATGCCGAGGTCAAAGCGCGGATCGACGGTCTCTGGGAACGTCTCGGACTGTGAACAGACTGGCCGAGAAACTCAAGGTACTGCTCGAGCTCGTGAAGTTCGAGCACTCGGTGTTCGCGCTGCCATATGCGTACATCGGGGCACTCTACGGGGCCGCATCGGTCACGTTCGCCGTACCGGCGATCTACCCGGCGCCAGCTCCGGAAGCGACGCCATGGGTCACCCTCGGGGGGTGGCCGACTCTGAGCGCGCTCGTATGGATCACGGTGGCGATGGTGGGAGCGCGTGCGTTCGCATTCGTTCTCAACCGCGCGATCGACAAAGAGATCGACGCGCGGAATCCACGCACCGCGGGGCGGGCGATACCAGCGGGGTTGATCAAGGCGTGGGAACTGTGGTTGTTCGCCGCCTTCATGCTGGCCGCGTATCTTCATGCCGTCTTTCGGCTCGAACCGCTCACCCATATGCTGTGGCCGATTCCGCTTGCAGCGTTTCTCGCATATCCCTACATGAAACGGTTCACGCCGCTGTGTCACTACTGGCTGGGACTGTGTCTTGGACTTGCGCCGGTGGCCGGCTGGGTGGCGGTCGGCGGATCGATCAGCGCGGTCGCTCCTTGGGTGCTCGGCGGCGCGGTCATGCTGTGGACGGCCGGCTTCGACATGATCTATGCCACCCAGGACGTTGAGTGCGACGTGCGAGATGGAGTGCACAGCATGCCCGCGGACCTCGGAGTCTCCGCGGCGCTCATGCAGACGCGGACCACGCACGTTCTGACCGTTGTCCTCCTCGCAGTTGGCGGGCTGCTTGCGGATGCCGGGTGGGTGTGGTTCCTCGGGGTGGGTGTGGCAGCGGCGTTGCTGTGGTATGAGAACACCATCGTGAGTGCGACCGACTTGTCACGAGTGAACGCAGCCTTCTTCACGGTCAACGGCGTGATCGCGATGATCGTCTTCGCGGGCGCGCTCGGCGATCGTCTACTGGGGTAGGAGAGAGCTATGAAGCACTATGTGGTTGTGATCACCGGGGCGTCGGGCTCCGTGTACGGGCTGCGTGCTGTGGAGCAACTGCTTGTCTCGGGACACACCGTCTCGCTCGTGGCGACGCCGACCGGCGCGGAAGTCATGGCGTACGAGACGGGACTACGGCTGCCCGAGACGGCCGCCAAGGAGACCGTGCTGCGCTTCCTCGATCTGCCTCCGGATTCGGCGCTGCGGGTGGTTGCTGACAGCGATCTGTTCGATGCCGTTGCCAGCGGATCGAGCGCCGTCGATGGCGTCATGGTGATTCCGGCTTCGATGGGTTTTGTCGGCTCGGTTGCCGCGGGTCTCGGTGGCGATCTGGCGGAACGGGCGGCCGACGTCGCGCTCAAGGAGCGCCGACCGCTCGTGCTCGTTCCGCGCGAGACGCCGCTCAACCTGATCCACCTGAGGAACCTCACGTCGCTTGCGGAAGCCGGCGCGATCATCGTTCCTGCGATGCCGGCGTTCTATCAAAGGCCGGAGACGCTCGACGACATGGTCAATTTCGTGGTCGGTAAGGCGTTTGACGTACTTGGCATCGAACACCAGCTCTTTCCGAGATGGCGCGAGTAGCGCTCGCGTCCGCTTGACGCATACGCTTGCAGAGGAGCAGAATCGTAGCCATAGCAGGGGTCCATTGACGCCACAGTTGCAGCAGTAGTCGTAGAAGGAGACAGCCATGACCCTGGCACAAGCGCGAAAGCGCTATCCGCTCGTACCCCGCGAGATTCTGAAGTGGGCGATCGACAACATCTCAAACCCACAGGATCTGGAGCGCGGCCTCCATCGTCTTGAGCAGGCGAAGCAGATTCAGGTCAAGTACGGCGTCTAGTATCCAGACGTCCTTCGCACCACCCCTCACCCCTGCGTGCGGCCGCGCGAGACGCCCTCTCGTCCTGCGCGACCCCAGCCGCACGCGACAGCCGCGCTGCATGCCGGTGCAGAGGCGGCGATGAAACGGCCCGTCCGCATCGAGCGGACGGGCCGTTATCGTGCCTGGAGGCGACGCCCGGATTCGAACCGGGGATAAAGGCTTTGCAGGCCTCTGCCTTGCCACTTGGCGACGTCGCCGTGATGGGGGAGCCAATCGCTCCCGACTCAAGAAAGGAAGGTCGGCCCCGAGGGGCTTGTATGAGCCTCGGACCAACCTTCCGGGGTGTGCTATGGAGCGGACGACCGGATTCGAACCGGCGACCCCAACCTTGGCAAGGTTGTGCTCTACCAACTGAGCCACGTCCGCGCGCAAGGGGTAGTCTACCAACGGGCTAGCAGGGTGGCAAGGGCGAATTCCAGGAGATTCAATCTGGGTCTAGCGCGGCGTGCTGATACTGCTACAATAGTCGTCGCTGTTCGAAGGAGCAGTAGATGGGCGCTTAGCTCAGGGGGAGAGCACTTCCTTGACGCGGAAGGGGTCAGAGGTTCAAATCCTCTAGCGCCCACCATCGAATTCTTGGAACCCCGGCTACTCGCCGGGGTTCTTTCGTGTACCGCGACTGCCGTCGCGGTTGGTCTCAGGGGTCATCGCCCCGCTATACTGTGAGGGACGGCTCATGCGAAGGGATGGAAACATGAAGCTTCTCGCCCGGTGGTTCACGGTCACGGTCATGGTGGCGAGCCTTCTCATTCCGGCGGGGTCGGCGATGGCGATCGAGTGGCCTGCCGGCGGCGTGAGGGTAGCCCTTGATGCGCGCCGGGTCGCCGGTCCCGACCGATACGGCACCTCCGTCGCGATTGCCCGTGAAGGCTTTCCGGGCTGGACGGATGTAGCCCATGTCGTGATCGCATCCGGAGAAACGCGTGCGCTGCCTGACGCGGTCGCGGCGGGCGGCCTTGTGTGGGCGTACGACGCACCATTGCTTCTCGTCCGCGGGACGAACGTGCCCCCGGCCGTGCGCACGGCTCTTCAGGAGATACGTTCGGCGAATGCGACCCTCACGGTGACGATCGTCGGTGGTACGGCAGCTGTGAGTCAGGCGTGCGCAAACGAGATCGGCGCGATCGTGGGACATGATGCGGTGGAGCGACCGTTCAACGGTGGCGATCGATACACCACCGCGGCAGGTGTGGCGGCACTGATGCGTAGAGCGGCTGCCGAGACCACACGCGACATGGCTCCGGTGGCGCTGGTGGCCAACGGTACGAGCTCGTTCGGCTTCTATGACGCACTGGCGCTGTCTGCGGTCTCTGCCCGCATTGGTGCCCCTGTGTTGTTCGTGACCAAGACCACGGTGCCTGCTGCTACTCGCTCGATGTTGACCTCCCTGGCGCCTTCAGAGGTTGTCGTCGCCGGCAGTCAGGCAGCTGTGAGCGCTGACGTCTACAATGCGGTGCACGGTACGGTGCGTCCGGCGGGCGCTGATCGCTACGCCACTGCTGCCGAGGTCGCGCGACTCTCTCGTGCCCGGGGCTGGCTCGAGTCGAACTCGGTCGGAATCGCGGCCTCGGTGATCGACGCCGTGTGCGGGGCGGGTGTGGCCGGTCGTGCGGGCAGCGCGGTGCTGTTCTCCGAACCATGGCGGCTGAGCTCATCGCCAGCGCACTTCCTGTCCGAGGTGGGTTCCGTCGTGACATCGGCGACGGTCTATGGCAGCGCCGCTGCCGTGAGCGACTCGGCGTTCGCCCAGATCACGGGTGCGCCTGCAACGCCCGTCCTCCTGGCCCCGGCGAGCGGCAATTACGTTGCGAAATACGCGAACGTCAGGGTGCAGACCGGCGTCAACACGACGCAAGTGGACCTCTACGCCGGAGAGAGTCTGGTCGGTACCGCCTCCGTGAACAGCTACGGAATCGTCGACTTCGGCAAGCAGCAGATGCCGTCCTCCGGCATTACGTTCCGGGTGGTCGCCTCGAACCCGGACGACAAGACAACCACGAGAACGGCAACGTACAGGCGACTCTCGTACCCTGCGGCAACGTCGATCGTGATCGACAAGTCTGATTTCAGACTCTACTGGGTCAAGGACGATGTGCTGGTCAAGACCTACCCGATCGCGATCGGACGTGTCGGGATGGAGACACCCGTTGCGACCTGGAAGATCCTGGCCAAGTACAAGACCGATCCCTCGAGCGTTTACGGCCCGCGGAAGATGCGCCTGTTCCGCAAGACCGGTACGGGGAGCAGCGTCAAGTACGTGTACACCGCCTATGCCGTCCACGGCACGAACGAGCCCTGGGTCATCGGCACGAAGGCCTCGCACGGTTGTATCAGAATGTACAACGCCGAGGTGACCGAGCTCTGGCCCCAGGTTCCGCTCGGTACGCTCGTGCAGACGAGGGAGTAGCCGTAGGCGTTCGTCGGCATCAGTCCGAATTCGCTCCAGGTAGACTCGCGTTCGAAGCACGGTTCTACGACAATACGGTAGTCAGTGCAGCAATTCGGTCAGGGGGAATGATATGCCGACGCTTGCAGAGTCCGTAGTCTCGATTCTGGAGCCGTTAGTCGGGCCGATGGTGGCCGATACCTGTGTACGGGCGACGGCCCTTTCGCTTGGCAAGAGCGCCGACGATCTGCTCGCCGACGACATGCCGGCGCTCGAGAGCAACGTCAAGCGACTTCTTGGACCGATCGCTCCCCGTCAGACGATCGATTCGATCATCGCGGAGATGGAGGGGAGCATCCGATGACGACAGGTGCTTTCTCCCGCAGGACCTGGGCTGTGCTCGTATTCGGCCTTGCTGCCGCAGTGATCGTCCAGATGCTCGTGGCGTCTGGCGTGGGCGGCGAGTCGACCGCAGTCGCGATCAGCGATATCGGCGGAATCCTCGTGATCGGAATGGCCGCTGTGGTCACGATCCGGACCGCTCTGGCATTCGGAACAGGTGAACCGCTCCGCGCCCAGTGGCTCGCTATCGGCGTCGGCATCGCCGTCTACGTGCTCGGTGACATAGTGTGGGCGTACACCGAAGTCGTCCGGGGTCTGGATCCGCCGTTTCCGGGGCTGCCTGACATCTTCTATGTTGCGATGTACGTCTTCCTGGGCTGGGGCATCATCAGCGCGGCGCTCGCATACAAGGGCCTCGTGCGGATGAAAGTGCCGCTCATCAGTTCTGCGGTGATCACGATCGCTAGCGCCGCCGCGATCTACGTCGTCCTCGTGAAGGACATCATCCTCGATCCGAGTGTCGCCTTCCTTGAGAAGGCGCTCACCGTCTTCTATCCGGCTGGCGACACTCTGCTGCTCCTCGCACCTGCCGTGTTCATCGTTCTTGTGGTCTCGCAGCTTGGCAGGGGAGCACTTGGAGTCCCGTGGCGCTTCGTCGTGGCAGGCGTGGCAGTGCTGGCCGTCGCGGATGCCGTCTACCAGTGGCTCGAGTGGCAGGGTGCGTACAGCACCGGCCACATCATCGACCTGGGCTGGATGATCGGCTACGTCCTGCTGGCCGTTGGGGCCTCGGTGATGCGTGATCTCATCCTGCCAGCACCTCGTGGCTAGGGGAGTGCTGTAGGTGCCGGGAAGCTGTCAACCGGAAGTGCATCACCCGGCAGGACAATCATGACCGCGCCCGGCAGCACACGTGCCGTGAAAGGCGTTCTGCAGTCGATGATCTCGCCATCAGATTGCAGGGGCAGGGGTGGTTCCGAGACGATCTCGATCTCGCGTGCCGTGTGAATCTCGAGCCCGGGTCGGGCTGCATGCTCGCCGAGGCGGTCGAGAAGCGCCGCCCAGACGGCCGGTAGCAGTCCTGCGACCGATCGGGTCTTGACTACCACGACCTCGAGCATGCCGTCCTGGGCGTCGCTGCCGTGGGTCACGGAGAGGTCGAACTGTATCTTTGCCAGGTTCACGATGAGGACGGCGATTCCCTCGGTCGCTACCCGGCGCCCGTCCAGGCGCAGAATGAAGGTGGCAACGGTCGGCTGGAGATTCTGCGCCGCCGAGAGGAGATAGGCGCCCTCCCCGAGCATCGGCTTGAGCTCGCGGGCGCCTTCAATGAGTGCAGCATCGAAACCGGCGCCGGCTATCATCAAGAAGCCGACACCACCGGCGTGGTCGAGTTCGCCTATGTCGAGCGCAACGGGCACGCCGTTCATCGTCATCGCTGCCAACTCGTGCGGCTCACGCGGAAGACCGATGTTGTGCGCGAAGAGATTGGCGGTGCCTGAGGGGTACGGCACCAGGGGAATCCCCGTGTTCCGAAGCGCGTAAGCCACCGAGGAGATCGTCCCATCGCCGCCGGCAGCCACAACGCGGTCGTAGTCGCGGGCGTCCCGGAGCAGGTGGGCGAGGTCGGACTCTTCCCGCATGAACCGCAGCGTTACCTCGGCTCCGAGTTCACCGAGTTCGCGAACGTACTCGTAGAGCATGGGTTCGCCGAGGCCGGCGCGCAAGTTGGCGAGCATCAGGAGGTTCATGCTGGCAGGCACCCCGCGTGTCACAGTGATGGGATACACTCGATACTCAGGATTCTACGGCATCGGCGCCCGCGGTGCGCCGAAAGGGAGGTACGGTGTACGTTCGCGATGACGAGGGCCTGCGCTCGCTCGTGGAGATGATGCAAGGCACCGACGTTCTCGCTGTGGACACGGAGTTCATGCGCGAGAAGACGTACTTCGCCCGGCTTTGTCTTATCCAGGTTGCGACCGATGAGATAGCAGCCATAATCGACCCCTTCGTGGTAAAGGACTTGCAGCCGCTTTTCGACCTCTTTCGGGATCCCACGATCACCAAGGTGTTTCACGCGGGATCACAGGATCTGGAGATTCTCGTCAGGATGATGGGCGAAGCCCCTGCGCCCGTGTTCGACACCCAGGTCGCCGCCACGCTAGCGGGTCTGCCTTCGCAAGTCGGCTACCAGGCGCTGATCAAGTCGCTCGTCGGCGTGGAGTTGGGCAAGGCGCATACCTTCACCGACTGGGCGCGTCGACCGTTGTCGGAAGATCAGATCCGGTATGCACTCGACGATGTCGTGTACATGCCGCAGGCATACAGGGTGTTGCACGATCAGCTGTCCGAGGCCGGTCGGTTGGCGTGGCTCGCGGAGGACTTCGAGCGGATGGCTGACCCCGCCACCTACGAGATTCGTCCTGAAGAGCAGTATCGACGGGTAAAGCGCGCGTCGTCGCTTGACCGACGATCGCTTGCCGTGCTCCGTGAAGTCGCCGCGTGGCGCGAGCGCGAGGCACAGCAGCGTGATGTTCCGAAGCGGTGGCTGATCTCGGATGAAAGCCTCGTGGAGCTTGCGCGCCGCGCTCCACTGACGGCAGAAGCGCTCTCGGGGGTTCGCGGCCTCAACGAGCAGGTCGCCCGTCGCAGCGGTGAGGCGATTCTCGAGAGCGTCCGACGCGGAAAGGCCGTGCCCGATGACGAATTGCCGCGCTTCGAGAAGCGCAAGCGTCTTGAGGGAGAGCTCGACGAACTGGCTGATGCGATGTCGGCGATCGTTCGCGTGCGTGCCAAGCAGCACGGGGTCGCACCGACACTGTTCGCGACCCGCGACGATCTTGAGCGCTTCGCCGGAGGTGAGAGAGACGTGAGTCCGCTGAGCACGGGATGGCGGCACGCCCTCGTCGGGGCGGACCTTGAAGCGCTGCTTGAGGGCCGGATCGGACTCAGCGTTCGTGATGGACGTGTCGTTCTCGGCGAGCCGTGCAGACCGCTTGAGGCGGGGGATCGCTAGTGGCGATCGAGAACACCTCGGTAGGCGTCACCGAAGCGCTCCGCCGCGCCAAGAGCGTGCTAGAGACGATAAGCCTGACCATCGTCGGAGAAGTATCTGAATGCACCGTCAAGCCCGGCTACAAGGCCGTGTACTTCTCCCTCAGCGATGACGCGTCCGTTCTGCCGTGCCTGATGTGGCGAGACAGCTACGACCTGTGCGGATTCGCCCTACGTCCCGGCATGCTGGTCGAGGTGTCCGGTGTGTTCACCGCGTACGCCGCCAAAGGCAGGATGCAGTTCCAGGTGCGACGGCTCACAGCAGCCGGCGAAGGCGTTTTGCGTCTCCAGGTCGCTGCCCTCGCACGCAAGCTCGAGGCCGAAGGGCTAATGCGCCCCGAGCGGAAGCGAGAGCTGCCGGCGTTTCCGACGAAGATCGCGCTGGTCACGTCTCCGCGCGGCAAAGCGGTCCACGATGTCATTCGGACGCTGCGCCGCCGCTATCCAGTCGCGGAACTCGTCATCGCCGGTGTGCAGGTCGAGGGAGACGGCGCCGTGGCCGCACTGGTCGAAGGCATTCGAGTCGCGGGCAGCCATTCCGGCGTTGATGTGCTGATTCTCGCGCGTGGTGGTGGCTCGTACGAGGACCTGATGCCGTTCAATGCAGAGCAGGTCGCACGAGCGGTCGCGGCATGCCCGGTTCCCGTGGTTACCGGCATCGGACACGAGCCGGACGACTCCATTGCCGACATGGTCGCGGATTATCGTGCATCCACCCCGACGGCCGCAGCTGAGGCGGCGGCTCCCGCGATGCTCGAGATAGCGTCGCGTCTGGATGCTGCGGCGAGACTGCTCGGAAAAGCGTTGTCGCACTCGGTGACGGAGCGGGCACATCGTCTGCGCCTCATCGCGCACCGCCCGGTGTTCAGGGAAGCCACGTGTCTGATGTCCGCGAGGATGCAGGCGCTTGATACCGCAGCCGAGGCGCTCGCCCGGGCACTTCCCATCGGTATCGGGCGATCTGCGGAGTCCGTCAACCGCAGCCGCGACGCACTCTTGCGCGTGGGACCGAGCCTTACCGCGTTGCACCGTCGTTCGATGGATGATGTTTCAAGGCGCATCGCGCAGCAGGGTCCGGCGTTCACGGAGCGGGCGCTCGGGCAGTGGACGCTTCAGGCGGCGCGTCTGGAGGATTTGTCTCCGCTTGCGATTCTCGCCCGCGGCTTCGCGGTATGCTATGACGAGGTGGGAACGCGCGTGCTCCGCTCGGCGGAGAGTGTGGCTGCCGGTGATCGTGTTCGGGTCCGTCTTGCCGAGGGAGAGCTCGGCTGCGTGGTAGAGAGAGCTGATACGGAGGTCTGACGTGGAGGAACCCGTGGCCGCAAGCGCGCCTGAGAGCATGACGTTCGGGGCAGCGCTGGCTGAGCTGGAAGAGATCGTGAAGGCGCTTGAGAGCGGGCAGCTTGAACTCGAGGATAGCCTGGGCCGGTACGAGCGCGGCGTGTCACTGCTCCGCGCCTGTCGGGCGAAACTGGCCGATGCGCAGCAGCGTGTGACGATGCTCGTCGGCGAGATCGAGGACGAGGACGCCGAGTAGGGCTACGCAACCGGCCGAGGAGGAGACGATGTCTGACTGCATCTTCTGCATGATCGCAAACGGCGACATCCCCGCGAGGGTCGTGCTCGATGAGGGCGATATCATGGCGTTCGACGACATCGCACCTCAGGGACCCGTGCATACGCTGATCATCCCGAAGCATCATTACGCGCACATGGGCGATGATGTTCCTTCCGGGATGATGGCGGCATTGTTCTCGGCCGTTCCTCGAATCGCGGCGATGAAGGGTATCGCCGAGAGCGGCTACCGGGTGATCGTCAACAACGGCGCGGATGCCGCCCAGACGGTCGCGCATCTGCACGTACACGTCATCGGCGGCAAGCCGATGGCGCATGGCATGGTGAGGTTCGAGAGCGGCGAATAGGGGTGTTGTGATGCGTGAAGTCGCGATTGTCACCGACAGTACTTCGGATATCACGCCTGAGATCGCCAGGAATCTGGATATCGCGGTCGTGCCGCTCTCGCTCGCCTTTGGCGATGAGGTCTTCGAGGACGGGATTCTCACGCAGCAGGAGTTCTTCACCCGGATGAACGCGGCACCGCAGCTGCCCACGACCTCGCAGCCCTCGGTCGGAGCATTTGCCGAGGTCTATCGACGACAGCTCGAGCATGCCAAGAACATCGTATCGGTACACATCTCCTCGGCGCTCTCGGGAACGATCGAGTCGGCAACGGAGGCGGCACGTGCGTTCGGTGAGCGCGTACGCGTCTTCGACACCCGCAATCTTGCGTGGGGCGAGGCGCTCCAGGTGCTTGAAGGAGCCCGCGCTGCGGCTCGCGGAGGAAGCATCGGCGATGTCATCGCGGCGCTCGAGAGCGCCCGTCAACGCGTGCGCATGATCGTTGGTATCGACAAGCTCGACAACTTGTCGCGTGGCGGGCGCATCGGCAAGGTCTCGGCACTGTTCGGTGGCATGCTGAATCTCAAGGTGTTGTTCACGGTCAACGCGACAGGGTCGTTCGAGCCTGTTGCGAAGATCCGTGGAGCAAGCGCCGCGCTCGACCACACCATGACCTGGGTTGCCGAGCAGATGGGGGAGCACCACCGGGGTGTGTTCGCCGTCATGCATGCGCTCTCGCCTGAGAAGGTGGTGTGGCTAGAAGAGCACATCCGCGCCCGATTCGATGTCCAGGAGATCTACCTGGTGGAAGCGGGTCCTGTCATCTCCACGCACACCGGGACCGGTTGGGGTGTCGCACTGCTGCCGGTGGACTGAGTAGCGCATGTCAGCGACCGTACGCGTGACATTCGATCCGCCTGGGCTCTCCGTAGAGGTGCCGCCGGGAACCACCATTCTGGAAGCAGCGTGGGCTGCCGGTGTGAATGTTCTCGCGACGTGCGCCGGACGGGGCACTTGCGGCAACTGTGCCGTACGTCTGCTAGAGGGAGATCCCGGGCGGATTCGAAAAGCGCCGAGAGCCGCCGAGCTGCCGCAAGGCATGTACCTTGCGTGTCTTGTCGAGGTCGAGACCGCCATTACCGTGCAAGTGCTCAATTTCGTACGACTCTCGTGATCCCCATCGCAATAGGTAAGGCCCCGACCTTCGAGTCGGGGCCTTCCATATTCCTTCCCTGATTACCCCTGAGTCTCCAGTGGCCTGTTGCGGCTACACAGCCGCTTCATCGCGATGCCGGTCGTCGATGGGCCAACTCTCCGGTTCCGCGGATTCCCCGCCGGAACCGACTTGCTAGGGAAGGGAAACTAATCTGGTTCCTAAGGTACACCCGACATACGGGCTTTGCAACAGTTGTTACATGCTGTGTATTCGACAGAGAACATGTCGTTCCTTCTCGGCTCGCGGGCTCTGCCGCTGACCGAGAAAACAATGCCGCACGGCTGGAGCAGAACGTTCCCCGGCGAGTCGAGCGTCTACCATATGCGCAGGGGTTTCGCCCCGCCTGCTTGATCCTGTCGTGGCTCGCCTTTGGACGGCGTGCCATGCGAACCGAGTGAGGGAGGCGTACGTATGACGGACCAGCATATCGAGTCATTGTCGAATGAACTTCGGGTCGTTGAGCCCGCTGCATGGGTTTCGGAGAAGGCACACATCACCTCCATGAGCGAGTACGAAGCGCTCTACAAGCGCTCTGTTGAGGATCCAGAAGGTTTCTGGGCCGACATGGCCGACGAGATGCTGCACTGGAACAAGAAGTGGGACACGGTCCTCGATTACGAATTCGAGACGCCCCGCATCGAGTGGTTCAAGGGCGGCAAGCTCAACGTCACCTACAACTGCATCGATCGTCACCTCGAGGGTTGGCGCCGCAACAAGGCCGCGCTGATCTGGGAGTCAGACGAAGGCCGAACCAAGATCTACACCTACCAGTCGCTGTACTACAAGGTATGCAAGTTCGCGAACGTGCTGAAGAAGCACGGTGTTCGCAAGGGCGATCGCGTCGCCATCTACATGCCGATGATCCCCGAGCTCGCGATCGCGATGCTGGCATGTGCCCGCATCGGCGCGATCCACTCGATCGTCTTCGGAGGCTTCTCATCCTCGGCGCTCCGCGATCGCATCCAGGACTGCGGTGCCAAGATGCTGATCACGGCCGACGAAGGTATTCGCGGTGGTCGCGTGGTTCCGCTTAAGGCGGAGGCCGACAGCGCGCTCTACGAGTGTCCGACCGTCGAATCGGTCATCGTCGTCTCCCGCGCACGCACCCGCGTTGACATGGAGCCCGGTCGCGACTTCTGGTATCACGATGAGGTCCGCGCTGACGACATCCGCCGTCACTGCGAGATCGAGTGGATGGATGCCGAGGACCCGCTCTTCATTCTCTACACGTCCGGTTCCACAGGAAAGCCGAAGGGCGTGCTGCACACCACCGCCGGCTATCTGCTGTACGCGGCTACCACATTCCGCTACACGTTCGATTACCACGACGAGGACGTGTACTGGTGTACCGCGGACATCGGCTGGGTGACCGGTCACAGCTACATCGTGTACGGACCGCTCGCGGTTGGAGCAACGACCCTCATGTTCGAAGGCATTCCGACGTACCCCGATCCCGGCCGGTTCTGGGAGATCGTCGAGAAGCATGGCGTGAACCAGTTCTATACCGCCCCTACCGCGATTCGTGCGCTGATGAAGTCAGGCGAAGAATGGCCTGCGAAGTACGATCTCTCCACGCTGCGGGTTCTTGGCACCGTGGGTGAGCCGATCAACCCCGAGGCGTGGATGTGGTACTACAAGCACATCGGTGGCGAGCGAATCCCGATCGTGGACACGTACTGGCAGACCGAGACGGGCGGCCACCTCATAACGAACCTTCCGGGTGCCACGCCGATGAAGCCTGGCTCGGCCACCAGACCGTTCTTCGGCATCGTTCCCGAGATCGTCAACGAAGACGGGACGCCTACGCCTGTGGGCAGCGGCGGACGCCTGTGCATCAGCAAACCGTGGCCGGGCATGCTCCGCGGAACCTGGGGCGATCCCGAGAACAAGCTCATCAAGGATGTCTACTTCAAGGCGTTCCCCGGCAAGTACTTCACCGGTGATGGCGCCCGCAAGGATGAGGATGGGTACTACTGGCTCCTCGGCCGAGTCGACGACGTCATCAACGTCTCCGGCCACCGCATGGGCACCGCTGAAGTCGAGAGTGCACTCGTCAGCCACCCTGCTGTCGCAGAGGCTGCGGTCGTCGGCTACCCGCATGACATCAAGGGCGAAGGCATCTACGCGTACGTGATCCTGCGCCAGGGCAACGAGACGAGTCCGGGCCTGCTGAAGATCCTTGCCGGTCACGTTCGCGAGGAGATCGGTCCGATCGCGAAGCCGGACTTCATCCATATCGTTCCCGAGCTGCCCAAGACCCGATCAGGCAAGATCATGCGACGTATTCTTCGGAAGATCGCCGCAGGCGAGCGTGACATGGACGCCTTCGGCGACATCTCCACGCTTGCTGATCCGAGCATCGTGCGCAAGATCGTCGATTCGGCGCCAAGCACCTAGCAAGAAGTGCACGAACAGGTCGAAGGGCCCTGCTTCAGGCGGGGCCCTTCGTGTGTCTCAGCCGCGAAGGCCTCTCTGGATGGCAGCCAGGAGCTCGGTGTGAAGCACCGGGTTTGCCGCACAGACGTCGCTCACGTCCACCGTCCACTCTTCGCCGTTGAGTCCGGTGATCACTGCGCCCACCTCTCTGAGTATCAACACACCCGCCGAGAGATCCCACGGCATGAGTCCGAACTCCCAGAAGGCGTCCGCTCGACCCGCAGCCACGTGGCAGCAGTCTATCGCCGAAGATCCGTCACGTCGGATGTCGTGGACCTCCCGCATGAGATGCCCGAACACCCGGAGCTGTTTGTCGAGCGTGATCGTGCGGTCGTACGGGAACCCCGTGATGATCAGCGACTGGCGGATTTCCTCGGTCGAGGCGCACTGCAGGCGTCGCCCATTGAGAAACGCTCCCTCGCCGAGAGAAGCATACGTCATCTCATCGGCAGGAACGTTGTAGACCGCGCCGACAACAGGTTGCCCGTAACTGAGGCACGCGACGCTCACCGAGTAGCACGGATAGCCGTGGATGAAGGAGGTCGTGCCGTCAAGCGGGTCGATCACCCAGACCTCGGGGTCGTCGAGTTCGCCCCGTACAACTCCCGCAAGCGAATAGACTTCCGGCTCCTCCACGACGAACCTGGCGTCGGCTATCGATGCGGCGACCGATCGAACGACGGCGACTCCCGATGCGATGTCCGCCTCGGTAACCATGTCGAACGCGGTCGACTTGGTGCGAATGCGTCCCATGTCGGCGGCGCGGAGACGGAGCGCATCTCCACCGGCTCGCGCAGCTGCGATCGCGATCTCGAGTCTGACGTTCACGGGCCTACCTCCGGTCGCATCGGGTATCCTCAGTGTAGCCATTCGGGGCGCAAGCCCGAAGCATGATCGCCGACTGCTCTACGAGGTACGCGCAGGGGCTTCACAGGCAGTTCACACGTGGTGGGCATCATTGTCACGTTGCGTCGATTGGAAGCGGGTGTTGTGGTGAACCGA
The DNA here is from genome assembly GCA_004348925.1 of Actinomycetota bacterium. Taxonomy (GTDB): domain Bacteria; phylum Actinomycetota; class Coriobacteriia; order Anaerosomatales; family Anaerosomataceae; genus UBA2286. The sequence continues at coordinate 366,744 of RCMX01000001.1, forward strand.
ACCGTGCTGGTCGTTGATGATAATGCGAAGATCGTCGAGGTCCTCTCGGCGTACCTGAAATCCGAGGGATTCGATGTCAGGACAGCTGCGGATGGTCCCTCGGCTGTTGCTTCTGTCGCCGAGCAGCGGCCAGATATCGCGCTTCTCGACATCATGCTTCCGGGAATCGACGGCATCGAGCTGACCAGGCGATTCCAACGCGAGCACGATCTGCCGATCATCCTTGTGACCGCCAAGACCGAGGAAATCGATCGATTGATCGGTTTGGAGATCGGCGCTGACGACTACGTCTCGAAGCCGTTCAGTCCGCGCGAGGTGGTTGCGCGGGTGAAGGCGGTTCTTCGGCGCGTGGACGGTTCACACATCCCCGACGCGCCGTCGGCGATCGAGGTGGGGGATATGCGTATCGATAACGAGCGGCGCGAGGTCACCATCGCCGGCGAGGTCGTCGAGCTCACCCGCACCGAGTTCGAGCTGCTCGCGACAATGGCGTCGCATCCGGGGCGTGTCTACGGCCGACTGCAGCTGCTGGAGGCCGTCTCCGGTGACGCATTCGAGGGCTACGAACGAACCATCGACGCGCACGTCAAGAACCTGCGGAAGAAGATCGGCGACGATCCGAGGAATCCGCGGTACGTGAGGACCGTCTTCGGGGTCGGCTACAAGGTCGGCACGGACTGATGCGACGCAGCAGACTCATCTGGCAGGTCTTCATCTCGATTCTCGCCGTTTCGCTGGCGTCCATCTTCGTCACCGGCATCATCGCTCGCGGGGCGCTCTCCTCGGCGTTTCAGTCGTACCTGGTGGCGGCGCCGACCCACATGGGTGTCGTGCAAGGTCACGGTGGCATGGGGCTGGGGCGCGTCTTCCTCGGCGTCGCGGAGCAGAGCTTCATGAGCGGCGTCGACCGCGGCATCGTGCTTTCGGCGCTGGCGGCGGTCGGCTTCGCGGCACTCACGGCGGCACTGCTCGCCAGATACCTCACCAGACCGCTCAGGAAGCTCACAGACGGCGCCAAAGCCGTCGCGCAGGGCAACCTCGAGCATCGTGTCGACGTGGATGGCCCGGGCGAGGTGAGCGACCTGGCCGAGGCGTTCAACGAGATGGCCGGGTCGCTGCAAGAGAGCGAAGTCTTCCGCCGTCGCCTCGTGAGCGATGTCGCTCATGAGCTGCGCAACCCGATAGCCGCGCTTCGTGCTCAGGCCGAGGCGATGGCCGAGGGAGTCTTGCCGATGACCGAGGAGCGCATGTCCTCGATCGTAGAGGACCTCTCACACCTGTCGCGTCTCGTGGGCGACCTCCAGGAGTTCTCAACCGCCGAGGCGGGCGGACTGCGCTACGACCACGAGCGGTTCGACATGTGCGAGCTCGTGAACCGGGAGACCGAGCGAACATCGCTTCTGGTCTCCGGTGACGTGGCCGTGACCGCGATCTGCGACGTCGAAGCGTGCATCGTCGATGCGGATGCGTTCCGGGTCGCGCAAGTGCTGCGGAACCTTCTCGGCAATGCGGTGCGGCACACACGGCAGGGATCGATCACCGTGCGCGTGGACCGCATCCAGGGCTGGGTGCGCGTGGCAGTCGAGGACACCGGCGAGGGGATACCGGAGCACGATCTCCCGCTCATCTTCGAGCGCTTCTACCGGGCGGATACCGCGCGGGCGGCGACGACGGGCGGGATCGGGCTCGGCCTTTCGATCTCCAAGCACATCGTCGAGGATCAGGGCGGTCATGTGTTCGCGGCAAGTACCGAAGGCGTCGGTTCTGTCATCGGATTCCTGCTCCCGGAGGCCGTTCCGGCGACGTCAGCGGTCTCCTAGACGCTCCTGTTCGCGACGTGCACGCATCTCCTCACGAGCGGTACGGACCGTGCCGAGGAAGCCGTCGTCCTCGGCAGCTGCCTCATGCGCTTCGATGCCCTGCTCTTCAAGGAGCGTGAGCGCTGCAGCGACCGCTCGCGGCACCGCCTGTTCCACATGCCGAGTGAGCCCAACGTGGAACTCCTCGGGTGCTATGTCGAGTATCTGCACGCCCACGCATTCGGTCAGCTTCGGTTGCGCGCCGATGAGGCTGGCAGCATTGAGGACGTCGATCAGGCGGATGTCGTGAAGCGAGTGGAGCACCTGGTTGGGTGCGAAGTCTTCGGGGGAGATGCGAACGACGGTTCCGGGAGCGTAGCCGGTCCCGTCGATGGCGTCGACAACGAGCATGTACTCGACGCCGCGGAACAGGTGCAGCATGCCGAGGCCCATCGTGCCTGCGTCGATGACCTCGACGTCATCGGGAAGGATGAAGCGATTCCGGATCGCCTCGGCGATCCGAGGTCCGACGCCTTCATCACGCATGAGCGTATTGCCGACTCCGATGACCAGAACGCGACGCTGCGACACAGGTTCCCTCCCGGCTAGACGGACTGCTCCATGATAGCGGAACGGGCCCCGGAGAATCTCCGGGGCCCGTCCGTGTCTGGAAGCTCACGCAACCAGTCGACCACGAACTAGTGGTCGGTCTCTTTCCACAGGAAGATGATCTTCGAGGGATTGAGGTTGTAGATGTTCGCCAGGTAGGCGTGGATCATCGTGAACACGATGAACACCCACATCATGAAGTAGTGGATGATCCGCATGTTCATCGGGCCACCGACCATTTCGAGTCCACCGGAGAAGAAGCCCATGTTCATCGTGGGGCCATAGATCGCAAAACCGGTGTACGCCTGCAGGTAGGTGAGCGGGATGGTCGCCAGATACGCGATCTTCTGGAGCGAGCCATACTTCGCCGAGATGACGCCTTCCTTGCGGAGGAACAGGTAGTACTTCACGGTCTCGAGGAACTGGTGCTTGTTCTCCTCCTGCGGCAGCCAGTTCTTGATGTCCGTGTCGACCGCACGGCTTCCGAGCTGCGTCGCGGTCTTCACGAAGAAGGCGGCGATGATGCGGAAGGTGAGGTTGATGATGATCACGTACATCGCGACGAAGTGCATGCCGCGGGCCACGCCCATGAACCCGTTGAAGAACGGGAAGTGGATGTAGAAGCCCGAGAAGGCGAGCATGATCATGCAGATCAGGTTGATGTAGTGGGTGATAACGAACACCAGCGGGTGCGCTTCACGATAGTGAGCGTGGCCTGACATCTACATCACCCCCAGCGGTGACGACATGACCGTGGTGCCCTTGCCGGAAATGGTGTCCACAACGTGGACAGCACAACCGATTCAAGGATCGAAGCTGTGCGCGACCTGAAGGATCTCAAGCGGCCTCTCGGCGTCGACGACCGGCGTACC
>RCMX01000001.1:370034-456940 GCA_004348925.1 Actinomycetota bacterium
GCTCCATCGGGCCAAGCACGCCCTTGTCGTCGCGCGGTGCGATGTCCCAGGTGGTCGGTGCGACGACCTGGTAGTTCGCGATCTTGCCGCCTTCGACGGTCATCCAGTGACCGACCGAGCCACGCGGCGCTTCCCAAAGACCGGCGCCCTTGCCGTCAGAACCGCGATCGGTGACGAAGTAGTCACTGTCGCCGCCTTTGATGGCTGCAACGAGCTCGTTGACCCACTCGACCGACCACTGCGCGACGACGGCTGCTTCGAGGTTACGTGCAGCGACGCGGCCGAGCAGCGAAACGAGCACCGTCGGAGGAAGCTCGGCACCGGCGGCCTTGCTGAGTGCGCCAAGCGCATAGTCGATGATGTCCACGACCGGCTTCACGCCGCTGACGTAGCCGACGAGCATGCGGGAGAGCGGACCGACTTCGGCAGGCAGATCCTTGCAGCGAGCTGCCTTGCCCCACGAGTACTTGCCGTCGACGCTGTACTCTTCGTACTTCGCCTCGGTCTTGCCCTTGTCCGGCGTAAGACCAGTGGTCTTGTCGTCGTACCAGGAGTGCGCGACGTACTCGGTGACGTCCTCCGGACCGACCTTGTCGGCCTTGAGGCCCTTGGCGCTCTCGATGAAGCCACGCGGCAGTGACCGCTTGTACGGGTCGCCGTCCTCGGCTTCGAAAACGCCCCAGGAGAGGAAGTTGCCGCAGCCGCCACCGAAGGAGGCAGCGCCGAGCAGGAACGGGGCGATCGCGAGCGTGTCGGGAATGAGAGCTTCGTCGATGAAGGCCTTGACCGTGAGGAACCGGAAGAGGATGTCATCGAGCTTCTGCTCGGTCGGAACGAACGCGGTACCACCGGGGATCGACGTCATGGGGTGCGGGAACTTGCCGCTCATGACCGCGATGATCTCGGCTGCAACGGCCTGCATCTCGAGAGCCTCGAGGTAGTGGGCGGTCGCGATGAGGTCAAGCTCCGGCGGCAGGACGTAGCCGGGGTGGTCGAAGTAGTGGCCGGTGAAGATGGAGAGCTGGCCATTCTCCGCGAACGCAGCCAGACGCTTCTGGACAGCGCCGAAGTCGCTCACGCGAGTGCCTGCTGCCTGGGCGAGCGCATACGTGTCAGCGATGTTCGCCTTGAGGGCGTTGATCGGGTTCACGTAGTCGAGCGCCGTGAGGGTGTAGAACCACAGGATGTGGCTGTGCAGGTACTGTGCGCCTTCGATGATGTTGCGGATGATGCGGGCGTTGTTCGGGATTTTGATGCCCAGCGCCTGCTCCGTGGACTGTGCAGAAGCATGGCTGTGCGAGATCGGGCAAACGCCGCAGATGCGCTGGGAGACCCAGAACGCATCCTCGGGGTGGCGATCCTGGAGCACGAGCTCCATACCGCGCCACAACGTGCCTGAAACCCAAGCGTCGGAAACCTTGCCGTCAGTCACTTCGACCTCGACACGCAGGTGACCTTCGATTCGGGTCAACGGATCAACAACGGTGCGAGCCACTATTTATCGCCTCCCTTCTTTGCCGCGCGCTTACGGTCGTACGCCTTTGCCGTCTCCATGGGAGGCCCATCGCCGACGCGACCGGCGGCATTCATGCCGAGGCCGTGCGCGACGAGAGCGGCGGCTGCGACGCCGCCGACGACTGCAGCAGCGGTACCGGGCTGGACGTTGCCCAGGCCGAGAACGCCGTCAAGCTGCATATCGGACATACGCATGAGGAACGGGGCGTTGTTGTCGACCCAGTTCAGCCCGCCACAGCCGATGCACGGGCTGCCGGCCTCGACGCACCAGCTGGCGCGGCGGTTCCAACGAGTCACCGGGCACTGCGTGAACGTCTGCGGACCCTTGCAGCCGACCTTGTAGAGGCAGTAGCCCATCGCCTCTTCTTTGCTGCCGAGCTTGCTGACGAACTCGCCGTTCTCGAAGTGGCCACGGCGCGGGCAGTTGTCGTGGATGCTCTGGCCGTAGATACCGGCAGGCATGAGCAGGCCGACCTTCTCTTTCGTGACTTCGTCAGTGTAGTCGCGCGTGACCCACTTGGTGGCGGCGACGAACTTGGCGACGTCGCGATCGGCAACGAGCAGGAGCTGAACGACCATCGCAACGATCCACTCCGGGTTGACCGGGCAGGTGGGGAGGTTGACGACAGGGGTCTTGATGTTCTTGCTCTGCAGGTATGCCGCAACACCGGTTGCTCCAGCGGGGTTCGGGTGGGCCTTGACCCAGCCGCCGTCGACCGCGCATGAACCCACGGCGAGGACTGCGAGAGCGTTCGATGCGACTTCCTCGAGGATTGCGAGGCCGGTCTTGTCCGGTGCGCCGGCGGTCAGCGTGCGACCATCGAAGCCCGTCATGACGGAGCCTTCGTAGATGACGATATAGCCGCCCTCTTCGACCCTCTTCGTGATATTGTGCTCGGCCTGCGTGCCAGCCGTGGCCATGATCGTCTCGAAGTAATCGAACGACAGGTAATCGAGAACGATTGTGGCGACGTCAGGCGAGTCGACCTGTGCGATCGACTCGGTGCAGCCGGTGCACGATCCACCGTTGATCCACAGAGCGGGCAGAAGCTTGGGAGCCCCCTCCAGGGCGGCGGCGATCTGAGGAGCCATCGTCTCGGACAACCCGAGAGCCGCGGCTACGGAGCCGCAGTACTTCAGGAAGTCGCGACGGGTCACGCCACGGACCTCAAGCAGGTCGTGCAGCGCGCCATGCGCCTCTTGCGCCATGCCATACACCTCCTTGGTGTCGTACGGAACCAACAGTTCTAGAAGCCAAGACTCTCGTCGGGCTTCAGCCCGACACGTGCGCTATTCGACCGACACTCCTCCTTTCGCGCACAAAGATGGGATTCTCTCAGCCGCATGCGGGAATGCGACGGCAGCCGTGACCGGTACGGCGTGTCGTCTCCCGGGGCTTTTGAAAAGGGGTGCAGGCGAGGTCAGCGAGCGCGAAGAATCACAGCGCGCCTCCTGGGGCAGACCTGCCCGACGAGCCGATCAAGATGAGCCTGAGAGCGGCATGGGGTCGACGGACGTAACAAGCGTCAAGCGAGCATCTCGTCGAGATGTCGCGAGCTTGTGGGCAGAACCCTCCCGCAGAGACCGACTGCCGTCCATATCCCCCTCGGCTGAAATACGTCGAAGACTTGCTGCAAGTGTAACAAGAGCGTGACAAGTGCGGAACGTGCTTTCTTCGATTGGTTCTAAGTATGGTGATTCTGCGCCGCCGTGTCACAACCTTCCGTGCATTCTCACGCGCGGGATGCAGGAATTCGTTCGCGGACGCATAATCTACCCCTATGAACGCTTCTATGCGTGCTTCAGTTCCGGGGAGGAACTCAATCGTGGTTGTCGTCAGCATATCGCGCACCGGGCTGGTGTCGTGAGGGCATCGAGTAGCGGCCTGGTCGTCGACCTCCGGGGGCTTGCGCCCGCCATTCGTCGACCGGTCGTCTTCGCCATAGTGGACAAGATGATCGAGGTCGATTGTCAGGACAGTCTCGTCCTCATCTGCGACCATGATCCATCCGGGCTGGGATACCAGCTGGATCTGCGCAGGGAGTCGCGGGGTTGCTACGAGTTCGACTGCGATCAGCGGATGGATGGTGCGTGGGTCGCGCTCGTCAGGCGCCGTCTGGTGTAACGACCAGTCGCGGCAGCAGTGCGGCGAAATCCTCGAGCGTGCCCCGGTAGTCGGTCGCGGTGTTCTCATCCGTCCCAACGTAGAACGTGCGCATGCCGATATCAGCAGCAGGCATGTCCAGGTAGCGGTCGTCACCGACCATGATGCACTCCGTCGGATCGACGCCGAGCGACTCAGCCACCTGCCTGAAGTACGCGCCGTGCGGTTTGCACGCGACCATATCCTCGTAGCTCGTTATCGCCGTGAATCTGACATCATCCAACTCGGCCCAGGCGAGACGATGGAGCACCGCAGCGCGCGGGAAAATGGGGTTGGTGGCGACCGCCACCGGTAGCCCCAACCCCAGCGCGGTCTCGACAGCGCTCCGGGCTCCGAGTGCAGGGCCCGCGCCATCTGCGAGCGATGGGAATACTTCGGCGTAGAAGCGTTCATATGCCGGCCAGACGTCGGCCAGTACGATGCCCGAGAGGCGCTCGAACTCGCGCGCGAAGACACCCTCGTTCGTGACGTCAGGGTGTGGCTCGCACATCGCACGGACTGCGGCCTGGATCGCGTCCATGATCGCATCGGTCTGCTTGTCATCGGCGTGCCCCGCCGCAACGTTGCGAAGCGCCGCGAAGTAGCGACCGAGGAAGCGCTCGAGGTTGATTCTCAGGAGCGTGCCATCAAGGTCGAAGAGGACCGCACGTAGCATCTGATGCCTCTCGGAACGTGAACGACTAAGGATGAGAATCGTATCACGTGAGCAGGTCCGGGAGGGGTGCGCGTCGTCGGTGCGCCGATCGGCGCATTCGGCGACCAGTGCCGAAGGCGACGGCTTCAAAAGCCGCCGCCCTTCGTGTATGACTATAGGAGCGACAGCGCGCCACCGATACATAGGGGCATGGACGTGCAGAACGAACCCATCATCGCCAGGTTGAAAGCGTTTCCGATGTTCTCGGATCTGTCCGCCGAGGATCTGGCCTCGCTCGCCGGTATGCTGACGCTGCGTCAGTTTCCAAAGGGCTCGTTCGTGATCTCGCAGAACGACAAAGGTTCTGTCATGTATCTGCTCGTGGCGGGCCGCGTGAAGGTGTCGCTCGCATCACCTGAGGGCAAGGAGCTTGCGCTCAACTACCTGGAGGCTCCATCTCACTTCGGCGAGATGAGCCTTGTGGACGCGGAGCCGCGATCGGCGGATGTCATCGCGGTCAGTGACGTCGAGGTGCTGTGTCTCGACGCCAGGGATCTCTCGGCCGCCATCCAGGTGCAGCCGAAGCTGGCGCTGACACTCATCGCGACGCTCTCGCGGCGCGTGAGGAGTCTGATCGGTCGACTCGAAGACATGGCGTTCCACGACGCCACCCACCGGGTGATGCGCGTGCTTCTGAACGTGGCCACTGCCTCATACGAAGCGCGGGGGGTTCCGGTGGTCGAGGGTCTGACCCACTACGAGGTCGCCACGCTTGCCGGGACATCGCGGGAGACTGCCAGCCGGGTGATATCTCAGCTGGCCAAGGAGGGCGTCGTCGGCACAAAAGGACGGCGGGTCATCGTCGACCTGTTCGCGCTTCGCGATCGCATCGAGCGCGACTAGCCTGATTGCGATGTCTCTCGGCGAGGCTTACCGTTCATCTCAGAATACCTACCGTTAAGCGCGTGCGCCGTCACACGGTGACCTGAGTCACGCGCGCCGCGCGACCCGCCTCCGATACCCCCATCGTACGGTTCCTGAGCGGGTTGAGGTGAGTGCGATGAAGCGGCTTGCGGTCATGACGGCGATGGTTCTCGCACTTTCCATGTTTGCGGCTCTCGCAGTGCCCGACGCGGCCGTCGGTGTGCCCGCCGGTGCCGTTCTCGTTTCCTCCACCGAGCAGACCGTCAGCGGTGCCGAGGTCGCGGCGCAGGTTCTCGAGAACCTCAACAAGGTGGCTCTGGGATCCGGGAGCGCGACCGTGACCATGGACGTCGACGGTACGCCTCACGACATCTCTCTCGACGTGGGTGAGCTTGCTGCGGGTGGGAGCGTCAAGTCGGGTCTCGGAGGGGTTGCCGTGATCGCAGCGATCGCGGCAGGGCTGTTCAAGGGCGCTGCGCTGCTGGTTCGCCTCCTCCGGTGAACATACGCTCCATCGTTGGGAATACTATCCTGGGCACCCGTTCCCAGACACCCAGGAGGAAGCGATGAAGGAGTTCACCCTCGAAGAGTTGAAGCAGTTCGATGGTCGCGACGGCCGTCCGGCGTATGTGGCATACAAAGGGATGGTCTACGACCTGACCGAGAGCTCGATGTGGGTCGACGGCGATCATGAGGGCATGCATGCCGCTGGCGGCGACCTCACCGTCGATCACGACGATGCTCCACACGACGAGCATGTGCTTGACTTTCCCGAGGTCGGGAAGCTTGTCTAGTCGCTCAATGTGAGGGTTGCGACGGTTTCTACGTGGTATGTCTGTGGAAACAGGTCGAAGCCGGTGACTGACGAAAGGCGGTACCCTGCGTCGGTGAACGAGCGGACATCTCGCGCCAGTGTGGCGGGGTCGCATGAGACATAGACGATCGTCCGAGGGCGGGCCTCGACAAGGGCCCGCCCTGCGCGTTCGGACAGGCCTGCACGTGGCGGGTCGACGACGACGGTATCGACTCCCTCGATCTCCTCGGCGATGCGACCGGCGTCGCCGGGCATGATGTCGGCCTCGAGGCCTGCGGCGTCGAGGTTGCGCCGAAGGTCGGCGAGCGCGTGAGACGAGGACTCCACGGCGACGACCTCGCACGACGCAGCTGCGAGCGGCAGCGTGAACGTGCCAACGCCGGCGTACAGGTCCGCCACGAGCGAGGTGCCGTCGGCGCCGACAGCTCCTAGCACCGCGGATTGCAGCAGCTCCGCCGCGCGCGTGTTGACCTGGAAGAACGACGGTGCCGAAACGAGGTACTCGAAGCCGCCAAGGTTCTCCTTCCACGCCCCGGGGCCGGAAAGCACCTCCACACGGCTGACCTTGCGTGCCTCGGCTTCGCCTTTGGTGATCACGCGCGTTATGGTTCGGGCGCCCACGGCGTCACCGATGACCTTCGCGGCCAGTTGACGCGGGAAGCCCCCGGGCGCCGTCCAGAGGTCAACTTCAACCTCTCCCTTGCGGGACACTCGCACCGAGACGCGTTCGACGGGCGTCGGGATGCGCGAGCTGAGATAGCGGAGCGCGCCCGAGAGGGAGCGCGGCGCCTTGCGGAGGTTCTTGGGCAGCAGGAGGCACGCGTCGATCGCGACGATCTCGTTGCTTCCATGCCGGGCGAACCCCAGCGCCGGACCTCGCGGGGTTCTCGCCACCGAGAGCTCGACTTTGTTTCGATATCCGTACTGTTCGGGCGACGCGGTCACGTCAGACACCTCGACGCCGGCCTGTCTGCCGATGCGCATGAGAGCGTCCTGGATCGCAACGCGCTTGCTCTCAAGCTGGACGCCGTAGTTGACGTGCTGCCACTGGCAGCCGCCGCATACGCCGAAGTAGGGGCATGGCGGAGTGACGCGATCGGGCGACGCTTCGAGCACTTCCGCTATGGTCGCACGGATGAAGCGGGGGTGCTCCTCGGCGATTGAGACTTCGAGTGTATCGCCAGGACACCCACCCTCGACGAACACGATGCGGCCGTCCCCGGCATGGGCTACACCCGCACCGCCGTATGCTAGGCTATCGATAGCGACTCGCATGCGTGCTCCTTAGGGTTGCGTCGGGCTCAATAATAGCCGCACTTTGCGCGCCGGGGTGGTTCAGTACCCGGCTGCCGCTGCCGATAGAGTATTCGTGCCCGGTTGCGGGCATCTATTGTAGACAGGGCGGGGGCACGCCCTCGGATCGGGAGGTCTTTCGGATCGTGGCAGAAATCGGGATCCTCATCATTCATGATGACGCGGCATTCTTCGAGCGCGTCAGCACGGCTTGCCGGGCCGCGATAGCCGGCGCGGACGTGTACAACGCAATTTCGGGACCGCGCGCTCTGGGCATCGCCAAGCAGCGCAAACCTGCAGTCATCATCGCCGACGGCGACCTGGTGGGCATGGATGGATATGCGTTCACCGCCGAGCTGAAGTCGGACCCCGATCTCTCGTCGATTCCTGTGGTCATCGTCGCATCGTCACCGAACGAGGCGAGCGCCCTGAAGGCGCGCCAGTCCGGTGCCGCGGCGCACCTGCCGATGTCGATCGAGATCGAGACGCTCGTCCAGAAGCTCGCATCGTTGGCGGCAGTCCCCGGCACGGCTCCGGTCGCGGCTCCGGTGCAGGCGGCGGCACATGCGTCCGACGCGGGCGGCTACGGCGCCCCTCAGGAGGTGCCGGCGGGCTACGGCGCCCCACAGCCGGTGCCTGCCGGTTACGGCGCACCACAGGCGCCACCTGCGGATGACATGCCCGCGGCGCCCCCTGTACAGGAGGCGCCTCGCATTGAGACCCCATCGACTCCGGACAAGAGCGACGCACCGCATATCGACGATCTGCTGCGTGTGATGATCGACCGCGGCGGCTCCGACCTGCATATCGCGGTCGGGAGCCCTCCCGGCATCCGTCAGCGTGGCGAGCTGCTGCCGCTGGATGGCGGCAAGATCCTCACGCCGCGCGACACGCAGGCGATGATCCTCAGCCTTCTTTCCGAGGAACAACGTAAGCGTTTCGAGACCGAGCTGGAGCTCGACTTCGCCTACAGCATCCCGGGGCTGTCGCGGTTCCGTGCGAACGTCTTCCAGCAGCGCAATTCGATGGGTGCGGTCTTCCGCGTCATCCCGATCAAGATCCCGACTATCGAGGACCTGGCTCTTCCCAAGGTGTGTCGATTCCTTGCCGAGCGGCCCCGCGGTCTTGTGCTGGTGACGGGTCCGACCGGCTCCGGTAAGTCCACGACGCTCGCAGCGATGATCGACCATATCAACTCGACCCGCGCCCTCCATATCATCACGATGGAGGATCCGATCGAGTTCATGCACAAGAACAAGATGTCGTACGTGAACCAGCGCGAGGTCGGCGAAGACACCCATTCGTTCGCCTCGGCACTGAAGCGCGTCTTGCGCCAGGACCCCGACGTCATCCTCGTCGGTGAGATGCGTGACCTCGAGACCATCTCGGCGGCGATCACCGCGGCCGAGACCGGACACCTCGTGCTGGCCACCTTGCACACCACCGGTGGCCCCGCCACGGTCGACCGCATCATCGACGTGTTTCCGCCCCACCAGCAGCAGCAGGTTCGCATGCAGCTGTCGGGTTCGCTGGAAGGTGTCATGTCACAGGTGCTTCTGCGTTCGACCGATGGCAAGAGCCGCGTCATGGCGATGGAGATCATGCTGGGCGTACCGGCCATCAGCAACCTCATCCGAGAGGGTAAGACGCATCAGATGGCGACGATCATCCAGGGTGGCGCGTCGATGGGCATGCAGACGCTCGATCAACACCTGAAAGCACTCTGTCAGGGCGGCCGCATCACCTTCGAGGAGGCGATGGGGAAGGCGCAGGAGCCCCGCGAGCTGGCACAGATGCTCGGTCGCAAGATCTAGTCGGGTACGAACCTCACAGACACATCCGCATCCAGAGCGCACGAAAGGGGCAGCGCATGGATTCCGTTCGCGTTCGTTGGTCTTCGGCACGGCAATTCGTTGGCTGGGATGAGGCAGGCCATGGCATCGTCATGGACGCTTCAGCGACATACAAAGGCGAAGGCACCGGCGTTCGACCGATCGAGCTCGTCTTGTACGCGCTCGGCGGGTGCACCGCGATGGATGTCGTGTCCGTTCTTGAGAAGAAGCGGCAGCACCCCGCAGGTGTCGAGCTTCTTGTCGAAGGAACGCAGCGTGAAGATGAGTTCCCGCATTCGTACGGGCGGATCAACGTGCACTACATCGTGACCGGCGAGGACGTGACCGAGCAGGCCGTCGCCCGCGCGATCGAGCTGTCCGAGGAGAAGTACTGCTCGGTCAAGGGGATGTTCGGACCGCAGGTCACGGTCACGACGTCGTTCGAGGTCGTCAGGCCAGATGCTGCACGCTGAGCGGCCGTACCTCACCTCGCATCGTGGCGACGTCGTCATCCTCCCGGTGTACAACGAGGCTCCGACGGTCGGATCCGTCATCGAGGCCGTCAGGCAGGTCTTCGATGGCGTCATCATCGTGGTGGATGACGGTTCGACCGACGACACGAAGGAGATCCTCGGCGCGCGTCATGACATCGTGAGCGTATGCCACATGGAGAATCGCGGTTACGGGCGCTCGCTCGCCGACGGGTTCGACATGGCGCGGGCTGTGGGTGCCGAGCGTGTGGTCACGATGGATTGCGACGGGCAACATGAGCCGGCGCATATACCCGCGTTCCTGGATGCGCTTGCGGATGCCGACATCGTGTCCGGCAGCCGGTACCTGGACGAACGTGGCGCGGTCGGCATCGCTCCCGAGGAGCGGCGTGCCGTGAATGCCCGGGTGACAGCCGCGATCAACGAGCTCACCCGTTGGGGCATCACAGACGCGTTCTGTGGGTTCAAAGCGTACCGGGCGAGTGCACTCGATCGTATGAGGCTCACCGAGTCCGGCTACGCTCTGCCGCTCGAGCTCTGGGCACGTGCGTGGCAGGCGGGACTTTCCGTGATCGAGTTGCCGGTCGAGCGCATATACTTCGATGGCGACCGTTCGTTCGGCGAGGATCTCGATGACCCCGAACGGCGCCTTGCTTACTACATGCGCGTGTGGCATCACGCACTATCCCGGGAGGTCTGATGGTCGACGTCGTGTGCATCGGAGCTCATCCCGATGATGTGGAGATCGGCATGGGAGCGACTGTCGCGGGCATGGTGCGACAGGGGCTGTCGGTGGCAATCGTCGATCTTACGAACGGTGAGCCGACGCCCTTTGGTACCCCCGAAACGCGAGCTGCCGAGTCCGCATCTGCCGCGTCGGTGCTCGGCGTGACGCGACGCACGCTCACCATGCCCAACCGGTACCTCTTCGACTCGGTCGAAGCGCGCACCCAACTGGCCGAGGTGCTGCGCGAATTCCGCCCCCGGTTGATGTTCGCTCCGTATCCGAGCGACGCGCATCCCGACCACATCGCAGCTTCGGCGATCGCGGTCGGCGCGCGCTTCTACGCCAAGTTCACGAAGACGGACATGACAGGGGAGCCGCACTATCCCGCGCGCCTCTATCACTACATCGCCGTTCATCTTGCCCTGCACGTGAAGCCGTCGTTCATCGTTGCCGCCGAGGAAGGCGACCTGTCGTCCAAGCTCGATGCGATTCGTTCGTATCGGTCCCAGTTCGAGGCCAACGAGCGAAATGCGGCGATCATAGGGACGATGCAGACGCGCGCCCGCTACTGGGGAGGCCTCGTCGGTGCTCCCGCGGGCGAGCCGTTCTTCTCTCCGGAAGAGATCGGCATCTCGAGCGTTCGGGATCTGGTGTAGCCGTGCGCGCGAGACGACACACGCCCGTCGGTCATGGCGAGGTCCTGACCGAACCCGCCTATGCGCTCTGGGCGCAACTGGCGACTGACAACGCCGAACGCGCCGCAGCGTGGCACGGAACGATCGCCGGGGTCTCCCTGCACGAGCTCCGCAGGGCGGCGCGCGCCGAGGCGATCGCCGCTGCGGGGGAGTTCTCGGCGGGGATGGGGATCTCGATCACGACCGATGCCGATCCGGACGGACTCATCGTGATGACGGGACACCAGCCGGAGTTGTACCACCCCGGTATCTGGGTGAAGGATTTCTTGCTACAGCGTCTTGCGGAGCAGACCGGTGCCGCCGCAATCGACGTCGTGGTGGACTCGGACGGGTTCGAGCGCGTCGAGTTGCGGACCCCGTGCTTCAAGACCGGCGTCGGTCGCTGTTCGGCCGTGCTGGCCGAGTCCGAACCCGACGGGTGCTACGGGTGCACGCCGGCTCCGACGCCGGGCGCACTGGCGGCGTTCTGTGACGCGGGACGCGAAGCGCTTGCGACGCTGCCGGCCCCGGCGCTCACCCGTCACTTCGAAAGCTTCTGCGCGGCGCTGTTCTCGGCATGTGCCGAGAACGACGATCTTGCCGCAGCTATCACGGTCGCGCGACGGCGATACGAGGCTCCAGCAGGTTCGACGTACTTGGAGCTGCGGCTTCTCGATCAGGCGCGCACACCGTCGTTTCTGCGCTTCGTGACACACGTTGCACTGCACGCCGCTTCGTTTGCCACGTCATACAACGCCGAGTTGGCTGCATTTCGTGAACGCACGGGCGCACGGTCCCTGGCGCAGCCGTTCCCGGACCTGGGCGTGACGTCCGACGCTATCGAGGTGCCGTTCTGGTCCATCATCGACGGCCGCAGGCGCACGATGTGGGTGCGCAGTGGGCCACAGCCGGCACTCATGGTGGACGGGAGCGTGCTCGCGGAGCTCCATGGCGATCCGGAAGAGGCATACAAGCGGCTGATGGCGGCCGATCTGACTGTGGCGCCCAAGGCGCTCGCGCTCACGATGTTCGAGCGCGTCTTCGTCGCCGATCTGTTCATCCACGGCGTGGGTGGCGGACGGTACGATCAGGTGACCGACGGTGTCATCTCGCGATTCTTCGGTATCGAGCCGCCGCGCTTCGTCGTGGCATCGATGACGCTCTATCTACCGCTCGGCGCGCACGACGTGACCGCCGAGGAGATCGCCGAGGTGGAGCAGCGACTGAACCGGCTGACGCACAATCCCGATCAGCTGCTCGGTGAGATGGAGTTCGAGGGCATCGCGGAACGCGACCGCGTGACGGCGCTTGCCGCCGAGAAGTGCGAACTCGTTCTGGCGATCGCCTCGCCTGATGCGGACAAGAAGGCCATCGGTGCTCGCATCCGTTCGGTCAACGCGGAGATGGCGGAGTTGATGTCTCCGTTCATCCGTGAGACAGAAGCCGAGCTTGCGGAGCTCAAGACCCTCAGGGATGCCGGGGAGGTCCTCACGGATCGGACATATCCGTTCTGTCTCTGGGATCCGCTCGAGGTTGCTGACAAGGTTCGGTGACGTGCGGGTAGCCGTCGCGCATCGGCGGTGTATCATGGTGCAGAATCTGACACGGCGACGTGCCGTGTGCCGAGCGAAAGGATCCGAAGCATGGGCAAGCCTGTTGTCGATCCCGATCTGTGTACCGCCTGTGGCATCTGTGTCGATGAATGCCCGACGAGCGCGCTCGACCTTGAGGACGTTGCTGTTCTTGCGCGTCCGGACGACTGCACCGAATGCGGCACCTGCCAGGACGTCTGCCCCAACGAAGCTATCGTGCTCTCATAGGGTCAGGATGCGCGCACTACAAGAAAGGCCGGGCATGATGCCCGGCCTTTCTGCGTTGTCAGCCACGCGGCCCCATGCGATCAGCGATGTACAGCTTCGGTTCTCGGCCGTGAAGCATGCCGATGAAGCGCTTGTGGTGCGCTGCGTACACGACGAGACCCATCGCGAGTGCGAACGGCCAGTCCGGCGATCGGAGGGCGAGTGCGATGAGTGGCAGCGTGAGCGCTCCGGCCACCTGGCCGGCCATCATGTACTTGGTGACCGCGATGAAGATGAGCCCGACGATGACGACCGTCACCGCGTAGCGCCAGTCGTACGCGAGCAGCGCCCCGGCGCCTGTGGCAAGTCCCTTGCCGGTGCGGGTGAAGCGGTGCTTCTTGATAGCCATCCACGCCGAGTAGTTATGGCCGAGCACCGTCCCGGCGACTGCCGCCTGCCGCGCGGGGGTTGCCAGGGCGTCTGCACCGCCCAGTGCGTGGACGGCCGCACTCGCCAGCAGTACCGGAACGAACCCCTTGAGGACGTCGGCGCCCATGGCGACGACGAACCACGCCCATGAGCCCGTCGTACGGCGAACGTTCATCGCCCCGATGTTCCCGGTACCGTGATCGGTTATATCCTCTCCGGTGACCGCACGCACGATCGTGTAGGCAAAAGGAAGCGATCCGATGAGATACGCGGCGATCGCGACGATGCCGACCGTGGCGACCGGGCTCATCTCGGCGCCCTCGGCACGATGCATTCGATAGCCGAAGGTAGCATCGCGATCTCATAGCGTGGTTCGAACAGCACCTCGCCGTCGATCTGTGCGGGCATCGGCCGATCGCATTCCACCACGATCGAGGTGTGACGGGACATGTGCACCGGCCTCATCTTCGTGTGCTTGCCCATGATCACGAAGGGCAGGCGCATGAGTGCCTGGGGAAGCGAGAGCGGGTCGATCATGCAGACATCGAAGACGCCATCATCAGGGAGGGCGTCCGGTGTGATGAAGAAGCCGCCGCCATACGTGCGTCCCTGGGTAATAGCGATGATCAGCGTGTCGTAGTCAGCAGGCTCCTGGCCGTCGAACGAGATCCTGACCGGGAAGCTCCCGAGGTCGTGGAAGAGCACGTGGAGGAGCGCCGTCAGATAGAGCCACAGTCCCGAGCGCTTCGTGGTGACCTTGTACTCGACTGCTGTCGCAGTGACCTTCGCGTCAAGCCCTGCAGCGAAGCTGTTGTTGAAGTACACGCCGTTGCACACGCCGACGTCGAATCGCTTGCGCTCGCCTGTACCGAGGACGAGTACCGCCTCCGCGAGTTCGGTCGGCACGCCAAGGGTGCGACGGGTGTCGTTACCGGATCCGGTGGGCAGCAGGCCCAAGGTAGGGCGCGTCTCGGCGGGGTGGGACATGAGACCGTTGAGGACTTCATGCACGGTGCCATTGCCCCCGACGGCGACCACGACATCGTAGTCGCCGGCACCGGCTGCCAGTTCGGCGGCATGTCCGGTATGCGTCGTGATCTCGGAGTCGTGCGGCATGCTGCCCAGAAGCTGCTCCACCACAGGAATGAGCGAGGCGGTCTCGCCGTGCTTCGCCTCCGGGTTGATGATGACGAGCGTGCGGCCGAGAGACATTCGCTCTCCTCGGATCGATGGACCATGTCTGATGTGCGCGTCTGGAGCGCGTCTCCTCGCCTAAGGATAGCGACTGCCCCGCGGGTTGGAAACGCCTCACCTAGTGTGCTACTGTTCTCGGGCGGCTCGCCGGAGCCCGCAGTTGCCTCCTTAGCTCAGGGGATAGAGCGTCTGCCTCCGGAGCAGAAGGTCGCAGGTTCGAATCCTGCAGGGGGCACCACCAGAAAATGACGAAGGCCCGGTCACCGTGACCGGGCCTTCACTGTCGGGCTCGAAGAGCTAGTGCTCCTCGGCCTTTTCCTTCTCATGCTGCTCGATGATCTTGGCCGCCATCTCGCGCGGGACGTCCTCGTAGGAATCGATGGAGATGGTGTACGAGCCGGTGCCGCTCGAGAGCGAGCGGAGCAGCGGCGAGTAGTGGATCACTTCGGCGTACGGCACCTGGGCGCGGATCTTCTGCCCGCCGTCTTCCGTCGGCTCCATACCGAGTATCCGACCACGGCGCGACGACATATCGCCCATGACCGCGCCAGCGTACGCCTCGGGAACTTCGATCACGAGTGTGGCGATCGGCTCGAGCAGCACCATGTCCGCCTTCTCGGCAGCGGCTTTGAAGCCGATACGCGCAGCGGTGCGGAATGCCATTTCCGAGGAGTCGACGGCATGGTACGAACCATCGTAGACCGCGACTTTGACATCGTTCATCGGGTAGCCGGCCAGTACGCCATGCGCCATGGTGTCCTGGATGCCTTTGTCGACCGCGGGGATGTACTGGCGGGGGATGCGTCCGCCGACGATCTCATCAAGGAACTCGTATCCCTTGCCGGGGTTGGGCTCAACGCGCAGCCAGCAATCGCCGAACTGGCCGCTCCCGCCGGTCTGCTTCTTATGGCGACCCTGCGCCTGCGCGGTCTTGCGGATCGTCTCGCGGTACGGGATGCGCAGGTCCTGCAGCTCCGCCTCGACATGGAAGCGTTCGCGAAGCCTGCTAAGAACCACGTCGATGGCCGTGTCACCCAGCGCCGAGAGAACCGTCTGGTGCGTTTCTTCGTCGCGGCGCATCGTCAGCAGCGGATCCTCGTCCACGATCGCCTTGAGCGCCGAGCCCAGCTTGTCTTCGTCGGCTTTCGTTTTGGCGACGATCGAGACGGGGTAGAGGGGCTCGGGCGTGGGCAGCGGCTTGAAGGCGATCTCGCCCTTCGCCGAGAGGGTGTCGTTGGTGAGCGTCTCGGTCAGCTTGGGGAGGACGGCGATGTCGCCCGCGGGCACGGCATCCATATCCGAGGAGTCCTTGCCAACGAGCTTGAGCACGTGACCCACGCGTTCTTTCTTGCCGGTGCGCGAGTTGACGAGCTCGGCATTGGGCTTAAGCGTGCCCGAGACGACCTTCACGAAGCTCAGACGGCCGACGTACGGATCCGAAAGCGTCTTGAAGACGTGTGCGGCAAGCTCGCCGTCGACGCTGAACGGGATCTGCCTGTCATCCACAGTCATGAGCGGTCCGTGCGCCGTGGGCTGGGGGAAGAACGTGACGATCTCGTCCATGAGGTCCTCGACGCCCTGCAGCGTCGTTGCCGATCCCACGAACACCGGGATGAAGATCCCCTGGGCGATAGCTTCGTCGAGGAGTTTCTCGAGTTCCTCCTGGCTGAGACGCTCGCCTTCGAGGTACTTCTCCATGAGTTCGTCGTCGGCCTCGGCGACGAGTTCGCAGAGCTTCTCGCGAGCCGATTCTGCGGCATCGACCATGTCGGCGGGGATGTCGAGGACCTTCTCGGCGTCACCCTCATGGTGGTACGCCTTCATCCGGATGATGTCGACGACGCCCTTGAAGTCATGCTCGGAGCCGATGGGGAGTTGCACCGCGCCGACGCGGTGTCCGAACGCCTTCTCGAGCGCCTCCATGGCGCCTTCGAAGTCCGCATGCTCTTTGTCCATACGATTGATGAAGACCGCACGAGCGATGCCCATCTCGGCGGCGTATTTCCAGAGTCGGATGGTTTGGACCTGTGGTCCCGATACCGCGTCGACGACGAAGAGCGCCATCTCAGCGGCCTCCATGCCGGCGATCGCATCGCCGACGAAATCTGCGTACCCGGGGGTGTCGATGATGTTGATCTTGACGCCGTTGTGCTCGACCGGAGCCAACGCGAGGTTCACGGTCATCTTGCGTTTGATCTCTTCCGAGTCATAGTCGAGAGTCGAGTGACCCTCATCGACGCTGCCGAGGCGCTTTGTCTGTCCCGCCATGAAGAGCATTGCCTCGGCAAGGGATGTCTTCCCCGCGCCTCCATGGCCAACCAGGACGACGTTGCGGACCTTCGCGGTGCTGGACGCTCCCATGAGCATCGCCTCCTCAGGACGGATGATCGCAGAAGACCGTTTCACCCGGCTCCAGGTCTCCGGAGACCGGGCGGAGAGCCACAGAACGCCTTTCGTCGCACTAGACCCGACATCCACAGACGATAACACACACAGACGCATGAGCGAGGTGCCATACGGCCGAGTCTCCGACGTCCTGCGCGTTGTCGGAGCCTACTGCTAGAATGGAGCGGTTTGAGTCTCACAACGCACTCATGGTCGAAGGGAATCGCACAGTATGAAAGGTCGTCGCGCACGAATCACCGCAGCCGCGTTCGCGGTCGTGCTCACGCTGCTCGTCGTTGTGATACAAGGTTGTTCGGTCGGGGCTACCAGAGTCGACCAAAGCACGAGCGCAACAAGAGAGGAATCCACGCAGGCAAAGCCGAAGGCGGCCAAGCCAGCGCCGACAGCCGAGGAGGGCGACATGCACGTCTCCGATGTGAAGGTCACCGGTAGTGAGGTAGCCGTCATCACGACGAACCGTGGTGTGATCAAGTTCAAGTTCTACGCGAAGGAAGCCCCTAATCACGTCGCGAGCTACATCGAACTCGCCCGCGCCGGCTTCTACGACGGCACGAAGTTCCACCGCGTCGAGCCTGGCTTCGTCGTGCAGGGCGGCGACCCCTACTCCAAGACAGGGGCTGGTCCGGTCGGTACCGGCGGTCCCGGTTACAGCCTCAAGGCGGAGTTCAACTCGCTTCCGCATCTCGAAGGAACGGTTGCGATGGCGCGATCGCAGAACCCGGATTCCGCAGGCTCGCAGTTCTACATCTGCCTTGCGCCCGCGCCGTTCCTTGATGGGCAGTACACAGTCTTCGGTCAGGTCATCGAAGGCATGGATGTCGTAAAAGCGACGCAGGTCGGCGACGTCATGGAGTCCGTGCGCATCGAGGATGGCAAGTAGCGCCGGGAGGCGACAGTGGACAAAAGGGATCTGGAGCAGGCGAACGCCGCGTACGCCGCGGGTGATTGGCGTACCGCGGCTCGCGAGTACCTGGCGGCGGCGGCCGACGGAGGACCGGGCAGCGGCGAGGCGTTTCACCTCGCCGGCAACGCGTTGATGCGACTCAAGCGGTTCGATGATGCCGCATCGGTGTACGAACGCGCGCTCGCCGACACGGAGTACGACAAAACCGGCCCCGTCAATGCGAACCTGGGTGCCGCGCTCTGTAGCGCAGGGATGCATCAGCGTGCGCTTGCGGCATATCAGCGTGCCTTGGATGATCCGATGTACAAGTCCCGCTACAAGGCGCTCCAGGGTCTGGCCGGTGCGCAATACGAGGTCGGCCTGATCGAAGACGCCGGTGATTCATATCGCAGAGCGGCACTTGATGATGCGAACCCGGATCCGGGAAAGGCGCTCAACAACCTGGGCCTGTGCTTTATGGCTTTGGGACGACCCGCGGATGCTGTTGAGGCGTACCGTGCGGCCGTTGAACTCGAAGAGTACTCGGGCCGGGGGCGCGCTGCGGCGAACATGGGCCTCGCCTTCGCAGCGCTTGGACGGCACGCGGAGGCCGTCAAGGCGTTCGAGCGCGCAACCGAGACCGGCCATGAGCTGGGCGGCGCGGCCGCTGCTGCGGCGGAGGCCTCGCGCAGGGCCGTTGAGTCGACGGAGGTCGTCGAGGGATGGAGTACCGGCGAATTGCCGCCCGTCTTCGACGAGCCGCGAGGGGGAGAGGAATCCGCCTTCTTCACCAGGACCGACGAAGAGATGCGGGTAGTTGACCGTGAGGCCCGCAAATCGGCTCGCGAAGAGCGCAAGGCGGGCAAGAAGGGCTGGATAGGCGTCGCAGCCTGGGTCGCCGGTGTCGTCATCGTTGCGGGAGCCATCGCTTTCGCATGGTTAAGCGGGCTTGGATACCCGACCCAGACCATGACGGTCAGTGGCTTGCTCGACGCTCATCGGGGCGGCAAGGCGGTCGAATCGTTCTGGGTCGCCGTCCCCTCGACCGACGTCGAGAAGGAGATGAGCAACCTCCCGCCCGCGCCCGGGTTCAAGTCGTATACGCTCCAGGGCATCGAGCGGAGCGCCAAGACCTCGACGGTGGATGTGACCGTGGTTCTCGACAAGGGCGCACCACTCACTTATCGGGTGTCACTCGTGCGCGAGGGCGTTGGCTGGAAGGTCAATGGCGTCACCAACGACTGGCGATCGACCGGCGACGGATCGTAGAAATCCACGCAGGGAATCCGTTGCGGCTGCCGAATCATTGTTGCTAATGTTACAAAGTCCGCTACCACAACGGAGGAGTACGCGTGATTCAGAAGACCTATGTGATGATCAAGCCCGATGCTGTAGCTCGGGGACTCGTCGGTCGCATCATCGGCCGCGTGGAGGCCGTCGGCCTGACGATCGATCGGATGGAACTCGGCAACGTGACGCCCGAGCAGGCTGCGGCGAACTACGCCGAGCATCAGGGGAAGCCATTCTACGATGGGCTGGTGGCATACATCACCTCGGGCCCTGTGGTGAAGCTGCAGATCTCCGGTGAAGAGGCTGTCCCGGTGATGCGGAAGCTCATGGGCGCAACCAATCCCAAGGACGCCGCTCCCGGCACGATCCGCGGGGATTTCGGTCTGTCACTCGACGCCAACATCATCCATGGCTCCGATTCTCCTGAGAGCGCGGAGCGCGAACTGTCGATCTTCTTCGGATAGCTACCGGCCCACCGCGTGCCGGCACGGCGGATCACTGGGGGTGTCCGATGTTCTTTCGTGTCATCGATAAAGAGCGCCTACCCGACCTTGTCACAGGTCTGAGCACAGAGTACGAAGTGATAGCGCCCGTCGAGAAGGACGGACGCTTCGTGTATGCGCCGGTCGTGGATCCGGGCGATGTCCGGCTCGACTACGACACGACGTTGTTGCCGCCGAAGAAGTGGTTCTTCCCGGCCGAGGAGACGCTCATGCGTTTCCGCGTGGCCGACAACGAAGTCCTCGACGATGAGGTCTTCGCCGCGCCTCGGGTGCTCTTCGGCCTGCACCCGTGTGACATCAATGCCCTGCTCCTGATGGACAACGTCTTCACCGGGCGCTACGCCGACCCGTACTACATGCGCCGTCGCGAGCAGACGCTGCTCATCGGCGTCTCGTGCTCACCATCGGATACCTGCTTCTGCAACGTTTGGGACACCAACGAGGTCCACTGGGGATTCGATGTCTTCCTGACCGACATGGGCGACCGCTACTTTGCATCGTGCAGAACGGTCAAAGGCGCGGAGATCCTTGATCGTTTCGTGGAGAATCGCACGGTCACGGACGAAGACACGCGCGAGTTTCAGCGTGTCGTGCACGATTTCAAAGACGCGTTCGACCGTAGCGTCGACACGACACAGCTGCCGGTGCTGCTCGATGCGAAGTTCGACAGCCCGATCTGGGATGAGTTCGGGGAGAAGTGCCTGTCGTGCGGTGCCTGCTCGATGGTCTGTCCGACGTGCTACTGCTTCGATGTCCACGATCGTCTGGAGCCGGACCAGAAGTCGGGGGTCCGCGTCCGCACGTGGGATTCATGCCAGTTCAAGGAGTTCGCCGCCGTCGCGCACGGCCAGAACTTCCGGGACACGCGCGCAAGCCGCGTGAAGTACCGCTACTACCACAAACAGTGGGGGTATCTCAGCAAGTTCGAGCGGGTGCTGTGCGTCGGGTGTGGGCGCTGCGCACGTGCCTGTCCTGCCGGCATCAACCCGGTGAATGTCATCGAGGCGCTGCAGACGGGGGAGGTCCGATGAAGAACGCCCAGACGGTGATGACGCGCGATATCGACGCGAATCCGTATCACCCGTGGCCGGCCCGGATCACCTCGATCATGGACCTCACCGATAAGGAGAAGCTGTTCGAGTTCCGCCTGATCGATGAGGACGTGCGCGAGGCGTTCGAGTTCCAATCCGGGCAGTTCGTCGAACTCTCGATCTTCGGTGTGGGAGAGGCCCCGATCTCGATCTCCTCGGCGCCGAGCAAGCAAGGCTTCATCGAGCTGTGCGTGCGGGATTCCGGTGACGTGACCGGCGCCCTCCATGCCAAGCAGTGCGGAGACGTCGTCGGACTGCGCGGTCCCTACGGTCGCGGTTTTCCGTTCGAGGAGATGAAGGGGCACGACATCCTTCTCGTTGCCGGTGGCCTCGGAATCGCACCGCTGAAGTCGCTGATCAACCACATTCACGACGAACGCCATGAGTTCGGCAAGGTCACCATCTTGTACGGTTCCCGCAATCCTGCCGAGGTGCTGTTCCGCTACCAGTTCGACATGTGGAAGCATCGCGACGATTTCGATCTGATTCTTACGGTCGATCAGCCGGATGACAGCTGGGACGGCGAGACCGGCCTGGTGACGAAGCTGTTCGACAAGATCGACGTCGATCCTGACAACACATACGGCGCGATCTGCGGTCCCCCCGTGATGTACAAGTACGTCATCGAGGAGATGCGCAAGAAGAACATGGATGTCGACCGGATCTACGTCTCGTTCGAGCGACGCATGAAGTGCGGCATCGGCAAGTGCGGTCACTGCGGCGTGGGTCATCAGTACACGTGCGTTGACGGCCCTGTGTTCAACTACTGGGAAGCCATGAACCTGCAGGGGGCGATCTAGATGGCGCCGCGCGTAGCGATCATCGGCCTGGCAAGCGACTTCGGTTGCCAGGTGCAGGTGACGAACATGGAAGACCATCTGCTCGACGTGCTCGGCCTCATGGATCTCTCGTACTGGCAGCTCGCGTCGAGCGGGCATCTGCCCGATGAGTACGACGTCGCCGTCATCGAGGGCGCTGTCACGACTGCCGATCATGCGGAAGCGCTCCTCAAGGCGCGCGAGACGGCGGCGGTCGTCATCGCGATCGGCTCCTGCGCGATCACGGGAGGCATCCCGGCGCTCGCCGGTACGGCGGACTACGATGCGCGCTACGGCGTCGTGTACGGCGACGGCGTGGCCGTGGCCCGGGGCCGTCAGCTGCCCGCTCCGGTCTCGTCGGTCATCGAGGTCGACTACCACGTCCCGGGATGCCCGATCGACCCCGCTGAGTTCGTTACCGTGCTGTCACGCGCGATCATGGGCCTCAAGGACGACATGCCCCGGGACCCGATGTGCGCGATATGCAAGACGCAGGAGAACGTGTGCTTTCTCGATCGCGGACGGGCGTGTCTCGGACTGGTGACCCGTACCGGCTGCACGGCGAAGTGCGTCACACTCGGCCGTCCGTGCACCGGCTGTCGCGGGATCTCGCCCGAGGCGAACATCCCGGCCGCACGGCTCGTGTACGCCGAGAAGGGTCTGGACCCGTTGGAGCTCGATCGCCTGTTCGACCTGTACAACGCCGCACGGGAGGTCGTGGTATGAGCACGCTCACGGTAGAACACGTGGCCCGCATCGAGGGCCACGGCACCATCACCGTCGAGATGGAGTCCGGCGTCGTGAGCGACGTGCGCATGGACGTCATCGAGGCCGCTCGTTTCTTCGAGTCCATGGTCGTGGGACGCCGTTTCGACGAGGTATCCCTCATCACCAGCCGCATCTGCGGCATCTGCTCGCCGAATCACGCGCTCACATCGCTCAAGGCCGTCGAGGCCGCGTTCGGCATCGAGGTGTCTGAGCGAACGGAGCTGCTGCGCAAGCTCTTCGTCTACGGCTCGTATCTTCAGAACCACGCGACACACCTGTATGTCTTCGCGGCGCCTGACTTCGTCGGCCTACCGAGCGTCTTCCCGCTCGCGCAGACGCACCCCGACATCGTCGAGCGCGCGTTGCGCATCAAGAAGACCGGCAACGACCTCACCACCCTTATCGGCGGCCGACCGGTGCACCCGATCACGGCCGTCGTCGGCGGGTTCTCGGCCGAGCCGAGCGCTAGCGACCTGCGCGCGATGGCCGTGCGTCTCGAGGCGCTCGTAGCCGACACCGTCGCTACCGCCGAGCTCTTTCAGTCCTTCGAAGTTCCGTCGTTCGAGACCTCCGGTGAGATGCTGGCGCTCGTCGATGACGACGATTACGCGATCTACGACGGCGAGACAGCGGCGCTTGATGCCGGCTGGCGGCGTCCCGCGGCGGAGTACCGGCAGTTCATCGCCGAGACCGTCGTCGGGCACAGCAACGCCAAGCACAGCACGGTGGCCGGACGCACGTTCATGGTGGGATCGCTTCCGCGCATCAACCTCTCCTCGGACAGGCTCATGCCGCGTGCTGCCAAGACGCTCGCCACGCTGGGAATCGCCGCGCCGTCACGGAACACCTTCCTCAACAACGTGTGCCAGGCGGTCGAGCTGGTTGACGCCGCCGAGCGCTGTGCGATGTATATCGATCGTCTGCTTGGAGTGGGTGGCAGCACGGCGCCGCAGCCGTTCACCATCAAGGCGGGTTCGGGCGCGGCTGCTAGCGAGGCGCCCCGGGGGACGCTCTACCATGCGTACAGCATCGACGACGACGGGATCGTCGTCGCAGGGGACGTGATCACCCCCACCGCCCAGAACCTCGGCAACCTCGAAGCCGACATGCGCGCATACGCGCCGACGATCGCTCATCTGCCCAAAGATGAGTTCATCCTGAGCATGGAGAAGCTGGTGCGTGCGTACGATCCATGCTTGTCCTGCTCGGTCCACTAGCCGTTCACCGGAGCAGGCGTACCGTTCGCGGTGCGCCTGCTCGGTGTATAAAGGGTGCTGGGGTTGCGCAGCGAATCGGGTTCCTTCATACGGAGGACGAGCGACGACGGAGGGTGAGCGCTTGAGCAAGGCGGCGTTCAAAGGCGGGGTGCATCCGCCCGAACACAAGGAAGCGACCGCGGCACTGCCGATCGAGTGGATGCCGGTGCCGACGCGGTTGGTCGTGCCGATGAGCCAGCATCTTGGAGCGCCGTGTGCGCCGCTTGTTGCAGCCGGCGATCGGGTTCACAGGGGACAGCTCATCGGTTCGGTGGATGCGATGGTCAGCGCCCCGGTCCACAGTCCCGTCAACGGCGAGGTGGCTTCGGTTGGCACGTGCCTGACTGCAGGCGGCATGCGTGTCCCGTGCGTCACCATCACGCCGGACACCGAGCAGGACCTCCGTTCGTTCGCACCCGTGCCGGACGGTGATGTCCGGGCGACGGTCCGCGCCGCGGGTATCGTCGGTCTCGGCGGTGCGACATTCCCGTCAGCGGTTAAACTCAGCCCGCCCAAGGGCGTGGAGGTGGGGACCGTCATCCTCAATGGATGCGAATGCGAGCCGTATCTCACGTGCGACCATCGTCTCATGGTCGAGTCCGCCGACCGGGTTGTCGCCGGTGCCAGGATCATGGCGGATACAATCGGCGCGAAGCGCGTTGTCATCGGCGTTGAAGAGAACAAGCCCGACGCGATCGCGGCGCTGCGCGCTGAGGCGGGCGACGGCATCGAGGTTCGCTCGCTTGTGACACGGTACCCCCAGGGCGCCGAGAAGCAGCTGATCTGGGCGTTCCTGAAGAAGGAAGTCCCGCACGGCAAACTCCCCGCAGCGGCCGGCGCGCTGGTTCACAATGTCGCCACCGCTGCGGCAATCGCTGACGCGGTGGATCTGCGCAAGCCGCTGACCGAGCGTGTTGTCACCGTAACCGGTCGCGTCGCTCGGCCCGGCAACTACCGGGTGCTGCTTGGGACGCTCGTGAGCGATCTCATCGAGTTCGCCGGTGGGTTCTCGGGCGAGGTCGGTCGTGTTGTCGCCGGCGGACCGATGACGGGGCCGGCGCTCGCGGACCTCGACGTCCCGGTCTCGAAAGGGACCTCGGGTATCGTGGTCTTCGGACCTGACGAGATCGCCCCGCTGGTCGAGGGCGACCAGCCGTGCATCCGCTGCGGTCGCTGCTCTGAGGGCTGTCCGATGTTCCTGCAACCGTTCCTGATCGGTACCCACGCGAACAGACGGGACTGGACAAGCGCCGAGCTCTTCCACCCCGTGGATTGCATCGAATGTGGTGTGTGTTCATACGTGTGCCCCACTCGGCGACCGTTGCTGCAGCTCATCAGGCTTGCGAAAGCCGCGGTCATGGCGAAGGGGGAGAGACTGTGACGAAGTCGAGCGAAGGGACACGGCTGTCGGTCGCCTCGTCTCCGCACATCGCAGCACCGACGACCTGCACGAACATCATGTTGTGGGTCGTCGCGGCGCTGGCGCCGGCGGCCATCTGGTCGATGGCCAGCATCGGCTGGCCGGCCGTGCAGGTGTTCATGTTGTGCATCGGTTCGGCGCTCGCCACCGAGGCGGCCTGGAATGCGATCGCGAAGAAGCCCCAGACGTTGACCGACGGCAGCGCGCTCGTGACCGGCGTCCTGCTTGCGATGTGCATGCCGCCGATGGTGCCCTGGTGGATGTCGATCGCGGCAGGCGTTATCGCGATCGGGCTCGGCAAGATGATCTTCGGCGGGCTCGGCTGGAACCTCTTCAACCCGGCGCTCGTGGGGCGTGCGTTCGTCCTGATGTCATGGGCGGGCGTGCTTTCGAAGTTGCCCGAGAAAGGCTGGTTCCAGACGCTGGATGTTCCGGCGAAAGGCTCGCTCGACGCCATCAGTGGCGCCACCCGCCTGGCTGTGGCGGCAGCGGATCGCGCCGCCGCGGGCGGCTATCGATTCGACCTGGCGGCGCAGTACGAACCTCTGCTCTGGCGCAACCTTCAAGGGTCGCTTGGTGAGGTGTCAGCAGCGCTGCTGATTCTCGGCGGACTCATCTTGCTGGCCAAGGGAATCATCGACTGGCGCGTTCCCGCGGGCTACATCGGTACGATGGGGCTGCTTTCGTGGGTGTTCGGCTCCGACCCGATCTTCAACGTGCTTGCGGGGGGCGTCCTTCTCGGTGCGTTCTTCATGGCCACCGACTACGTCTCGTCGCCCATGACCAAGAACGGCAAGCTCGTGTTCGGTATCGGGTGCGGCGTCTTCAACACCGTCGGGCGTTTCTTCGGCCCGTCTCCGGAGTCGACCACCTTCGCGATCCTGTTCATGAACGGGCTCGCACCGCTGATCGACAAGATGTTCACCCCGCGGACGTTCGGGTGGGTGAAGTCCGATGAAGAGTAACGCGCTCCGGCTCATCATCCCGGTCGTGCTGACGTGCATGGCCGCCGCTGCGGGGCTCTCGGCCACGTACACCATCACCGCACCGCTCATAGCCGCGCAGGAGAAGGCTGCCGAGGAAGCCGCGCTCAAGAGCGTGCTTCCTGACGCGGCGAGCTTCGAGGCGGTCGACGCGGAGATGCTCGCCTCGGCACAGCAAGCTGTGGGAGAGAGCAAGGTCTCCGCGATCTACCGGGCGCTCGATGCCAGCGGCGCAACGGTGGGCTGGGGGCTGAAAGTCGGCTCGCGCGGCTACGGCGGCTCCGTGGACATGGTTTGGGGTCTGGATAGGGACGGTAAAGTCACGGACCTTACAATCCTGACGATGAACGAAACGCCCGGACTCGGTACGCGAATCAAGACGGAACCGGGTTTTCTGGAACAGTACCGTGGATTGTCTGGCGGCTTCACCGAGAAGGACGTCAAGAAGCTCGATATGATCTCCGGGGCCACCAAGTCGTCCCGAGCGGTCAGGAACAGCGGGATCGCGGTGTCCGTCGTGTACGAAACGGTTCTCAAAGCTGCAGGGGAGGTGCGCTGATGAAGGAATGGCTGAAGGTATTCCGAGCGGGTCTCTCGATCGACAACCCGTTGACCGTGCTCATGATCGGACTGTGCGCCACGCTTGCGGTGTCGAGCCAGGTCGAGGGTTCCTTGTTCATGGGTATTGCCGTGATCTTCGTCCTTGTGATGAGCAATGCGCTTATCTCCGTCTTGCGGAAGCTGATTCCGAGCCAGGTGCGTATCCCGATCTTCATCGTGATCATCGCATCGTTCGTGACGGTCGTTGACCTCTTCCTCAAGGCGTTCTTCCCGCCCATCTACGCGGTTCTCGGCATCTGGATTCCGCTCATCGTCGTGAACTGCATCATCCTGGGTCGTGCCGAGGCGTTCGCGTACCACAACAGAGTCTGGCTCTCGATCGCAGACGGCCTCGGGATGGGAATCGGTTTCTCGCTCGTCCTCGTGGGTCTCGCTTTCATCCGTGAGTTCTTCGGCTCGGGTAAGATCGAGCTTCTCGGGGCAACGGTGCTCAAGATGCCGACAGGGTATGCGCCGCCGACGATCCTCATGATGTTCCCCGGGGCATTCATCCTGTTCGGGTTTGTTGTCGCGTTCGTTCGTTGGCTGAACGAGCGCCCGACGAACCGGAAGGCGGCCTGATATGGCGACGATCTCTCACTTTCTCCTGCTGTTCGTGGGCGCGGCGCTGATCAACAACATCCTGCTGACGCGGTTCATCGGCCTCTGCTCCTTCTTCGGCATCTCCAACAGCATGAACACCGCGATGGGAATGAGCGCAGCGGTCATCTTCGTGATGATGATGGCGAGCACCACCACATGGCTGGTGTGGAAGTTCCTTCTCTTCCCCTTGAACCTCGGGGAATTCCTGTACATCCCGGCGTTCATCCTTATCATCGCGGCTCTCGTGCAGTTCGTTGAGATGTACCTGCGCAAGTACAGTCCGGCGCTCTATCGGGCGATGGGCATCTACCTGCCGCTGATCACCACCAACTGCGCGGTGCTCGCGGCGGCAACCGAGGTCGCGAAGCCGGGCTTCTTCAAGATGGCGATGGCATACAACTACACATTGGGCGAGGCGCTCGTGTATGCACTTGGCGTGTCGGTGGGGTACGGGTTCGCGTTGCTGACGTTCACCGCGCTCAGGGAGCGCCTCGACATCGCTCCTGTGCCGCGTGTGCTCAAGGGCAATCCGATGTCATTCATCACCGCGGGGTTGCTTTCGCTTGCGTACGTTGGTCTTGCCGGCTGGTTCGGGCTGTAGGGGGTTTGGGATGCTTCTGACAGTCCTCAAAGCGATGGCGGCCCTGGCGTCACTCGGCGTGATCGCTGCCTCGATGTTGGCGCTTGCATCGTGGAAGTTCCATGTGGAAGTCGACCCCCGCGTCGAAGCGGTCGCCTCGGCACTGCCGGGCGCCAATTGCG
Organism: Actinomycetota bacterium; assembly: GCA_004348925.1. Taxonomy (GTDB): domain Bacteria; phylum Actinomycetota; class Coriobacteriia; order Anaerosomatales; family Anaerosomataceae; genus UBA2286. The sequence goes on from RCMX01000001.1 coordinate 397,908, forward strand.
GTGCGTGCGGGAATCCGTCGTGCTTCGCGGTGGCCGAGGCCATCGTTGAGGGTGCAATGCCCGTGACGGCGTGCGTTGCCGGCGGGAAATCGGTCGCCGAATCCATCGCTGCGCTGATGGGCTCCGGTTCGTGCGATATCGTCGCGGTCGTTTCGGTCAGGCACTGCGGGGGCGGCACGGCCGCAGCCAGATCCTACGAGTATGGCGGCGTTCAAAGCTGCAACGCGGTGTCCCGGCTCGCGGGGGGCGCGCTCGTGTGTCCCGCCGGATGCTTCGGCTACGGTGACTGCGTGTGCGCATGTCCGTTCGATGCGATGGCGCTCGATGAGCGTGGGTTGCCTGTGATCGACATCGCGAAGTGCACGGGCTGTGGCATCTGTGTCCGCGAATGTCCGAGAGGACCGATCGGTCTGCTGCAGCTTGTCGCCGACGACGCGCCGATCGCCGTTCGCTGCAACGCGCACAACAAAGTCAAAGAGCGAAAGGCGTCGTGCTCTGCGTGTTGTATCGCCTGCAAGAAGTGCGAGAAAGAGTGCCCGGCGGATGCGATCCATGTCATCGACATGCTGGCGGTCGTCGACTACGACAAATGCACGGGATGCGGAACGTGCGTGCGTGTCTGTCCGCAGAACTGCATCGATCTGTACGCGGGTGCATCGAGCGGTACGCACGCCGACGGCGCGGGCAAAGACGCGCTCGCGGAACCGGTCGCTGCCGGAGCGTCGGTAGAGGGCTAGAAACGTGACTCGCGCAGACTGGATACTTGCGTTCGCGATCGTGGTGCTCGCCGTGCTTGTCGGGCCCGCCGTCCGGGCAGCCACCGCGTCGGCTCCCTCATCGACCGTGGGCATCGCGGGTCCCTCGGGCACGAGCGAGGTGTCGCTTTTCGCTGAATCGGAGTTGCATGTCGCAGGTCTCGACGGACAGGTCGTCGTCGTGGTCAAGGACGGGACGGCCCGCGTGGTGGACTCGTCGTGTCCCGACCGCGTCTGCATCCGGTCCGGGGCGATCGCACACCCGGGCGACGCGATCGTGTGCATCCCCAACGGAGTCACCCTCCGGATCGGGGGTGAGCGTCGCGATGGACTTGATGCCGTTGTCCGCTAACACCGTGTCGGCACGGGCGTCGGCCGCCACCCGGCGTGTGGTCCTCGGCGGCGTTCTGCTCGCCGGTGCGTGCGTGCTCGGCCTTGTCGAGGCCGGCGTCGCCTCGTCGCTGCCCGGCGTTCGGCTCGGGCTGGCGAACATCGCTGTGCTCGTTGCGCTGGTGTCGCTCGGCGAGGGCCCCGCGCTGGCCGTGAGCATACTGCGGGTTGGCATCGTCGGGCTCGCCACCGGCAGCTTGTTCGGACCTACATCGGCCCTTGCGATCGCCGGTGCCCTCGCCGCGTGGGCTGCCATGGCGCTCGCGCTCAGGGGCTCCGTTCGCTTCTCGCTCGTAGGCGTTTCGATCGCCGGGTCGGCCGCTCATGTCACCGCGCAGTTCCTGGTCGCGGCTCTACTGGCCGGTGCTCCGGGCGTCCTGCGACTTGCATCATTCTCCCTTCTCGCGAGCCTCCTCTTCGGCATCGCAACGGGCCTCGTTGCCCGGCTCGTCATCTCCCGTCTGGAAGGTAGCGCAGCGACGGGAAGATGATGAAGGGGGGTGGCTCACATGGCGCCGCGCCTGGTAGGTCAGCAACCGGCGGCCAGAGAGCTGTTGCTCGACGGTCGTCCGGATGCGGTGTCGGATGCCGCGCTCGTGGCACTCGTGCTAGGTGAGACCGACGAGGAACTCGGACGCACCGTCTTGCGCGAGCATCCGATTCCGCACGGGTTGTGGCGTGTGCGTGCCGAGGATCTGTGCATGCACGGTGGCGTCGGCCCGGCTCGGGCGGCGTCTCTCCTGGCATGCCTGGAGCTTGGCAGGCGAACTGCATCGTGGACGGGGACCGGACGTCCGCACATCTCCACACCGGAGGACGTGGTTCGGCTGTGCGGGCCGCAGTTCGCAGGCATGGACCGCGAGTACTTCTGGGCCCTGGCGCTGACGACCAAGAACCAGCTGATCAAGACGATCGAGGTCTCGATAGGCAGCCTGAACGCCTCGATCGTGCATCCCCGGGAGCTGTTCAAGGAAGCGGTGCGCCTCTCGGCGGCCTCTGTGGTGGTGGTTCACAATCATCCAAGCGGTGACCCCACACCTTCCGGGGCGGACACGCAACTGACGCGTCGACTGGTGAGGGCGGGCGACGTTCTCGGCATCGAAGTGCTCGATCATGTCGTGATCGGCGACGGCGGAGCGCACGCAAGCATGCGAGAACTCGGCCTGATGTAGCGTCATGCGAGACGAATACCGCCAACGACCTGCGGTGTTGCTATACTGATTCCTGCCGTCACGCGTGCCGACGGACCTGCATATGCTAGAATCGCGACGGTATTGCGTCTGCGCGCGGTGTGAGAGTCCTGACCGCGCGCTTTGCGTGCGCTTCCGCTTCGCGCGGTGAGTACCGCCCGAAGCGTGACAGCGAAAGGAGAGCGCTTTGTCGCTTGTCGATATGTTCTTCAATTCATGGGCCAGCGATATGGCCGTCGATCTTGGCACCGCTAACACGCTGGTGTCGGTTCGCGGTCGCGGCATCGTGCTCATCGAACCGTCGGTCGTAGCCGTCGAGCGCGATACCAAGCGCGTGCTCGCCGTCGGCATCGAGGCCAAGAGAATGCTCGGCCGTACGCCCGGCTCTATCGTCGCGATCCGTCCGCTCAAAGACGGTGTTATCGCCGACTTCGAAGTGACAGAAGCGATGCTGCGGTACTTCATCAACAAGACGCGCGTGAAGCGTTTCCCGTGGCAGCCGAAGCCGCGGGTCGTCGTCTGCGTGCCATCCGGCGTCACCGAAGTCGAGAAGCGTGCGGTCTTCGAGGCAACCATGCAGGCGGGTGCACGGCAGGCCTACCTCATCGAGGAGCCGATGGCGGCTGCTATCGGCGCGGGACTGCCCATCCAGGAGCCGACGGGCAACATGGTCGTCGACATCGGCGGCGGAACCACCGAGGTCGCGGTGATCTCGCTTGGCGGGATCGTCGTATCGCAGTCCATCCGCATCGGCGGAGACGAGTTCGACGACGCGATCGTCGCCCACATCAAGAAGGAGTACAACGTACTCATCGGCGAGCGCACGTCCGAGGAGATCAAGTTCGAGATCGGCTCGGCGCATCCCCTTGCCGAGGAACTCGACGTCGAGGTCCGAGGACGCGACCTGCTCACCGGTCTGCCACGTACGATCCAGCTCTCCTCCGAGGAGATCCGGGTCGCCGTCGAGGAGCCGACGCAGGCGATCATCTCGGCCATCAAGGGAACGCTTGAGAAGACGCCGCCCGAGCTTGCGAGCGATGTCATGGAGTACGGCATCGTGCTCACCGGGGGTGGGGCGCTGCTCAAGGCTCTCGACGATCGGATTCGCTACGAGACCGGGATGCCCGTTCACGTCTCGGAGAACGCACTTATCAACGTCGTCCTCGGATCGGCGATGGCCCTTGAGGAGATCGACGTGCTCAAGAAGGTCCTCACCGTTACCCGGTAGGCCGGGCTGCCCATGCGAATCACCAACTCTGAACCGAAGCGAGCCAATCCGGCGCTGCTTGTAGCGCTGGTGGTGGCATCGCTCGTCATGGTGACGATGTACTTTCGGGAGAGCGATACCGGTGTGTTGCATGGCGCCCGGAAGGTGACGCTCGCTGCGACTGCTCCGCTTGCTCAGGCGGGAGACACCATCCTCAGCCCGTTCGCCGCGGTCGGTGACTGGTTCGCGGGTCTTGGCATCTCCCGATCGGAGATCTACGCGCTCCGAACGCAAAACGACGATCTGCGTGCGCGCCTCGCCGATCTGGAGGAGGCCCGTCAGGAGAACGAGCGCCTGCGTGCGCTTGTGCAGTTCGCCGAGGAGCGCAAGCTGACCAAGCTGGGCGCCCGTGTCATCGGGCGACCGACGAGCGCGTGGGAAGGCGTCATCGTCATCGACCGCGGCTCGGCCGATGGTGTCGTCCGCGGCATGCCGGTGCTGGCACCGCAAGGGCTCGTCGGGCAGATCGAGGAGGTCTCGACGAACTCCTCGCGCGTTCGGCTGATAACCGACCAGGAGAGCGGCGTGGCGTCGATGATCCAGAGCACCCGTGCCGTGGGTGTCGTTCGCGGCAGCATCGATCGCGCCCTCAGTATGGATTTCGTGGACAAGGCGAACGTGCCCAAGGTCGGGGATGTGGTCATCACATCGGGTCTTGGCGGCGTCTACCCGAAGGGCCTGGTCGTCGGTGACATCATCGACGTCGATGCGCGCCGCGCCGACCTGTATCCGCGCATCGTCGTGGTCTCGCGGGTGCCCGTCGATCAGCTGGAAGAGGTCCTGGTCCTGCTCGGCCCTGTGACCGGCAACGGAGCGGGGGCCGTCGAATGAACCGCTTCTGGACGGGAGCGGCCGCCATAGCCGCGTCGGTCGTTCTCCAGGTGATGCTCGCCTCGCACATCGCGCCGTTCGGCGTGGTGCCGAGCTTCCCGTTGCTCGTGGTCATCACGCTCGCCTTCGTTCAGGGGCCCGGTTCCGGCGCTTCAGCAGGGTTTGCCGCAGGGCTCGCCTTGGACTTGCTCGGCAGCGGACCTATCGGCGCGTGGGCCCTCGTGCTCACCGTCGTTGGCTACCTGGCGGGTATGCTGGAGGCGAATCTCTTCGCCGAGGGGTGGCTGCTTCCGGTCACCGTCGCGCTGCTTGCGGGTATCGCCGCCGAATTCGCGTATCTCATCGTTCTGAGCGTGCTCGGCGTTGACGTGGCGTTCTGGAAGTCCGTGCTGGGGGTCGTCATTCCCCGCGGCATCTACAACAGCGTGCTGGCGTTGCTCTTGTATCCGTGGTTGGCGCGGTTCTTGCGCACCGACCGGTCAGTGAAGTCCTTCAGACGGCTCGCGTAGCGTGCGGGCACCCGTCACGAAGGCAGTGCGCCTTCGGGGAGTCGTTCTCTCATGACAACATTCCAACAGCAGCTGAAATCCCGCTTCGCGGCACTCGGGTTGATCGTGATCCTCGTGCTCGCGTCGTTGCTGCTGCGCCTGTGGTCCATGCAGGTTCTCTCGGGCGAAACCTATGCTGCACAGGCCAAGAACAACCGCATCCGTGAGATATCACTCGATGCTCCGCGTGGTCGCATCCTGGACCGTAACGGCAAGGAGCTCGTCACGAACCGCGCCACCCTTGCGGTTTCGGTCGACCCTGCGAACGACGATGTTCGCAAGCTCATCATCGAAGCACAGAGCGCCGACAAGACCGATGACCCAACGCGCGCCGACCTGGAACGCGTTTTCGGCGGCGTCGCGGAGCTGCTTGGAATGACGCCCGCCGAGGTGTTCGAGAAAGTCTCGGACTCCCGCGTCGAAGCGCTTCGTCCGCGAGTCGTTGCGATCGACGTGCCGCTCGAGGTGATCTCGCAGCTGTCCGAGCGACAGCAGGAGTTCCCCGGCGTGCGCATCGATGAGGTCGCCGTGCGTGAGTATCCGTACGGTTCGCTCGGGGCGCATGTTATCGGCTACACCGGCGAGATCTCCGAGAAGCAGATGGCGGCCTCCGACCCGACAGCCGGATACGAGCTGGGCGATATCGTCGGGAAAGCCGGCGTGGAATCGCAGTACGAGAACGTGTTGCAGGGCGACAAGGGCCGCCGACTCATCGAGGTGAACGCGTCGGGCAAGCCGCAGCGGATCATCGACGAGCAGCGGCCCGTACCCGGCCGTGATATCAAGCTCACCATCGATATCGAAGTGCAGAAGGTCGCAGAGCAGGCGCTCGCTGACGCGATTACAGAAGCGCATCGCCAGAACTTCAGGAACGCCGAGGCGGGCGCGGCTGTGGTGATCGATGTCAAGACCGGCGAAGTCCTTGCAATGGCAAGTGCGCCCACGTACGATCCCGCGACGTTCCTCGGCGGGATCAGCCAGACCGAGTGGACGAGGCTCACCGACAAGGCGAGCGAATACCCGCTCAACAACCGTGCCGTCATGGCCGCGTATCCTCCCGCGTCCACGTTCAAAGCGGTGACCGGTCTTGCCGGGCTGCAAACCAGCGTGACGTACAGCGGAAAGACGTACAACTGCGCCGGCAAGTGGACCGAGATGGGCAAGCAGTGGCCGAAGTGGTGCTGGAACCACTCCGGACATGGCACGATCTCGTTCGACGGCGGCATCGAGGAGTCGTGCGACACGGTCTTCTACGAGATCGGCTACGAGTTCTACAAGCGCAAGAAGGAGGAGCTGCAGTCGTTCTCGCGCACATTCGGTCTGGGCACCGATACGGGGATCGACCTTCCCGGCGAAGTGAGCGGCCGCATCCCCGATGCTGCGTGGAAGAAGGCGTTCAACGAGAACTACCCCGAGTATCAGACGTGGCTGCCTGGAGACACGGTCAACATGGCAATCGGTCAGGGCGACCTTCTCGTCACACCGCTGCAGATGGCGACCACGTATGCCGGCATAGCCAACGGCGGCGTCGTGATGAAGCCCCATGTGCTGAGAGACGTGCTAGGCTCCGATGGTAAGGTCGCACGCAGCTACGAGCCTTCCGTGCTTGCGGACTCGGGCGTCTCGGCCGAGAACCTCGCGATCATGCGGAGCGCACTCGTGCGTGTGACGACCCAGGGTACCGGTGCCGGTGCTTTCCGCGGATTCGGCGTGACCGTGGCCGGCAAGACGGGTACGGCGCAGGTCTACGGCAAGGACGACTACGCGTGGTTCTGTGCGTTCGCGCCGGCGCAAAGCCCGAAGTACGCGGTCGCTGTCGTGGTTGAGCAGGGTGGACATGGCGGATCCGTCACGGCACCTGCGGCGCGAAATATCCTTGCGAAGCTGCTCGGCCAGAAGATTACCACCGTCCACACGACGGACAACTCGCGATGAGACGCGTAGAGAAGACACTCGGCAAGCAGGTGCGCGACTCCGTCAACGTGCCGATCATGTTGTTCACCGCGGCGTTGCTCGCGTACGGAAGCGTCATGGTCTCATCGGCGACCGCGGGCATGACCGGTGGTCCCGGACTGTTCAAGCGTCATGTCCTCGGCATGGCCGTTGGCCTTGTGCCGCTCGTCGTCGCCTGGGCGATCGATTACAAGAAGCTCAAGCACTGGAGCGGACCGCTTCTCACGCTCTTCGCATTCCTGCTCATCAGCCCGCGGATACCGGGACTCGGTACTACCGCCAAGGGTGCTACATCGTGGCTGGCGATAGGGGACATCCGCCTCTTCCAGCCTTCGGAACCGGCGAAATTGGTTTTCATCGTCGTCATGGCAGCGCTTGTCGCCGAGTACGAAGGGCGCATAGACAAGCCGCGCGACGCGATGCGACTGCTTGGCTACCTGGGTGTAGCGATCGTTCTGATCCTGCTGCAACCCGACCTCGGGACCGGTCTTGTGTTCGTCGCCATCGCTCTCACGATGCTTCTGGTCGGCGGGATGAAGGGGCGCTACTTCGCGGTGCTCGGCCTTGTCGCAATCGTGGGAGTCGTTGGGATTCTCGGGATCGACACCACGCTCGATCGCATGGTCGGTCATGATGTCGCGCTCAAGGACTACCAGAAGGACCGACTGCTGGTGTTCGTCGATCCGGGTCGTGATCCTGCGGGCGCAGGGTACAACCTCGCACAGTCGAAGATAGCCATCGGTTCCGGTGGAGTCTCAGGGACCGGTCTGAAGAGCGGCACGCAATCCAACTTGCATTTCCTGCCCGAGCGGCATACCGACTTCATCTTCGCGGTGTTGGGTGAGGAGCTCGGCTTCACCGGTGCGCTGCTCCTGCTCGGGCTGTACCTCGCTTTGCTGATCTCGTCGCTTGCGATCGCCGCCTCGTCGCGCGATCTGTACGGAGCGCTCATCGTCGCCGGCGTCATGGGCATGTGGCTGTTCCAGATACTGGAGAACATCGGCATGACCGTGGGTATGATGCCTATTACGGGGATTCCGCTGCCGTTCATGAGTTTCGGCAGTTCGTCGATGGTTACGAACCTTGGCGGAGTCGGACTGCTCCTATCGGTCTGGTCCAGGCGTTACGGGACGTAGCGCCGCAGGTGAAAGGGGACGACCGGATGGCACTTCCTATGGACGTACCCGATCTCGTGAAGTCGGGGTCGAAACTACAGCAAGATCGCAGTCAGCCGGTATCGCTTGCCGTTGTGGTCGAGCTTGATGCGGACGACGCGCTCGTGCAGGCGTTGCGCGAGCGGTTGCGCCCGCAGACGGCCGGCGCTGTGCTGCAGGTTGAGGTTGCTGATCCCGACAGGCCACTCACGCTCAACCCGTGTGACGCGGTTGTCGCAGTAGCCGGAAGCGGCGGGTCTGCAATGGCGGATGCGGTCGCCTCGGCGCGTCTGGCGCGCACGCCAGTCGTTGTCGTCGCCCTAGGTGACGAACAGGTGCGGGTGGCACTTGCGGATGCGCTGAAGCAGCCGCTCGCCGACCTTCTCGTCGACGAGGAGGTGGCGACTCTCGCCGACGTCCGCCTCGCGTCCTGGCTTGCCGACGAGATCGGCTCCAAGCGCCTCGCGCTTGCACACAACTTCGCGTTCATGCGCCGTGCCGTCGCGCACGAGGCCGTGCAGGCGACGGCGATGCAGAATGCGCTCGTGGGAGCGGTTGCATTCGTCCCGGGCGCCGACATGCCGATCATGACCGCCAATCAGGCGAAGATGCTGCTGCAGATCGCTGCAGCGTACGGTGAGAAGCTCGGCCCGGAACGGTTGCGTGAACTCGCCGCCATCGTCGGTGGTGCCTTCGTGCTGCGTACCGTGGCACGGCAGGTCCTCGGCTTCGTGCCCGTGCTCGGCTGGGCGGTCAAGGGCGGCATCGGCTACGCCGGAACCGTCGCGATGGGGAAGGCGGCCATCGAGTACTTCGAGGACGGCGCCGATCTGGCCGAGGTCGCACGTCGACTGAAGGACGGCGCGGGCAAGGCGGCGCAGAAGCTGCCACGCCCGGGGCGTCGCACGTCCTCGCTGCCCGAGCGTACACCGGCTTCAACGCAGCCTGAGCTGCCCGGGCTGATGGCATCTGCTACCCCTGAAGCCGGAGCAGCCGGTGAGTGATCTGTGGAGCCGGATCGAGCCGTTGCTCGCCGGCGTGGAGCGACCGGTACGCTACATCGACTCGGAGTGGGGCGCATCGCATGATGACGCTTCGTACCGGGTGGCCCTCGTCTACCCCGACGTGTACGAGATCGGCATGGCGAACCAGGCTCTCCAGATCCTGTACGGACGCTTCGGCGCGCTCGAGGACGTCACCGCAGAGCGCGTCTTCGTGCCGTGGAAGGACATGGCGGACGCCATGCGTGCTGCGGACGTTCCTCTTTTCACGCTCGAGTCATGTCGTCCCGTAGCGGACTGCGACCTTGTGGGCATCACGCTGCCGTACGAGCTCACGTATCAGAACATACTCGAGGCGCTCGACCTGGCCGGAATCCCGCTCCGTTCGTGCGATCGCACCGACGACGATCCGCTCATCGTCGGCGGTGGCCCGTGTGCGTTCAATCCCGAGCCTGTGGCCCCGTTCTTCGATGCGATCCTCATCGGTGACGGCGAGGATGCGGTCGCCGACATCGTCGCCGCTCACCGAAGCGCGAAAGCGCAGGGTGCTTCTCGGGCAGAGATCTTGCGGGCCCTTGCCCGCGTACAGGGCGTGTACGTTCCGTCGCTCTATGAGCCGCGTGTCTCTGACGGCATCTTCGTCGGCACGACGGCGCTCGAAGGCGCACCGGCGATCGTCCACAAGCGCGTTCTCCCCGATCTTGACTCGTACCGTGCCCCGACGTGCACCGTGGTGCCGTTCATGGACGTCGTCCACGACCGGGTGGGCGTGGAGGTGTTGCGTGGCTGCGCGCGGGGTTGCCGCTTCTGCCAGGCCGGCATGGTATACCGCCCGGTGCGCGAGCGCTCGGCCGACAGCATCGTGCGCGATGCGACCGCGGCGCTCCAGTGCACCGGCTATGACGACGTCTCGCTCACGTCGCTCTCGACCGCCGACCACTCGCAACTCGAAGAAGTGCTCCGTCGCTTGACGCGGCGCCTCGAGGGGACCGGCGTGACCGTCTCGCTGCCGTCGCTGCGTGTGGACGCCTTCAGCGTGCAGGTCGCGCGGTTGCTCGGCGGCGGCAAGAAGACCGGGCTCACGTTCGCGCCGGAGGCCGGTACGCAGCGGCTACGCGACGTCATCAACAAGAACGTCACCGAGGAGGACCTGCTCCGCACGGTCACACAGGCGTTCTCGGCCGGGTGGCGGCGCGTGAAGCTCTACTTCATGATCGGCCTTCCCACCGAGACGGACGAAGACATTGCGGGAATCGGTGAGCTTGTCGGTCGCGTGTTCCGGGCCGCCAGGGAAGTCACGCCCCCCGGTGAGCGCGGAGGCATGCGCGTAGCCGTTTCGGTATCGACGTTCGTGCCGAAGGCGCACACGCCGTTCCAGTGGGAGGCGCAGATACCGCTCGATGAGGTCCGACGCCGACAGGCGGTTCTGCGTGACTCCATGCCCGGAAAGGGCGTCGATCTGTCGTATCACGACAGCGATGTGTCGTTCCTGGAGGGCGTGCTGTCTCGTGGTGGTCGCGAGGTCGCGGACGTGATCGAGGCTGCGTGGCGCGGTGGAGCACGATTCGACGCCTGGACCGAGGAGTTCAAGCCGTCGAGATGGTCGCTCGCGTTCGAGGAGACGGGAGTCGATCCCGGTGGGATCGCCAACAGGGCCCGACGCGTGGATGAACCGCTTCCATGGGATCACATCTCGGCGGGAGTGAGTCGGGCGTATTTGCGGATCGAGCGGGACAACGCATTCGCCGCTCGCACGACTGCAGACTGCACCTTCGACGGCTGCACGGGCTGCGGCGTGTGCGGTTCCTCGCGCGGTGCGAACATCCTGGCCGGTGATCGGCGTGGGTGAGACGACGTTCCGTTTGCGTGTCCGGTTCCGCAAAGCGGACCGCCTGCGATACCTCTCGCACCTTGAAGTGGTGCACAGTTGCGAGCGCGCTGCGCGACGCGCCGGATTGCCGTATGCTGTGACACAGGGGTTCAGTCCGCACATGAAGTTGGCCTTCGGTCCCGCGTTGCCGGTGGGCACGGCGGGCCTCGGCGAGTACCTCGATCTGTGGCTGCGATCGTACGTGCCGTCGGAGCAGGCATTCCAGGCGCTACGGTCCGCTTCGGCAGCGGGACTTGCCCCGGTGAAGGTGAAGTACATCGCCGAGCGCGAACCATCGCTCGGCTCGGCGCTGACTATCGCGAAGTATGAGGTGGTCCTGGAAGGGGGAGAAGCACTTCGAGAGGGGCTGCGTGGCTCCTTCTCGGCCATCATCGCCGAGGGCGAACTGGCCGTCGATCACAAGGGCAAGCAGAAGGTTTTCGAGCTGGCGTCAACGCTCCCGAAGGAGCCGGATGTCAGTACGAGCGGGGAACGGACGACCGTCGGTTTGACGGTCAGGATCGGCGAGCGCGGCTCGCTCCGTCCCGAAGCCCTGGTTACGGCGGCATTGACGCGCGGAGCGCTTGATGGACGTATCGCGTCCGTGACGCGCACGGAACTGCTCGTCGAGGAGGACGGTTCCTGGCGCGACCCGCTGTGACATCGGGGGTTCTGCTGTGAGTGACATCGTCCGCGAGATGCTGATCTCGCATGACGTCCATGAGACCCGGGTTGCGATCCTCGAGGACCGCAGCCTGGTCGAGCTCTACATCGAACGGCCGAAGCGAAGCGTTGTGGGCAACGTGTACCTCGGCAAGGTCCGTGACGTGCTGCCGGGAATGCAGGCAGCATTCGTCGACATCGGTCTGGACAAGAACAGCTTCCTCTACGTGGACGAGGTCGTTGCGCCCGAGGGGATCAGCGACGTTCCGAGACGTGACATCCAGTCGCTGCTCAAGCCCGGGCAGCAGATCATGGTGCAGGTCCTGAAGGACCCGATGGGTACCAAAGGCGCCCGTGTCACGACGGAGATCACGCTGCCGGGGCGCTTCCTCGTCCTGATGCCGTTCTCGGCGTTCATCGGCATCTCGCGCAAACTGTCAGATGAAGAGCGCGATCGTCTGCATGGCATCGTTGCGCCGCTCGTCGACGAAGGACTCGGAGTCATCGTTCGCACCGCAGCTGCGGGAGCGAGCGAGCGGGACCTGGAGAACGACCTTGAGTTCCTGCTCCGGCTGTGGCGCCGGGTGCAGCATCAGGCGCATGAGGGCCTTGCGCCGGAAGTCGTCTACACCGAGATGGACCTTGCGCTCCGGATGGTGCGCGACGCCTTCGGCGAGGAGTACAAGCGCCTGGTCGTCGATGACAAACGACTGCACGAGAAGGTCGTGTCATTCCTGAAGAAGACCTCACCGGACCTCGTGCGGCGCGTTCACCTCCACAAGGACCGCGCACCGCTATTCGAGGCTTTCTCGCTTCAGCCGCAGATCGACACGGCAACGCTGCGCAACGTCCCGCTTCCATCTGGCGGTCACATCACGATCGACAAGACCGAGGCGCTCACTGCAGTCGACGTGAACACGGGGTCGTACGTGGGCCGCAAGAACCTTGAGGACACCATCCTGCGCACGAACCTTGAGGCCGCCGATGAGGCCGTCCGGCAGCTCCGGCTGCGCGATATCGGCGGCATCATCGTCATCGACTTCATCGATATGGAGAATCCGTATCATCGTGGCGAGGTCTCGAAACGGCTTGCTGCGGCGCTCGAGCGGGACCGCACGAAGACGCGGGCTACCGAGATATCGCGACTCGGACTCGTTGAGATGACGCGCAAGAACGTCACCGACGGCCTGTACGGCGTTCTGACCGAGCCGTGCCCTACGTGTCATGGCGAGGGCAGGATTCTTTCGGATACCACGCGACGAATCGCGGCAGAGCGCCGGATTCGTGAGATACTGGTGACCGGACGTTCGGCTGCGTATCTGCTCGGGCTCAATCCTGAGACGTACGCGCTGGTCACAGCCCCGGGAAACAACACTATCGCTATCCTGCGTGCCGAAACCGGCAAAGCCGTAGCGATCGTGGCCGACCGTGACTGTGGTCCTACGGAAGTCAAGGTCATCATCGAAGGCCGCGGTGGGGTGGACGACTTCCCGCAACCGTAGCGAGGTCGCGTTGACCCTGCTCATGCCCTGTGTTAGCATTTCTCCTCGCGTTTGATTCCGGAGACTGGAGCTAGTGATGTACGCAGTCGTGGCAACCGGCGGTAAGCAGTCCAAGGTCGAAACCGGCGCTGTTACCGTCTTTGAAAAGCTTGACGCAGCGGTCGGCGAAGCCGTCACGTTGCCTGCTCTGTTCATGGCCGATGGCGACAACGTCGTCTTCGGCGCTGACGCAGCGTCCGTCACCGTGACCGGTACCGTGGTCGAGCACTTCAGGGGTGACAAGCAGATCGTTTTCAAGTTCAAGAAGCGCAAGGGCTACAAGGTCAAGAAGGGTCACCGACAGAGCCAGACGGCAGTGCTCGTGACCGACATCACCGTGGGTGCGCCGAAGAAGGCAGCCAAAGCCGCCAAGGCCGAGGTACCCGTCGCTGAGGTAGCCGCCGAGAAGGCTCCGGCCAAGAAGCCGGCCGCCAAGAAGGCAGCTCCGAAGGCGGAAGCAGTCGCCGAGGAGAAGGCACCTGCCAAGAAGCCGGCGGCCAAGAAGCCGGCAGCGAAGAAGACCGCACCGAAGGCCGACAAGGCCGCCGAGTAGTACGAAGGGGTTGTGAACGATGGCCCATAAAAAAGGTCTCGGCTCCACGAAGAACGGCCGCGATTCCAAGTCGAAGCGACTTGGCGTGAAGCGGTTCGCCGGTCAGATCGTCACGTCCGGCTCGATTCTCGTGCGCCAGCGGGGTACGCGCCTCAAGCCCGGCGTGAACGTCGGCATCGGTCGTGACGACACGCTGTTCGCCAAGATGGACGGCGTCGTCGAGTTCTCGCATGGCAAGGATCGTCGGGTACACATCCGACCGCTCGTCGGCTAACTGGCCGCTTCGAGCAATCGCGACTTGTTCGGAGGCCCTCCACCACCGGGTGGGGGGCCTTCTGTCACTATCAGGACGACGAACCGGACACCACGTCGTCACATGCACGCCAGGGAGATGACATGTTCATCGATGAAGCCAAGATCCACGCGTACGGCGGGAACGGAGGCGCAGGAAGCGCTTCGTTTCGTCGCGAGGCGCACGTGCCCAAAGGCGGGCCGGATGGCGGCGACGGCGGTAGAGGCGGCAATGTCATCCTGGAGGCCGACCAGGCCGTCTCCACGCTGATCGACTTCCACTACAAGCGCCACTTCAAAGCCGAGCGCGGAACGCACGGCAAAGGTGGCGGCAGGGACGGAGCGGTCGGCGCCGATCTGGTGCTGCACGTTCCGATCGGCACCGTCGTTCGTGTCGAGGAGACAGGTGAGTCGATCGCCGACCTGTCGCGCCACGGCCAGCGCGTCGTCGTCGCCCGGGGCGGCCGCGGTGGTCTCGGCAATACGAACTTCGTGACGCCTACGCGTCGTGCGCCGTCCTTCGCGCAACTCGGGGAACCGGCCGAGGATCGCTGGATCACGCTCGAGCTCAAGTTGCTCGCGGACGCAGCGCTCGTGGGCCTGCCAAGTGTCGGCAAGTCCTCGCTGATCGCCCGCATGAGCGCCGCCAGGCCCAAGATCGCCGACTACCCCTTCACCACACTTGTGCCGAACCTCGGCGTCGTCAAGGCGGGGGAGTACTCCTTCGTCGTGGCCGATGTGCCGGGGCTTATCGAGGGCGCAAGCGAGGGCGCCGGTCTCGGGCACGCCTTCTTGCGTCACATCGAGCGCACCGCCGTGATCCTGCATGTAGTGGACCTCTCGGGCAGCTACGAAGGCCGCGATTCCATCGTCGACATCGGTGTGATCGACCGTGAACTCGCGGCACATGCCGAGGAGCTCACCACGCGTCCGCAGATCATCATCGGCAACAAGTGCGACGTCGACGGCTCTGCCGAGAACTCCGAGCGTGTCGCCGCATGGTGCGAAGACGCTGGCCGCGCGTACTACGAGGTGTCCGCAGTCACCGGTGCCGGCATCGACGGCATGATTCGCGCGGTGGCCGAGATCGTTCGGGAGCTGCGTTCGGCGGAGGTGCCCACGGAGCCAAGCTTCGAGGCCACGTACGTGTATGAGCCTCCGAAGGAGCGGGTCATCGAGGTCGAGCGCGTCGCGAGCGATTCGTACCGCGTTCGGGGCGGGTTCATCGAGCGGATGGTCATCATGACCGACATGGCCAATGAAGAGGCCGTAGCATACCTGCAGCGCAGACTCGCGCGAGCGGGTGTCGAGCGCGCGCTTGTCGAGGCCGGTGCCGTTGATGGCGACACGGTGACGATCGGGCCGGTATCATTCGATTTCGAGGGGCAGGCGGCGCCTGTGCCCGACGAGCCAGACGATGAGTCCGAGGTCGACGTGCGTGCGGAGACCGTGACCCTGGAAGATGGGGATGAGTAGGCGAACCGTCGTCGTCAAGGTCGGCAGTTCCACCGTCACGGGGGCTGACGGGCGGGTCGATCGGGCGTTCCTCGGGGCGCTCGTCGACCAGCTGGCCGACCTGCGTGTCGCCGGGTATGCCGTCGTGCTGGTCACATCGGGGGCGGTGGCCGCCGGACTCGAGGCGCTCGGAATGACATCGCGGCCCAAAGACATCCCGACGATTCAGGCCGCAGCGGCGATCGGCCAGGTGCGCCTTGTCGAAACGTACGCCGAGCTGGCTGCCGGGCGGGATATGGCGGTCGGGCAGGTCCTGTTCACCCGCCAGGACGTCGGTCACCGCCAGCAGTACCTGAATGCGTGCCATACGCTGGAGAAGCTGCTCGACCTCGGGGCGGTACCGGTCGTGAACGAGAACGACACCACCGCAGTCGACGAGATCCGCTTCGGCGACAATGACTACCTCGCAGCGCTTGTCGGCGTGATGGTGCACGCGGAACTGGTAGTGCTGTTGACCGACATCGAGGGTCTGTACTCCTCGGACCCTCGTAGCGACGTCACTGCCCGGCTCGTGGAGCGGGTTGAGGAACTCACCGACGAGGTGCTCGCCTCGGCGGGGGGTGCCGGTAGTGCTGTCGGCTCCGGCGGTATGGCCACCAAGCTCGAGGCAGCGCGACTGCTCATGGACGCGGGGATTCCGCTCATCGTGTGCGACGGGCGGCGCGAGGGTGTCGTGGTGGACGCCGTGGGCGGCAAGCCCGTGGGAACGCTCTTCGCAGGCGGCAAGGCGGCGCTTCGCGGCAGGAAGCTGTGGCTCGCCTACGCCGGTCGCACGGCGGGCTCCGTCTCGATAGACGATGGCGCGCGCGACGCGCTATGCTTGCGGGGCGGCAGCTTGCTCCCGGCCGGGGTTACCGACGTGTCCGGGAGCTTTGTCGTCGGCGACGCGGTCACGCTCTGTGATGCGAGCGGGGCGGTCGTGGCGCGGGGGATCGCCGGGATGTCTGCCGAGGACCTCCGCAAGGTGAAAGGAATGCGTTCGTCGCAGATCGCAGCGGTGCTGCCCGGGTGGGACGGAACCGAGGTCGTTCACAGGGATCATCTCGTCATCGTGTGAAGTATCCGGGTCGCACGATGCGGCCCTGAGGCGGGTCATTCGAAGGGATCATGGATGTCTGAAGTGCTCGCACTTGCCAACCGGGCCCGGGATGCGGCCAACGCGCTCGCCGCGACCTCGACCGACCAGCGCAATCGCGCACTGCTGGCGATGTCCCACGGGTTGATAGCGCGCCAGGAGGAGATCCTCGCCGCGAACGGTCGCGATATGGACGCCGCGCGCGTGAAGAACACACCTGCAGCGCTTCTCGATCGTCTCGAGCTGACGCCGGTGCGCATCAAGTCCATCTCCGAGGCGCTCAGGGGCCTCTCGCTGCTGCCCGATCCGATCGGTGAGGTCATCAGCGGGTCCCGGCTCGCGAACGGCATCTGGCTGCAGCAGGTCCGCGTGCCGATGGGCGTCGTCGCGATGATCTACGAGGCGCGCCCGAACGTGACAGCTGATGCAGCCGGCCTGTGCATCAAGACCGCGAATGCCGTCATCCTGCGCGGCGGTTCGATGGCCCAGGAGTCCAACCTGGCTCTCACGAAGGTGCTTGCCTCGGCAGCTGTGGGTGCGGGTATGCCCGAGGGGTGCATCCAGGCGGTAGAGTCGACCGATCACGCCGCTGCCGAGGAGCTCATGGGCCTCCATGGCAAGATCGACGTGCTCATCCCGCGTGGCGGCGCGAAGCTCATCCAGAGCGTCGTCGAGAACGCGAAAGTCCCCGTCATCGAGACCGGCGTCGGCAACTGCCACGTCTACATCCACGCCGATGCCTCACCAAAGATGGCCGAGCGTATCGTCGTCAACGCCAAGTGCACCCGGCCCGGAGTGTGCAATGCTGCCGAGTCGCTGCTTGTGGACGCGGCCGTCTACGAGACGGTGCTGCCGCCCATCCTCAAAGCCCTCGAGCACGCAGGCGTCACGGTCTATGGTGACGAGAAGACGCGCTCGCTCGGCGCCATCATGCGCATCCAGCCCGCAAGCGAAGAGGACTGGGGCACGGAGTACCTCGACATGAAGATCTCGTGCAAGGTCGTGAGCGGGCTCGACGAGGCGATCCGGCACATCAACACGTACGGCACGAAGCACAGCGAGGCGATCGTCACCGAGGACTACGCGGCAGCCCTTCGCTTCCTGAACGAGATCGATGCTGCGGCCGTCTACGTGAACGCATCGACGCGGTTCACCGACGGTGGCGAGTTCGGCCTTGGTGCCGAGATCGGCATCTCCACCCAGAAGCTCCACGCGCGCGGTCCGATGGGACTCACGGCGCTCACAACAACGAAGTTCATGGCTATGGGGAGCGGTCAGATACGCGAGTGAGAAAGCAACTCAGACTCGGGATAATGGGCGGCACGTTCGACCCGATCCACTACGGTCATCTCGTGACTGCCGAGGAAGCGCTCGTCCAGTTCAACCTGGACAGGGTCGTCTTCATGCCGACGGGCGTCCCGGTGCGCAAGACGCACCGTTCGGTCACGTCTGCCGAGCACCGCTATCTCATGACCGTGATCGCGACCGCGAGCAATCCCGACTTCGAGGTCTCCCGGCTGGAGATCGACCGACCGGGTCCGACGTACACCGTCGACACCATTCACGCGCTCCGTGATCTCTACGGTCCCCAGGCAGAGCTGTACTTCATCACCGGGGCCGATGCCGTCTGGGACATCCTTACATGGAAGGATTCTGTCGAGCTTGCCGGCGCATGCACCTTCATTGCTGCCACACGCCCCGGGTTCGACCTGGGGCGCTTCTCGGAAGAGCGCGAGCACGGGATCCAGATGGAGACGATGGAGGTCCCCGCGCTCGCGATCTCGTCGACCGACATCCGCTTGCGATTCGCCGACAGGCGACCGGTGCGCTACCTGCTGCCGGAGGCCGTCTCGGCGTACGTCGCCAAGAACGAGCTCTACGCCGAGGAGGTCACCCCGTGACCGATCTCTGGGACAGGGCACTTGCGGCGATGCGGGAACGGCTGGGCGCGGAAGGCATGCGGCACTCCCTCGGCGTTGCCGACACCGCGGCGCGCCTTGCCGAGACGTACGGTGTGGATGTCGAGCCCGCGCGGCTGGCAGGTCTGCTCCATGATTGGGCGAAGGATGCGACCGCAAGCGAGCTGCTCTCGGCTGCCGATGACCATGGGATTCCCGTGACCGATGTGGATCGCGCCGTGCCGTACCTGTTGCATGCTCCGGTTGCCGCCGCGGAGCTGAAGGCGGCGATGCCGGACCTTGACGATCAGGTTCTGGCTGCGGTGGCGGCGCACACGTACGGCGCCGAATCGATGTCGCCGATCGATCTGATCGTCTACGTGGCGGATACGATCGAACCGGGTCGCGTCCACGCCGGCGTGGAGACGCTTCGTGACGCGGTCGGCGTGGTGTCGCTGCAGGAGCTGTTCATGCTCGCCTACGCGAGCTCGCTGCGACATCTGGTGGATTCCCGTCGCCGGATCCATCCCGCGACGGTGGCCTTGTGGAATCGGCTTGTCTCGGAGGATCCGAGATGAGCCGGTCGAGGCGCACACGCAGTGCTGTCGAGCCGGTCGAGATCGACGAGATCGTGCTGCACGACGACGAGCGCTCTGACGCCGACTATCCTCGGCGACGGACGCACGTCGAGAAGCCGCCGGCGCCCGTCGTGGGCTACCGCGCCACCAAGCGGAGCTCCAAGGGTGGGAAGCGACTTCGCCGGGCGGCTCAGACCGCACGCGTGAAGGCCGAGGTTTCTGACACCGCCGACAGCGTCGGGCGCGCGGTCGGTTCCGGTCTGAAGTACGCGGGGATGGGCATCGGAGCGGTCGTCGTGCTGGCCCTGGTGTTCGTGCTCGTGGCGACAGGCATCAACCAGGCCGCTCGCTTCCTGGCCAAGCGGCAAGCGGCCAAGGAGAACTCGCCGGCCGCCGTCAAAGAGCGCGCGAAGGATAACCTGCTCGTCATCGGGACCGACGGCACGAATGGGGCCGACTTCCTCGCGATTCGGCTGGATGAGAAGAACGGACAGGTCTTCGGTGTTGCGGTTCCCGACGGCGCGTTCATGGAGGTCCCCGGCCAGGGGTTCGAACGCATCGGGGATTCGTTCAAGGCCGGGCCCGAGGTCTCGATGGCCGCCATTTCGAACTACCTCACCGTCCCGTTCGAGCGCTACATCGTCGTGACTAAAGAGGCATACCAGGACGCGCTGAAGAACCAGTCGCTCAAGGGCCTGATGGCCACCGTCACGGCTACGGACCTAGCTGACGCCGACGCGCAGCGCATCAGCGCCTTCATGGAGGGCGTGAAGACCGATCAGGTCGCGTTGGTTCCGTTGCCGGTCAAACCCATCAATCTCGGGCAGCAGACATACTTCGAACCACAGCGCGACCAGGTCGCGGACTTGTTGCTTTTGTGGTGGGGGGTCAAGCTCGGCTCGGATGAGGGCGTGGTCCGCGCGATCGTGTACAACGGCGCCGGACGTCCGGGTGTCGCCGGCGAAGCTGCGCAGGAGCTCATCAAGGCCGGCATCCGCGTCATCGACACCAAGAATGCGGATCGTTTCGACTACAAGGAGACGTTGATCGTTGTGCAAGACGGCGACCTTGAGGCCGGCGCAACGATACGTGAGGTGTTGGGAGTCGGGAAGATCGTCGATCAACCGTCCGAGCAGGACGTGGCTGATATCATCGTCATCATCGGACAAGACTGGAAGGCGCCGAAAGGGTGATCCTGCTGGAGATCAAAGAGTATGCCTTGCTCGCCGCACGTGCGGCAGCCGAGAAGAAGGCCAGCGACGTTGTGGTGCTTGATGTGGCCCCCTCGCTCGTTATCACCGACTACTTCGTGATCGCATCCGGGGCCACCGATCGCCAGGTCCACGCGATTGCCGATGAGGTAGAGGCGCAGCTCAAAGCTGCGGGGCTTCGTGCCATCGGTCGCGAGGGCGAGCGAGAAGCAAGATGGATCCTGCTGGATTTCGGCGACATCGTCGTTCACGTCTTCCAGCCTGACGAACGCGAGTTCTACCGCCTGGAGAAGCTCTGGAGCGACACCGAGCGCCTGACGCTTCCCGACGATGTCGTGAACGCATCCCCGGCAGATGAACGCGAGCACGACGAGTCGTGACGCCGACTGTGAAGCGTCTCCTCGTCACGCTGTCGCTCGTGGGCGTATGCGTGGTGTGGGGCGGAACGTTCGTCATGGTGAAAGACGCGGTATCAGGCTACCCTCTGTACGCCTTCCTCGGCTGGCGGTTCGCGATCGCGGTCGCAGCATTCTTAATGCTGTTTCCCAAGACGTTCCGACGCTTTGCGCCGGGCACGATCCGCGTCGGCCTGCTTGCAGGGGCGTTCCTCATCGCTGGCTACGTGTTCCAGACATGGGGACTCCAGGGAACGACGGCATCGAAGGCCGCATTCATCACGGGGATGTTCGTGGTGATCACGCCTGCGATGCAGGCCATCGTGCTTCGTCGTCCGCCGCGGTGGACGACGGTCGCAGGCGTCGTTCTTGCGGTGCTCGGCCTATGGCTGCTCTCGGGCGCAAGCGCTGACGGTTGGACGCCGGGGGACACGCGTGTCTTGTTGTGCGCGATCGCGTACTCGGCACACATGATCGTCCTCGGGGGCCCCGGTAGGCAGCATGATGCCCGTGCGTTGACGCTAGTGCAGCTCGCGGTGACCGGTCTTGCGTGCGGTGCCGTGTCGGTGGTCGTCGAGCGGCCATATGTGTGGCCGACCCCGAGCGTCTGGGTGGCACTCGTCGTCACCGGCGTGCTTGCCAGCGCCGTGGCGTTTGCGGTGCAGACGTACGCGCAGCGGATCCTCTCACCTGCGAAGACCGCACTGGTACTTATCATGGAGCCGGTGTTCGGCGGCATCTTCGGCTGGTTGGCCGGGGATGCGCTTGGTATCAAGGGAATCGCCGGTGGCGCTCTCATCTTCTGTGGCATGCTCACCGCCGAATTCCTGGGGAGCGCGCGGGGTCCTGAAGAGCACATCCAGCTGGAGGCTGCGCTCGAAGGCCCGTCTGTGGCCGTGATCGAGTCCGGACCTGCTTCGGGCAGTGCCGAATGACACGGTTGACCGCTTCCCGGTGGCTGCTATACTAGCGCTTGCCGTTTTACGGCACCCAGATGTGGGGCCATAGCTCAGCTGGGAGAGCGTCTGGCTGGCAGCCAGAAGGTCAGGGGTTCGAGCCCCCTTGGCTCCACCAAGAGAAACCACCGGAAGAGCGGACTCATGTCCGCTCTTCTGCTGTTCGTGCACACCGCGGCCGTGATAGGATGGTATTATTAGCTGTTATTAAGTCGACGACACGGAGGGTCAACCGTATGCGACGCGGTTCTGCGCGCTACGTACTGACATCGCCCGGAAGATCGATGCGCCGCATCTCGGCTGCACTCGCCGTCCTGTGCGTCGCAGTTGCTGCCAGCGTGGTGTGGCCCGCCGTCGCACAGGCCGCCAACCCCCACGGGGCGTACACCTCTTCAAGCCGTTCATGCGTCCTGTGTCACGATCTTCACGTGGCAGACGGCGACACGGTTCTCAACGCACCATCACAGAAGCTGCTGTGCTACAACTGCCACGACGGCTCGGGTAGCACCTTCAACGCAAAGGCGGAGTTCGGCGAGTCCGTGCTTGGAACGACCACCGCCAAGAGCGCACACCCCGTGCCGACCGGCGTGATGCAGTGCGCCGACTGCCACACTCCGCACGCCGGGCCGACCGAGGGCAATCCGGGATCGTTGAGCGCAGGGTCAGCGGAAGCGACCAGCGGGGTCGCGGTATGTGGCGCATGCCATGGCACCGGTTCTGCGCTGCCGGGCGGGAACCTTGCCGCCCCGATCGAGGGCACGCCGCACGCGTCGCTCACATCCTCGGCAAGCGTAGCGGGTATCGGGTGCGTCGCATGTCACGAGCCGCACGCCTCATCGAACGCCGATCTGGTGCGCGCCACGCTCAGGACCGAATCGCAGACGACCATCACCGTTACCGGCGAGCCCGGGCTGTGTCTTGGCTGCCATCAGGACAGCGGTGGCATCTATGCGGGTGCGTCGGCCGCAGGCGCGCAGAAGCATTCCACGGTCACCAGTTCCACGAAGGCGCTGACATCGTGGCCGGGCGCATCAGGCACCGCCGCGGGATGCGACGGGTGCCACGAGCCGCACGGCACAGGGAGTGGTCCTTCGTACACGCGCGTCTCGGGAGAGCAGCTGTGCCGTACGTGTCACGACGACGCGTCGCTCACGTATCCCGCGGGCTACTCGTATCGGGGAGCAGGCACGTTCAGCGGCTCCGGTCATGAGGGCATCACGGCTCCCGGCATCAGCTACATCTCGGTTCTCGCCGAGCCGCCCGGATTCGCAGCATGGGAAAGCACCGTACCTCCGACGCCGGGAAGCCCCGGAACGCCGGTCGCGGCCCCGCGTGCGGCCGCGCTGCTCGCGAGCGATGGGTCTCGATTGGTGACCTCGCTTCAGCTCGCCGATGGCAATTGGGACTATCAGACGTACCGCTTCAAGGCTCCCATCGCGCGCGGCGATATGACTTCAATTCGCGTGCATTGGGAGGGCTATGGCGAAGAGGCTGTAGGCTTCCCGGTTGCGCTCTCGGCGTGGAACGTCGGTACGGGGACGTGGGATCTGCTCCAGAGCGCCCAGATGGTCACGCAGACGACGGTGAACCTGCCGCTCTCTGCCGCGAACCATGTGGGAGATGACGGATATGTGTACCTCATGGCCAAGGCGCGCTACTCGCGAGACGAAGCGCTCGTCTCGGGGCCCACGATTACGGCTATCAACGGCTACACCGCGCAGGTCGATTGGGTGACTTCAGGGCTGACGAGCAGCTACGTGGATTACGGGACGACTTCGTCGTACACGAAGACGGCCGGCACAGCGACGCGTTCCCAGACGCACTCGGTCCGGATAACCGGACTCACCCCGGGCGTATGGCACTTCCGCGTACGCTCCGTTGCGTTGGATGGAAGCTCGTACACCTCCGGCGACATGGTGCAGGGCATTCCTCGGCCGACGATCTCGCCGTACCCCGTCGGTCCCGCATGGTTGGGGACGGATGTCCTCCGTACGTTCACCTGGGCGGCGCCGCTCGCGGCACCCGGCGGGCCGTTCGAGTTCAGGTTCTTCCTCTACAAAGACAGCGTGCTCTACTCGTCCACCGACTGGACCACCGCGACCACCCGCGACGAGACGCTCGGTCTCGGGGCCTATACGTGGCGTGTCGAGGCGCGCGATGCTGCCGGGAACACGTACGGTTACTCCGTCTGGGGCACGTTCTACGTCTACGATGCTACCGGGTCGTGCCCGTTCCTCTTCACCTGGGATGGCGGGAAGTTCGACTACGAGGCCGACCTGTACACGACGGGCAAGCTGGCGAGCCCGCGTGCGAATGGCACGTACCAAAAGCCGAACCCCAACGACTACTATGTGCTCGAGAACACGCCCGTGGAGAAGGACGGCGCGCTGGAGCTGCGCCTCGTGGAGGAGCGGTTTGAGACCGACTACCTCGACACGTTCAAGCTCTTCGCCGTCGACGTCCCCGAGGGTCGCACGGTCGTGGCCGAGAAGATCCCGCAAGGCGGCACCTATCAGCCGCTCGAGGACGTCATCCACACCGTGAGCTCCACGATGAGCGCGCCGCTCTCGGCCACCCGCGTCAAGACCGGCGAAGACGTGCTCGCTGCAATCGCCGAGAGCGACGGTGTCTACGCCGTTCTCTCGCCGGATGTAGAACAGCCCGGGTACGAGTCGATCGAGCTCGACCTCGGCGACCTGTCGGATGCAGACGCGGTCAAGCTGGTCTTCGAGGGTATGAGCCGCTTCCCCGAGACGCCGGAGGGCAAGGCTCTCGGCACCGCGGGCGTGCGGCAGAAGGTCGAGGTCATAGACGCAAGCGGGAAGTGGGTCGCGCTTCCCGGCGACTGGCCCAAGCCTGCCGAGTTCGCGCGTCCGTACATGCTCGATCTCACCGGGAGGTTCCCGACGAACGACCACCGCGTCCGTCTGACGTTCCTTCTCAAGACGTACGTGGACTCCGTCAAACTCGACACGACGGCCGATGAGCCGCTCAAGGTGACCGAGGTAGAGCGGACGTCGGCCGAACTTCGTCGGCATGGCGTTGACGGCAAGTCCTCGGAAGGTGACATCTACGAGTACGTGTACGGGGAGCCAAACGGCGAGTCCGGCTACCTGCCGGGAAACTACACGCGATTCGGCGAGGTCGGCCCGCTGCTTGACGATGCGGATGACAAGCATGTCATCTACGGCCGCGGCGACGAGATCGCGATGCGCTACAGGCGTCCCGCCCCGGCGCAGGACGGCATGACGCACACGTACGTCGTGTACGCGAAGGGCTACTACAAAGACCTGAACACCGACGTCGAGAAGACCGTCGAACCACTGCCGTTCTCGGCGATGAGCAACTACCCGTATCCGGCAAGCGAACACTATCCGAATGACGCCGAGCATGTGGCATATCAGGCCGAGTGGAACACGCGTGTCGAGGGTGTGGGCGCGATCGCACCTGAAGCGACCTCGCAGGGAATGCTCGAGAGCGCGGTCGGTTGGGTGAAGGCGACCGCCGTACGGGTGTGGGATAGGGTTGTCGCTCTGGTCACGCCGACTGCTGGCGACGCCGCCGTCGCGGCGGCCGAGACAGAGCCGCTGCACCGGTCGCTCAACACCGACGTCGTGGCGCTTGAGGTGACAGGCGTCGGGACCGCCTCGGCAAATGCGTGCGCGGCGTGCCACGCGCCGCACGGCGGGGCCGACTCAGGGAAGCTCCTGACGGGCGGTCGCGGAGCAGCCGATGGACGCACCTGCACGGCGGATGGTACGGGAGCGTGCCACGACAACGCGGCCAACTCCGCATCGGGCATCGACATCCGGACAGCGTTCACCGTCGGTTCGGATGCGCGGGCGCGGCACGATGTCATGCCGGCCGATCAGCGTGCATCCGGTGGCAAGACGGCGTGCGGCGACTGTCACAACCCGCATTCGAACAATGCCGAGGTGCGCTTCTCGGACCCGGACGATCCGTCGAAGACGATCGCGTCGCCGCTGGCCAGTCTCGTCGCTTCGGACGGCAGCGTGTGGGCGCTTGTCGGTGCCAGCCATGATGCCCTGGCGCCGAACATCACCAACATCGCCATCACGGCGAGTGCCACGAACCAGTCATCACCCACAGTCACGTGGCAGACGCTCGGTGATGCGTCCAGTTCATGGGTCGACTGGGGCACCACTACCGCGTACGAACTGGGCAACGCGAGCTCCGGAACGCCGTTCGGCAACAACACGCTGGTGACGGCGCATTCCGTCCCGATGAGCTCCCTGGCGACCGGCACCGTCTATCACTACCGCGTGCGTAGCACCGACGCGCTCGGGAACACCGCCGTATCCGAGGACCGTACGTACAAGGTAACCGATCCGCCCCCCGTTCCCATGATGTCGGATCTGACGACCGTGACCGGCCCCGGCATCGGGCCCATTCCGGTAGCAGTGTCGTGCGCTCCGGTTGAGAGCTCCGACGGCCATGCTGTCGAGTACCAGTTCGAGGCGACCGGTCAACCGGCTTCCGGTTGGCTCGCAGCTCCGTCATGGAGCCCGTACTACTACGATGGAGCCTACAGCGCTCGCGTGCGTGCGCGTGATGCAATCGATCAGCAGGCCGTCTCGGCGTGGTCTGCGTACGATAGCTTCGTCGTCACGAGCGCTCCGTACATCGACAGCGGGTCGTGCCCGTTCCTCTTCACCTGGAACGGCACCGACTTCGACTACGAGGCGGACCTCTACACGACGAGCAAGCTGGCAAGCCAGCGCGCGAACGGTACGTATCAGAAGCCGAACCCCAACGACTACTACGTCCTGCATAACACGCCGGCTGAACGCGACGGCGCCTACGAGCTGCGACTCGTGGAGGAGCGGTTTGAGACCGATTACCTCGACACGTTCAAGCTCTTCGCCGTCGACGTTCCCGAAGGTCGCACGGTCGTGGCCGAGAAGATCCCGCAAGGCGGCACCTATCAGCCGATCGGTGACGTCATCCACACCGTGAGCTCCACCCTCGAGCGGCCCCTCTCGGCCACCCGCGTCAAGACCGGCGAAGACGTGCTCGCTGCGATCGCCGAGAACGACGGCGTCTACGCGACGCTCTCGCCGGACCAGGAACGTCCCGGCTATGAGTCCATCGAGCTCGACCTGGGTGACCTGTCGGGCGCCGAGGCGGTCAAGCTGGTCTTCCAGGGGATGTCGCGGTTCCCGAAGACGGATGACGGCAAGATCCTTGGCACGTCCGGTGTCCGACAGAAGGTCGAAGTGCTCGACGGGAACGGCAACTGGGTCGCGTTGCCGGGCGAATGGCCGAAGCCTGCCGAGTTCGCCCGACCATACATGCTGGACCTCACCGGCAAGTTCCTCACCGATGACTATCGCGTCCGCCTGACGTTCCTCCTCAAGACGTACGTGGACTCGGTCAAGCTGGACACGACGGCCGATGAGCCGTTGACGGTTACGGAGGTCCAGAGGACGTCGGCCGAGTTGCGTCAGCACGGTACTGATGCGAAGTCTTCCGACGGTGACATCTACGAGTACGTCTACGGCGCGGCCAACGGGTTCGAGGGGTACTTCCCCGGCGACTACACCCGCTACGGCGAGGTAGGTCCGCTGCTGGACGCCACAGACGACAAGTTCGTGATCTACGGGGGCGGCGACGAGATCGTCCTGCGCTTCGACGTCCCGGATGAGCCTGTCGAGGGGACCGCGCGGTCGTTCGTGGTGTTCGCTGACGGCTACTACAAGGACCTGAACACCGACGTTCCGAAGACCGTCGAGCCGCTGCCGTTCTCGGCGATGAGCAACTACCCGTATCCCGCCGGCGAGCACTACCCGGACGACGCGGAGCATGTGGCGTATCAGGCCGAGTGGAACACGCGCACGGTGGGCAGCATGTCCGCTCCCGCCGCGGCGCAGGGAACCGCTGCGTTCGCCACGTACCACACGCCGTCGAAGGCCGCCGCCACCTCGACGCGAGTCGCGTTCGGCGAGTATCACGCGGACGCGTGGCTGCCGGAGTTCGAGGACACGTTCTCGGTCGACAGCGACCAGTTCTACGCGAAGGTTGAGCTCAAGGACGGGTCGGTGACCACCGTGACCGTCTCGGCTGGCTGGGAGAGCGAGTCGACCGAGGCGGCGAAGCCCACCCCGGCATCACCGGGCACGCAGGTGGCGGCGAGTTCCATCGCCAGCCTGACCGCCGATGACGGTAGCTACTGGCGCACGAACCTGGCCACCGCGGACGCTCGTTGGAACTGGCAGGTCATGCGGTTCGACCTTGGCGCGATCCCGCTTGCCGATATCCGCAATATCACCTTCGCGTGGAACGGGCATGGCGAACCTACCCCGGGGTACCCGACGTCGGTTTCGTTCTGGAATCCGATCGCGGGCACGTGGACGCAGGTGACCCGGGTGCAGATGGGCAGCGACATGACCGTGTCGAAGTCCGAGACGGGATTGGGCGAGACATTCTGCCTCCGGTGTCACGACGGTGCGCCTCCAGCAGGCGTGGTCTTCCCGGCCGGCGTGGCGAACATCGGCGCGAACTGGAACCTCAGTACCGGCGATGCCCACGGGGCAAAGGCCGGAGCCGGATTCGGCAGTACCGGGCTCAAAGCACCGTACTCGCGGGGGCAGGGCGCGATACCGTGCTCCGCGTGCCACGACGCCCATGGTACGGAAAGCATCAACCACTTCCCGAGCACGGTGAACGGACAGGCCGTGCCACCTGTCACGTCCGGCACGAACATGGCGAGCCTCTGCAGGGCCTGCCACGTGGGAACCGCGTACGAATGGCACGATGACGGGTACCGTGGCTGCTGGTGCCACTACGTGCAGAAGTACGAACCGGGCGGCCATGACTACGCGCACGACCTCACCGACAACGACAACTGCCTGTTGTGCCACGAGGGTCACACCGCCACATACGCGCACGCTGCCGCCGATGCGGGTTGCGCCTGTCACTAGGCGCGCGTGAACGTCGTCCGATCGAGATGCTCCGCGCGTTCGCGGAACCATCTTGTGTCGGCTATCCTGTATACCTGCCTGAAGCCTAGTCGTCACGGAGGTCCGCGTGTCTCGCACCTATGACCCGCATTCGATCGAAGAGAAGTGGCAAGCCGAGTGGGACGCCGCAGGGCTCTACTCGGTCACTGAAGATGCCTTCAAGCCGAAGAAGTACGTGCTTGAGATGTTCCCGTACCCGTCGGGGGACATCCATATGGGCCACGTGCGGAACTACTCCATCGGTGACGTCGTTGCCCGCTACTTCACGATGCGGGGCATGAGCGTGCTGCACCCCATCGGCTGGGACGCGTTCGGCCTTCCTGCCGAGAATGCCGCGATAAAGAGCGATTCGCATCCGGCCAAGTGGACGTACGCGAACATCGAGAAGCAGGCGACGAGCTTTCGTCGGATGGGCTTCAGCTACGACTGGGACCGCACGGTGCGCACGTGCGATCCGGAGTACTACCGCTGGGGCCAGTGGACGTTCCTGAAGTTCTGGGAGCGCGGCCTGGTGGAGCGCAAGAACTCGCCGGTGAACTGGTGCCCCGGCTGCAAGACGGTGCTCGCCAACGAGCAGGTGCTTCCCGACGGGACGTGCTGGCGCTGCAAGAGCGTCGTCGAGAAGCGCGAACTCGAGCAATACTTCCTCAAGATCACCGAGTACGCCCAGGAGCTCCTCGATGACCTCGACGAGCTGCCGGGGTGGCCCGAGCGCGTGAAGGCGATGCAGGCGAACTGGATCGGCCGCAGCGAAGGCGCCGAGGTGGACTTCACGCTCTGCGACGCGGCCGGGGAGCCGACCGACACGACCATCACGGTGTTCACGACGCGCCCCGACACGCTCTTCGGTTGCAGCTTCTTCCTGCTCGCGCCGGAGCATCCGCTGGTGCGCGAGTTCGTGACAGGCACGCAGTACGAGGCCGCCGTGATGGATGTCGTCCGCGCCGCCGCGAAGGAATCCTCGATCGATCGCTCCTCGGCGGAGAAGGAGAAGCGTGGCGCCTTCACCGGCCGCTACGTGATCAACCCGGTCAACGGCGAGAAGGTGCCGGTCTGGGTAAGCGACTACGTGCTCATGGAGTACGGCACCGGCGCGGTCATGGCCGTCCCCAGCGGCGACCAGCGCGACTTCGACTTCGCTCGCACGTACGACCTGCCGATCCCGCCGGTCGTGGTGGCCGAGGACGACATGCTCTTCTCCCAGCTCTCCGGCGTGCGCGAGCGCGTGCTCGCTGATGTGCCGTGGGAGGTCGCGTACGCGGGCCCCGGCGTGATGGTGCAGTCAGGAGCGTTCACCGGCATGCGCGGCGGCAAGGCGAGCGAGGGTATGAAGGCGGTCACCGAGTGGCTCGCCGAGCGTGGCCAGGGCCGCTTCAGCATCAACTTCCGCTTGCGCGACTGGCTCATCAGCCGTCAGCGCTACTGGGGCAACCCGATCCCGGCGATCCACTGCCCCGAGTGCGGCCTCGTGCCCGTGCCCGAGGCGGACCTTCCCGTGATGCTCCCGATGGATGTGGATGTCACCAAAGGCGAGACGCTTGCGGATCATCCCGAGTTCTACGAGACCACGTGCCCGACGTGCGGCGGTGCCGCGCGGCGTGAGACCGACACGATGGACACGTTCACGTGTTCCAGCTGGTACTACCTGCGCTACTGCGACGCGCGCAACGACGACGCGATCTGGGATCCGGCGAAGACCGACTACTGGATGCCCGTCGACCAGTACATCGGCGGAATAGAGCATGCCATCCTGCACCTGCTCTACTCGCGCTTCTTCACGAAGGTCTACCGCGACATGGGACTCGTGAGCTTCGCCGAGCCGTTCACCAACCTGCTCACGCAGGGCATGGTGAAGCTCGACGGTGCCACGATGAGCAAGTCGCGCGGCAACGTGGTCGCCCCCGAGGAGATCATCGCGAAGTACGGCGCCGACACGCTGCGCGCCTACATCCTGTTCATGGCGCCGCCCGACAAGGACCTCGAGTGGAGCAACGAGGGCCTCGATGGCATGTGGCGGTTCCTCGGCAGGGCGTGGCGCTACATCACGGAGGTGGCCGAGGAGAGCGCAGCAGGTGCATCCGGCGTTGCCGCGGGCGACCCGGCGACCAAGCTGCTGAGCCGTGAGCGGCACCGCGTCGTGGGGAAGGTCTCGGACGATATCGAGCGCTTCCAGTTCAACACCGCCCTCTCGGCGATGATGGAGCTGCTCAACACCGCGTACGACTACCGCCGTGGGGTCCCGGCCGGAAGTCGCGACGTGGGGCTCGAGCGTGATGTCGCCGAGACGCTCACGCTGCTGCTCGCGCCGTACGTCCCGCACATGGCCGAGGAGCTCTGGCGCGAGGTGCTCGGCCGGGCAGAGTCGGTGCACCTGCAGTCGTGGCCCGCGTGGGACCCTGCGGCTGCGGTCTCGGATGAGATCGAGTACGCCGTGCAGGTGAACGGCAAGGTCCGTGCGCGTCTCACCGTCGCGGCCGATGCTCCCGAGGACGTCGTTCGCGAAGCCGCGCTCGAGCAGGTCGCCGAACATGTCGAGGGGAAGACCGTACGCAAAGTCGTCGTCGTGCCGGGCAAACTCGTCAGCATCGTGGTCGGGTAGGTTCCGCGTGCGCCGTCTGACCGCGTGGGCTCTCGTGGTGGGAGTGCTGGCACTTGCTGTGCTAGCGTACTTCGGCAACGCGTGGCTCTTCGCGCTCTACCTTGCCGCGCTCGGCAACGCGATCGCGTTTCACTGGTGGTACGCGTGCAGCCGCTGCTCGAACCTCTGCTGCCAGTTCAACGTTCGCAGTTCCGAGTACTTCCTGCGTTCCCGCGCGGTGCGCATGGTGGGTGAGCGGGAGAGGGAGTTCTCGGACATCAGGTCGCTGGTCGCGGCTATCCCGCTGCTCCTCTCGGTGCTGATCGGCGTGGTGGGTGCGTGGATGTTCCACTGGATCGCGGCCGTGTTGTGGCTTGGCTACATGGCGGTCGCAGGCTACTCGTACTGGAGCCGCTCCTGTACGCGCTGCGGAAACGACTGTCCCGCGAACACGAACCCGGCGTATCGCGCGTGGAAGCAAGGTCCCGGTTAGGAACAGGTAACCGACGGGTCATGCCTGCCGGGTAATGTGTGTTCGTGCGGACGCCCCCTCAGTCCCGGAGGAAGGGGGGCGTCCGTGTCGTTCGAGGTGCCAGATCGTGCGCGTGAGTTGTTGGCGAGAGCAGGGCTTGCCGGCTTGAGCGACCGGGCGATCCTGGTGCTGTGCGCTGCGACCGTCGTGGTCATCGCCGTCGCCGCATGGCGCTTCTGGCCGTCGCCGGGCGGTGTCGACGTCGCGGCCGCGCCGGTGGATGGTGGCGTGGAGCAGGCGATCATCGCCGAAGCAACGGCAGCCGCCGAGGCGAGCGTGACCGTCCATGTGGTCGGCGCGGTGAAGACGCCGGGTGTGTACTCGCTGCCTCCGGGCAGCCGTGTCAGCGATGCTATCGCCGCAGCGGGGGGAGTGGCCGGCAACGCCGCCGAGGAGGGCATCAACCTGGCGCGCGTCCTGGCGGATGGCGAGCAGGTGCGCATGCTCACGCAGCAAGAGTACGAGGCGGGCGGCGTCGATGGCGCCGGGGCGACGGCCGCTTCCGGCGGCGGAGGGTCCGCATCTGCGGGAGGCAAGGTCGACCTCAACCGCGCAACGGCCGCCGAGCTCGACGCGCTGCCGGGCGTCGGCCCGTCGACTGCCCAGAAGATCGTGGACGACCGGGAGGCCAACGGTCCGTTCAAAAAGGTCGAAGACCTGATGCGTGTCTCGGGCATCGGTCAGAAGAAGTTCGACACGCTCAAAGACCTCATCACGGTCAACTGAACATGAAGGGGGAGCCAGGAGGCAGGAGGCAGTGCGAGCGACCCACGCTGCCGCCTGTCGCGTGGCTTGCGGTCGCGGCGTGGGTCGGCGCGATGTCCGGCGAGCACGTCAGCTGGGGAATCGTGACGGGCGATCCCGCATCGATGCAGGCAGCGATGAGCGCAGTCGCCCTGGTGGCCGCACTCTGCTTCCTGGTCCTTCGCCGACGCCGGGTCGGTCGTTTCGATCCGGCCGCCACCGCGGTGGCGCTCGTGCTCGCCGGTGTGATGGTCGGCGGCACGGCGTCGATGCTGCAGGGGGCTTCCTGGCGATCGCGGACCCGGGGGCTCGCTGACGCCGGTGCGCGCGAGTGGGTCGGCATGGTGACTGCGGATCCGCGTGAAGGCGCGTTCGGTCCGGGCATTCGCGTGCGCATCACGGAAGGACCGTTCCGCGGCGCCGTGCTCTCAGTGTGGCTGTCGGGCGACGATCCGGTGCCCGAGTACGGCAGAATCGTCCGGTTCTCGGCGATTCCCAAGCTGCGCGAGCATGATGACGTCGGGAGGCGTGCCGCGCGCGGAGGCGAACATGCCACGGCAAGCGCGTGGTCCGTGACGGACGTCGGGTGGCCATCCGGTGCGCTCGGACGGCTGTTCGCCTGGCGTGTCGCGGCGGTCGAGCGGCTTCAGGTCGTGCGGGGCGATCCCGGCGCGCTGCTTCGTGGGGTCGTGCTTGGAGATCGGCGCTCCTTGAGCGGGAGCGCGGTCGATGAGGACTTCCGGGTGCTGGGACTCTCGCACGTTGTCGCGGTGTCGGGATCGCATCTCGCCGTTGTGTGCGGGGTGGTTCTCGCCCTTGGCGCGAGGCTACGACTGCCAAGGCGCACGCTTCTGTTCGCAGTCGTCACCGTCGCGGCCGGCTACACCGCCCTCACCGGCATGGCGCTCTCGGCGGTTCGCTCCGCGGTGATGCTCGTGTTCGGCGCAGCGGGGGAGTGTCTCGGCATCCGGCGCGACGGCATCGCGGCGCTGTGTGTGGCCGTGGTCGCTCTGACGGTCGCGTCGCCATGGTGTGTGTTCGATGTCGGCCTGGCGCTGTCGGTGATCGCGGTCGCGGGACTGCTGCTCTTCGGGGATCTCGGTATCGAGTGGGTCGCTGCGGCGTTCGCGGATCGTCTGCCGAAGGTGACATCGCTGCTCGGCGCCACGCTCGTCGCACAGGCGTGCACGCTTCCGATCGTGGTCGGCACGTTCGGCATGTTGTCGCTTGCCGCACCGATCGCGAATCTGGTCGTGGTCCCGCCCGCGGAGATCGCGATCTGCACCGGCCTGGGCGGGGCCGCGCTCGGCGGTCTGTGGCCCGCGGCGGGCTCCGTGGTCATTCGGGTCGCCGGTGGGATCCTCGCATTCGTCACTCGCTCGGCGTCGCTGCTGGCATCGCTTCCGGGAGCCGCGGTGAGCGTAGGCAGCCCCGGAATCATCGCGATCGTCGGCGGCGCCTGTGCGGTCGCGTGGCTGTGGGCGCGGTGGCCGCGCCCCGGTTCGGTCGCTGCGGCGCGCGTGTGTCTGGCGGCGGTGCTGTTCGCGAACCTCGCAACCGGGGTCGGGCCGAGGGGACCGGCGCGTTGCGAGGTCGTCGTGATGGATGTGGGTCAGGGCGATGCCATCCTGGTGCGTGACGGCTCGCACGCGATGCTGGTCGACGTCGGTGCGAATGCCGGTGCCTTGCGGCAGGCGCTGGCACGCGCCGGCGTGCGCGCCCTCGACTCGGTGGTCCTGACGCATGATCACGATGATCACATCGGCGGGTACTCCGGGCTGGCCGGCGTCGTGCGCGTCGGGTGGGTTGGGCTGCCGCAGGCAGCCGGTCCGGAAGGCTTCTCGGCGGTGAGGGCCGCGACGCCGCGTCTCACGCCGCGCGGCAAGGTTGCCACGACGCCGCTACATGCAGGAGACCGCTGGTTCGTGGGGCGCGCCGAGGTCATAGTGCTGTGGCCGCCTGAGACGCCCTCAGAGGCGCTCAAGACCAACGACACGAGTATCGTCCTCGCTGTGCGGTGCGGTGGCTTCTCGTGCGTCCTGACAGGAGATGCCGAGGAGGCCGCGCAGAGCGGCATGCTCGAGCTTGGTGGCATGCTGAGGACCGACGTCCTCAAGGTGCCGCACCACGGCAGCCGGAACGGCCTGACTGCCGATGGGCTTGCCGCATGGCATCCCCGCGACGCGATCGTGAGCGTTGGCGCCGGAAACGACTTCGGGCATCCCTCGCCCGAGACGATCGAGCTGTTGGGGCGCGCGGGCGTTCGCATATGGCGGACGGACCAGTGCGGTGACGTGCGCATCGAAGTGACCGGGAACGGCTACCGTGTGGAACCGGCGAGGCGTGTCGGAGCGCGCCGCGCCTGTGCGACAATAGGGCTGTCCCAGTACGCACGATTCGGTCCTTCGCTTCAACCGCCGTTCCATACTAAGGAGCACGATGGCCGCTTCGAATCTCGAAGCACTTCTGCCGGTCTACCTGATCTTCGGCAAAGAAGAGCTGTTGCTCGAGCGCGCCCTCCGCCGCCTTCGCGACATGGTCGCAGCGGAGGGTGACCCCGATTTCGACTTCGATACTTTCAGCGGAGAGAACGCGAAGGCCGACGACGTGATCGCGGCGGCCAACACGCTGCCCTTCATCGCACCCAAGCGGCTGATCGTCGTGCGAGATGCCGACAAGATGTCGGCCGAGGAACTCGGCTTGCTTGCCGAGTACGCCAAGAACCCGTCGCCGGTCGCCACGCTCGTGCTGGCCGCGTCTTCGATCGCCCGGAACACGCGAATCTACAAGGCCGTCGATGCGCTCGGGGGGGTCTCGGAATACGCGGCGCCGAAGAAGTCCGAACTCCCGGGTTGGGTCTCCAAGCTCTTCCTCGCGAAGGGTCGCACCATCACTCGTGACGGCGCTGAGACGCTCGTCCGTGCTGTCGGCAAAGACCTGCGCAGACTCGATAGCGAGGCCGACAAGGTCATCGCGTACGCCGGCGAGAAGCAGCAGCTTGAGCGCGCAGATGTGGAGGCGGTCGTCGTGCAGTCGGCGCCGACCTCGATCTTCGAGTTCCTCGATGCCCTTGGAGCGCGTGAGGCCGCATCGGCGCTCGCGCTGCTCGGCGACCTCATCGACAGCGGTGAGAGCTTGCCGGGGATCCAGGCGATGTCGCTCAGGCACCTGCGTTCGCTCATCGGGATCGTGTCACTGCGCGATCGTGGCATGAGTAGCGGCGAGGCCGCGCGCGCCCTCAAGCTCGCCGACTGGCAGTACCGGAACCTTGCGCGCCAGGCGGAGCGCTTTCGCGCGGAGGAGCTGATCGAGGCGCTCCGTGGTGCTGCGGAAGGGGACGCCAAAATGAAAACGAGCCAGGGAGATCCCCGGCTCGTGTTCGAACGCTGGGTGGTGTCCGTGTGCGACCGTAGCGGTCACTCCGTCACCGGAAGAGCCTAGCCCTCGAGCGAGCTGGCCTTCTTGAGCACGCCGGACTTGCGGTTGGCGGCCTGGTTCTTGTGGATGATGCCCTTGCTGGCAGCCACGTCGAGCGCCTTGCTCGCCTTGTTGGCAGCCTCAACGGCCGCAGCCTTGTCGCCTGCGTCGACGGCCTCGTTGACGCGCTTGACAGCGGTCTTGAGAGCCGACTTCTCGGCCTTGTTGCGGATGCGCGCCTTCTCGTTGGTCAGCACGCGCTTCTTCTGGCTCTTGATATTCGCCACGTTCTCAGGTCCCTCCAGATTCGGATGATGCCCGTCGCAGTGGGGTGCAGACGAACCCTGAGATACTAACACACGGCATCGGGCGTCGCCAACACTCTTCGGTAAGATGGGGCACCGCAGCCTCGCCGGTTCACCGGATTACCTACCGGGATGCTTGAATTCCGCCGCTCCGAGGACGGGTTGCGCCTTGAGCTGGAGCTCGCTCCACTCTGTGGTCGGGTCGGAATCGTAGGTGATGCCGCAGCCGGTTCCCCATTGCGCGCGGTCGGGCGATGTCCACTCCAGCGTTCGTATCAAGACCGAGGCATCGATGTGACCGTGGATGGCGACGATCAACGTGCCGCAGTACGCTCCGCGGGGGGATGGCTCCAGCTCGTCGGCGATGCGCATAGCCGCGAGCTTCGGCGCTCCCGTGATCGAGCCGCATGGGAAGATCGATGCGAGTACCTCTGCGAGCGAAGCACCGCCGCGCACGACGCCGTGTACGCCTGAGACGAGCTGGTGGCAGTAGGGTGTTGTCTCGACGTGCATGAACGGATGCACCCTGACGGTTCCCGGAGCCGAGATGCGGCCGATATCGTTGCGGATGAGGTCCACGACCATGAGGTGCTCCGCCAGCTCCTTCGGGTCTGCGCTCAGCGCTCGTTTGCCTGCAACGTCGGCAGAGCCGTCGGTTTCGCGAGGTCGGGTCCCCTTGATCGGGCGGATGTCGATCCTTCGTTCACCCTGTAGGGTGCGTATACGAAAGAACCGTTCAGGAGAAACGGAAGCTATGGTCGGCAGCTGTGCATCGAGCGAGCCGAAGAATGCCGACATCTTTCCTCTGGCACGTTGGTGCAACTCCAGGAACGAGTCCCAAGGGCTCGTGACAGGGGTGCCGGTGATGCGGCCCGTCAGATTCAGCACGTACACATCACCGCGAGCGATCCGATCACGCGTCTTATCCACGGCAGCCGAGTAGGATGCCCCACTGAAGTCGCACTGCACCTCTGCGAGCAGGGACCCGCGCCGACGCGAATCGATTTCCGGCGTGAGGTCCGGCACCGAGTACGATGTGTAGTGGGCAACGAACGCATCGCCCTCGTACATGATGAGCGCCGCAGTCAGACCGTCCCCACTGAATCGGAACGTGGCATCGAGCTGCTCGGCAGCATCCGTCATCGTGCAGCGGCAAAGACCTCCGGCCGGGCTGTGC
Organism: Actinomycetota bacterium; assembly: GCA_004348925.1. Classification (GTDB taxonomy): domain Bacteria; phylum Actinomycetota; class Coriobacteriia; order Anaerosomatales; family Anaerosomataceae; genus UBA2286. The sequence continues at coordinate 435,276 of RCMX01000001.1, forward strand.
GCCGTGATCGTTCGACCGTCGAACCAGCCGTCCGACGCCGCCGGGGCGAGCACCAGAAAGTGCTCGTTGCGAGACACCGCAGGAGGGTGGAGCGAGAAGGGGAATTCGGCCACGCGGCAGCGCTCCTCCGGGAGATGCCGCTGGGTGCCGTGTGGCTAGACATGCGGGCGCCACCTATCGTAGCGCACGTCCTTCGACATGCGAACCCGCTCCCTGCTATCCTTACGCTCCGATGACAGACCCCACTCTCATACGAAACTTCTCGATCATCGCGCACATCGATCACGGGAAATCCACCCTGGCCGACCGCATGCTCGAGCTGACGAACACCATCGCCGACCGCGACATGATGGAGCAGGTGCTCGACTCGATGGACATCGAGCGCGAGCGCGGCATCACCATCAAGGCGCAGGCGGTGCGTGTGTACTTCGAGGCGTCCGACGGCCAGACGTACCAGCTGAATCTCATCGACACGCCGGGCCACGTCGACTTCACCTACGAGGTCTCCCGCTCGCTTGCGGCATGTGAAGGCGTGCTCCTCGTCGTCGACGCCTCTCAGGGCGTGGAAGCGCAGACGGTCGCCAACGCGCAGCTGGCCATGAACGCGCATCTGGAGATCGTCCCGCTCATCAACAAGATCGATCTGCCTGCCGCAGACCCCGAGCGCGTGCGTCACGAGATCGAAGAGGGTCTCGCGATCCCTGCCGACGAAGCGGTTCTCACAAGCGGCAAGACCGGTATCGGCGTCCGGGAGGCGCTCGAGGCGGTCGTGAAGCACGTGCCGCATCCTGTGGGGGATCCCGATGCACCGCTCAAGGCGCTCATCTTCGACTCGTACTTCGATGCCTATCGCGGCGTCGTCGCGCTTGTCCGCATCGTCGACGGCCACGTCCGTAAGGGCATGAAGGTCCGGATGCTCGCCACCCAGACCGTGACCGATGTCGAGGAGGTCGGTGTCCGCCGTCCTGCCAACCTGCCGGTCGACGAACTCGGTGTCGGCGAGGTCGGGTACCTCATCACGGGTCTCAAGGACCCGTCGCTCGTGAAGGTCGGTGATACCGTCACCCTTGCCAGGAACGGGACCGAGGATCCGCTACCGGGCTACCGCGAAGTGAAGCCGATGGTCTACACCGGCCTTTTCCCGATCGATGGCGACCAGTACCCCGAGCTGCGCGATGCGCTCGACAAGCTGCAACTCAACGATCCCGCGCTCATCTACGATCCCGAGAGCAGCCATGCGCTTGGCTTCGGCTTCCGCGTCGGGTTCCTCGGCCTGCTGCACATGGAGGTCGTGAAGGAGCGCCTTGAGCGCGAATTCGACCTGGACTTGCTCGCCACGGCGCCGTCGGTGGAGTACCACATCTTCCGCACGAACGGCACGAGCGAGTACATCCACTCGCCGCAGGACATGCCCGACCCGGGCACGATCGACCACATCGAGGAGCCGTACCTCAAGGTCACCGTGCTCGTGCCGCCGGAGTACGTCGGCCCGGTCATGGAGCTTGCCGAGGGGCATCGCGCCAGCTTCAAGGACATGCAGTACCTCTCGAAGACGACCGTCGAGATGCACTACGAGATGCCGCTCTCGGAACTCATCATGGACTACTTCGACCAGCTCAAGAGCCGCACCAAGGGCTACGCCAGCATGGACTACGAGTACATCGGCTACCGCACAAGCGAGCTCGTGAAGCTCGACGTGCTGCTTGCCACCAAGATCGTGGACGCACTCAGCTTCATCGTCCACAAGGACAAGGCGTACGCCCGCGGGAAGGTCCTTACCGAGAAGCTCCGCGAGATCATTCCCCGGCAGATGTTCGAGGTGCCGATCCAGGCCGCGATCGGTGGTCGCATCATCGCCCGAGAGACGGTGAAGGCCAAGCGCAAGGACGTTCTTGCCAAGTGCTACGGCGGTGACATCACCCGCAAGCGCAAACTTCTGGAGAAGCAGAAGAAGGGCAAGAAGCGCATGAAGAACGTCGGCAACATCGAAGTCCCGCAGGAAGCCTTCATGGCTATCCTCAAGGTCGATGAGTAGCCCCGGCGACATCCCGACGCTGCCCGAGCATCTCTACGTGCACGTTCCGTTGTGCCGCACCAAGTGCGCGTACTGCGACTTCTTCTCGCTGTCCCGGTCGGATCTTCCGCTCTCTGTGGACGCGCTGACGAGCGCGCTCGTGAACCAGGCGTGCGCCTGGGGTGAGCGGGGCCTCTCCATGAGGCCGCTGCAGACGCTCTACGTTGGTGGTGGCACGCCATCGATGCTCGGCGCGGCGCTCGCCGGACTTGTGGACGCAATCGGCACCCACATCGGCTTCGCGACCGGCGCGGAGATCACCGTGGAGGCGAATCCCGACTCGATCGACGACCAGCTTGTCTCGCTGCTTGCCGAGGCGGGCGTCACCCGCGTGAGCCTCGGCGTACAGAGCTTCCACGATGACGTGCTCCACACGCTCGGACGCGCGCACGACGCGACCCGCGCCATCGCGGCAGCGCGTTCGGTGCGCGCGTGGAACCTCGACCTCTCGGTCGACCTGATGTGCGGCATCCCGGGTCAGAGCATGGGTTCGTGGCTCGCAAGCGTGGAGTACGCGATCGCCACCGGCGCCGGGCACGTCTCGGTGTACCCGCTTTCGCTCGAGTCGGGGACGCCCCTTGCCGCCGAGATGCTCCTCGGGCGTTTCGCCGAGCCGGACCCCGACGTTGCCGCCGACATGATGATCGCCGCGAACGAGGTGCTGGCCCGCGAAGGCTTCGAACGCTACGAGGTTGCGAACTATGCGAAGCCCGGCGCGCAGTCGCGCCACAACACCGCGTACTGGACGGGGCACGAGTATCTCGGCGTGGGTCCGGGTGCGCACGGGATGCTAACAACCGCTACCGCTCGCGCTGCAGGCTTCATCGTCCCGGAAGACGCCGCTCGCGTGCGCTACGCGATCGCGTGCGATCTGCAGACGGGTCTTCAGCCGGCGCCGCGGGCCGATATCGAGACGCTCACTGCCGGGGAGGCCGCGCGCGAGGACGTCATGCTCGGACTGCGTCTCACGACCGGCGTTGACGTCGCGCTCGTCGAGCGCGCGGGCGTAGCGGGCCTGCTTGGACGCCTGGCGGGAACGGGGCTCGTGGAACGAAGCGACGACCGCTGGCGGCTCACCGAGGGCGGCTGGCTGCTCGGCAACGAGGTGTTCGGCGACGTGTGGGCGGGGGAGTAGGCGCGAACCCTACGGCAGCTGCGATGTGGGATGGCAGTTGAGGCAGAGGTCGTCGTTGAAGCTTGAGACCGTCGCCTCGACGAGCATGCGGTAGTTGCTGGTCTCGTGGGGGAAGTTCTGGAATCGCGGATTGCTCGACGTCTCGACACCGTCCGGCATCGTCACGAGGAACGGTGTGACGAGCGCGGTGTTGCCGATCGTCGAGAGGGAGCCCACGCTACGGGCGTCCTCGTGACACTGCTGGCAGATCGGTGCGTGTCCTGCCTGCTGCGGTGTTCTCGGATACGGCATCAGGTACCCCTGGTTCGAGAACCCGAGCGTCTGGTTCGCAACCGTCGTCCCGGTCCATGCGCCGCTCACATCGAGGCGCGCGACCCGGTTGTAGACGAACGGCGTGGCGGTGGTAGCCTTCGAATCCGCGGGGTGGTTGTGGACGGTGCTGAGCGCCGAGGAGCGGCCCTGATGGCACGCCAGGCACCAGTCCGAGCCGTACTCGGCAGTCGCGGTCGCGGTGTTGCCGGGACGCTGCTTGAGCAGTCGGTTCTTCACAAGCGGGAGACGCGTCGTGGAGTTGGCAATGCGGTAGCGGTCGCCCTGAAAAGCGGCGACGACCGTGGACCCGTGCGGTGAGTGGCAGTCGGTGCACGTGAGTGTTCCTCCGGTGCCGGCGAACGACATGGTCGCGGAGCCGCCACTCTCGGCGTCGCCGCCCGGAACGACGGTCGTCGCCTCCACGGAATGGTCGCCGGCGACCTGGAGTCCGCGAGCGACGATGGTCCCGTAGACGCCACGCCCACCGGTTCCGTCGTGGCATGACTCGCATGAGGCCTGGATGGTCGCGCCCTGGAGCAGCAGCTGGCCGCCGGCAGGGGCGCGGTGCACGGTGTGGCAGCCTTTGCACTTGTAGGTCGTGGTCGTGTAGCCGCCATGCACGCCGATCGCGGTGGGGCCGTGGAAGATCGCGTACCCGAACGGGTTGTGACAACGACCGCAGTTCTCCTCGGTGGAGGCGGGGATGGTCGAGGTGGATTCGTCGTATCCGTAAGCAAGGGCAGCGCCCGAGAACAGGATTGCCACCCCGACTGCGAACACGCAGGCGCTCCGCGCGAACCGGTTCATTCGTCCCCCTGAGACAATCTTGCTTAAGTATGTGCGCGTCTGCAGTATCGCAAGGAGAACGGATGAGCGCAATCCCCAGAGCGGCGCGGGCGTGATACCATTCTTTGGCACTCTCATTACGTGAGTGCCAACACGGGAGCAAGAAGATGCTGAACGATCGCAGGCGCGCCATTTTGGCCGCGCTCGTCGACGAATATGTGAGCACCACCCAGCCGGTCGGCTCCAAGGTCCTTGTGGAGCGGCATCGTCTCGGCTGCTCTCCGGCAACTGTTCGCTCGGAGCTGGCAGCACTCGAAGAGAGCGGCTTCGTGCGCTCACCGCACGTCTCGGCAGGGCGCGTGCCCACCGACAGCGGCTATCGCGCGTTCGTCGACGACGTCCACGAACGCATCGGCGCCCTCGGCCTCTCCTCCGAGGAGGTCGGTAGCATCCACACCGCGTACGACGCGCTCGAGCACGAGATGGCGGACGTCATGCGTGAGACCTCCGTCTTGCTGTCGCGCTTCACCAACTACGTCGCCGTGGTGGCGGCTCCCGCGCTCAGACGCGCCCGGATCCGTCGCGTCTCGGTCGTCCCGCTTGCCGAGCGGCGTGCGCTCGTCGTGGTCGTGACGGATTCGGGGCAGGTCGCGAATCGTACGCTCGACTTGCAGGTCTCGGCCACCGACACGATGCTCGCCGAGGTGGAGCGGTACCTGACCGCGATCCTCGAGGACAAGGTCGGCGACCAGGTTCTCGGTATCCGGGACGACGCGTCGGTGGCAAGTGACGCCTTCGCGCGCGTCACGCTGCAGGTGCTCGACGAGGTCGTCGACTGCCTCAAGGAAGCCGATGAGGACCGCGTGGTGACGGGCGGTGTGGCCGCGCTGCTCTCGCAGCCCGAACTCGCGGACCCCGGTGTCGCCCGGCCGCTTGTCGCGCTTCTGGAAGACGGCCTCACGATGCTGAAGGTCCTCTCGGATGTGATGCAGTCCGGTGGCCTGGCGGTGCGCATCGGCCACGAGAACCCGGTCGACGCACTCGGCTCGATGAGCTTCGTTGCCAGCCCGTACGGCACCGCGGACAGAACCGGTGTCATCGGCGTGATCGGCCCCACCCGCATGGACTATCCTCGCGCGATCACCACGGTGAAGACCGTGGCCGATTCGCTCACTGACGTGCTCGGATAAGTAAGGAGAACCGTGGCTTCCACCGACTACTACGAGGTCCTTGGCGTCTCGCGCGACGCTTCGGCCGAAGAAATCAAGAAGGCGTTTCGGATCAAGGCCCGTGAGACGCATCCCGATGTCTCCGACGGCGAGCATGCCGAGGAGGAATTCAAGCGCATCAACGAAGCGTACGAGGTGCTCTCTGACGACCAGAAGCGCTCGATGTACGACCAGTACGGCACCGCCGACCCGCGGCAGGCCGGCTACGGTGACGCGGGAGACGTATTCGGCGGCTTTGAGGATATCTTCTCGGTGTTCATGGGTGGCATGGGCGGCATGGGCCAGCAGCGTGTGCGGCTTGAGGGACGCGACATGCGCGGGCAGACCGTGATCACGCTCCAGGAAGCGGCGACCGGCGTCGAGAAGGACGTGCCGCTCAATCGCGTGGGGCCGTGCGGCACCTGCAATGCGAGCGGTGCTGCGCCCGGCGGAAGCGTCAAGACGTGCCCGGAGTGCAACGGGGCCGGTCAGCGCCGCACGCAGCGCCGGACGATCCTCGGCGTGATGGAATCGGTTGCGCCGTGCGAGCGATGCGCGGCTACCGGCAAGATCGTGGAGCCGCCGTGTCCCACGTGTGGCGGCGAAGGACGGACGCGTGTCTCGGAAACGGTGCGCGTGTCGATTCCCGCGGGTATCACCGACGGTGCGACCATGCGTGTCCCGGGCAAGGGCGAGGCCGGCGTGCGCGGCGCGCAGTCGGGCGACTTGCTGCTGACGGTTCGCATCGCGCCGCACGAGTTCCTCCATCGCGAGGGCGACGACCTGCACGCGATGGCGGCCATAAACATCGCGCAGGCAGCGCTTGGCGGCACCATCAACGTACCGGGTCTCTTCGGTGACCAGGCGGTCGAGTTCGGCGCCGGCGTCCAGAGCGGCGACACCGTGCGCGTCCGCTCAAGCGGCATGCCGAGGATGCGTGGCGGCGTCGGCGACCTCATCGTGCACCTGCGGGTGGACGTCCCGAAGAAGCTCAACAAGAAGCAGCGCGAGCTGTTGCGCGAACTCGGCGAATCGCTCGGCACGGGCAAGGGCGGGCCGACGAAGCTCGAGCGCCTCAAGGACTGGCTCGGCGCGTAGATGAGCGCGCATCGCTTCTTCCTCACCGGACCGCTCACCGCCGAGGAGCCGCTCGCGCTCTCGGCGGGGGACCTGCACCACCTGCGTGACGTGTTGCGCCTCACTGCGGGCGACGAGATCGTCGCGGTCGGGACCGATGGCGTTGCCGCGCTCCTGCGGCTCACGGTCGTCGGCGCTGACGGTGTGAGCGGCGAGATCCGGGAGGCCGTGGACGCTCCGCGCATACCCCGCATCTGGCTGGTGCAGGGTCTTGCCAAGGGCGAGAAGATGGACCTCGTCGTGCGCATGGTCACCGAGCTGGGCTGCGAGCGCATCGTGCCCCTCATGACGTCGCGCTCGGTCGTTCGGCTCGATGTCGCCAGGGCGGCCTCGCGCGTGGAGCGATGGCATCGCATCGCGGCCGGCGCCGCCAAGCAGGCGCAGCTCACGCGGGTGCCCGAGGTGACGGCGCTCGCCGACGTCGCGGGCCTCATGGGCGTGCTCGCGGGCGCCGCGCTCGTGCTCGTCGCGTGGGAGGACGCCGCCGACGCTCCCGGGATCGAGGCCGCGATCGGCGATGCCGCGCTGCCGTCGGACGCCGCCGTCGCGATCGTCATCGGCCCCGAGGGCGGGTTCTCCTCCGAGGAGGTCGCTGCGCTTGTCTCGCAGGGCGCGAGGGTGGTCTCGCTCGGCGCTACCGTGCTTCGCACCGAGACGGCCGGCGTGGTCGCGACCGCGCTTGCGCTTGCGGCACGCGGGGGTCTCGGTGGCGCGTAGCACGCATCGGGTAGCGATGAAGACGCTCGGCTGCAAGGTCAATCAGGTCGAAGCCGAGACGATCGCTGCCGCACTGGTCGGTTCGGGTGCCAGGGTCGTGCCCGAGGCCGAGGCGGAGGTCGTCGTCGTGACCACGTGCACCGTGACCGGTGAGGCCGACCACAAGGCGCGCAAGGCAATCCGTCACGCGCACGCCCTTCCTCAGGCGCCCGTGGTCGTCGTGACCGGCTGCGGCGCCGCGCTCGATGACGGGACGCTTGCCGCGCTCGGGGAGCGCGTGGTCGTGGAGGCCGACAAGTCGCTCGTGCCCGCGCGGGTGACGGCGGTTCTCGGCACGCGGCTCAAAGACGCTCGAGAGCCCTCCGCGCGCGCCGGTGCGAGCTTCCGCACCCGCGCGATGGTGAAGGTCGAGGACGGGTGCGACAACTTCTGCGCGTACTGCATCGTGCCTCATGCGCGCGGCGTGCCCCGCTCGGCGCCGCTTGCCGAGGTGCTTGCCGAGGTACGCTCGCTTCGCGATGCAGGCGCGCACGAGGTCGTGCTGACCGGCATCAACATCGGGCGCTACGATGACGCCGGCGTGCGTCTGCCCGCGCTCATCGAGGCTGTCGCAGCGACCGGCATCGAGCGCATTCGGCTTTCCAGCATCGAACCCGAGGACGTGGACGAGGCGCTTCTCTCGGCCATCAGCGCCACCCCGGCGTTCTGCGAGCACCTGCACATACCGCTGCAGTCCGGCAGCGACCGCACCCTGGCCGAGATGGGCCGCCGCTACGACACCGCCACGTACGCTGCGATCGTGGCTCGCGCGCGAGACGCGGTGCCGCACCTTGCGGTCACGACCGACGTGATCGTGGGATTCCCCGGCGAGCGTGATGTCGACGCCGCCGAGACCCTCGCGTTCCTCGAGCGTATCGGCTTCGCGAAGCTGCACGTCTTCCGCTACTCGGCCCGCGCGGGTACGCCCGCGGCAGCTCGCGAGGACCGTGTCGCGCCCGGGACGATCGCCGCGCGTGCCATCGCAGTCCGTGCGCTTGGTGATCGCATGCGACTCGAGCACCTCCGCGGGCAGGTCGGGCGGACGGTCGAGGTGTTGCCGGAGCGCCCGGGTCAGGGCACCGCGCGCGATGGCTCTCGCGTGCAGTTCCCGTCGGGGGCGGCGGAGCCCGGAACGCCCGCGCGGCTCACCGTTTCGGCTATCGACGAAGCAGGATTCGCGCTCACCGCGTGGTAGAATCGAGTCGTCAGCCCAAGGAGGCGATTGCTAGCGTGTCGAACCCCACCCAGGTCCGCCTGGTCGTGCCACCCGAGATCAACATGGTCGATCTCCTCGGAGAGGGAGACCATCTCCTCAAACTCATAGAAGAGCAGTTCGAATCTGACATCAACGTGCGCGGCAACGAGGTCGCCATCGTCGGTGACGTCGCTGAAGCGCAGGCGGTCTCCGCGGTGTTCGGTGAGCTCATCGCGCTTCTGAGCAAGGGCGAACACCTCACACCCGACAGCCTCGACCGTGCGATGGATATGCTCAAGCGGGGAGAATGCAGCCCTACGAGCGTCTTCTCAGACGTCATCCTCGCACATCGCGGCAAGAGCATCCGTCCCAAGACAGCCGGGCAGAAGCACTACGTGGATGCGATCCGCAAGAACACCGTCACGTTCGGCATCGGCCCGGCGGGAACCGGCAAGACGTACCTTGCCATGGCCATGGCCGTCGATGCGTTGCGCAAGAAAGAAGTCGGTCGCATCATCCTCACGCGTCCCGCCGTAGAAGCGGGGGAGAAGCTCGGTTTCTTGCCGGGAAACCTCTACGAGAAGGTCGATCCGTACCTGCGCCCGCTCTACGACGCGCTCTTCGACATGATGGACATCGAGAAGTCCACGATGCTCACCGAGAAGGGCGTCATCGAGGTCGCGCCGCTCGCGTTCATGCGCGGTCGAACCCTGAACGACAGCTTCGTCATCCTCGATGAGGCGCAGAACACCACGCCCGAGCAGATGAAGATGTTCCTGACGCGCCTCGGATTCGGGAGCAAGATCGTGGTGACCGGAGACGTCACGCAGATCGACCTCATCGGCGCGCTCTCCGGGCTCAAGCAGGTCCGCGGCATCCTTCAGAACGTGAACGACGTAGCCTTCGTCGAGTTCTCGTCGCGTGACGTCGTGCGGCACCGCCTCGTGCAGCGCATCGTGACCGCCTACAGCGAGTTCGAGGAGGCGAAGGCGGCAGCCGCCGATGCCTAGTCTGCTGGACAGGATCGCGCGGCTCTGGCCGACGAAGGGTGCGCTCTCGACCGCTTCCGGCCAGCGTATCGCGCTCGGTGTGGTGACGGCGCTGCTCGCGTCGATCCCGCTCATCGTCGCGCGCGCGAATGCTCCGACCGCGATCGCCGACGTCGTTCTCGTGTCGTTGCTCGTGCTTGTCGGCGGGCTCTATCTGGTCCGCAACGAACACGAGGTATGGGAGCGATTCCGTGACGTCGCAATACTCGCGGTGCTTGTTCTCGGCGTTGTGTACGGCACGTGGTTGTCCGCGCTTCTCGTCCCCGGAGTCCCGCCGTACGTGCTGCCGATTCCGCTTGCGCCCGTTCTCGCGACGCTGCTGCTGAACCCACGCGTCGGCATCCTCATCGCTGTTGTCGGCGTCGGTGTGGGCATCCTGTTCGGCGTGCTCGACGGCGCGCATGTCGTGGGGTCGCTTCTGGCAACAGCCGCCGGGGTCACCGCCATGGGCGTCATCAGCGAGCGCTCGCGGCTCATCTCGGCGGGAGGGCTGCTCGTCGCGGTGACGGGCGCATCGGCCCTCGGCGCGACGCTCATCGAGGGGGGCGCGCTCCAGGCGGCGATCGTCGCCGGTGGCCTCGGTCTCGTCGGCGGCGCTGTAACGGTCATCCTGATGCTCGGGTTGCTGCCGGTCTTCGAGCTGGTCTTCGGCGTGACGACCGACGTACGGCTGCTCGAACTCGCCAATCCGGGACATCCGCTGCTCAAGCGGCTCATGATGGAGGCGCCGGGCACGTACAGCCACTCGGTCATGACCGGCAACCTCGCCGAGTCGGCCGCACAGCACATCGGCGCGAATGCGCTGCTGACGCGTGTCGGCGCCTACTACCACGACGTCGGCAAGATCAGGCGCCCCGGCTTCTTCGTCGAGAACCAGGCCGGGCTTGCGAACCCGCACGACAACACGTCGCCGGCCCTCTCGGCGCTCATCATCACCGCGCACGTTCGCGAGGGCGTCGAGCTCGCCGAGCAGTACCGGCTGCCACAGGAGGTCGTGGAGATCGTCCGACAGCATCACGGGACGTCGATGGTGGTGTACTTCTACAACAAAGCGGCCGCGTCAGGCGGTCCGGTGTACGAGGCCGACTTCCGGTACTCGGGCGAGCGTCCGCGCTCGCGGGAGGCGGCGCTCGTCATGCTCGCCGACAGCGCGGAGGCTGCTGTGCGGGCAACGACGAAGCCCACGCCTCCCCGCATCGAAGAGGTCGTTCGCAAGGTCGTTTCGACCAAGCTTGCCGATCACCAGCTTGATCTTGCGAACATGACGCTCGCCGAGATCGAAGCGGTCATCGGTGTCTACACGCGGCTGCTCTCGAGCGTGTACCATCCAAGAATGGAGTACCCGGACGTCGTCAGCGGGAGGGACAAGCATGCTGGTCAGCGTAACGAGCCATCGCGAGCCTGAGCCGCTCAACTTCGAGGCGTTCGAGCGTTTGGCGCACTTCGCGCTCGGTCTGGAATCGGCCCCGGAGAACTCGGAGCTTTCGATCGCGCTTGTCGACATCGACGAGATGGCGCGGCTGAACGAGCAGTATCGTGGCATCGCCGGTCCCACCGATGTGCTGTCGTTCGGATGCGACGACCCCTGCGTGGCTGGCGGTGATGAGCCCATCACCCTCGGGGACGTCATCATCGCTCCGGAGGTGGCGGCCGCACAGGCGATGGAGCTCGGCACCACGGTGGAATCCGAGCTCAACCTGCTCCTGGTGCACGGCATACTGCATCTACTCGGCTATGACCACGAGACGGACGAAGACGCGTCGGTGATGCAAGCGCGCGAGGCCGTGCTGCTCGAGGCATACGCGGCGGAGTAGCGCATGCGCAGCCGGTCGATCCTCTGGAGCTTCAACTACGCGATCGACGGCATCGTGTACGCGCTGCGTACGCAGCGCAACATGCGGATCCACGTCGCCGCCGCGACCGTGGTGCTCATAGCGGCGCTCTTCTTCAGGGTGAGCCGGCTCGAGTTCCTCGCGCTCATGCTCACCATCGCGTTCGTGATCGGAACCGAGCTCGTGAACACCGCGATCGAAGCGACCATCGACGTCGCAACCCAGAGCTTCGACCCGTTCGCGAAGATCGCCAAAGATGTCGCCGCCGGCGCGGTCTTCGTGAGCGCCGTGTGCGCGATGGTGACCGGCTACGTCGTCTTCTTCGGTCGTCTGGCGAACGTCACGACCACCCTGCTCGTCCGCGTGCGTCAGACGCCGTCGCACGTCACCGTCGTCGCGCTCGTGCTGGCGGCGTTCGCGGTTCTCGTGGCGAAGGCGCTCCGGCGCGAAGGCGGTACGTGGCTGCGCGGTGGATGGCCGTCGGGCCACACCGCGCTCGCGACCGGCGGCGCCGCGGCGATCGCCTACACCACCGGCAACGCCGGTGCGGGTGTCATCGGCCTGTTCATCGCGGCGCTTGTCGCGCAGAGCCGCGTGGAGTCCGAGACCCACACGATCTGGCAGGTCGTTTGGGGTGGCGTGCTCGGCTTCCTCATCACGACGGCCATCTTTCAGGTATTCTGGTTCTAGTCGTACCAGGGAGGGCCTGAGCCGGACCCGATGATCGCACTCATTCTTGTCTCCGAAGTCATTGTGCTCGCGTCGCTCATCGCCACGCTGGGTGTGCTTACCGCCGCCGAAGCGGCCGTTCCGCACATCTCTCGCGGTCGTTCGAGGCGGTTGGTGGAGAGCGAGCGGCGCGGTGCTCCCGCGCTCGACACGCTTCTCGAGCATCCGGGTCGGCTGGTCGCCGCTACGGCGCTGATGCGGTCGCTCGCGTACGTCATCGCTTCGGCAAGCATCGGCTGGGTCTTGCTCAACCTCACCGAGTTGCCGCATGTGTGGGTCACGCTGCTCATCGGCGCGGTGTTCGCCATGGTCGTGGTGTTCATCTTCGCGGAGGCGTTGCCCCGAACGCTTGCTGTTCACAATCCGGAGCGGGTCGCGCTCTCGGCCGCGCCCCTCGCCACGCCGCTCTCCGGCGTCCTCTACCCGATCGCTCGTACGCTTGGCGCCGGATGGACGTCGATCGTCGGGCTTGTGTCCGAGGAGCGCATCGCCGACGGGTGGGTCACGCCCGATGAGCTGCGCAGCGTCTCCGGAAACGACGATGACGAATCCGCACGCGATGAGGCCGAGGAGGCGATCATCGATGCGGTCGCCGATTTCACGAGCAAGATCGTGCGTGAGGTCATGGTCCCGAGAACGGACATGGTGTGTCTTCAAGATACCGCGACCGTGGGCGACGCGCTCGATCTCATCGAGGAGTCCGGGGTGTCCCGGCTGCCCGTCTACCACGACACCGTAGACGACATCCTCGGCGTTCTGTACGCGAAGGACCTGCTGATCTTCCTCGGGCGTGGCAGCTATGACATGCAGCTGGCGAAGATCGCCCGGGAGCCGTACTTCGTGCCCGAGACCAAACCGGTCGAGGAACTGCTCATGGAGATGCGCAGCAAGACGCACATCGCCATCGTGGCCGACGAATACGGCGGCACCGCGGGTCTTGTCACCATCGAAGACCTGCTAGAGGAGATCGTGGGCGAGATCTTCGACGAATACGACGTTGCCGAGCAAATGATGGTCGACCTCGGCGATGGGCGTATCCTGGTAGACGGACGAACGCCGATCGACGACCTAAACGCGGTCTTCGGCACGAGCGTCGAACTTGAGGCCGACTCTGTCGGTGGGCTCTTCATCGAGATCGCCGGGCACATACCCGACGCGGGGGAGTCGATCGAGATCGAGGGATTGCGCATCACAGCACGAGACGTTGAAGGAAACCGCATCCGACAGGTGGTCGTCGAGCCGGCGACCGCATCGATCGAGAAAGGGGCCGAGGATGACTAAGGGCATCACGCAACCCGATCTTGCACTGCTCGCCTTTGCACGCGAGATTCGCTCCAAGGCCTACGCGCCCTATTCGGATTTCAGGGTAGGCGCCGCGATCTTCGCAGGCGGCGAGATCTTCCAGGGCGTGAACGTCGAGAACGCCGCGTACGGCTCCACCATCTGCGCCGAGCGTGCTGCCGCCATGGCGGCTGTCACGGCCGGATTCACCGAGTTCGATGCCATTGCCGTGGTCGGCGACTCGGACGCACCCACGGTTCCGTGTGGCGCGTGCCGCCAGTTCCTGGCGGAGTTCAATCCCGAGATGCGCGTCATTCTCGGCGGCAAGACCGATGCGGTCGAGGTCACCTCGCTTGATGTGCTGCTGCCGGACGCGTTCGTCCGCGGCTACCTCGATCAGGACGATGGCGAGGACGAAGAATGACGGCACCCGCATACGAGGTCGTCAAGAGCGGCTTCGTTGCGCTGGTCGGACGCCCGAACGCCGGCAAGTCAACACTGGTGAACGCGCTTGTGGGTTCGAAGGTCGCGATCACCTCGAATACCCCGCAGACGACGCGGCACCGCCTTCGCGCGATCGTCGACCAGGAAGACGCACAGATCGTGTTCATCGACACGCCGGGACTCCACAAGCCGGAGGACCAGCTCGGCGAGGAGCTCAACAAGTCCAGCATGATGGCGCTCGCCGACGTGGACGTGGCGTGCCTCGTCATCGACGTCTCGGCGCAGATCGGCCCGGGCGACCGCTGGGTCGCGCATCGCGTCGCCGAGGCGAAGGCAGCGCGCGTGCTCATCCTCACCAAGGCCGACATCGCGAAGCCTGAAGAGGTCGAGAAGCAGCTGGCGGTAGCCGGTGGCCTCGGCAAGTTCGACGAGGTCGTGGTCTGCTCGGCACGCGAGGGGTTCAACCTCGACGGTGTCGTCTCGGCAGTGAAGGCCCACCTGCCTGACGGCCCGCGGTACTTTCCGCGCGACATGCCGACCGATCAGCCGGTGGAGGTCATGCTTGCCGAGTTCATCCGCGAGCGCATCCTGCACAACACGCGCGATGAGGTGCCGCACGCTGTGGGCGTCGCTATCGACGACATGACGTACAACAAGAAGTCAGACACGACCACTATCATGGCGGTCATCTACGTGGAACGTGAGTCGCAGAAGGGCATCATCGTCGGTAAGGGCGGAGAGATGATCCGCAAGATCGGCACCGACGCGCGGGTCGATCTGGAGCGGTTGCTCGGCACGAAGGTCTACCTCGACCTTCGCGTGAAGCTCAAGAAGGATTGGCGTCGCGACGCTTCGCAGATCAAGCGGTTCGGGTACGGAGAGGGGCGCTAAGATGACGATCGACCGGGCGGCGCTTGCGGGTTCCATCGATCAAACGTTGCTCAAGCCGACGGTCGGTTTCAAGGCCGCCGCCGAGTGGATCCAGAACAGCGCAAAGTACGGGTTCGCCTCGCTGTGCGTCTCGCCGTTCCTCGTGCCGGTCACATCGCAGATCCTCGCGGGCACCGGTACGAAGGTGTGCTCGGTGTGCGGTTTCCCGCTTGGCTACTGCATGACTGAGACGAAGGCCGATGAGGCGGCGCAGCTCGTGAAGCTCGGCTGCCACGAGGTCGACATGGTCATGAACATCGCCGCGCTGCTCGAAGCGGAGGACGCCTTCGTGAAAGATGACATCGCGGCGGTCGTCGAGGCGGTTCGCGAAGCGTCCGACGGCACGGCCATCGTGAAGGTGATCCTGGAGACCGGCTACCTCGATGCCGAGCAGATCGTCCGCGCGAGCCGCATTGCCGTGGCAGCGGGTGCCGACTTCGTGAAGACCTCCACGGGTTTCGGTCCGCGGGGTGCCTCGGCCGAAGACGTCGCGGCCATGCGTGCGACCGTCGGCGCGAACGTGGGCGTGAAAGCCGCCGGCGGCATCCGTGACCTGGAGGCAGCGCTCGCGATGCTCGAAGCCGGAGCGAATCGCATCGGCTCATCTGCGGGAATCGAGATTCTTGCGGCTTTCGACGCGCGGAGCGGCGCGTAGCTCCGTGGCCGCCACGTACCGCGTGCGGGCGCTTGCGCTTCGCAAGACCAAGCTCGGCGAGTCCGATCTCATCGTGACGCTGCTGGCGGCCGACGGCTGTCAGATCCGTGCCGTAGCCAAGGGCGCCCGCAAGACCAAGTCGCGATTCGGGGCGCGGCTCGAGCCGTTCTCGGTGGCGGATCTCATGCTCTCACCCGGCCGCTCGCTCGAGATCGTCACGGAGGCCGAGACGGTCACGAGCCACGACGCGCTCAGGAGCGACTACGACCGCCTTCGCGCGGCCTCGGTGATCGTCGACTTCCTCGACAAGGTGTCGGTCGAGTGCCAGGCCGAGGAACGCCTCTTCGCGCTTGCTACCGCCACGCTCGACGCGATCGAGATCGCCGCGATCGGGGACCTTCGTTCGCTGGTGGCGACCTTCCTGGTGAAGGGGATGGCGATGCAGGGGTACCGGCCGCAGCTTGCGGCATGCGCGTGTTGCGCGGCCGCGACGGATCGTGAAGACGTCCGCTTCTCGCTTGCTGCAGGCGGTGTGGTGTGCCCCGCATGCGCCGGCGCGGACCTCTCGGTCGTGCCGGTCGCGGCGGACGTTCCGGTCGTCATCGATGCCCTGCTTCGCACGAAGCTCGCCGACATCGCGGCGCTCGGCGTACCGGAGGCGGCGATGAATGACACGTTCCGCCTGGTGAAGACGTTCGTCTCGTATCACCTGCCCGCGCGGATGAAGGCGCTCGACGCGTACATGCGCGAAGGGTAGGCGTCCTCGATTCGATTGACATGTCAGAGGTAAGGCGTAGTGTGCCAGGTAAGGACGATGCGCGGAGGTAAGGAGTGCGGCGTGTATGCAAACGCGAAGATAACCTCCAAAGGTCAGATCACCATCCCTGCCGGGATTCGCGAAGCGCTCGGAGTCGGCAAAGGCGACACCCTCGTGTTCGAGACGACTGCCGACTATGTCACCGTGCGTCGGCAGCCGACGCTGCAGGAAATCGTGGACCGGATTTCGGCAGTCAGTTCGCCGTTCCCGATAAGCGACAAGAGTGACGACGAACTTGTTTCCGAGGGCATCATGGCGCACTGGGCGGAGAAGGAGAAGCGCTTTGGCGGTCCGTTCGTGGCGGGCCCCGGGGGGAGCTTCATCCTTCGCGATGGCGAACTCGTCCCCTACGAGCCCGAAGATGATCCTGAGGACTCCGAATGAAGCTGGCGGACACGAGTTGGCTGGTGGCTCTTCTTCAGGCGGCCGACTGCCACCACAGTCGTGCGGTCACGCTCTGCGATCGGATCCAGGTTGATGGTACTGGGCCGATTCTCGTGACTGAAGCAGTTGTGTTCGAGACGTTACAGGTGCTAGAGAGCAGATACGGAGTCTCCCCCGCGAACGGGGCGGAAGCCATAGGTTCACTGTGCGGTTCTGAGGACTTCGCGATTGATCCCGTTGCTCTGGATGCTCTCAAGATCGTTGCAGCTCGGCCCGTGCTTGGATTCGTGGATGGGCTGCTGATTGCGTGCGCTCGGAGGGACCGAGCGCCGGTGCTCACGTTTGATCGAGCACTTGAGCGCGCGCTGGTCAGTGGTTCATCTGCCCCCTGATGTACACTACCAGCACGTCGTTTCGCGTCTTCTGACCGATTCCGAGTCAAGGGGTTCTCTACATGTCAGCACTCACGTTCCAGGACATGATCCTGGCGCTCTCGAGGTACTGGGCCGATCAGGGCTGCGTGGTCTTGCAGCCGTACGACATGGAGGTCGGTGCGGGCACGTTCCATCCCGCCACCACGCTTCGCGCGCTCGGCCCGGACGCGTGGCGCACCGCGTACGTGCAGCCATCGCGGCGTCCCACCGACGGTCGCTACGGCGAGAATCCTAACCGGCTGCAGCACTACTACCAGTACCAGGTGATCCTCAAGCCGAGCCCGGACGATGTGCTCGACCTGTACTTCGGCTCGCTCCGCGCCATCGGTATCGAGCCAGCCGAGCATGACATGCGCCTCGTGGAGGATGACTGGGAGTCGCCCACGCTCGGCGCGTGGGGTCTCGGGTGGGAAGTGTGGCTCAACGGCATGGAAGTCACGCAGTTCACGTACTTCCAGCAGGTCGGCGGCATCGAGTGCCGTCCGGTTCCCGCAGAGATCACCTACGGGCTCGAGCGGCTTGCCATGTACATCCAGGGCGTGAACAGCGTGTACGACCTCACGTGGTCGGTCGGCCCGGACGGGCTCAAGTTCACCTACGGCGACGTCTTCTTGCGCAACGAACAGCAGTACTCGGGCTACAACTTCGAGGTCGCCGATGTCGACATGCTGCTCGGCCTGTTCACCACCTACGAGGCCGAGTGCAAGCGCACGCTCGAGGCGGGACTGGTCCTGCCGGCGTACGACTTCGTGCTGAAGTGCAGCCACGCATTCAACCTGCTCGATGCTCGTGGCGCCATCGCGGTTACCGAGCGCACCGGCTACATCCTGCGCGTCCGCTCGCTTGCGAAAGCCTGCTGCGAGGCCTACTACGCACTGGTGACCGAAGGCGGTGATGCCGAATGAGCCGCGACCTCATCTTCGAGATCGGTTCCGAGGAGATCCCCTCGGCACCGCTCTACGCTGCCGTTACGCAGATCAAGGAGCGCGCCGAGAAGGCGTTCGCCGACGCGCACCTGGAGTACGGCTCGATCGCGGTCTACGGCGCCCCGCGCCGCATCGCGCTTGTGGTGAACGACCTTGCGGAGCAGCAGGAAGACGTGACGCTGCGTCACAAGGGTCCGGCAGCGAAGGCCGCGTTCGACGCTGACGGCGCGCCCACGAAGGCGGCCGAGGGCTTCGCGCGCGGCAAAGGCATCGACGTGGGCGACCTCGTGGTCGAAGACGTCGAGGGAGGCTCCTACGTCTTCGCGGTCGTCGAGCGCAAGGGGCAGTCGGCGATGACGGTGCTGCCCGAGATCCTGAGCGGGCTCGTCGCCGGGCTCGACTGGCCGAAGTCCATGCGATGGGGAAGCGGCACCGCCAGGTTCATCCGTCCGGTGCGCTGGCTCGTCGCGCTCTTCGGCGACGTGGTCGTCCCGGTGGAGTACGCCGGTGTGACCGCCGGTCGCACGAGCGTCGGGCACCGGTTCCTCGGCGGTCCGGCCGAGATCGCCTCGGCAGGGACGTACCTGGAGTCGCTCATCGGCGAGAAGGTCGTCGCGAACCAGGACGCCCGCGCAAGCGCGATCCGCGCAGGAGTTGAACGTGCCGCCGCCGAGCGTGGTGGCACCGCGGTGATTCCCGAGAAGACCTTCGCCGAGGTCGTGAACCTCGTCGAGTGGCCGACGGTCGGCGTGGGGCACTTTGACGAAGCGTTCCTCGACGTCCCGCGCGAGGTGCTCGAAGAGGCGATGGAGTCCCACCAGCGGTACTTCCCGATCGAACGCGCGGACGGCGGCCTTGCGCCGCACTTCATCGTCGTGCACAACGGCGACCCCGCACGCACCGACGCCATCATCGCGGGCCACGAGCGCGTCATCCGCGCGCGTCTGTCCGACGCGTCGTTCTTCTACACCGAGGATCTCAAGCATCCGCTAGAGGCGTACGTCGACCGGCTCGGCGCGATCGTCTTCCAGGAGAAGCTCGGGTCGCTCGGCGACAAGGTCACGCGGATCGAGGCGCTCGCGCGAGCGCTGGCTCAGAAGGCGGGCGCGTCGCCGGATGAAGAGGCGTACGCGATCCGTGCCGCGCATCTCGCGAAGGCCGACCTTGTCACCCACGCCGTGGTCGAGTTCACGTCGCTCCAGGGCGTGATGGGCCGCTACTACGCGCTTGCGTCCGGAGAGGCCGAGGGTGTCGCCGACGCGATCGTCGATCACTACCGGCCTCGCTTCGCCGGCGACGCCGTCCCGCGCTCGCTTGCCGGCATGCTCGTCTCGGCGGCCGATAAGCTCGACACGATCGCCGGCATCTTCGCGATCGGTCAGGCGCCGACCGGCTCGGCGGACCCCTATGCGCTTCGCCGCTTCGCGATTGGCATCCTCACGATGATGGTCGACGGCGGTCTTGCGATCACGCTCGACGAGTCGATCGCCGCCGCGCTCGCCGGGTACGTGGACGTGCTGCCCGAAATGGACGTCGAGAAGGTGGGCGCCGAAATCAAGGCGTTCTTCCTCGGCAGGCTCGAGGGGATGCTGCGCGACCGCGGGAACGCGTACGACACGGTTGCGGCGGTTCTTGCGATTGTGGGCGACGACCCTGCGGACGCGCTTGCGCGTGCGACGGCGCTCACCGGCGTTCGTGCCGAGGCCGATGCGATCGAGGACCTCTCGGTGGCATTCGCACGTGCCCGCAACCTGAGCAAGCCCGAGCTCGGCACGGCTGCCGACGCCACGCTGATGGGCGAGGTGGAGGCCGCCCTCGCGACCGCGCTCGCAACTGCCGAGCGAGCAGCGGGTGACGCGCTCGCACGTGCCGACTACACGGCGGCCCTTCGCGTGCTCGCCCGGCTGCGCCCGCAGATCGACGCGTTCTTCGACGGCGTGCTCGTGATGGACCCCGATGAAGCCGTCCGCACCGTGCGACTGCAGCTCCTCAACCGCTTCGTGGCGCTGTTCTCGGCGTTCGCTGACTTCGGCGCTCTGGCGGGCTGAGGCAGGTGACGCAGACGCTCACGATCCACGTCCTCTCGGACTCGCTTGGCGAGACGGGGGAGACCGTCGCGCGCGCTGCAGCCGCGCAATTCGACTCCGAGGCGTTTCGCATCGAACGCTTGCCGAAGGTCTCAACCGCCGAGGAGCTCCGCGCCGAAGTGAGAGCTCACTGCGGCACGCACTGTATCTTCTTCTACACATTCGTGAACGAGGAACTGCGCGTCGAGATGGGCAAGCTCGCGTTGGGCGGCGTGCATGCGGTGGATCTGCTCGGCCCGGCCGTCGACGTGCTCATGCGTGCGAGCGGCTACTCGCCCACCGGCGAGGCGGGCGCCATCCGCCGCACCGATCAGGACTACTTCGACCGCATCGAGGCGATGGAGTTCGCCGTGCGACACGACGACGGTCGCAACACCGAGGGTCTCCAGGAAGCTGATATCGTGCTCGTGGGCGTCTCTCGCACCAGCAAGACGCCGCTGTCGATGTACCTTGCGTTCAAGGGCTTCAGGGTCGCGAACGTGCCGCTTGCACCCGGTGTCTCGCCACCGCACGAGCTCTTCGAGCTCGATCCCCGTCGCGTCTTCGGGCTCATCACCTCGGTGGACATCCTCATGGAGATCCGTACGGCACGCATGTCGGAGCTGGGGGGATGGGTGCCCGGTTATGCGGAGCGCGAGGCGATCGAGCACGAGCTCGAGGAGGCGCGAGCCGTCATGCGTCGCATCGGCTGCATCGTGGTGCACACCGATGACCGCGCCATCGAGGAGACCGCGCGCGAGATCACAGCGCACCTCGAGGGATACGAGACGCAGGACTGAGAGGTTCCGTCCGTCCGTCTGACCCGCCTGCGCAACCGTCAGCCAGAACGCGTGTCCTGATGCGCGATGTTTACGTTATCATGCTCTGGTCAGTCGCCGGTGTGAGGGAGAAGTGACTTGTCTGACGTCAAGCGTGTGTACGCTTTCGGTGGGGGACGTACCGAGGGCAACAAGGACATGAAGTTCATTCTCGGCGGAAAAGGTGCGAACCTTGCCGAGATGGCCAACATGGGACTCCCGGTCCCGCCCGGATTCACCATCACGTGTCAGGCATGCATGGAGTACTACAACTCCACACCCCCGGCGTTCCCGGCGGGCCTTGCCGAGGAGATCGACACCTACGTCGCCGAGCTCGAGGGCAAGATGGGCAAGCGTCTGGGCGATCCCGCCGACCCGCTGTTGGTGTCGGTGCGGTCCGGCTCGGCGTTCTCCATGCCGGGCATGATGGACACCATCCTGAACCTCGGCCTGAACGATGTCTCGGTGCAGGGCCTCATCCAGCAGACCGGCAACGACCGGTTCGCGTGGGACAGCTACCGCCGCTTCATCCAGATGTTCAGCAAGGTCGTTCTCGATGTCGAGGGTGACAGGTTCGAGAACGCGATCAACAAGATGAAGCTCACACGCGGCGTGAAGAACGACACCGATCTCGACGCGGCCGATATGCGCGCGCTCGTCGACGAGTTCAAGGAGATCGTCTCGGCAGAGGTCAGCG
>RCMX01000001.1:456965-533273 GCA_004348925.1 Actinomycetota bacterium
CGGTGGCCGCGTGGTCTTCCCGCAGACGGTATCCCAGCAGCTCACGCTGGCCATCGAGGCCGTCTTCAAGAGCTGGAACAACAAGCGCGCCCGCGACTATCGCAAGATGGAGAAGATCGCCGACGACATCGGCACCGCCGTCAACGTGCAGTCGATGGTCTTCGGCAACAAGGGCGAGACGTCCGCCACGGGCGTCGCCTTCACGCGCAACCCCGCTGACGGCACCAACGAGTACTACGGTGACTTCCTCACCAACGCGCAGGGCGAAGACGTCGTCGCCGGTATCCGCAACACGTCGCCGCTCGCCGAGCTGCCCGCCGTTTTCCCCGAGGCAGGCAAGGAGCTGTGGGGCATCTTCGAGATCCTGCAGAACGCCTACCGCGACATGTGCGACATCGAGTTCACCATCGAGCAGGGCAAGCTGTGGATGCTGCAGACCCGTGTAGGCAAGCGCACCGCACGGGCCGCGCTCAAGATCGCCGTCGACATGGTGGGCGAGGGCATGATCGGCAAGGAAGAGGCCGTGCTGCGCATCGACCCGGCGCAGCTCGATCAGCTCCTGCACCCGCAGTTCGACGTGAACGCCAGCTACGACGTGGTCGCCAAGGGCCTCAACGCGAGCCCGGGTGCCGCAGTCGGCGAAGTGGTGTTCTCGGCGAACGATGCCGAGGCAGCCGCCGCCGAGGGCCGCAAGGTCATCCTCGTGCGCTGGGAGACCACGCCGGACGACCTGCACGGCATGGTCGCGGCACAGGGCATCCTCACCTCGCACGGCGGCAAGACCTCGCACGCCGCCGTCGTCGCCCGCGGCATGGGCAAGCCGTGCGTGTGCGGCGCAGACATGCTTAAGATCGACGCCGAGAAGAAGGTCGCCACCATCAGCGGCACGGACATCGTGCTGAACGAGGGCGACATCATCTCCATCGACGGCACGACCGGCAAGGTCGTTCTGGGCGCTGTCTCGCTCGTGGAGCCGGAAGTTTCCGGCGAGTTCGACACCATCCTCACATGGGCGGATGCGTTCCGCACGATGGGTGTGCGCGCGAACGCCGACACGCCTGATGACGCCGCGCTCGGCCGCAAGTTCGGTGCGGCGGGCATCGGCCTGTGCCGTACCGAGCACATGTTCCTCGGCGAGCGCAAAGACATCATCCAGGACTTCATCCTGGCCGACGACCAGCCCACGCGCGACGCGGCGCTCACCAAGCTTATGAAGGTGCAGACCGAGGATTACCTCGGCATACTGAGCGCGATGGACGCTCTGCCGGTCACGGTGCGCCTTCTCGACCCGCCGCTGCACGAGTTCCTCGACAGCCCGCGCGAGCTCGAGGTCGAGATCGTCCGCGCCGAGTGCGCAGGCGCCCCCGCTGCCGAGACGGCCGCCAAGCGTCGCCTGCTCGCTCAGATCGACTCCATGACCGAGATGAACCCGATGCTCGGCCTGCGTGGTTGCCGCCTGGGGATCATGTTCCCTGAGATCTACGGCATGCAGGTCCGCGCCATCGCACGTGCCACCGCGCAGCTCAAGCAGGAGGGCAAGGATCCGCGCCCCGAGATCATGATCCCGCTCGTGAGCGTGAAGGCGGAGCTGGACGCGCTGCGCGCCGAGAGCGAGGCCGTCATCGCCGAGGTCGTGGCCGCCACCGGCGTGGCGCTCGACATCCCCATCGGGACGATGATCGAGCTGCCGCGGGCAGCGATCACCGCCGATGAGATCGCCACGGTGGCGGACTTCTTCAGCTTTGGCACGAACGACCTCACGCAGACCACGTTCGGTTTCTCGCGTGACGACATCGAGGCGAAGTTCCTGCCGCGGTACCTGGAGCGCAAGGTGCTCGTACGCAACCCGTTCGAGACCGTCGATTCGGGCGTGGCGGAGCTCGTGCGCATCGGCTGCGAGAAGGGCCGGCAGACGAACCCGGGCATCAAGCTCGGCGTCTGCGGCGAGCACGGCGGCGATCCCGAGAGCGTGAAGATCTTCCACACGATCGGTCTCGACTACGTGAGCTGCTCGCCGTATCGCATCCCGCTTGCGCGGCTTGCCGCGGCGCAGGCCGCGCTCGCGGACAAGGCGGTTGTCTCGGACAATCGCTAAATCCGGCCAACTCTCTGGCGTTTCCGCGTGCCTCCGGTGATACTTCATACGGAGGCACGCGACGCTTGAGGGGTGGGGATGGTAAAGAGGACGCGGCTCTACCAGCGAGCACGGTCGCCGCTCATACAGGGGCATTCCAAGCGGGAACGTCCGCTGTGGCAGCCGCTCGCTGCAAGCGTCAGTGTCGCCCTCGTCGCTCCGCTCTTCCTCTGGTGGCTCATCACGATGATCGCCGGCGCCCAGCCGGCGGAGGCGCTTGCGCTGCTCGGCTCGGACATCGTTGCGCTGCTGCTGCCGATGATGCCCGGTGCGATCCTTGGCGCCGTGGCCGGTGTACTCGGTGCGCGTTCGTGGGGGAGCCGCCGTCCCTGGCTTCCCGGTGCCATACTCGGAGCTGTCCTTGCGGGCGCCGGCCTGCTGCTGTTCGGCTGATCGGAGTGCACGTGAACGACGGAATCCTGTCACGCGAGGCCGCGGAGGCCGAGGAACACCTGCGGTTGTCGCCGAGGGCGTCGTTCTCGGACGCAACGCACGGACGCGAGGTTCCGCTCGAGCCCGATCCGCTGCGCACAGCGTTCCAGCGCGACCGGGACCGCATCATCCACTGCAAGGCGTTCAGGCGCCTCTCGCACAAGACGCAGGTCTTCCTCGCGCCCGAAGGCGACCACTACCGGACCCGCCTCACCCACACGCTCGAGGTCGCGCAGATCGCGCGGTCGATCGCGCGTGCGCTGCGCCTGAACGAGGACCTTACCGAGGCGATCGCGCTCGGGCACGACCTGGGGCATTCGCCGTTTGGTCACACCGGCGAGGCGGCGCTGTCGCAGTGCCTTGCCGAGGTAGCTCCGGAGTATCCGGGTCTGCAGCCCGTGTACGAGCACAACATGCAGTCGCTCCGCGTCGTGGAGGTCCTCGAGTACGACGGCAAGGGCCTCAACCTCACCTGGGAGGTGCGCGACGGCATCCGGAATCACACGGGAGACGACCTGCCCGCCACGCTCGAGGGCCAGATCGTGAAGACCGCCGACCGCATCGCGTACATCAACCATGATATCGACGATGCGGTGCGTGCCGGTGTCCTGCTCGACTCGGAGATCCCCTCGGAGATAACGGCGGTGCTCGGCACGCATCACGGCGCACGCATCACATCGCTCGTGCAGTCGATGGTGACGGCGAGCGCGGACGCCGATCGCATCGGCATGACGCCACAGGTCGAGGAGGCGATGCTCGCACTGCGGGCGTTCCTCTTCGAGCGTGTGTACCTCTCAATGGACGCCAAGGGCGAAGACCCGAAGGCGCTCGAGCTGGTGAAGCGCCTCTTCGGCTACTACATGAGCCACCCCGCCGAGCTGCCCGATGAGTTCGCGCGGGAATCGCTGGGGTCGCTGCCGCAGCGTGTGGTGGACTACGTCGCGGGGATGACCGACCGCTACGCGATCCGCACCTACGAGCAGCTCTTCTTGCCATCGCGATGGAAGATGTAGCCCTCGCACCGGCTGTGCAGCCACGGCGAGCGCGGCTTCCGTGGCTTGACGTGCTCAAGGGCGCTGCGATGGCGTTCGTGGTGCTCAATCACGCGATGATCTGGCCGCTTCGCTCGGGTGATGGCCTCACGGCGTTCGCGTACGGCACCTGCTACTGGACGGTAGCCGGCTTCGCTGCCGTGACGGGATACCTCGCGGCCCCGAAGAGCGCGGTCGACCCGGTCGGTTTCCTCAAGCGCCGTGGTCGGCAGCTGCTCGGGCCGTGGGCGATCGCCGCGCCAGTGTATGCGCTCGCACCGTTCGTACTGCCGCTTGTGGGACTGTCGTTCCCGATCGAGCTCGATCGCGGGCCGTGGGTGCTCTCCATCATGCTCGGCGGTGGCGCGCTGTGGTTCCTGCCGGTGCTCTACGCGGCGAGCGTGATCGCAACCCTTGTGGCGCGGCGGTTCGCGGGGTGGTGGCCGTTGTGGGTCTCGCTTGCCGTCTACGCGCTCACGGCTGCGCTGGTGCGCGAGAGCCCGCTCGCGTTCGGTCACGGGACGTTCTGGGCGGTGACGCCCCTGTATGTAGCGAGCTACTGGTTCGGGCTTAGGGTGGCGGCCGGGTGGCGGCCGTCGTGGAGCCGAACGGCCTGGGCCTGCGTGTTCGTCTCATCGCTCGCGCTGCCCGGGCTCACGAGCTACTGGCGGACGACGCTTGCGATGCCGTGGCTCGCATGGCTCACGTATGCGGCCGGCGTTCCCGGCGGTCTGGCCGCACTCATGCTCGCGCTGGAGACGACCCGCGAACCCGGTCGCATCGGCAGGGCGTTCGCGCGACTGGGCGTGGACTCGCTCGGCGTCTACGTGGTGCACCCGCTGGTGCTGGGGCCGCTGATGGTTGTGCTTCCCGGTGCGCGGACGCTGCCGGGCGCACTTGTGGGAGGGAGTGTGGCGGTCTCGGCATGCTACGCGGCCGTGCACCTGTACCGCGCGAAGCGCACCAAGTGATGTGCGGGTTCGGTGAAGAATGCTGGCTAGTCA
Source organism: Actinomycetota bacterium (assembly GCA_004348925.1). Taxonomy (GTDB): domain Bacteria; phylum Actinomycetota; class Coriobacteriia; order Anaerosomatales; family Anaerosomataceae; genus UBA2286. The sequence goes on from RCMX01000001.1 coordinate 461,567, forward strand.
TGCCAGGGGCTGTGACGGACGCCCCGCAAGGGGTAAGTTACATAGTTGGAAGGCCGAGCTGCCCGGCCTCCACAAATTGTCGCGACATCCTTGATGCCGCACGTCTGCAAGGGGGTACCGATGCGAGAGATCATGCGTGTGAACATGTCGGACCTGTCCATCAAGACGGAGCCGCTGCCAGCGGGTTGGGCCCGGTATGGTGGACGCGTACTGACTTCGGCGATCATCTTCACCGAGGTTCCCGCCGATGCGGACCCGCTCGGCGCTGACAATAAGCTCGTCTTCGCACCGGGTCTCCTTGGAGGGACGAACACGCCCAACGGTGGCCGTCTCTCCGTTGGCGCGAAGAGCCCACTCACCGGCGGTCTCAAGGAATCGAACTCTGGCGGTCAGGCCGCCCATGCGTTCGGCAAGATGGGTCTCGCTGCAGTCATCGTCGAGGGAAAGCCCGCAGATTCCTCGGCGGCGTACATGCTGGTCATTGAAGCCGACAAGTCCGCCAGGCTCGAGCGCGTTGACGCCTGGAAGGGCATGGGCAACTATGCGGTGGCCGAGGCGATCAAGGCCATTCGACCTGCTGACGATCACTTCTCGACCATCACGAACGGTCCTGCCGGCGAGATGGGCCTCAAGGCATCCGGCATCGCGGTATCGGACATGAAGGGGTACCCGAACCGGTTCGCCGGACGCGGTGGCCTCGGGGCGGTCATGGGAAGCAAGGGCCTGAAGGCGATCGTCGTGAGCGACAAGGGCCTGAAGAACGTCGAGCATGCCGACAAGGAAGCGTTCCAGGCCGCGATGAAGGTCTTCGCGAACGCGCTCACGTCGCACCCGGTCTCCGGGCAGGGCCTGCCCACGTACGGCACGAACGTGCTGGCGAACATCATCAACGAGGCCGGTGGCTATCCCACGAGGAACTTCTCGGACGGTCGTTTCGAGGGCGTCGAGGGGATCTCGGGCGAGAAGCAGCGCGAAGTGACGCTCGAGCGCGGCGGCAACGTGAAGCACGGCTGCCACACCGGCTGCGTCATCCAGTGCTCGCGGTACTGGTTCGACAAAGACGGCCACTACAAGACGAAGGGCCCGGAGTACGAGAGCGCATGGTCGCTCGGAGCTGACTGCGGGATCTCGGACATGGACGTTGTGGCCGAGCTGGACTATACGTGCGGCGACCTCGGCCTCGATACGATCGAGATGGGGGCCACGCTTGCCGTGTACATGGACTCCGGCGCCATCGCGTTCGGCGACGGCGACGCGGCCCTGGCGACGCTCAAGGAGACCGTGACCGGCAGCGAGCTTGGCCGCGCGATCGGCGACGGTGCCGAGGCGACCGGCGTCAAGTACGGTGTCGCGCACATCCCGGTCGTGAAGCACCAGGCGCTGCCGGCGTACGACCCGCGCCCGATCCAGGGCATCGGCGTCACGTACGCGACGTCCACGCAGGGCGCGGACCACACCGCCGGGTACGCCATCACGGCGAACGTGCTGGCAGTTGGCGGAACGGTCGACCCGCTCAAGTCCGAGGGCCAGGCGGCGCTGTCGCAGGGCCTGCAGATTGCGACGGGCATGCTCGACGCGATGGGCTTCTGCATCTTCGTGGCGTTCCCGGTGCTCGATATCCCCGAGGCGTTCGGCGCGATAGCGGACATGGTGTCCGCGCACACCGGCGAGACGTGGGATGCCGACGCGCTCATGGCTATCGGCAAGGAAGCGCTCACGTACGAGCGGCTGTTCAACCAGCACGCCGGCTTCACGGCTGCTGACGACCGGCTGCCCGCGTTCTTCAAGGAGGTCCCGCTGCCGCCGCACAATGCGGTGTTCACGGTGACCGATGCCGAGCTCGACTCGGTGTTCGACTTCGTGCCGGAGACCGCGGCCGGTCTCGGGATCTCGTAGGTCGACCGAGGATGCTCTACGGCTCGCGCCGGGCGGCTGGTTGCGTCCGGCGCGAGCGCTCTTCGATGGTGCCGGTGATGAATGAAGGGCGGTGAGTGACGATGATCGTCGATGTCGCACTGTTCGCGAGTCTGGCGTCGTTCCAGCCCGACGGGCTGCCCGGCCGCCACTCTCGACCGCTCGAGTTTCCCGAAGGGTTCCTGATCTCGCAGGTGATCGCCGCGCTGGCGTTGCCTGACGAGCCGCGCGTGATCTTCGTGAACGGACGCCATGCCGAGGAGAGCGCGGTGCTGCGCGATGGTGACCGGCTTGCGATCTTCCCGCCCGTGGGTGGAGGGTAGCGCGGTGGCTATGACGGCTGATGCACGCAGCGCGCTGCGGGGCGCGACGGTCGCTATCATCGGGTGCGGCGGGCTGGGGAGCAACGTGGCATCGATGCTCGTGCGCGCCGGAGTGGGGACGCTCCGACTCATCGACTTCGACCGCGTGGAGGAGGACAACCTCAATCGCCAGCTGTTCTTCCGAGACGACCTCGGCCGGCTCAAGACCGAAGCGCTGGCGGATACGCTGCGGAGGATCACGCCCGAGGTGGCACTGATCGAAGTCGTCGCGCGGGTGGATGCCGAGAATATCCGGGGGCTGGTGACCGGTGCTGACGTGATCGTCGAAGCGGTGGACGGAGCATTCGACAAGGCGATGATCGTGAATGCGTGCGCTACGGCGCTGCCCGATGTGCCGCTCGTGACCGTCTCGGGGCTGGCGGGCAGCGGCTCGGCGAACGAGATCGTGAGCGAGCGGATCGCCGAGAATGTGTATCTCGTGGGAGATCTGTCGAGCGATGTACGCGACGGTCTGCCGCTCTTCGCGTCGCGTGTGATGGTGGCCGCGGCGCATGAGGCGCACGTGGTGATTCGCGTGCTGCTCGGGCTGCTGGAGCCGTAGCGGCGCGCGTCGTGGGCGCCGTGCCCCGGGGTGGTAAGAAGTTGTTCTGAATGTGGTCGGCGCGCGTTTGGCGTGACCTTGTACGGTGTCGCTCGTGATCGCGAATCTGCAGTCGCGGACGAGTGAGCACCCGGAGCCCTCTCGGCGTTCATTGATGCACTTCAATGCCCCAGCACGCGATATCGAGACAGCCCGTGTCGATATCGATTCTCCCTAACGCGGGGGTTTGCGGAGTTCTTCGCTTCGTGCTCTGCGTGGGTTCCGGGAGTCGAAGACCTGGCACCCACGCAGGCGGATTCGATATCGACACGGGCCGTGTCGATGGGGACGAGGAGCGTATCGAAGCGCCTCGATGGGCGCCAAAAGGGGGCAGGGAGCACACGAGATGACCATTCCGCGTCGCGCGAGATCTACAGCCAGCATCACAAGCGAGTACGTTCACATCGGACCGGAGCGGGCAGAGCCGGCCCCCTTGCTCTGGCCATACCTACTACCAGGAGAGGAGACGACACCGATGGCAGGTCCGGATTTCGCACAGATTCCCACAATCATCGCGATGCTCAACAATCGCACACGGCGTCAGGTGTGCGAGTACCTGGCGATGCAACCCCTCACCATGCGGCAGCTCGAACAGTACGTCTCGGTGAAGCAACCAACATTCTCGTACCACATGGGCGCACTCTTCGACTCGAAGCTTGTGACGTGGCGCTTCGGTGACGAGCACCTCTTCCTGAGCACACCTCACATCACGGTCTTGCAGCGCTACACATGCGAAGTGCTGGGTACGCCCGACACTCGTGCCGCCCAGAATCTCCTCGGCGGTACCGCTTTGGAGCAGCTCGGGCGCTGAACCCCTCACATCGTATACACGCATCCGTTTCTGACTTGTTGCCGCACACCGCTCCTTCGCATAGAATCACCGGAGCATCGCAGGGGATGTTGGGAGGCCCCTGCGGTTCGCACACCCGGAATGTGAAATGTTCGAAGGGAGAGGCGCTTCTATGGCTAATTGGATCGCCTGGTTCGCACCGATCGCCGCCGTCATCGGCGTCGCTGTCGCTGCGTACCTGGGCTCCTGGGTCCTCAAGCAGGATCCGGGCAACGAGAAGATGCAGGAGATCTCCAAGGCGACCCAAGAGGGCGCAATGGCATTCCTTCTGCGCGAGTATCGCGTGCTCGTCATCTTCGCCGCGGTCGTGTTCCTGGTTCTTGGCTTCGCCGTGAACTGGCTCACGGGTATCGCGTTCCTCACAGGTGGAACCCTGTCTGCCGCCGCCGGCTTCTTCGGCATGTACATCGCAACGCGCGCTAACGCGCGCACGGCGCAGGCTGCCACCGTCGGTATCGCGAAAGCGCTCAACGTTGCGTTCCGCTCCGGCCTCATGATGGGCCTCACCGTCGCCAGCTTCGGCCTCGGCGGTCTGAGCCTGTGGGCCATCTTCCTGCTCGTGACCGGCCAGAACCCGGCCGCGAACGCCGAGATCGTCAACGGCTTCGCCATGGGCGCCAGCTCGATCGCGCTCTTCGCGCGTGTCGGTGGCGGCATCTACACCAAGGCCGCTGACGTGGGCGCCGACCTGGTCGGCAAGGTCGAAGCCGGTATCCCCGAGGACGACCCCCGCAACCCCGCCGTCATCGCTGACAACGTCGGCGACAACGTCGGCGACGTTGCCGGCATGGGCGCCGACCTCTTCGAGAGCTACGTGGGCTCGATCCTCGCCCCGATGGTCCTCGCCATCAGCCTCTGGTACACCGCAGGCGGCGCGCGCAGCCTCGACCTGCAGTACGGCATCATCGCGCCGCTGCTCATCGCCGCGTTCGGCATCATCATGTCGATCATCGGCCTGTTCGCGGTTCGCGCCAAAGAGGGCGACAACCTCCACAACGCGCTCAACATGGGCACGTACGTGGCCGCCGGCCTCGAGGTCCTCGCGATGTTCTTCCTGTTCTATCACTGGAGCACGCGCGGCGTTGAGCTCGCGGGCGTCGACACCAGCGCGCGCATCTGGTTCTTCGGCTCTGTCGTGCTTGGTCTCGCCGCCGGTATCGCCATCGGCAAGATCACCGAGTACTACTGCTCGGATCACTACGGCCCGGTGAAGAAGATCGCCGAGGCGTCCGAGACCGGTGCAGCCACCAACATCATCCAGGGCCTCGGCACGGGCATGCTCTCCACCGCGCTGCCGATCCTCGTCGTGGGCGGCGCCATCCTCGGCGCGTACGCCATGGGTAACATGGCCGTTCCGGACAACAACCTCTCGGGCATCTACGGCATCGCACTCGCCGCGCTCGGCATGCTCTCCATCACCGCCATCACCGTCGGCGTCGACGCCTACGGGCCGGTCGCCGACAATGCCGGCGGTATCGCCGAGATGGCCCACATGGGCAAGGACATCCGCAAGATCACGGACAGCCTCGACAGCGTGGGCAACACCACCGCTGCCATCGCCAAGGGCTTCGCGATCGGCTCCGCCGGTCTCACCGCCCTCGCACTGTTCGTCGCGTTCCGCCAGTCGCTGTCGCTCGGCGGCCTCAAGGTCGACATGTCGCTTGAGAGCCCGTACGTCATCGTCGGCCTCTTCGTCGGCGGTATGCTGCCGTTCCTGTTCGGCGCCCTCACGATGGGTGCCGTCGGCCGCGCGGCCTTCGCCATGATCGGCGAGGTCCGCCGCCAGTTCCGGGAGATCCCGGGCATCATGGAGGGCACCGGCCGTCCCGACTACGCCGCGTGCGTGGACATCTCCACCAAGGGCGCGCTCAAGGAGATGGTCGTTCCCGGCGCCATCGCGGTCGCGGTTCCGATCGTCGTCGGCGTCTTCAACCTGTCGCTCCTCGCGGGTCTGCTCGCAGGCGCGCTCGTCACCGGCTTCCTGCTCGCGGTCTTCATGGCGAACGCGGGTGGCGCGTGGGACAACGCCAAGAAGTACATCGAGGGTGGCGAGCACGGCGGCAAGGGCAGCGATGCCCACAAGGCCGCGGTCGTCGGCGACACCGTCGGCGATCCGTTCAAGGACACTTCCGGTCCGGCGATGAACATCCTCATCAAGCTCATGACCGTCGTGTCGCTCGTCTTCGTTCCGCTGTTCCTCAGGGTGCACGGCGCATAGCGCTTTCGCGTCACTGCTGTAGGGTAGAATGCTCCCGGGCGCCGTTCGCGGTGCCCGGGAGCGTCGTCTTTGCCGGGAGGGGGTTCTGTGGGTCGCATATCCGATGATGATGTCCAGCGCGTTCGCGACGCCACAGATCTTGTCTCGCTTGTCTCGGAGACCGTCGTCCTGAAGAAGAAGGGCCGCCTGTTCTGGGGGAACTGTCCCTTCCACGGCGAGAAGACGCCCAGCTTCAAGATCGATCCGGGCACCGACCTGTGGCACTGCTTCGGTTGCGGGCTTGGCGGCGACGCCTTCGGTTTCGTGATGCGTGCCGAGAACCTCGACTTCCCCGATGCCGTCCGGCGCCTCGCCGATCGCGCGCACATCGAGATCGTCGAGGAAGGCGGGGGCGGGCTGCCCGCCGGTCGCAAAGAGCGGCTCATCGCGGCGTGCGAAGCCGCCGCCGATTTCTTCCACAAGAACCTCACCGCGGGCAAGAGCCCCGGTGCCGCCGAGGCACGCGAGTACCTCAAGCGCCGCGGCTTCGGCATCGACGTCGCGAAGCGCTGGCGTCTGGGGTATGCGCCGGGCGGCAAGGACGAGATGACGCGTGCGCTGCTCGGGCAGGGCTTCACGCGCGACGAGCTCGTGGACGCCAACATCACGCTCGCCGTGGAGCGCGGCCAGCTCAAAGACCGCTTCTTCGGGCGCATCATGTTCCCGATTACCGACCTCTCCGGCCGCGTCATCGCGTTCGGCGGTCGCGTGGTGGGCGAGGGGCATCCCAAGTACCTCAACAGCAACGAGACGGCGATCTTCCACAAGTCGTCCAACATGTACGGCATCGACCGCGCGCGCAACGAGATCGTCACCAGCGGCACCGCCGTCGTGGTCGAGGGCTACACCGACGTGATCGCCCTTGCCGAGCAGGGCATCGGCTTCGTGGTCGCCACGCTTGGCACCGCGCTCACCGAGCGGCACGTGAAGCTGCTCGGCAGGTTCGCCAAGCGCGTCGTCTACCTCTTCGACGGCGACGAGGCGGGTCTTCGGGCAGCCAATCGCGCAGCGGAGTTCATCGACGCCACCGCCACGCCCGAGGCGGGCAGCGCGCGCGTCGACCTCGGCGTGACCGTTATCCCGGACGGCATGGACCCGGCGGACTTCGTCGGCGCGAAGGGTGCCGAGGCGATGCGCGCGCTCATCGACGGCGCCCAGCCGCTGCTGCGCTTCGTGATCGACCAGCGTATCTCGGCACACGACCTGTCGCGCCCGGAGGGGAAGTCGGCGGCGCTTGCCGATGCGGTCCAGCCGCTCGCCGCGGTACGGGGCTCGATCCTGGCGCAGGAGTACGTGAGTTACATCGCCAGCCGGCTGCTCACGACGCCGGAGTTCGTGCAGCGCGCGCTGGCCGGCGTGCAGGTGCAGCGCACGCGCACCGGGGAGCCGGATGCGACCGCCACGGGGGCGGGCGCGAAGCCGCCGGTCGTCGATGACAACCAGTCGCGAGCCGAGCGGGAACTTCTCCGGACGGTGACGCTCGCGCCTGGCGTTCGCGCAGAGGCACGAGAATTGCTTTCGGAGGAGTTCGTGCTCGACGAAGGTCGTCGGGTACTGCTCGGCTGGATTCTCGATGCTGGTGAGGCGACGAAGCAGGCGCTCTACGACGCCATCGCGGCCCGTGACAGAAACGTCGCAGAATCCCTGTCAGAGTGGTTGGTAGACGCTCCAGACGTGGAACAGATAGAATACGCGTTCCGGGAAATCTCGGTCCGTCTCAAGGAATTCGCCCTTGAGCGTCTAATCTTAGGTAAGAAAGCTGCACTTCGCGCCCTTGATGCGGCGCGAGATCAGGCAGAGTACGACGGACTATTTCGGGAGATCGTCGATCTGGAGCGCCGGCGCAACGCGCTGAGGTCCCGGATGATGAACCCAACAGACGGAAGAGTGGAGTGACTGCGTGAGTCCTGCAGCCAAGAAGACCGACAAGACCGAGACCGCCGCTGCGCCCGAGAAGGCGAAACCGAAGGCGAAAGCCAAGGTAGCGAAGCTTCCTCCCGAACTCGATATCCCGGTCGTCACCAATCTTGTCACCGCCGGCAAAGCCAAAGGCAGCCTCACCGATGAGGAGATCCAGGCCGCGCTGTCCGACATCGACCTCACCGACGAGCAGTTCGAGAGCGTCTACACGCACATCCAGAAGAGCGGCGTCGACATCGTCGAGGATCCCATCCACCTCGCCGCGGACGACCCCGACCTGGTCGATGAGCTCGTCGAGCACACCGAGGACATCCCGGCCGACTCCGATGATGACGCCGAGCCCGACGTCGAAGTCGCCGTCGTGAAGCCGGCCGCCAAGCGCAAGAAGCCGAAGCGTCGCGCCGACGCGCATACCCTCGCGCCGCTCACGAGCGACCCCGTGCGCATGTACCTCAAGGAGATCGGGAAGGTCCAGCTTCTCAACGCGCGCCAGGAAGTCGACCTCGCGAAGAAGATCGAGGCGGGCGAGGAAGCCGCCGCACGTCTCGAGGTGCTCGAGGCAGGTGCCGAGAAGATCGACCGCGTCGAGCTTCGCCGCCTGCGCCGCATCGAGGACATCGGCCTGAACGCCAAGAAGCAGCTCGTCGAGGCCAACCTCCGTCTCGTCGTCTCCATCGCGAAGCGGTACGTTGGTCGCGGCATGCTGTTCCTCGACCTCATTCAGGAAGGCAACCTCGGCCTCATCCGTGCGGTTGAGAAGTTCGACTACTCCAAGGGCTTCAAGTTCTCCACCTACGCTACCTGGTGGATCCGTCAGGCCATCACCCGGGCGATCGCCGACCAGGCGCGCACGATCCGCATCCCCGTGCACATGGTCGAGACCATCAACAAGCTCATCCGCGTGCAGCGTCAGCTGCTGCAAGAACTCGGTCGCGAGCCGCTTCCCGAGGAGATCGGCGAGAAGATGGACATGTCGGCCGAGCGGGTGCGCGAGATCCTCAAGATCTCGCAGGAGCCCGTCTCGCTCGAGACGCCCATCGGCGAGGAAGAGGATTCGCAGCTGGGCGACTTCATCGAAGACTCCGAGGCCGTGGTCCCGCCGGATGCTGCCAGCTTCTCGATGCTGCAGGAGCAGCTGACCCGCGTGCTCGATTCGCTCTCCGAGCGCGAGCGCAAGGTCATCGAGCTGCGCTTCGGCCTGGATGACGGGCACCCGCGTACCCTCGAAGAGGTGGGCCGGGAGTTCGGCGTCACGCGCGAGCGCATCAGGCAGATCGAGAGTAAGACGCTCTGCAAGCTGCGGCACCCGTCGCGGTCGAGCAAGCTCAAAGACTACCTCGAGTAGCCGCCCGGCGTCCTAGCGAGTCGATTCCCGCGCTGCCAGCTCCTCGTTGAGGCGCCGTATCAGCGTGTCCTTCACGCCGACCTCGTCGGTGAGCAACTCGATCGCGGTGCGAAGCTCGGCGTTGGCGGCCTGCAGGTGGGCCACCTTCTTCTCGAGCTTGCTCACGAGACGGTCGTTGTACTCGCGCAGCACGCCGGTCTCATCGCTGGCCTTCGCTCGGCCGGAGCGTCTGCCGGGTCGCCGCGAGCGCTGGATGTCCTCGATCGCATGCACGAGCGAGGGGGAGTCCATCGGCTTGCGCAAGAACGCGTCCGCCCCAAGCGTAAGCGCGAACGACTCGTCGGCGTCCTCCACGTAGGTGGCCGTGTAGAAGACGAAGGGGATGCCGCTCAGGCGTGCGTCCTCGTGCCACTCGATGCACAGGCGGTAGCCGTCCATGCGCGGCATGAGGATGTCGGTGATGACCATGTCGGGAGGATTGAGCCGGGCTTTGTCGAGCGCATCCCGGCCGTCGGCTGCGGAGTCGACCTGATGTCCGCGCGCCGAGAAGACCGACTCTAGCAGGTAGCGAGATGGCGAATCGTCGTCAACGACAAGCAGACGCATAAGGAACCCCCCACAGGCCTCGTTTGCTTCGTATCGAGAGTATGCGCCGAGTTAAGCTTCCGAAACAAGAGCACCCCCCGCACTGCGGAGGGTGTCGGTAAGGATCTGGCTCCTCGGGTAGGACTCGAACCTACAACCCTCCGGTTAACAGCCGGATGCTCTGCCAATTGAGCTACCGAGGAATCTTGGCGTGGCCCGTTCGGAGCGGGCGCACCGACGCATTATAGACGGAGCACGCGCCGGGACGCAACGTGCGAATCGCTCTCTTTTGTCTCTGCCGCTTTCGGTGACGGACGGCATTGCGGGGCGGCGCGAAGATGTATAGTCTGTGCCACGTCTGTTCGCGCCACCGGGGTCGGGGGATCGGTGTCAGCTACAAGAACCAGTGCGGATCCGGATCGCGCGGAGCGCTCCGCATCCAGAACGCTCGTCACCGCCATCGCGGTGGCCGCGCTCACGTACCTCCTGCTCACCGCTGTTCTGGTCGTCGCGTACAACCGGGTAGCCGTCGGGGCGCGCGAGCACGCCACCGAGAACCTCCAGCGGGTGGCCGAGAAGAACGCCACGCTCATCGCGTACTGGTACGCGGAGCGCGAAGCGGACATCCACGTCATCGGTTCCGCGTCGCGCGTCCGGACCGAGTTCGAGCAGTTCCTGCAGGGGGACGAGCGCGCGGACACATGGCTGCGCTTCAGGCTCGAGGCCGAGCGTTCTGCGCGAAACTACACCAACGTGACGCTGTACGACACCTCGGGCAAAGCGCGGATGGTGCTTGGCGCCGAGTCGCCCGGTCACGCGCATGAGCTCACGCGGTACGCTCTTGAGGCCGCGAAGCTTACCACCGGCACGGTCATGGCTTCGCACCCCGCCGAGGACGGCTCGTACCACGTGGTATGGTTCGCTCCCTTGCGTGTGGACGAGACCGTCGGGCGCGAACGCACGACCGGCGTGGTCATGTTCGAGTCCGACCTGAAGTCGTTCCTGCAGCGCGTCATCGCCCCCGTCGACAACCCGTGGCCCACGATGATCGCCATGGAGTTCCAAACACAGGGCTACACGTACGTGGCCGACGCCTCCGATGAGTTCAGCTTCCGGCTGGTGCCCACGGAGCCGTACCCCGGCGCCGGGACCATCGTCGCGACCGCGCCTATCGATGAGGGCAAGACCGCGGTGGTCTCCTGGATGATGCGCAAGGACCTGGAAGACAGCCTCAGATGGGAGCGGTGGTCCACCGTCGGCGTCGACCTGCTCGCGCTGGTGACGCTCGTGCTGTTCGTGGCGGCGTACGAGCGCTCGGATCGCAACCGGCGCAAGGAGCTGCTCGCCAAAGAGGCGCTCCAGGAGGCCCTCACCACGCAGGACCGCTTCCTCACGAACGTGAGCCACGACCTGCGCACGCCCCTTAACTCCATCATCGGGTTCGCCGGGCTCCTCAAGCAGGGGATGCCCGGGCCGCTCAATGCCGAGCAGTTCCGCCAGGTCTCGATGATCGAGGCGTCCGGGAAGCATCTGCTGGCGCTTGTCTCGGACATCCTTGACCTCACGAAGCCCAAGGTCGGCGCCGAGGAGGTCGACCCCGAGACGCTGCTGGCACGCGATCTGGTCGACTACGTGACCGAGCGGCTCGCGCCGCTGGTCGCCGAGAAGGGCCTCACCTGGGAGACGGACGTTCCCGATGATCTCGAGCTCATCACCGACCGTCATCTTGCCCAGCGGGTGCTGCTGAACCTGGGCGCGAACGCGGTGAAGTTCACCGTGAACGGCGGCGTGACCATCACGGTGAAGCGCCGCGCGGGCAATCTGATCGCGTTCGCCGTGCGCGACACCGGTCCCGGGCTGGAATACGGCACCCACCGCGAGATCATGCGGGAGTTCCGACAGCTGCATCGCCCGGGCGACACCAAGCCCGACGGGGCGGGTCTCGGCCTGCCGATCTCCAGCAAGACCGCTGCAGTGCTTGGAGGCGAGATCGAGGTCGATAGCACGCCGGGGGAGGGTGCGACGTTCACGTTCGTCTTGCCTGCTGATGGTGCGGTATCATAGAAACTCGCTGTTCGGCGGGGTGCGTGGCCCGTCGTCAGTCGGGCCCGTAGCTCAATGGTGGAGCAGGGGACTCATAATCCCTTGGTTGTAGGTTCGAATCCTACCGGGCCCACCACCACACAACTGGCACCCCGGAGGTGCGTACTTGGCGATCGGCAGAGTTGCGCGGCGAGACAGGGCCAATACACGGCGCAAACGGACGTACGTCATTCCGGTGGCGGCGTTCGTGGTTCTCGCAATCGCGGCGATCGGCAGCGGCGTCGCGCTCGGCGTGTTCCGGGCCGCCCCCGCAGACGTCGAGTCGGTTGATGTCGCCGTGCCGATGGCCGCCACCGACGCGTCGCTCGAGGCGTCGCTTGCCGCCTCGCAGGATGCGAGCGGCACGGACACGATGGTGGAAGTGCCCGACGTGACCGGCAAGCAGCTTGAAGAAGCCGATATGCTCCTCGAGGTCGCGGGCTTCACCGTCACGCACGTGGCCACGCCGGCGGGTGAGAGCGCGACCGGCACGGTGCTTGCGCAGGACCCCGCGCACGGTGCGATCATGGAGCGCGGGACCACGGTCACGCTCACGTATGCCGATGACGGCACCGGGATCGACCCCACCACCCGAAAGAACAACCCCTCGCTTGCCGGAGCGGGCCGGATCTACGTGGTGTGCATCGACCCCGGGCATCAGGACAAAGCCAACAACGAGGGCGAGCCGATCGGTCCGGGCTCCACCACCCTCAAGCCGAAGGTCACCGGCGGCGCAAGCGGCGCGGTCACCAAGCAGCGCGAGCCCGATTTCGCGCTCAAGGTCGCCGTGCGGCTCAAGACGCTGCTCGAGGCCGAGGGCGTGAAAGTCGTGATGACCCGCACCACCGGCGCGGTCGACATCTCCAATGCGCAGCGCGCCGGCGTGGCGAACGCGGCGAAGGCGGACCTGTTCATCCGCATACACGCCGACGGCAGCACCAACGGCGACATCCGCGGTCTGTCGTCGCTCTACCCGGCCGGCAACGACTGGGTGAAACCGATCAGCGCCGAGAGCCTCAAGGCCGCGAGGGTCGTCCACAAGGAGCTGCTGCTTACGACGGGCGCGGTCGACCGCGGCATCGTCGAGCGCAAGGACATCGCGGGGTTCAACTGGTCCAAGGTGCCGGCTCTGATCGTGGAATGCGGCTTCATGAGCAATCCTGTAGAAGACAAGCTCCTGGCGAGCGAGGCGTACCAGGCCAAGCTCGCCGAGGGAATGACTGCCGGCATCATGACGTACCTGAGGGGGGAGTAGCGTGGCCGAAGCGGGGGGTTTCGGTGCCGCGATTCGTCGGGGGGCGATCGCGGGACTCATCTTCGTCGTCGTGGCGGGGGGTGCGATCGCCGTGTATGCGGCGACCGGGCACCGGCTGCCCGGGCAGGGGCGCGCGAATGCGGACCGCGTGCTCATCATCGGTGCGCTGCCCGATGAGAACGGCGATCTGGTCGCCCGCGTCATCGCGGACGCGGATGCCGGCAGCTCCATCGATGACGTCCGCAGCGTGGACCCGTCGAGTCCGGTCACGATTGTGGGCACCAGCTACGGACGCCTGCGGGACAGCTACGCGTTCGGCGGCGGTGCGGCGGTTGCCCGCGCGTACGCGCAGCTTGGCGGCGGCGAGCCGCTGCCGTACATCGATCTGGGGCCCGAGGCGTTGCGCGCCGCCATCACGGCGGCGGGCGGCGTGACGCTGCAGCTGAGCGAGCCGATGAACGTCTTCGACGGCGACCGACTCTTCACGTTCCCTGCGGGTGCGGTCACGGCGGACCCCGTCGCGTTTCGGGCGATACTCAACGGCGCGGCGTACCTTGCGCCCGCGCAGCGGAGCGCGCTCATGCAGCAGGCGGTGCGTGCGGTCACGGAACTTGCGCGCACGTACCCGGGCGGGCTTGCAGCCGCGATCGAGGACGGGACGGTGGCAAGCGACCTCAGCGCCGAGGAGGCCGCGGCGTTTGTGACGGGCCTCACACAAGCCCGGTAACTGCGCCGTTCAGGTACGTCAACTTGGCAGGGGAGCGCACAGATACCCAAGTTCGTGTAAACTACACAAGATTCTGCACTGAAGGTATTCGACACACGCGTGGGGGGTCTTCAATGGTTGAAGATGGAGCACGACACGACGAGGCGGTGAAGTCCGGCAAACGGGGCGTCATCACCGCGCTGATGCTGCTGGTCCTGGTGGTTGGTCTGCTGGCCGTCGCGTATGCCTTCATGGGAGGTGACGAGCTTGTCGCTGACCTGCTGGGGGGCGGAAAGGACGAGCCCGTCGTCGTGACGCCGACCAAGCCGACGAAGCCGTCGACCGACACCACCGACACCGCGACCACAGACGATACGTCCACCGCCGAGGTACCCGGTGGGTCATCTGAGAGTACATCGAACGAAATCGATACGAGCGGTGGCACCACCGGCGGCACCACCACGCCTGCCGTGACACCGCCCACCGCCGATCAGTCGGCACGCATGTACTGGGAGCAGGTGGCCAGCCAGGAGCAGATCACCAAGCTCGTGAATGGCGAGGTCGCCAGCGTGAGCTTCGGGGCCGTCTCCAAGAGCGGCACTACCGCGAACGTGCCGATCACCGTGAGCTACAAGGCCGGCGGCTCGCTCTCCGGCACGATGGTGCTGCGCAACTACAGCGGCGTGTGGTACTTCTCCAGCATCGCGCGCAACGGCAACTCGCTCTCCGTCACCACCGGCAAGGCTGCCGACCTGGGCATCGTCTCCACGATCGTGAGCAACCAGGCCGCCAACCAGGCGATCGTAGTGGGCATCGTGAACGGCACCTACAAGAAGTGCACCGTGAACAGCGTCTCCGGCGGCTCCGGCACCGCGACCGTGAACATCACGGTCGGCGGCGGCACGGCACCCGCCACCGCTGGCAGCATCGTGGCCGTGAGCAAGACCATCAGCGGCACGAAGACGTGGTTCATCACCTCGTTCGCCAAGAACTAGCCCGGCCTCAAGAAGCGGAGAAACTGCGTGGAGCTGCGCGACTACCTCAACGTCATCCGGGCACGCAAGTGGGTCATCATACAGGCAGTCGTGATCGTGACGATCACCGCGCTCGCCGTGAGCTTCCTGCAGGCGCCCGTTTACGAGGGCCAGGCTAAGGTCCTCATCTCCGAGAAGGACACCGGCGCCGCACTTCTGGGCAACGTGATCTCCGAGTTCTCCAGCCAACCCGAGCGCGGGCTGCAGACGCAGGTGCAGCTCATGCAGCTGCGTCCGCTTGCCGAGAACACCATCCGCAAGCTGGGCCTCAAGGAGGCACCCGAGGATCTCCTGAAGCGCATCACCATCTCCGCCGTGGGTCAGACGAACATCGTGACCGTGACCGCGAAGGCCGCCGACGCCCGCATGGCGTCGATGATCGCGAACACCATGGCCGAGGAGTTCGTGGCGTGGAGCAAGCAGTACAAGCGCGAGAGCATCAAAGCCGCCGCCGACGAGGTGGACCAGCGCCTGGAGCAGTCAAAGCAAGAGCTGCTGGAGCTGGGCCGCAAGATCAGCTCGCAGGGCAAGAGCGACGAGCTCTCCGCCGAGCTGGCCATCGCGACCGGCAGCTACACCACGCTTGCCGGCAAGCTTGAAGAGCTCCGCATCCAGGAGCAGCTTGAGGTAGGCTCCGGCCGCCTCGTGAGCAGCGCTGTGGTGACAGAAGAGCCCGTGGAGCCAAGCCCGATGCGCAACGGCGCGCTTGGCCTGGCGGTGGGCCTCGTCTTCGGGCTGGGCATGGCGTTCCTCTACGAGTACCTGGACAACACCATCAAGTCCTCCGAGGAAGCCGAGAAGGTCTTCGGTGCCCCGGTGCTGGGCCTCATTCCCGCCGAGAAGTTCGAGAAGGACGAGAAGCGGCGCCTCACGCTGGTCTCGCATGCAGGCAGCGCGGCCGCCGAGGCGTACCGCGTGTTGCGCAACTCGCTCGACTTCATCAACTTCGAGCACAACATCAAGACGCTGCTTATCACCAGCGCGGCGCCCGCCGAGGGCAAGTCCACCGTTGCGGCCAACTTCGCGGCTGCGCTTGCAGTGGCCGGCAAGAAGGTTGTGCTGCTCTCGTGCGACTTCCGGCGGCCCACCACGCAGCAGTTCTTCAAGGTGAGCACCATGATCGGTCTTTCCGACGTGCTCACGGGCGCGAACACGCTCAAGAGCGCGCTGCAGCGTGCCGCAGAGGTCCCCAACCTGATGATCCTCACCAGCGGCAAGCTACCGCCCAACCCGAGTGAGCTTCTGGGATCCGAGAAGATGCATGCGCTCATCAAAGAGCTTGAGCAGTGGGCCGACTGGGTGATCATCGATACGCCGCCGCTCCTGGCGGTTGCCGACGGCGCCGCTGTAGCGCGGTGGGTCGACGGTGTGCTGATGGTGACCAAGGGCGGGCAGTCCACCCGCGACGCCGGCAAGAAGGCCACCGAGATGCTGGGGCAGATCGGCGCCCGCGTGATAGGGACCGTGGTGTGGGGTCTCGAGAGCAGCTCGGGTGCCGGTGGCTACGGCTACTACTACGGAAAGGGCTACAAGGGCTACTACTACTACGCCGACTACTACAACTCGGTTCCTGCCGACGGGCGCTCCGCCAAGCGCGGGAGTGCAGCGGCGGCTACGCCTTCAGCGCAGACGCAGCAGCAGGTCTACATCCCGCCGACGAGCCCGGGCCGCAAGATCGCCGAGACGGTCGGTAAGGTTCTGACCGGTGTGCTCGCTGCGTTGGCTGTCATCGTCATAATCGTGCTGGTGGTGTACTTCCTCGACCAGGCGTTGGGATGGGGGCTGCTGCAGGCGCTCGTGTCACCACTGGGCCTGTAGGTTATGCAGCTGCTTCGAAGAGCGCTGACCCTATCAATCGGCGAAGCGGCTGCGCGCGTACTTGGTATCGCCGCCTTCGCTCTACTGGCTCGTGTCCTTAGCCTTCCGGATTTTGGTACTCTGAGTTTTGCAATGAGCACGGCATTGATGGTGGGTGTCCTCATTGACATGGGCCAGAATAGTCACTTGGGCCGGCTGGTCGCACGCGATCCTGATTGTGCTTCTGGATCACTGAGTCGTGTGCTTCTAAACAAACTTGGGCTCGGCGTATTGGCTGCGGCAGGTGTTGCAGTCGTACTGTCGCTGTTGGGCTTCTCGACCGAGGAAGTCGGGCTCGTGGCGCTGATGGGTGTCTGGGCTACTGTGCTCAGCATGCTTGACAGTATGCGAGCTGTTGCACGAGCGACGTCCCTGATGGCGCTTGACAGTGCCGTGAATGGACTAGAGTCTCTTGGTCGGTTGGCCGCAATAGTTGTGGCATGGGCGCTTGGATCAAGCGTCTCTGGTTACGCGGCGGCGTATGTTCTTGAGGCAATTGTCGCTTGTGTTCTTTTTGCACTTGCTCTAAGGCGTAAGACTTCGATTCGTTTGGGAATTCGCCGGGCGATTCAGTCCACTGGTCTTCTTGGTAAATCGTGGGCTTTGGGCATCATGGGCATGGCGATGGCGGGCTTCTACCGTGTCGACCAGATTGTTGTACAGGGTTTTGCCGGTGCCGCCGAGAATGGCCTGTATGGAGCGGCGACCCGTGTTGCATTCACGGCCTCCGTCGGAGGGAGTCTGGTCATGATGGCTGCGTATCCGGAGCTGTCACGCGCTGCTGTTGTGTCCGGGCGGTATCCGCGCGTGTTCCGCAGAACACTTGTGCTCTCGGTTGGGGTTGGCCTTGCGATTGGGCTTGTTGTGCTACTTGCCGCGAGTCCCATCGTCTCAACACTCTACGGTGGTGGATTCACCGGAGCGGTGCCGCTGCTGCGAATTCTGTCCTTAGTGGTTGTTGGGAACAGTCTGACTTTGGTTGGGATGTACTCGGCCAGCGCTCTCGGTCGAGAGCATCGTGCAGTGTTGTTGGCATCGGTGATGATTGGCGTCAACTTGACTGCGAATCTTGTACTGGTGCCGCGCTTCGGAGCACTCGGAGCGGCCTGGGTGAGTGCTGTCGGTGAGCTCATTATGGCGGGTGGCATGCTCTACTTATCCGCTGATGTGTTGTTCAGAGGTCGGATCCGGAAAGAGGATGTTGTCGCATGCTAATTGCGGATTCCCATGAGTTCATTGAGCTGTATCGCGGAGACAAGGATCTTCGTGTGGGGATGGAGATGCTGAAGGTTGCACCGGACATCAAATTCGTTTCATTTGCGCCCGACAAGGCGAGTCCAAACGACAGGGAGCGATTTGGCCGTGCGACGCTCCAAGAGATTGGTCTACCGGAACTGCCAGAGCGATTCGCGCTGAAGCTTCTTGAGTCAAAATCGATTCGATTCGCGCAGAAGGAATCGGGCGGAATAGTCTCATGGATGCCCGGATATGGCAGAGCACTAGCCGCTACGGCTCCTGACGTCATCCTTGAGAATCCTTTCAGTTGGCTCACGCCACGAAGCTATCAGACATACAATTACGCTCGCAAGGCTGGCGTTCCGGTCGTGTACTACGATCCTGGTGACGACATTCCGATTACCGCGAAGCATCGTCTGATGTCCCTGTGGGAGTCGCCAATCGTGAGGAGCGCCGCGGCGATCATTACGTACAACGAGGCAGGAAAGCTTCGTTTTGTCGTCAAATACGGTTTCCCTTCTGAGCGGATTCATGTCATCCCAAAGCCGGTTGATGTGGATGTCTGCCGCTACGACGGTGATTTGAGCGAAACAAGAGCAGCATACGGCGCGCAGCCTGGGGACCTTGTCGTGGGGTATGTAGGCCGGCTAGCGACCTACAAGGGCAGTGCCACGCTCTTTGAAGTGGCACGACGCGCGCTGTCGGACAGCAGGATGGACGGCGTGCGCTTCGTGTTCGTGGGTGACACGCTCGCTTCGATGGAGTCCAGCGACGATTACCGAATCCCGAACACCTATGTGACAGGTATGGTTCCTCACCGAGAGGTTCCTCGACATCTCGCCGCGTGTGATGTGATCGTGTTTCCTGATGTTACGAGACCGGGGGCATTTCCGACCGCCGTCGCTGAGGCGATGGCCGCGGGAAAGACGATGGTTGTAGGTATTGGAGAGCGAACAGAGTTCCTTCCTCTCAAGCACGGCGAGAATGCATGGCTCGTTCCGCCGAGTGACGCAGATGCTGTATTTGATGCCGTTCTTGAGCTTCGGAGAAGTCGATCGCTGACCGACTCTCTTGGTAGAGCGGTAGCGCTCTACGCGCGTGAGAACATGGACTACGGAGTCGTGGCTTCAGCGTATGTGGATATTCTGAGAGGGGTCGTCCGTGTCTAGTCTTTACTGCGACGGGCCGAATTGGATAGCGCGGTCCGGTTGGACTATGGGCTCGGAGTTGAGACGTTGGGCGAAGCGCCTATTTGGTGTTGTGCCAGGACGCTTAGGCAGCTCTTTACGCAGACGGGGCTATGGGTTTCTGGCATGTGGACGGGACGTCTACTTGGGCGAAGGCTTATGGGTCGAATATCCCAATTTTGCGAAGGTTGGCGAGCATGTCGTGGTCAACCAGAACTGCTTCATCAATGCGGGCGGCGGGGTAACGATTGGCGACTGGGTACTAATTGGACCGGGAGTGACCATCTACAGCCAGAATCACGACATCAGTCAAGTTGACGTTCCGCTTGCAATGACAGATGACGTTAGGGCTCCTGTATCTATCGGCGAAGGGGTCTGGCTTGCTGCCAACTGCACGGTGCTTGCCGGAGTGACGATCGGCGAAGGTGCTGTTGTGGCTGCTGGTGCGGTGGTAACGAAGAATGTGCCAGATTTTGCAGTTGTGGGTGGCGTTCCGGCTCGAGTGATTCGAATGCGACCAGCCAAAATGTCGTAAATTTGCCCTGGGGGAGTCGGCTTATCGTTCGATACTTTTTGACGCATCACACGAGCTGTCCCAGCTGGTCACAGAGTGTAAACCCACGAGAGCGAGTGTTGGATGATGAGGTGCATGAAGCGGTCGCTGACGAATTGGAGGCCAATCGTTGTTGTGGCTATGCTCGGCGTCGGTGCGCTAGTCGTCCTGGCGCCAGTCGTAGTGATCGCGTGTTTCGGTTTGGTTCTGCTTGCATGGATGGCAAACAGCCGCCCTGCTTGGGTTGTGATGGGGTTGCTCATTTGGCTACCCTTTGAGGGCTGGATTCTCAAATTCATCCCAGGAAGCAGCGCCCTGTTGGTCGTTCCGGATGTTGTCTGCCTCTTACTGGCTTTCGTGCTCCTGGGGCGTCTTCTGTTAGGGAAGATCGCGCCTGCCGAGAAGTCGCACTTGCGTCTACTTTTGGGTCCCCCGCTGATGTTAGCTCTCGTTGGCCTTGCGTCTTGGGGTGTGAATCTGATACCGGCTGTGGACGCACTCTATTGGTTTCGGGTGTATCTGCGGTTTGTACCGCTGGCGCTTGTGCTTGCGGGGGATGATGTTCGTGACATCGTGTCGGCGAAGCTACCCGTGATCGCGTCGTTTGTCATTATCGTCCAGTCAGCTATCGGAATCGCCCAGTATGTCGGCGGCGAGGGGGTGGCGCGGTTCTTCTGGCCGGGTCAATACGCACTCGGCGCAGTGGCGTCTCAGGTTGACACGTTCGCGACGGTTGGGACGCGCGTGGTAGCCGGAACCCTTGGCCACTATAACGCGTATGGCATGACCCTAGTCTTGTGGGTGGCCGTCCTGTTAGGCGTGGCGAGCGATCGCTGGAAGGTACTGAGTTCCACTCATCAATTGATGGTTCTTGCAGCTGTGAGCAGCGGGTCGATACTTGTGATTCTGAGTCAGTCACGTCAATCAGTCGCGATGTTGGTTGTGTTGTTCGTGGTCTGGCTGATTAGAGCAGGGACGCTGTCGACGCGGTTTAGAGCTGCGGTGGTCGCCGTTGGCGCGATTACGATCCTATACATGACTACGGATGCAGCCATTGGCATCGATGCACTTATATCGCGACTGAGTTCGCTCGGTGACGCATGGTATTGGACGGTCGATGTGGCGAAGAACAGAGGCTATGTAGTCACCTCTGTGGCCTCCGCTGTGCTTAAGCGGGCGCCATTGATTGGCGTCGGTCCTGGTAGCATGGGATCTTCATATGGAAGTCTGCTCGGACCGGTCGGTGTTTCCGTACTTGGTCTGAATCAGGCGAGTGCGCGTTTTGTTGGTGATGTTGGGTGGGTTAGTGTGCTCGCCCAGGTGGGGGTCTTTGGAGTGTTAAGCCTGGTGTGGCTCTGTCGCAGAGTTTTGCAGGCGATGAGTCGTCCCGGAGTTCTCAGTCATACAATCCTCGAAGGCACGGGAGTTCTTGCGGTCCTGATCATTGGTATGTCAGCCAGTTCGCTTCTTACCTACAAGGGACCAAGTAGCGTTCTATGGGTTCTCTATGGCCTTGTGATCACGTCCGGTGCTTCTGCCATGAGGGGTTCGCTACTCGTGGACAATCTGACGGAGGACAAATAGCGAACTGAATGTTGCTGCGCCGGAGCTGGCGCGTGATTGGCTGTCCCACGTCGGGGCCTGTCGACAGAGAGAGGGTTGCTCTTGTGGAAGCTCTAGTTGCAATTACATACCGCTGCAATGCGCACTGCCATATGTGCAACACCTGGCAGTACCCGTCAACGCCTGAAGATGAAATCCAACCGCAGGACCTGGTGTCGCTGCCGCATGTGGCTTTCGCTAACATCACCGGTGGCGAGCCTTTTCTGCGAGACGACATAGCGGACTTTGTTGAAATCCTCCACGCCAAGGCCGACCGAATTGTCATCTCGACGAACGGTTACTTCACTGACCGAATTCTGGAATTGGCACGCAGGTACCCAGACGTCGGCTTCCGCATCAGCCTCGAGGGTCTTCCTGCCGCGAACGATGAACTCCGAGGTATCAAGGATGGTTTCGATCATGGACTTCGCACGCTACTCGGTCTCCGCGCGCTCGGAGTCCAGGACATCGGTTTCGGCATAACTCTCTCTGATCGCAATGCCGATGACTTGCTCGAGCTTCACCAATTGGCTGATGCGATGGACCTCGAGTTTGCAACCGCAGCCGTGCATAACAACTTTTACTTTCATAAGTTCGACAACGTGATCGAGGACAAGGAGCACGTGGCCGGCAACCTGGAGGAGCTTGCACTGCTCCTCCTCAAGACGAACCGCCCCAAGAACTGGTTTCGCGCCTGGTTCAATGTTGGTCTCGCTAACTACGTGAGGGGCGGTCAGCGCCTGCTTCCTTGTGAGATGGGAAGCGATATCTTCTTTGTAGATCCATTCGGCGCCATAAAGCCATGCAACGCGATGGATGCATCGATGGGCTCCCTCAAGGAGAAGCCCTTCGATGAGATTTGGCATGGAACTGAAGCCTCCGATGTCAGAGCGCGCGTGTGTGCTTGCGAGACGAACTGCTGGATGATCGGATCTGTGTCGCCGGCTATGAAGAAGAACATCAAGGTGCCTGCGACATGGGTACTGAAGGCGAAGGTGACCGGAAGACTCCCAAAGGTCGCCGGTGCCACGGATGCGGGATGCGACCCAAATGTTTAGAAGACTACTTGTTCGCTTCGCGAGGGCTGTGAAGCGTGACTCCGCTTTTGATGTCTCGCCCGATGTGCCTGGGTCTGCGCTAGCTACGTTCATTTTCGAGCGTGCGGTGATGACCTTTCGTGGAGTGCTGTTGTCCGCTCGGGCCAGAAGGAGCGCGTTTCCGGTCTTTGTCGGCCGTCGGGTGATCGTCCGAGATGCCACCTGCCTCTCCTTGTCGCCGGGGGTCACGATTGGCGACAACTGTCGACTCGATTGCCTCGGGAGCGTCGGAGTTGTTCTTGGGGGCGGGGTGACACTCCGTAGTGGGGTCCACATCGAAGTGACGAGCGTTCTTCGCGAGATGGGCGAGGGATGCGTTATCGATGACAGGGCAGGCATTAGTGAGAACGTCTTCATCGGAGCGAAAGGACTAGTGCGAATCGGTGCTAATTCAATCGTCGGACCGTCGGTGAAGATCATCGCCGAGAACCATGTTATTACTTGCGATGATGCACCGATTCGCGAGCAAGGCGTAACCCGAAAGGGTATCACCATCGGCGAAGATTGTTGGATAGGAACGAATGCTGTAGTGCTAGACGGCACCAGCGTGGGTGATCATGCGGTGATTGGGGCCGGTGCAGTGGTCACTAGAGACGTTGGCCCGTGGGAAATTGTCGGAGGAGTGCCTGCGCGCGGCATTCGGTCGCGCAGCAGGGCAGAGGCACAGTGAGAATCCTATTTGTCAACAAGTTCTGGTATCGCCGAGGCGGACTCGAGCGGGTGATGTTCGATGAGATCGCTTGGCTCGAGCAGGCAGGCAACGAAGTCGCTCATTTCTCAACTCGGCATCCCGGCAACGACGAGTCGCCCTGGGCAGACCTCTTTGCCCCATACTCGGAATTGGGAGCGCCGGGAACCATGGGCGTGGGTGAACGGGCTGTGGCCGCGATGCGCATGTTCTCAAATCCTGAGGCGCGGAACCTCTTCGCGACGCTTCTCGATAGATTCAAACCTGATGTAGTGCATATGCATGGCATACATCGCCAGCTGTCGCCGTCGATACTCGTTGCGGCAACTCGCCGTGGAGTCCCAGTCGTTCAGACGCTCCACGATTACCATCACGTTTGTCCTGGAGACGTACTGCTTAGAGGCGGCGCGGATATCTGCGAGCCACGTGCGTGTGGCGGTGTGTGGTACGGTCCTGCGATCAGAAACCGATGCGTTCGCGGGAGCCTCGTCGCAAGCTCACTTTCTGCCGCGGAGACAAGCTATCAGCGAGTGCGTCGAGTGTACGAGTCCTCGGTCACCCGCTTTGTTAGCCCCAGTGAGTTTCTCGCTGACATTATGCGCGAAGGCGGTTGGGGCATCCCGTGTGATGTTGTTCCCAATGCCGTCGCGCCAGTGCCGCTTGCTACTGGTGGCAGTAATGTTCTTTATGCCGGGAGATTGTCGCCCGAGAAGGGCGTCCATGTGCTTCTGGAGGCTGCCCGTTTGGCGGACATCCAGGTTGTCATTGCTGGAGAGGGACCCAGCGAGGCCGACCTGAGAAGGCGCTATCCAGAGGCGAACTTTCAGGGTCGGATTGACGAATCGGCCGTGCAACGACTCATCGCTGAATCGCTCGCGTGCGTAGTTCCTTCAACTTGCTACGAGAATGCGCCTATGTCGGTTCTGGAACCGATGGCGGCGGGCGTTCCTGTAGTCGCGTCATCGATTGGTGGCATTCCCGAGATCCTTGAGCACGATGTTTCCGGCATTCTGGTCGCGCCTGGCGATGTTAACCGGCTGGCAGCGGCGCTCTCGCGTCTTAAGTCCGATTGCGCGCTGCGTACAAGGCTCGGTGCGGCCGGGCGCGAACGGGTTTTGACGCGATTCTCGCCCGAAGAGCACCTACGTCGGTTGCTTCAGTCATACGCTGCTGCGATGTCATCGTGAAGATTGCGATGATCGGTCAAAAGGGTGTGCCTGCTACCCATGGTGGTGTCGAGCGTCATGTCGAAGAGCTTGGCGCGAGACTGGTCGATCTCGGCCATGAGGTGGTTGTCTTCACGCGACCGGAATATTCGGATCCTTCGATGACCGAGTACCGAGGGATGCGACTCGTGAGCGTTCCGACTGTGGCGTCGAAGCATCTTGACGCAATCGTTCACAGCCTGTTTTGCACGCTTCGGACGTGGTCCGGTGGATACGATATAGTGCACTACCATGCGATGGGTCCGTGTCTCGTGGCACCCTTGGCTCGATTGCGCGGACGCACCGTGGTCGCTACGATCCATGGCCAGGATTGGCGACGTGGGAAGTGGGGAAGACTAGCGTCTGCGATTCTTCGGCTGAGCGAATGGATGGCTCTGCGCATCCCGCATGCGACCGTATCAGTCTCTGAGTCGCTGGCAGACAACTACCGTGCTACGGGGTACCAGAGTGTCTTCTACATCCCAAACGGCGTCAGTATAGACGCTGGGGACGACGCTTCCGTCTTGGACGACCTCGGCGTACGACCGAGTGAGTACGCCTTGTTCGCCGGCCGCCTAGTTCCAGAGAAGGGCTGCCACTACCTGCTGGATGCCTGGAGGGCACTGCCAGACGCTCCGATGCTGGTGATCGCTGGCGACAGCAGTGCGAGCGACACTTACGTCGCTCGACTGAAGGAGGCCTCTGGCGACAACGTTAGGTTTGCGGGCTACGTCTACGGCGCACGACTCGCTGCGCTCTTTCGCCACTGCACGCTTTTTGTGCTTCCGTCGGACCTTGAAGGGCTGCCAATCGTGCTGCTGGAAGCGCTAGCATACGGGGCGCCGGTGCTGGCGAGCGATATTCCTCCGAACGTCGAGGTCTTGGGGCGTAATGGCGAGTATTTCGCTGCCGGCGATACTGCCGCTCTCACGGCCTCGCTTGCTCGCTGTCTCTTGGATTCCGTTGGCATGAAGCAGCGCTCAGTACCATTGAGAGATGCTGCTATTCGTGAATATGACTGGGATATCGTGGCTCGAGAAACGATTACCTTGTATCAACGTACAGCTATGGCGAAAAGGTGAGGAACACCACAGTCGCCAAGGACGTCAGGATCGAGCTACTGAGGGTGCTCGGCGCTCTGTCAGTCTTTACATATCACTTCATGGGCGACGTGGACACGGTTCTGCGGCCTGGCTTTTCTGATTCCCTGCTCTGGGCAACCATTCGGCATGTGTCCGGTCCGTTCGGCGTGAGTGTGTTCATTCTCGTCAGTGGCATCGTCTTTGGTTGGGCGTGGTCTCGTCCGGCTGGGCCAGTCCGCTTTGTCCAGCGTCGTCTCAAGTCGCTCTTTCCGGTGTACTGGTGGATAGCGCTCCCGCTGATTGGTGCCGCTCTGCTTACACATCGCATGGGGTTCGGCGAACTTTGGAAGACGCCAATCTGGCTGAGCGGTCTTGGGATACTGAGTCCCAGGACGTTCTTTCCTGTTGTTGATGGTTGGTGGTATATGACGCTGGCTCTGCAACTTGCCGTGTCGTATCCGTTCCTACGAAAGCTTCAAGAACGAATTGGCGACAGCTGGTTCCTTTTCTTCTCGGCGGCAGTATGCACGATGTCCGTGCTGCTACTTAATGCGATGGGGCTGCAATACGCGGTCGCGGGGTTTGTTGGGTCGCGTCTCTTGGAGTTTGCCTGTGGCATGGTCGTTGGTCGCCATGTCTCTTCTGGCGAGAAGGCACTGCCACAGTGGCGCGAACTGCTTGTGCTGCTTCTTGTGTGCGTCGCCGGTGTCGCCGTATCTAGAACGTTATCTGGTGCGTCAGCCCTGGCCGTGTTTGTTGTTGTTATTGTCCTTGCCGTTATGCGCAACTCACAGACCCACCTGGCTCACATGGTGACCACTGCAGGCGGCCTTACGTTTGCGTTCTTCTTGAGTCATTCACCTTGGGCGAAACCGATTCTCACTGTTCTGTCATCGGTAACATCCACTATCGGGGCGATGGTGGCGGGTGGCTTCGTCGCTCTGACTTTCGCAGTGCTAGTTGCATGGTTTTTCAAATGGTCGTTTGATTCAGTGTTACGGGCGGGTGCCAACTATGGGGCACGAGGGCGCGCCACAGAATCGCCCAACTCGCATCAGGGACGGAGTAGCGGCTAACGTGAGTGCTGACGTGACGATGAGACCGCGCGACGAACGGCTTGACGCGCTCAAGGGTGTAGCGATTCTGCTGGTCGTACTCAGTCATGCCCTGCAACACAGGGCGGTCGGGGTGCCACCGCTCCTGGGAGTGGTTTCATCAGTGAGTATGCCTCTATTCGCCTACTTGAGCGGCATCGCGGCTGGGTACTCCCGTGAACGGCCGTTTTGGGAGCGGGTACGGCACAAGGCTACTTCGCTGCTGGTCCCATACTTGGCATGGGGATGCATCTATCTCTTGCTGTACGGGTTGCCGTCTGCAGAGTCGAGCGGCCCTGTGTGGATTCGGTGTGTGTCGGTGGTTGCCCAGGGGCCATGGTACTTGGCGGCGCTCTTTATCTTCGATCTCGCGGTGTACCCAGTGCGAGCGCGCACTGGGAGGCTAGTTCGTTTCCTCCCAGCAGTGGTCATGGTCTTCACGGCGTATGGTCTGTCACGTGTGAGTTGTTTTGGGGGCTGGTTGCTCTGGCCGAATATGGCGAAGCTGCTTCCGTTGTTTGTCGTCGGCTACCTAATGAGCGTGGATTCTCGCTGGAAACAATCCGCTGCGCGCGTTCGGAGTCCGATCTTGATTTGCGTTTATGTTGTTGCGCTTGTGGTGCTGTGGCCCGCCTGGGCTGGGAGTCGGCTGCTCGCATTGCTGGCGGCTAATGGTGTGGCGGATAGCGCATGGGAGCCCGTTACCACTCTCGTCGAGTATGTCTTTACCTTCTCCGCAGGATTGAGCGCAGCGGTGGTGATCGAGCGTGTGCTGCGTCACGCGGGTCCGTCCCATTTCATCGAGGCGCTTCGTCGAATAGGGAGCTATAGCCTCGGTATATACGTGATGCATCCAATAGTCATTCGAGCTTGGGACGGAAAGGGTCTGACGGCGGTGATCGGCAGCTTCGTTGTCGCGTCAGCGGCGTCCTTGCTGGTGAGCGTTTTGCTGGCGCAGTCTCGTCCGCTGCGCACTCTGCTGCTTGGTGGTCGATAACTGCGTGGTATGGAGCATGCCATAGACGACCAGCCATCGATCGTCGCGGTCTGACAATCAGCAGGAGTCTTGAATGTGCGTCTAATGTTCATCGTTGATGCTCGACCCAACTAGATGGCCACGACACCCACTCCTATGAGGCGTTCACAAGCCGTGACAATCTAAGCGAAGGGGTGAAGTCTGAGATGAATAAGAAGATGATCGATGGTATCGGCCGTATCGTTTAGTGGCAATGAGCTGAGTAGCTCGGCTTGTGCGTTTGCCTGAATGGGAGCCCTAGTGAACATCATCGTAGTCGTCGGAGCTCGTCCAAACTTCATCAAGGTCGGGCCGCTCATGCCGGCGCTTGCCTCGGCGGGGATTGACGCGCGCATCGCGCACACCGGGCAGCACTACGACGCGACCATGTCCGACGTCTTCTTCCGCGACCTCGAGATCCCGGAGCCTGCATGGTTCCTCGGCGTGGGGAGCGGCACGCACGCGGTACAGACGGGTACCGCGATGATGAAGCTCGAGGAGCTCCTCGCCGCTGAACGCCCTGACGCGCTGCTTGTGGTGGGCGACGTGAACTCCACGCTTGCAGGCGCACTGGCCGCATCGAAGATCGGCGTTCCGGTCGTGCATCTAGAAGCCGGTCTACGCTCGCGCGACATGTCCATGCCAGAAGAAGTGAACCGGCTCGTCACCGATCAGCTGACCTCGATGCTGCTCACGCCCGTGCGCGAAGCAGATGAAAATCTCATCGCAGAAGGCGTGGACGCCTCGCGCATCCACTTCGTCGGCAACATCATGGCGGAAAGCGTGCTGCGCAACCTTGCGCGCATCGAGACCCGCGACGTGTGCGGCACGCTCGGGCTCGCGCCTCGCGGCTACGTGCTTGCGACGATCCACCGGCCTGAGAACACCGACCATCCCGAGCGGCTGCACGAGATCGCCTCGGCGCTGCTGGACTCGCCGCTGCCGGTGCTGTTCCCGGTCCACCCGCGCACGCGCCCGCTGCTGGCCTCGGCAGGGATTGACGGTGCGGAGGGCAGCAACGTGCGGCTGAGCGACCCTGTCGGCTACCTCGACATGCTGGCTCTGCAGCGCGACGCCGCGGCGATCGTCACCGACTCGGGCGGCATCCAGGAAGAAGCGTGCATGGTCGGCACCCCGTGCGTGACCGTGCGCAGGAACACCGAGCGCGCGATCACCGTCGAGGTGGGCGCGAACCGGCTTGCGGCGGCGGATGCACGCGTGATCGGGGACGCGCTCACGCAGGCGCTCGCCGGCGGACGCGAGTGGGAGCGCCCGGAGCGCTGGGACGCGGACGTGTCGTCGCGAGTGTCGGAAGCGCTGTTGTCGGGCGTTCTACCGCTCGCTGGCTGCGCGGAGTAGGCCACGATTCTGCTACTGTAGACGCATCACAATCCGCTCTTGGAGGCTCCTATGTCTCGCGTTGCACTTATCACCGGCATCACCGGCCAGGACGGTTCGTATCTGGCCGAACTCCTTCTCGGCAAGGGCTACGAGGTGCACGGGATCATCCGCCGCGCTTCCACGTTCAATACCGATCGCATCGATCACCTCTACCACGACCCGCACGAGTCCGGTGCGCGCATGTTCCTGCACTACGGCGACCTCACGGACGGCACGGGCCTTCGCCGCATCCTGGAGAAGGTGCATCCGGACGAGGTCTACAACCTTGGCGCGCAGTCGCACGTGAAGGTCTCCTTCGACATGCCCGAGTACACGGCTGATGTTGTGGCCACCGGTACGCTACGCCTGCTCGACGCCATCCGGGATTACCAGCTCACTTCCGGTAACCAGGTCCGCTTCCACCAGGCGGGCTCCTCGGAGATGTATGGCGCGGCCCCTGCACCGCAGGGTGCACCGCCCCGAGTATACGGACCATCCTGAGCGCCTGCACGAGATCACCTCGGCATTGCTGGCCTCACCGCTGCCGGTGCTGTTCCCGGTCCACCTGCGCACGCGCCCGGTGCTTGCCTCGGCAGGGATTGACGGTGCGGAGGGCAGCAACGTGCGGCTGAGCGACCCCGTCGGCTACCTCGACATGCTGGCGCTGCAGCGCGATGCCGCGGCCATCGTCACCGACTCGGGCGGCATCCAGGAAGAAGCGTGCATGGTCGGCACCCCGTGCGTGACCGTGCGAAGGAACACCGAGCGCGCAATCGCCGTTGATGTCGGCGCCAACCGGCTTGCGGCCGCGGATGCGCGCGCGATCGGGGACGCGCTCACGCAGGCGCTCGCGGGCGGACGCGAGTGGGAGCGCCCGGAGCGCTGGGACGCAGAGGTGGCCGCGCGGGTAGTGGCTGCGCTCCTCGGTGGTGTGCTGCCTCTTCAGGGGTACTAGGGGAGGGGCGTTGGTCTCTGCGAGCCGCAACGTCTGGTTTAGAGCGTTGTAAGATCCGGTTTCTGACCTCCTGCGAGTGTGGAGCTGACGGCCTCGCACTTGTGAAGTAGTACCGCGGGAGGTAACATATGACGCGAATTCGCAGAGGCGGATACATCTTCGTCTTGTGGAGGGGCGACCACGATCCGCGCCATGTGCACGTCTTCAAGGACGCTCGGTTGCTCGGCAGGTGGAACCTTGATGCCGATTGCCTCATGTCGGGTTGCGTACCGCCGAGCGCGATCGATCTCATTCGCGCTTTGAGCAGGGAGGGCAAGCTGTGAGAATCCAATCCGCGCGATTGAACAACCGCAGACGGGAGATTGTGATTGACACCCCGCGTGGCGAGTTCGCATACCCGTATGCTCGCCTTGATCCCGAACCCACGAGTGGCGACCCGATCGTTGAGTTCTTCATCGATGAGGAACTTGCGGGCATGGCAGTCACCTACGTACTTAGGTCAGGGCGCGACGGATTCGTTCACATGGAAATGGCGTTCGACTATAACCGGGAGCCCGCATATATGCGCGACATGCTGCTACACCGACTCACGCTGGATGCGCAGCGCAGATTGACAGCAAGCGGCCTGTCAAAGCGAGAGGTGGCCAGACGCCTCAAGACGTCACCGGCTCAGTTGTATCGGCTTCTTGACCAGACCAACTACGACAAGTCCGTCGACGGGATGCTCGAACTCCTGAGCGTTCTTGGGTGCGATGTGGAGTTCACCGTGTCCGAGCGCTCGGCGTAGGACTCGTCCACTGAGAGTTGAGGCCCGTCTGCTATTCTTGGCAGTACCAGTAACCGTTTCCGGAGGCACCTATGTCGCGCGTTGCACTCATCACCGGCATCACCGGTCAGGACGGTTCGTATCTGGCAGAACTCCTTCTCGGCAAGGGCTACGAGGTGCACGGGATCATCCGCCGCGCTTCTACCTTCAACACCGAGCGTATCGATCACCTCTACCACGACCCGCATGAGTCGGGTGCGCGGATGTTCCTGCACTACGGCGACCTCACCGACGGCACCGGCCTTCGCCGCATCCTGGAGAAGGTGCACCCCGACGAGGTCTACAACCTGGGCGCGCAGTCGCACGTGAAGGTCTCCTTCGACCAGCCAGAATACACGGCCGACGTGGTGGCCATCGGTACGCTGCGCCTCCTCGACGCCATCCGCGACTACCAGCAGACCTCCGGCAACGCCGTGCGCTTCTACCAGGCGGGCTCCTCGGAGATGTTCGGCGCCGCTCCGGCACCGCAGGGTCCCGACACGCCTTTTTACCCGCGTAGCCCGTACGCCGTGTCGAAGGTGGCCGGCTACTGGTACTGCGTGAACTACCGCGAGGCGTACGGCATGTTCATCGCCAACGGCATCCTGTTCAACCACGAGTCGGAGCAGCGTGGCGAGACGTTCGTCACGCGCAAGATCACGCGCGCTGTCGGCCGCATCAAGCACGGGCTGCAGGAGAAGCTCTACCTGGGCAACCTCGAATCGCGCCGCGACTGGGGCTACGCGCCCGACTACGTTGAGGCGATGTGGCTCATGCTGCAGCAAGACGAGCCGGGCGACTATCTGGTGGCCACCGGCGAGGCGTACTCGGTGCGGCAGTTCGTGGAGTACGCGTTCTCGCTGGCCGGCATGGACTGGAAGCAGTACGTGCAGATCGACCCCCGCTACTACCGTCCCACCGAGGTCGACTACCTCCTCGGCGACGCGACGGCCACGCGCGAGAAGCTTGGCTGGGCGCCCAAAGTCGGCTTCGAGGAGCTGGTGGAGCGCATGGTCAACCACGACATGGAGCTTGCCGCCCAGGAGAAGACCCTGCGCGACGCGGGTCACAAGATCGAGCTGCGAGGCATCGGCCAGGAGTAGAGGGCGGGAGTGCAGCGTTGCAGTAAGTTGCCATTTATGGCATGTTATTGCAATGAAATGGAACGACCTACTCGCCGCCGTTGGTGCTGAGCCACTCTTCGAGACGGGTCTGCTGCTGGTTGGCGATGTCGATCGCGCAGACGTGGTGCGTCAGCTCTCGCGTTGGACCGCGTCGGGCAAGCTCGTGCAAGTGCGGCGTGGGTTGTACGCCTTCGGAGCGGATCAGGCGCGCGGTCTGCGAACGGCCGCGCCCGACGAGATCGCGAATCGGCTCGTGCCGGGTTCGTACGTGAGCACAAGCTCAGTGCTTGCGCGTGCTGGATTGATCCCGGAGTACGTTCCGGTTACAACGTCCATCACGACGGGCCGCCCTCGGCGTTACGTCACACCACTCGGGACGTTCGTCTATCGGCACGTCCGGCCGACGATGTTCTGGGGGTTCGAGACTGTCGAATCGGCACCGGGCGTGCGTGCGTATGTTGCCGCGCCCGAGAAGGCCCTCATAGACCTACTCTACCTGGAACGCGACGCCGCCGATCCGGCGTATCTGAAGGAGCTGCGAATTCAGAATCTGGACAGGTTGCGTTTGGACGTTCTTGAGACAATGGCGCTGCGCTGTGGAGAGAAGCGCGTGCTCGTGGCAGTGTCGCAAATTGCGCAGATGGCGCACGACGAACGCACGTCGTACGTGACGTGGACGTCCCATGGGGAGGGCGTGTCGAGATGAAGCATGAGCTTGCGGAATACGTCCGGCAGGCACCTGAGGGGTTCGGGTATTCCGTTGCGCGTGAGTACCTTCAAGCCCGCATACTGCAGCACATCGGGCTGTCGGGTCAGATGACATCGCTCGCGTTCACGGGAGGCACAGCTCTTCGATTCCTCTACGCAGTGCCGCGCTACTCGGAGGACCTCGATTTCGCGCTGGAGGCGAACCGGGAGGAGTATGCGTTCCAGGACATGCTGAGGGTCATTGAGCGTGGCTTCGAGCGCGAGGGCTACGAGACCGAGATCAAACACCAGGCGGCACGGAGCGCAGTCGACAAGGCCTTTGTGAAGTTCCCGGGGCTGTTGCACGAAGTCGGTCTTTCGCCGCATACGAGCGAGGTGCTGAGCGTGAAGGTCGAGGTTGACACCAACCCGCCTGCCGGTGCCGTCTCACAGGTGAGCGAGGTGCGCAGATTCGTACTCGTAAGGATCTATCACCATGACCGCGCAACGCTGCTGGCGGGGAAGATCGCCGCGGTCTTGATGCGCCAGTACACGAAAGGCCGCGATTTGTACGACCTCATGTGGTACCTCTCGGACAGGTCGTGGCCCTCGCCGAATCTGGTTCTGCTGCGCAGCGCGGCGGAGCAGGGCGGCTGGGATGATCCGGGCAACCTCGACGAGGCGGGGTGGCGAGCGGCCGTGCTGCGACGCCTCGATGGCGTGGATTGGCCCAAGGCGAGAACCGAGGCAGTGCAATTCCTGGAGAGGCCGCTTGAGGCCGACCTGCTTGAATACGCTACCTTCTCACGCCTGCTTGGATCCTAGCGGCGCACATTGCTGCGACGCGCACGAGGTGGGCACGACCTGGCGGACCTCGTTGGGCGGATTCCCGCAGCCCACGCCGCCGACGAAGTTGAGTGGGGTCCCGCCGAGGGCAAGGAGGTCTGGTAGATGCCTCCGCACGTTCCGCACAAAGGTGATTTCATTGCGCCAACGTCCGATCCGCAGGCCGGTCCAACACGTACCGCGGCTACCCGTTTCACGTGCAAATCCCAACAGGTGAGGCGATCACCGGCGGCGTCATGGCCGAGCAGGTGAAGTCAGTGGACTATCGCGTGTGCGGAGCCAAGCTCATCGCACCAGCGCCGCTAGCGGTCGTTGATGAGGTGCTGTCGATCTTGGACGCATGCATGTACTAAGTGCCACCGGACCCACTCTGCGGCATATCGAATTCCATCGATGTGCTGCAAAAGGGCCCCCGCGCCCGGGCCCCGCTCAGCACTCTCGTACGCGCCCGTCGCAAAAGTCGTAAGATTGAACCAACACGACGCCATCCATCGGAAGGTCTCACGCATGATCAGGTCGAGCCGCATCTACGTTGCCGGGCACCGCGGGCTTGTCGGCGGCGCGATCATGCGTCGCATCGAGCGCCAGGGCTACGAGACCATCCTCACCCGCACGCACGACGAACTCGACCTTGCCGATCAGCGCGCCGTCAACGAGTTCTTCGACCAGCAGCGCCCCGAGTACGTCTTCCTCGCCGCGGCGAAGGTCGGCGGCATCATGGCCAACAGCACCTACCCCGCGGACTTCATCCGCGAGAACCTGCTCATCCAGACCAACGTCATCGAAGCCGCGTATCGCAGCGGCGTGCGCAAGCTGCTCTTCCTCGGCAGCAGCTGCATCTACCCCAAGCTCGCCCCGCAGCCCATCAAAGAGGAGTACCTGCTCACCGGCCTGCTCGAGCCCACCAACAAGGCGTACGCGATCGCCAAGATCGCCGGCCTCACGATGGTGGACGCCTACCGCGAGCAGTTTGGCTTCAACGCCGTTTCGCTCATGCCCACCAACCTCTACGGACCGGGCGACAACTTCGACCTTGAGTCCTCGCACGTCTTGCCCGCGCTCATCCGCAAGTTCCACGAGGCCAAGCTCACCGGGGCGCCGACAGTCACGGTGTGGGGCACCGGCACGCCTCGGCGGGAGTTCCTGCACGTGGACGACCTCGCCGACGCCGCCGCCTTCATCATGGACAAGTACGACGGCGGCGATATCCTGAACATCGGCGTCGGCGAAGACGTGAGCATCGGGGAGCTTGCCGCACTCGTCGCGCAGATCGTCGGCTACGAGGGCGAGATCGTCTTCGACACCTCCAAGCCCGACGGCACCCCTCGCAAGCTGCTGGACAACTCGCGGCTGCTTTCGCTCGGCTGGCGTCCCAAGATCGGGCTCAAGGATGGTATCGTGTCCACGTACAAGTGGTACGTGAACAACGGCACGCGGCAAAGTTAGGTCGACAACGGGGGGAGTCGTTGGTGACCGAGGATCAGTCCTCCGGGTTCCTGGAGCGCGACCGACGTAAGGCGCTTATCACAGCACTGCTCGTAGCCAGCGATGTCGCGGCGTTGTTGTCCGCCACGTTGCTGGCGACGTATCTGCGCTTCAACACCTTCTCCAGCTACGCGGGGTTCGAGAACATCTCGGGCCATATCACCTACTACGAGGTCGCCCTGGCGGTCTCGGCGGTGTGGCTCGTCTTCCTGTGGGCGGAGCACCTTTACGACCTCGAGCGCCTCACCTGGGGCGCCGGCGAGTTCTCGCGCGTCATGCGCGCGCTTGCGATGGGCGTCGTCGGTTTCATCCTCCTCACGTTCGTGATGAAGACGCCCGGTCTTTCGCGCGTGTGGACGGTGCTCGCGTTCGTGCTCGCCGTCGTCTTCGTGTGCACGGGGCGTGTGGGCATCCGTGTGTTCCTTGCTCGCAAGCGCAGGCGCGGGCGGTTGCGCAGGCGCACCATCATCGTCGGCTCCAATGCCGAGGCCGCCAGCATCACGCGTACCCTGCTCCGCCATCCCGAGACGGGCCTCACGCCCATCGGATGCCTCGAGTCCTCGCGAGAGGACGTGCTCCCGCTTAACTACTGCGCCGGTATGGTGCCGTCGTTCGGCTCGGCGTGGAACCTCCCCGCTATCATCCGGGAGCATCGTGGCGACACCGTCATCATCGTGTCCTCGGCCTTCGACCACGACGTCCTGGCCCGGCTGATCGCCCAGCTGCGTGGCATCGACGTCTCCATCCACATCGCGTCGGGGCTCTCCGACGTCCTCTCGTCGCGCGTGCTCATGCGCGAGATCGCCGGCGTGCCGCTCGTGACCGTCCAGCCGGTGTCGCTCTCGCGGGGCAACCTGCTCACGAAGCGTATCTTCGACATCGCGGTCGCCTCGGCGGTGGTGCTCATCGGACTGCCGGTGTGGCTGCTGCTCATGCTCGCCATCCGCATCGACTCGCCCGGACCGATCTTCTACCGCCAGAAACGCGTAGGGGAGAACGGTGCCGAGTTCGAGATGTTCAAGTTCCGTTCGATGTGCATCGATGCCGAGGAGCGCCTGAAGGCGCTTCAGGAGGCGAACGAAGCGACCGGCCCGCTCTTCAAGATGAAGGACGATCCGCGCATCACGCGCATAGGCAAGTGGATGCGGAAGTTCTCGATCGACGAGTTTCCGCAGCTGCTCAACGTGCTCAAGGGCGAGATGTCGCTTGTGGGACCGCGGCCGCCGCTGCCGGGAGAGACCGTGCAGTACAACGACTACCACTGGCGCCGCATGGAGGTGCCGCCCGGCATGACGGGGCTGTGGCAGGTCTCGGGACGCTCCTCGCTCACCTTCGAAGAGATGGTGCAGCTCGACCTGTTCTACATCGAGAACTGGAGCGTGGGTTTCGACATCTCGCTCCTCACCCGCACCGTCCCGGCGGTGCTGTTTGCGCGCGGAGCGTATTAGCGGTACCACGACCTGGGGGGATCCATGAAGCGGTTTCAGTTGTTGATCGCGTGCGCGGTAATGGCTGCTCTGCCTCGGTCGTGAAGGGCTCTGTCATGGCGTCCGCAAAGACTGCACTTTCTCTCGCGCCATAGGCGCAACACCACATCTACGCACGAACAGGGAGCCTCAGGGTTCCCTGCTTGCGTTCGCGTGAGTGAAACCACTCGCAACTTGCACGAGTGATGCGCTTCACATGCGGGGGGTGTGTGTCGTCATGCTAGGCGATGCGTATTTCATGCGTTATTGTTGGCGAAACGGTCACGCAACACAGGATTGCCAGAGTTTGCATGTGCGACCGAAGGGGGACCCGTGCCTGCCGGGACGGCGAGTCCGGGCGGGTCCGGCTCCGAAGCGACAACGGAGGGCGGAACGGTATGAAACGATTGGGAGCAGTGGTATGTCTGGTGCTGGCGGTGGCGCTCGTCCTTCCGGGATGCGCGGCCAAGGACGGCACGGGCGGCAAGGACGCTAGCGACAAGATCGTCATCGGCGCGGCCCTGTGCCAGACCGGCATCCAGGCCCCTCTCGATGAGCCCGCGCTTCGCGGCGCGCAGCTTGCCGTTGACGAGCTCAACGCCAACGGCGGTATCCTCGGCAAGCAGGTAGAGCTTGTCGCGCTCGACGGCAAGAGCGACCCGGTGACGGTCGGCAATGTCGCCAAGCAGCTCATCGACGATGGCGCCAAGGCGATCATCGCGCCGAGCGACTTCGACTTCGGTGGACCGGCAAGCCGCGAGGCGCAGAAGGCCGGCATCGTCGGCATCTCGCCGTGCGCAAGCTCGCCGCTCTACGGCTCGGCAGCGCTGGGTGACAAGCAGTTCACCCTCTCCATGTGGAACACCACCATGGGCGCCGTCACCGCCGAGTACGCGTACAACGAAAAGGGCTGGCGTACCGTGTACGTCATCACCGACGACTTCATCGACTACACGAAGTCGCTTTCGAAGTACTTCATCGTGCGGTTCGAGGAGCTTGGCGGCAAGGTCGTCTTCGAGGACACCTACACGCAGGGCCAGGCCGACGTCTCGGCGCAGCTTGCCCGCATCAAGGCGCTCCCCGAGAAGCCTGACTTCATCTACATCTCCTCGTACATGCCCGACCTTGCGCTCATGATCCGCACCCTGCGTGAGAGCGGCGTGACGCAGCCGGTCGTCGGCGGCGACTCGTACGACGATCCGTCGCTGTTCGAGGCGCTGGGCACGCAGTACGGCAGCGATGTCTACTTCGACACGCACGGCTACCTCTCCGACGAGGCCAACCCCAAGTACAGCGAGTTCGCGGCCGCGTACGAGAAGAAGTTCAAGACCGCCCCCGAGGCCGTCTGGATCATGCCGGGCTACGACGTGGTCATGGTCATCGCCCAGGCGATGGAGAAGGCCGGCAGCACCGATGGGGCCGCCGTGGCCAAGGCTATGGAGACCAACACGTTCGATCTGTTCACCGGCAAGCTGAAGTGGTCGGATGCAGCCTCCGGGCATGAGCCCAACAAGGCCGCGGCCATGGTCTCGCTCACCGAAGGCAAGCCGAAGTTCCTCGGCTGGGTCATTCCCGAGAAGATCCCGGCTCCGTAAGCGCTACCGCACCACCGTATCGAATGACGCCAGGGGGGAGTCCGTTCGCGGGCTCTCCCCTGGGCTGAACTGTACTGCAGCGATTCAGCTCCAACCCCTGGAGGGGTGAATGGAACCACACGAGGACACACAGCAAAGCACCCTTGAAGTCGCGCATCTGTGCAAGTCGTTCGCCGGGCTCAAGGCGGTCGACGACGTAGGCTTCACGGTCAAGACAGGCGAGATCCTGGGGCTTATCGGCCCCAACGGCTCCGGCAAGACCACGCTCATCAACGTCGTGACGGGGCTGCTGCCCGCAACAAGCGGCACGGTGCGCGTCGACGGCTATGAGACCACCGGACGCAAGCCGCACCGCGTTGCGCGCGCCGGCATCTCGCGAACGTTCCAGACGATCCGGCTCTTCCGAGAACTCACGGTGCTCGAGAACGTCGAGGTCGCCTCGGTAAGCATGGGTCACTCACGCAGCAAGGCGGCGGGACTCGCGCGCACGCTGCTCGACGACTTCGGACTCACCGAGTGGGCGGACGTGCTCGGCTCGGAGATCCCCTTCGGCCATCAGCGCAAGCTCGAGATCGCCCGCGCGCTGGCGATGGACCCGAAGTTCCTCTTTCTTGACGAACCCGCAGCCGGACTCAACGAAGAGGAGTCCGACCTGCTGATGGAGTTGCTCCGCGAAATCCCGACCAAGTACAGCGTTGGCCTGGTGGTCGTGGAGCATGACATGCGGCTCATGATGAACCTCTGTCCGCGACTGCACGTGCTCAACTACGGCAGAACGATCGCCGAGGGCACACCTGCCGAGGTCAGGGCGAACCAGGAAGTCGTCACCGCCTACCTAGGGAGCAGTGCGTGACGATGCCGATGCTCACTGTAGAGAACCTGATGGCGTCGTACGGCGTGGTACGCGCGCTGCACGGCGTCTCGTTGGAAGTGAACGAGGGCGAGCTCGTCGCCCTGCTCGGCGTGAACGGCGCCGGCAAGTCCACCACCCTCAAGTCCATCACGGGCATCCTGCGGCCGGTGAAGGGGAGCATCACCTTCCTCGGCACCGAGATCACCAACCGCAAGCCCGAGTGGATCGTGAAGCAGGGCCTCTCGCTCGTGCCCGAGGGCCGCGAGATCTTCGGCTCGCTCACGGTGGAGGAGAACCTGCGACTGGGGGCGTTCGTGTCGTACCAGCGCGACCGGTACAAAGCCGACCTCAAGGAGATCTTCGAGCTCTTCCCGATCCTTGAGGAGCGCTTCAGCCAGCCCGGCGGCCTGCTGTCGGGCGGGGAGCAGCAGATGCTCGCGATCGCCCGTGCGATGATGGCACACCCCAAGCTGCTCATGCTCGACGAGCCGTCTCTCGGCCTGTCTCCCGCAATGACGGACAGCATCTTCGTGCTCATCAAGCGCCTGCGCGAGATGGGCTCCACCATCCTGCTGGTGGAGCAGAACGCCGAGCGCGCACTGGAGATCGTCGACCGCGCGTACCTGCTGGCGAACGGCGAAGTCGACTTCGCCGGCAGCGCCGAGGACCTGAAGCGCAAGGTCGACATCGCGTCCGTCTACTTCGGCGGCGACGACGCCGCTCCCTGTGAGGTGCCACTGTGATCGATCTCGAGTTCCTCATCAACACGCTGAGTCTGGGGAGCCTGTATGCGCTTCTTGCGCTCGGCCTGGTGCTTGTCTACGGCATCCTGAAGCTCGTCAACTTCGCCTACGGCGAGTACATCATGATCGCCGGCTACGGCCTGTACTTCTCGGCCACGGTTCTTCACCTGCCGTGGTGGGCGACGATGCTCTTCGGTGTTGCTGCGGCGGTGCTCACGAGCTACCTCACCGAGCTCGCCGCGTTCCGGCCGGTGCGCAACAAGTCGGCCAACGCGCTCATCGTCACCTCGTTCGCCGTGAGCATCTTCCTGCAGAACGCGGTGCTCATCCTCGTCTCGCCGCGGGCGCGTGCCGTGCAGCTGCCGCCGATCTTCTCGCAGACGGTGAACATCGCCGGTGCGACCACGCCCGTGCGCAACCTGCTCATCATCGGCACCACCATCACGGTGCTCATCCTGCTGTCGCTGCTCATGAAGAAGACGGTGCTCGGGATGGCGATGCGCGCCGCTGCCGATAAGTTCACCACAACGCGCCTCATGGGCGTGCCGGCGAACCTGGTCATCTCGGCTGCGTTTATCATCAGCGGGCTCTTGGCGGGTATCGCGTCCATCTTCTGGATCGGGCGCTCGGCATCGGTCGATCCGGTCACCGGCGCGGCGCCGCTGCTCATCGCGTTCATCGCGACCGTCATGGGTGGCATGCACAGCCCGACCGGCGCGGTCGTGGGCGGCTTCGTCTACGGGCTGCTCTTCAACGTGCTGAGCATCACGCTCCCCGCGAGCATGATCAGCTACCGCGACGCGTTCATGTTCGTGATCGTCGTGCTGTTCTTGCTCTTCCGCCCGGAAGGCATCATCAAGGGCGGCTACACAGAGGAGCGTGTCGGATGAGCCTCTTCGCGCGCTTCCTCAAACTCGCTCAGAAGCATTCGGCCCTGCCGATGATCATGATCCCGGTCGTGCTCGTGGGCATCGGGGTCAACATGTTCGGATCGTCGCTCTTGCTCAACGTGTACACGTACTTCTGCGTGAGCCTCATCATGGTGCTTGGCCTGCAGATGTTCATGGGCAACTCGGGCATCCTGAACTGGGTGCACATCGGCTTCGTGGGCGTGGGCGCCTACGCGTCCGGCATCCTCTCCACGGCACCGCTGGTGAAGAGCATGGGCGTGCCCAACATGTTCCCGGCGCTCGTGGAGCTCAACATGCCGGTCATCCCCGCCATCATGGTCGGCGGTCTGGTGGCCGCGCTTCTGGCGGCGATCATCGGCTACCCGCTGATGCGCCTCTCGGACTTCGTGGGCGTCATCACGCTGTTTGCCACGCTCATCGTCTTCCACGTGATCATGACCCAGTGGGACAACGTCACCAACGGTCCGCGCACCTTCTTCGGCGTTCCCGAGTTCACGACGCTCACCGTCGCGCTCATCGGCGCGCTCATCGCGCTGGCGGTCGCGTACTGGTTCCGCGAATCGGGTCTCGGCCTTCGCCTGCGTGCGTCGCGTGATGACCGCTACGCCGCCATGTCGATCGGCATCGACGTCGTGCGTGTCCGCTACTACGGCTTCATCACAAGCGCGCTCGTCGCCGGCCTCGCCGGTGGCGTCTGGGCGCACTTCATCACGTCGTTCTCCCCGAAGGCGTTCTACATCTCCGAGATGTTCATCCTGCTCAGCATGGTCGTCATCGGCGGGTCGGGGAGTATCTCGGGCGCTTTCATGGGCACGGTCTTCGTGACGGTGGGCAGGGAGCTGCTCCGTCAGGTCGAAGGCACCATCAACAACGCGCACCTGCTCTCGTTCGAGGTCTACGGTCTTACCGAGGCGGTCATGGCGATCTTCATGATCGTGATCCTCATCTGGCGACCGGGTGGCGTGGTCGGCGGACAGGAGCTCCGGTGGCCGCTCTTCAAGCGCAATAAGCCGATCGTAACCAAGGAGGTCGAAGATGGCGTGTGAACTGACGCGTGACAAGGCATTCTTCGCGTTCTCTCCGGATACCGAGCCGGTCGTCCGCGTGGCACAGGGCGAGGAAGTGCACCTGACCACCCACGACTGCTTCAGCGGGCAGC
The DNA here is from genome assembly GCA_004348925.1 of Actinomycetota bacterium. Lineage (GTDB taxonomy): Bacteria > Actinomycetota > Coriobacteriia > Anaerosomatales > Anaerosomataceae > UBA2286. The sequence continues at coordinate 503,103 of RCMX01000001.1, forward strand.
TCAAGACCACGGCCGACACGCTCGAGACGCTCGACTGGTCGATCACCAACCCGGCCACCGGTCCGGTCTACATCGAGGGCACCAAGCCCGGCGACCTGCTCCGCATCGACCTGCACGAGGTCAGGGCGACGGGTCCCTCGGTCATGGTCGCGGTCCCGCAGGTGGGCGCGCTCGGCGATCTCATCACCGAGGAAGAGACCGTCATCGTTGAGCACCGCGGCGACACCATCGTATTCAAGGACAAGGTCGTCGTGAAGCAGAACCCGATGCTGGGTGTAATCGGCGTCGCTCCTGCCGAGGGCGTCATCCCCAACAGCACGCCGGGCATCCACGGCGGGAACATGGACTGCACGCTCGTTACGAGCGGCTCGAGCCTCTACCTCACGGTCGGCGTCGAAGGCGCGCTCTTCGGCTGTGGCGATATGCACGCTGTCATGGGCGACGGCGAAGTCGTCATCTGCGGTGCCGAGACCCCCGGCGAGGTGCGGCTCACACCGCAGGTCGTGGCGATCCCGGGCCTGCCCACGCCGTTCATCGAGAACGACGAGATCGTAGCGGTCATCGGTTCCGCCGAGACGGTGGATGCCGCGTACAAGCTCGTCCTCGGCATGATGCACGAGTTCCTCACGAAGGTGGCCGGATTCCCGAACAACGACGCGGCGCTGCTGATGAGCCTCGTCGGCAACCTGAAGTTCTGCCAGGTGGTCGATCCGCTCATGACCGTGCGCTTCGAGTTCCCGAAGTCGGTGCTCGCCGATTACGGGTACGTACTGCCCAGGTAGTGATGACGAGGCGGCCGTGAAGCCGTCCGCCTGAGAAGCGAGGCCCGGGTATCGGCACGACACCCGGGCCTCGTGTTCTCTCGGCTGGCGCGCCGTATGCATCGCAGGTTGCTGCACCGCGCTTGGTGAACGTAGTACTATGCAGCCAGGCCCTCGCGATAGGGAGGACGCATCATGAACCCGCTCAATCGACGCATCGGTTCGCAACTCGTGGTGGTCTGGACGGCGACGTTCCTGCTCGTCGCCCTTGCGGTGGTCATCTCGGTGAGTATGTCTTTGCGGGCGCTGGCGCGGCAGGAGGCTCGCGAGAAGGCGGAGATAATCGCGACCAGAAGCCTGGCGACGCATTTCTACTTCAGTGACGAGCTCAAGCCGAGTGTCTTCAAACTGTCGCGCGAGACCAAGGGGCCGGACTACTTCGATCCGGTGTGGATGTCGTCTACCTATGCGGTGCGCGATATCCAGCGCCGCTTCAGCGAGCTTGTCGATCAGCAGTACTACTACAAAGAATGCGCGATCGATGCCCGGAGTCCGCAGTACGAGGCCGATGCCGTGGAGCGGGACTTCCTGCAGCGGGTGAACGCGGATCCGACGCTTCGTAAGGAGTCGCTGGTCAGGGAGTTCGACGGTGCACCGTACCTGGTGGTGCTCGAGCGCGGCGAACAGATGGTCGAAGCGTGCATGCCATGCCATTCCGACCCCTCGCTCGCGCCGAAGGACCTAGTGGCGAAGTACGGCCCCACCAGGAGCTTCGGGCGAGAGATCGGCGACTACACATCGGCGATCTCGGTCCGCATCCCGCTGGCGCAGGCGTATGAGTCGGCCGACAAGACGACGCGGTTGCTCTCGGCCGTGCTCGTCGGCATCTTCGGCCTGAGCCTCAGCGGCATCTACTTCTACAACCGACGTGTGGTGTTCGTTCCCGCTCGGCAGTACGAGGCGCAGGCGGAGGCGATGAGCGCCGCCGTCGTCAAGGAACACTCCGCGAACGAGGAGCTTGCGGCACTCAACCAGGAACTCCAGGCGATGAACGAAGAGCTGATGAGCGAGGTCAGCGACCGGGTGGCTGCCGAGGAGGAATTGGGCGAGTACAAGAGTCGCCTTGAGGAGCTCGTCAGCATGCGGACTTCGGATCTTGAACGTGCCATGAGCGAGGCAGAACGTGCGAACGCGGCGAAGTCCCTGTTCCTGGCGAACATCAGCCACGACCTGCGTACGCCGCTCAACTCGGTCATCGGCTTCAGCGACGTGCTCATCTCGGGCATGGCGGGGGAGATGAATGAGGAGCAGGTCAGACAGGTCCGGATGATCAACGACTCCGGGAAGTACCTCCTGGCGCTGGTGAATGACCTGCTGGACTTGAGCCGCATCGAGACAGGCGAACAGCGGATAGCCCCGCAGGACGTCGCGCTGCCCGAGGTGATCGCGTCGGTCGAGGGAATCATCGAGCCGATGTGCGAGGACAAGGGCATCGAGTTCGTGTGCGAGGACTGCGACCTCGACGTGACGATGCACACCGATGAGCGGCTGCTTCGACAGCTGTTGCTCAACCTTCTCAGCAACGCCGTGAAGTTCACCAGGGAGGGTGTCGTGCGCCTGCGCGTCGGCACCGCGCGAAGCACCGACGAGGTGCTGTTCGACGTGATCGACTCCGGTCCGGGTATCGCAAGCGACGAATTGCCGTACGTCTTCGAGGCGTTCACGCAGTTTACCCGGGACGAGTCGGCGAAGCCGGACGGCGCCGGGCTGGGTCTGGCGATCTCGCTGCGTATCGCGCGCCTGCTCGGTGGGACGATCGTTGCAAGTAGCACCCTCGGCAAGGGTTCGGTATTCTCGGTACGGTTGCCGAGGGTCGCACCCGCGTCTGCCGAGGATTCCAACACGCCCCTCACCTGAGCCGCGACTCCACGAGGAGGATCATGCGCGTACTCGTTACCGGCGGCGCCGGTTACATCGGCGCTATCACCACACGCACGCTCCTGGACGCCGGGCATGAGGCCGTCGTGCTCGACACGCTGGAGAAGGGGCACCGCGAGGCGGTCGACCCGCGCGCGACGCTCGTTGTAGGCGACGTCGGGGATCGCGCGGTCGTCTCGGCGGCGCTTGAGGGCATCGACGCGGTGATGCACCTCGCGGGATACATCGAGGTGGCCGAGTCGCAGGCGAATCCGGAGCGCTACTTCGACAACAACGTGACGCGTCCTTTGGCGATGCTCGCCGCCATGGCCGAGCACGGCATCGACGCGCTGGTCTTCTCGTCGACGGCGGCGGTCTACGGCGAGCCAGAGTGCGTGCCGATCGAGGAGGACGCGGCGACCATCCCGGTTAATGCGTACGGCGAAAGCAAGCTCGCGTTCGAGCGCGAGCTTGACCGCGCAGCCGGGGAGCAGGGTCTGCGCTCGGTGCGGCTGCGCTACTTCAACGTCGCCGGCGCGTGGCCCGACGGATCGCTCGGTGAAGCGCACGACCCGGAGACGCACATAATCCCACGCATCCTGGATGCTCTGGCAGGCGGGAAGCGTGACTTCGAGGTGTACGGGAACGACTATCCCACGCCCGACGGCACGTGCGTCCGCGACTACATCCACGTGTGCGACCTCGCCCGTGCGCATGTCCTGGCGCTTGAGCATCTGCATGCGGGCGGTACCGGCGTCGTGTGCAATCTCGGCAATGGCCGAGGCTACAGCAACCTTGAAGTCGTCCGGACCTGCTCTCGCGTGGTTGCGACCCCCGTCGACGTGACCTTCGGGCCGAGGCGGGCGGGGGACCCGGCGGTGCTGGTCGCCTCGGCGGATCGTGCCCGAGAAGTGCTCGGCTGGGTGCCTCGGCGGGGAGACCTCGGCGACATGATCTCGGACGCCTGGGCATGGTGTCAGCGAGGTATGCGATAATGGGTGGAGCCCGGACCCTGGGGGAGTCCGGTCAGGCACGTTTCGTTGATCTTACCGAGGGGGAGTCGTGAGTCGTATGGGGTATGCCGGAATGCGTACGCGAGCCGTTTCAGCCTTCGTCGTGAGCGCATTGCTCGTGGCCATGTTCCCGGTCGCAGGAACCGCTTCACCAGCCACAGCGCGACTCGCGAACCCGGGCAGCACGAAGGCCGTTCTGGAGCTGTATTCGAAGCCCGTTCTCGACGTCCAGGGAGGCGTGCTTCGCCCTCTGGATGCCGACGACACCATCGCCGGCGCGGTCGCGCTGACGGCGACTCCCGTGGGTGGCACGCTCGATTTTGCCACCGACACCACTGACGTCTATTCGATCACGCTCGCCGCGGGTACCCGGTTCACGCTGGTGCTCTCGGGTGCATCTACGCTCTCGGCGGACGCGTATCTGTACGCGCCGTTCGTCACCGACGCCGATGCCACCGCTGCCTTGGTCGGGACGCTCGGTGATGCCTACCCGAAGAAGCTGACGTTCGACGTGCCCGCAGGACTCGCTGGGGAGTACTACCTCGCGATCGATGCGGCCGGTGGCTCGGGTTCGTACTCGCTGACCTGGTCGAACTTCGTCATACCGACGGGCCTTGACGATGAGATTCCCGGTGTCGTGCCGCCGGGGGCCACGATCGATGGCTCTTTGGCCGAGACCACCGACGTGGATGACGTGTTCAGGGTGGTCCTTGGAGAGGGGCAGCGACTGCAGGCTGCGCTCACCGGCGATGCCGGGACGGACTTCGACCTGCATCTGTACGACCCGGACACGGCGAAGGTGGGAAGCGTGCTGCCCATCGCGGGGTCAGCAGGTGCCGATTCCTCGGAGTACTTCGTCTACGAGGTGCCGACGGGCAAGTCCGGGACGTACTATCTCGCGGTGCATGCGGCCGTGGGAACCGGTGCCTACTCGCTGACGTGGTCGGTCGATACCGTACCTGCCGGAACCTGGGAGACGACCGCCGCCGCTACACCGCTTGCGACTGCAAACGGGACGGTGACGGACACCCTCGATCGACTGAGCGACGCGAACGACTTCATGAGACGGAGCTTCTCGGCTGGCGACCGCCTGGAGATCAGCCTGACAGGTGCCGTCGGCACCGACTTCGACGTGTACGTCTACGGCCCGGGCAGTGCAGACCCGATCGCGAAGTCTGACAAGACGACCTATCCGGAGCGCGTCTCGTTGGACATCTCCACGGCAGGGGTCTACTACATCGAAGTCGCGTCGTTCTCCGGATCCGGCCAGTATCAGCTCACGTACGTGACGTCGAGGACTCCGGTGTGGACCGAGACCGGTCGGCTGTCAGGCCAGGATCGCTTCAAGACCGCCGTCAAGCTGTCTGAGGCGGCGTATGCTGCCGGCTCATGTCCGACGGTCGTTCTTGCTACCGGCGAGAACTTCCCGGATGCGCTGTCGGCATCCGGACTGGCCGGCGTCTACGACTCGCCCATCCTGCTCACGCGGAAGTACGTGGTTCCCGCCGAGGTGCTGAGCGAGCTCGTCCGCCTCGGCGCGACCAAGGTCGTGATCGTTGGCGGGCCGCCGGCAGTAGCACCTGAAGTGGTCAAGGCGCTGCAGAACAGGGGCCTGACCGTCACGCGGGTCGACGGAGTGAATCGCTACTCGACGTCGGCTGAGGTCGCTCGGGAGGTCGCGCGGCTGAAGGGCCCGCTCTTCGCGAAGGCGGCCTTCGTTGCACGCGCGGACGTGTTCGCCGACGCACTCGCGGTAGCACCGTTCGCGTACAGCCAGGGATACCCCGTGCTCCTCACCCGTTCGGATGCTCTGGTCACCGAGTGCTCCGGCGTCATCACCTCTCTCGGGATATCGCAGATCTACGTCGCCGGAAGTGAGAAGGCCGTAAGCGGCGCAGTCGTGAGAGCGATAGATGCACTACCGGCAGTGGTGTCACCTGTCGTACGCCTCAAGGGGAACGACCGCTACGGGACTGCTGCTGCGATCGCCGAGTACGGTGTCGACTTCTGGTGGGGAAGCGCATCCTACGTCGGAGTCGCTACGGGGCTGAACTTCCCCGACGCGCTCGGCGGCGGTGCCGTGTGCGGATCGCGCGGTGGCGTCATGCTGCTGACGCCTCCCACGAGCCTCTCGACGGCTGCATCGGGCTTCATCAGCGCGCACGCGGGCGAAGTCCTCAAGACCGAGGTCTTTGGCGGCAGCAACGTCGTGCGCGACGTCGTGAAGTCTCAGATGAACGCTCTGCTTCAGTAGCAAAGCGTTCGAAAGAGCAGGGTTACGTCTGGCGTGGCCAAACGTTAGAATAGTCGTCGCCGCGTTCTTGGCGGCCAGTTCGGGCGATTAGCTCAGTGGGAGAGCGCTTCCTTCACACGGAAGAAGTCACAGGTTCAAATCCTGTATCGCCCACCATGGATGAACGAGACCCCCGGTTGTCCGGCAACGGACCCCCGGGGGTCTCTTTGTAGGCACAATTCGACCTTCCGACCCTTCGAACGGACCGCTCACACACATGGTGTGTGACTCGGCCTACAGCTTCGTTTGCAGATTACCGATGAATAGGCCGTAAGCAGCCGAACGCCTGCAACGACGCCCGGCCAAACCGCGTGTGTTGAGTGTCGACTCAACCTGGAGGCTGCATCATGGCACGAGACCGTGCTTTCCGGGAATGGCGCCTGCAAGAGGTGCTTCCCGCCGAGATCGACGTAGCGACGGCGCGTGATATCGTGCTGGACTGCTTCTACACCGTGCACGGCGCGCATTTCGAAGCGACCAAGGCGCATCTCGGCGTGAGCGTGGACGAGAAGCGGGTGCGCCAGAGCGCGAAAGGCGCCCTTCGGCTGGCCTTCCGACATACCGGCGGCAGCTACGACGCGCCCACCAAGGCGCAGCTTGAGAAGGTCATGGAACACCTCGACGCACAGTCGCGTAGCTGGGGTACGCCCGAGCACCTCATCCGGAACCATCGTGCCGAACTCCAGCGCGTGATCGCGCGGATACGCGAGAACTGACGCTCAGAACGCCGCCCAATTCACCGACTCACTGAACGCGGGGTGCACCCCTGCAGTCGCTCTGACCTCGCCGAGCGTTCGACGCGTCCGGACGGCGAGCGCCAGAGGGTAGATCAGATCGCTTGCCCGCTCACCGGCCACGTGGGCGCCGACCACGATGCCGGTGTCCTTCTCGGCGATGATCTTCACGAGACCGTGGCGCACATCGGAGATGATGGCCGCTCCCAGATACTCGAACGTCGCGGAATGCACTTCGGCGTCGATGCCGTCCCGCTCAGCTGCTTCAAGGGTGAGCCCCGTCTGCGCGAGTTCCGGGACCGTGAAACAGGTGAACGGCGTTCCGGCCACGTCAGGCGCCAGCGGCTGGCCCGAGAGGATCGATTGCGCGATGGCGCGTCCGTGGATGTTCGCGATGGGTGTGTGCTGCTCTCGCGCAGCAGCGTCGCCCGCGACGTAGACGCGCGGGTTTGTGGTCCTGAGCGAGTGATCGAGGATCGCGTTGCCGCGTGCATCGAGCGCCACGCCCGCGACGTCGAGATCGAGTCCGTCGTACGCGGGACGCCGTCCGATGGCCGAGAGGACCCGCTCGGCTTTGAGCGACGCGCGGGTGCCGCCGACGTCGTAGCTGATCGTGATATCGCCCGGTGCGCCCGCGAGCGACTCGACTGCAGCGGAGGTCACGAACATGACGCCGAGCGACTCGAGCGCCGTTCGCGCCAGTGCGACGCAGTCGCGGTCGAACGGGGCGAGCAACTCCTGTCCTCTGGAGAGAACGGTCACCTTCGTCCCGAACGAGGCGTAGATCCCCGCGAACTCGAGGGCGATGTACCCGCCGCCGATGATGCACAGCGACGCCGGCAGGGTCGGGTAGCGAAGCGCCGCGTCGCTCGTCTCGGCAAGGTGCGAGCCGGGCACGTCCAGCGTGACGGGGACTGCCCCTGTGCTCACGACAACGTGTTCTGCGCGCACCGTGCGATCGCCCACCACGACCTCATCCGGGCTCACGAACCTGGCGCTGGCGCGTATGCGTTCGATGCCGAGCGACGCGAGGATGCCGTCCTGGTCCCCGGCGTACGTCTCTTGCGCGTGCCACTTCCAGGCGAGCACGGCAGGCCAGTCGATGCGTGCCGCTCCAGCCGAGATGCCGAACTGCTCGGCGCGTGCGCTTCCACGAACGACCGCCGCCGCATGGTAGAGCGCCTTCTTCGGCATGCAACCCCGCCACAGGCACGTCCCGCCCACCCGATCGGGCTCTGCGACGATCACGCGGCGCCCCGCGCGTGCAAGCGCTCGTGCGGCCGCGTTGCCAGCGGTCCCTGCGCCGATGACGAGGACGTCGGTATTCTCGGCCACGCGAGCCTCCCGATGGTAGACTGTCGTGTTGTGATTATCACCGTAGACCATGTGACGAAAACCGTAGGGGCGCGCGTCCTGGTGAAGGACGCGTTCCTTCGTGTTGGCGCACGTGACAGGATCGCGCTCGTGGGGCCCAACGGCGCGGGCAAGACCACACTGCTCGAGGTGATCGCCGGCGAGCAGGATGCCGACGAGGGGCGCATCATCATGGCGCGCGACGCCACCATCGGCTACCTCAAGCAGGAGGCCATCGAGATGGCAGGCCGAAGCGTGCTTGCCGAGGTCCTGTCGGTGGCCGAGGAGGTCAACTCCATCGAGCACCGTCTGGGACTGCTCGAGGGACAGCTCGCCGACGATCCGGAGGGCGACGACGCGGAGCATCTTCTGGCCGAGTACGGCAGGCTGCGCGATCGCTACGAGCATCTCGGCGGCTACACGCTGGAGTCCGATGCGCGGGCCGTGCTGACGGGGCTCGGCTTCAAGGAGCGCGACCTCGCGCGCGACTGCGCGGAGTTCTCCGGCGGCTGGCTGATGCGAATCGCGATGTCGAAGCTGCTGCTCCGTCAGCCCGACGTCCTGCTCCTGGACGAACCGACGAACCACCTGGACCTGGAGTCCGTGGCGTGGCTCGAGGGGTTCCTGCGAGGGTACGACGGCGCCATCGTCATCGTGAGCCACGACCGTGCGTTCATGGACGGTCTCGTGGATCATGTCGCCGAGATCGACCAGAAGCGCCTCACGGTGTACGTGGGCTCCTACGACGGTTTCATCAAGCAGAAAGAGCTGGCGCTCGAGCAGCTGAAGGCCGCTTACGAGCAGCAGCAGCGCGAGATCGCGCATATGGAAGCGTTCGTCGAGCGCTTCCGCTACAAGAACACGAAGGCGAAGCAGGCGCAGGACCGCATGAAGAAGCTCGAGAAGATGGAACGCATCGAGCTTCCCGAGGAACGCAAGACCGTGAAGTTCCGCTTCCCGCAGCCCGAGCGAACGGGCGAAGAGGTCGTGCGCCTCTCGGGCGTACGGAAGGCGTACGGCGACCTCGTCGTGTACGACAACCTCGATCTGGCGCTCTACCGCGGTGACAAGGTCGCGCTCGTCGGCCCCAACGGTGCTGGCAAGTCGACGCTGCTCAGGATGATTGCCGGGGAGCTCGAACCCGACGCGGGCGAGCGCACGCTGGGTCACAAGGTCTCCGTCGCGTACTTCGCCCAGCACCAGCTCGAAGCGCTGGACGTGCGCCGTACGGTGCTCGACGAACTTGCAAGCGCCGCGCCCGGCTGGACGCCGGTCGAATGCAGACGCCTGCTCGGCGCGTTCCTCTTTCACGGCGACGATGTCATGAAGAAGGTGAAGGTGCTTTCCGGCGGCGAGCGCGCGAGACTCGCGCTGGCGAAGCTGCTGGTCGCACCCGCGCCGTTGCTCTGCGTTGACGAGCCGACGAACCATCTCGACATCGCCTCAAGCGACGTGCTCGAACAGGCGCTCAAGGCGTACACGGGCACGTTGGTGCTCATCACCCACGACCGCCACCTGATCCGCGGTGTCGCGAACAAGGTCATCGAGGCCCGGGACGGTGCGGCGCGTGTGTTCGAGGGCGACTACGACTACTACCTGTTCAAGCGCGAGCAGGGGAGCGGATCGCCGTCTGCGGCGGTGGCCCCTGCGAAGACCACGACGGCGTCCACGCCGGTGGCCGAGCAGCCGGGTTTCAAGAGCAAGGAACAGCGTCGCTCGGAGGCCGAGGCGCGGAACCAGGCGTACCGTGCGACGAAGGACCTGAAGAAGCAACTGAGCGCACTCGAGCGACAGTTGGCCGAGGTGCAGGGCGTGCACGACAGACTCCTCGCGGACCTGGCCGACCCCGCGGTGTACGATGACAGGGACCGCTTCTTCAAAGTGATGGGGGAGTACAACGAGGTCAAACCGCGTCTTGCAGAACTCGAAGCGAAGTGGCTGGCCATTTCGGAGGCCGTCGAGGTTGCTGACCAGACTTTGTAACAATGTTTACAAAGTATTCGCGGTTCTGCTATAACGCCTCTAGACAGCTGCGTGACGTTCGCATCCCCGAGGGGGATACTCGCAAAAGACACGCCTGGACGTGCGGCGTTGTAAGTACGTAACTTTGGGTTACAAAGTTTCCGGCGATCGCGGGAGGGGTGAGGGAACCGGTGAGTTCGCCCGAGCGCGTTCTGTTCGCCATCGGCCTCGCCGTTGGCCCCGTTCTGTTCCTGCTCGCCCTCATCACCGCGAACGCACTGTTGTCGCCGAAGCGACCCAACGACGCCAAGAACAGCAACTACGAGTGCGGTATTCCTCAGGCGAGCTCTCCGTGGCTACCCGTCAACGTCCGCTTCGCCGATATCGCCCTGCTGTTCGTGCTGTTCGATGCCGAGACGGCGCTGCTGTTCGCGGTCGCGCCGGCGGTGCGCGGATCGCTCGCCGGCATCGTCGAAGTCGCTGTGTTCGCGCTTTTCCTGGGATTCGGGCTGCTGTATGCCTGGCGCAAAGGAGCGCTCACGTGGCCTTCGTAGACGACCTCGGTGCAGCGCTCGACAAGACGCCCGGCGGCGGAATCATCCTGACCTCGCTCGATGCGGTCATGGACTGGTCTCGCGGGAAGTCGTTGTGGATGATGCCGATGGGCACCGCATGCTGCGCGATGGAGCTTATCGCGGCGTCATTCTCGCGGTTCGACTTCGACCGCCACGGATCCATCCCGCGCCCTGACCCCCGGCACTGCGACGTCATGGTCGTCGCCGGTACGATCACGCGCAAGATGGCGCCGGCGGTGCAGCGCCTTTACGACCAGATGCCCGATCCGAAGTGGGTCATCGCTATGGGCAACTGCGCCGTGTCGGGCGGCATCTTCTACTACGACACGTACTCGGTCGTTCGCGGCGTCGACGAGTTCTTGCCGGTCGACGTCTACCTCGCCGGGTGCCCGCCCCGGCCGGAGTCGTTGCAAGACGCGATTCTTCGGCTGCGTGAACAGGTCTCGACCGACTCGATCGCTCCGGGAAAGTCGCGCAAGCTCACAAGCCCGCTCCCGGCTCCCGGCTCCGCCCGCAGGGGCGAGCCGCCGGTTGGTGGCGGTGATGCCGGGTGAACATCAACGAGCTTCGCGAGCATCTCTGCTCGGAGTATCCGGATCTGTGCCCGCTGTTCTCGGTGGAGTTCGGCGACGGCGTTCTCGTCGTGGAGGCGAAGCGACTGCACGACGCCGCGAGCGATCTTCGTGACCTGGGCTTCGACCGTCTCGGCATGGTCACGGCTGTGGACACCGGCGACGAGTTCGAGCTTGTCTATCGCCTCCAGTCCCGCGAGATGCACGCCGGCATCTTCGTCAAGGCCCGCGTGCCGCGCGATACGGCATCGATCGCCTCGGTGACCGACCTGTGGCCTGCCGCGAACTGGCAGGAGCGCGAGGTCTACGACCTCTTCGGGATCACGTTCGAAGGTCATCCGGACCTTCGGCGCATCCTGCTCACCGACGACTGGGTCGGGCATCCGCTGCGCAAGGACTACGAGGACGACCGCATCATCCGACGCCCCGACTACATCTAGGGAGGTGCGACCATGACCGAACAGACGATCGTGAACATAGGCCCGTCGCACCCGTCCACCCACGGCGTCTGCCGCGTGGTCGTCACCCTCGACGGTGAGATCGTCACGCATGCCGAGCCGATCATCGGGCACCTGCATCGCGGTATCGAGAAGATGGCCGAGAACCGCACGTACCTCCAGGTCGTGCCGCTCACGGACCGCCTCGACTACGTCGGCAGCATGTATGCGAACTGGGCGTACTGTCGCGCCGTCGAGCGTCTCGCCGGCATCCGCGTCCCGGAGCGCGCCGAGTACATCCGCGTGATCGTCTGCGAGTTGCAGCGCATTGCAAGCCACATGATGGGCATCGGGTCCACGGGAGCCGACACGGGCGCGTTCACAGCGTTCATGTATGCGTTCGCACAGCGCGACCACGTCGTGGAGCTCTTCGAGGCGCTCTGCGGGGCGCGTCTCACGTACAACTATGTCCGTCCGGGCGGCGTGTCGATGGATCTGCCCGAGGGTTGGGTCGAGCAGTGCCGTGCGTTCACCGCGCAGCATCCCTCGGCGATGCTCGAACTCGACCGGCTGTTGTTCGGCAACGTCATAGCCCGCGCCCGGCTCAAGGGTGTCGGCGTGCTCTCTGCCGATGACGCCGTTGCGTGGGGAGCGTCCGGGCCGACCGCGCGTGGCTCGGGTGTGGACTGGGACCTGCGCCGGGACGACCCGTACTCGGTGTACCCGCGCTTCGACTTCCAGGTGCCGCTCGGCGAGAACGGCGACAGCTACGACCGCGCCCGCATCCGACTCTGGGAGTGCGTCGAGAGCTGCAAGATCATCGATCAGGCGCTCGACCAGCTGGAGCCCGGGCTCGTGAAGGCCGAGGGGCTCCCGCGCCTGCTCGCGCCGCGCCCGGGCGACGCGTACGACCACATCGAGAGCGCCCGCGGGTCGCTCGGCGTGTATCTCGTGAGCGACGGGACGCCGCGTCCGTACCGCATGAAGGTGCGCTCGCCAGCGTTCTGCAACCTTGCGTTGTTGCCGCTTCTTGCCGAGGGCCACACGCTCTCGGACCTCGTGGTGATCCTCGGCTCGCTCGACCCCGTCTTCGGCGAGGTGGACCGATGACGCTGCTGTGGGGATTCCTGTGGGGCGTGGCGGCCGTTGCGACCATCGCCGGCGGCGCGATTCTCGGCGTGTGGTGGGAGCGCAAGGTCTCGGCGCGTATCCAGATGCGCTACGGGCCTCAGCAGATCGGGCCGTTCGGTTCGCTGCAGATGATCGCCGACGTTCCCAAGCTGCTCTTCAAGGAAGACATCGTCCCGGCGCTTGCCGACAAGGCCATCTTCAAGTACGCCCCGCTCTTCGTGTTCGGACCGGTGGCGGTCTCGATGGTCGTCATCCCGTTCACGGCCGGTTGGGCGCCGCTCGATACGAGCGTCGGCGTGCTGTTCTTCCTCGCGGTGCCGTCGATCGAGGTCATCGCGATACTCCTCTCGTCATGGGCGAGCCACAACACGCTCTCCACGCTCGGTGGCCTGCGCGCCACCGCGCAGATGATCAGCTACGAGGTCCCGCGTTCGCTTGCCGTGCTCGCGATCGTGCTGCTCGCCGGATCGCTCCGCCCGCTCGACGTCGTCGCCGCATGGCGCTGGTGGTGGATGCCGCTCACGTTCGTGGCGTTCGTTATCTACTTCATCGCCTCTATCGCCGAGATGAACCGCGGCCCCTTCGACATCCCTGAAGCCGAGAGCGAGCTCGTGGCCGGCTACTTCGCCGACTACTCGGGCATGCGCTGGGCCTCGTTCATGATGGCCGAGTACGGCGCCATGATCGCGGCGTCGCTCTTTGGCGCTGCGCTGTTCTTCGGCGGCGGCTGGCCGTTCGGCGGCGCGCTTGGCGTGGTGGTGCTCGTCGTGAAGGCGGTTCTCATCATGACCGCGATCATGTGGGTCAAGTGGACGTTCCCGCGCCTCAGGCAAGACCAGCTCATGTCGTTTTGCTGGAAGGTGCTCACGCCGCTCGCCCTGGTACAGCTCGTGGTCATCGGGGTGGTGCTCGCATGGCTGTAAAGCGAGAGGACATCATCACGCCGGCAAGTGTGAGCGACGACTACGCTCCGGGCGCGAAGGGCTTCCTTCAGAAGGTGCGCTCGCTGGTGACGGGCCTCGGCATCACGGCGCGCATCAGCACCGAGAAGCCGGTCACGATCCGCTATCCCGCCGAGAAGTGGACCGTCAGCCCTCGCTGGCGCGGCGCGCTGCACCTGCGGGGGGTTCTCGGCCGTGACGAGATCCCGCTCATCCGGCATGCCTCGGACATCTACAACGGCGTCATCGAAGACCTCTACAAGGCCGAGCGGCTCCCGCCGTGCGTGGGCAACTGCCCTGCGAACGTCGATGCACGCGGCCAGGGATTCCTTGTCGCCGAGGATCGCATTCCCGAGGCGTACGAGCTGGTGCGGGATCGGAACATCCTGCCGGGCGTGCTCGGTCGCATCTGCCATCACCCGTGCGAGACCGCATGCCGTCGCAACTTCTACGACGAACCGGTCGCGATCCGACCGCTCCACCGCTTCGCCTACGAGGAGTTCCGCAAGGTCGCGTCGGAGCGGCTGAAGGCCCTGCCGATCACGCAGAAGCAATCGGTCGCGATTATCGGCTCCGGCCCCTCGGGGCTCTCCGCCGCGTACGACCTGATGAAGGCCGGCTATCGCGTCGTCATGTACGAGCGCGAGGAGCGGCCGGGCGGTGCGCTCAACAGCGGCGTCCCCGCGTACCGGCTCCCGCGCGACGTGCTGTACTCGGAGATCGACGGCCTGGTCGCGCTCGGACTCGAGCTGCATTGCGGCATCGAGGTCGGGAAGTCCAAGCCGCTCGCGGCGCTGCAGCGCGAGCACGACGCCGTCCTGCTTGCAGTCGGGCTGCAGGAGAGCCGCATCCTGCCGATTCCCGGACACGATGCCGAGGGCGTCATCGGCGCGCTTGAGTTCCTCTGGGCCGCGAATCACAAAGGCGAGACCGGTGTGCGCGGCAAGCGGGTCTTCGTCATCGGCGGCGGGAACGTCGCCGTCGACGTCGCCCGGTGTGCGCTGCGCACCGGCGCAAGCGAGGTCCGCCTCGCGTCGCTCGAATCCTCCGAGGAGCTTCCCGCGCACCCGTGGGAGATCGAGGAGGCGCTCGACGAGGGTGTTATCGCGACGTGTTCGGTGGGCCCCGAGGAGGTGCTCACCGAGGGCGGCAACGTCGTGGGCATGCGCGTTCGCGAATGCCTCTCGGTCTTCGACGAGATGGGTCGTTTCGCGCCCAAGTTCGGCGAGGGACTGAGCGACTTCGCGTGCGACGTGGTGGTGTTCTCCATCGGTCAGGCAGCGAAGCTGGATTCGCTCATCGCCGGCACGGAGCTGCTCGTCTCCGGCCGGGGCCAGCTCGTCGTCGACGGTACGCACTTCACGACATCGGTCCCGGGCGTCTTCGCGTGCGGCGAGGTCGTGACGGGTCCCGGGAGCGCCATCGGCTCCATCGCGACGGGTCATGAGGCCGCCACCTCGATCCTGCGCTTCTTGCAGGGGAAGTCGCTCACCGAAGACCGCACGCCGCGCCCGGTCCCGGTGTATGCGAAGTACGCGGTCGCCGACGTGAGCGGCGTCGAGCGGTCACGCCGTCGGTCGATCATGCCCATGGCGCGACCGGAGGATCGGGCGAAGGACTTCCGTCCGGTCGAGCTCGGCCTCACGCATCAGGAGGCGATGATCGAGGCGGCTCGCTGCCTGCGGTGTCAGTCGGAGATCTGCGTGGGATGCACCTTCTGTGCCCGCACCTGTCCCGACTACGCCATCCAGGTGGAGCGCGTGGACGAACCGGGCGGGCGTTGTCTCACCCGGTACGACCTCGACCTCTCAAAGTGCGCCTTCTGCGGACTCTGTGCCGAGCAGTGCCCCACCAACGCACTCGCGCACACCGGCCAGTACGAGCTCTCGTTCTTCCACCGCGACCTGCTCGTCTTCGACAAGGGTGAGATGCTCCGTCCGGGCGAGGGCACGCGTGCCACCGGCCGAGACGGTATCATGCCGCCCGGGTGCCCCGTCCCGCCGAGGAGGGAGCAGTGATGACGCTTCAGGTGCTCGCATTCGCGCTCGCGGCGCTGCTCATGCTCGGGGGAGCGGCCGTCGTGGCGCTTACGAAGGATCTGATGCGCCTTGTCGTGGGGCTCGGCGTCTTTCTGCTTGGCGTGGCCGGGCTCTTCCTTTACTACGGACATGCGTTTCTCGCTACCGCGCAGGTCTTCGTGTATGTGGGTGGCGTCCTCGTGCTGGTGGTCTTCGCCGTCATGGTCGTTCATCGGGCGAGCGGCGGCCGTCCCATCGTGGCATCTCGGCATGACATCGGAGCCGCCGCGGTCGCCTTCGGGGTGTCGGGGATGCTCGTGATGTCGCTTCGCGGCTCTGTCGGTGGATGGCTGCCCGCGCCGGGCGCGTCCGGAGCCTCGATTGCCGAGGAGCTCCTCGGCGGGCACCTCGTTGCGTTCGAGTCACTCGGGGTCCTGCTGCTTGTGGCACTCGTGGCCGTTCTTGTGATCATCGGGTCGGGTGAGCGGCGATGACGGTACTCGTGCTGTGTGCGGTGGTCTTCGGTATCGGCATGTACACGGTTCTCACGCGCCGGGAGATCGTTGCGATCCTGGCAGGCGTCGAGCTGATGCTGGGATCGGCGAATGTGCTCTTCATCGCACTTGCGTCGTTCTCGGGCGCGGATGCGGGTGTGGCGGGTGCGATCGGCCTGGTGATCCTCGTGATCGCTGCTGCCGAGGCTGCCGTCGGTCTGTCGCTGGTCGTCACGATCTCGCGGCGAAGCAAGCGCAGCAGCATCGATGAGCTCACGGAGGTGAACGGCTGATGTCCGCGTTCGGCTCGAATCCCTGGCTTGCGGTAGCGGTTCCGTTCATCGTCGCAGTGGTGATCGCGGCGCTTGGACGACGGGCGACCGCGGTCACGCAGTGGGTGGCGGTTCTCGGCCCGATCACCGCGAGTCTTGTAGGTTTGGCTGGACTGCAGGGGAGCGTCGCCTCTTCGTCGGTGCCGTGGCTGACTCAGGGCTCGGCGTCCATCGATGCAGGTGTGGCGGTCGACGGCCTCTCGGCGATCATGCTCGTCGTTGTCGGCGTCGTCGCCACGATGGTGGTCGTGTTCTCGGTGGGCTACCTGGAGCACGACGGGGCGAAGGCACGGTACTTCTCGCTGCTAGCGCTCTTCACTGCGGCGATGAGTCTTCTGGTGATGTCGACGAATCTCGTGACGCTCTTCATCGGCTGGGAGCTTGTCGGCGCCTGCTCGTACCTGCTCATCGGCTTCTGGTATCACAAGCCGTCGGCGGCTAGTGCGGCGATGAAGGCGTTCCTCACCACGAGGGTCGGCGACGTCGGGATGCTCCTCGGGCTGGCGCTGCTGTGGAAGACGACGGGTTCGCTCGATATCGCCACCATCACGGGCGCTGCACCGGGCCTCACGGCCGCCACGGCCACTGCCGCCGCGTTGCTGCTCTTCATGGGTGCGGCTGGCAAGTCGGCGCAGTTCCCGCTTCACATCTGGCTGCCGGACGCGATGGAGGGTCCGACTCCGGTCTCGGCACTCATTCATGCGGCCACCATGGTGGCGGCAGGTGTGTTCCTGATCGCCCGGATGTGGCCGCTGTTCGAGGTGAGCGAGGCCGCGCGCGCCGTGGTCCTGTGGGTCGGCACCTTCACCGCTCTGTTCGCGGCCACGATCGCATGCGTGCAGAGCGACATCAAGAAGGTGCTTGCGTACTCGACGATCAGCCAGCTCGGCTTCATGTTCGCGGCGCTTGGAGCAGGCGCGTGGGGCGCTGCCATGTTCCACCTCGTGACGCACGCGGCGTTCAAGGCGCTTCTGTTCCTGGGCTCGGGGAGCGTGATCCATGGCACCGGGACGCAGGATATCCGCGAGATGGGTGGGCTTGCACGGCAGATGCCGGTCACGACCCTCACCTGGGTCGTCGGTGCGACCGCTCTCGCAGGCATCCCGCCGCTTGCCGGCTTCTTCTCCAAGGATGCGGTGCTCGCCGGCGTTCTCCACGCGGTTCCTGCAGCAGGAGCCGTGCTCCTGGGTGCGAGCCTCCTGACCGCGTTCTACGCGTTCCGGGTCACCCGCGTCGCGTTCTTCGGCCAGAGCCGAGCCGAGACGGCCGCGCACGAATCGCCGCTCTCGATGACTGCGCCTCTTGTGGTGCTCGCTGCGCTCGCGGCCGTCCTCGGCTTCTTCGGCGGGTCGATCACGCACGCGCTCGGCCTTGAGGCCGAGGGCCTTGAAGCCGCAGTAGCCGGTGCATCCGTGCTGGCGGCCGTGATCGGTATCGTTGTCGGCATCGTGCTGTACGCTGGCGATTTGGAGCGTGCCGAGGTGCTGAAGGGACGCTTCCAGCGCGTGCATCGGCTCGCATTCGGGGGCTGGGGTGTCGATGCTCTGGTCCAGAGGACCATCGTCGCGCCCGCAGGCGCCATCGCCGGTTGGGTGTACCGCGTGCTCGACCGGACGGTCATCGATGGCGGCGTCGAGGGCATCGGCGCGGGCGCGCAGTTCGCCGGCAAGATCGCATCACGACTTCAGAGCGGCGAGACGGATGTGTACGCGTCGCTTGTCGCAGTAGGGTTCATCGTCGTGATGGGCATCGTGCTTTGGGCGGGGAGGTGAGCCGGGTATGACGCTCTTCGCCCTCATCATCGTTCCGCTTGCAGGCGCGCTCGTCGCCTGGATCGCCGGGCGACGCGGTCACGTCAAGCCGCGGCTCGTCGGCCTCCTGACGGCGCTCGCAGAGGGCGTGCTCGCGGCCACCGCGTTGGCGCAGATGCTTGCTTCAAGCGACCAGGTGCTCCTGGCATCCACGAGAGGTATGCAGCTCGTGCTGGATGGCCTCTCGGCTCCGCTGGTGCTGCTCACAGGACTGATCGGAGTCGTCGCGGTCATCGCGTCGTGGCGGATCGCCGATCGGCCGGGCGTCCATCACGCGCTGCTGCTTGCGCTCGAGGCCGCCGTCATGACGGTCTTTCTCGCGGGAGACCTCATTTTGTTCTACGTCGGTTGGGAAGCGGTCCTGATCCCGATGTTCTTTCTGATCGGTGGATGGGGGCACGAGAATCGCCGGCATGCGGCACTCAAGTTCTTCCTCTACACGTTCGTCGGGTCCGTTCTCATGCTTGCCGGCATCATCGTCGCCGTCATGACGGTGAAGTCGACGCTTATCGGCGCGCCCTCGATCCCGATCGATCCTGCCACGCAACCGTGGCTGTTCTGGCTCATCGGCATCGGGATGCTGGTGAAGGTCCCTGTCTTCCCGCTGCACACCTGGCTTCCTGACGCGCACGTCGAGGCGCCGACCGCGGGATCCATCATGCTGGCCGGTGTGCTCCTCAAGATGGGCGGGTACGGCCTCATGCGCGTGGCGATTCCATACGCACCGGACGGTTTCGCGGCGGCTGCACCGGTGCTTGGAGCTCTGGGGATGGCCGGGATCATCTACGGCGCTCTCATGGCCTTCGCGCAGACCGATCTCAAGCGACTCGTCGCCTACTCGTCGGTGGCGCATATGGGCTTCGTCGTGCTGGGCATCGCAACCGGCACCTCGCTTGGCTATGCGGCGGCGATGCTCGCGATGGTCAGTCACGGGCTTGTCTCGGCACTGCTCTTCCTGCTCGTCGGGTCGCTCTACGAGCGGACGCATACCCGCGAGATCGCGCGTTTCGGCGGACTCGGTGCTCGGACACCCCGGTGGGGCGGGCTCTTCGTGTTCGCCGCGTTGGCGAGTCTCGGTCTGCCGGGCCTCTCGGGATTCCCGGGCGAGCTGCTCGCTGTCATCGCCGGGTTCGGAGCGTTCGGTTGGTGGATCTCGCTCGTGGCGATCGGCGCGCTTCTCGGCGCTGTCTACAACCTCTCCGCCGTGCGCAGGGTCGTGCATGGCGGACTGGCCGAGGAGTGGAGCGCGCTGTCTGACATCTCGCGCGGCGACACCATCGCGGCCGCCGTCCTGTGCGGGGGGATCGTGGTCATCGGCGTCGCGCCCGACCTCATCCTCAGATTGACCGACCCGGCCGTGACGCTCCTCGTGCGGGCGCTTGGAGGTGGCTCCTAGATGTCGTTCGACCAGATCATGGAGTTCCTTCGTCCCGTCCTCTCGATTGGCTGGCTCCCCGCGGCCATCGCGTGTGCCGCGGCAGTCGCGGGCCTTGTAGCCGATATGTTCGCGGCCGAGAAGACCGGAGTGGCCATCGTTTCGGCCGGGCTTGCGGCGGCGGCGCTTCTGTCGTTCGCGACCGCGCTGTTGCCGATGGGTCCCGCCGGTACACTGATCGCGACTACCTTCGGAGTCGTGCTCACCGGTGGTACGTTCGCCGGATTGGCCGCAGTCGTCTATTTCACTGCGTTCCTGTCATGCGGCGGCGGTCTGTCGTCGGGTCGCGCCGGGTCGCGTGCCGCTGTTGCTGCACTGGTGGCCATCGGTGCCGCCGCCGGGCAGGTGTTGCTCGGTGCGGCCGACGTGATCATCTTGTTCGTCTCGCTCGAGCTACTGGCGTTGGTCGCGTACGCGCTCGTTGCATCGGCAGGGAGCGATCGTGCCGATGAGGCGGCGGCCCGCTACTTCGTGCAGGGTTCCGTGGCCACCGGCCTTGCAGTGCTGGGAATCGCCGTGATCGTCGGACTGGGCGCGGGCACGAGCGGGTACGTCGATCTGGGCACGACGCTCGCGGCGATGCCGCCGGGCGCCTCGCTCCTTGGCGGGATGCTCCTGGTGAGCGCGCTCGCATTCAAGGTGGGCGCATTCCCGTTCCACTCGTGGGTGCCCGACGCATACGAGACTGCTCCGGCTGGAGCAGCCGCGTTCCTCTCGGCCAGTGCCAAGGCGGCGGCGATCGGCGGCTTCACGCTGCTGTTCGTGCGCCTCATGACGGTCCAGGCGTTCGCATCGGCCGGTCTGGCGGTGAGCATCATCGCGGCGGCTTCCATCATCTTCGGCAACCTGGCGGCGCTGCGGCAAACATCTGTAGGCCGCATGCTCGGTTACTCGGCGATCGCGCAGGCCGGCTACGCGCTCGTCGGCGTGTGCGTGAGCCCGCTCGGAGGCGATTCCGTTTCGGCAGTGTTCCTCTTCGCGGCCACCTACGCGGTCGGTGCGGCCACTGCGTTCGTCGTTCTCGAGTACTTCGCATCGAGGGAGCCGCAGTGGGACGGCAGCATCGCCGGGGTCGCTGGCTTTGCGACACGGCATCCGGCCGCATCGGTCGCCCTCACGATCGCGCTGCTCTCGATGACCGGCATTCCGCTCACGGTCGGGTTCTGGGGTAAGTTCTTCGTCTTCTACGGAGCCGCCCAGGGCGGTCTTCTGTGGCTCGTGATCATCGGACTCGTGGGCTCCGCGATCTCGTTCGGCTACTACGGACGGGTCGTGCGCAGCATGTTCTTCGACGCACCCTCGTCCCGGGACGAGGTCGGCGCGCCGCAGGTGGGCGACGCACCCGCGCGGGGGAGCGTCTGGCCATCCGTGCTCGGTGCTGCTGTCGTGATCATCACCGGTGTTGCACCGCTTATCTGGGGGCTTTCGCTGGTGTATGCACTCTTCGCGTTCCGATAAGCGTTCCGCGCCGAAACCTTATCCAGTCTTGCGCGAGGCGGTCGTCGTGGGTAGAATGCCTTCAAGAGTTGCTTCGGCAACCCCTTACCCCTGAGCCTCAAGGTGCCGGCCTTGGGGCTCCCCCTTTTCCGGGGCGGATTCCGAGAATCGATACCGAATGGCCGATTCACCATCAAGGCGAAGCGGGGTATCGCCGATACTTCCCCTGAAATGATTATCTCGGACGAGCAGGTTCGGCGTGTTGTCGAGTACCTGCATACACCAGAAGAATACAGCGCTCGAGGCAGGACCGCCGTTCTCGCTTCACCTTCCGCCGAACTCGTGGATCTCGTGATCCGGGAACTCGGCGAGTTGCCCGACGTGCGAGCCGATCGCGTTCAGCAGGCCAGGGAGTTGATCGGCGCTGAGATCCTCACGTCGGACATGGTGGCAGGGAAGCTCATCGGGCGCGTCCTGTCTGACTCGATCCGCTAGACACACGCACTCATCCGACGGACGGCGCTTCGGCGTCGTTCGTTCTGTTACGATTGACCGCATGAGAAGCACCACGCGGCTATCGCACGGAACGGGGAGGTCTTTGTGGCGTCGAAGCCGGTTCGCTCGCTGATAACCATCGTCATGGATCTGCTCGTACTGGTCGCGGTCTGCGTCACCGTTGGAATCGTCGTGCGGTTCTTTGGTGCCCTGGCGAGCACCAGTGTCGGCGAGTCGTATCTGCGTCTGGCTTCGATGCTCACGATACCCGCAGGGTTCGACGCGATCACGACGCCGTACGGCGGGTCGTTCGACGTCGATGCCACCATCACCGTCGCCGTTCTTCTGGTCGTCGAGTGGGCGCTGAGTGTCGCACGCCGCCGTGCATAGCTGGAGGAGAGCATGACGTACACCCGGGAGCGTCTCGGCGAACTTCTGGTGAACAGCGGTCGCATCACCGAGGCCCAGCTTGGCACCGCGCTCGCGATACAGGCCGAGGAGGGCGGCAAGCTCGGGCAGATATTCGTGCGGCACCTCGTGCTCGATGAGGACGACATCGCCCGCACGCTCGCCGAGCAAAAGGGCCTGGAGTACGTCAGTCTGACGAACTACAAGATCGATCGTGAAGCGGTCGCGCGCATTCCTGACCGCGTCGCCCGCAGGTGCCTTGTGATACCGATCGGGTACGATCGCGGGGCCATCGTCCTGGCGATGGCCGATCCCCTCGATATCGAGACGATCGATGACGTGAAGGTCCGCACCGGGATGGACGTCGTGCCGGTCGTGGCCACCGCCACGCAGATCCAGTACGCGATCGAGAAGTACATCACATCGGCGGACGCGTTTCAGGACGTCATGGTCAGCGCCGAGGAGGACGAGGCCGAGGCCGAGATCGGCGATGGTGACGAAGACGTTCCTATCGTCCGTATGGTGAACCAGCTCATCCGCGAAGCCGTGATCGAGAACGCCAGCGACATCCACATCGAGCCCGGAGACAAATCTATCCGGATCCGCTATCGCGTCGACGGTGTGCTTCACGAGGTCATGCAGCTGCCGCTATCGGTGAAGGCGGGCGTGATCAGCAGGATCAAGATCATGGCCGAGATGAACATCGCCGAACGACGACGTCCCCAGGATGGTCGCATCGGCATCGTCATCAACGGTCGCGCGATCGATTTGCGCGTTGCAGCGCTCCCGACGCCGTCGGGTGAGTCGATCGTCATTCGCGTGCTGAATCATGACATGGAGATGCTTACCCTTGAGATGCTCGGGATGGCCCCGGAACACCTGAAGACGATGGAGCGGTTCCTGGCCCGTCCGTACGGGGCGGTCCTCGTGTCCGGTCCCACCGGCTCGGGAAAGTCGACATCGCTGTACGCCGGTCTGTCACGCATCAACTTTCCCTCCCGGAAGATCATCACCATCGAGGATCCGATCGAGTATCAGATGCCGGGTGTCACCCAGATGGCCGTCAATCCCACCATCGGCCTCACATTCGCCCGGCTCCTGCGCACCGTGCTGCGATCCGACCCGGATGTCGTCCTTGTCGGCGAGATCCGTGATGCCGAGACCGCCGAGATCGCGGTTCGCGCTGCGTTGACCGGCCACCTCGTGCTGTCATCGATCCACACCAACGACGCACCATCGGCGCTTACCAGACTGGTCGACATGGACGTCGCTCCGTATATCACCTCCTCCGCGCTTGTCGGTGTGGTCGCTCAGCGGCTGGCCAGGCGGCTGTGCAAGAAGTGCCGCAAGCGCCTCAAGGTCAGCAGCGAACTGCTGCTTGCCGCCGGGTTCTCGGCCGAGGAGGTCGCCGGCGGATTGAAGCTCTACGGCCCGAAAGGCTGTGACGATTGCGCTGGCACCGGCTATCGCGGTCGGATCGGGCTGTTCGAGGTCATGGAGATGAGCGACGAGCTCGAGCGCCTGTTCTTGCGCGAGGCGCCCTCCGAGCAGCTCCGAGTCGCGGCCGTCGCGGCGGGTATGAAGACACTGCGCAGAGACGCGCTCGACAAGGTCGCTGCGGGAATCACCAGTCTCGAGGAGATCGACCGGGTCGTCATCTAGTCTCGGCCCGTCGGAAGGAGGCAGCCGTGAGCGGCTCGGCATTCAGAGCACCGCGGGCGATCGTGCTTGTCTTGGACAGCGTCGGAGCGGGCGCGCTTCCTGACGCGGCGTCGTACGGCGACGCCGGAGCGAATACCCTCTCGCACACCGCGGACGCGTGTGGCGGTTTGAAGATGCCCGTCCTGGGCGCGATGGGCCTCGGGAACATCACCGACATCGCCGGGGTGCCCCCGACCGACGCCCCGACAGCGTCGTGGGGGAAGAACGCCGAGTTCTCGGCGGGAAAGGACACCACCACGGGGCACTGGGAGATGATGGGTCTCGTTCTGAAGACGGCGTTCCCAACGTATCCCGACGGCTTTCCGCCCGAGGTCCTCGACGAGTTCATAGAGCGCACGGGTGTGCCCGGTGTGCTCGGCAACTACGCGGCCAGCGGCACCGTGATCATCCAGGAGCTGGGCGACGAGCACGTCGCAACGGGGAAGCCGATCGTCTACACTTCGGCGGATTCCGTCTTCCAGATCGCATGTCACGAGGAGTCGTTCGGTCTCGACCGGCTCTACGAAGTCTCAGAGATCGCGCGGACGATGCTCACAGGCGAGCACTGCGTCGGACGCGTCATCGCGCGGCCATTCCTCGGCCCGGATGCCGGGGGTCAGTACCAACGCACGCATCGCAGGCGCGACTACGCCGTGAAGCCGTTCGAGCCCACCGTGCTCGATCTGCTCCAGGACGGCGGCATCCCGGTGTTCGGGGTGGGGAAGATCGGCGACATCTTTGCGTGGCAGGCCGTGACGTCTTCGCCGCACGTCACGGACAACATGGACGGGTTCACCAAACTGGTGGAGGAAGTCTCTCGTCCCGAGCAAGGCTTCGTCTTCGCGAACCTGGTGGACTTCGACATGCTGTGGGGCCACCGAAACGACTATCTCGCGTACGGCGCCGGACTTGAGGCCGTGGATGCCCGCATGCCGGAGCTGCTCGACGCAATGGTCGACGGGGACCTGCTGATCGTGACGGCCGATCACGGGTGCGACCCGACGACGCCGTCGACCGACCATAGCCGGGAATACACGCCGCTTATCGCGAAGATCAAGGGCGTTGACACCGGCGCCGCGCTCGGAATCCGCGCGACGTTCGGGGACATCGGCGAGACAGTGCTGGACTTCTACGGCCTGCGCGACCGTTGCGGCCGCGGCACGTCGTTCCTTGAGGAGGTGCGTGGCGCGTGAAGCCGATCGTCGAGCTCATCGAAGCCAAGCGTGACGGCGACGAGCTCACCGAGGAAGACATCCGGCAGCTTGTCTCGGCATACGTCTCGGGGGAGATGCCGGACTACCAGATGGCGGCGTGGCTGATGGCCGCGTTTCTCCGCGGCCTGTCGAGCGCCGAGACCGCCTGGCTCACAAGCGCCATGGCCGAGTCCGGTCGCATGGTGGATCTCTCGGCGGTTCCCGGCGTCATCCTCGATAAGCACTCGACCGGAGGCGTTGGCGACAAGACGACGCTCGTTCTGGCGCCGCTTGTGGCGAGCTGCGGCGTGCCGGTCGCGAAGATGTCGGGGCGGGGACTCGGACACACCGGCGGAACGCTCGACAAGCTCGAAGCGATTCCCGGCTTCAGCGTGACAATGGAAGAAGACGCGCTGGTCCGGCAGCTGCTCGACATCGGTGTGGTCGTCACGGCGCAGAGCGCGGACGTGGATCCTGCCGACAAGAAGATGTACGCGCTGCGGGATGTCACCGGTACCGTGCGGTCGATCCCACTCATCGTCGGGTCGATCATCAGCAAGAAGGTCGCCGGCGGCGCCGACGCGATCGTCCTCGACGTGAAGGTCGGGAGCGGCGCGTTCATGAAGACCGAGGATGAAGCGCGTGCGCTCGCTCACGAGCTCCAGCGGGTAGGGGAGCTTCTCGGCCGGAAGGTCGTGTGCGTGATGACCGACATGTCGCAACCGCTCGGGCGGGCTGTCGGCAACTCGGTGGAGGTCTGCGAGGCGATACGAACGCTCAAGGGCGACGGGCCGGCGGACCTCACCGAACTCTGTCTGGCGCTCGGCGCGAAGATGCTCGTTCTGGGCGGCGTTGCGGATAGCGAGCGCGTCGGTCGCGACCTGCTGCTCGATTCGATCGCCGAGGGCCGCGCGCTTGCGACGTTCTCGGCGTGGGTGGCCGCGCAGGGCGGCGATCCGGGCGTTGCCGGGGACCCCGCGTTGTTGCCGCTTGCCGAGTATGCGACGGTCGTGAACGCGCCACGCGGAGGGTACGTCACCGGATTCGATGCCGAGGGTATCGGTCGCTCGGCGATGCTGCTGGGTGCCGGCAGGGAGACCAAGGAAGCGTCAATCGACCTGGGCGCGGGTCTCGTGCTTGAAGCGAAGATCGGCGATGCTGTCGCCGAGGGCGGGCCGCTTGCGACGCTCTACGCCTCGAACGAGAGCCTGTTCGACGCCGCGCGAGAGAGACTGTTGGCCTCCATCACGATCGGCGACGAAGAACCCGAGCCGCCGGTGCTCTTCCACGAGGTGTGATGTGATGACCCGGCGCGCTGGGAGAAGCGGCGAGCGGGTCACGCAGGTCGTCGTCGGGCATGCCAACCCGGACTTCGACTCGTACGGGGCGTTGGTCGCTGCGACCAAGCTGTATCCCGGGGCGCGTGCGGTGTTCCTCGGCTCTCAGAATGCGAACGTCCGCGAATTCCACAACCTGCACGAGGAGTTCCTCGCGTTCGTGGACCTGAAGTCGCTCGAATTGAGCGCCATCGAGCGCGTCATCATGGTCGACACCCGGGACGCCAGCCGCGTGGGAGAGATCGGCGCCGTGCTGGCGCGACCCGGGGTCGAGGTTATCGTCTACGACCATCATCCTCCGGCAGAGGGCGATCTGGCGGTGGCCGATGATCGCTCCATGACGGTCGGTGCGGCCACATCGATACTCGTGCACGAGATCCGGGAGCGCGGGGTCGCGCTGACACCGCTTGAGGCGAGCGTCATGCTGCTTGGCATCCACGAGGACACCGGCTCGCTCGCGTATCTCAGCACCACGGCGTACGACGCCGACGCGGTCGCGTTCCTGATGGCCGCCGGAGCCGATCTTGAGGTCCTCAACCAGTTCATGACCAGAGTGCTCACGGCCGAGCAGCGATCATTGCTGGAGCGCCTGCTGGGCGCGCTCGAGGTGTGGGACATCCACGGCCAGCAGGTCGCAGTCGGAAGCGCGATCTCGGAGGAGTATGTGGACTCCGCGAGCGTGCTCACGCACTACATCTGCGAGGACCTTGGCTACCGCGTCGCGATCGCCGTCATCGGAATGCCCGACCGGCTGCATATCGTGGCGCGCAGCCGCGTCGCTGAAGTCGACATAGCCGCGGTGCTCAAGCACTTCGGTGGAGGCGGCCATCCGCAGGCGGCATCCGCAGCCATCAAGGGCGGCTCGATCCCCGATGCGCTCACGCAGCTGCGGCGGGTCCTGGAGATCGAGGTGCCGCCGCCCCTCTCGGCACGAGACATCATGACGGCTCCGGTGCGCACGGTGTCGCAGGATACGACGATGGAGGAAGCCGGTCGCCTGATGGCGACGTGGGGTCACGGTGGCCTTCCCGTCGCCGAGGGAGGGACGCTCATCGGCCTCGTGACGCGCAAGGACGTCGACAAAGCGCTCCGCCACGGGCTCGCGCATGCGCCGCTCACAGGGTTCATGGCGCGCGATCCGATAACGGTCGGCCCTGCGGTCGATCTTGGTGAGCTCGAACGGCTGCTCGGCCGTTCCGGCATCGGCCGGGTGCCTGTCATCGATGAGGGCCAGCTTGTCGGTATCGTCACCCGCAAGGACCTTCTCCGTGCCGAGCACGGAGAGGCGTATCTCGATCGCGGCGTTATCCGGGAGCGGAACGCAGCGTCGCGGCGGTTCATGGACTCCTTCGAGCATCTGCTACCCGAGGACGTCAGGGCCGCTGTGAGGACGATCGGCGCGCTCGCCGACGAGAGCGGATTGCGCTCGCACGTGGTGGGCGGCTTCGTCCGGGATATGCTCCTGGGTCGGCCCAATCTCGATGTCGATATCGTCGTCGAGGGCGATGGGCTCGCATTCGCCGAGAAGGCCGCCGACGTGCTCGGGTACCGGTTGCGAGTGCACAGGCGGTTCGGGACGGCGGTCCTTGTGGCGAGCAAGACGCTGCACATCGACATCACGAGCGCGCGCACCGAGTACTACACCCGACCCGGGGCCCTGCCGACCGTAGAGCGATCCTCGCTCAGGCAGGATCTGTTCCGCCGCGACTTCTCGATCAACGCGATGGCCGCATGCATCTCCCCGGAGTGCTTCGGCGTGATCGCTGACCCGTTCGGCGGTTTGACGGACCTGGAGCGCGGCGTCGTGCGCTCGCTCCATTCGCTGTCGTTCGTGGAGGATCCTACGCGCGTTCTGCGTGCGGCGCGGTTCGAGGAGCGCTATGGCTTCCATATGGACGCCTCAACGACAGCGCTGCTCCGGCAGGCGGTGGACATGGAGATGCTCGACGAAGTGAGCGGCGCTCGCATCCGTGAGGAGCTGCTCGACATCATGGACGAAGAGCACGTCGCGACCATCCTGCGTCGGCTCGAGGAGGTCGGTGCGTTCGCGAATCTGGTTCCGGAAGGTGCGAATCGTGCACGTGTGCTCGATGAGGTGGCGCTTGTCACCGCGGCATATCCCACGCTGTCCCGCCTCTTCGCGCGACCCCCGCGTCGGCGCGTCTCGCTCGTCGTGCCGCTCGCGGCGTCCGTCCCGCGCCTCAACGCCGAGCGTTGGACGCGACGGATGCGCTTCGGCCGCGAGTACGGCGTCCCCGCGACGACGGCAGCCGAGCGGCGTGAGTCCGTCCTCGGCATGCTGCGCGACCGGCGCAAGATGCGTGACAGTCGCCTCTACTTCATGCTGCAGCCGTTGCCCGAGGAGACGCTCATCTACTTCTGGGCGGTCGGCGGGGCGCTCGAGCGTGAGCGCATCGAGCGGTATCTCACCGTGCTTGCAGGCGTGAAGACGGCCGTTTCGGGAGATGACCTTTCGGCGCTCGGCCTGGCACCGGGACCGGGCTACTCTGCTATCCTTGCCCAAGCGCTTGCCGACCGTCTGGACGGCAAAGCTGTTGGCCGAGAGGCCGAACTCGCAAATCTCAAGCGGCTCGCACGCGCGGGACGCTGAAACGAAAGGCAGCCCGCCTGTGGGCAACATCGACATCGTCGGCATCATCCTGCGTTTTGCGCTGCTCATCCCCGCGATCATCTTCCACGAGGTCGCGCACGGGTACGCTGCGCTCGCCCTCGGGGACACCACGGCGAAAGAACGCGGTCGGTTGTCCCTGAACCCCATCGCACACATCGACCCGTGGGGCACGATCCTGCTGCCGCTGCTCATGACAGCCATGTTCGGTGCCGGGTTCGGTTACGCCAAGCCGGTTCCCGTGAATCCGTACCGGTTTCGCGGCGACCGTCGCGTCGGGATGTTCCTGACCGGCATCGCCGGACCCACCGCCAACCTGATCATGGCGGTCCTGGCGGGCATCGTGGTCCGCATCATCGGGGTCGGGAGCCTCTTCGGCACGGGGGCGTACCTCTTCGCACTCGTGAACCTTGTCCTGCTCTTCTTCAACCTCATCCCGTTGCCGCCGCTCGACGGCTCGCGAGTGCTGCCGCTGATACTCCCGCAGAGCGCGATGAACGCGTACCACCAGTGGGAGCGCTACGGCTTCATCATCCTCATCGCCATCCTGTGGATCGTGCCGGCGGTCTTCCGCTTCGATCCGTTCACGGCGTACTTCAAGGCCACGGTCTTCCCGATCCTCACGCTGTTGACAGGCGTCTGATCCGCCCCTGTGCGGTATCATGGACAGGTTCCACACCCGCTCGTTCGAAAGGCTCCGCATGTCGAAGAAACGCGTCCTGACCGGCTATCGCCCGACCGGCCGACTGACCCTCGGCCACTGGTTCGGGAACCTCCTCAACATGCGTGAAATGCAGGAGGAGTACGACGCGTACTACTTCGTCGCGGACTGGCATGCGCTCACGAGCGACTGGCAGGACACCTCGGCGATCCGCACGTACACCGAAGAGATGGTGCTCGACTGGGTCGCCGCCGGCATCGATCCCGCGAAATCCACCATCTACCGTCAGTCAGACGTTCCCGAGGTCGCGGAACTCACGATGTACCTCTCGATGGTCGCGCCGATGTCGTGGCTCGAGCGCGTCCCGTCATACAAGGAGCAACGCGAGCAGATCGCCGAGAAGGACCTGGGGAACGTCGGCTTCTTCCTCTACCCGCTCATGCAGGCCGCCGACATCACCATCGTTCGCGGCGATGTCGTTCCGGTGGGCGAGGATCAGGCGCCGCACTTGGAGCTCACACGCGAGATCGT
>RCMX01000001.1:533299-547957 GCA_004348925.1 Actinomycetota bacterium
ACTTGCTCGTGGAGCCGAAGGCGATCATCCCCAAGGAAGGCGCCCGCGTGCCCGGCACCGACGGCCGCAAGATGTCGAAGAGCTACGGCAACGCGATCTTCCTCTCGGATACCGAAGAGGAGACCACCAAGAAGGTCATGGGCATGGTCACCGATCCCGCCCGCAAGCTCAAGACCGACCCGGGCAACCCCGACATCTGCCCGCTCCATCAGATCCACAAGCTCATCGGCGATGCCGCTGACGTAGCCGAGTGGGATCGCTGCTGCCGCGTCGCCGACTGCGGTTGCGTTGCGCACAAGCGGAAGATGGCCGAGGACCTCAACGCGTATCTCGCCGACTTCCGCGCCCGCCGCGCCGAGCTTGCCAAGGAGCCCGGCTACGCCTGGGAGGTGCTCACCGATGGTGCCGCACGCGTGCGGCCCGCTGTCGATGAGCTCATGTCGGCCGTCCGTCGCTCGATGCACGTCGACAGCGGCGTCTAGCGATGGCGTACACGGTCAAGACAGACACCTTCGAGGGTCCGTTCGACCTGCTGCTCTCGCTCGTCGCGCGGCAGAAGGTCGACGTCAGCGAGCTCTCCATCGCGGACATCGCCGATCAGTACCTGCTCGAGATCGAGCGGCTGGAGGAGTTCGACCTGGAGGTCGCGAGCGACTTCCTGCTCGTTGCGGCGACGCTCCTCGAGCTCAAGGCAGCCAGTCTGCTGCCGCGTGAGACGGTCGATCTTGGCGAGGAGTACGAGGACCTCTCACCGGAGGAAGCCCGCGAGCTCCTGGTGACGCGGCTTCTCGCGTACAAGCAGTTCAAGAACGCAGCAGGGGAGTTGGCCGCCCGATTCGAGTCCGAGACTCGCATGCACCCGCGTGCGGCCGGGCTTGAGGAGTCGTTCCTGAGGCTCATGCCGGACTACCTTGAGGGTCTGACGCTCCGGTCGCTCGGCGTCATCTGCGCTGACCTCGAGCACCGACGCGAGGTGTTCTTGCTGCAGGCCGAGCATATCGCCGCCGCTCCGATCTCGCTTGAGCTGCACGTAGAGGGCGTTGCCCGCACGCTCTCGAAGCGCAAGCGAGCTATGTTCTCGGAGCTCATCTCGGGCGGAGCACGCACCGAGGAGATCGTCGTCACGTTCCTGGCGATTCTCGAGCTCTACAAGCGCGGGCTGGTGTCGCTCAAGCAGGTCGCCAACTTCGGGGATATCGAAGTCGTGAAGTTGAAAGGGAAGGGGTAGTCGCGTGAGCGAGCCAGGGAATCTGCGAGGTCCGCTCGAGGCACTGCTCTTCGTGAGCGACGAGCCGGTGAGCACCGCTCGCCTTGCGAAGGTGCTCGTCGCCGATGTCGCAGACGTCGAGCGCGCACTCAATGCGATCGCCGAGGAGTATGCGCGCGACGAGCGCGGGTTCCAGCTGCGCGAGGTCGCCGGCGGCTGGCGGCTGGGAACGCACCCCGGGTTCCACGACTACATCGAGGAGTACGTGCTCTCCTGGGACACGCGCAAGCTCTCCCAGGCGGCACTCGAGGCGCTCGCTGTTATCTCATACCACCAGCCTGTCACCCGCCAGGGCGTCAACGCCGTGCGTGGGGTCAACAGCGAGGCGGTCATTGCATCGTTGATCGAGAAGGGCCTTGTGCGCGAGGTCGGCCGCGACCGAGATGGCGGCAATGCCATCCTCTACGGGACGACACGGGCGTTCCTTGAGAAGTTCGGGCTCAAAGACATCTCGGAGCTTCCGCCACTCGCTGAGTTCGCTCCTGACGCCGATACCGAGCGCGCGATCCGGGATCGGCTGAACGCACTCGAGATGCCGCTGTTCGGCGAGCCGGAAGACGAAGAGGAGCCGGACGACGATGACGCCGAGCCAGAAGCCGACGAATAGCGAGGAGCGCATCAACAAGTTCCTTGCGCGGGCGGGCGTAGCATCACGGCGCGGTGCCGAGGAGCTTATCTCGGCAGGACGGGTTCGCATGAACGGCAATCTCGTGGTTGAGCTGGGCACGAAGGTGGTGCCGGGAAGAGATGTCGTCGAGGTCGACGGGGCGCCTGTGCGCGTCAAGGCCGACCGCGTCTACGTGGTGCTCAACAAACCCGCAGGGTACGTATCGACGCTCAAGGATCCCCAGGGCCGTCGAACGGTCGCCGAGCTCATGCCCGAGACGGACCACCGGCTGTTCAACGTGGGCCGGCTCGACATGGACACCACCGGGATCCTGCTGCTCACCGATGACGGGGAGCTTGCTCACCGTCTCATGCACCCGCGCTATCACGTGTCCAAGGAGTACCTCGCCACCGTTGCGGGCCGTCCCACAGAAGCCACGCTCGGGCAGGTGCGCGCCGGAGTCGAGCTCGACGACGGCATGACACGCCCCGCCGAGGCTACAGCCGAGCGTCTCGGCGATACCACCAGCGTCGTGCGACTTGTGATCCGCGAGGGTCGCAAGCGGCAGGTGCGCAGGATGCTCCGCGCTGTCGGTCATCGTGTTGTTTCGCTCCACCGCGTCCGGTTCGGTCCCATCGAGCTGGGTGATCTGGCGCTTGGCGCCACACGGGAGCTCACCGAAGACGAGGTCGCGGCCCTGATCGCGAACGCCGGTCTCGAGGGGCGTGACGACTGATGGCGCTTGTGGTGCTTACGGGCGGCGCCCGGAGCGGGAAATCCGGAGCCGCTGCACGTCTGGCTGCCGAGCGCGGCAGGCATGTCGTGGTAGCGGTCGCAGGCGTTGCAGCAGGCGACGAGGAGATGGCGGCACGCATCGCACGTCATCGACGCGAGCGCCCCGTCGACTGGGCGACGTGCGAGGTCATCGGCAGGGCGCCGGATGAGTGGCTCGGCAGCGTTCAAGCGAGCGATGTTCTGCTGCTTGACTGCCTCGGCACCCTCGTCACCGACCTGCTGTGGGGCGCGGGTAGCGAGCCTGCAACCGAAGCCGACGCGGATAAGACGGTGAGAGCGCTCATCGACGCGCTCATCGCGCGCGAAGGCGACACCATCATCGTCACCAACGAGGTCGGCTCGGGCGTGGTTCCGGTCTCACGCGCAGGGCGGCTCTTCCGTGATGTGCTGGGCCGCGCGAACGCGCGTCTCGTCTCCGCTGCAGATGCCGCGTATCTCGTGGTATGCGGGCGTTGTATCGATATCAGTGTCGCGCCGGTCGATCCGGTGTGGCCCACCGAAAGATAGGAGTCCCATGGCCGCCGAGGCGCAGCTGCACGAACTGATCGCAACGATAGAACCGGTGGATGAGGCGTTCTCGTCGCAGGCGCACGCGCGGCTCGATTCGCTCACCAAGCCGCCGGGGAGCCTTGGTAGGCTCGAAGAGCTGGCCGCACGGGTCGCGATCGTGCAGCGCGATGTCCGACCGACGACCGCTCCCTCGGCGATCGTGTTGATGGCCGGGGACCACGGCGTGGTCGCCGAGGGCGTATCCCCGTATCCACAGGACGTGACCTGGCAGATGGTGGCGAACTTCTCGGTTGGCGGCGCCGCGATCAATCAGCTGGCCGGTCATGCGAAGTCGACCCTGGTCCTCGTAGATGTTGGTGTCGCAGCTGACACGAGCGCGTTCGGCGGGGTCGTCCAGGCGAAGGTACGTCCCGGGACCGCGAACATGGCCATAGGTCCCGCCATGACGCGAGAACAGGCCGCCGAGGCGCTGCTCGTGGGTGTGCGGACCGCTTCGGATCTCAGCGCGCAGGGCGTGCGGCTGATCGGCACGGGGGAGATGGGGATCGGGAACACCACGGCGGCCGCCGCGCTGACGTCGGCGCTCACCGGCGTTGACCCCGCCCTGGTCGTGGGTCGCGGTACCGGGCTCGACGATGCCGGAGTCGCTCATAAGGCTGCCGTCATCCGTCAGGCGCTCGACGTGAACGCCGCATCGGAGCTCGACGCTCTCGGCGTGCTTGCCGCGGTCGGCGGCCTCGAGATCGCGGGGATGGCCGGTGTGATGCTCGGCGCCGCATCCTCGGGCACCTGTGTGGTCGCTGACGGGTTCATCTCCGGCACGGCTGCGCTCGTAGCGCTGCGTCTGTGCCCGGACGTTGCCGGCTATCTCTTCCCGTCGCATCGCTCGGCAGAACCTGGTCACACGGTGGTGCTGGACGCGCTCGGGCTGCAGCCGGTGCTCGAGCTCGATATGCGGCTTGGCGAAGGCACGGGCGCGGCGCTTGCGATGGAGATCATCGGCGCAGCGTGCGCGGTGATGAGCGGGATGGCGACCTTCGCCGAGGCAGGCGTGAGCGGGGCAGGAGAGGCGTGAGCGTGCTGCGCGATATCGCCGCCGCGTTCGGCTGGTTGAGCATCGTGCCGGTGCCGGCGTACGCAGACGGACGCCCGACGCGCTGGTTTCCGCTCGTCGGCTGGATGTTCGGTGGCGTGGCGTATGTGATCGCTCGCGCCGCCGGGCTGCTCGGGTTCGGGCTCTTCGGGATCGTGCTCACAGCTGCGCTCCTCACCGCCGCATGGGCCGTGCTCAGTCGCTTCCTGCACTGGGATGGCGTCGCCGACGCAGCTGACGGGTTGCTCGGCGGTGACTCGCCCGAACGGCGCCGCGAGATCATGCATGACAGCACCATCGGGGCGTTTGGCACGACCACGATCGTTCTGCTCGCGATGCTGCAGGTCTTCGCGGTCGCGGCGCTGATCGGTTCACTGGACTTCTGGCCGCTTGTGGCTGCACCGGTCCTCGGTCGACTCTCCGCGGCCGTGGGGTTGTGGACGGTGCCTCGATCGAGCACGTCAGGCCTCGCCGCGCGGCTACCGGCATCCGAGGGCTGGTTCGCGTGGTTCGTCGCTAGCGCGCTTGTGGTGCCGCTGCTGGTCATATCGCCCAATCATGCACCGATGGTGTTCGTCGGCGTCATTGCGGGTATGCTGGTTCCCCGGGTGCTCGCATCGCCCGCGGGCGGGATCAGCGGCGACCTGCTCGGCGCATCCGTGCTCTTTGTCGAGACGGGCGTTCTCGTCGCATCCGCGCTGTTGAGTGGAGGATAGGGATGGCATCCACAACCACCGAGATCATCATCATCCGGCACCCCCAAACGCAGGCGAACGTGGAAGGACGATTCGTCGGTCGTGGCGACTCGCCGATCACCGAGGTCGGCAAGGAGCAGATCCTCGCGCTCACCGCCTACATGGAGCAATGGAAGCCGAGCGTCGTGTTCACATCTCCGCTCAAGCGCGCGCTTGTGACGGCGCAGGCGATCGTCGCGTGCGGGATCCCGGTCAACGTCGCCCCGGACCTGCAGGAGATCGATTTCGGACGCGCCGAAGGTCTGACCTGGACCGAGATCACGACGCTCGGGATGAAGATCGACTACCTGCGCAATGGAGCTGCTCAGGACGCGAGCGATCTGGGAGGGCCGGGCGACGGACCTGTGGCGCCGGGCGGAGAGACGTGGACCGACTTCGAGTCACGCGTGCGCGCTGCTGCCGTGGCGTGCGAGGGCGCGGGCAGCCGCGTAGCGATCGTGACGCACGGCGGTGTCTTCCGCACGCTTCTTGCGCACTGGCTCGGGCTTCCGATGGAGTCGTCCTGGCGCTTTTCGGTTCCCAATGCGGCCGTGGCGACGCTGCGTGTGATCGACGGCGCAGGCGTTCTGACCAGCCTCGAGCCTCGCGTCTGAGCCGGCTCGCGCTTGCATGGCACGCGCGAGTGCGGGACAATCCTCGGCAACCCTTGAGCAGCCGAGGAGGACCTGCCCGTGTCCCGGGACGACATCATCCGACCCGACCTTGCGCCGCTCGTGCCGTACGCCCCCGGGCTGCGCGCGAGCCAGGTACGCGAGCGCTCGGGCAAAGACGTCGTCCTGAAGCTCTCAAGCAACGAGCATCCCTGCGGCCCGGTTCCCATCGCGATGGCCGCGATGCGCGAGGTCCTTCCCAGGATGAACCGCTACTCGGACGGCGCCTGCACCGCGCTTCGACGCAAGCTCTCAGAGCGCCTCGGCGTGCCGGCCGAGAGCATCGTCGTCGGCAACGGCAGCAACGAGATCCTGCGCCTTCTCGCGCAGGTCGTGCTGCGCCCCGGCGACGAGGTCGTCTTCGCG
Source organism: Actinomycetota bacterium (assembly GCA_004348925.1). GTDB lineage: Bacteria > Actinomycetota > Coriobacteriia > Anaerosomatales > Anaerosomataceae > UBA2286. The sequence goes on from RCMX01000001.1 coordinate 539,343, forward strand.
TGGCCGTCGTTCATCGTCTACCCGATGGTGACCGCGATCTTCGGCGCGATCGGTGTGAAGGTTCCGCTCGCCGAGGACGACACCATCGATCTTGACGCGATGCTCGCCGCCATCACCCCTCAGACGCGGCTGCTCTTCCTCTGCAACCCGAATAACCCGACCGGTACCATCTACACCAAAGCCGCGTTCGAGCGCTTCCTGGCGGCGGTGCCGTCGCATGTGCTCACCGTTATCGATGAGGCGTACTTCGAGTTCGTGACCGACAGCGAGTACCCCGACGGCCTCGACTACTTCGACGGGGAGCGTCCTATCGTCATCGCACGGACGTTCTCGAAGATCTATTCGCTCGCCGGGCTGCGCGTCGGGTACGCCGTCTGCCCCCCCAAGCTGGCCGAGGCGATTCACAAGGTCCGCGAGCCGTTCAACGTCAACACCGTGGCGCAGGTCGCCGCGTACTACTCGCTCGACGACGAAGCCGAGGTCCGGCGCCGCCGTAAAGAGAACCAGGAACAGAAGACCTACCTGTATTCGTGCTTCGATCGGCTCGGGATCCAGTACGCGCGGTCGGAGACCAACTTCGTGTACTTCCACACATCCCAACCGGTCGAAGTCTTCCAGGCCCTCCTCGAGGAGGGGGTGATCGTCCGCGACTTCGGGAATGCCCCGGCGCTCCGACTGGGTATCGGTACTCCTGAAGACACGCAGATGACGATCGCGGCTTTCGATGTGATCGCGGCGCGGCTCGGCAAGATCTAGCGTCGCGCGCGGCTGCATCAGCGGTCAGGACATGCGACGCACGCGCTGCGTGCCGGAAGGGTGATTCGCAATGCTCGTCATCATGAGAGACCACGCCAGCCAGGCGGAGGTCGACCACGTCGTAGGTTTGTTGCACGAGGCAGGCGCGGAAGCGCATCTGTCGCAAGGCGAAGTGAAGACCATCATCGGCGTCATCGGCGAGCGCGAGGTTATGTACGCGCTCGACCTCGAGGGCCTCGCCGGTGTGGAGCAGGTCATCCGCGTCCTCAAGCCGTACAAGCTCGTTTCGCGCGACTTCCAGCCGGAGGACACGGTCATCAAGGTCGGCTCCGCCACGGTCGGCGGGGGAGCGTTCGCGATGATCGCGGGACCCTGCTCGATCGAATCCGAGGAGCAGCTCTTTGCGACCGCGCGCGCGGTCAAGGCTGCGGGCGCTACCATGCTTCGAGGCGGCGCGTACAAGCCGCGCAGCAGCCCGTACGCGTTCCAGGGCATGGGACTCGAGGGTCTCAAGCTGCTGCGCGCCGCCGGGGACGAGGTCGGACTTCCGGTCGTCACCGAGATTCTGGACGTCCGAGATGCCGAGAAGGTCGCCGAGTGGGCCGACGTCCTCCAGGTCGGTGCCCGCAACATGCAGAACTTCATGATGCTCGACGAGCTTGGCACCATCCGTAAGCCGGTGCTCCTCAAGCGGGGTCTCTCGGCCACCATCGAGGAGCTGCTCTCGGCGGCCGAGTACGTCCTCAAGGGCGGTAACCGCGATCTCATGTTGTGCGAACGCGGTATCCGCACGTTCGAGACGTACACCCGCAACACGCTCGACCTTGCCGCTGTAGCGGCGCTCAAGACGCTCACGCATCTGCCGATCATCGTCGATCCGTCGCACGCCACCGGTCGTCGCGATCTTGTGGCGCCGATGTGCCGTGCGGCGGTGGCGACCGGTGCCGACGGCCTCATGGTCGAGGTGCATGTGGATCCCGAGCATGCACGCTGCGACGGTCCGCAGTCGCTGCGCCCGGTGGATTTCGATTCGCTGGTACGTGACATCACGCCACTCGTGACCCTTGAGGGTCGCACATTCGGGAGGTCCTGATGTTCGGTTCGATGATGATAGTCGGCATGGGGCTTATCGGCGGTTCGATCGCCGCCGCCGCGAAGTCCCTCGATGAGCCGCCGGTGATCTATGCAGTGGACACCGATCCCGCGACGCTCGCGTATTCGGTCGAGACCGGGCTTGCGGACGCAGCAGCGCAACCGGACGAGGCGTTCTCGTCAGGTTGGCTCGAAGCCGGCGTGGTTGATGTGGTCGTGCTGGCAACCCCTGCTCGCAGGATCGTCGAGTGGTTGTCGCGCCTCGATGACGCGGGGTACGTCGGGATCGTCACCGACGTGGCCTCCACCAAGCACGGCGTCATCCTCGCCGCTCACAAGCATTCGGGGACCTCGTACGCATTCGTGGGCGGTCACCCGATGGCAGGCTCGGAGCGCAGTGGCGTGAAGGCCGCCGACTCCGGGCTCTTCCGCGGGGCGTACTACGTGCTCACGCCCACCGAGGACACGAACCTTGAGGCGTACCGACAAGTGCACGAGTTCGTCTCGGCCATAGGCGCCCGCGTCATCTCGGTGCCTGCGGAGGCGCACGACGAGGCCGTTGCGGTCGTCAGCCACGTGCCGCACGTCGCTGCTGCGGCCCTTGTCGCGCTGGCGTCACGGCGCTCGCAGCGCGGTGGCCGAGATGTGCTGCGCCTGGCCGCTGGCGGTTTCAAGGACATGACGCGCATCGCTGCAGGGAGCCCGGAGTTGTGGACCGGCATCTGTCTCGATAACGCAGGACCGCTCGTGGCAGGTATCGAGGAGCTGCAGGCGGTTCTCGGCGAATTCGCGGACGCGGTTACCGAGCGCGACGCTGACGCGATCAGAACGTGGCTCACGGAGCCGGCCGACGTCAGGCGTGCGCTCCCCGCGCAGTGGGTGCCCGACACTGCCGCACTGTTCGAACTTTCGCTTCCGATGACCGACCGACCCGGCGTGGTAAGCCAGGTGACCACGGCCGTGAGCCGGGTTGGATGTAACATCGAGGACATCGAGATCGACCACCAGTCCGAGGACAGCGCCGTTCTCCGCCTCATCCTCACCGATGAGGGAGACCGTGCCCGCCTGATGAAGGATCTTGACGCCGCAGGGTTCAACGCGGTGCTCAAGCCGCTCGAGTAAGGGGTACGCATGCGCTTCCACGTCCGACCGACCGCATCGCCGCTCATCGGCTCAATTCGTGTGCCCGGCGACAAGTCGATCTCGCATCGTGCGGTGCTCTTCTCGGCGATGGCCGAGGGCACGTCGCGCATCACAGGCGTGCTCGACAGCGCCGACGTACGCTCGACGATATCGGCAGTGAGCGCGCTTGGCGCCGTCGTCGAAATCGTGGCCGAGGAACCGGACGGGCTGACGCTTCTCGTGCATGGCTGGGGGTGCGACGGTCCCGTCGAGCCGGTCGGGTCCATCGACTGTGGCAACAGCGGCACCACCATCCGGCTCCTCATGGGTGTTCTCGCCGGCTGGGGCATTCACGCCGTGCTCACCGGCGACGAGTCGCTTTCGCGCCGACCGATGCGACGCGTCACGTCCCCGCTTGCCGAGATGGGCGCGCGGTTCGAGACCGCCGAGGGTGGCGTAGCGCCGGTGGGCATCAGCGGAGGTGCGCTCGCCCCGGCCGACTTCGACCTGCCGGTCGCAAGTGCGCAGGTGAAGACGGCCCTGCTGCTGGCCGGTCTCCGTGCGTCGGGAACGACCAGGGTGTGTGAGCCGGCTTCCAGCCGCGATCACACCGAGCGGATGCTTCCCGGGTTCGGGGTGCCCGTGATGCGCGACGGGCTCTGTGCGAGCGTGACCGGTCCGGTCGTGCCCGTGGCATCCGATGTCGCGGTTCCGGCGGATCCGTCCTCGGCTGCGTTCCTTGTGGGCGCCGCTTTGCTGGTGCCCGGCAGCGATGTCACGCTACGCGCTGTCTCACTGAACCCGACTCGCATCGGCTTACTGCGCGTGCTCGCACGCATGGGGGCTGACATACACGTGTCGCAGGGTGATGACGTCTGCGGCGAGCCCACGGGTGACATCCGCGTGCGTTTCACCGAGAAGCTCACCGCCACCACGATCACCGCCGGGGAAGTGCCGTCGCTCATCGACGAGGTCCCGCTGCTCGCGATAGTCGCCACCGCCGCCGCGGGTACAACGCGATTCGAGGGCGTAGGCGAGTTGCGCGTGAAGGAATCGGATCGACTCGCTGCGATCGCAGACGGGATCAATGCGCTCTGCGGAGGTGCTGTCGCCACTGAAGACACGCTCACCGTCACCGGCGGTCACCCGCTCGTCGGTGCAGCGCTCGACTCGCTTGGCGATCACCGACTTGCCATGGCGTTTGCCGTTGCAGGGCTTGTAGCGGACGGGGAGACCATCATCGACCGGTTCGAGGCTGTGGATGTCTCGTATCCCGGGTTTGCGGCCGACATCAAGGCGCTTCTGAAGGGCAGCACGCCCTAAGGAGCGGCACGGCTAGCGTGCTATCATCGGCGTGCCCGACAGAACCAACCTCGCAGGAGTCTCCCGAATGATCATCGCCATCGACGGACCGGCCGCATCCGGGAAATCGACCGTGGCTCGCGCTGTCGCGCGACGCCTCGGCTTTCGCTATCTGGACACCGGCGCCATGTACCGTGCAATCGCTGCCGAGGCGGTTCGTCTCGGACTGCCTCTTGAAGAGGCCGGCGCCATGGCGGCGCTTGCGGAGACAACGCACATCTCGTTCACCTACGCGGATGGCGATCCCATCCCGGGCGCGGTTCTCGTGGGCGGAACGGATGTCACCGCCGAGATCCGCACGCCGCAGGTAGATGCAGCAGTGAGCCTGGTCGCGCGCATCCCCGGCGTCCGCGCGGCACTCGTTCCGATCCAGCGGCAGTTCGCGACCGGGTCTGACACGGTCGTCGAGGGCCGCGATATCGGAACCGTCGTGTTCCCGGACGCGGCGGTGAAGGTGTACCTCACGGCGACGCCCGAAGAGCGCGCCCGCCGCCGGTTCGGCGATCGCGAGGCTGCGGGACACGAGGCCGAGATCGCCGCGGTAGCCGCAGATATCGCCCGGCGCGACATGCTGGACAGCACGCGTGCCGCAAGTCCGCTGGCAACTGCCGCAGATGCACACGTCATCGATACCACCGGCCTTTCGGTCGAAGGCGTCGTCGATCAGATCGAGGCGCTTGCACGGGAGGTGGCCATCTGATGCTTGCAGCGATCATCAGGGCCCCCGCGCGGGTGGTCTTCAAAGTCGCATTCCGCATCAAGGTCGTTGGCCGAGAGAACATCCCGGCCTCCGGTGGCGCCATCATCGCCGGCAACCACGTCTCGTACATGGATCCCGCGTTCCTGTGGACGTACTCGCCGCGGTGGATACACTTCATGGCGAAAAGCGAACTGTTCCATGGCTGGATCGGGTGGCTTCTCACGAAGTTCTACGCGTTCCCGGTGGCGCGGGGAACCGCCGATCGTGCAGCCATCGGCACGGCGACCACCTTTCTGGAATCCGGTGAACTCGTCGGGATGTTTCCCGAGGGCACCCGTGCAGGCGCTGACGGACCCGGCGAGGCGCACGGCGGTGTGGCGTTCATCGCGATGCGAGCCGGTGTGCCGGTCGTACCGGTGGCCTTCTCGGGCACCGAACGCGTTTTGCCGAGAGGCCAAAAGCTGCCGAAGTTCGTTCGGGTCGTCATCAAGATCGGGAAACCGATAGACCCCGCGGATTACACTGAAGGTACGCGCAAAGAGCGCGTCGAGACGCTGACCGCCGAGATCATGCGGCGCATCGGCGAGGAGCTTGTGGAAGCAGAGAGGCTGTAGAGATGCGCGTTGTTGTCGCTCAGCATGCAGGTATCTGTTACGGCGTCGAGCGCGCGCTCAAGTTGGCGGGCGAAGCGGCGGATGCGGGTGGACCTGTCCACACCCTCGGGCCGCTGATTCACAACCCGCAGGCGGTTCAGGCACTGCGTGACCGCGGTGTCGAGGTGGCCGATTCGGTGGAGGCCGTGACCGATGGCACGCTCGTCATCCGGTCCCACGGCGTCGATCCGGCGATCATCGAGCAAGCCGGTGCGGCGGGTCTTGCCGTCATCGATGCCACGTGCCCGTTCGTCTCAACAGCGCAGCGCCACGCTGCAGACCTGACCCGTGAGGGATATGCGGTCGTCATCGTTGGCGAGGCGGAACACCCCGAGGTCGAAGGCATCCTCGCGCACGCAGGCGGCTCGGCGCTTATCGTGCAGCGCGCCGCCGATCTTCCTGCGCGTCTGCCGTCCAAGCGCGTCGGCGTCGTCGTGCAGACGACGCAATCACCGTCGCGTCTCGAGGAAGTCGTCGCAGCGCTTCTCGGCAGTGTGAACGAGCTGCGGGTGTTCAACACCATCTGCAGCGCCACCGCCAAGCGCCAGAAAGCTGCCGATGAGCTCGCTCGCACGGTGGACGTGATGGTGGTCGTGGGCGGACGCAACTCGGGCAACACCACACGTCTTGCAGAGATATGTCGCGCGGTGAACGAGCGCGTGTACCACGTGGAGACAGCGGACGAACTCGACCCGGCGTGGTTCGCTGGTGCCGAGGAAGTCGGCGTGACCGCGGGTGCCTCTACGCCTGACGAGCAGATCGCGGGCGTGATAGCGGCCATCGAAGCGCTCAACGACGATGACCGCTGAGCGCTACGGCGAGGAGATTCCCGCCGAGGGCGGTCGCATCGCCTCGCTTGCCCCTGATGGCGCGGTAGCTGCCTCGGGCATCGAGGTGGGCGATATCGTCCGCGAGGTCGACGACGAACCCGTGCACGACATCCTCGACTGGCAGTGGCTCACTGCAGATGATGAATTCTCGGTCACGATCGAGCGCGAGGGCCTGCTCTTCGAGGCAGACGTACATCGGGTGCCTGGCGAGCCCCTCGGCGTCGAGTTCGAGGACGTGGTGTTCGACGGCGTGCGGCAGTGCGCGAATGCCTGCGCGTTCTGCTTCGTCGCGCAGCTGCCTGACGGTCTCCGACCCGCGCTCTACGTTCGCGACGACGACTACCGGCTCTCGTTCGTCTACGGCAACTTCATCACGCTCACCAATCTTGAGGACCGGGACGTGCAGCGTATCGTGCGGCAGCAGCTGTCGCCGCTCCACGTCTCGCTCCATGCGGTCGACGACGATGTGCGCGCGCGGCTCGTGTGCCCGACGGTCGACGACACGACGTTGGAGCGCATCGACGAGCTGCTTCGCGGGGGTATCGAGATCCACGTGCAGATCGTCCTCGTTCCCGGGATGAATGACGGCGAGGTCCTGGGGCGCACGCTCGAGTGGCTTGCGTCGCGCGAAGGGATTCTCTCGGTCGGCATCGTTCCGCTCGGCTTCACAGCGCATCAGCGGCGTTTCGAGCGATCGTTCTCGGCTGACGAATCGCACCGGCTCGTTCATTCGCTAGAACCCTGGCGTGCGCGGGTGCGTGCTTCGCGGGGTATCGGCTGGGTGTACGCTGCCGACGAGTTCTATCTCGCCGCGGGGGAGGCGGTCCCGGGGAGCGCCGAGTATGACGACTTCCCGCAGTACGAGAATGGCATCGGGCTGGTACGGTCATTCATCGACGAATTCTCGGAGACGATCGACGACGTCGCTATCGTCCCGTCGGAGACGGTTCTCGTGACCGGCACGCTCTTCGCGCCGGTGCTGGAGTCGCTTCTTCGGCGCTTCGGCCTGAACGACCGGGTCAGGGTGCTCGCAGTTGCGAACAGGTTCTTCGGGGGGAACGTCTCGGTCACCGGGTTGCTCACCGGTCACGACATCATCGACGCCATTCGCGAAGACGGGGCCGACGCGCGGTACCTCGTACCGGACATCGTGGTAAACTCCGACGGTCTATTGCTGGACGACGTCCCCGCCGGGGACCTGGCAGTCAGGACCGAGGCCCACGTACGCGTGGTGGGCCCCGATGCCGCAGCGCTCGTGAATGCGCTTGCGACGCCCGTGTAAGGAGGACCCACTCATGAGCCTACCGCTCATCGCTGTTGTCGGCCGACCGAATGTCGGCAAGTCCACGTTCGTGAACAGGATCGTGCAGGGCCAGGACGCCATCGTGCACGCATCGAGCGGCGTCACCCGGGATCGAAGCTACCACCGTGCCGACTGGAATGGCGTCGAGTTCATGCTCGTCGATACCGGCGGCATCGAGTTCACTGCCGACGATGCGTTCGGACCGTCGATCCGCGCGCAGGCGGTTACGGCCGCCGAGCAGGCCGATATCGTCGTCTTCCTGGTCGACGGCAAGTCGGGTATCGCACCCGGCGACGAGGATGTCGCCAAACTTCTGAAGCGCTCCGGTGCGAAGGTCTTCCTGGTCGTCAACAAGGCCGACAACCCGGGCAACTTCGACATGATCCACGAGTTCTGGGGCCTCGGTCTCGGACAGCCGTGGGGAGTCTCGGCGTTGCACGGGCACGGCACCGGCGACCTGCTCGACGAGATCGTCGCTGCGCTTCCGGAGTCGGAGCCCGAGCCCGAGATCGACGCCATCAACGTGGCCATCATCGGTAGGCCGAACGCTGGCAAGTCATCGTTGTTCAACCGCATGCTTGGCGTCGAGCGATCGATCGTCTCCGATGTGGCCGGGACGACGCGTGACGCACTCGATACGCTGCTCGAACGTGACAGCGTCGCGTATCGCCTCGTGGACACGGCGGGTCTTCGGCGCAAGTCGCAGATCGACGAGGAGGTCGAGTACTACAGCTTCGTGCGTGCGATGCGTGCCATCGACCGCGCGGACGTGGCCGTTCTCGTCGTCGACTCGCCTC
>RCMX01000001.1:547995-569621 GCA_004348925.1 Actinomycetota bacterium
GCTGCCGAGCGGGGCTGCGCCATCGTTGTCGTGCTGAACAAGTGGGACATCGTTCCCGGCCCTGAAGACAAGCTGGAAGTCTCGGCGACCGTTCCCGAGAAGCTCGGGTTCATCGGTTTCGCGCCAGTCCTTCGCGTGAGCGCCCTCACCGGCACCGCAATGGGCAAGGTACTGCCTGCCGTGAAGCAGGCGTACGATTCCTTCACGCAGACGATCCCGACGAGCGCGCTGAACAAGTGGTTGACCGACATCCGCGCGACTGGTCACACCGTGTCGCATCAGGGCAAGGCGCTCCGGCTGAGCTACGTGACGCAGACCGGTGTGAAACCGCCCGTGTTCACCTTCTTTGCGAATCACCCGCAGCTGGTGGACGACGGGTTCGAGCGCTATCTCGAGAACAGGATCCGAGAGAACTTCGACCTGACGGGCACGCCCATCAGGCTTCGTTTCCGGAAGAAGGCGTAGTCCTTGAGCGCGGCTGTCATCATCGGCGTGTCGCTTGTCGGAGCGTTTCTTCTCGGCAGTATCCCGTTCGCGGTGATCGTCAGCCGACTGTTCTTCAAGAAGGACATCCGCTCGTTTGGCTCCGGCAATCCGGGGGCCACGAATGTGCTTCGCACCTTCGGTCCCGCAGCCGGCTTCGCGACGTTCGCTCTCGATATCCTGAAGGGCGCCGCGGCTGTCTACATTGCTCAGCGACTCGTTCCCGCGACGTGGAGCCGAGACGCGGTCGACTGGTTGATGATCGCCGTCGCGATGGCGGCCATCGCCGGTCACGCCTTCTCGCCGTTCATCGGCTTCAAGGGCGGAAAGGGTGTTGCGACGGCTGCTGGAGCGATCGGCGTCATGATGCCCGCCGCGTTCTTCGTTCTGCTGGCGATGTTCCTGGTCATCATCGCCATCACGCGGATGGTGTCACTCGGGTCGGTTACCATCGCGCTCGAGCTCTCGGTTCTGTGTGTGCTGCTCTACGGCGACCGTACCCCGATCATGCTGTTCGGCGTGCTCGGCGGTGCGCTCGTGATCTGGCGGCATCATGCGAATCTCCGCCGCATCTTTCGGGGAGAAGAGCATAAGATAGGGTCAACGGTCTGAGGTTACAGGAAGGATGCGCGTGATGCGTGTTGCGGTGATCGGTGCTGGCTCATGGGGGACTGCGATCTCGGCGCTCCTCGGCGGTAAGAGTACGGATGTGCAGTTGTGGGCGCGTGAGCCCGAGATCGCCGAAGGAATCAACACCACGCGGCAGAACCCGCTCTATCTCACCGATATCGTACTGCCACCGAGCGTCGTCGCGACACCTGACATCGCGGAGGCGCTGCGAGGTGCCGAGGCTGTCGTGATCGTGACGCCAAGCCACGGCGTTCGTGGTACCGCCGAGGCGATGCGGCCGTTCGTGCCCGGGTCACTGCCCATCGTGAACCTCTCGAAGGGTGTCGAGCGGGGCACCGATATGCGCATGACCGAGGTGCTCGAGGACGTGCTCGGCAACCGCAGCCGTCTTGCTGCGCTCTCAGGCCCCAATCATGCCGAGGAAGTCAGCAAGCAGGTGCCCTCGGCGACCGTCGTCGCCGCCTACGATGAAGCGGTCGGTCGGATGTTCCAGGACGTGTTCATGGCGCCGACGTTCCGGGTCTACACGAACCCTGATGTCATCGGCGTCGAGCTGTGCGCCGCGTGCAAGAACGTCGTCGCGGTGGCTGCCGGGATGTCCGACGGCCTGGGCTACGGCGACAACACCAAAGCGACGCTCATGACGCGCGGGCTTGCCGAGATGGCACGCCTGGGGACGAGACTCGGTGCGAATCCGCTCACCTTCATGGGGCTTGCCGGTGTCGGCGACCTGATAGCGACGTGCACCAGCCGCCACAGCCGCAACCGCGGTCTTGGCGAGCATGTCGCGCGCGGCGGGTCTGTGGATTCGTACGCCGCCGAGACGCACATGGTCGCCGAGGGTGCATACTCGTGCGTGTCGGTGGATGATCTCGGCCATCGCGAAGGCATGGAGTTGCCGATCACACATCAGGTCCGTTCGATCCTGTACGACGGCGCGTCGCCGACCACGGCAGGGGCGCTGCTCATGGGCAGAACGGCCAAAGATGAGCTGCACGGCATGGGTCTTGTCGTCGACGAGGAGGTCTGATGCAACAGCCGCTGCTCATCGCACCATCGATCCTCTCGGCGGACTTCGATCGTCTCGGCGATGCGGTCGCGCTTGTTGAGGCCGCTGGTGCAGACGTCATCCATGTCGACGTCATGGACGGGCATTTCGTCCCCAACCTCACCATCGGTCCGCCGGTCGTGAAAGCGCTGAAGCGCGTTGCCACCGTTCCGCTCGACGTGCACCTGATGATCGACAACGCCGACGACACGGTCGGCTGGTATCTGAGCGCCGGGGCCGACATCGTCGTCGTTCATATCGAGGCCTGCAATCACATCCATCGCATCGTTCAGACGATCCATGAAGCCGGTGCGCAGGCGGGCGTGGCGCTCAATCCCGGCACACCCGTCTCGGCGCTTGAGAGCATCATCGCCGAGGTGGACCTTGTCCTCGTCATGAGCGTCAATCCCGGATTCGGTGGCCAGGCCTTCATCCCTGCGACCGTCGCGAAGATCGGGGAGGTCGTACGTCTCGCCGCTGCGAAGGGCGCATCGCCTCGCATCGCAGTCGACGGCGGCATTGATGTGCGCACTGCGCCGCTCGTTACCGAGGCAGGCGCGGACATGCTTATCGCCGGCAGTGCCGTGTTCTGCGCTGAGGACCCGGCGGCGGCTCTCAACGCGATACGCGCTGCAGCGGTGACGAAGCTGGTGTAGTATAGGCGCGTACTTTCTTCAGGGCGGGGTGAGATTCCCCACCGGCGGTGACAGCCCGCGAGCCCCTCACAGGGCAGATCCGGAGAATTCCCGGAGCCGACGGTAGAGTCCGGATGAGAGAAGGAAGGTCTGGGCGTGAGCCTGTTCTCCGACGATGCGTCGGCTATCCATGACCCGTTCTTGCGACGCGCATATACGCTTGCGCTGCGTGGGCGCGGTGCCGTGAGCCCGAATCCGATGGTTGGCTGCGTCATCGTTCGCGACGGCGTGGTCGTCGGAGAGGGGTATCACCAGCGAGCCGGAGCCGCGCATGCGGAGGTCGTCGCGCTCGCCGCCGCTGGCGATTCGGCGCGAGGTGCGACCGTCTTCGTGACGCTCGAGCCGTGCACGCACTACGGACGCACGCCACCGTGTGCCCCGGCGCTTCTCAAGGCCGGAGTGGCCAGGGTCGTCATCGGCATGCGCGATCCGAACCCGGCGGTCTCGGGCGGGGGAGCGGCATTGCTTGCAGAGGCAGGTGTCGCGGTCGAGTTCGCCGCTCATGAGGGCCCGTTCGTCGGCCTGAACGAAGCGTGGCTGCATCGCCTCGCTACGGGGCGGCCGTTCACACGCGTGAAGGTTGCGCTGACACTCGACGGACGCCCCGCGCTCTACGCGAGTCGACGTGCGCGAATCACCGGTGCTGGCGGGTCCTCGGTCACGATGGATCTGCGCGCGGCTGCGTCGGCGGTAGCGGTAGGCGCCGCCACGGTGCGCGTAGACGATCCCGTCCTCACATCACGGGATCAGGACGGTCGCGCCGCCGTCAGGCAACCGACTCGCGTCATCATTTCGCGCACGTCGGTGCCGTCCTCATCGGCCCGTATCTTCACGACCGGCACGTCACCCGTGTTGCTTGTGACGAGCGACGCTGCGGACTCGAAGGCGGTGGCCGCAGTTGAGTCCGCAGGAGCCGGGGTCATCCGCTACCGTTATGCCGATGGCATCGGGGGTGCCCTGCGGGCTCTGGCCGATCATGATATCGACGATATCCTGATCGAGGCGGGGCCGACGATCGCGAGCGCTTTGTGGAGTGCGCGTCTCACCGATGAGCTCATCGTCGTTCAGGCCGGCGGCATGGGTGGCAACGCCGCTCCACCGCTCTACCTCGGGGGGCCGGATGCCGCTGCAGGGGACCTGGTGCCATCGATGCGCGCCGTCGAAGCCGCCATCCGGGGAGAGGACGCGATCACCGTGTGGCGTCCACGCAAGAAGCCAGACGCCGTCTCAGAAGATGGAAGGAGTTCGTGATGTTCACCGGTCTCATCGAATGCGAGGGGATCATCACCCGAGCCGAGCGTGTCTCGGGCGGGATGCGACTGGAGGTGTACGCTCCCGAGTTCGGTCGGGATATGGCCATCGGCGACTCCATCGCCGTCGACGGCGTATGCCTCACGGTGGTGAAGTTCATCCGGGGAGCGTTTCTCACCGACGTGAGCGCCGAGACGCTTGATCGCACGACGCTTGGCGGCCTTCGTCAGGGCTCCAAAGTCAATCTCGAGCGTGCGCTGCGGCTCTCCGACCGTCTCGGCGGACATATCGTGTCCGGCCATATTGACGGCGTCGGACGGATCGAGCTCAAGCAGCAGGCCGGGAAGTTCACCGTCTATCAGATCCAGGCGCCTGCCGAGGTGATGGAATACGTGATCGAGAAGGGTTCGATCGCCGTTGACGGGATCTCGCTCACCGTCGCCCGTGTCGGCGACACCGGCTTCACGGTTGCGGTGATCCCGCAGACCGAGGAGACGACCACGCTCAAAGAGAAGCCGAATGGCGCTCCCGTGAATCTCGAGGCGGACATGCTCGGCAAGTACGTCAAGCGTTTCGTCGCGCTCTATGCGGGTGTCGAGGACGATACGCCGCTGGCAGGCAAGCGCGGTCTTGGCGACATGCTCCGCGAGTTCACCGAAGGGCGGTAGAGATGACCGCACCATTCGCCAGCATCGAGGAAGGCATCGAAGCTATACGCGACGGGCGCATGCTGATCGTCGTCGACGATGAAGACCGGGAGAACGAAGGCGACTTCGTGATGGCGGCCGAGAAGATCACTGCGGAGGCCATCAACTTCATGGCGCGTCACGGGCGAGGTCTGATCTGCCTGCCGATGTCCGGTGAGCGACTGGACGCGCTGCGCATACCTCCGATGACCGGCAACAACACGTCCGCACAGGGGACCGCTTTCCACGTGTCGATCGGGGCGAAGGGAAAGATCACGACCGGCATCTCCGCGGCCGACCGTGCTGCGACCGTTCTCGCTGCTATCGATCCTGCGTCGACGCCCGATGACATCGCGATGCCCGGGCACGTCTTCCCGCTGCGCGCCAAACCCGGCGGCGTTCTCGAGCGTGCCGGTCATACTGAAGCCTCGGTCGATCTTGCGCGTCTGGCGGGCCTCGCCCCCGCCGGCGTGATATGCGAGATCATGAACGAAGACGGGACGATGGCGAGACGCCCGCAGCTTGAACGCGTTGCCGCAGACCACGGCCTGCTGATGGTCACCGTGGCCGATCTGATCCGCTACCGCCGACGAACCGAGCGTCTGGTGGAGCGCGTCGCGACCGTTCGCATGCCGACCCGTCACGGGGAGTTCGTGGCCCACGGGTATCGCTCGCTCGTGGACGATTCCACCCATGTCGCCCTCGTGGTGGGCGAGGTGCGCGGCGCGAACGACGTGCTCGTGCGCGTGCACTCGGAGTGTCTCACGGGAGATGTCTTCCATTCGCTGCGCTGTGACTGCGGCGATCAGCTCGAAGAGGCCATGCGGCTGGTCCAGGCCGAAGGCCGGGGGGTGGTGCTCTACATCGTGGGGCACGAGGGCCGCGGTATCGGGCTTGAGAACAAGCTCAAGGCGTACGAACTCCAGGAGCACGGGGCCGACACCGTGGAAGCGAACGAGGCACTCGGGTTCCCCGCGGACCTGCGCGATTACGGCATCGGAGCGCAGATACTCGCGGACCTGGGTCTGACGACCATGCGGTTGCTCACGAACAACCCCACGAAGATCGTCGGCCTTCGAGGCTACGGTCTTACCGTGACGGAGCAGGTGCCCCTTCAAGTGGGCTGCGGTACCGAGAACATCGACTATCTGCGTACGAAGAAGGACAAGATGTCCCATCGGCTCGACTTGCCGGAATAGGGACGGGGAGGAGCACACATGAGCGTCTTCGAAGGAAACATGATCGGCACGGGACTGAAGGTCGGAATCGTGATCAGCCGCTTCAACGAACTCCTGTCGTCTCGGCTGCTTTCCGGCGCGAACGATGCGCTGGCGCGGCACGGGGTCGGCATGGATGATGTGGATGTCGCGTGGGTACCGGGCGCGTTCGAGATCCCGCTCGTGGCCAGGAAGATGGCGGCATCCGGGAAGTACGACGTCGTGCTCGCGCTTGGCGTTGTCATCCGCGGTGGCACCCCGCACTTCGAGTACGTTTCGGCTGAGGTGTCGAAGGGTGTTGCGGCTGCATCCCTCGAGACGGGCGTCCCGGTGATGTTCGGCGTGATCACGGCAGACAGCATCGAGCAGGCCGTGGAACGGGCGGGAACGAAGTCCGGCAACAAGGGGTGGGACGCCGCGCTTGCGGGTATCGAGATGGCGAACCTGCTCCGCGAAGTGTAGCGAGCAACGCAGGGAAGCCGAAAGGCCCGCAGCGCTTTCGCGTTTCGGGCCTTTCTTCTGGGCAATCCATTGGGTTCTCGCCACCCTGTGGCTGTCAACCGTGGACGTCCGTTCGTCCCTGCCGCTTCGAAAGCGGGAGTACAACCTAACAAAGCGGCGTGCGCCACACAAGCGACGATGTGTTCGATTCGATGAGCGGTCGCACATCGGCGGTGTGAGGTGAGCTGTGGGCTCCCGAAGGCTACGGGTTCCTGCCGCGCATCGTATCCGGTACCCTGGTCTCGCGTACATTCCTGCAACCGGGTTCTCGACGACGAGGGAGAGCAGCTAGATGTCCGACGATCCGAACGAATCCCGATCCGAACGACACGCCGTGCTCGACGTCTTCGGTCTCAAGCTCGAGGTGAGCAACCCGCGCCTGGCCGAACTCCTCACCATGAACGCGAAGGAGGCGCTCACGACCGACCTGCGCGAGTTCTCCTCGCTACGTGGTGACACGCCACGCATGCAGGCCGAGGACATCGCGCAGGCCGTGCCGGAGATGATGGTCTCGGCACCGACCCCTCATGACGAGGACATCGCGAGGAATCGCAAGGAGTTCCGACTGCGAGTAGCCGAGGCCGGCCGAGCGCTCGGCTTCGAGACTCGACCGGACGGTCTGTGGATCTCGCCCACGGGTGTTCGCATCCTGACGCGTACAGCGGAACGACCGCTCTCGCTGGCTGCTGCCACGCATTTCGTCGGTGAGATGAGCCTGATTCATCAGCAGCGTGAGGACGCGTCCGAGTGCGCGGTGCTGTTCGTTGTGTGCGACCAGCAGACGGCCGATGTCTTCAAGGTCGCCATCAGGCAGCGTCGGCTGTATAGCGTGATGCGGACCGCTGCCATCGACAATCTCGAAGAGATGCGCGCGATGAAGCACGCCGGCACTCTCTCGCATCAGCAGGCAACGCTGCTGCTCGCCCCGATCGCGAACATCGACGTCGGCGAGATGATGGCGGTTCTGCACGCACAGTCTGCGGGGCCGGAGTTTCCCATCGACGTCCTGTAGCCGAGGAGCAGACCGCGCATCTGGATCGGGATGGGCGGTGGTGTGAACAGCTCGCTGTCCGCGACCGGACTCCTGGAGTAGGGGTACGATCGCATCGGTGTCACCATGCAGTTGGCGGCATCATGAGGGAGGCGTCGTGATCGATCTGCACGTGCACACCTGGCGCTGTCGTCATGCGGTCGGAACGGTCTTTGAGTACGTGGCAGCAGCAGCCGAGCGGGGGATCGACACGATCGCGATCACGGATCACCTGCCGCTGCCGCCCGCCCTGATCGCGCGTGACCCCGGGATGGCGGCCTATGCCATGCCCGTCGTCGAACTCCCGGCGTACGTGGACGAGGTGCTTTCGGCACGCACCGCAGTCAGTGCCACCGGTGGCCCCGAAGTGCTTCTCGGCATCGAAGCCGACGTGTATCCCGGAAACGAAGCGTTCGTGCGAACGATGCTCGCCGAGCATCCATTCGACGTGGTGCTCGGTTCCGTGCACTTCGTCGACGGCTGGGCGTTCGACGATCCGGACCGTCGAGAGGGATATGCATCATGGGATGTACGGGCGTTGTGGGAGCGCTACTTCGATGATCTGGTGAGTGCTGCTCGCGGTGGCCTGGCCGACGTCATCGGTCATGCCGACCTGGTGAAGAAGTTCGGGTACGTCCCCGACGGCGACCTCATGCCGCTCTACCGTGAGGTGGCATCAGCATTCGCCGAGGCTGGTGTCGCCGTCGAGGTCAACACTGCCGGGCTGCGCAAGCCCTGCGCGGAGATCTACCCCGCCGCACCGCTCTTGCGTGCGCTCAACCGCGCCGGGGTTCCGGTGACCGTGGGCTCGGACGCGCATGCGCCGGCCGAAGTGGGTTCGGCGTACGGCGAGGCACGTCGCGCGCTTCTGGACGCCGGATACCGGTCAGCGGTCGTGTTCCGTTCTCGCCAGGCCGAGGAGGTCCCCCTGTGAGCCAAACCGCGCTGTCGGTGGGTCATGTGCTTCGTTCACTGGTGGACGCGTACCCTCTTGCATGGGCAGACTCCTGGGACGCTGTCGGCTTGCTGGTCGGAGACCCCTCGTGGAGAGCACGACGCGCGTTGGTGACCCTGGACGCGAACGCCTCCGCCGTGGATCGCGCCATCGAGGCGGGTTGTGATGTGCTCGTGACGCACCACCCACCGTTCCTTGAGCCGCTCGACCGGGTGACACCGGCGACGGATCAGGGCGCGCTCGTGTTGCGCGCCGCACGTGCGGGAGTTGCGATCATCAGCATGCATACCAATCTGGACCGCTCGCCGGCCGGGGCCACTGCGCTGCCGGAGTTCCTCGGCCTTGCTGTCATCAGGCCGCTTGAGCCCCAAATCGATGGGCTGCCTTCCAGCGTGCGCATGGGCCGTCTGTGCACGGTCGAGCGAACGACCCTGGAGGCGTTCGCGTCCCGCATTGGCTCGACGCTCGGCGTCTGGCCGCGTGTCTGGGGAGACCGGCACGCTCCGATCCAATCGGTCGCGGTCGGGAACGGATCCGTGCGCTCCCTCATACCCGCGTCACGGGACGCGAGAGCCGATGTCCTGCTCGGCGGTGAGGTGCGGTATCATGACGCACTGGACGCCGTGGCTTCGGGGCTTGCCATCATCGAAGCGGGCCACGACGCGACCGAGTGGCCCATGGTCGCTCTGCTTGCAACAGCCGTGCGCGGTGTCCTTGGCGATGACGCCGTGATCGAAGAACCTGCCAGCATCGGCTGGTGGACCGCGAAAGGGGAGTGACGTGGATCAGGCGACAGCGCTCGTAGCACTGTCCGACAAGGATCTGGAGATCACCCGGGCCACCAAGCGACTCGACGAGCTCCCCGAGAAGCAGGCCATCCTGGACCTGCGACACAAGATGCGCGAGATCGAAGCGCTCTCGGCGAAGGCGGCAACGTACGTGGCGCAACTCGAGGCCGCTCAGCGCCGGGCCGAGGACGAGATCGCCACGATCGCGGCGAAGATCGCTGCCGAGCAGACAAAGGTTGATTCCGGCGCTATCAGCAACCACAAGGAGCTGCAGAGCCTGTCACGCGAGATCGACTCCTTGTCCCGTCAGAAGGACAAGCGCGAGAACGAACTGCTCACTCAGATGGAGAAGCTCGAGGCCGGCAAAGCACAAGCCGAGAAGATCGCCAGCACCGTTGAGAAGGCCAGGGCCAAAGAAGCGCAGCTCATCGCTCAGTTCCAGAAGGTTGGCGGAGACCTGCAGGCGGATATCGAGAAGCTCAAGAAGCAGCGCGTCTCGCTCGCGAAGGTCCTCGACACCGAGCTGCTGCAGCGCTACGAGTCCCTGCGCGCCGCGAAGCACGGTCTTGGCGTGGGCATCCTCAAGGGATCGATGTGCAGCGCTTGCCGGATCGACCTTCCTTCGGAGCGGGTCATGGCGCTCACCGACGGCGGACCGATCGGTGAGTGTCCGTCGTGCCATCGTCTGCTGGTGGTTCATCAGGGTGACCGTACGTGACGGTTCGGGGGACGCTCTACACAGACGGTGGGTCACGTGGCAATCCCGGGCCGGCAGGCATCGGCATCGTACTGTTGCGCGAGAATGGCGAGATCTGCTGTTCCGGGGGCCGCTTCCTCGGCGAATGCACGAACAACGTGGCCGAGTACGAGGCGCTGATCTGGGGCATCGAGGCCGCGATCGCCTGCGGGGTCACAGACCTTCTCGTGCGTGCGGACAGCGAGCTCGTGGTGAAACAGATGCGTGGCGAGTACAAAGTGAAGCACGCGGGGCTGCAGCCACTCCATGCGCGGGCCAAGACCGCTGCCCGAGGAGTTGCAAGTATCCGCTACGAACACGTCCGGCGCGAGCAGAACACGCGTGCCGACGAACTCGCCAACGCCGCGATGGACGCGCGTTGCGACGTCGGCGATGTGCCCGTGAGTGGTTCCGCCGAGGACCAGGGGACGCTGTTCTAGAGGAGGCGTCATGTACGAACTGAGCGTGAAGGACCATTTCGATGCGGCACATTCGCTGCGTGGCTACCCGGGTGAGTGCGCGAAGCTGCACGGTCACACCTGGGACATCGAAGTCACCGTTGAGGGCGAGACGCTCGATGGCATCGAGATACTGTACGACTTCAAGCAGCTGAAGGCCGATCTGGCTGCCGTCCTGGAGCCGCTGGATCACGGCTTCCTCAATGAGGTGCCGCCGTTCGATGTTCTGAGCCCCACCGCCGAGAACATGGCGCGCGTCCTGTTCGACCTGCTCGAGGCACGTGTCGGCGACGCGGTGCGCATCAAAGAGGTCACGGTCTGGGAATCACCTGTCGCGAGGATTACCTACCGGCGCTAGATGGCAGGGGATACACGAAAGCGGCCTTGTCGGCCGCCTGAGAATACAGGTGTCCCGAGAAACCTCGGCTGCGGTTGTCTCTAATCCCCAAGCTTCCCATTTCTTACCCTCGAGAACCGCTGACGCTCAGGACGCTTGCGCTAACCCCTCGCGACCACCGGACCCTCCGGCAGCTACTGGTACGCTGGCTTTCAAGACTCGCTCGCTCCGACTTCTCGGGACACCCATCACGTTAGGGCACCCGGAATCACGCGTCAACTACGATCTGCAAGAATGCACGGAATCCTGGTGAACGGCCGACAGGAGAATACGAGCGGACACAGGTGTGGGTTGAAGGGTACCGAACGGCTCGGAACCTTCGCCGGATGGAATCACCCGGAAGCGTGTGCAACATCGTTCGAGCTCAATGGCGCAGAGATGCTAGACTAGTGAAAGTCATGCGCTTAGCAGGTAGAGCGATTGTCGCTGGCACCACGCGAATTCGGAGGACTCGACATGTCGAGCGAAACGCTAGAAGAATACCTGGAGGCCATCTACAAACTCGCGGAGCGAGATGACGCGCGCCCCTCCAGGCTCGCTGACGCGATGTCCGTTTCTGCTCCCACCGTCACGGCTGCCCTCAAGCGCCTCAAAGCACGCGGTCTGGTGACGCGACCCGGTGGCTCGATCGCGCTCACCGCGAGCGGTCGGTCTGAGGCGCTGAGTATCATCCGCCGCCATCGACTCGCGGAGCGTCTGCTCGTCGACGTGCTCGGCATGCCCTGGGAAGACGTTCACGAGGAGGCTTGCCGGCTCGAGCACGCGCTCTCTCCGAAGGTGCAGGCTGCGCTTGAAGCCTACCTTGAGAATCCAGACGTGTGTCCACATGGCCA
Source organism: Actinomycetota bacterium (assembly GCA_004348925.1). Taxonomy (GTDB): domain Bacteria; phylum Actinomycetota; class Coriobacteriia; order Anaerosomatales; family Anaerosomataceae; genus UBA2286. The sequence continues at coordinate 559,704 of RCMX01000001.1, forward strand.
TCCGATCCCGTCGGCCGAAGGCGAAGTGGCGCTCCCCACCGGAGAGCCGTTGTGCGGCTATGGCACGGGATCCGACGTCGAGATCGTCAGGATCGACGAGGAGGACGAGCAGCTGCTGACGTACCTCGCGTCGCTCGGCATGTATCCCGGCACGCGGGTCAGGGTCTGCGATGTGGCACCGTTCCAGGGGCCGCTCATGGTCGAGGTCGGCGGATCACGGTACGCCCTCGGTCGAGACATCGCAGGCAAGATCGTCGTCGACGCACCGTCTGTCGGAGTCGACAGGAAGGGTCGCCGCAAGCCGTGAGTCGGATCACGATCGATCGCGCTGACGACCCGGTCCTGGCGATAGCGGCGCTTCGACGCGGCGCGCCGGTCATCGCACTGCTCGGCAACCCGAACGTGGGCAAGTCCAGCCTCTTCAACCGGGTAACGGGCCTCGGCGTCGCTACCGCGCACTATCCCGGCACTACGGTGTCGATGAACCTGGGAGAGACTCTCGCAGACGGTCGTCGGGCCATCATCCTCGACTTGCCCGGCACGTACAGTCTGAGCGACAACGCGGCTGAGTCTGCGATCACACGGCGCGCACTTGTTGATATCAGGCCGGATGCAGTGGTGGTTGTCGTTGACGCCACGAACCTTGCACGCAACCTCTACCTCGCGCTGCAGACGGTCGACCTGGGACTGCCGGTCGTGATCGCGCTCAACCTGATGGACGAAGCCGAGCGTGCGGGTCTCGACATCGATGCGGTCGCCCTGGGTCATCGCCTAGGGACGGCGGTCGTGCCCGTCGTAGCCAGCCTCGGTGATGGCGTGGATGCGCTCATCGGCGAGGCGTTGAGCGCCGCCGATGAGCGACGGGCTCCGACGAACGTCCGCTATGAGACCCCTTTCGAGGAGTTGCTGCTACCCGTGGTCGCGGCTGCCGGGGCGGTTCCGGAGCGCCCGGGCGGTCTCGGGGCTCGAGCACTGGCGCTGCTGCTCTTTGAAGGCGCGCCCGACCTGCTCGGCGTCTCGGCGGGTCTTGCGCCGGTCGCGGGCGCAGCCGCGCGGGCACGGGCGGCGAGCGAGGCCGAATTCGGCGAACCGCCGCATGTCACACTTGCGAGAGAGCGGCACGGCACGGCGGGGAGCATTGCCGAGGCGGTCACCAGGCCGCGCGACGGCGGACCCCGACGTGGCCCGAGGGATCTGTGGGCTTTCACCACATCGCCGTTGACGGGCATACCGCTGGTCGCTGTCGTTATGGCGCTGGTGTTCGGTTTCCTGTTCGTCGTCGGTGACGCCCTCGCCTCGGGATTCGCACATCTGTGGAGCGCGTTCGCGTCGCCGGCGATCGGTTCCGTGATCCAGGCGATCGCCGGCACCGGAACGGTGGCGGCGATTCTCACATGGGGATTCGATGCCGGCGTGGAGGCATCGCTCTCCATCGGCCTTCCGTACATCCTGACGTTCTATGTCTTGCTGGCCGTGCTGGAGGATTCGGGGTATCTCAACTCACTCGCGTTCCTTACCGATCGGGTCATGCATCGTCTGGGCCTCCATGGCAGAGCGTTGCTGCCGCTTGTGGCCGCTGCGGGATGCAGTGTCCCGGCGATTCTCTCGGTGCGCGACCTTCCATCGCGGCGGGAGCGACTGATCGCCTCGACGCTCATTGCGCTCGTGCCATGCAGCGCACGAACGGCGGTCATTCTCGGCGCGGTAGGACACTACATCGGCTGGCGGCCGGCTCTGGGTGTGTTCGCCGTGGTGTTCGTCATCGGCATCGCGACCGGTGTCGGAATGAACCGGCTCTCTCCCGGTCATACAGGCGGCCTTGTGATGGAGATGTTCGGTTTCCGCCGACCGCGGCTTCGCGGCATCCTCAAGAAGGCCTGGGTTCAGTTCAGGGAGTTCCTGTTCGTGGCCACACCCATCGTGATCGCCGGCAGTCTCGTGGTAGGCACGCTGTACGAGACCGGCTGGCTCTGGAGACTTGCCGAGCCGCTTAGCCCCATCATCGTGGGATGGCTCGGCCTTCCGGCCATCGCGGGGCTGACGCTCGTTCTCGGCACGCTTCGCAAGGAACTCGCTCTTCAGCTGCTGATAGCGATGGCGGTCGTTGCACTCGGCTCAGGCGCTCAGGACCTCACGTCGTTCATGACGCCGACGAATCTGTTCGTGTACGCGCTCGTCAACACGCTCGCGGTTCCGTGCGTATCGACCATCACGGTACTGGTGCGGCAGCATGGGTGGTGGCGTGCGAGCGCGATCGTCGGATTCACCGTGACCGTCGCGCTCCTTGCGGGAGGGTTGTTCGCGAGAGTGCTGCCGCTTCTCGGCTGGGCGTAAGCGAACCCAGCGGTATCGCCGATCAGCGCCTTGCGGACTCTCTAGAGCCGGCCCATGTCAGACCCGTCTTGTATACCGAACATACGTTCGATATACTGGACGTGCCGGGCGTGGACCCCTGAAAGCTCCTAATCCACGCTCGGCTCCTTCCTCAGAAGAGAGTCATGCATGGGCCGCAATAGCGCTATCAAGAGCTTCGATCCCGCCAGGGAGACCGGTCAGCCGCTCGATCTGTTCAGTGGCAGAGACGCGCGCAGACCTGTCATCGTCGAGTTGCTCCGGAGCCCGTGGATCATACGGGGATCACAAGTGTCAGCCGGGACATCGGGGCACAGCGGCAAGCGCCGTGAAGAAGAGGTGACGGTGGTCTGGGACGGTGCACGGCGGACGCCGGCAGCATTCCAGTTGAACGGTCGACGGTATAGCGTCGATGCGTTGGTGCAGACGTGGACGCTCGAACGGGCATGGTGGGATCCCCGCGCCCGACTCAGCCGGCGGTGCTTTCGTGTCCTGGCGCGTGGCGGTCTTTACGACCTTGCGTACGATCTCTTGACCGGTCAGTGGCTCCTCGTCGGCATCGTGGATTAGCGACCGCCATGAGCGGCTTCGTACACCTGCACGTGCATTCGCGGTTCAGTTTCATGGACGGTGCGGCCGATCTTGACGCGCTCATCGGCCGGGCGGCCGCTTTGGGTATGCCCGCGCTTGCACTTACCGATCACCAGGGCCTCTACGGAGCGCTCCGCTTCTACCGCAAGGCACGTGCTGCCGGCATTCGGCCGATTCTCGGTGCCGAGATCGTCGTCGAAGCGGCCGGCCTTCCCGGCGAGGAGGGTGACCTGCCTCCCGAGAATCGCCTGCTCCTTCCGGCGCCGGTCGGTTTCGGCCGCGCGGCGGGGCGCGGATTCCACCTCACACTGCTCGCGAAGGACATCCACGGCTACCGCAATCTGTGCGGCCTGCTGTCACGCGCGCATGTCCGTAGCGCCGAGAAGCCGTCGATCGTCTCGCTCGCCGACCTTGCGCGGCACTCGGAAGGGCTTCTAGGCCTTTCCGGGTGCATGAACGGCGAAGCGGGCGCAGCGGTGCTTGCAGGTCTCGGCTGGCGTGCCGAGGAAGCACTCAGGCGTCTGGCGCGCTGTTTTGCGCCCGGAGACTTCTATGTGGAGTTGATGCATCTGCTCACGCCGGAGAGTTCGCGATATGTGAGCGGGCTTGCTGCGATCGCCGGGCGACTCCATCTGCCGATCGTCGCCACCAACAACGTCCACTACGTGGAACAGCGTGAGTTCCGCCTTCACGACGTGCTTGCGGCCGCCGGGGCGCGAACGGGACTGCCCGGACCGTACGGGCGCCAGAACGCCGAGCTGTGGCTCAAACCGGCCGGCGAGATGCGGCGCCTGTTCGCTGACATCCCGCAGTCATGCGACGCCACGCTCAAGATCGCAGAGCGTTGTCAGCTCGATCTCGGTCTGGGGGCATTCCATTTCCCGAGCGCCGAGGTCGCGGCGGGGGAGACGCCGTACTCTACCCTCGCGAAGGCTGCATGGCAGGGCCTCGAGCGCCGCTACCGGCCGGTCACGCCGGCGTCCGTTTCACGGTTGCAGCACGAGCTCTCGGTCATCCAGGACCTGGGCTTCTCGGAGTACTTCCTTGTCGTGAAGGACATCGTGGACTTCGCGCGATCGCGTGGTATCCGCTACTCGGGAAGGGGGAGCGCCGGCGATAGCATCGTCACATACCTCCTCGGCATCACCGATGCAGATCCCATCCGACACGATCTGCTCTTCGAACGCTTTCTCAACCCGGAGCGGCGGCAGATGCCTGACATCGATGTGGACTTTGATTCGCGGCGGCGAGACGAGGTCATCGAGTACATCTACAAGCGCTTCGGTGACGAGCATGTGGCGATGGTCGCCACCGTCCAGACGATGACCGCCCGTGGCGCTGTCCGCACCGTAGCGCGCGCATTCGACCTGCCGATCGATGAGGTGAACGCGCTCTCGCGCCATCTCCCGTGGGTGAGCGCGCATCGCCTTCGCGAGGTGCTCGACACCTATCCCGAGTGCGTCGGCCACCCGCTTAAGGATCGCGAGCGCTACGGCCTTCTCACAGAACTTGCCGAGGAGCTCTCCGGCTGCCCGATGCACCTGGGGACGCACCTGGGCGGGTTCATCATCACGCGTGAGCCGATCGCCACGTGGATGCCGCTTCAGTGGGCCGCCAAAGGCGTCGTCGTCTCGCAGTACGACAAGGACGACATCGAGATGCTCGGCCTTGTGAAGATGGACATCCTGGGCTTGCGAATGCACTCGGCGATCAGCGACGCCGTCGAGCTTGCCCGCGCACGCGTCGGCGTCGACGCCGTGCCGGAGCCGTTCGAACTCGTGCCCGACGACCCGTCGGTCTACGAGCTCATCGCCTCGGCGGACACGGTGGGGATGTTCCAGCTTGAATCGAGCGGCCAGCGCAACCTCGCCATGCGCCTTAAGGAGCGTACCTTCGAGGACATCATCGCCGCGATCTCGCTCTTCCGTCCCGGCCCGCTTGAGGCCGAGATGATCACGCCGTTCATCCGCCGCCGCCACGGTATCGAGCCGGTGACCGTGCCGCATCCCGCCATGGGCGAGATCCTGCGCGACAGCTACGGCGTCATCCTGTACCAGGAGCAGGTGCTCCGCGTGGCCCAGGCGATCGCGGGCTTCTCGCTTGCCGAGGCGGACAGCCTTCGCCGCGCGATGACGAAGGGCCGGTCCCGTGAGGAGATGGAGAAGATCCACGGCCACTTCGTGACGCGCGCGGTGGGTCTCGGCGTGCCACGCGCCGCTGCCGAGGAAGCGTTCCGGCAGCTTGAAGGGTTCGCGGCGTACGGCTTCTGCAAGGCGCATGCGGCGTGCTTCGCGGTAGTCTCCTATGCAAGCGCGTGGCTCAAGCGCTACTACCCGGCCGAGTTCGCCGCCGCGATCCTCAACAACGAGCCGATGGGCTTCTACACGCCACGGCTTGTAGTGAACGACGCGCGTCGACACGGCATGGTGATCCTCCCACCGCACGTGAATGCTTCCCGGAGCCTGTATACGGTCGAAGACGACGGTCGCGCCATCCGGGTCGGCTTCCGCGATGTGCACGAGATGACGCACCGTCTGCTCACTGCGATCGAGCATGAGCAGGACGTGCGGCCTTTCCGCGATCTTGCGGACTTCCTGCGTCGAACGCGTGCCGAGGCGCCTGCCGCCGAGAGCCTCATCCGCGTAGGAGCGCTCGACGGTCTCGGCATCACCGACGCGGGCCGTCCGCCCACGCGCGACGAGCTTCTCGCGCTCTTGCCCGAGATGAAGGCGGTCATCGCACGCGAGGGTGTCGCCGGCGACGACGTCCTCGTGCTTGCACCTGCGACGGCGCGCATACCCGAGGACCCGACGCACGTCTCGGGCTGGTCTCGTGCGCGGCGCCTCTCGGCAGAGCTTGAGATCGTGGGGCTCTCGCTCGAGTGCCATCCGCTCGCGCTCGCACGCTCGGACCTGGAGCGCCGGGGCGTCACGTGGGCGCGTGACCTGCCAAAGCTCGAAGATCGCACCCGCGTACGTGTTGCGGGAGTCCGCGAGCGCGCGCAGACGCCGAGGACGCGCTCGGGCAAGCGAACATGCTTCCTTACGCTCGAGGATCCAACCGGACTGCTCGACGTCGTGGTGTTCGAGGACGCGCTCGACAGGGCGGGGGAGACGATCGTGAAGCATCGCGCGTATGTGGTGGAGGGGGTGTTACAGAACAATCATGAGCGTGGGATCGCGATCATCGCGGACCGGGTCGAGCCATACGTGGTCCGCACAGCGAGTGGCACTCCTGTGCGCATGCGGCGCGGCGTGCCGAGCGGCCCGATGGGTCCCTCGCTCGGCGGGGCGGGTGCACCCGAGGAGGAGTCGTGGGCAGCGGCGGAGACAGCCGCAGTCTACAACGGCTGAGTGTCCGGACCGTTCTTCTCACGCGAGATGTCGATACCGCGCCTGATGGCGTTCTCGCCGAAGCGTTGCTTCACGGCATCGAGTCCCTCGGCCAGCGCTTTGCGCTGTGGTCGAGCATCGTCCTGCTCGCTGGAAGCGAACAGATCGAGCTGCACGGCTGCCTCCTCAAACCCGCTCGTCCCAAAGCCGATCAGGCGCAGTCCGGCCCCTGGCGACCAAGCAGAACGCAGCAGAGAGAGCGCAACCGGGAGCATCTCGTCCTCCAGATCCGTCGCCACATCGATCGTGCGCTGGACGCTCGGAGTCGAGAAGTCCGCGTAGCGCAGCTTCACCGTGAGGGTCCTCGCCGACAGCCGCGCCTTCCGGAGCCGGGCCGCCACGTGCGCGACGAGTCCCGCCAGAGCGCGCTCCACCTCGTCACGCTCGCGAACGTCTATCGAGAACGTGTGCTCGTTGGAGACCGACTTGGGATCCCGTTCGTAGTGCACTCGACGAGCGTCGATGCCGCGCGCACGTGCGGTCAGGTCGGGACCGAATCTGCCGAGAACCTCGCGCGCAGTGGCATCGTCCATGTCGGCAAGCTCGCCCAGGCGCCTGATACCGATTCGTGCCAGACGATCGCTCATGCTCTTCCCGACGCCGGGGAGGACCCCGACACGCAGGGGAGCGAGGAATGCGGCTTCTTCGCCGGGCCAGACGACCGTGATGCCGTGAGGTTTCAGGTGGTCGGAGGCGATCTTCGCGACGGTCTTACACGATGCGACGCCGATAGAACACGAGACCCCGAGCTCGTCGACCTGCTGCTGGATGCGCCGCGCAATGCTCACGGGGTGTTCTCCAGTGCTGCCGGGAGTCACATCCAGATACGCCTCATCGATCGAGGTCGGCTCAACGTCAGGTGTGGTCGCCGAGAGGATCTCCCGCACTGCACGTGACATCTCACCGTAGCGACCGAAGTTGGAGGAGACCCAGATGGCGTCAGGGCACAGGCGCGCGGCCTGCGCTGAGGGCATCGCAGAGTGCACGCCGAAGACCCTGGCCTCATACGAGCATGTGGAGACGACGCCCCGCCGTGTGGGGTCGCCTCCGACGATCACGGGCTTCCCCCGCCACTCGGGGTGGTCGAGCTGTTCGACGGAAGCGAAGAACGCGTCCATGTCCACGTGGAGCACGGCCCGTCCCTGCCACGGTCTCTCGGTCGCATGCGTCATACTGACAGTGTAGTGTCTCGCTCAGAAACCGACCATATGTTCGATGCGAGGAGAAGCCTGTGTTGATCGGCGCCCATGTCAGCGTGCGCGACGGCTACGTGCAGTCGATCGGTTATGCGGAGTCCGTCGGGTGTGAGGCGATCCAGATCTTCGCGAAGTCACCACAGCAGTGGCACGCGAAGCAGACGGACCCGACGGTTGCTGCGGCGTTTCGCGAGCGGCTGCGCGCGTCGAGCATCGGATTCGTCTGCACGCACACCGCGTATCTGATCAACCTTGGCTCCGAGGACGATGCCCTCTGGGAGCGTTCGTGGCGCGCGCTTGCGGACGAGCTCTCACGTGCCGCGCTGCTTGGAGCGGACGCGACGGTCACGCACACGGGCACGAACAGGAGCGGGGACGTCGAGCGCGGCGCGCGCAGGATCGCCGACGGGGTCCATAGGGCGCTCGCCTCGGCGCCCGAGGGTGTCCTGCTGCTCGAGAACACCGCCGGTGCCGGAACGACCTTCGGTACCGGCCCCGAGGAGCTCGGCGCGGTTCTTGGGATGCTCGATGCTGACTGGCGCCAGCGTCTCGGCGTGTGTCTTGACAGCTGCCACGCACATGCTGCGGGGTGGGATCTCAGCACAGCCGACGGATGGAGTGCGTTCACGGGACAGTTGGAGCGATGTTGCGGCCGTGATCGCATCCGGGTCGTGCACGCGAACGACAGCAAGTTCGGAGCAGGCGAGCGCAGGGACCGTCATGAGTGGGTGGGGGATGGGTCGATCGGCTCCGAGGGGTTCGCGGCGATGTTCGCAGAAGCCCGGCTTGCGGGCGCAGCCGCAATCGTCGAGATGTCCGGTGAGGTCCCCGTGAAGGACGAGACGAACGTCAGTCGGCTGAAGGAGCTGCGTGCAGCTTGCGCGGCACGCGGGTAGCGCGCCGTGCGGCGGCCGCGACCTGTGCGAGGAACGCTCCCGGGTCTCCGGTGAACCCGACCTCGCTCGGCGCATGCTGGCGGCGGTACGCTTCGATGACGAAGACATCCCTCAACTGACGCGCCGTCAGATCGAGCGGGTCCTCGGCCATGCGCGTGCTTGAGTAGATGTGCGATATCGCCCGTTCCAGACGCGCGACGAACGTGTCCGCTGTGACATCATCCCGCTTGAGTCGAAGAACGCCGCCGAGGCGACCGTGGCGAACGAACACGATTGTCAGATCCTCGCCGCGACCTTCGATGACGGCTGCGCCGGGCTCGATGGTGGACGTGCGGACGACCTCGAGGGCCGAGAGCGTACGATCGAGTGCGCGCACGGCGTCACGGTGCTGTATCGCCTCCTCGTACTGGAGGTCGGCAGCCGCCCGCTCGCGCAGGGCCTGCGTTGCGGCCCGGAATCTGAGTCCTCCTCCGCTGAACACGTTGAGCGCAGCGTCGATGCGCCGGGCGTACTCTGTCGGGTCGATAGCTCCTTCGCATGGCCGAGGACAGCGTCCTTCTTCACCCTCGGCGCACGCAACGGATTGGGGACCGATGCGGCGAGCGCACCGGCGCAGCCCGTAGCGAGTCCGGAGCGCTTCGACGAGCGTCTCGGCAGCCCAGGTGTTGGTGAGCGGCCCGATGAGCGTCCCCGAGCGCAGGCGCCGACGTGTCGTCGTGAGCGAAGGGTATCGGCGTGTTCCGCCGACACGGATGTAGACAACGGATCGGCCGCGCTGTTGGTCATGGTTGAATCGAGGTTGATAGCGGGTCAGGAGGTGACTCTCGATGAGGAGGGCATCCAGATCGGAAGCGCAGGCCACGTGACCGACGGATGCGGCGGCCGATGCGGGGTGCGGGCGAGTCAGGTCGTTGGGTCCGTAGAAGTAGCCACGGACTCGCGTTCGCAGGTTCTTCGCCCTGCCGATGTAGACGACCTGACCAGTATCGTCGCGGAACAGGTAGACGCCCGGGCAATCGGGGAGATGCGTGGCGAGCACCAGCTTGCTCGCGAGCATTCCCTGTCGGGCCAGCCCGCAGAAGCGTGCAACATCTTCGGCGGTGGTCATCCCTCGCGCTGTGAGTTCAGGTAACATGCGCTCAAGGATCTGCGCAGTCGCCAGAGCGTCGGCCGACGCGCGGTGGTTTGGGACGGCCTCGACATCATAGAACGCCGCAAGCACACGCAGGTTGTGTCTGTCGAGTTCAGGGTGCAGCCGTCTCGCAAGCGTCAGCGTGTCGAGCACGGGCCGCTTGAACGACGATCCCCAGATCCGCTCGGCTTCGAAATCGAGGAACCCCATGTCGAAGCGATGGTTGTGCGCCACGAGCACGGCGTCGCCGACGAAGTCTCTGAACTGCTGCATGACGGAGCGAACCGAAGGGGCTTCCGCGACCATAGAATCGTCGATTCCTGTCAGGAACCGGATGGCCTGCGGAATCGGCTCGTTCG
>RCMX01000001.1:569639-641397 GCA_004348925.1 Actinomycetota bacterium
TCGGTCGCACCAACGTCTCGAAGCGGTCAACGATGACGCCGGCCCGTACGAGCACGGCTCCGATCTCGATGATGCCGCTACTGCCCGGGCGGCAGCCCGTGGTCTCGATGTCAACGGTGACGAAGTCGCCGTCGGTGAGCGACGTGGCGCCAAGCATAGATACCTTCCGCTAAGGCTGTCGCGGGAACTCGCCGATGAACAGAATCGTACCATATGGCGTTTTCCATGCTCCGGTGTGTTGCCCGTCACCGCGCATGAACGTAGCATGGGGCATACAGAACTGAGTCGCTCGCACTGTCGGGCGTTGCCTAAGGAGAGACTATGTCGTTCTTTGTGGTCGGACGCGGGCGTTCGGACGGTCTGCTTCGTCTGCTCCATCAGGGTGTCCACGAGACCCGCGAAGATGCCGTCCGTGCTGTTCAGGCCCTTGCATCGTCAGGGGTCGTGTCGGTCGATGACCTCGACGTCTACATCGCGGACATCGCATCGGCCACACCGGTGATGATCGTCGGCATGCCATCCGTCGCACTAGAACCGGACTCTTCGGCCGGTGCGTGGGAAGCGCCTGCCTCGGCGATCGTGCATGATCTGCCGTCGCCGGATCCCGGCGATGTCCTCCTTGCAGACGCGCTGCAAAGAGCCGCCAGTCGACTTGAATCCGAGGGGATCATCGCGCCCGAATCGGTGGGTTTCGATGGCGATGAATCAGTTGCGGCCGTCGAGATCGATGAGCCGACGGAACCAGAGCCTGCCGTGGATGAACCGCCAGCAGTCGAAGTGATGGAGACGACGACGTCGGATGATAGCCCGCTCACGTCGAGCGACGCCCCGGTCTTCCTGGACGATAGCTCGGACGAGTTCGCCGTCCCGAGTGCGCCTCCGGTAGCGAACGACTACGTCGGCGTCGTGGCAGAGCCCGGGATCATCGTCGATCAAGAAGAGCCTGAGACGCCTCCGGCCATTGCCGACGACCTTTCGGCCGTGATCGCATCGCTCGGTTCACTCGATTCGGGATCGACGAGCGAACCCGACGCCGATGCTGCCGAGTGGCCCTGGCTGAACGTTGGAGAGGTCCCGGCCGTTGCCTCCGAGCAGGTCGAGACGTCCGTCGAGACGGTCGAAGACGAGCCGGTGCACGAGCCCGACAGATCCGTCAGCACAGAGCATACGGTTGAACCCGAGCCCGCTATCACCGCCGAGCCGGAGCCCGTGGTCTTCGACGATTCCGACAGCCTGATCGTGACCCCCGCGATCGATGATGACTTCATGCCGCAGCCGATCATCATGGGCGACTACGCGACCGAGTCGGCCCCCGCGATCTCCGAGGACGCAGCTATCGCGCCGTTCGATGGCGTCGATGAGACGGCCCCGGCCGGGGCGGCTGCTGCAGCCTCATTGCCCGAGGTGGCCGAGCCCGCCGCAGTGTACGAACCCGCGGGTGACCTTGCGCTGGAGGCGTACACGTGCGCCGACTGCGTCTACTCCAACACCTGCCCGAAGGTGAACCAGACGACGCCAGCGGAATGTGGCGCCTTCCAGTGGAAGGCCGTCTGACCACAAAATGTTGGTGACAGAGTCAGCCTGCCTACCATATAGTGTAGGCAGGCTGTTTCCGTCCCCAGGGGGTGTGCGTGTCACTCGAGCGCCATACGTTCCCCTTCAGCGCTATCGTCGGTCAGGACGTGCTCAAGACCGCCCTGCTCATCAACGCCGTCGATCCACGGGTCGGTGGCGTCTTGATTCGGGGGCAGAAGGGCACCGCGAAATCCACTGCGGTTCGTGCGCTCGCCGAGATACTGCCCGAGATTTCGGTCGTGGAGGGCTGCGCGTACGGCTGCGATCCGAATGAACCACGCACCCTCTGCGCCGCATGCGCAGCGCGCGACGCCCTTCCCGCTGTGCGTCGCCGTCCACGACTGGTGGATCTGCCGGTGTCGGCGACCGAGGACAGGCTCGTCGGCACCCTCGACCTGGAACATGCGCTGAAGAGCGGTGAGCGGCGTTACGAACCCGGTCTGCTTGCCGAAGCCAATCGTGGCATCCTGTATGTCGACGAAGTGAACCTCCTCGAGGATCATCTCGTCGACGCGCTGCTGGACTCGGCGGCGAGCGGCGTGAACGTGGTTGAGCGTGAGGGCGTGAGGCACACGCATCCTGCCCGGTTCCTGCTGGTCGGCACGATGAATCCCGAGGAAGGCGAATTGCGGCCGCAGCTTCTGGATCGCTTCGGGCTGTGTGTGGACATCGAGGGCATCGATGATCCCGCCGAGCGGGTCGAAGTCATGCGCCGCAGACGCTCTTTCGAAGACGACCCTTCCGGCTTCGCCAGGCGGTGGAGTGCGGACGGCAAGGCGCTCGTGCGTCGCATCGAGAAGGCACAGCACCTGCTCGGCGATGTCGAGCTCGATGATGACCTGCTCTTCCTGATAGCGTCGGTGTGTTCATCCATCGGCGTCGACGGGCATCGTGCCGATCTTGTCATGGCCCGGGCGGCCGCGGCGTATGCCCTCCTCGAGGGGCGGCGGGAGGTCACTCCCGCGCATATCCGAGCCGTCGCGCCGATGGTGCTGGCGCATCGAATGCGCAGGACCCCGTTCGACGAGGAGTCGTACTCCCAGGATCGTCTGGAGAGTGCACTGGCTGCTTCCGGCGCGGGCGCCGAGGAGGGCGCATCGGACAGCCCGGCTGCGTCGCATGCGGGTGATGGTGACGGAGAAGCTGCCGTCTTGGGCATGCGTCTCTCCGTGGACCAGGCCGGTTCGTCAGCCTCGCGTGAAGACGTGCCGACACGCCTCTCGCTCGAGATCGACCGCGTGCGCCGCTCCTATGGCGGGAAGCGGCAGGAGACTACCTCGAACGATCTGAGCGGACGCTACGTGCGAGCGGAGCCGCTGCGTCCCGGAGCGCAGCGGGACATCGCGTTCGACGCGACGATCCGGGCAGCAGCGCCGTTCCAGGCTCTCCGCGAGAGTGAGATGGCGATAGCCCTCGAGCCGTCCGACCTGAGGAATAAGGTGCGGCGACGCCGCGTCGGTGCGTCGATCGTCTTCTGCGTGGATGCCAGCGGTTCGATGGGCGCCTCCAATCGCATGGAGGCTGCGAAGTCCGCCGTGCTCGATCTGCTCGTCGACGCCTATCAGCGTCGAGACCGTGTGGGTCTCGTCGCGTTCCGTGGCGACGCAGCCGAGGTCGTGCTCGCCCCCACGGCAAGCGTCGAGCTTGCGCAACTCAAGTTGCGGTCGCTCCCGACCGGTGGCGCGACCCCGCTGGCACACGGTCTTGTCTCGGCGTTGCAGCTGCTGGAGACAGAGTCTCGGCGAAATGACGACGTGATTCCGTGGCTGGTGCTTGTCACCGACGGCCGCGGGAATGTGGGCATCAACGGTGGCCTCGGTAGCGAAGACGCGATCACCGCAGCGGCCCGCATACGCGACGCTCGGATCAACACCATCGTCATCGACACCACCGGGGTGCCGGGAGGCGGCTCAGCGGCGCGAGACATCGCGCGTACGGCAGGCGGGGAGTACGTCCGGCTTGCGGCGCTCGACGCGTCTGCGCTCACCGAGACGGTCCGGGAGCGCGTCTGGAGCGCATAGCGCGGTGGAGTGGGCCTGTAAGCCGGATTCTGTAGTAGACGACCATCTATCTGGGATCACCGTCGCCGATGACCTCTCGCGGGCATACCCGAGCGCCGGCCGGGCCAGCCTTGACCGCTCCTATTTGCCCTTGCTCCGGGTGGGGTTTGCCAAGCCGCCACGTTGCCGTGACGCTGGTGCGCTCTTACCGCACCGTTTCAGCTTTTCCTCCGCCGAGGCGGGGGAGTTTTCTTTTCTGTGGCACTTTCCGTCGCGTCACCGCGCCCTGCTGTTAGCAGGCACCCTGCCCATCGGAGTCCGGACTTTCCTCACGTCCTTGCGGACGCGCGGCCGTCCGGCCCACTCCACCGGCGCCTATTGTAGCAGGTGACCCCTGGTGTTGATCCGAGACGCCGCTCAGCCGGTCGCTTGAGCCTGTACCTTCGCCCATGAGTCTTTGAGGGTGAGCGTCCTGTTGAAGGTCAGCACCCCGCCCGAAGAGTCGGGATCGGCACAGAAGTAGCCAAGGCGCTCGAACTGCACCGTCTCGCCGATGACGGCATCCTGCAACGCCGGTTCGACCAGGCAGTGCCTCAGAACGGTTTCCGAGTCGGGATTCAGGTCCTCGAACAGGTCGCGTCCTTCGGAACCAGGGAACGGAGCGGTGAAGAGGTGGTCGTAGAGCCTGACCTCGGCGGGGACAGCGTGCGCGGCGGAAAGCCAGTGCAGTGTCGCCTTCGGTCGGCGGCCGTCGGGTGCGCTCCCACCACGCGTATCCGGGTCGTACGAGCACCTGAGTTCGATCACGGTGCCGTCGGCGTCTTTGATGACATCGGTGCAGGTGACGAAGTACGCCGAACGGAGTCGCACTTCTCGGCCAGGAGCAAGCCGGAAGAACTTCTTGGGCGGATCCTCCATGAAGTCATCGCGCTCGATCCACAGTTCCCGCGAGAACGGGACCTTGCGGGTTCCCGCGCCCTCGTCCTCCGGGTTGTTGGTCACATCCATCTCTTCGACCAGATCGTCGGGGTAGTTCTCGATGACGACCTTCAACGGATCGAGAACCGCGAAACGCCGGAGCGCCGTCCGGTTGAGGACATCCCTCACTGCGTGCTCCAACATCTCGATCTCGACGACGCTATCGGCCCGGGCGACCCCGATCATCGCCGCGAAGTCACGCATGCCCTCGGCAGGGAAGCCCCGTCTGCGAATGCCCGAGAGCGTCGGCATCCGTGGATCGTCCCAGCCGTGGACGAATCCGTCCCTGACGAGGCGGAGCAGCACACGCTTGGAGAGCACCGTATGCGTCAGATTGAGGCGCGCGAACTCGTACTGGTGCGGACGGGAGGGCACCGGGAGGTTCTCGATGAACCAGTCGTAGAGGGGACGGTGGTCCTGGAACTCCAGCGTGCAGATCGAATGCGTGACTTCCTCGATCGCGTCCGACTGCCCGTGAGCGAAGTCGTACGACGGGTAGATGCACCACGCGTCACCTGTGCGGGGGTGCGTGGCGTGGACGATCCTGTAGATGACCGGATCGCGGAAGTTGATGTTGCCTGAAGCCATGTCTATCTTGGCTCGCAGAACGCGGGAGCCGTTTTCGAACTCGCCGGCACGCATCCGCTCGAAGAGGTCAAGGTTCTCTTCGACGGTGCGCGTGCGCCAGGGACTCTCCTTGCCGGGCTCCGTGAGTGTTCCGCGGAACGTGCGGATCTCGTCGGCGGAGAGGTCGTCCACGTACGCCTTGCCCTCGCGGATGAGGTAGACGGCCCATTCATAGAGCTGCTCGAAGTAGTCTGAGGCGTAGTAGAGGTGCTCACCCCAGTCGAAGCCGAGCCAGCGCACATCCTCCATGATGGAGTCGATGTACTCCTGCTCCTCCTTCACCGGGTTGGTGTCGTCAAAGCGTAGGTGGCAGCGACCGCCGAACTCCGCAGCGATGCCGAAGTTCAGACAGATCGACTTGGCGTGCCCGATGTGGAGATAGCCGTTCGGCTCCGGAGGGAACCTCGTGACGACCGCGCCGATTCGACCGTCGCGCAGGTCTGCGGCAACGATATCGCGAACGAAATCGCTCTTCTCGGGTGTGGGTGCAGAATGTGTGTCCATGGTCGCCGAGGATAGCATACCGGTGCGCCCCGGTGGATAGACCGGAGCCCGGTATCGGAAGCGAACCCGAGCCGAACGTCGCGCCGTATGAACAAAAACGGCCCCATCGCGTTTCCGCAGATGGAGCCGTGTACGATCCTGGTAGCCCGTACGGGATTCGAACCCGTGATCTCCGCCTTGAGAGGGCGGTGTCCTAACCGCTAGACGAACGGGCCATGCGTGGCTGGGGTACTAGGGCTCGAACCTAGACTCTTCGGAACCAGAATCCGACGTGTTGCCAGTTACACCATACCCCAGTACATACCGTGCGCCGCATCGGGCGCGAGTAGGTATGCTACCTGCGGCTCAAACAGGTGTCAACCCGCCCGAGTCAGCTCGCGGCCAGGGGCCGCGCAGCGTCGATACGTTGCAGCGTGCGTTCGCGCCCGAGGAGTTCCAGCGACTCGAAGAGCGGCGGGCTCACGGTCGATCCGGTGGTGGCTACGCGGACGGCCTGGAAAGCCACCTTGGGCTTCACGCCAGTGCGCTCAGGCACTTCGCGAAGCGCAGCCTCGATCGTCTCGGCGTCAAAGGAGGGAACGGAAGCGAGAGCATCCCGGCATGCATCAAGCGCGAGACCGGAGCCCTCCTTTTCCAGCACCTTCTCGCGGGCTCCCTCTTCGATCTCTACGCTGTCCGAGAACAGGAACGCGACCATGGGGACGATCTCGTCAAGCCGCTTGAGCCGCTCGGAGACCATCGGCGCGAGCCTGAGGAGCCACTCCCGACGCGAGGCGGCTTCTTCGTGCGTGATGAGGCCGGCTTCAGCGAGAACGGGGACGATCCTGTCGATGAGCTCGGTCGCAGACATATCCCTGATGTACACGCCGTTGAGCCACTCCAACTTCTCATCGTCGAAGATGGCAGGGTTCCGGGACACGCGATCAAGCGAGAAGCTTTCGGCGAGGGTCTCGCGCGAGAAGACCGTGGTTTCGCCGTCGAGGGACCAGCCGAGGAGCGCCAGGTAGTTCATGACCGCCTCGGGAAGGAAGCCCGAGTCACGGTATGCTTCCACGGACGTGGCGCCGTGGCGCTTGGACAGTCGCTTCCCGTCGGCACCCAGAATCATCGAGAGATGCGCGAATACGGGCACGTCCTCGCCGAGCGCCTCGTAGATGAGTATCTGCTTCGGCGTGTTGGACAGGTGGTCGTCGCCACGAATGACGTGCGTGATCGCCATAGTCGTATCGTCGACGGCCACCGCGAAGTTGTACGTCGCTGTCCCGTCCGTGCGTACAAGCACCAGATCGTCGACGGCGTCGCCGGGGAAACGCACATCTCCGCGGACCGCATCGCAAAACGCGATATCCGCCCGATCCTCGGGAACCTTGAGCCTCCACACATGCGGCTCTCCGGCTGCGACACGCCTGGCGGCTTCTTCCACCTCGATGCCCCGGCAGGTACGATCGTAGCCCGCGAACCCGCCCTGCTGCCGTGCGGCCTCCCGTTTGGCGTCAAGCGCCTCCGACGTGCAGAAGCATGGGTACGTGGAACCCGAGGCCTTCAGTCGCTCGAGTGCGTCAGCGTAGCTTGCGGCCCGCTGCGTCTGGAAGTACGGCCCGTACGGCCCATCCACGCCGGGGCCTTCGTCGTAGTCGAGCCCAAGCCATTCCATCGCCCGGATGATCGCCTGTGTATTCTCCTCGGTCGAACGCTCGGGATCCGTGTCCTCGATTCGCAGCACGAACGTGCCGCCATGGTGGCGTGCGAATGCCCAGTTGTAGATGGCGGTTCGGGCGCCGCCGATATGTAGGTGACCGGTGGGGCTCGGCGCGAAACGTACGCGAACGGACTCGGACACGGGACTCCTTTCGGGAGTGCTAGCTGACGACGGACTCGGTCGGCTCCGATTCGCACACGCCTGAACGGCGGAGGAGGAACCACGTAAGACCGATGGCGACTATGAGGATGCCCAGTGCAGACGCCTTCATGAGCACGTAGGCGGCGTCGGCGTTCGTCTCGAAGATGACGAGTTTTCGCACGACCGCGACGAGCCCCGCCTCCATGACCGTGGCGATGACGTTCCTCCGCTTCATGTAGGCGAGCGCGATGTTGAACAGCTCGATGACGATGAAGACGACAAGCACGGAGTCGAGCACCCGCAGAATCGAATCGGGTGTCAGGTAGCCCTTATCCGAGACCGCATTGAACATCTCGACGACGAGGTCCACGGCTCCCAGAGCCGCAATGACGACCAGAAGCAGCGCGATAGCGCGTTCGAGCAAATCCACGGCGACATGCATCATCTTGTTCAGCACGATCGACCTCCTTCTTGATGCTGTGAGACGACATCATACCAGCAGCATCGCGCTCCCGCGCGGTACCCTCTTGTTCGCGAAGGTGGAGCCGTGCTATGGTCGCTTCACTCATCACGAGGCGGCTGGGCGAGAGTCCAGCTGCAGAGGGCCTAGGGACCGCACCCGATGAAGCCCCGGCAACCGAGGTCGAAAATGACACACGGTGCCACATTGCGGCAGGCGAACGTGCCTGGCAGATGAGGGAAGATAGGCGCGTGCGCCCACCGTCCCTTGTCTCGAGCCGACGAGGGGCTTTTGTTTTGCCCTTCGGTGCAGTGACGGAACGCGGGTCGACGGCGACCCGCCCGAATGAGGAGGCGTTATGTCCCGCGATTACGTGTTCACTTCCGAGTCGGTCACCGAGGGCCACCCGGACAAGATGTGCGACCAGATCTCCGATGCGGTTCTCGATGCAATCCTCTCGCGTGAGGCGGAGCTCGAGGCCGAGGGCTACGTGACCGACAAAGGCGTGAAGGCGTCGCTGGAGAACGTTCGCGTCGCCTGCGAAACGATGACGACCACCGGTCTGATCGTCGTCGCAGGTGAGATCCGCACCCGTGCGTACGTCGACATCCCCACCATCGTGCGCGAGACGGTGAAGGAGATCGGCTACACCCGGGCCAAGTACGGCTTCGACTACGAGACATGCGGCGTCATCACGGCCATCCACGAGCAGAGCGCTGACATCGCAATGGGCGTGGACCAGGCGTACGAGACCAAGCACGGTCAGACGGACCCGCTCGACCTGATCGGAGCCGGAGACCAGGGCATGATGTTCGGCTATGCGTGCAACGAGACGTCGCAGTTCATGCCGATGCCGATCTACCTCGCACATCGCCTCGCAGAGCGCCTGACGGCCGTGCGCAAGGCCGACGTCCTCGACTACCTGCGGCCTGATGGCAAGACGCAGGTCACCGTGCGCTACGCCGACGGCAAGCCGGTGGCCGTTGATAAGATCCTCATCTCCAGCCAGCACGCCGAAGGGGTCGACATCGAGAACCTGATGCGACCCGACTTCATCGAGCACATCATCGCCCCCGTCCTCGACCTCGAGGGCGTGGAGTGGAAGGATGCCGAGATATTCGTCAACCCGACCGGCCGATTCGTTATCGGCGGTCCGATGGGAGACTCCGGCCTGACCGGACGCAAGATCATCGTCGACACCTACGGTGGCATGGGTCGCCACGGCGGCGGGGCCTTCTCGGGCAAGGACTGCACGAAGGTGGACCGCTCTGCGGCGTATGCCGCTCGTTGGGTCGCCAAGAACGTGGTCGCCGCCGGACTTGCCGACCGCTGTGAACTCGAGCTCGCGTACGCGATCGGTGTCGCGCACCCGCTCTCGATCACGGTCGAGACGTTCGGTACCGAGAAGGTCGCCGTTGAGAAGATCGAGAAGGCCATCGGGCAGGTCTTCGACCTGCGCCCGGGCGCGATCATCCGTGACCTCGACTTGCGTCGACCGATCTACAAGAAGACGGCAGCCTACGGACACTTCGGTCGGGACGAAGCTGCCTTCACGTGGGAACGTCTGGATAAGGTCGATGCGCTTCTGGCTGCGATCGACTAGGAACGAAGCGACCTCAGAAGGCCACCGGCACATCGTGTCGGTGGCCTTCTGTATGCTAGTGACATGAATGAATCCATGCGTACAGAAGCGTCGATAGCACGGGTCGTGATCGATGTGCGCACGCGCGCGCTCGACGAGCCCTTCGACTATGCCATTCCCGCGCCCCTTGCTCACCAGGTGTCCATCGGATGCCCGGTGCTCGTTCCCCTTGGCGGACGTCGTGCGGTGGGTTTCGTGGTTGGACTCGGCAACGAGAGCCGATACGACAATCTCAAGCCGATCGAGTCGGTTCTCGGCGAATCGCTCTCGCGGGCGGATGCGTACGAGCTTGCCCGTTGGATAGCCGACGAGTATGCCTCGCCACTCGCGGAGGCGATGCGGCTGTTCCTGCCCCCGGGTGGCACGCCCAAAGTCGTGAGACGAGAGTCGGATGGTGTGGTGACGTGGGATCTCGTCAGGCCGTCCGTGTCTGCCGCCGAGGACCGTGTCGTCACGCTGCTCGATTCTGCTTTCGAGCCGAGAGCAGGTGCTCGACTCCAGCGTTCGATCATCGACGCGCTGCGGATGGGACCGGTCACGTCCGGGGAATTGGCAGTCGAATTCGGAGCCGTTGCCGCTGCGCTCAAGACCCTCGAGCAGCGAGGGGCGATCGAAGTCACCGCGCGACGCAGGTGGCGCGGTGAGTCAGGAAGGGCGAGGGAGGATACCGCACACACCCTCACGAAGGCGCAGAGCGCGGCCGTGGAGACCATTGCAGCGTCAGCCGGCGCCGTGGTCGTGCTTGAAGGCGTGACCGGATCGGGCAAGACCGAGGTCTACCTGCGCGCGATCGAGAGAACCCTCGGCGCCGGGCGTGACGCCATCGTCCTCGTCCCCGAGATCTCGCTTACCCCTCAGACCGTAGGACGGTTCAGAGCGCGGTTCGGGAACCTCGTCGCGGTACTTCATAGTCGGCTCTCGGTTGGAGAGCGCTTCGATCAGTGGTCGCTCGTGGCGCAAGGGGATGCCAAGGTCGTTGTCGGTGCGCGCTCAGCGCTCTTCGCTCCGGTGCGTGATCTCGGCCTCATCATCATCGACGAAGAACACGAGGCCTCCTACAAGCAAGGCTCTGCGCCGCGGTACCACGCCAGAGACGTAGCTGCGCATATCGCGCACGATAGCGACATCACGGTGGTGCTCGGCTCTGCGACGCCAAGCATGGAGGCCCGGGCAGCGGTCGACGAGGGCCGATGGGTCAGCGCGCGGCTGCCGGAACGTGTAACGGCGCACGGATTGCCCGAGGTTCGCGTCGTCGACATGGGTGCCGAGTTCGGCGATGGCAACCGGTCCATGTTCTCCTCGGTGATGAGCGATGCTATCGACGCTGTCAGCGATCGCAAGAGCAAAGGAGTGTTGTTTCTCAACAGACGGGGATTCGCATCGTTCCTCCTGTGCCGCGAGTGCGGTTTCGTGCCGCGGTGCCAGAACTGTAGCGTCTCACTGACGTATCACGAGCGGGGAGACCGCCTCACCTGCCACCACTGCGGCCACACGGAGCCGACCCCTGTATCGTGCCCGCGTTGTCAGAGTCCGTATCTGCGCAGGTTCGGTGCGGGGACACAACGGGTCGAAGACGAGATCCATGCGCGGTGGCCGGAGCTTCCTGTGGTCCGTATGGACGCCGACACCACATCGGGAAAGGGTGGGCATGAACGCGCCCTCGCGGCGTTCGAGGATCTCGCGAGCGGGCTGCTGCTCGGCACGCAGATGGTCGCGAAAGGTCTCGATTATCCCGAGGTGACGCTTGTTGGCGTCATCAACGCGGATACCACGATGCACTTGCCCGACTTCCGCGCCGCCGAGCGAACATACCAGCTACTCGAGCAGGTCTCGGGACGTGCGGGTCGCGGCGAGGATCCCGGTCTCGTCGTCATCCAGACGTACTGGCCCGACCATCCTGCGATACGCGCGGTGGCCGCCAGGGATGCGGAGATCCTCTACACCGAGGAACGCGAGCTGCGCTCCTCGGTGGGATGGGCGCCGTATCGGCGCATCGCGAACATCGTGATCTCCGGTGAGAACAGTGCGACGGTGACCTCCCATTCCGTCGTCCTCGGAGAAGCCCTCTCCGAGGCGCTACCGGATGGATGGGAGGTCCTTGGTCCCTCGGATGCCGCACTGGCGCGGGTCAAGCGGGCATACCGACGACACATCGTCCTCAAAGCGCCGCCCGGTGCCGCGCTTGGTCCGTATGTTCGCGCCGTTCTTGCCCGGTGCCCTGCGCCGCCCGGGGTCGCAGTGGCACCTGATATCGACCCGATGGACTTTCTCTAGTGCAAAACTCCGCGTTGTACAATGCTTTCGGCAAGCTTGTTGCAGCACACGCCACGGACGTCCGCTCGTGAAAGGCACTTCATGGAGATCCTGACCCATCCGAACCCCGTCCTCTCGGACCGCGCCGGCGAGATCGATCCTGCTACGGATGCCGGTCTGCGTTCGCTCGTTCGGAAGATGGCCGAGGCCATGTACGAGAACCAGGGCGTCGGTCTGGCCGCGCCTCAGGTCGGCATCCAGAAGCGAGTCATCGTCTTCGACATCGATGAGGATCTCGGCGCCATCTGCAACCCCGTGATCACCGAACGCTCCGAGGAGACCGTGGTAGACGAAGAGGGGTGCCTCTCCGTGCCCGGGATCAACGTCCCGGTGGAGCGCGCCCTCTCGGTCGTGTGTGAAGGACTCAACCTGGATGGCGACCGAGTCGTCCTCGAAGCGCATGATTTCCTCGCGCGTGTGCTCCAGCACGAGATCGATCACCTTGACGGCGTCATCATTCTCGATCGCCTTACACCCGAGCAGCGCAAGGCAGCGGTGCGGGAGTACAACAACCGCGTGGCAGCTGAATAGTCGACCATAGGGGAGGCGCCGTGAAGGTCATCTTCATGGGCACGCCGGTCTTTGCGGTGCCCATACTCGAGCGTCTCGCGGAACACCATGAGGTCGCGGCTGTCTACTGCCGCCCGGACGCGGCTTCGGGCCGAGGGCGTGCTCTGTTGCCGCCTCCCGTCAAGGTCGCGGCGCAGGGGCTCGGAATACCTGTCCGACAGCCCGGTTCCCTGCGCACCGACGAGGCGGCACTCGAGATACGTGCCGATATGCCCGCCGTCATCGTGGTTGCCGCGTACGGACTCATCTTGCCGCCAGCAGTGCTCGTGATCCCTTCGCATGGGTGTGTCAATGTGCACGCCTCCTTGCTTCCGCGCCATCGAGGCGCGGCACCTGTGCAACGCGCGATCCTCGAGGGCGATGCCCTCACGGGAGTCAGCATCATGCTGATGGAAGAGGGCCTCGACACCGGTCCCTACGCCTTGCAGCGCACGATCGCCGTCGACGACCTTGATGCCGACTCGCTCTCGGATCGGCTGTCGAGTATCGGTGCGGAGGCGCTCCTCGACGTTCTTGCGCGCATCGAGGACGAAACGGTCGTATGGACGCCACAGAACGAGGCGATCGCAACGTATGCGGCGAAGATCACGAAAGACGATGTCGCACTGGAGCCGACGCTTTCGGTTAGGGACGCCACGCGCCGGGTCAGAGCGTCCTCTCATCAGGCGGCTTCAAGAATACTCGTCGGCGGGATCGATCTTGCGCCCGTCCATGCCATGTCGAGTGCCGAGTCGATCCCGCCGGGTGTGGCGCGTCGCGTCAGGGGAGGCCTGCTCCTCGGCATGGCTGATGGTGCCTTGCTGATCGACCGTATGCGCCCTGCGGGAAAGGCCGTGCTCGACGGGGCGGCGTGGGCATGTGGTTCGCGAATGACTGCTGATACCCCTTGGAGACGCGCATGAGCGTCACCGTCGCACGCTCGGTGGCCCTCAAGACGCTCGCTGCTGTTCGCGAACGAGACGCATACCTTGGTCCCGTGCTCGAGACGCAGCTCTCCCGCGCATCGCTGTCAGAGGCCGATCACGCGCTTGCGACCCGCCTTGCACGCGGCGTGATCGAGACGCGCGGAACGCTCGATGAGCTGTTGGATGCGCGCATCGCCAAACCGGGAGCGGTCGAACCACGTGTTCGCGACGCACTGCGTATGGCGGCATACGAGATTCTCTTCATGCGCACCCCGGCTCGAGCCGCCGTCCACCAGGGCGTGGAAGCGGTGCGGCGCGTGCGACCTCAGGCAGCCGGACTGGCGAATGCGGTGCTTCGTCGACTCGCCGATGAAGCCGACGCATTCCCCTGGGGCGATCCCGCTGACGACATGACCGTGCTGGCAAGAGCCACCGGTCACCCGTTGTGGCTCGTCGAGATGGTTGCGGCCGAATCAGGGTCCGTCGTGGCGCACCGCATGCTCGAAGCGAACAATCGTCCCGCGCCGCTGTACCTGCGCCACAACCCGTTCGTGGCTCCCTTCGACGATGCGATCGCCGTTCTCGAGGCGGATGGAGCCGCGCCGGTTCCTGCGCCTCCGGATGGACTGGCTGTACTCGTCGAGCACGAGCGTGCGGCGGTTCGCGGGCGCGCCCTTGCCGAGGGATACTTCCTGGTCACGGATGCTGCAGCACAGGTGGCTCCGTTGGCCGTCGCTGCACGTCCGGGAATGACGATTCTCGACGCGGGAGCCGGCAGGGGCACCAAGACGCTCTCCCTGCAGGCGTCGGCCATCCTGGCGGGCGGACCTGCAGCCATCGTGAGTCTGGACATCCACGCGTTCAAGACGAGTCTCCTGCGTGAACGTATGGACGCGTTCGGCGTCCCGGGGGTCGCGACCGTCACGGGCGACATCCTCACGCCGGCGACTATACCCGTGCCTGACGGCGGGTTCGACGCTGTCCTGCTCGACGCGCCATGCACCGGTCTCGGAACGCTGCGGCGACACCCGGAGCAGCGCTGGAGCATCTCGGCGGATGACGTCACACGAATGGCCGAGCTCCAGGCTCGGATGCTGCACGCCGTCGCGTCGCTTGTTCGCCCGGGAGGGCATGTGGTGTACTCTACCTGCAGTGTAGCCCGTGCCGAGAACGAGGGCGTGATCGAAGGCTTCCTGTGGAGTCCCGCCGGTGGCGGGTTTCGCTCGGTGAGCATCGCAGACATCGTCCCGACAGCGTGGCAGCACTACGTGTCGTCGCAGGGTTGGTTCCGCTCGATTCCCGAGCCGGGCGGCCCCGACGGACATTTCGTCGCACGACTCGAAAGACAGGCCCCGGAGGCGTAAGCCCGGCCGGCCCGGAGAATGGGGAGGCACAATGCGCAACACCCGTATCGTCGAGATGCTCGAAGTGACAGAGGCCGCAGCCCTTTCAGCCGCTCGTTGGATGGGCAAGGGCGACAAGATGGCGGCAGACCACGCGGCCGTGGAAGCCATGCGAGGTGCCTTCGACATCCTGGACATATCCGGTGAGATCGTCATCGGCGAGGGGGAGCGCGACGAGGCTCCGATGCTGTACATCGGTGAGAAGGTGGGCGCCGGTGGCGAGGAGATCGATATCGCCGTCGACCCGCTCGAGGGCACGAACCTCACCGCGTATGGCCAGCCGAACTCGTTGGCCGTCCTGGCGTTCGGTCCCAAAGGCACGCTGCTCAACGCTCCAGACACCTACATGTGGAAGATCGCCGCAGGTCCGTCTGCGAACGGCGCCGTGCATATCGACGCCAGCCCTACCGAGAACGTCAAGAACGTCGCCAAGGCGCTCAAACGACCTGTCGAGGACATCGTCGTGTGCATCCTCGAGCGCGATCGGCACAACGAGCTGATCGCTGAGGTCCGCGCGAGCGGGGCCCGCATCCGGCTCATCTCGGATGGCGACGTGTTCGGTGCGGTCGCGACCGCGATAGAAGGCACCGGTATCCACCTCTACATGGGTGCCGGCGGCGCCCCCGAGGGTGTGCTCGCGGCAACGGCCATGAAGTGCATCGGCGGAACGTTCATGGGTCGCTTCCAGTTCCGCAGCGAAGAGGAGCGCGCTCGCGCGGTAGAGATGTCCAAGTGCGACATCGACGGCGTCCTGACCATGGATTGCCTGGTCAACACCGATGAGGCCGCGTTCATCGCGACCGGCGTGACCGATGGCGAGATGCTTCGCGGGGTCAAGTACTTCGGCCAGGGCGCGCGGACGCATTCGATCGCAATGGACAACAAGACCGGCACGGTTCGGTTCATCGAGACCGTCTACCGCACCGGCGCCGAGAAGTTCTGGGTGAGAATGGAGTAGTCGCTACTCGGCGACAGGGCACGACGCGCAGGCCGGGGAGCCGTCGCCACCGCAGGCGGGCTTCTCGGCCTGCTTCTCGCTTGTGGCCGCGCTCTCGGCAGGAGCAGGAATGGCCTTGTTGGCGCGGTAGTCGGTGTTGTGGAACCCGCTGCCCTTGAACACGATCCCGACAGGGGAGAAGAGGCGTTTCGCTTCGCTGCCGCACTGTGGACACGCGACGGCTCCGGTCTCGCGGATGCCGCGGGTCACTTCGAACACGCAGTCGCAGGATGAGCACTTGTAGTCGTAGGCCGGCATTGAGTACCTCCGGATGAAGTGGTCGCTGGTTGCGAAGGTGCAGGATACACCCCGTGTCGCTGGTCAGGCAAGGCATCGATGTTGCTATACTCATCCCCATGGAACAGCTGATCACCGAGCGGCCCAGGCGCCGCCCTCTCATACCGCGATGGCTCATCATCACCGCCGTCGCCATCATCGTAGTGATCGTCGGCGCCGTCGCAGGCGTTGTCTTCACGATGCGCAACGGCCTTATCGCGATTCCCGCAGTGGTCGGCAGGACGACCATGGAGGCGAAGGCCGTTCTCGACAGCGCCGGCCTCGTCGCCGTTGAGGGCGGCGAGTGGTTCTCGGTCACCGTGCCGATGGGCTCGATCATCTCGCAGGAGCCGAGCGCGGGTGCGCTCGCGCGCAGAGGCGACACCGTGAGCATCATCGTATCCGCCGGTTCCGAGACCTTCATCATGCCCGATGTCGTTGGCACCGCGTCTGCCGATGCGCGCCTTCGCCTCGAAACGCTCGGACTCCGGGTCACGCTCGAGACGGTGGAGGCGTCGGCCACCGAAGGCACCGTCACCGAGACGTACCCGACGGCAGGCCAGGAAGTCCGCAACGGCTCCACCGTGCGCGTTCGAGTCGCGGGCCGATCGGTAGCGTCATCGATCCTGTTGCCGTACAGTATGGACGGGGTCACGGTGGTTGTCGATCCCGCGCCTGTTGCGGCCGGGAGCGACACGACCATGGAAGTGACACGCCGTTTGCGGTCGCTGCTCGAGGCGTCGGGAGCTATGGTCAAAGTGACGCGGAGCATCGGTTCGAGCTCGACCGCCACCGCCGACCGCGCGGCCATCGTCTCCGAGACTACCGCTACGGTCGTGGTGGCACTCGACCTTGCTTCATCAGGTGCCGAGGGAATCCAGGTCACCTACGTCACCTCGAAGGATGCATCAGCGACTGCGACGACCGCCAGGCTGGTCGCCAGCATGACCGAAGCGCTGACGTCGCCCGGTCAGGTGGTTCGTGCCCCCGCCAACGCGACCAGCGCCATTCTCTCGGCCTCCACGGCTCCAGGAGCGAGGATCATTCTCGGTAACGCTCGCGGTAAGGGTGATGCGTCGCTGTTCGCTGATCCCGCATGGGCGGACACCGTCGCGCGCGCCCTCTACCGCGCCCTCGGCGCAACATTCGGACGCGTCTGACGGCGCGTCGTGTAGACTGTATTGGGAGATTTGGTGACGCATGAGCATGAGAAGCCGCCGCATATTCAGATGGTGCATCATCGCCGCTACGCTCGTGGCGATGGTTCTTCCCGCTGCATCCGCATTCGCTGCGAAATCTGAAGTCACGAAACTCAAGGAGCAGCTCGCCGCACTCCGCAAGGAGTCACAGCGCGCCGGTGACGCTTACTCGAAGGCGTACTGGAAGCTCGACGCCACGAACGCCAAACTCACCGCCACCAACGCCAATCTCTCCAAGACCAAAGAGAAGCTCGCCAAGGCTTCCGCACGCCTGAGCAATCACGCCGCCGAGATGTACCGCCAGGGTGAGATAGACTACCTGGCTCTCCTTCTGACGAGCGACACCCTCGACGACATGCTCGTCCGACTCGAGTATGTGAGCCGCATCGGCCAGCAAGACGCATCGGTCGTGGCCGAAGTGAAGGCCCTCCAGGCCGACCTGAACGCACAGAAGGCCGAGATCGAGTCCGTCAAGGCGGATCAGTCGAAGGAGGCAAAGGCCCTCAAAGCGAAGGCCGCTGCACTCGACAAGAAGCTCAAGTCCGTCGAGTCGGAGTACGCGGCCGTGCAGAAGAAGCTGGCTGCCGCACTCGCAAAGCAGAATCCCGGACGTGCGACCTCGAGCACCCGCTACCCTGCAGGCCCCAACGGCATGGTGTTCCCCGTTCAGGGTTCCTATTACTACGCCAACACCTGGGGTGCTGCTCGCTCTGGAGGACGCACCCACAAAGGCACCGACATCATGGCTCGCACCGGAACGCCATGCGTTGCCGTGCTCAGCGGCACCGTTCGGGCCAAGTCGAACTCCCTCGGCGGGAAGACCATCTGGCTGACCGCCGACAACGGTTGGCAGTTCTACTACGCTCACCTGAACGGGTACGTCCGCTCGTCAGGACGGGTGGCCGCAGGCGAACTCATCGGCTACGTCGGCTCTACCGGCAACGCGTCGGCGAGCGCGCCGCACCTCCACTTCGAGATCCATCCGGGCGGGGGAGCGGCGGTCAATCCGTACTCCTACCTCAGGGCCATGGAGTAGGACTTGTCCGACATGCCGTCGTGTGACAGCATGTGCTCGTCCTGAAGTACCGTATCGGGAGCTGCGTGCGCGGCTGAGAGGCGACCTGCGGGTCGCGACCGAAGGACCGGTCCGATAATGCGGATCGGCAAGCACGGTGGATGTCATGACATCCCATCAGTCCCATGCTCCGCTCCGACGCGGGCGTTTTCGCCCGTGCCGAGAAAAGGAGTATCCATGTCCCACCGACGAATCGTCATCATGGCGGAGATTGCGCTCACGCTCGCGCTTGCGTACGTGCTCGGCTGGCTGAAGCTCTGGCAGATGCCGCAGGGTGGTGATGTGTCCCTTGCGATGCTTCCCCTGCTCGTCCTTGCGCTACGTCGCGGTCTGCCTGTCGGCGTCTGGGCCGGCCTGCTGTACGGCGTCCTCGATCTCATGCATCCGCCGCTCTACATCGTCCACTGGGTGCAGTTCTTCCTCGACTATCCGCTCGCGTTCATGGCGGTCGGGCTCGCCGGAGCGTTCGCACCGGCCCTGGGCCGAGCGGCGTCGCGCGGCGAGTGGGGGCGTGCGCTTGGCACGGCCGTCATCCCCGGCATCATCCTCGGGTCCCTCGGGCGCTTCCTGTTGCATCTCGTCTCAGGGGCCATCTTCTTCGGCGACTATGCCGAGGGGCAGCCGGTGTGGGTCTACTCGGCGGGGTACAACTCCTTCGTGTTCGTCTCCGCGTTGCTCTGTGCGGTCGGGGCTGCGATCGTCGTTCCCGTGCTGCAGCGTGTCGTACCGCCAGAAGGGAAGTCACCCGATGCCTGAATCTGTGCTCATCGTCGGTGCGGCTCCGCTGCCGGAAGGGGAGCGGTTCTACCGGGGGCTTCTCGCGAAGGCAGCGTTCGTCATCGCCTGCGATGCGGCGGCGGAATGGTGCGCCGCACTCGGGCGTCTTCCTGACGTCGCAGTGGGCGACTTCGACTCGGCAGAACCGGGGGCCCCGGAGCGACTCATCGATGCCGGGGTAGACGTGCGCAGATTCCCGGCCGAGAAAGACGAAAGCGACCTTGATCTTGCCGTCGCCGTCGCGCGCTCCCTAGACTGCCGTACGGTGACGTTCACCGCGGCATTCACGGGCCGCCTCGATCACACGCTGGCATCGCTAGGAACGGTGGCGTCGGCTGCAGACCTTCGCTCCGGCATCGAGGAACCCGGGTACTCCGCGGCGGTCGTGTCAGAGCGGGGGGTGACGACGATCGCTCTGGACACATCGCCGGGCCGTGTCGTCTCCGTGGTGGCGCTCGAGCCTGCCGCCGGCGTCACGCTCACCGGATTCCGCTACCCCCTCGAGTCGGCCGCACTGAATGCACTGTCGTCGCTCGGCGTGAGCAACGTCGCGGTCGCACACCGTGTCACGGTGTCGCTCGCCTCGGGTACCCTACTCGTGATGGCCTCGCGCGGCGCAGGTGGTATCCTGCACGACTGAAGGAATGGTGTCGGTGTGCCGATAAGACAGTCGGCGAGACGAACCGTTTCGGCAGGCGGGCTCCACAGGCGGGGGTGACGTGTCCGACCAATCGACATCGCATGATGCTTCCGGCCGCGCTCACGGCGGCGGCGTCATGTTCGCGGCCCTGGCGCTCTTCGCTGCGATAGCACTTGTCGTAGCCCGACAGCCGGTGCTCGGCGCGATCGCGGGCGCTCTGGCGGCCGCTGCGGCGATTCTAGCGTTCTTGCCGATGCGTCGCGTTCAGGACCCCGTACCCACCGAGAGGAACATCGAGCGTGAGGCTGAGGTCGCCCACAGCCCCGCAATCGCTCCGGCAGAATACCGCATTCCGCCCACGCTCGACGCCGATGCGATTCTCCATTCGCTGGCAGACGCTGTGGCGCCGGTCGCTCCAGCGGTCGCTGCTCACCTGTGGCTGGAGGACCCGTCTTCGGCGACGTTGCGGCTTGTGGCCTCCGTCGGGCCGATGAGTCCGGCACCTCAGCCGATATCGATCGACGATGCGATTCTCGGCAAGAGCGTTCGCGACGGGTCAGCAGCGCTGGCGCCGCTCGCCCGCGTTCAGAGCGGCGGCGTCGAGCGCGTTATCTGGCGTTTCGCGACGCCGTTGTCGCCTGGCAACGCGCGAGGCGTCGTTGGCGTGGACATCTCGGTGACGGTCGACCCTGACGGCATGCAGCTCGCGCGCCTGACGGCGCCGCTGCGAGGTGCGATCGCGGGTAGCCTTGCGCTCCACGTCGCGAAGGTAGAGACCGAGATGGCCACCGCGCTCATCGAGGTAGCACGAGATCTCAGCCGGCGCCTCGATCCGGACGAGGTGCTCTCCTCGGCACTGAACACCGCCATGCGGATCTCGGAAGCGGCAACAGGCAGCATCATGCTCACCGATGCCTCCACAGGACGTCTCACCATCGCAAAGGCGCAGGGTCTGCCGAGTGAGGTTGTACGGGACACATCGCTTGCAGAAGGCGAAGGGATCGCCGGGTGGGTGTTGGCCACGGGGCAACCGCTGCTGATCGAGGATCTGCCTGCACGACCGAAGTCAGGCCGTCGTCACGGCATCCGTTCGGCGGTTTCGGTGCCCATCGCGGACAGCGACGGGACGCTCGGGGTCATCAACGTCGGCAGCCGTGGCTTCCCCGCACGCTTCACCGAATCCCACATGCGCGCGCTCGAGACGCTCGGAAAGCAGACGGCCGTCGCGCTACGAAACGCGAACGCCGTCACCGCGTCCCGCGAACTGTACTTCGATACGCTCAAGGCGCTCGCGCTGGCGCTTGAGACGAAGGATCCGTATTCCGGGGGAGGCACCGAGCGGGTCCTGTCGTACGCCACCGCCATGGGAGACGCCTTCGGTCTGCCCGGGGACCAGCGCGAGGCGCTCAGGGTCGCCGCGCTCCTTCATGATATCGGGATGGCCGCAACCGGCGAGCCGGTCGGATCGCTCCAGCGTCCGCTCTCGACCGTAGAGCACGGCCTGCTGAAACTGCATCCCCAGATCGCCGCCGAGATCCTTCAGGAGCTCCCTGCGCTACGCGCGGTCGTACCCATCGTGTACCACCATCACGAGTGGTTCGACGGGCACGGGTACGGCGGCGGACTCTCGGGTGAGTCGATACCGCTCGGCGCACGCATCCTGGCCGTCGCGGATGCGTACGTCGCGATGACGTCCGAGCGTCCGTACCGTCACGCGATGAGCCAACAACAGGCGGTTGCGGAACTCACGGACAAAGCAGGAGCCCAGTTCGATCCCGCCGTCGTCGCGGTCCTCAAGGACCTGCTCTCCACGGGGGGCGACCGGGCTCCGGAACGCCAGCGGCGGTAACCGCTTCAGTACGAGACTAGCCTCTGGTGACCTTGCCGGCCTTGAGGCACTTCGTGCAAACGTTGACCTTCTTCGACGTGCCCTCGACCAGGACGGACACGCGCTGGATGTTCGGGTAGACCATCCGGTTCGTCACGCGGTGCGAGTGGCTGACGTTGCGGCCAGCAGACGGCTTCTTGCCGCATACGGTACAAATCTGGGACATGGTCCTGGCTCCTGTCGAGTATCTGTGGGCCCATCCGGTCTGAACGGGCCGGACTGTCGAAAAGCGAAGAGATGATAGCACGGCACCCTTGCAGCGGCAAGGAACGCACATCGATGCAAAACGGTGTGCGGCCGGAGCAGCTCCGCTATACTACTCTTTCGAACGCGCTAGCAGAAAGTGCTCTTCTGTAATCACCTATGAGGTTTCCTGTTCGCCAGGTGGCGACTACTACCGGTTCCGAGGAGGAACTTCGATGGCTGAGGTTGTTCAGGGTTCGATGACCATCGCGAACGACGTGCTCGCGGACATCGCAGGATTCGTCGCGCTGGAGTGCTATGGCGTCGTCGGGATGGCGAGTCCCTCGCTCCGTGACGGGGTCGCGCAGCTGCTGTCGCGTGACCGGTTGCGCAAGGGCGTCATGATCACCAACGTCGATGATCGAAGCGTGCAAGTCGACCTCTACATCGTGATCGAGCATGGGACCAACCTCGCGGAGGTCTCCCGCAACCTCATCGATCGCGTAAAGTACGCGCTTACACACGATGCCGACGTGCAGGTGGCGTCGGTTGATGTGCATGTTCAGGGCATCAAGGTCCGGAAGTGACGGCGGATCCGACGATGACCGAGACGAACGCACCCACCGCAATAGAACTCATCACCTCGGCCGCTGCTGCGCTCAAGGCGCGCAAGGAGGAGATCAACCGCCTCAACGTGTTCCCGGTTCCGGACGGTGATACCGGGACCAACATGAGCCTCACGATGGATGCCGTGCTCACCGACCTGACTCCGCTCGGACCGGACGCCTCGGTCGCGGACATCTGCAAGGCCGTTACGCACGGGTCGCTCATGGGCGCTCGTGGCAACTCGGGCGTGATTCTGAGCCAGATACTCCGCGGCCTGTGCGAAGCTGTGGCCGCCGATACCGAAATCTCCGAGAAACTGCTTGCCGATGCTCTGACCCGTGCCACAACGGTCGCGTTCCAGGCCGTGCGCAAGCCTGTCGAAGGTACGATGCTGACCGTCCTCAAGGACATGGCGGCAGCCGCACAGGCGGGTACCGCCGCCGGATCGTCATTGGACGAGCTGTTGGACATCGTCGTGAAGGCGGCCTTCGAGTCGGTTCGCCGCGGCCCCGATCTGCTCCCTGTCCTCAAAGAACACGGCGTCGTCGACGCGGGTGGTTTCGGCCTTGCCATTCTTGCTGAAGGCTTCGTCACCGGCATGGAGGGTCACGTCTTCTCCGATCGTGATATCGCGGTGGCGACCGGTGAGCTGACCGTCAGCCCGGTGAATGACTGGGACGACGACGAGTACCTCTACTGCACCGAGTTCCTGCTCTACAACGCCGACGCCGACAAGAGCTTCATCGAGGAGTGGATCGCGGCAAAGGGCGGTTCCGAGCTGGTCGTCGGCGACAGGGAGACGTACAAGATCCACGTCCACACCGACGACCCGGGCTCCGTTCTCGGATGGGCGACTTCGCTCGGCGAAGTGGGCCAGGTCCATATCAACAACATGCGGCGTCAGACTGCCGAGCGGACCGAGATGCTCCGTACCGGGTCCGCACCCGCTGCGCCGCCGAAACCGGTGGGATTCGTCGCGGTGTCTTCGGGCGCTGGCCTGTCGGACATCATGCGCAGCCTCGGCGTGGATGAGATCGTGAGCGGCGGGCAGACGATGAATCCGTCGACCGCCGAGATACTCGAGGCCGTCGAGAAGGTCAATGCAGAGCGCATCATCGTGCTTCCGAACAACAGCAACATCGTCCTCGCAGCACAGCAGGTCATCGGCGTCTCCGAGCGCCCGGTCGGTGTGGTTCCCACCACATCGGTCCCTCAGGCGTTCGCGGCTCTCCTTGCGTATGACGGTTCCAACGACCTGGAGACCATCATCGCCGAGATGACCGAGGCCGCAGCGGCAGTCAGGACGGGCGAAGTCACGACCGCGGTGAAAGACTCGAAGGGCAAAGCCGGCGCCATCAAGACCGGCCAGGTCATCGGCATCGCCGATCATGAGATCGAGGTCATCGGCGAATCCGTCGAGGATGTGGCGCTCGGCCTTATCGCAGTTCTCGCCAACGATGCCGAGACGCTCACGATTCTCGCGGGCGAAGACCTCGATGACGAAGCCCTTAGGCGCATAGCCGATACCGCCGAGGCGCGATTCCCTGACCTTGAGGTCGAAACGCATCGCGGGGAGCAACCGCTCTACCCCGTGATCCTTGCACTGGAATAGGCGTTGTCCTGTACTGACAAGCGAAGGGGCGTGCACCATGGGCAAGGTCGGAATCGTCTGCGATAGCACCTGCGATATGGGCCCTCAGTGGCTCGCCGAGAACGACGTCGTGATGGTTCCGCTGAAGGTCCTCTTCGGCGAGGAGTCATACCTCGATTGGGTCGACTTCACGCCGCCCACCTTCTTCGAGAAGCTCGCCTCGGCACCGGTGCTCCCGAAGACATCGCAGCCGTCACCCGCCGACTTCGCCGCCGTCTACGAGAACCTTGCCGAGCAGGGCTGTGACGAGATCGTGTCGATACACCTCACGGCTGCGCTCTCGGGTACCTTCGAGTCGGCTACCATGGCCGCGTCCGGCTGCCGGATACCGGTTCGCGTCATCGATACCCTCACGGTCTCGGCCGGCGAAGCGCTCGCCATCCTTGCTGCGCTCGATGCCCGGGCGGCAGGCGGCGATGGCGCCGCCATCGAAGCGGCCGCACGTCACGTCGTCGAGACCAGCACGATCCTATTCGCACTCGACACCCTCGAGTTCCTCGTGAAGGGTGGCCGGGCAGGCAAGGCGAAGGGACTCGCTGCCTCACTGCTGAACATCAAACCCGTTCTCACTTTCAATCATGAAGGCACGATCGAGCCGTTCAAGAACGTGAAGGGCACCAAAAAGGCGGTCGGGGAGATCGCGGCCGCGATCGCCGAGGCCTCCAAGGGCGGTCCCGTCAAGGTCGCCTTCCTGCATTCGATGGCTCCGGAGCTGGCAGAGCAGCTACGCGCGGAGATCGATCGACTCGGCGGCACGTACGAGGTCATCCACACCACCTCGGTCGGTGCGGTCATCGGTACGTATGCGGGACCCGGCGCGGTCGGCGCCGCCTTCTGCCCGGCCTGGTGACGACTGCCCTATGGCTGCCGAAAGCGAGCGCTGCACCGCGACAGCCGCGAATCCGGCGGTTCGGGCTCTGTGGTCGCATCCCGTTTCGGATGTCCGTCTTGTCGATGCTCGGCGCTTCGAGGCGCTCTCGAAGGCGGGCATCGCACGTGTAGAGGACCTTATCCTCCACTATCCGTTTCGGTACCTCGACCTCTCGACAGCAGGTGCCATCAGGGAGGTGCCGCTCGGCGATGACGCCACGGTCGTCGGTGTCGTCCGTGATGTACGGGTCAAGCGACCGCGTCAGCGCCTCACGATCACGGAAGTCGCGATCGCCGACGACACGGGTGTCGTAGTCGGCGTCTGGTTCAACCAGCCGTATATAGCGCAGCGCATCAAGGTCGATGACCGCGTCGCCATGGCGGGCCGCCTCGAGATGGACTTCGGGCTCAAGCAGATGAAGACGCCGTTTCTCGAGCGTTTGGATGCCGAGGATGGACCGTCCCAACTCGGCCGCATCCTCCCGGTCCACCGTGCTACCGAGGGAGTCTCGCCCAACTGGATGCGGCGCCTCGTCCTCGAAGCGCTGTCGCTCGCTGGCGACGTGCCCGACCCGTTGCCCGCAGCGCTGCGCGTGCGTCGGCAGCTTCCCTCGCTGCGCCACTCCTTGCGTGCGATCCATTTTCCTCGGGCCCTCTCGGAAGTCGATGGCGCGCGACGAAGGCTTGCGTACGGAGAGCTGTTCACCCTCCAGCTTGCGATGGCACTGCGACGGCATCGTGTGGTGGGGGAGTCGCCCGGGCATTCGCACACAGTGGACGGCGAGCGCATGCACGGGCTCCTCGCCGCACTTCCGTTCAAGCTGACGTCGGACCAGTCCTCGGCGTTGGCGGAAGTGCTCGCCGACATGGGCAGGCCAGCGCCGATGAACCGCATGCTGCTTGGCGATGTCGGCACCGGCAAGACGGCCGTCGCGGCGTGCGCGCTGGCGGCTGTGGCTGACTCGGGCACACAGGCAGCGATGATGGCCCCCACCGAGGTCCTCGCGGCGCAATACGCAGGGAAGGTCGGCCCGCTGCTCGATGCGATCGGCGTGCGGTGGTGTCTACTCACCGGCTCCACATCGCCCACTGCGCGGCGGCAGCACCTCAGGGAGCTCGCTGACGGCTCGGTGACCGTCGCGTTCGGTACGCACGCTCTCATCCAGGACGATGTCACGTACGACCATCTGACACTCGCCATCGTCGACGAGCAGCATCGCTTCGGCGTTCAGCAACGCCTTGCCCTGCGCCGCAAAGGCGAGGCCGCCGACCTCTTGGTCATGACAGCCACTCCGATCCCGAGAAGCCTTGCCCTCACCCTGTACGGAGACCTCGACACGTCGTACTTGCGGGAACGGCCGGGTGACCGTGGGCCGGAGCACATCCGCACCCGGCTCGTGAATGCGACACATCGGGCGGCCGCATATGATGTCGTTCGCGCCGCGGTCGCAGCGGGACGTCAGGCGTATGTCGTCTGTGCGCTCATCGATGAGTCGGATGCCGCCGAAGCCAGAGCGGCGACCCGCGAAGCCGAGCGGTTACGAACCCGCGTATTCCCCGACCTCAGGGTCGGACTCCTGACCGGCAAGATGCGTCCCGCCGAGAAGAGCGCGGTGATGGAAGCGTTCCGTGACGGCGACGTCGATGTGCTCGTTTCGACCACCGTCATCGAGGTCGGCGTCGACGTGCCGAATGCGACGGTGATGATCGTCGAGGACGCCGAGCGATTCGGCCTTGCTCAACTGCACCAGCTGCGCGGCCGGATCGGTCGTGGCGAACACCCCGGCGAGTTCCTTGTCTTCGCTGACCCTCGAACCGAAGAAGGGCGTCAGCGCATGAAGGCCATCGCCTCAACGAGCGATGGCTTCGCCCTTGCCGAGGAGGACCTGAGACTTCGCGGTGAAGGCGAGTTGCTCGGCCAGCGGCAGAGCGGCTTGCCACGTCTGCGTCTTGCGTCGCTTGTGGATGATGCCGAGCTCCTTGAGATGGCGCGCGAAGACGCCCGCACGATCGTGGAGTCAGACCCGCATATGGAGCTCGCCGAGCACGCGCTTATCGCGATCGAAGCCCACGCGATGCTCGGTGATGACGAAGCGTGGGTGAAGAGCGGATGAGGATCGTGGCAGGCGAGTGGCGCGGAAGAGCGATCGCGGCGCCGAAAGGATCGGCTACCCGTCCCACATCGGATCGCGTGCGCGAGGCGGTCTTCTCGGCCATACGTTCACGCATCGGAGACTTCTCCGGCTGCAGGGTGCTCGACGCGTTCGCCGGCTCGGGGGCGCTCGCATTCGAAGCGCTCTCGCGTGGCGCATGCTCGGCGGTTCTCATCGAGCCGGACCGCGACGCACGCGACGCGATCGCACGCAATGCGACTGCACTGGGGGCCACCGGCTCCATCGCGGTTCTTCCCGGCGACGCGTTCCGGCTCTCGGAACGCGGCATCAACGGCGGTCCGTTCGCGTTGCTCTTTCTCGACCCTCCCTATAGAATCGTTCCGGCGCAGGTCAGCAGCCTTCTCGGCGGGCTCGCCAACGCTGGATCGCTGGTTGAGGGGGCGCTCGTGATATACGAGCACGCGGCCGGCGTTGACCCTGAATGGCCGACGGGATTCGACTCGCAAGGTGATCGGCGGTATGGCACCACCGCGGTGTCATACGCCACGTACGAAGGGAAGCAGTCGTCGTGAAGCGCGCGCTCTGCCCCGGTACGTTCGATCCGGTCACCTCCGGCCATCTTGATATCATCGTCCGGGCGGCCAGCATCTTCGACGAAGTCGTCGTCGGCGTCGCCTTGAGTCCCGAGAAGGGCGGCGGTCCGCTCTTCTCGGCCGAAGAGCGCGTCGGGTTCATCTCGGAAGCGGTGTCACATCTTCCCAACGTGATTGTGCGACCTTTTGATACACTTCTAGTAGACTTCGCACAGAAGATGGAAGCGCGGGTCATCATCAAGGGTCTCCGCGCGGTCACGGACTTTGAACACGAGTTCCAGATGGCACAGCTCAACTACCGTCTGGACGAGAACATCGAGACGATGTTCATCATGTCGATTCCCGAGTTCGCGTACCTGAGTTCTTCCGCGGTGAAGGAGATAGCCCGGCACGGAGGTTCTGTCCGAGGACTTGTGCCAGATGCAGTATGTGAGGCTTTGGCCGCACGCTTGAAGCAGTCCCGATAGGGAGGTACAGCACGATGGATATCATGGCGCTCATCGATCGGATCGAAGAACTGCTCGACTCCGGTCGCAATGTGCCGTTCTCGGCAAACAAGATGGTCGACCCTGACAAGGTGTACGAGATCATCGACGAGATCCGCGCGAATTTCCCTGACGAGCTAAAGCAGGCTCGCTGGATCGTCAAAGAGCGCCAGGAGATGCTTGAAGAGGCCGAGAAGGAAGCGAACCGCATCCTCGAAGAGGCGCGCGACCGCGCCCAGGCCATCGCAAGCGATCAGGAGATCGTGAAGCTCGCCGAGCAGCAGGCGGCCGACATCCTCGACAACGCGCGCGCCCGTGAGCGCGAGATCCGCCTCGGTGCCGAGGACTACGCCGACGAGATGCTGGCGAACCTTGAAGTGAACCTCGGCAAGCTTCTTACTGCCGTGCAGCGCGGTCGCGACAGGCTTCAGGGAAAGGTCGGGCAGCGTGGCTGAGGCCACACCTGACCAGCTCACGATCGACGTCGCGGCGATAGTAGACGAACTTGCAGACACGATCGACGTCGAGCTCGCGTTTCCGCTCGCGCCCATCACGCTCGGTACCGAGGAGTTCGTGCCCGTAGCGCCAGCCCGTGTCGACGTTACACTCACCTACGCGGGAACGGGCATCGTTGCGAGCGGCACCATCACCGCCGACCTCGCGGCCACCTGCTCCCGGTGCCTGCAGGAGTTCGTCATGAGCGCGACCGGTGAGGTAGAGGGTTTCTATGTTCGCCCTGGTACCGAAGCAGAGATCCCCGAAGAACAGGAAGCCGAGCTGATCGTCGGCCGTGATATCGACCTGCTGCCCGCACTTCGAGCAGCGCTCGTTCTCGCACTCCCGTTCGCGCCCGTTCACGACGAGGACTGCATGGGCATCTGCCCGACGTGTGGAGCCGATCGCTCCACGGGACCATGCGAATGCACGCCCGATCTATCGCTGTCGCCGTTCGCCATGCTCAAGGACATCATCACCGACGATGCGGATGATGCCTGAATCCTTGCCCGGACGTAGCAAGCGTGTGCTATAGTGTCGCTTTGCGCCACGACCCCGGTCGTCGCATAATCATGTTGCAGCTAGTGCACCGACCTCCGGTGCCTTGAAGGGAGAATCACCAGCATGCCAGTGCCCAAGAGGAAAACGGGTCGCTCCGTCACGAACTCGCGCCGTTCTTCGCACAAGCTTGAGGCGCCCGCGCGCTCGGTGTGCCCGCAGTGCCACCAGGTCAAGCTCCCGCACCGCGTGTGCGGCGAGTGCGGGTACTACGATGGCAAGGAGATCGTCGAGACGGATTAGCGCACAGCGCCCCCCTGGGGCGCTGTTCCGTTCAGGGGAGGATGAGCGTCGGTGCTCGATGAGTTCTTCTCTCCTCGTTCAGTAGCAGTGGTCGGCGTTTCCCGCGAAGAGGGGAAGGTCGGCCACTACATATTCGACAACCTTTTCGAGGCCGGATTCCTCGGCGCGGTCTATCCGGTCAACCCGAAGGCCGCCGAGGTGCACGGGCATGTGTGCTACCCGAGCGTCATGGACATTCCCGATCCCATCGATCTCGCGATCATCGTGGTACCCGCGAATGCGGTCACAGCCGTCATCGACGAGTGCGGGCAGCGCGGCATCAAGGCCGTCATCGTGATTTCCGCAGGGTTCAAGGAGACCGGGCCTGCGGGCGCCGCACTCGAGCGCGAGATGCTCGCAGCGGCTGCAACGCACGGTATCCGCATCCTTGGCCCGAACTGCCTCGGACTCATCTCTACATCGAGCAAGCTCAATGCGTCTTTCGCCCCATCGATGCCGCAGCAGGGGACGATCGCGTTCATGTCGCAGTCGGGTGCGCTCGGCACCGCAGTGCTCGACTGGGCGGCCGGTGAGGGGATCGGGCTTTCGCGATTCGTGTCGCTCGGCAACAAGGCCGAC
Organism: Actinomycetota bacterium; assembly: GCA_004348925.1. Taxonomy (GTDB): domain Bacteria; phylum Actinomycetota; class Coriobacteriia; order Anaerosomatales; family Anaerosomataceae; genus UBA2286. Next base: position 599,725 of record RCMX01000001.1, read on the forward strand.
GTGTCCGAGGTCGACCTCGTGCGGGCGTGGGCCGAGGATCCCGATACCTCGGTCGTCGCTGCGTACCTGGAAGCCGTCAGCGACGGCCGCGCGTTCGTCGAGGCTGCCTCGCAGCTCTCGGCGAAGAAACCGATCATCGCCCTCAAAGCCGGGGGTTCGGACGCCGGTGCCCGAGCGGTATCCTCGCACACCGGCAGTCTTGCGGGCTCCGAGCAGGCGTACGACGCCGCGTTCCGCAAGGCCGGCATCATCCGTGCGCGGTCGGTGCTCGAGCTGTTCGACTTCGCGGTCGGGTTTGCCCGCCAGCCGCTTCCCGAAGGGCCCGGCCTCGTCATCCTCACCAACGCCGGCGGCCCGGCCATACTCGCCACAGACGCGTGCGAGCGCTCCGGCGTCGGTCTTGCATCCCTTGAGCCCGAGACGATCGCGGCGCTACGCGAGGCGTTGCCTCCTGCCGCAGCTCTGTACAACCCGGTCGACGTGCTGGGAGACGCACCCCCCGAGCGCTACGAGACGGCGGGCGCTATTCTGGCGAAGGACCCTAACGTCAGGGCTATCCTCGTGATCCTCACACCCCAGGCTATGACGCGTGCGGCCGAGACGGCCCATGCCATCGTTCGCCTGTCGCAGCGCTCGGGACTGCCCGTCTTCACGAGCTTCATGGGCAAAGGAGCCATAGCCGGGGCGATTCCCGTGTTGCGGGATGGCCTCGTACCACAGTTCGACTTCCCCGAACGCGCTGTCGCCACGCTGGGGGCGATGCTGCAGCACCGGCGGCAGCTCGACGCACCTCCGACAGCGCCGCCGGTGATCTCGGCAGAAACGCAGGTCGTCCGCGATGCGATCGACCACGCGCAGGCTGCCGGGCGCACCTTCATCACCGAACAGTCGGCAGCACGTATCGCCGAAGCGTACGGCATTCGTGTGCCCGCGGGGGGCATCGCGAAGGATCTTGCGGCGGCGCGCCTACTGGCGGCTGATGTCGGCTATCCCGTCGTGCTTAAGATCGCCAGTCCTGACATCTTGCACAAGTCCGATATCGGCGGCATCCGGGTTGGAATCGAATCGGAGAACGAGCTCGACGACGCCTACGACGACATCATCCGCAGCGTTCGCGCGCGCATGGAGGATGCTCAGATCTGGGGTGTCACCGTACAGCGGATGCTGGACCCGGGCCGCGAGGTGATCATCGGCGTGAACCGGGACCCGCAATTCGGGCCGCTTCTCATGTTCGGCCTTGGTGGGATCTACGTTGAAGTCATGAAGGACGTCACCTTCAGGCTCTGCCCGGTCACCACCGAGGAAGCGCGCGAGATGCTGTCCGAGATCCGCGGCTTCGGACTGCTGCGCGGTGCCCGAGGACAGCGCCCGGCCGACCTGGAGGCGGTAATCGATACCATCGTCCGCATCTCCGCGCTCGTCACGGACTTCCCGGAGATCACCGAACTCGACATCAATCCGCTCATCGTGGCTGACAAGGGAGCCGGCGCGATCGCCGCCGACATCCGCATCGGAATCGGAGGATGACCATGCACTCGATCCTCGTAACGTCTACCGCCGCATACTCGGGCAAGAGCGGACTCTCTCTCGCGCTCATCGCGACGCTCGCTGCGCGCGGGCTGGATGTCGGCTACTTCAAGCCGTACGGCGCCATGCCGGTGACGGTGGACGGCGTTCTCACTGACCAGGACGCGCTCTACATCAACAGGACCCTGAGCCGCCCCGCTCCCGCCGAGGTCGTGTGCCCGGTGGTGCGGACGCAGGCGCTCATCGAAAGCGCGCTCGCGCACCGGTCGGGCGATCTGGTCGGGGCGGTCGGCGACGCATTTCGTACTTGTTCCGAGGGACGCGACGTCATGATCATCGAAGGACCAAGCGACCCCTTTCAGGCCTCATCGATCGGCCTTGCTGGTCCGGACCTCGCCGCGATGCTCGGAGCCCGGGTGCTGCTCGTCGACCGGCTTCATGGCAGCGACCTGCCCGACGCTGTCGTGTGCGAGTCACGGCGCCTGGGAACGGTGCTCGGCGGCGTCATCTTCAACTGGGTCCACGAGTCACAGACCGATTTCCTGACCGGTCGGGTCATGCCGTATCTGGCATCCCGCCAGATCCCCGTGCTCGGCATGATCCCACACGACACCGCGCTGTCGTCCGTGACGGTGCGGGAGATCGTGGAAGCGCTCAGCGGAGCGGTGCTCTCGGCCGATGATCGCCTTGATGAGCCCGTCGAGACGTTCATGGTCGGCGCGATGGGGCAGGACAAGGCGCTGCGATTCTTCCGCCGCAAGGCGCGCAAGGCGGTCATCACGGGCGGTGACCGTGCGGATGTTCAGCTCGCCGCACTCGAGACCAACACACGCTGCATCATCCTCACCGGCAACCTTCCGCCGTCGTCGCTTGTGCTTTCGCGTGCCGAGGAACTCGGTGTGCCGATCCTGCTCGTTGATACCGATACCCTCACGGCGGTCGAGAAGATGGAGCGCTTGATGGGTCATACGCGTCTTCACGATGCCGCGAAGGCTGGTAGAATACGCGAGATGTTCGAGCGCTCTGTCGATGTCGACGCGCTCATGAAGGCGTTCGATATCGTCCGCTGACCCCGGGAGCCACCGTGACTGATACCAACGTGACCATCGTCGTCGACGCGCTCGGCGGCGACGACGCTCCATCTGTGGTGCTCGAAGGCATCGACGCGGCTCTGGCTGCGGATCCGGCACTCTCTATCATCCTCACCGGCCCGGCAGAGGTCACACAGCCGTTTGCCGCCGCGAGAGAGCGCGTCAGGGCGGTTCCCACGACAGAATTCATTGACATGGCGGAACACCCTGCGAACGCTGTTCGCACGAAGAAGGACTCCTCGATCGTCGTCGGCTGTCGGCTCGTCAAGGATGGGGAAGCGGCCGGGTTCTTCTCGGCGGGAAGCACCGGGGCGTGCATGGCCGCTGCCACGCTTGTGATGGGTCGCATCCCCGGGGTCTCCCGCCCCGCTATCGCGACCATAATCCCTGCCTCAGAGAGGCCGAGCGTGTTGCTCGATGTGGGCGCGAACGCCGACGTGAAGGCCGAGAACCTCGTCCAGTTCGGCTTGATGGGCAGGGCCTATGCCCAGGTCATCCTCGACAGGGCCGAGCCCACCGTCGCGTTGCTGAACATCGGAGAGGAGCCGACGAAGGGCTCCGTACTCGCTCAGGAGGCACACGCGCTCATGGCTGATGCGGTGCCCGGATTCATCGGGAACGTGGAGGGACGCGACATACCCACAGGCACTGCCGATGTCATAGTCACCGACGGCTTCACGGGCAACGTCGCCCTGAAGCTGTTGGAAGGACTGGCGAAGACGCTGCTCACGCAGGTGAAAGACGCCATGACATCGACGACTGTGCGCAGTATAGCGGCGTCCGTGCTCAGAGAGCCGCTCATGGAGCTCAAAGAGCGCATCAATCCTGATGTGTATGGCGGTGCGCCGCTCCTGGGCGTGCGGGGGGTATGCATCATTGGACACGGCAGCAGCAACGCTCGAGCCGTGGCAGCAGGCATAGCCGTTGCGGCGCGAGCGGCCCGGGGCGGGCTTACCGAGCGTATCGCAGCATCGGTCGCCGGCTAGGCTCCTCACGCTGTCGGACCGTGCCGAACGTGTATACTACTCGGACATTTGTGGCGGCCCGCGCTGCCCGAGCGAAAAGAGCATCTCTCCAATGACCCATGCAGCGATCACCGGCGTCGGTGCTTACCTCCCTGAGCGCATCGTCACGAACGACGACATGGCGAAGATCGTCGACACCTCCGATGAGTGGATCCGGACCCGTACGGGGATCCGCGAGCGCCGCATTGCGGCTGAGGATCAGGCGACGTCCGACCTTGGCATCGGTGCGGCCGCAGCTGCGCTCGCCGATGCAGGCGTCGCCCCGGCCGACATCGACCTGCTCATCGTTGGTACGTCGAGCCCCGATATGGTCATGCCCTCGAGCGCGTGCTTGCTGCAGGCCAAGCTCGGCCTGTCGTGTCCTGCGTTCGACGTCATGGCCGCCTGCACGAGCTTCATCTACGCCATCCAGGCGGCAGCTTCAGCCATCGAGTCGGGGAGGGCACGGCGTGTTCTTGTCGTCGGTGCAGACGCCCTCACGCGCCTCATCGACTTCAGCGATCGACGCACGTGCGTGCTCTTCGGAGACGGAGCGGGTGCCTTCGTTCTGGAGGCAAGCGACGAACCCGGTGTCCTGGGAATCGACCTGGGTGCTGATGGCAGCAAGCCGGAGGTGCTTCAGATTCCGGCCGGCGGCTCCGCGATGCCGGCGACGTGCCAGACGGTCGAGGACGGCCTCCATTTCGTCCAGATGAACGGCCAGGAGGTGTTCAAGTTCGCCGTGCGCGCGATACCGGCGACCACGAAGAAGGCTCTCGCGTCGTCGAACCTCACCATCGACGACATCACCTGGCTGGTTCCACACCAGGCGAATCAGCGGATTCTCGACACCGTGGCGGACCGGCTGCACCTGCCGCATGAACGTGTGTTCTCCAACATCGAGTGCCTCGGAAACACGTCAGCGGCTTCGATTCCGCTGGCCGTGAACGACCTGTATACTAGCGGCAGCCTGCGGCGGGGCGACGTGCTCGCGCTCGTCGGTTTCGGCGCCGGACTGACCTGGGGGGCCGCAATAGTACGTTGGACCAAGGAGGACCTCTAGTATGGCCCTGCGAACGCGACTCACGAGTCTGCTCGGCATCGAGCACCCCATCATCCAAGGCGGCATGGCGTGGACGGCCACGGCGGAGCTCTCCGCCGCCGTCAGCAACGCCGGGGGCATCGGCATCATCGGCGCAGGTCATATGCCCACCGACCTGCTTCGCGAGCAGATCAGGCTTGCGAAATCCCTTACCGACAAACCATTCGGCGTGAACCTCATGTTGCTCACGCCGCATATCGACGAGATCGTCCAGATGGTCCTCGATGAGCGTGTCCCGGTCGTTACCACCGGCGCCGGAAACCCCGGCAAGTACATGGCCGCACTCAAAGAAGCGGGCATCAAGGTCATCCCGATCGTTCCGTCCGTCGCCCTGGCGAAGCGGATGGAATCCATCGGCGCCGACGCCATCATCGGCGAGGGCATGGAGGCGGGTGGGCACATCGGCGAACTCACCACGTTCGTCCTCACGCCGCAGCTTGTCGACGCCGTGGAGATCCCCGTCATCGCTGCCGGCGGGATAGCCGACGGTAGAGGCGTCGCTGCTGCATTCGCCTTCGGAGCCGAAGGGGTGCAGGTCGGCACCCGGTTCATGTGTGCGACCGAATGCACGATCCATCCCGACGTCAAGGACGCCGTTCTCAAGGCCAAGGACCGCGACACGGTGGTCACCGGCCGCTCCACCGGACACCCTGTCCGTGTCCTGAAGAACAGGCTGGCCCGGGAGATCATGGAACTCGACCGCGAGGGCAAGGCCGAGGAGATCGAGGCGCTCGGCGCCGGCAAGCTGGCGCTTGCCATGCGCCAGGGCGATACCGCGATGGGCAGCCTGATGGCTGGCCAGATCGCTGCGATGGTCTGCCGGATCGAGCCTGCTGCCGATATCGTCGCCGACCTTGTGAACGGTGCCGAGGAGGTCATGCGCGCGCTCGGAACCATTCCGGTCGCGTGATGACCATGCGTACGCACGCACTCGTCTTTCCGGGTCAGGGTTCTCAGCGAGTCGGCATGCTCGAGACGTTTCCCGAGCATGAAGACCTCGACCGGCTGCTGGACGCCGCCGAGGCGCTCTCCGGCCTCCCGTTACGCTCGATTGCCGCAAACGGCCCCGCCGAGTCCCTCTCGGACACGCGCGCTGCGCAGCCGCTGTTGTACCTCACGGACTGGGTCTGGGGCATGAGCCTGCTTGACTGCGGTCTCGATCCTGCGTTCGTCGCCGGCCACAGCCTTGGCGAGTATGCGGCACTTGCGATCGCGGGCGTCTTCTCGGCCGAGGCGGGACTCGAGCTCGTTGCAGCGCGCTCGGCGCTCATGGCCTCGACCGCGGAGGTCACACCGGGCACCATGGCCGCGGTGCTCGGCATGGAGCGCTCCGCCGTCGCGGAACTGGTCGACGGATTGAGCGAGGTATGGATGGCGAACGACAACTCCGCCACCCAGGTGGTCCTCTCCGGCACGCACCTCGGCATCGAGGCTGCGACGGCAGCGCTCATGGCTGCGGGTGCGCGACGGGTCGTTCCACTCACCGTCGCCGGCCCGTTCCATTCGCCGCTCATGGCGCCGGCGGGCGAGCGATTCGCGGCGATCGTCGCAGAGGCGCAGTTCGCGGACGCCGCGATACCCGTGCTGCAGAATACCGACCCTACACCGGCAACCGCCGAGAAGCTCATAAGGGCACGGCTGCTCGAGCAGATCACCAGCCCGGTCCGATGGACCGAGACGGTGGTCGCGCTGCGTGATGCCGGAGTTGAAGTGATCGTCGAGGCAGGTACGGGAGCCGTCCTCACCGGTCTCGCACGTAAAGTCGAAGGCATCGATGCCGTCGCCGTGGAAGACGGCGGCATCGAGCGTGTCCTGGAGGTGCTCGGCGCATGAGCGACCTGACCGGCAAAATCGCGCTCGTCACCGGCGCGAACCGTGGCATCGGATCCGAGATCGCCTACGAGCTCGGGCTCCGGGGCGCCACCGTCGCAGTGAACTATCGCGGCGACGACAGGGGTGCGCGTGCAGTGCTGGCGCGCCTGGCAGACGCCGGAGTCTCCGCCGACAGTGATGCGTTCATGGGCGATGTGGCGGATGCCACATCCAGTACCGCGCTCATCGAAGCCGTCGTCGCGCGCTACGGGCGGCTTGATGTGGTCGTGAACAATGCGGGCATCACGCGCGACGGATTGCTGGTGAGGATGTCGGATGACGACTGGGAGTCGGTCATCGCGACGAATCTGAGCGGTGCCTTCTACGTCACACGTGCCGCGGCGAAGGTAATGATGAAGCAGCGCTGCGGCGCGATCGTCAACATCTCCTCGGTGGTCGGGCTGGTCGGCAACGCAGGTCAGGCGAACTATGCTTCCGCCAAAGCCGGCCTTATCGGCCTCACCAAGTCCGTCGCTCGAGAGCTTGCCTCACGCAACGTGCGCGTCAACGCCATCGCCCCCGGCTTCATCGAGACCGACATGACCGCTGCGCTAACCGAAGCCGCCCGCGACGCTGCCCTCGGCAGTATCGCGATGAAGCGCTTCGGTTCGCCCGCTGACATCGCGGCCGCCGTCGCATTCCTCGCGTCGGACGAGGCCGCATACGTCACCGGCCAGGTTCTGGCCGTCGACGGCGGGATGACATTCGCCTGATCGCGGCAACGCGTCATAATGCACCGTGACAGGACAGAAGGGAGGTGCACTACATGAGCAACGAAGAGATTCTGCAGAAGGTCACCGAGGTCATCGTCGAGCAGCTGAACGCCGATGAGGCGGATGTGACCCTGGAGGCATCGTTCATCGACGACCTCGGCGCCGACTCGCTCGATATCGTCGAGCTGGTCATGGCGCTCGAGGAGTCGTTCGGCGTTTCGATTCCCGATGAGGAAGCCGAAGGCATCAAGACCGTCGGCGACGCCGTCGATTACATCATCGCCAACGTCTAAGCGACCACATGTCGTGAACGCTTCGTCTCCCGGCCGGTCCGAGACCGGCCGGGACGAACGCGCTCTCATGCAGATACCCGGAGGTTCCGCGTGGAAATGCCCCCGCTCACCATAGGAAGCCGCACCGCCAGACTGCCGATCGTGCAGGGCGGCATGGCCGTCCGCATCTCGATGGCGCCGCTGGCGGCGGCCGTCGCAGAAGCGGGAGGCGTGGGGCTCATCGCGGGCTCCGGTCTTGACGCCGACGAGTTGAAGCGCGAGGTGCAGGCGGCGAAGTCGGCCACCACCGGCGTCGTCGGCGTCAACATCATGGTAGCCGTGAGGAAGTTCAAGGAGCTGGTGCACGCCGCCATCGAGGGTGGCGCGGACGTCATCGTGGCGGGCGCCGGCTTTTCACGCGACGTCTTCGGCTGGTGCCGCGATGCCGGCGTGGAGTGCGTGCCGATCGTCGGTTCCGAGCGAGTAGCCAAGCTCTCGGAACGCTTCGGCGCGTCCGCCGTGATCGTCGAGGGCCACGAAGCCGGTGGTCATCTCGGCACTGATGAGTACATGCTCGATCTGCTGCCGCGCATCGTCGAATCCGTGACCATCCCGGTCATCGGCGCTGGCGGGGTCGTCACCGGCGCAGACATCAAGCGCGCGCTCGATGCCGGTGCATCGGGGGTGCAGATGGGGACACGTTTCGCCGCGACGGTCGAGTCTTCAGCCTCTGATGAGTTCAAGAGCATGTACGTGAACGCGACCGATGAGGACATCGTCCTCATCAAGAGCCCGGTCGGCCTGCCCGGTCGGGCGATACGCAATCCGCTCACGCAGCGTCTCGCTGGCGGTGACTACCCGGTCATCGACCGCTGCATCTCCTGTCTCAAGGACTGCGGCAAGGAGTACTGCATCATCGACAAGCTCGTCCGCGCACAGCAGGGCGATGTCACCGGCGGACTCGTCTTCGCCGGCTCTGCCGCCGCTCGAATCAACGATGTCCCGTCCGTTCGCGAGCTCATGCAACGGCTCGTGGCCGAGTGGGAAGTCGCGACCTCAGGAGGAGCACGATGACGAGACGAGTCGCCGTCACCGGCATCGGCGCGGTTTCCGCGCTTGGTCCGAACGCCGCCACGACGTGGGAAGGGCTCATCGCCGGTCGCTCCGGTGTCCATGAGATCACCGCGTTCGACACGAGCGCGTACTCCACGCGCTTCGCGGCGACACTCGATGACTGGGATCCTTCCCCGTGGCTCGATGCCAAGGAAGCTCGCCGAATGGCGCGATTCCAGCAGTTCGCCGTCGTTGCAGCCGAAGAGGCGCTTGCCGACTCCGGCCTCGTCATCGATGAGAGCAACGCCGAGCGCGTGGGCGTCATCGTCGGCTCCGGTATCGGTGGGCTCGGCACCATGGAGGACCAGCACGCCGTGCTTCGCGAGAAGGGCCCGGGTCGTGTGAGCCCGTTCCTCGTCCCGATGATGATCGTCGACCTCGCCGCAGGGCAGATCTCGATCCGCTGTGGCGCCAAGGGCATCAACTATGCGCCCGTCTCGGCATGTGCTACCGGCAACCACTCGCTCGGCGAGGCGTTCGAGGCGATCCGGCGTGGTTCGGCCGATGCGGTGATCGCCGGAGGCTTCGACTGCGGTGTCACACCGCTCGGCCTCGCCGGCTTCTGCGCGGCGCGTGCGCTCTCCACACGCAACGACGACCCGGTCGGCGCATCGCGTCCCTTCGATTCGGGACGCGACGGGTTCGTCATGGGCGAAGGCGGCGGTATCCTCATCCTGGAGGAGCTCGAGCACGCCAGGTCCCGCGGCGCTCACATCTACGCCGAGCTTGTCGGCTACGGTGCGACCGCGGACGCGTACCACATGACCGCTCCTGCGCCGGACGGCAACGGCGGACGCCGCGCCATGGCCCTCGCGTTGGCGCAAGCGGACCTCGCACCCGCCGATATCGGCTACATCAACGCGCACGGCACGTCGACGCAACTCGGTGATGCAGCCGAGACCGGCGCGATCAAGGCGGTCTTCGGATCAGACGTCCCGCCCGTCTCCAGCACAAAATCGATGACCGGCCACCTTCTCGGCGGTGCGGGCGCGCTCGAGGCGGTCGCATGCGTGATGGCCATCGAGAGCGGCATCCTCCCGCCGACCATCAACTACACGGATCCCGACCCGGCGTGCGATCTCGACTACGTGCCCAACGTTGCACGCAAAGCCGACGTTCCTGCCGCCCTGAGCAACTCGTTCGGGTTCGGCGGCCACAACGCCTGTCTGGTCTTCGCGCGCCGCTCATGACGCACCCGGCCGATACGATCGCACGCGCCGAGGCCATCCTGGGCTACGTGTTCGAGGATCGCTCGCTTCTGGAGCGCGCGCTCACGCACTCGTCGTACGCCGGCGAGCATCGCACGCAGAGCTACGAGCGTCTCGAGTTCCTCGGCGACTCCGTGCTGGGATTCGTCATCGCGGAGGAGCTGTTCCGCCGCTTCCCGGAGGCCCCGGAAGGTGAGCTCACGAAGCGGAAGATCGCGGCCGTCTCGGGGGAGAACCTCTCGGCGGTCTCCGAGGCTCTGGGCCTGTATGGGCTCGTGGCCCTCGGCAAAGGCGAACGGGCGAGCGGAGGGAGATCGCGCAAGTCGCTCGCCGAGAACGTGCTGGAGGCGGTGTTCGGGGCGGTCTACCTTGACGGCGGGATCGCAGCTGCGCGGCCGCTCATACTGCGCGTGCTTGCCGACGCGCTCGACGCCGGGCTTGTCGCAGCACCGGCCGAGGATCCCAAGTCGGTGCTCCAGGAGCACACCCAGGCGACCCTCGGCATGCTCCCGACGTACCGGGTGACCGATGCGGAAGGAGAGCCTCACGATCGCGTGTTCACGGTCGAGGTGCTCGTCGCGGGGCAGTCGCTCGGTCATGGCACCGGACGCTCCAAGAAGGAGGCCGAGAAGGCCGCGGCCGCAGGCGCGATCGAGGCTCTGGAACTGCGGCTCGACAAGCGGTAGGAGCCCCGCGCTGTGATAGCATGGTTCGCACTGCGAGAGGGGCGCCGGGGCAGCCCGACAGACCCCGAGAGAACACGTCCGGAAGGGTAGCCGTTGTACCTCAAGTCGCTCACGCTGAAGGGGTTCAAGTCCTTCGCAGACCGTAGCAGGATCTCGCTGGAACCCGGCGTCACGGTCATCGTCGGGCCCAACGGCTCAGGCAAGTCCAACGTCTCGGATGCCGTGCTGTGGGTGCTCGGCGAACAGAGCGCCAAGTCGCTTCGCGGCAATGCCATGGAGGACGTGATCTTCGCGGGTTCCTCGGCACGTCAGGCCGTGGGAGTCGCCGAGGTCGATCTGGTGCTCGACAACAGCGACGGAACGCTGCCGCTTGAGTTCCACGAAGTCACCATCACCCGCCGCATGTTCCGCAACGGCGAGAGCGAGTACCTCATCAACCAGTCGCCGTGCCGGCTCATGGACATCCAGGAGCTGCTGCACGATACCGGCCTTGGCCGGGACACGCATTCCATCATCAGCCAGGGCCGTCTGGACGAAGTGCTCAACTCCAAGCCCGAGGACCGCCGTGCGCTTATCGAAGAGGCCGCAGGCGTTCTCAAGCACAAGAAGCGCAAGGAGCGCGCGCTGCGCAAGCTCACGGCCATGGATGTCCACGTGGACCGAATCCGCGACATCCTGAGCGAGATCGACCGGCAGCTGCGCCCGCTACAGCGTCAGGCCACCAAGGCCGCCGAGTACCGCGAAGCGTCCGCCCGGCTGCGCGACCTCGAAATCGCGCTCGCCGTCACCGACCTGCGCGACCTGCAGAGCGGGTGGGACGGCGTCGAGAAGCGCGAACGCGAGCAGGACGCCGAGGTCGAGCTTGCCCGATACCGCCTGGCCGAGAAGGAACGCGAGCTCTCGAAGTTCCAGTCGCTGCTCGAGGAGAAAGGGCTGTTCGTCGGCGACCTCTCCGAGCAGCGCCGCCGCCTTCAGTCGGTGCTGGAGCGCGTGAACTCCGGACTCTTGCTGCTCGAGGAGAAGGGCAAGAACCTCGTCGAGCGGCTCTCGGAACTACGCCAGAAGATCCACCAGAGCGAGTCGCGTCTCGGGCAGCGGGATGCCGAGGCGAAGCAGATCGCCGAGGAGCGCGCGGTCACCGAGGCCCGCATCCAGGCCCTCTACACGCAGCTTGGCGAGCTTCGCAGGGAGTCCGAGACCGCACGCAAGGAGCGTCTCGCCGCCGAGGAGGAGCTCTCGGCGTCCCTTGCCGAGCAGCGCCGCGTCCGCAAGGAGACCGACGACGCACGCACCGAGCTCGCCTCGCTCCAGCAGGCGCTCTCCGGGTTCGCGATGGAGACCGACATGCTCGCCGAGCGCATCGAGGCGGTCCGCACGCAGCGCTCCGCGCTCGGTCAGACGCTCGCGTCGCGCCGTGACCGCGTGGACGCGCTCCAGGCGAAGCTCGACCACTCTCGGAAGCAGGCACAACTCGCGGAATCCGACGTGGACCGCCGCGTACGGCTGCTCGAAAGCCGCAACGCCGATCTCGCCGCGCGCCGCGATGAGCTCAACGACGTGCGCGCCGAGATCCGCGCGCTTGAGGAAGTCGATCGCGCGTTCGAGGCGGCATCGCCCGCGCTTGCCTGGTTGATCTCCAAGGAGCGCGAGCTTCCCGACGTCGTCGGCCCGGTCACCGAGCATGTCTCGGTCCCCGAAGAGTACGAGACGCTCCTTGAGAACGTTCTCGGCAGCGACGTGTTTTGCGTACTGGTGAAGTCCCGCAAGGCCGCTGGAAACGTCGTGGCGCTGCTTCAGGAGAACGAGGTCGGCGACTACTCGCTCATGCCGCTCGACGCCAAGCCGTTCACGTGTCCCGCGGGTCCGGGCACGCCGCTCATCGACGCCGTGACGGCTGACGCCGCGGTGCTCTCGGCGCTTGGCGGGCTGCTCGGCGACATCCGCGTCGTCGACACCCTTGAGGATGCCCTGCGCGCCTCGGCTGAGCCGGGTGCCCAGTGCCGATTCGCCACGCGTGGCGGCAACATTGTGTGGCCGAGCGGCAAAGTGCGCGTGGGGCCCCAGACCGCCGGTGACGCCAACGTCCTCGGCCGGAAGCGCCGTCTTGCGGAGCTTCGTGACCGGTTGTCCGCAGTCGACGCGTCGCTCGGCGAGGCGGAGGCTGCCGTGGCTGCCGCTGCGGAGGCGCTCTCTGTCGCCCAGCAAGACGCGCTCGAGCTGTCGCAGGTGATCGCAACCGTCGGCGGGGACGTCGCGTCGGCACGTGAGGAAGTGGGCCGCCTCGAGCAGTCCGCGACCGATCTGGACGCGGAGGCCTCCCGCATCGACGTACGCATCCGCCAGATCGAGGAGCGCACCGCAAAGGATCGCCCAGCCGAGCGCAAGCTCGCCGACACGATCCAGGCCGGCATCGCGCGCCTCGACGAGCTCGAAGAGGAATCGGTCGTCAAGCGCGAGCTGCGCGATGCGCGCTTCCGGGACGAGACCGCTGTCTCGGGACGACTCTCCACCTGCCAGGTGGAGATCGCGGCCGTCTCAGAGCGCGAGGTGCACCTCAAGCGGCGTCACCACACCGTGAACGCAGATGCCGAGGAACTCGCCGTCCTCGTCGAGCAGTCGATGCAGACGGAGGCCGCCCTCGAGATGCTCCGTGAGCGCCTTCAGCCGCTCCATGACCTCTACACCGTGCTGCTAGAGCGTGCCGAGCACTGGGCGGTACGCCTACGTGACCGCGCGCGGTTCGAGCAAGCGGATTCCGAGTCACTCAGGACCACCATCCACGATGCCCAGGAGGGCGTCCGCGCCGCTCAGGCGGAGCTTGACGCCGTTAACGAAGCGATGTCCGACATCCGGGTGGAGAAGGCTCAGCTGGAGGTACAGGTTCGCGCCGCAGCCTCCCGCATCGTGGAGGAGCTCGGCATTCCGCTCGAGTCCGCGCTCCAGACCGAGCCCATCGAGAGCCGGGAGTCCGCGGTCGAGGCCGCACACCGACTTCGCAAGCGCATCGCGAACCTCGGCCCCGTGAACCCCGTCGCCGTTGAGGAGTACGACCAGCTCAACGCGCGCAGGGAGTTCCTCGGCAAGCAGCTCGAGGACTTGCTCTCCAGCAGAAGCGCGCTGCAGAAGGTCGTCTCGGCGATCGATCGCAAGATGCGCGACCGCTTCCTGGAGACCTTCGAGCAGGTCGACCATCACTTCCAGGAGATCTTCTCGCTGCTCTTCCCGGGCGGACAATCATCGCTTCGGCTCACCGAGCCCGACGATCCCGAGACCACCGGCGTGGAAGTCGTGGCACAGCCGCGCGGCAAGCGGCTCGCGAAGATGACCCTGCTCTCAGGCGGGGAGAAATCGCTCACAGCGCTCGCGCTGCTCTTCGCGCTGTACCGGACGCGGCCGTGCCCGTTCTACATCCTCGACGAGGTCGAGGCCGCGCTCGACGACACGAACCTGCGGCGTTTCATAGCGTTCACCGACAGCATGCGCGAGCACACGCAGTTCATCGTGGTCAGCCACCAGCGCCGCACGATGGAGATGGCCGACGTGCTCTACGGCGTCTCGATGCAGTCGGATGGCGTGAGCAAGGTCGTCAGCCAGAAGCTGCAGCGCGCTTTGAGCGCCACCGAGCAGGTGCCGTCGTGAGCGCATGGCTCGATCGGCTGACGCAGGGGCTGTCACGCACGCGCGAACAGCTCGGCGGACAGCTCAACGTCTTGCTCGGCCGCGGGCCGGATGTCGATGAGGCCTTCTGGAGCGACCTCGAGGACGCGCTGATCGGCGCGGACATGGGCGTCACCGCCGTGACCGAGATGGTCGAGCGACTGCGAGACGCGGCGAAGCGCCAGGCACTGCCCGACGCACGCGCAGTGCTCCGGCACCTCGCCGCCGAGATCGCAGGCGAGCTCCGGCTTCCTGACGCCGCCGACTTCATCGAAGCGTCGCCATCCACGGTGCTTGTGGTCGGCATCAACGGCACCGGAAAGACGACCACGGTCGGCAAGCTCGCCAAGGCCGCTGCCGATGCGGGCCGCTCCGTGCTGATCGGCTCGGCCGACACCTTCCGGGCCGCAGCGGTCGAGCAGCTCCACATCTGGGCGGATCGCGCAGGTGTTCCGATCGTGGAGAGCGAGCGGGGAACGGATCCTGCGTCGGTTGCGTTCGATGCCGTGCGCCAGGCCAAAGCGAACGGCACGGACCTGTTGCTGGTGGATACCGCGGGCCGACTGCACACATCGAAAGACCTCATGGCTGAACTCTCGAAGGTGAAGCGCATCGTTGAGCGCGAGAGCGATGCGCCCGTCCGTACGCTCCTTGTCATGGATGCCACCACCGGGCAGAACGGACTCACACAGGCGCGGGAGTTCGACAGCGCCGTCGGTATCGACGCTATCGCGCTCACCAAGCTCGACGGCACCGCAAAGGGCGGCATCGCTGTCGCCGTGGTGCGAGACTTGGGAGTGCCGATCCTTCGCATCGGCGTTGGCGAGGGCGCAGACGACCTCAAACCGTTCGACCCGGAGGAGTTCGCCGCAGCGCTCGTCGGCCTGGAGTGAGTGCCATGCCCCGGTTCATCCCCACGCTGCCTTCGGATCGCAAGCATATCCCGCTGCTGGTCACGTTGGCGCTCGCGCTCGCGTTGCTCGTTTCCATCTTCTACGTCGCGAACACAGCCATCAAGGTGGATGGTGATTCCATGCTTCCCGGGTTTCGCAACGGTGACCGGGTTCTCATAACGCGTGGGTACTCCCAACCGGCGCGGGGCGATGTGATCTCCTTCTCAGCGGTCATATCGGGCAAGCCCGATGAACTCATCAAGCGGGTGGTTGCTCTCGGCGGCGACACCGTCGAAGTGTTCGGAGACTCGGTTCGCATCAACGGTCGACCCGAACCTACGACGTATCCGGTCATCATGGGTGCCGAGAGCTTCCATATCGAGCCTTTCACGGTCCCCGCCGGTTCGGTCTACGTCCTCGGCGACAACCGCCCGGTCTCGCTCGACAGTCGCTTCTTCGGGCCGGTAAGGCTAAGCGACGTCAAAGGCAAAGCGCGGTGGATCTTCTCGCCGGTAACGCGACTCCGCCGGATTGACGCGGCGGCCGGACGACCGTAGCCTAGGGAGTCACGACCACCGGCCCCGGAGATGGCGATGTTCCAGAATCTCACCGATAGACTGCAATCCGTCTTCTCGCGTCTGACCGGACGCGGCAAGCTTTCCGAGGCGGATGTAGACGCCGCCATGCGCGAAGTACGCATGGCGCTCCTTGAGGCAGACGTGAACTTCAAGGTCGTCAAGGAGTTCATCGCCAAAGTCCGCGAACGGGCGGTCGGTGCCGACGTGATGGCGAGCCTCACGCCGGGCCAGATGGTCGTGAAGATCGTCCTCGAGGAGCTCACCGCGCTCATGGGCGGCAACGAGGCGCGCCTTGCGCTCTCCGGCAGGGTCCCGAATGTCATCATGCTCGTCGGGCTGCAGGGCGCTGGCAAGACCACGGCGGTTGCGAAGCTGGCAAATCTCCTGCGCAAGCAAGGCAAGCGACCGCTCATGGTCGCGTGCGACGTCTATCGTCCGGCAGCTATCGATCAACTCGAAGCGCTCGGTCGCGAACTCGACATCCCGGTCTATCGCGGCGAGGGCACCGACGCCGTCGCGATCGCCAGAGCCGGCGTACGGGACGCGATCGACCGGCTCCGCGACCTCGTCATCGTCGACACGGCGGGACGCCTGCACGTTGACGAGGAGATGATGGCCGAGGCCGCCGCGATCAAGGCCGCGATCAAGCCCGAACAGGTGCTGATGGTCGTCGACGCGATGACCGGGCAGGATGCGGTCAATGCCGCCGCGGCCTTCGCCGAGCGCGTCGACTTCGACGGCGTGATCATCTCCAAGCTTGACGGCGACGCACGTGGCGGCGCCGCGCTCTCTATCCGTGCCGTCACCGGCAAGCCGGTGTTCTTCGCCAGCGTAGGGGAGAAGACCGACAACCTCGAAGTCTTCCGCCCCGACGGCATGGCGCGGCGCATCCTCGGCATGGGTGACGTCGTATCACTCATCGAGAAGGCGCAGGAAGCGTTCGACGAGGACACCGCCGTCGAGGCCGAGCAGCGCCTGCGCGCCGGCTCATTCACCCTTGACGACTTCCTCGGCCAGCTCAGGCAGATCAAGAAGATGGGCTCGCTCAAGGACATCATGGCGATGATCCCGGGTGCCAACAAGCTCCCGAAGGATGCCGAGGTCGACGAGAGCGCGCTCACACGCACCGAGGCGATCATCCAGTCGATGACCGCGCGGGAACGCGCGAAGCCGTCGGTTATCAACGGCTCACGACGTGAGCGCATCGCCGCCGGTGCCGGTGTCACCGTCTACGACGTCAACCAGATGCTCAAGCAATTCGCCCAGGCTCAGAAGATGGTCAAGCAGATGGGCGCACAGCAGGGAAAGCGTCGTCGCCGTGGCATGGGTATGCCCGGAATGCCCTTCTAGCCTGCAGAATCGTTCGCTTCTTTGACCCGCTTCGATTCATGACCTATCATTGGCACTTGCTCTAGCTCGGACACGGCGGCACAATGCCGCCCTACACGGAGGTGAACTGTTGGCAGTCAAGATCCGTCTGGCACGCGCCGGCGCCAAGAAGGCGCCGTTCTATCGTGTCGTCGCGGCCGATGCACGCGCTCCGCGTGATGGCCGATTCATTGAGATTCTCGGGCGCTACAACCCGCGCACTCAGCCCTCGACCGTCGAGCTTGATCTCGTCAAGGTCGATGCCTGGCTCGCGAAGGGCGCCACGCCCACCGAGGCGGCCGGCAAGCTGATCGCCATCGCAAAGGGCGAGAAGACCGCTCCGGCCGGTACCACCAAGATCTCCAAGAAGGCGCAGGCCAAGGTTGCTGCCGAGGCCAAAGCCGCCGAGGAAGCTGCTGCGAAGGCTGCTGAAGCCGCCGCCGCTCCTGCTCCCGAGCCGGTTGCCGAGGAGACCGCCGCTGAGGAAGTGGCCACTGAAGTCGTCGAGGACGAAGCTTCGGCCGAGGCCGAGTAGCAGATGCCCCGCAACGCTGACACTGACGAGCTCGTCCGGTTTCTCGTAACGTCGCTTGTCGACAATCCGGACGATGTCTCGATTGCGAAGCAGACCGGCCCTGACGGGTCGGCGTACGAAGTGACCGTGAATCCGGACGACATCGGCAAGGTCATCGGCCGCCAAGGACGCGTCATCAAAGCGATCCGCACGCTCGTGCGAGCAGCTGCATCTGTTGAAGGTAGCGATGCGTCGGTGGAGGTTCTCGGCTAACGCGATGGACGCGCCGTTCGTACCTGTCGCGCGCGTGGTCAAGACGCACGGACTCAAAGGGGAGGTCGCAGTGAAACCGCTGCTCGACCTTCCCTTTGATTTGCTCCTTGAGGCCGAGCTTTGGGCAGTTCCCCCGATTGCGGGAGTCTCTCAGCTCCGGCTCACCGGTGTGCGCCAGGGTCCCAAAGGCCCGCTCCTGACCATCGCCGGTGTAGACACGCTTGCTCAAGGTCGCGCGCTTGCGGGGGCGACGCTTCTGGTACGGTCCTCTGCGGTTCCTGAAGGCTGGAACGATGACGAGTTCGATCCGATCGGCTACACCGTGACGGACACGGTCCGGGGCTCATTGGGAACCATCATGGACGTGATCTATACCGGTGCAAATGACGTCTGGGAGATCGAAGGACCCTTCGGGTCGATTCTCATTCCCGTGATCGATGATGTCGTCCACGACATAGCTGACGATACACGTGAGATATCAGTGACGCTGCTTCCCGGCCTGCTAGACGAGGACTGAACGTGCGCATCGACATCATCAGCATATTCCCGCAGATCTTCGAGCCGACGCTCGGTTCGTCGATGCTTGGCATCGCCCGAGACAAGGGCGCTGTGACCTTTGCGGTACACGACCTGCGCGACTGGGCCGAAGGCAAGCATCGCACCACAGATGACTATCCTTTCGGTGGGGGCTACGGCATGGTCATGAAGCCGGAGCCGTTCTTCGCAGCGGTCGAAGCGGTGACCGCCCTCGACGAAGCCCCGCCCACTGTCGTACTCATGTGCCCGCAGGGTCGCAGGCTCGACCAGAGCCTCGTGGAGGTGCTTGCCGCCCGTGAGCGCCTCGTTGTCCTGTGCGGGCGCTATGAGGGCGTAGACGAGCGCGTGCGCACCCTCGTCGATATCGAGGTCTCTGCCGGAGACTACGTGCTCACCGGCGGCGAGCTGCCTGCCATGATCCTGGTGGACGCGGTCACCCGACTGCAGCCCGGTGTTCTCGCCTCGGAAACGTCAACGCAGGAAGAGTCGTTCTCCTGGGGGCTTCTGGAGTACCCTCAATACACGCGCCCGTCCTCATTCCGTGGTATGGACGTGCCCGAGGTGCTTCTGAGCGGCGATCATGCACGCGTCGACCGCTGGCGCCGGACCGAAGCCATCCGCCGGACGGCAGAACGCAGACCCGACCTGCTCGATAGTGCCGGTCTGACCGCCGAGGAGAAGTCGTACGCCGAGGAGATTCTCGGCGGCTGTGAAACGAAGGGAGATGCGCTGTGACCGACGAGCGCAGAGCGTATACGGACGACGAGATCGACGAGGCGGTTGCGCTGGACGGCAGCGTCATGACCGACACCGCACCTGCCGAGACGCCACCGTCGTTCCTTCGCTGGCTCGGCGAACTCGTTCTCATGGTCATCCTGGCGTTCGCGCTTGCCACCGGCATCCGTACGTTCGTTGTACAGCCGTACGTGATTCCCACGGGATCGATGATCCCGACGATCGGCATCGGCGAGCGCGTACTGGCGAACAAGTTCATCTATCGATTCGACACCCCCAGACAGGGCGACATCGTCGTCTTCGACGATCCCACCAAGACGGTGCCTACGCTGATCAAGCGCGTCATCGCGGTCGGCGGACAGACGCTCGACATCAAAGAGGGTGCGGTCTGGGTGGACGGCAAGAAGCTTGATGAGCCGTACGTGCACGGCAAGCCGAGCGAGCCGGGCGACGTGCTTCTGCCCATGCAGATTCCCGAAGGCCAGGTCTGGCTCATGGGAGATAACCGGACGAACAGCCACGATTCCCGATGGTTCGGGCCACAGCCGGTGGAGATCATCCACGGCAAGGCGTTCCTGCGGTACTGGCCGCTCAACAGGTTCGCCTCCTTCTGATGATTGCGCCGCGCCGAGCGGCTAGTCTATACTATCCACTCGTGTCTCAAGACAAGAATGCCGTCGGCATCAGATAGGAACGGAACAGAGATGAACAGGATCCGAGCGATCGAGCAGCAGCAGATCAATGAAGAACTGCCCGAGTTCTCGGTTGGCGATACCGTCAAGGTGAGCTACAAGGTCGTCGAGGGCACGAAGGAACGCGTCCAGCCGTTCCAGGGTATCGTCATCCGCCGTCACGGTGCTGGCGCCCGCGAGACCTTCACGGTCCGCAAGGTGTCGTATGCCGTTGGCGTGGAGCGTACCTTCCCGGTGCACTCGCCCAAGATCATGAAGCTCGAGGTCGTCACCCGCGGTAAGGTTCGCCGCTCCAAGCTGTACTACCTCCGCGACAAGGTCGGCAAGGCCGCCCGCGTCAAGGAACTGCGCTTCTAGACCGCGCACCCACAGAACGAACGCGCCAGGCCCGGGATTCTTCCCGGGCCTGTTCGTATTCCGGTAGGGTGGAGCCATACGCCTTCCGAGGAGCCCCGATGTCACAGCCGACCGTCGCCGAGATCTGCCGGGCCATCGCGCATGCGCCATCGTGCGAGCTGCCTGCACTCATCGCACGCTATGCATCCGACCCGCGTGCAGGCGTCATCGCTGCTCTCGTCTCGGCAACGCGCCGTCTTGAACGCGACGAAGCGGAGCGGCAGCGACTCGACCGGATGTCGGAGGTGCAGCTATCGCTTCACCGAGACGGCGTCTTCGTGGTCGCCGGCGTCGACGAAGTCGGCCGAGGATGCCTCGCCGGTCCGGTCACGGCAGGCGCCGTCATCCTGCCTGCCAGCGCCCGTATCGCTGGCATCGATGATTCGAAGCGTCTCAAACCCGACGCCCGCGTGCGTCTCGACGCCGAGATACGCCGGGTGGCCGAAGCCGTCGCTGTCGCCCACGTCGAGCCCTCGGTCATCGACGCCATCGGCATCGCCGCAGCAAACGTCCTGGCGATGCGTCGGGCCATCGAGGCGCTCGACGTCGAGGTGGAGCATGTACTGATCGATGGATTGCCGGTCGACGTGGGACGGCCCGCGACGGCGGTCGTCGGCGGCGACCGCCTGGTAGCCGCCATCGCTGCCGCTTCGATCGTCGCCAAGGTGGCGCGGGATGCGCTCATGCGCGAGATGGACGCACGGTTTCCGGAGTACGGATTCGCACTCAACAAGGGGTACGGGACGCTCGAGCACATCGACGTCATCACCCGGATCGGTCCGTGCGAGCTGCATCGCATGAGCTTCTCACCGTGCTCGCAGGTGTCGCTGTTCTAGCTCTGTTCGGCTCCGGGTAAGCGCTGGTTTCGGGACCTCCTCCATGCTGCATGGAGGAGGTGGTCCATATGGACAGAGTGGAGACCGGACGTCGTGGCGAAGACGCCGCGGCGGCGTATCTCGATCGAATCGGAATGACGATCATCGACCGCAACTGGCGGTGTCCGGCGGGGGAGATCGACGTCGTGTTCCTCGACGGAACGACCCTTGTGCTGTGCGAGGTGAAGACCCGCACGACCGATGCAAAGGGTTCGCCTGAAGCGGCCGTCACCCCGCAGAAGCAGCGTCGCATCGCGCGACTCGCCAAGGCGTATCTTGCAGATGCCGGTGCCGAGCCATGTGCGGTTCGATTCGATGTGATCAGCATCAGGGTCCTCGCCGAGGACCGTGCCTTGCTGCGGCATCATCGTGCCGCGTTCACTGTGGACGGGTGACATGCCACAGGCGACCGTCTTTGCGGCGACCATCGCCGGGGTAGAGGCGCTCCCGGTCGAGGTGCAGGCCGACGTCACGTCCGGGCTCCCCGGCTTCGGTATCGTCGGCCTTGCCGACACCGCCGTCCTTGAAGCGCGCGATCGGGTGCGAAGCGCGCTTCGGGCCGCCGGTTTCGAGTTCCCGAATGCCCGCGTTCTGGTGAACCTCGCACCGGCGCCGCTGCGCAAACACGGTACCGGATTCGACCTGCCGATCGCACTGGCGATACTCACCGCGACGCGACAGATTCCCGCCGGACTCACCGCAGGGTCGAGCGCGGTCGGCGAGCTCGCGTTGGACGGGAGCGTCCGTTCGGTCGCCGGCACGCTTGCGTACGCTCTCGCTGCAGCGCGATGCGGACACGACCTCATCGGACCCGGCGGTGCGCTTGCGGCCGCCCGCGCGGTCGAAGGACTCACATGTCACCGTCTCGACGTGCTGCAGGAGCTCCGCACGGGTTTCTCGGCGCTGCCTGTCGTTGCGCATTACTGCAGCGGGGGATTCACCGAGCCGGACCTGCTGGACGTGGCTGGCCATGCCGGCGCACGGCGCGTCCTCGAGGTGGCGGCCGCGGGGGGCCACAACCTGCTCATGGTCGGTCCTCCGGGCTCGGGGAAGACGCTTCTAGCCCGGCGCCTACCCGGGATACTGCCACAACTCGATGACGCCGAGCGGCTTGCGTCGGCACTCGTGCACTCGGTCGCGGGGCTTGACGAGGCGCCGCTGCTCGCGGGTCGACGACCCTTTCGTGCGCCCCACCACACGTGCTCGGTGGCCGGTCTTGCAGGTGGCGGCTCCCCGCCGCGTCCCGGCGAGATGAGTCTTGCGCACAACGGGGTTCTCTTCCTGGATGAACTTGCGGAATTCTCGCCTTCGGCGCTGCAAACGCTTCGACAGCCGATGGAGGACGGCTCTCTCACGCTCGTCAGGGCGGAAGGACGAGTGCGCTATCCGGCCCGTTTCACGCTCGTCGCTGCCATGAATCCGTGCCCGTGCGGCTTTCTCGGCGACCCCGACCGCACGTGTGATTGTGCTGACGGGATCATCCGGCGATACAACACGAGAGTCGGTGGGCCGCTCATGGATCGCATGGACCTCGTTGTGCGTGTTGACCGAATCGACCCCGATCTTCTGCTCGGCGCCGAGCAGGGAGAATCGTCCTCGGTGGTCCGCGAACGCGTCCTGGCGACCAGGGAGTTCGCCTGCAGGCGCGGCGGGCTCTCATCAGGACTCTCCGGTGCCGCTCTGCTCGATGCCTGTCGATTGACGGGCGCTACGTCCCGATTGTTCACGGAGACCGCCAGGCGACACCACTTCTCAGGACGCGCGGTCACACGCGTCCTGCGCGTGGCACGCACGCTGGCCGACATGGATGCCGAGAAGCGCGTCTCGGCAGCGCACCTGGCCGAAGCGGTCGGGTACCGAGGATGGGAGAACCGATGAAATCGCCTGCCAGACATGCGATCGCGCTCGGCGACGCAGCGTATCCCGCCTGTCTCCGCGACCTCTCCGAGCCGCCGCGAGTGCTCTATGTCATCGGCTCGCCCGAGTTGCTCGTGCCCGGACTCGGCGTGATAGGCGCGCGCAAAGCGACCCCGTACGGCCTGACGACGGCACGACGATTCGCGGGATGGGCGGCCGCTGCCGGGGTCACGATCATCTCGGGTGCTGCCGTCGGCTGCGATATGGCCGGCCAGCTGGCAGCGCGATCGAGCGGCGGCAGCACCATCGCGGTCCTCGGGTGTGGCGCAGACGTCGACTATCCTTCCGGGTCGGCCGACTTGCTTCAGGATCTCCGCTCGAACTGCGCCGTCATCTCCGAACTGCCGTGGGGTTCACCTCCTTCCCGGTGGACGTTCGTACGCCGGAATCGCATTATCGCCGCGCTCTCCGCCGCACTGCTCGTCGTCGAGGCGGGTCTTCCGAGCGGCACGTTCTCGACCGCCGATTTCGCCCTCGACCTCGGTCGTGATGTCCTGGCCGTTCCTGGCGCCATCACGCATCCGGAATCGCGCGGCGCGAATCGGCTCATCCGCCAGGGCGCGACACCCATCACCGATGTGTCGGAACTGGGCGACGCTCTGCGGCTCGCCGGGCTTGACGTCGAGTTCGCACAGGAGGCCGCCCAGCTCACTCTGCCATCGGGAGCGATCGAACGCGCGCTTCTCGCAGAGGCCCAGCGTCCGGACGATCTTGCACGAGCGCTCGACTGCGATGTCGTGACGATAGCGAGACGACTCGGCGAGCTGGAGATGGGCGGCAATGTCGTCCGCTATCGGGATGGTCGATATGGTTTCGTAGCAGCGCGATGAGGGCCCCGGGACGGTACAATGGACGTCGAACCCGAACCCTGGAGACCCGTTGTCCTCACCAAGCACGTCCGAATCAGTCACGGTTATCGGCGCCGGGCTTGCCGGGTCGGAAGCCGCGTGGCAGCTCGCCGTTCGGGGTATTCCGGTCAATCTGATCGAGATGCGCCCCGTGACCCCTTCTCCAGCACACCACACCGGAGCGTTGGCCGAGCTGGTATGTTCGAACTCATTCAAGAGCCTCGACCCGGCGACCGCTCCCGGAATGCTCAAACGCGAGATGCAGGCCCTCGGGAGCCTTATCGTCGCCGCCGCGCACGCGACCGCGGTTCCTGCCGGAGCTGCGCTCGCAGTCGACCGCGATGCGTTCGCGGAACTGATCACCCGCGTCATCGAGGGGCATCCGCTCATCGCGCTCGAGCGCCGTGAGGCGACGGCTATCCCCGAAGGGGACGTGATCCTCGCAACGGGACCGCTCACCAGTTCGGGTATCGAAGATGCCCTTTCCGCGCTTCTCGGCAAGGACCGTCTCGCGTTCTTCGACGCGGCCGCGCCTATCGTCTCTGCGGATTCCGTCGACCTCTCGGTGGCATTCCGTGCATCACGCTACGACAAGGGAGAGGGCGCCGACTACATCAACTGCCCTCTCACCCGCGAGAGCTATGACGCGTTCCTTGAGGCGCTGCTGTCGGCCGAGCGGGTCATTCCCAAGGCGTTCGAGCAGAAGGATCTCTTCCAGGCGTGCCAGCCGATCGAGGAGATCGCGCGCTGCGGTCCCGACGCGCTTCGATTCGGCGCGATGAAACCGGTGGGGCTCATCGATCCCGCCACTGGCGAGCGTCCCTGGGCGGTGCTACAGCTTCGTGCCGAGAACCGCGCGCTTACCGCATACAACCTGGTAGGCTGCCAGACCAATCTCACCTTTCCCGAGCAGCGACGGGTCTTCTCGATGATCCCCGGACTTCGCTTTGCCGACTTCCTCCGTTACGGCGTCATGCACCGTAACACCTTCGTCGACGCGCCCCGACTGCTCGCGCACGATCTCTCGGTGCGTACCGACCCGCGCGTGCGCATCGCAGGACAGCTCTCCGGCACCGAGGGATACCTTGAGGCGGCAGCTGGCGGGATCGTCGCAGCGCTCGGGATCATCGATGCCCGTGAGGGCACGTCGAGCCTCCCGCTGCCGGCCGATACCGCACTGGGAAGCCTGATCGCATACGCAACGGATCCCGAGACCGTTCGCTACCAACCCATGCACGTCAACATCGGCATCATGCCGGCGATGCCGTCAGTGCGCTCCAAGCGGGTTCGCCGTGCCGCTATCGGCGATCGGGCAGCAGCCGCCATCGACTCCTACCTCGCCGCGAATGCCGGGATGCTTGCTCCCGCACGGCGCGAAGCGGAGCGGATCATACGATGAGCACGCCGGGCACCGATGAGCTGGTCGCCGCCTACCTTGAGTCGCTGGAGGTCGAACGCAACGCGTCGCCCCGAACCGTCGCGGCGTACTCGATCGACCTCGCGCAATTCTCGGATTGGCTCGAACGTCAGAACCTCGTGCTCGCCACGCTCACATACCGCAACCTGCGCGGCTATCTCGGCGAACTCGACCGCGCACAGTATTCGCGCCGGACGATCGCCCGCAAGCTCTCTGCAGTGCGCTCGCTCTTCGCGTTCCTGGTCGATCGCGGCATCGTCGCCGGAAGCCCGGCCGACGTCGTCGCCACACCGAAGCTTCCCAAGCGACTGCCTGTGATCGCCTCTGCCGAGACGATCGGCGCCCTCATCGACTCGCCGGATGCGACGACCCCGCTCGGCATGCGCGATCGCGCGATCCTCGAGCTGCTGTACGCCGGCGGCCTCCGCGTCTCGGAGCTCACCGGGCTCGACCTCGGCGACGTCGACTTCTCGCAGGGGCAGGTCCGCGTGATGGGGAAGGGCTCGAAGGAGCGCATCGTGCCCATTCACACGATCGCTGCCACCCGCATCGCCGAGTACATCCGCAGCGCGCGCCCGAAGCTCGACAAGCATGGCGAGGAAGCGCTCTTCCTGAACCGCCTAGGCACGCGGCTCTCCTCGGATGGCGTCCGTCGGCTCATGAAACGGTACCTCAAGAAGACGGGCTCGGCGATGGCCCTGAGTCCTCATGCATTGCGCCACAGCTTCGCCACCCATATGCTGGAGTCCGGAGCAGATCTCCGCTCGGTGCAGGAGTTGCTCGGCCACGTTGCCCTGTCCACGACCCAGATTTATACTCACCTGAGCGCACGACGCCTGCAAGACGTTCACAAGAAGGCGCATCCGAGGGGCTAACCACAGAGGGGCATTCTGCATGCGGGCACAGGCGGGGAGCGACGTCACGATATATTGGGACGCCTTCAAGGAGACGGGCGACGCCATCGCCCGGGAGAAGCTGATTCTCAACTACTCGCCGCTCGTGAAGTACGTCGCCGGTCGCCTCTCCTCGAACCTTCCTCAGAACGTGGACACTTCCGATCTCATCTCCTATGGCGTCTTCGGCCTCATCGACGCAATCGAGAAGTTCAACCCCGAGCGCGGCATCAAGTTCGAGACCTACGCCATCGCGCGCATCAAAGGCGCCATCATCGACGAGCTCCGTGCGATGGACTGGGTTCCCCGGTCGGTGCGCGCCCGTGCACGCGAGATCGAGGGTGCGTACGTCGCACTCGAGAACAAGTTCAAGCGGGTACCGACCGACGCCGAAGTCGCTGCACACATGGGCATCAGCACGAGCGACCTCCACGACATCTTCACCAAGCTCTCGTACACCTCGGTGGTGTCCTTCGAGGAGCTCTGGTCCGGCGGTGGCGACCGCGACGACAGGAACAGCCCGGTCGCGACCATCAAGGACGATACGGCCGAGGATCCGGTCCAGGTCTTCGAGAGCGCCGAGGTGAAGGATATCCTCGCCAAAGCCATCGAGCGGCTGCCGGAGCGTGAGAAGGTCGTGATTGCGCTCTACTACTACGAGGGACTTACCCTCAAGGAGATCGGCGCGGTACTCGGCGTGACCGAGTCGCGTGTGAGTCAGCTTCACACGAAGGCGGTGCTCCGCCTTCGTGCGCGACTACACGCCGCACAAGGCTTCATACCTGCAAGCTAGCTGAGAGGTCCCCCCGTGGCAAACGAACAGATCCTCGTCGTTGAAGATACCGAGTTGCTCCGTCGCATCTACCAGGACAAGCTTGCGAGTGAAGGCTACCGTGTGCTGACCGCTGGTGACGGCCTCGAGGCCCTTGCGGTGCTGCGCGCGAATCGCGTCGACATGGTGCTGCTCGACCTCATCATGCCGCGCATGGGAGGCCTCGATGTGCTCCAGTCGATGAAGGCCGACCCTCGCACGAGCGATCTGCCGGTCGTAGTGCTGACCAACCTCGGTGAAGAGTCCGCGATCAAACGTTCGCTTGAGCTCGGCGCCGTGGACTATCTGATCAAGAACCAGGCGAAGCCCGCCGATGTCGCCGAGAAGATCAGACTGGTCCTCGACAATCTCGCGAGCTGCGGCGGAGGTTCCGAGTCGTTCAAACTCGTCGTGCGTGATCGTGAAGCCGATGCCGAGTGCTTCATCTCGAAACTCAAGCTTCCCCGGCGATTCTGGTGCCCGGCATGCGAGGTCGACCTCACGCTCGAACTGATCCCGAAATCTGATCGGGATGGCTGGTTCGACGCACACCTCATCTGCCCGATGTGCGGACGCGAGTTCGCCTAGAGGTCACTTCGGCGCGTAGCCGGAACCGCTTGGTATGCGCACGCGCAGTGTGGTAACCTGTCACGGCTCGTAATCATGCACGTCCGTGGACCCGTGCGCGGGTGCCCGAACCGGTCGATCCGGCTAGGGTGCGCATCAGGGGATGAAGCGGGCGGACGAAACAACCGACGTAGGAGGATCCACTATGGCTTCAGTGTCTATGAAGAATCTGCTCGAAGCTGGTGTCCACTTCGGACACCAGACCCGCCGCTGGAACCCGAAAATGAAGCCGTACATCTTCACCGAGCGCAACGGCATCTACATCCTCGACCTCCAGCGCAGCCTCCGCGAGATCGACGCGACGTATCGCTTCGTCCGCGACCTCAGCGCCCGTGGCGGCTCGGTGCTGTTCATCGGCACCAAGAAGCAGGCGCAGGAGCCCATCGCAGCCGAGGCAACCCGTTCCTCGATGCCGTATGTGAACCAGCGCTGGCTGGGCGGCATGCTCACCAACTTCGTCACCATCCGCAAGCGCATCGCCCGTATGGTGGAGCTTGAGACCATGGAGACGAACGGCCTCATGGCGAGCCTCCCCAAGAAGGAGGCACTCAAGCTCCGCGGTGAGCTCGAGAAGCTGCAGAAGAACCTCAACGGCATCCGCGACATGAATTCGCTGCCTGACGCCGTGTTCGTCGTCGACACCAAGCGCGAGGCTATCGCGATCGCCGAGGCCCGACGCCTGAAGATCCCGATCATCGGCCTCGTGGACACCAACGCCGATCCGGACGAGGTCGACTTCGTCATTCCGGGCAACGATGACGCGATTCGCTCCGTCGGGCTGATCTGCCGCATCATCGCAGATGCTTCGGTCGACGGTCGCACGGCCGCCGGTCTGGCGGCCGAGGTCCCGGACGCGGCGCCCGCGCCGGTGGCCGAGGCTGCTCCTGTCGTCGAGGCGGAGGCAGCACCTGCCGAGCCGGTCGTCGTCGAGGAAGCCGCGGACACGGCGCCCGACGCCGAGTAGTAGACACCCTTCGGGTACGCCGTTTCGGCGCGCCCTGAGCTTCGAGGAGGCGTAACAGGCATGGAGATCACCGCTAAGATGGTCAAGGACCTGCGCGAGATCACGGGTGCAGGGATGATGGACTGCAAGAAGGCTCTCGGTGAGGCCGAGGGTGACATGGACGCCGCTGTCGACATCCTTCGCACGAAGGGTCTCGCGGCCCTCGCCAAGAAGGCCGGCCGCGCCACCAACGAGGGCGTCGTCGCTGCATACGTGAACGAGACCGGTACCGTCGGCACGCTCGTTGAAGTGAACTGCGAGACCGACTTCGTCGCGCTCAACGCTGGCTTCGTCGGCTTCGTCAACGACCTTGCGGCGCACATCGCGGTCGCCGCACCGGCCGACGTCCCGGCACTCATGGCCGAGACGTTCACCGGCCGCGACATCTCGGTCGAGCAGGTTCTCGGCGAGGTCGTCAGCAAGCTCGGCGAGAACATGGGCATCACGCGCTTCAACCGCCGCGTGGTCGCTGGCACCGGCACGCTCGGTAGCTACGTGCACATGGGCGGCAAGATCGGCGTCATCGTCGAGGTCTCCTTCAGCGACGCCACGACGGCCGGCAAGCCCGAGGTCGCCGCGCTCGTGAAGGACATCGCCATGCAGGTCGCCGCTGCCGCGCCGATCGCCGCCACGCGCGACGAGGTGGATGCCGAGATCGTCGCCCACGAGCTCGCGATCTACCGCGCGCAGGCTGCCGAGTCCGGGAAGCCTGAGGCGATCCAGGAGAAGATGGCAGAAGGTCGTATCCAGAAGTTCTACAAGGAGGTCTGCCTTACCGAGCAGGTCTTCGTGAAGGACCCGGAGATCACGATCACGCAGCTTCTTGCCCGTGTGTCGAAGGAAGTCGGCGACACGATCGCGATCGTCGGTTTCGATCGGTTCGCCCTCGGTGAGACCAACGACTCCGAACCGGAGTCATGTTAACGGACTGACGTCGACAGGGCGGCGCGCAAGCGCCGCCCTGTTAGTCTAGAATCTCCTTGTCGGCGCTTTGCGCGCCCCAGTTCTTCGCTGTCACCGAGAGGGAGGGCTATGTCCGGGTTCCAATTCAAGCGCGTACTCCTCAAGTTGTCCGGCGAAGCGCTGATAGGGGATGCCGGATACGGCATCGATCCGAAGATTCTCGATTCACTCGCCGAACAGATCGATACGGTCGTCGGAAACGGCGTAGAGATCGCGATCGTCGTCGGCGGAGGCAATATCTTCAGGGGGCTTGCCGCCGCATCGCGCGGCATGGACCGGGCACAGGCGGACTACATGGGGATGCTTGCGACGGTCATGAACGCGCTCGCGCTCCAGGACGCCCTCGAACGTCGAGAGGTGTTCACGCGGGTCATGTCGGCGATCGAGATGAACACTATCGCCGAGCCGTACATCCGCAGGCGCGCCATCCGCCACATGGAAAAGGGCCGGGTCGTCATCTTCGCTGCGGGCACCGGCAATCCGTACTTCACCACCGACACGACCGCTGCGCTTCGCGCCCTTGAGATCGGCGCCGATTGCATCATGAAGGCGACGAAGGTCGATGGCGTGTACGATGCCGACCCGAAGACGCACCCTGACGCGGTCAAGTTCGATGAGCTGCCCTATATCGAAGTGCTCAACCGCGGACTCGCCGTCATGGACAGCACCGCGATCTCGCTTTGTATGGACAACGACCTGCCCATCATCGTGTTCAACATGGACCGCCCCGGCAACATCGCCCGGGCGTTGAGCGGCGAGCGTGTGGGCACAATCGTCAGAGGAGGAAACTGATGGGCGCAAAGAACCTGCCTGAAGCGATCGACCACATGAACAAAGCGCTATCGGCTCTCTCGCACGAGTTCAGCACCGTGCGTACGGGACGCGCTTCGGGCTCGCTTCTCGAGAAGATCGTCGTCGAGTACTACGGCACGCCCACGCCGCTGCTCCAGATCGCATCGGTGAGCGTCCCCGAGCCGCAGATGCTCGTCATCAGCCCGTACGACAAGAACGCCATCGGCGGCATCGAGAAGGCGATTCTCGGCTCCGACCTCGGTCTGAATCCGGCCAACGACGGCCAGGTCATCCGTCTGCCGTTCCCGCCGCTGACCGAGGAACGCCGCAAGGACCTCGTGAAGCTCTGCAAGCACTACGCCGAGGAAAGCCGCGTTGCGGTACGCAACATCCGCCGAGACGTGAACGACCACCTCAAGAAGCAGGAGAAGGACGGCGAGATCTCGCAAGACGACCTCCGTCGCCTTGAGGCCGACGTCCAGAAGGCGACCGACTCGCACATCAAAGACATCGACGAACTGCTCAAGCGCAAAGAGCAGGAGATCATGGAGGTCTAGGCACGGTGCCCTCAGACCGCTCTCACCTCGAAAAGTTCTTCTCCTCAAAACGCGACCGCGAGCTCATCGGCCTTCTTCGGTCCGATGATGTGCCGCGTCACGTCGCCATCATCATGGACGGCAACGGTCGCTGGGCCGCCAAGCGGGGACTTCCGCGCGTCGCCGGGCATCGTGCCGGCGTAAAGGCGGTCCGGGAAACGCTCGCCGCCGCCATCGAGCTGGGAATCGAATACCTCACCGTCTACTCCTTCTCAAGCGAGAACTGGAGCCGTCCTGCCGATGAAGTGAACACGCTCATGGGCCTGTTCGTCGAAGTGCTCGAACGCGAGCTGGAATCGCTCCAGCGTCTCGGCATCCGTGTTCGGGTCATCGGCCGGGACGACGCTGTGCCCTCGGAAACGATGAACGCCTTCCGGCGCACGGAGGCGAAGACCGCCGAGAACACAGCGCTCACCTTCGTCGTCGCGTTGAACTACGGCGGCAGAGCCGAGCTGGCCGACGCGCTTCGCGAAGTCGTTGGCGACGTCGTCCAGGGCAGCCTGGACCCGGTGACCATCGACGAGTCCGTCATCTCGGAGCACCTCTACACGCGTGGCATGCCGGACCCTGACCTGGTCATCCGCACCAGCGGGGAGATGCGCATCTCGAACTTCTTGCTGTGGCAGATCGCGTACAGCGAACTCTGGGTGACCGCCGTGCTCTGGCCGGACTTCTCGCGTCACGACCTCCTTCGCGCTGTGATCGACTACCAGCGTCGCGAACGGCGTTTCGGGGGCGCATCGTGACCGAGCCTCCCATGAAGCCACGGACCCTCAAGGACTTCTGGCTGCGGCTGGCCTCCGCACTCGGCATCGGCGTCGCCTTCATCGGCAGCATCGTGTTCATCGGTCCTCTTGGCCTGGCGGCCGTCGTAGCGGTCGTCGCCGTCGCTGCCGCAGCCGAGTTCTACGCCATCCTGCGGCGCGAGCGTCGGCTTCCGAACGAACTGTTCGGGCTTGCGGCGGTTGCGGCCATGCCGTTCGCTGCGTCGTGGTACGGCACGTACGGCCTCACGGCGGTCGTGAGCCTTCTCGTCATCGCCTCGCTACTCTGGCACATCACCTTCAAGCAGGTTCGCGCGACGGACACCGCGGTGACGGTGTTCGGCGCCGTGTACGTGGGCTTCACGCTCGCGCATCTCGTGCTCATCCGGGAGCTCGATGCCGGTACCGAGCTGGCCCTCGCGACCGTCGCCAGCGTCTGGGCGAACGACACCTTCGCGTACCTCATCGGCTCGACCATCGGCAAGCACCGCATGGCGCCGCACATCTCACCGAAGAAGTCGTGGGAAGGCTTCCTCGCTGGCACGCTCTTCACGACAGCGGTGTGGGCCTCGGTCTACTTCATCGCTGATACCGGGCTCTCGCTCGGCTGGCTGATCATGGTCGGTCTGGCCGCCTCGATCGCCGCGGTCGTCGGCGATCTGGCCGAGTCACGACTTAAGCGAGAGGCGCAGGTCAAGGACTCCAGTGCGTGGCTTCCCGGTCACGGCGGGTTCCTCGATCGCTTCGACAGCATGGTGCTCGTCTCGATCGTGACGTACTACATGCTCGTGTTCGCGGGTGCGCTGTGACGCCCCCGCTGCGGATCGCCATCCTCGGATCGACCGGCTCCATCGGGCGGCAGGCGCTTGATGTGGCCGCCCGGTTCCCCGAGCGCGTCGAGGTCGTGGCCCTTGCCGCCGGCACCAACGTTCTCTCGCTTGCCGAGCAGGCCACCGCCTTCGGGGTGCGGCACGTCGCGATAGCCGAGCCGGCACTCCTCGAGAAG
Organism: Actinomycetota bacterium; assembly: GCA_004348925.1. Taxonomy (GTDB): domain Bacteria; phylum Actinomycetota; class Coriobacteriia; order Anaerosomatales; family Anaerosomataceae; genus UBA2286. The sequence continues at coordinate 632,468 of RCMX01000001.1, forward strand.
CTGAGCTCCCACCTGCCGGGCTCGACCGTGTCGGGCGGCGATGCGGCCGTCGTTGAGCTCGCCACGCTGCCCGAGGTCGACCTCGTCCTCAACGCGCTCGTCGGTGCGGCCGGATTGCGGGCCTCGGTGGCGACGCTCACCGCCGGCAAGCGTCTCGCGCTTGCGAACAAAGAATCGCTGGTGGTCGGGGGAGAGCTCGTGACGTCTCTCGCCACGTACCCGAACGCGCTTATCCCGGTGGACAGCGAGCATTCCGCCATCTTCCAGTGCTTGCTTGGTGAACCCGCCACAGATGTCTCGCGTATCTGGCTCACCGCGTCTGGCGGCCCGTTCCGCGGGCGCGACCGCGCGTCGCTCTCCCGGGTCACGGTCGCCGAAGCGCTCGCGCATCCGCGCTGGACGATGGGCCCCAAGATCACGATCGATTCCTCAACGCTCATGAACAAGGGACTCGAGGCCATCGAGGCGCACCATCTGTTCGCCGTGGGCTACGACATCATCCGGATCGTGGTGCACCCGCAGTCGTGCGTGCACTCCATGGTCGAGTTCGCCGACGGTTCGGTGAAGGCGCACCTCGGCGCCACCGATATGCGCATCCCGATCCAGTACGCGCTGAGTCATCCCGAGCGCTGGGACTCTCCCGTACCGCCGGTGGACTTCGCTGCGCTCGGGCAGCTCGACTTCGAAGAGCCCGATCGCGACGCGTTCCCCGCGCTTTCGCTCGCGCTCGAAGCGGGCCGTCTCGGCGGAACGATGCCTGCTGCGATGAATGCGGCCAACGAGATCGCGGTTGCAGCGTTCCTTCGCGGCGATACCGGATTCATGGACATCCCGCGGGTGGTAGAGACCGTGATGGCCGCACATACCAGACAGCCTCTCGAGAGCATCGAGGCCGTAGAGTCGGTGGACGCGTGGGCGCGTGCTGTTGCCACCGAGGCGCTCTAGTCAAACCGTGGCGCACGGTTTGCTCCGTGACCACGTACCGTTAGTCACTTCGGGAGAAGGCGGATTGCATGGGTGCGATCTTCGGCACGCTCGACGTCGTGTTCTGGGGCATCATCACGTTCTCGATCCTCGTCGTCCTGCACGAAGGCGGTCACTTCCTGGCTGCCCGGGCATTCGGCGTGAAGGTCCACGAGTTCATGATCGGACTTCCCGGGCCGGCGCTGCGCCTCAAGACCAAGAACATGACGTGGGGCATCACTGCGATCCCGCTTGGCGGGTACGTCCGCATCGCGGGGATGGAGCCCGGCGCCGAGGATGAGCTGCTGGGCGCTGCGCTGCATGCAGTGGCTACCGCCGGGAAGCTCGATGCTGCCGACCTGTCACGCGTGCTTGCGGTTCCGCGCGACCGCGCGGCAGCGCTGCTTGCCACGCTTGAAGACTGGGCCGCCATCGTGCCGGTCGACGAGCATGCGTATGAGACCGCCGATCATGTCGATCGCACTGCCGATGCCGCCACCATGTTGGACGCCGCGCGTTCGATCACATACCGGGGTCTCAAGACCTGGAAGCGGATCACCGTACTTGTCGCAGGCGTCGCCGTGAACCTCCTCACCGCGATCCTCGTGTTCACGATCGTCCTGTCGACCTTCGGGACGTATCGCGCCTCGCAGAGCTTCGCCACCATCGAGCCCGGGTCGCCCGCAGCGATCGCGGGTCTCCAGCCCGGCGACACGCTGGTGTCGCTCGACGGCGAAGCGCTCGCATCGTGGGATGAGTTCCTGGCCGCCATGAGCGACACCGAGTCGGGCCAGACGGTCACGATCGGCATAACGCGCGATGGTTCGCCGATGTCGCTCAGCGTGACGCTCGCCGAAAAGGACGGTCACGGGTTCCTCGGCGTGGGTCCGGGCGCTGAAAAGGTGAGATACACCGTGTTCCAGGCCGCCGGTCAAGCGTTCACCTACACCGGCATGGTGTTCGCCGCCATCGTGAACTTCTTCAGGCCATCGGAGTTCCAGCAGTCCGTGCAGTCATCGCGCGGAGTCGTCGGCATCGCCGTGATGGCCGCCGACGCCGCGAAAGCCGGCCCTCTCGACTACGCGTGGCTCGTGGCGCTCCTGTCGCTGTCGCTTGGAGCGATGAACATCCTGCCGATCCCGCCGCTTGACGGCGGGAAAGTCGCCGTCGAGGTCATCGAGCGCATCGCCGGTCGTCCGCTCGGGCGTCGCTTCTCGCTTGCGGTGAGTGCTGCAGGCGCCGTTCTGCTGTTCTCGCTCATCGGATATCTCATGTACGCCGACGTGATGCGGCTCGTCCGCTAGCAACCGACCGGGGGAGTGGAGATGATCGAGCGCCGTCACACACGGCAGGTTTCGGTCGGCAACGTGAAGGTGGGCGGCGGCGCTCCTGTCGCCGTGCAGTCGATGACGAACACCGACACGCGCGACCCCGAGGCGACCCTCGCGCAGATTGCCCGCCTCGCCGAGGCGGGCTGCGAGATCGTGCGCGTCGCGATCCCGCACGCCGACGCGCTGCCGGGCTTCGGCGAGATCTGCTCGGCTAGCCCGCTGCCAGTGGTGGCGGACATCCACTTCGACCACCGTCTCGCGATCGAGGCGACACGCCTCGGGGCCGCCAAGCTCCGCATCAATCCCGGCAACATCGGCTCACTCGATCGCGTCGACGCCGTCATCGAGGCGGCAGGAACTGCGGGCATCCCGGTCCGCATCGGCGTGAACGCTGGTTCGCTCGCCGCCGAGTACGAGGACCGCGACTGGCCGCTGGCCGAGAAGCTCGTCGCGAGCGCCGTCGTCTTCTGCGAGCACGTCTCGGCGCGAGGGTTCGAGGACCTGGTGGTCTCGGCGAAGGCGTCGTCGGTGAACGCGACAGTGGACGCGTACCGGTTGCTGTCGAACGCGCTGCCGTATCCGCTGCACATCGGCGTGACCGAGGCCGGCACAAGCCTCTCGGGCACGGTGAAGTCGTCTGTGGGGCTCGGCATCCTGCTTGCCGAAGGCATCGGCGACACCCTGCGCGTCTCGCTCACTGCCGACCCCGCCGAGGAAGTCACCGTCGGCTGGGAGATCCTGGCCGCGCTCGACATCCGCAGGCGCAGCCCGGAGCTGGTGAGCTGTCCCACGTGCGGTCGCTGCGAGGTCGACATGGTGCCCATCGCACAGGAGGTGGAGCGTCGTCTCCGAATGATGCGAACGCCGGTGAAGGTGGCCGTGATGGGTTGCGCCGTCAACGGCCCCGGCGAGGCGCGCGACGCCGATGTGGGCATCGCCTCGGGCAAGGGCGTCGGATTGCTCTTCCGTCGCGGCCAGGTGGTCCGCAAGGTGCCGGAGGCCGAGATCGTCGATGCGCTCATGGCCGAGGTCGAAGCGCTCGACCGCGAACTGTCGCAGGGCGCACAGTAGCCGCCTTCGCGTGGCGGCGCCCCTCTCGGACTGCTATCCTGCTAGCGGTAGACCGCTGGTCGTGGAGGGAGTCATCATGGGGGACGTAGTCAGGATCGCAATCGTGGGTGGCGGCCGCACGGGCCTGCCGTTGCTTGAGGACTTTCTGAAGCGGCCGTATGTCGAGGTCATCGGCGTTGCCGACAAGGACGCGTCGAGCCCCGGCGCCAGGCTCGCCCGTGAGAAGGGCATCTTCTTCACCGAGAACGCCGATGTTCTGGCCGCGAAGGCCTCCCTCATCGACGTGATCATCGAAGTGAGCGGCGACCCCAGCGTCAAGCCGGCGCTCAAAGACGCGTTCCAGGCCCAGGGCAACCGCCACACGATCATCTTGCAGGACGTCGTCGCACGGCTGTTCGTGAGCATCATCCAGAACAGCCAGGAGCTGGTGGAGTCGTTCCACCCCGAGGACGAGGGCATCGGCTAGGTTCGTACCGCACGTACGTATCGGGCGTCGGAGAGTCCCGGCGCCCGTTCACTATCATCACAAGGAGCACTCATGGCAGTGGCACTGAAGATGTCCGGCACCTACACGCCCACGCTGAAAGAGGACCCGTCCGAGGCGGAGGTCATCTCGCATCGGCTTCTCCTGCGTGCGGGGATGATCCGCAAGGTTGCCGCCGGGATCTACACGTTCCTGCCGCTCGCATGGCGCTCCATCCGCAAGATCGAGCAAATCGTCCGAGAAGAGATGGAGGCGATCGGCTCGCAGGAGCTCATGCTGCCGATCGTGCAGCCCGCGGAACTCTGGCATGAGTCGGGCCGTTGGGACCTCTACGGTCCGGAGCTCGCGCGCCTGCAGGACCGCAGCGGTCGGGACTTCTGTCTCGGCCCCACGCATGAGGAGATCATCACCGACCTCGTCCGCGATGAAGTCCGCAGCTACCGCGACCTGCCGCTGTCGCTCTTCCAGATCAACATGAAGTTCCGCGATGAGGCGCGTCCGCGCTTCGGCCTGCTGCGTGGCCGCGAGTTCATCATGAAGGACGCATACTCCTTCCACGCCAGCCAGGAGTCGCTCCAGGAGCACTACGAGGCGCAGGCGCGCGCGTACGGCAACATCTGCGATCGGCTCGGACTGGCGTGGCGACCGGTCGAGGCCGACTCGGGCCAGATCGGTGGCAAGGTCACGACCGAGTTCATGGCGCTTGCCGAGAGCGGCGAAGCTGCGCTCGTGTACTGCGATTGCGGCTGGGCCGCGAACGAGGAGGCAGCCGCGACCGTGGTGCCTCGCACGCCCGGCGTCACGGAGCCTCGCCCGCTTCAGAAGGTGCACACGCCCGAGATCCGCACGATCGCGGAGCTGGCGGAATTCCTCGGGATACCGGGGCACGACACCGTCAAGACGATGGCCGGCAAGACCGCCGAGGGACGCCTGGTGTACTTCTGCGTGCCCGGCGATCGCGAGCTCAACCCGATCAAGGCCGACTGGGCCGTGCCCGGCGTGCAACTGCTGGACGAGGATGACTTCAAGACGCTGGGGATCCCGAAGGGGTCGCTTGGCCCGGTGGCGCCGCCCGCCGGAACGCTGCTTGTCGCCGACGTGAGCTTGAAAGGCGAGGTCGCGTGGGGCGTGGGCGCGAACGAGAACGACTACCACCTGCTGGGAGCGATGCCCGGGCGTGACTTCGAAGTGGAGCAGTGGGCCGATCTGGTCCTCGCGCAGCCCGGTGACGGGTGCCCCGAGTGCGGCGGCACGCTCAAGGGCGCGCGCGGCATCGAGGTCTCGCAGGTCTTCCAGCTGGGGACGCGCTACTCCGAGTCCATGGGCGCGACGTTCACTGCCGAGGACGGCACCGAGCAGCCGTTCCTGATGGGCTGCTACGGCGTGGGCATCACGCGCTCGCTTGCGGCCGTTATCGAGCAGTACAACGACGAGAACGGCATCGCGTGGCCGGTCTCGGTGGCTCCGCTTGAGGTCGCCGTGGTCCCGCTGTCAGTTGGCGACGACGTTGTCTATCCGATCGCCGAGCAGGTATGGCGCGAGCTGGCCGCCGCCGGCGTGGAGGTCATCCTCGATGACCGAGACGAGCGTGCAGGCGTGAAGTTCGCCGACGCTGACCTCATCGGCTGGCCGTATCAGATCGTGGTGGGAAAGAAGGGCGTTGCCGCAGGGATCGTCGAGGTGAAGACGAGAGCGACAGGGGAGCGCGTGGAGGTCCCGATCGCCGAGGCAGTCGCGACCGTCGCGAGACTGGTGCGCGAAGCGAAGGCGTAGGGGCGGCTGCTTGCGCGCTTCTCGCTTACACGTACTGCATACGGAAGTGCACAAAGAGGGTGTGCGTCGGTTATGTAGAAGTGACAAGCTGCGGCCGTGGCTTACGCGGTCGGGCTAAGTGATGGTTAGGCCGACGGGGGGCATGGGTGAGCAGTACTCGGCGTGGGTCGATGATCGCACTGGCTTTGGTCGTGCTCTTGTTTGCTGTTCTCGGCGGTGTGCTGCTCTGGTTGAGTTCCTGGGATGGTTCCGGCTCCTACGATGAGCTTGCGGCTGGCTCGCGGGTCATCATGGTGGACGGAGTGAGTCTCACAGTCCCGTCCGGGTGGGAAGCCTTCGACACCGTCTATCGCGATGTGCCCTCGTGGGTGCCATTCGGCGCCAATCGTCAGGCTGAGATGCACGAGATAGTGAACCTGCGGAGTACCCAGGAGTCTTCGGGGCTGGTGTCGGTGTTGGTCTACTTTCGCGATACGACGCCCGCCGCACTGGCAGGCGCAGACGTCGTAGGCACAGTGTACGGTTCTACGGTCTATGCCATGTCTGATGAGACCGGCATCACCGCCATCGAGGTGATTGGGACTGACGTCCGCGCATGGGTGATGTTCCAGACGGAGGACGAGGATTCACTTGGTTCTGCCCAGTACGTCTGGGATCTTCTTGAGATCGACGGTGTCTCACAGTAGGCGCACGCGGCCTAACCAGCGCATCCAGCAGACGCGGCAAGCGATAGACTGAACGGCAGGGGATGGGCGCGCTGCTGATGCGCTCATACGTTAGGCCAACGCCCCCACAGGCACGTCTCGTGCAAGTACCTAAACGCGAGCGTAATGCATTGCTGGCAGATTTAAGCGCTTAAATGTCTTGACAAGCACTACCGTACCGCCGTAGTCTCTTGCTTGCACCATAGGAGACGAAAGGCGGTACTTGGCATGAGTGTGGATTTCAGCTCCGTTTCAACTCCCTCGGGCTACGAGACAGACGTCCGCTACTTCGCGGCACGCTATGCTCAGGGAGGGCGTCAGGTCTATTCGTTCGACCTCTCACTCCTTCAGCTTGCTTCGACGTTGGCCAAACCGGATCCCGCGCAGGTGCTAGAGGGCAACCGCCGGATTCGCATCTCTCACGCAGAGGGGTTCAGCGAGTACCTGCTGACCAGGGACGATTGGACGTCTCCACCGCTGCTGCTTCGCGCCCCATCGGGCCTTCTGAAGTTCGAGCCCGTGGACACCGGAATCCGGGATGTGCAATTCGGAGTCTTGAGCGTGCCTCGCCTTGTGCAGGACGAGTTGCGCATCGTCGATGGTCAGCACCGCACTCTCGGCATTCACCTGGCCTGGGCACGCATTCTGAAGGACCTCGATGCAGCCCGGTCACATCTTGCGAAGGCCCAGAAGGAGCACGACGTCAACCTAGCGCGCCACTGGGAGAAGGAACTGCGGCGCATCGAGGAACAGCAGGAGCGCTTCGCCCGGGAGCGCATGACTGTCCAGCTGGTCGTCGTGGACGACGAAGACGCGTACAAGCAGATCTTCGTCGACATCGCTGACAATGCCCTGGGCATCCCCCCGTCGGTGCGTGCTCGGTTTGATCGTCGGAAGATCGTGAATCGCTGCTTGCCTGACGTCATGAAGCACCCGCTGCTGGCTGGTCACGTTGACGAGCAGCAAGACCGCATCAGTTCCAAGACGCCGCACCTGATGTCCGCCAAGCACGTGACTGATCTGATTCGCGTGCTGCAGGTGGGCATTCAAGGTCGCGTGAGCAAGCTCATGAACGAGAATGGAAACGAGCACGCCATCATCAACGACTCACTCGAGTTCCTCGACGTACTTGTCGCCTCATTCGACGATCTCCGCGGCATAGCTGAGGGGACGGTAAGTCCGGCTGAGTTGCGCCGCCGGAGTCTCCTCGGTTCGGTGACGATGCACAGGGTCTTGGCCGGGGTGTACCGCGAGCTCAGAAACGGCAACGGCGGTCGCGCCCCCATGAACACCGGCGAGATTGAGCGCTACTTCCGCTCGCTCAGCATGACCGCGCCCGTGGCGGACAACAGCCGCTGGTACCAGACCGGAGTGTTCGCGGCAGATGCGATGGCACCAACCGCGCGTGGCGGCGACATGCAGACGCTCGTGAGGGCTATGGTCGAGTGGGCGCTCCGCGGGCATGGGCCTGAAGTACGGTCTACCTCAGCAGATGCTGCCAGCAGCGAGGTCGACCCGGCACAATCGGTTCAGGGTTCAAGTCAGGAGGGCGTGTAATGGCAAAGCGGCAGATCTTCTACAGCTTCCATTTCGACAACGACGTCATGCGAGTCCAGCAGATACGGAACATCGGCGCACTCGAAGACAACAAGCCTGTTTCGGCAAACGACTGGGAGACCGTCAAGCGAGGAGGGCGCGCGGCCATCGAGAAGTGGATCGATGACAACATGCGCTACCGGTCTGCGGTCGTCGTGCTTGTGGGTACACAGACGGCCAATCGCGAGTGGGTCAAGTACGAGATCCAGAAGGCGTGGGCGGATGGCAAGGGACTTCTGGGCGTGTACGTTCACAACGTCAACTGCCCTCGGAACGGGAAGTGCGCAAAGGGGGCGAACCCGTTTGATCAGTTCACCTTCGAAGACGGTACGAAGCTGTCGACACGCGTGAAGTGCTACGACCCGAATCCATCAGATGCCTACGGCGACATCGCGTCTCATCTCGAATCCTGGGTCGAGAACGCAATCGCGCAGCGAGCATAGCGATGTCCAAACCAGGTAATGAGCCCGACACTGCGCTAGTCGATTCGTCGCCCTCGGTGCAAGCGCATCTCTCTATTCTGCAGGCCGTCATCCAACGGATGGCGGGCAACAGCGCAGGCTGCAAGACGTGGTGCATCACGATTGTGTCGGCAATCCTGGTGGTTACTGCGGAACAGCAGAACCCGTCAGTAGTCTGGATCGCCGTATTCCCGACAGCTCTCTTCGCCGCACTCGACATCTACTATCTTGCGCTCGAGAAGGGGTTCCGCTGCACCTACGAAGCATTCGTGAGAAAGCTGCACACCGGGGACTTGCTCCCTAGTGACCTCTACGATGTGCAGCCAACGGGCAGCGTCTGGCGGCTTCAAGCGGGCGCATTGCGTTCCTTCTCGGTTTGGGGATTCTACCTGCCTGTCGCTATGCTTGCTCTGGTGGTGGGGTGGGCCGTCAGTTCGGGCGTGGCCTAACCCGCGGATCAACCCGACTCGCTTCGCTCGCGGGTTATCCGCAAACACGTTAGGCATAGTCAGAATCGTCGTTGGGGGACGCGATGGACTACCTGAAG
>RCMX01000002.1:0-43992 GCA_004348925.1 Actinomycetota bacterium
ATCAAGGCCCCCGGGAAGTGCTCGGCATGCCATCCGGCCGACTTCGAACTGAAGCCGCCGAACCACAATGAGAAGACCTTCTTCCCGAAGGGTCATGCCGAGCTGGCCGCTGAGGCTGCCAAGGAGGCGTCTGCGGCGACGGCCGCTCACGGTGAGGGAGAGGGCGAGGGTGCCGAGAGCGAGGTACTTGCGCTCGTGTCCGTCGAGTCGGTCAACTACTGCAGTACGTGCCACGATGTCGAGAAGTTCTGCTTCGATTGCCATGGCGTCGAGATGCCGCACCCGGCGGCGTTTGCCGAGAATCACGGCAAAGAGGGCAAGGCGACTCCGAAGGTCTGCGCGCAATGTCACGCACGCGGCGGGTCGAAGGCCGGCACCGAGTTCTGCAATGCCTGCCACCATAAGGACGGCGATCCGACGAAGCCGTGGATTCCGCAGCACTTCGACGCAGTGAAGAAGAGCGGCGCCGAGCCGTGCTTCCAGTGCCACGAGCCGACATACTGCGCCAAGTGTCACGTTCGCTCGGCACTCTAGAGGTTCTCAGACTCGGACGACTCTTCTCGGAGTGTGAACGGCGCCCTCGCTGGCGTCGGACGCTGCACCCGGGTGGTAGGAGATTCGCGTGAAACGCTTGCGCATCAGCATCCTAACAGCCGCATTCCTCGCGATCGTGCTGATCGCTGGCTGCTCGGCGCGGACGGATCCTTCGGACATACCGGGTGCGCTGGAGTCGTCCGGCGCGAACCTGTCGACGCCCGAGGACGCCGTGCTCTCGTATCTGAACGCCGTGAGCCGTGCGTACGCCACCGGTGATTCCGAGGTCGCGTCGCAGACCATGACGCCGGAAGAGGGCGTGAGGATCGACGCCTACATCCAGTTCAATGTCCAGCAGCAACGGGGCATAGAACAGCGCCTCCGGGCGTTCACGGTGGGGACGGTCTCCGAGGAAGGGACGCGCGCCGTGCTGACGGCACAGGAGGCATGGACGTATCGCTACTTTACTCCGGAGACCGGAGCGTACAGCGGGCCCGAGCTCAGCGCGAGCTATGACACCACGTACACGCTCGTTCGGGTAGACCGTGGTTGGGTGGTCGCTGCGGTCGAGGCCGCGTCGCTGGGAGAAGTGAAGTGACGTGAGCGCCGCTCGCATGTGGAATCCGCTGAGGGTGCTCGCCTCCCGTCGTGTCGCAGTGTGGCTGCTCGTGGCATTCGTCGTGTATGCCGCTGTCGCGAGCGCGATTCCCCAGGGCGCCCTCGATTCCGAGGAGGTCGTGGCATGGGCGGCGGCGCATCCCGTCATCGCCCCGTTCGTCGGCGCGATCGGTCTGCACGCGGCGTTCGTGCACCCGGTGTTCATCGTGCTTGCTGCCTGGCTCGCGCTCGCGACCTGCGCGTGCGCGCTGGAGCGAACGCGGTGGGCGCTCCGTCAGCGGGTGCGCGCTGATGCCGTCTCGGGGGCTGCTCTGGATCGGCTTCGGGAGAAACGAGCGGCCGCGATCGAACTCACGACCGCACTGTCTCTGGAGGAGGCGCAGGATCGGGCCGAGAATGCGCTGCGATCGCTGCGACTGAAGACGGTGACGCATGGCCCCGCGGTGTCGGGGCGGACCGGCACGATGAGCTTGCTCGGCAGCCCGCTGTTCCATTGGTCGCTCGCCGCACTCTTCGTCGTCGTCTCGATCGGGCAACTGACCCGTTCCGAAGGACTCATGGGCATCGTGGCCGGAGAGTCGAAAGCAGACATCCCTGCTTCCTACGGCATCCTCGACAAAGGCCCGCTGCACGGTGACCTCTCGGGTCTGATCATCACGGTGACCCGGATGGAGCGCGATCTCGTCGTGAACGGGGTGTCGTTCGGGCCCACGCCGTACGTGGAGGTGCGCGACGGTGAGCGGCTCCTCGACGGCCACTATGTACGGGCGAACGCACCGCTGCGGGCGGGCGGACTGCTCATCCACATGGCCGGCTACGATCGGGCGGCTTTGCTGAGCGTCACTGACGGCGAATCGACCGAGTCGCTCGAGATCTTTCTTGACGCCGAGAAGGGCACCGGGGTGACGCAGCCGGTCCGGATGTCGGTAGGATCGGCGGACGCTCGGAAGGAGCTGGTCGTCACCCCGGCAGAGAGCAGCGACCCTGCGATCGAGATCGACTGGAAGTCGGCGGGCACGCCGAAGTCGGCAGTCCTTCGCGCGGGGGAGTCGGTCGACGTCGACGGCGCGCGCGTCACGGCCGATCGGCTCACGACGTACGCCAGATTGTCCGTGGTCGATGACTGGTCCGTGTGGCCGATCTACGTGCTGTTCGGTCTGGCACTGCTCGGCATCGGCGTGGCAGTGCTCGTGCCTGCGCGGTCGGCGCTCGTGCTGATCGATCGGCGCGGCGTTACACTGGACGTGTTCATACAGGCACGGCACATGCGCTCTGACCCCGACTGGCCTGCAACAGTCAGGCGTTCGGTGATAAGCGCCCTGGAGCAAGGAGTGGAGTCATCATGACCGCTGAGATCATTCTGATGTGGCTGGCTGTCACGTCATACGCCGCGGGCGCGGTTCTGTACGCCATCGGGTTCGTCTTCCGCAAGGAGCGGATCACGGCGGTCGCGATGTGGCTCTCGCTGGCCGGACTGCTGCCACACCTCGCCGGAATAGCCGTCCGTTGGGTGCGTTTGGGACATGGACCCTACCTCGGGTTCTATGAAGTGGTCTCGTCGTATGCGCTTATGACGGTCATCGTGTTCGGCCTGGTCGCCCTGCGCTTCAAGGGGCTGCGCTCTGTCGGGGTGATTCTGATGCCGCTCGCGTTCCTGGCACTCGGTGGCGCGATGCTCGCTCCGAAAAGCGACCTCGGCATCACCGGGACCCTTTCGAGCTGGTGGCTGGCGATCCACGTCGCGTTCGCCAAGCTGTCATACGGATCGTTCATCGCGGCACTGGGTCTCGGCGTGGTGTTCCTCCTACGTTCCTCGGCGAAGGCACAACGGTGGAACGAGCGACTCACGCGCCTTCCCGAACAGGAGAAGGTGGACGACCTCGCATTCAAGTTCGTGGCGGTGGGATTCATCTTCCTCGGCATCATGATCGCGGCAGGCGCCATCTGGGCGAACGAGGCGTGGGGACGCTACTGGAGCTGGGACCCGATCGAGACATGGTCGCTCATATCGTGGCTTGTGTACGCCATCGTGCTGCATCTTCGTCTGACGATGGGATGGCGGGGTCGGCGCTTCGCATGGGCGGCCATCGCGGCGTTCCCGGTCATGGCGTTCGCGGCCGTCGGCGTCGTTATCGTCTACAACTCGATCCATGGCGCCTATCTCATCGGCTACTAGCCGACCGGCCATTCCGACTCCAGTGGACGAACCGCGTACCATCGGGTTCTCCGTCAGTCGTTAGCGAACTTTCGCTGCCAATGAAGTGACTTCACGAAGGAGACCGTTATCATCCGCGGAATCCGGGTGTAGAGTGCTAAGAGCGCTTCATGATTCCCGATACCTTCAGGAGGTAGTCCGGTGCCCGAGCCCCGCACCGCACCTGATGCAACGCTCTACCGGTTGTCGCTCTATCACTGCTACCTCGGCGAGCTGTTGCGCGTGGGCGCGCCGGATCGAATCACCTCACGTCAGCTCGCCGAAGAGCTGAACGCCAAAGAGGAGACGGTCCGCCGGGACATCTCCTTTGTGGGCGACATCGGCAGGCCGGGCGCAGGGTACGACCCCGAGGTCCTGTTCGGGGAACTCACCGACTTCCTGGGTCTCAGCGACGAGTATCCGATCGTCATGATCGGCACTGCCCGCATGCTGGAAGCGCTGCAGGTCGTCTTCCCCTCCGAGCGCTACGGTGTTCGGCCGGTCGCTCTCTATTCCGAGCTGCCCGAGGACGCCGGAGCGACTGTCGGCGGTCTCGACATCGCACACCTGACGGATCTGACCCGCCTGGACCCGGGGCTCGGGGTCACGGTCGGGCTGGTCGCATGCTCGCCAGGATGGGTGCAGCTTTCGCTCGACCTGCTGGCGGCCGCAGGCATCAGCGGAGCATTGCTGCTCACGCCGATCATCCGTCTTCGCAAGCCCGAGGGAATGACGATCACACAGCTTCGAATGCCCTGCGATATCAAGTCGCTTGCGTGCAAGTGCAGAGTGCAGATAGCGGCTGTCGGAAACAGGTGACCGGGGGGTCGTGCGGTCTGCGATTCGATGCGTGCCGTGCTATACTCTCCACTTCTGACGGCTCTGTCAGACCGCATTCAAACCCCCGGCAGCGACGTTGAGGAGAAGTGCGCCTTGCCCAAAGCCGATCTTGTGCTCCTGCACGCTCCCAGCGTGTATGACTTCCGCGAGCGGTCGATCATGTTCGGGCCGGTCTCGGACCTGGTCCCATCGAGCCCGATCTTCGAGATGTATCCCATCGGCTTCACCACGATGGCCGAGTATATGGAGCGCCACGGGCTCAACGTCCGCATCCTGAACCTGGCCATGCGGATGCTCGCCAGTCCGAAGTACGACGTCGAAAAGGCCATCCGTGAGATGGATCCCGTCGCCTTCGGCATCGACCTCCACTGGCTGCCTCACGCTCACGGATCGATAGAGGTTGCGCGCATCTGCAAGAAGTACCACCCGAACACGCCCGTGATCTTCGGGGGCCTGTCTTCGTCGTACTTCCATGAGGAGCTCGTGCGATACGAGTGCGTGGACTACGTGCTTCGCGGCGATTCGACCGAGGAGCCCTTCACGCAGCTCATGTTCGCGCTCAAGAGACACGGCAGCGTCGCCGACATCCCCAATCTCACGTACAAGACCGCCGACGGTTCGGTCGTCGTGAACGAGCTGTCCTGGGTGCCCGACACCTTCGACCATGTGAAGCTCGACTACAGTTTCAGCATGCGCTCGGTCATTCGAGACCGCGACATGATCAGCGCGCTGCCCTTCAGGGGGTGGCTCGGCTACCCGGTCACGGCATCGCTCACGTGCCGGGGCTGTACGAAGCAGTGTCCCACGTGCGGCGGCTCGGCATACGCGTTCGCGCAGCATTTCGGTCGCAAGACGCCGGCGTTCCGCGACCCCGAGCGGCTCGTCGCCGATATCGCGCATGTGCAGAAGCACATCCCGGGGCCGGTGTTCGTGCTCAACGACTTTCAGCAGGCGGGGCAGGCGTACATCGAAGCGTTCCTCGAAGGGTTGCACCGCATCAACTTCCGAAACCCTATCGGGTTCGAGTTCTTCACCCCGCCCAGTGAAGAGTTCTGCGCGCTGCTCGACCATCACCTCAACGACTGGTCGGTCGAGGTTTCGGCGGAGAGTCATGACGATGCGGTGCGCGCAGCGTTCGGGAAGCACTACACCTTCGAGGAGCTGTCGCGGTCGATCGAGATCGCGCTCAAGCACAACTGCTCGCGTTTCGACCTCTACTTCATGACCGGCATACCGACGCAGACCGCCCAGTCGGTGCTGGACACCGTTCCGGCGGTCAAGGATCTGTATGCGCGTCTCGGCAATGACAAGCGACTGCTTGCGTTCATCTCGCCGATGGCGCCGTTCCTCGATCCGGGCTCGATGGTGTTCGACAACCCCGACGCGTACGGCTACACGCTTCGCGCGAAGACGCTTGAGGAGCACCGCCAACTGCTCCTGGAGCCGAGCTGGAAGCATATCCTCAACTACGAGCCTGACGGCATGACGCGCGACGAGATGGTCGACACGATCTACGAGTCGGCGATCGGCATCAACCGCGTGAAGGCCGAGGTCGGACTGGCCGATGCGCCCACGGCCGCGATGACCGAGCAGCGAATCCGGGAGGCGCAGCGCGCCATGAAGCGCATCGACGAGATCGTCGAGACCTCGACCGGTGAGGTGCGGGCGGCACACCTGAGCGACTTCAGGCATGAGGTCGACCGCTTGAACGAGAATACGGTGTGCGAGAAATCCGAGCTGAACTGGCCGTCATCGGTGAGGCCAACGCACGTGTTCAGCAACATCGCGCTGTGGTTCAGGGTGAATTTCGAGACCCTGTTCCCACATACGCGCAGAATCGAACCCCGACCCGCGGAGCACAAGAGCTGATGGTTGCAGACGAGAAGCCCGCCCCCGGCCAGCCGACGACGGATCGCGTGAAGGGCATCTTCACGAACATCGCGCCGTCATACGATCTGTTCAACATCCTGTCGAGCTTCGGCATAGACCGGTTGTGGCGTCGTGCGACGGTCCGCCTTGCGCAGCCGAATCACCGGAGCGTCATGCTCGATCTCGCTGCCGGGACCGGTGATCTCACCATGGCGTTCGCTCGCCTCGGCAGGCCGGCATCGATACTGTCGACCGACTTCGTGCCCGAGATGCTCGAGGTGGGCAAGAAGAAGGCGGCTACATACGAAGGGTCGACGAAGATCGACTTCGCGGTCGTAGACGCGCAGGACCTGCCGTTCGACGATGAGCGGTTCGATATCGTGACGATCGCATTCGGCGTTCGGAATCTTCCGGATCGTGCGGCCAACTTCCGAGAAGTGCGACGTGTCCTGAAACCGGGTGGACGCTATGTGATCCTCGAGTTCACGCGCCCGCCATCTCCGTTGATCCGCTGGTTCTACCATGCGTATCTTCGCGTAGTCATCCCGAATCTCGGGGGGCTTCTGACCGGTGACAAGCCGTCGTTCCAGTATCTGAACGATTCGATACGGGCATTTCCTGCTCAACTGGCGCTCGCATCAGAGCTTCACGCTGCTGGATTCACCCGCGTGAATTGGCACAATCTCACGTTCGGCATCGTCGCAGTGCATATCGCCGAGGCCTGACGTAGCCGCTAGAAGCGCCCGTGCCCGAGCGTGTACGATGTGTGGACGGTTCGATGACGCACGGAGGGACGCGACAATGCTGCTGCTGGCCCGCTACGTTCTCCCGGTTTCCGGCCCCCATATCGAGGACGGCGGTGTCGTCGTTCACGATGGCGCGATCGTCGCCGTTGGAACGCGTGAGGTCCTCACCGCTGCCTACCCTGCCGATGAGATCCGTGACTACGGGCTTGCAGCGCTCATGCCCGGCTTCATAGACCTCCACACTCACTTCGAGTACGCATCCTTCCGTGGCGTGGTCAACGACCTGCCGTACTCGCGCTGGAAGATGCAGGTCATGCGCCTCGAGGAGTTGTTGACCGAGCAGGACTGGAAGGACTCGGCGGTTCTCGGCGCGATCGAGTCGGTCCGCTCGGGCATCACCACCGTCGCGGACGTGACGGACTCGGGCACGTCGGTCGCACCCGCATCGCAGGCGGGGTTGCGCGGCGTCATCTATCGCGAAGTCTCGACGATGGACAAGTCGCAGGTGCGCAGCGTCGTCGATGCTGCTCTCGAGGACATCGCCGCGTGGCAGGAGCAGGTCGATCCGTCGTTGCTCACGATCGGCATCGCGCCCCACTCGCCGTATTCGTGCCATCCGACGCTCTTCAAGACCGTCGCGAACGAAGCGGGGGAGCGCGGTCTCCCGGTCGCTTTGCATCTGGCCGGCTCGAAGGATGAGTACGACTTCATCAAGTACGGATCCTCCTCGCTCGGACAGGACTACCGGGCGCAATCCGGCTGGTCCAAAGTCGTGTGGCTGCCGACCGGCGTGAGTCCCGTGCAGTATATCTACCAGTGGGGGATCCTCGAGGTTCCGAACGTGCTGGCGGTCCACTGCGTGCATGTCGATCCGCTCGACGTCGACACGCTTGCGCGCAACGATGTCGCGGTGGCGTATTGCGCCCGCTGCAATCTGAAGCTCGGCATGGGCATCGCGCCGCTCCACTCGTTTCTCGAGCACGGACTGCGTGTTGGGATCGGCACCGATTCGCCCGCGTCCAACTCCACCATGGACTTCTTCGATGAGATGCGGATCGGTCTGCTGGTTCAGCGTGGCCTCGCGGGGGAGGCGACGTTCTACCGTGCGAAGCAGTTCGTTCGCATGGCCACGCTCGAGGCGGCGCGCGCACTCAAGATCGACCATCTCGTCGGAAGCCTCGAGCCGGGCAAGAGGGCGGACATCATCGCCGTCGACCTCTCGCGCAGCCACCAGGTGCCAACGCAGGATCCGTACGGCGCCATCGTTCACACGAGCAACCAGGAAGACGTCGTCATGACGATGGTCGATGGACGGATGCTGTACGAGAACGGAGCGTTCCTTACCATGGACACGGGCGGTCTGTACGATGACGTGGAGAACGCCCGGCTCAAGCTGAAAGACGGGCGCGCCTGATGATCGAGCGCGGCACGGTCGTCGCGGTACGGGGCGGGAACGTGGACGTTGTCCTCGCCGGCTCCTCGGCGTGCCAGGGGTGCAGCGCATGCTCTGCGTCTGACAGCGGGGAACTGCTACTGCGCGATGTCGTCGACCGCGCGGGCACGGGCCTCGGTGACGAGGTCGAGGTCCTCATCCCTGAGAGCCTCAGGATGAAGGCTGCGCTCGCCGTCTACGGCGTCCCGCTCGCCAGCTTGCTGCTCGGCTATTTGGCTGGCTTCTTGCTTGGAGGCCGGATGGGAATCGAGCCCGATGTCGCAGGCGCGGTTCTGGGAGTCCTGGCTGCAACCGCCGCTCTCGCGGGGACGCGGTTTGCCGAGCGCGTGGTCATGCGTGGCGGTCGGTTCTCCCCAAGAGTGCATGCTATACTCTCGCGAGGCTCGGGCATGAATGGCACCGGGTCCGAGAGTAACGACTTGTAGGAGGTATTCGCACGTGAGCGATCAAGATTTCTTCTTCGACGAAGAAGAAGACGCGAAGCCCACGCCGAAGAAGGCGCAGGGAAAGCAGGGCCAGACACCTGCCCGTTCCGCGGCACCCGCACAGGCATCGTTCTTCGCGCAAGACGTGCCGATGCTCATCGCGGCACTTATGACCGTTATCGCGCTGCTCGTCGGTCTCCTCGTCGGTCTTGTTATTCCGACCGGAGGGCAGGCAGGGGTATCGAACACCGCTCAGACAGGAGCGGCTGTGGGCGCTGGCACCGCGCCCCAGTTGACCCAGGACCAGATCAACTCGGGCCAGATCCCTCCGAATCACCCCGACTTGAGCGGCATGACAGGATCCGGGACGGCATCCGGTTCGGCATCTGCGACCGGTTCGGCCACGACTACCAGTAACTAGCGAAGCGTTGCACGCCTCCGACGAGACGGTCGGGGTTTCGCGCGCACGCATTCTCACGGAAGGTGTAGGTATGGCAATCAACAAGAAGAGCGCTCCGCTGTGGACGAAGGTCGTGATCATCTTCGTGGCGATCACCTTCGTTGCGAGTATCGCGCTCGTCGGTTTCTCGGGATTCGGCGGCAGCGGCAACAAGAGCGCGAATCCGTCGGGCGCGGCTGGCGTGGGCTTCGCTGCAACGTATCAGCCTCAGGTGGATGCTGCGCTGGCCGCATCGAAGTCCGATCCCACGAATGAGGCGCTGCTCGCGAACGTTGGTCACACGTACTACGAGTGGGCTGTGGCCGAGTATGAGAGCGGGGCACAGGCTGCGTCCCGCCCGTACTGGCTCTCGGCGGTTACCTACTACGACCAGGCGCTGGCACTGAACCCCAAGGACAACGTCGTGATCGGCAACAAGGCGTTTGCGCTGACGTATGCCGGAAGCCCTGACGCGAGGGCCGCACTCGAGGCGTTCATCGCGACGAACGACCCGACGCTTGCCGCTCAGATCGCGAACGCGAAGGAGCTGCTGAGCCAGATTCCGGCCTCTCCGGCGGCAACCAGCTCCGCCCCGGCGAGCGGCACACCGTAGTCCCTGCACCTCGAACACACGCCGGCCGGCCGCTCTCGCGGCCGGCCGTTCTGTTTGAGTCCGTCTAGCTAGCTTGCCTTGGTGTCCTCGGCCATCGCGCCGGCCTCTTGCAGGTCGGACGCCGTCGAGAAGATGCCGGAGAGTCGCGTAAGGTCGAGGATGCTGTCGACAGCATCGTTCGTTACCAGGATGAGTCGTCCACCGTGGGCGCCGTATTCCTTTGAGAGGGACAGCAGCAGCCCGAGTCCTGAACTGTCCAGGTAGTCCAAGCGCGAGAGATCGACGATCGTGGAGCCCGGCGAGTCTTTCAGGATGCGGTCGATCGTCATCCGGAACGCGGCACACTCGCTGTAGTCCAAGTCACCGATCAGCGTGAGTGTCCAGTGCGATTCGCCGGGGTCGAGTTGAATCGTGAGAGGCATGTGCTTCCTTCCGCTCGACGCGAACGTCTACATCGTACCCGATTCCCGTTGCCTTCTCACCGGCGTACTCGACGGTTACAATCGATGAGACAGACGAGATGCGGACCGAAAGGTGCGAGCATGGAACTCGACATTTCGACCGAGCGCGACGGGACCACATGCCGCATTGCCGTCAACGGCGAGGTCGATGTCTACACGTCACCTCTGCTCAAGACCTATCTCGTCGATGCCGTCGACGACGGCTGCATCGACCTCGTGGTCGATCTTGAGAACGTCGGCTTCATCGATAGCTCGGGCCTGGGTGTGCTTGTGAGCGGATTGCGTCGCGTCAAGGAACACTCCGGCTCCATGCGCATCATCTGTACCAAAGAAGGCATCCTCAAGATCTTCCGGATCACCGGCCTCGACAAGGTCTTTCCGATCTTCTCAAGCCCGGCTGAAGCCGAGGGGTTCTGAGCCTCACGTCTTGTGTTGCCGCAGTGGTGACCCTAGACTCGTTCGCATGACCGCGACCGGTCTGGTCTCGTACGCGTGCAGCTGGAGGAGTTGAAGCGTTGTTCGGCATCGGCGGCAGCGAACTCATCATCATCGCATTCGTGGTGTTGCTGCTGTTCGGTCCCGACAAGCTTCCCGAGATGGCGCGCACCATCGGTCGCTTCATGCGCGAATTCAAGCGCTATCAGGCCATGATGGAGTCCACATTCAAGGCCGAGATGTACCTCGCCGAGCAGAACGCTCAGGCCGAGAAGGCGATGAAGGGCTCGGCCGCTGCGAAGGCTGTCGACAAGGATGTCGAAGAGGCTCCTGCGTCCGACCCTTACCAGAAGGCTCGCGAGTACCGGCAGCAGGCCGGTGTCGTTGCGCCCGGCGAGACGCTGCCCGGCGGACTGCCCGAGGTAGTCCCGCCTGCGACAGAAGATGTCGACGATGACGACGCACCGATCGCTCCCGAGGACGCGGGTTGGACGCCCGGAGCGCCTGACGCGCCCGGCATGACAGCCGACGCCGACGACGATGGAGAGGAGGCGGGGGAGCAGCAGTAGCTGCGGACCCTGACGCCATGCCCATCGCTCCCAAGAGAATGCCCTTCTTCGGTCACATCGCCGAGTTGCGCCGTCGCCTCATGATCGTTGCCTCGGTGCTGGTCGTCGCGGCCGTCGGGCTCTACTTCGTCGCGGATCCGCTCTTCAACGTTCTTGTCGAGCCGGTTCGCGCCGCACTCGGGGATCGCCCGATCATCGCGTTGCGCGCATTCGACCCGATGATGGTTCGGTTCAAGGTCGCTCTCTGGGGCGCGTTGGTGCTCACGAGCCCGGTCACCATCTGGCAGGTCATGAGCTTCTTCCTGCCGGCACTGCGGCCCAAGGAGCAGCGCTGGTTCCTCGGCACGTTCATCGCGTCTGTGGTGCTGTTCCTCATCGGCGTTGCGTTCTGCTACGTGATCATCCTTCCGGCTAGCTTCGCCTGGCTTGTCGGACAGGCTGGCAGCATCATGCAGTTCCAGGCGCAGGCGACCGACATCATCACGGTGATCGCGTACTTCCTCATCGGCTTCGGCGTCGCGTTCGAGACACCGGTCGTCGTGTTCTACCTCACCTACTTCGGCGTGGTGCCGTACGCGAAGCTGCGCAAGAACTGGCGCATCGTCTGGATCGTGATCATCGTGGTGGCTTCTATGATCACGCCCGACTGGTCGCCGGTGAGCATGGGCTTCCTCTCGGCTGCGATGATCGGACTCTACGAGCTCAGCATGCTGCTGGTCAGGATCATGATGGCCAAGAAGATCGCCGCCCAGCGCGCTGCCGACGCCGAGTTCGATGATGACGACGAGGACGACGAGTCCTGATAGGGGCTCCACGAAGGGAATACCGCTGTGCATGAGATGGGCATCTGCGACGGCATCGTGACCGCATCGCTCGAGGCGGCCGCCAAAGAGAACGCGTCGCGCATCAACAGCATCGACGTGACGATCGGCGTCCTCACCGAGATTCAGGAGGAGGCGCTGCAATTCGCGTTCAGCGTCCTCACGAAGGACTCGATCGCCGAGGGCTCAACGCTCAACGTCACGATGGTCCCGGCTCGCTCGGTGTGCGGGGAATGCTCGGCGGAGTTCGGCCACGGGCGCTTCGACGCGAAGTGTCCCGAGTGCGGGTCGTATGTCTGCACGCTCGTGCAAGGTCGCGAGCTGCAGATCGACAGTATGGACATCGACTAGGGGGTCTTCGTGCGGGTCGATATCGCCAAAGGCATTCTTGAGAAGAACGATACGCTTGCCGAGGGAAACCGGGAGCTCTTCGCCCAAAAGGGCGTCTTCGTCGTCGATCTGATGGCGAGCCCCGGCGCTGGCAAGACATCCACCATCCTCGCTACCATCGCTGCGCTGCGCGATCGCTACCGTATCGCGGTCATCGAAGGCGACATCGCGTCGCGTGTGGATGCCGAGAAGATCGCGGCCCACGGCATCCCGGCCGTGCAGATCAACACCGGCGGCGCCTGCCATCTTGAGTCCGACATGATCCGCCGCGCAGTCGATACGCTCGACCTCGACGAGATCGACCTGCTCATCATCGAGAACGTGGGCAACCTCGTGTGTCCGACCGACTTCGACCTGGGCGAACACGCGAAGGTCATGATCCTCTCGGTACCGGAGGGGCACGACAAGCCGTACAAGTACCCCGGCATCTTCCAGCTCTCCGAGGCGGTCATTCTCAACAAGTACGACACCGTGAGCTTCTTCGACTTCAACGAGGAGGAGTTCCGCGGCGTCGTGCATGACCTCAACCCGAACGCCCCGGTGTTCGCGATGGCGGCCACCAAGGGCGAGGGTGTGGACGCCTGGGCCGAGTGGCTCGCAGCGCGCATCGAGGCCGCCAAGGCGGTCGGGGCATGATCGCCCGCGATGAAGCGCTCGCGCTCGTTCGGGAGCGGGTCGCTAACCGCAACCTCATCAATCACTGCGTCGCCACCGAGATCATCATGGAGGCGCTTGCACGCCACTTCGAGCTGTCTGCGGAGGACGCGGAGCGCTGGGCGCTTGCCGGTCTGCTGCACGACCTCGACTACGCCGAGACCGCCGAGGACTTCGAGCGTCACGGCATCGTGACGGCCGAGCTGCTCGCCGACCGCATCGACGCGGAGATGCTGCACGCGATCCTCGCGCACGCCGGCAAGGCGCCGCTCGAATCGCTCTTCGACCGCGCGCTGTACGCCGCCGATCCCACCACCGGCTTCATCGTGGCGGCCGCCCTCGTCCGCCCCGGGAAGGACCTGGCGGGCGTCGAGGTACGGTCGCTCCTCAAGCGCTGGAAAGAGAAGGCGTTCGCCCGCGGAGCGAATCGCGAGCAGATGGCCGTGTGCGAACAGATCGGCCTCACACGCGAGGAGTTTCTCGGCATCGCGCTGGATGCGATGAAGGCCCGCGCGGGGGACATCGGGCTGTAGATCGACCCGCGGTCGGGGTCAGCTCTGGTTCAAAGTCCGGTTGACAGGCCGGTATATACTCGCATGTACGTTCACGGCCCCGAGTGAAGAGGACCCTGCACCGATGCGACTGGTCGTCTCCGAGAAGAACATCGCGGCTCGCCGCATCGCCGAGATACTGGCGGTCGGCAAGCCGAAGACCGACAAGGTCTACAGCACGCCCATCTACACGTTCCGCCGCGACGGCGAGGAGTGGGTGAGCATCGGGCTCAAGGGCCACATCCTGGGCGTCGACTTCCCCGAGGCACTCTCGCATACAGACGCCGGTTGGCAGGCCACGTGGGAAGACGGCCGCACCGCGTCCGCGCTCGTGCCGTCCAGCCTGCCTGTGCCTCCCTGGGAGAAGCGCTCGAAGCCCTTCACGGCCGATGGCCTCGACCTCAAGACCTGGAAGCTGCAGTCGCTGCCGTTCCTCGTGTGGGCGCCGGTTGGCAAGTCGCCTGCCGAGAAGGAGATCGTCCGCGCTCTCAAGAACCTCGCCAAGAAGGCCGACGAGATCATCATCGCAACGGACTTCGACCGCGAAGGCGAGCTCATCGGCGCTGACGCTCGCGGCGTCATGCGCGAGTCCAACAAGACCGCTCCGGTGTATCGCGCACGGTTCTCGGCTATCACGAAGGACGAGATCGAGCGTGCGTTCGCCGAACTCGGCACCGTCTCCGACGAGCTCGCCGCAGCCGGTGAGGCGCGGCAGGACATCGACCTCGTCTGGGGCGCCGTGCTCACCCGGTACCTCACGAAGGTGCGATTCGCGGGCGTCGGCCGACCCCGAAGCGCCGGGCGCGTCCAGACGCCGACACTCAAGCTCATCGTCGACCGGGAGCTCGAGCGCGAGGCGTTTGTGCCCGAGACGTACTGGTCGGTCGAGGGCGCCTTCTCGGTGGAGGGCACCCGGCTCGTCGCCGGCCACGAGACCGAGCGGTTCACCTCGGCAGAGGCCGCGGACGCCGCGGTTGCGGCCGCCAACAGCGTGCTCAGCGAGGGGGCTGCGCCCGAGGGCCCGGCGACCGTCGCAGATGTCACCACGACGCGCCGTACCGTGAAGCCGCCGACGCCGTTCAACACCACCGCGCTGCAGGCCGCCGCGTCTGCCGAGGGTATCGGCCCCAAGCGCGCGATGAACATTGCCGAGTCGTTGTACATGAACGGCTGGATCTCGTATCCCCGCGTCGACAACAGCGTCTACCCCAAGAGCCTCGACATACGCGGCTTGCTCAAGACGCTCTCCGGCGTGCCCGCGTACCACCAGTATGCCGAGTCGCTCCTCAAACAGGAGAAGCTCACCGCCACTCGTGGCGCCAAGGAGACTACCGACCACCCGCCGATCCACCCCACGGGCGCTCCCGATCCGGACAAACTCAAGCCCGAGGAGTGGAAGCTCTACAACCTGGTGGCGCGCCGCTTCATGGCGACCCTCTCGGCTCCGGCCGTGCTGGAGGCCACCAAGGTCGGCCTCGTGGTGGGCGGCGAGCGGTTCATCGCCCGCGGCGACGTGGTGATCGATGCGGGCTTCCGCGCGATCTATCACTACGGCCTCAAGAAGGAGGAGCATCTCCCCAAGATGGCCGAGGGCGAGACGGTCGGCTTCCTCGGCGCAACGAGCGAGGAGAAGCAGACGCAGCCGCCGAAGCGCTACAAGGCCGCGGGTCTCATCCAGGAGATGGAGAAGCGCGGTCTGGGCACGAAGGCCACGCGGCACGACATCATCGAGACGCTTGAGTCGCGCAGCTACATCGTGAACGACCCGATCGAGCCCACCAAACTCGGCCGTGCCGTCATCGAGGCGCTCTCCACATTCGCCGAGCGCATCACCACGCCGGGCATGACCGCTGAGCTTGAGAGCGAGATGGACGACATAGCGAACGGTCGCACGCTGCGTGAGACCGTCGTCGGTCACTCGCGCGAGCTGCTGGCCGAGGTGATGGCCGTGCTGCTTCCCAAAGCCGAGGAGGTCGGCGAGCTCCTCAAGGATGCGGCAGTCGAGGACGCGAAGGTCGGCATCTGTCCCAAGTCCGGCCACGACCTGCTCGTGAAGTCATCGCCGAAGACGAAAGGTCAGTTCGTCGGCTGCGCTGGCTGGCCCGACTGCAATGTCACGTTCCCGCTGCCGCAGGGCAAGATCGAGACCGTTCCCGAGGCGTGCCCCACGTGCGGCACCCCGCAGGTGAAGATCATCCAGTTCCGGCAGCGCCCTCGCGTGCGATGCCTCGATCCCGAGTGCCCCACGAACTTCGAGGCGACCGTCGACATCGGCGCGTGCCCGACGTGCGCCGCTCAAGGCAAGGACGGGCGTCTCATCGCCCAGCGTTCGGCACGCACGCTCAAGCGGTTTGCCAGATGCACCAACTACGAGAGCTGCAACACGAGCTACCCGCTGCCGCAGAACGGCGAGCTTGAGGCCACCGGCGAGTCCTGTTCGTGCGGGGCGCCGATGGTCGTCGTGCACACCGGCAAGGGACCGTGGCGCATCTGCGTCGATCCGTCGTGTCCGCTCAAGGCCGAGAAGGCCGCAGCTGCCGCCAAGGGCGGGGCCGCGAAGCCCAAAGCGAAGCCCAAAGCTGCTGCGCGCAAGAAGAGCACCGCCGCCAAGCCGAGGAAGCCCAAGTCCACCGGAGCGTGAGGCTCCGTGCCGAGCGGGGCATGAACCTTGTGAAGTCGGTCGATCGAGTCAGGTGTGCCGATGAAGCTCGCGCTCGTGCAGCTGATGCTGCGGCCCGATGAAGCGTCGGATCGCGTCGCTCTGGCGGAGGCGACCGCCCGAGCGGTCGCGCGTGGCGTGGACGCGGTGGTCATGCCGGTGGACGCCGTCGGAAGCACGAACGACCTCGACGTGCTCGGACGGGTCGTCACGCTGAGCGGCGACGCGGCGATCGATCCGGAGGAGCTCGGGAAGCTGTCCGTTTTGCCGCCGGACGTGCTCGTTCTCACGCCCGGCGCCGAGTCGGATATTCAGGCCGAGGCGGTCCTCGAGCTCGCTCTCGCGCTGTCATTCTCGGTCGCGGGTCTCGTCATCGTCTCCGAGCGTTCCGGCGCCGAGCCGGGCATCCCCGGCCACGGCGGTAGCGCCATCGTCCTGCTCGGCGAGGTCCTTGCGGAGGCGATGGCGGACGATGACATCCTCTACGCCGAGATACCCGTGCCGATCCCGCCACCGGGCCCACGAGCGCTCCTTCCCGCTGTGCCGCCGATCCTTCTGCAGCGCCTCGCGCATCATCGCGGTCAGCGGCTGAGCGTGGAGTACCCCGCCGACCTCACGTAGCGTCCGTCGCCGCCTCGCGCATGCTAGAATGCACCGAGGCTGCGGCATGCGTCGCGCCGGGGGAATCTGTTCGCTTTCTCGGGAAGGAATGTGCATTGTCGCAGGCAAGAGTGACCGTCGTCGGCGCCGGTCAGGTCGGCGCGACGGCTGCGTTCGTGATGGCGCTTAGGGGGACGGCGGACGTCGTGCTCGTCGATGTGGCCGAGGGCATCCCGCAGGGCAAAGCTCTCGATATGATGCATGCCCGTTCGATCGAGCAGTTCGGCGTCAGTGTCACAGGGTCGAACGACTACGATGCGACTGCCGGTTCCGACGTCGTCGTCGTGACCGCCGGGCTTCCCCGCAAGCCAGGGATGACGCGCGACGACCTCCTCGCGATCAACGGCAACATCATCCGCTCCGTGGTCGAACAGGCCGTGGCTGCCTCGCCCGAAGCCGTTCTTCTGTGCGTCACCAATCCCCTCGACGTCATGACGTACCTCGCGTGGCGTGTCTCCGGTCTGCCCGCGTCTCGCGTGCTTGGCATGGGCGGCGTGCTCGACTCGGCACGCTTCGCCTACTTCATCGCCCGGGCTACCGGAGCGGCGATCTCTGACATCGACGCGGTCGTCATCGGTGCGCATGGCGACACGATGGTCCCGCTGCCGCGGCTCTCCACCGTCGCCGGCCGTCCGCTCACCGAGGTCCTCCCCGCCGAGCAGGTCGCCGAAGTGGTGAAGCGCACCGTCTACGGCGGCGCTGAAGTGGTGTCGCTCCTCAAGTCCGGCAGCGCCTTCTACGCGCCGGGAGCATCCGTCGCGGCGATGGTCGCCGCGATTCTCGGCGACACCCGGCAGACGATGCCGTCATGCGTGCTGCTCGAGGGGCAGTACGGGCTCTCGGATGTCTACCTCAACGTCCCCGCGGTCCTCGGCCGCTCCGGGGTCGTGGAGGTGCCCGAGTGGGGTCTCACCGATGATGAGCTCTCGGCGTTGCACGCGTCAGCTGCCGGCGTCATCGACGCCGTATCGTCCCTCGGGCTCGGCAGGTAGCGAGTGCCCCGCGTCGAGGCCATCGCTCTGGCCGTTGAAGCAGCTGTGGCGGAAGCCGCGGTGACGCTGCGTCCGGACGTGCTCTCGGCGATGCGGGCGGCGCTTGGCAAGGAGTCGTCCGAGCGCGGCCGGGCGGTGCTCGGCCAGTTGCTTGAGAACGCACAGATCGCCTCTCGCGATGCGGTGCCACTGTGTCAGGACACCGGAACCGTCTGGGTCTGGGTCGAGCTTGGCGCGCAGGAGTGTCTGCCGAGCGACCTGCATGCTGCGATCGATGCCGCCGTTGCGCGCGCCTACAGGGAGAACGCCCTGCGGATGAGCGTGGTCCGAGACGCGCTGTTCGATCGCACGAACACCGGCGACAACACGCCGGCCTTCGTGGATATCACGCTGCGCCCCGGAAGCGGCGCAACGGTTCATGTGATGCTCAAAGGCGGCGGATCCGACAACGCGAGCCTGGTCGCCATGCTCGATCCTTCGGCGGGCGAGGATGGCGTGGTGGAGACCGTCGTCCGTGCGGTGGAAGCGAAGGCCAGCGGCGCATGTCCGCCACTCGTTATCGGTGTCGGAGTGGGGGGCACGTTCGATTCCGTTGCGAAACTCGCCAAGAAGGCGCTGCTGATCCCGCTTGACGAACGGACGCCCGAGAAACGACGACGTGCACTCGAGGACCGACTGCTGACAGCCGTCAACGCCACCGGAATCGGCCCGGCGGGTCTCGGCGGGCTCACGACGGCACTCGGCGTGCGTGTCGTGTCCGCTCCCTGCCATATCGCCGCCTTGCCGGTCGCCGTTAACCTGGGCTGCTCGGCGCTGCGCACCGTGACGGTCGAGGTCGGCTGATGAGCGAGATGTCCGCCCGGCGGCTTGAGGTGAAGGCGGCGTACCTGCCGCTCCTACGCAACTCGCGATTCCGCAAATTGTGGCTGAGCCAGTTCGTGAGTGGCATCGGTGACTGGCTTGTCGTGGGTCTGCTGATCCCCCTCGTTACCACGCTGACCGGTGGTTCGGCGTTCGCCGTCGCCGGCATCATGATCGTGAAGATCCTGCCGTCACTGCTCCTGAGCTCTGTCGTCGGCGTTCTCGTCGACCGATTCGACCGGCGTCGTCTCATGATCGCATGCGATGCGATTCGCGCCGTGCTCACGCTCGGCTTGCTGTTCACGAGCAGCCTGTCGGTCATCTACCTCGTGGTGTTCACCATGGAGGTCGCATCGCTCTTCTTCACGCCAGCCAAGAACGCGCTCATCCCGCATCTTGTCTCGGAGGAGGAGGTCGCGGTCGCCAACGGGCTGTCGTACACCACGCAGCAGGCGAGCATGCTCATCGGCCTCACGATGTCCGGCGCGATCCTGGCCGGGTTCGAGGCGATCGTGCGTTGGGTGCTCGCGTCCGGGTTCCCGTTCGTCGACCAGCTCGTCGGCTGGCTTGCGCCTGCGCTTCTCGGGCCCCGTGCGGGCGTCTTCGTGAACGCCGCCAGCTTCATCATCTCGGCCGTGGTGGTCACCACGATCTCGGTGCAGTCGAAGGTCGCTCACGAGGGCACGTTCACGCTGTCGCTGCTTGGCAAGGACGCGATTGAGTCGTTCCGCTTCCTCGGACAGCATCGCGAGCTGCGCGGGCTGCTCATCACGGTGGGGATGGCGATCCTCGGCGGCGGTGCCATTATCACCGTCGGGCTCGTCCATGTGCAGCAGAACCTCTCGGGAGGCGTGCCGATCCTCGACCGGGTCGCCGCATTGCGCTCGCTCATCGCGGCTCCACAGACGTTCATGCTCGTGTTCATCGCACTCGGCATGGTGGCGGGCGCGCTCGTCGTGCCGAGACTGGCCACGCGCATACCGCTCCAGGCGCTTTTCCTTGGCGGCGTGGTGGCATTCGGCAGCGGGATGCTCGTGTTCTCGCTCAGCAGTCGCTACTGGGTCGCGGCGGTTTTCGCGGTCGTTGCCGGGTTCTCCATAGCCTGCCTCACGGTATCGGGTAACACCTACGTCATCAGGACGACGAGCGATGACATTCGCGGGCGGGTGTTCACGGCGATGGAATCGGTGATCCGGGTATCGCTGCTGCTTTCTATGGTCGTCGTGGCGCCGCTCGGCGACCTCACCGGCAAGGCGGCACTGGCGATCGCGAGATCACGCGGCATCGACCCGGCTACCGTGTGGCTCTCCGGTCCTCGCATCACGTTGCTGCTCGCTTCGTTCATCGTGCTCGGCGCGGCATTCTTCGCGTTCCGAACACTCAACTGGCGCGGCGCCGATCAGCCCGAGGCGGTCGACGATGTCAGCTGATTCGATTCGCGTGACGCTTCCCGCCACGCGCGACAACCTCTCCGCGCTTGAAGCGGGGCAGCCGGTCTTGCTGTCGGGCATCGTCTACACGGCGCGAGATGCCACGCACGCCAGCATCGCGGGGGCACTCGAGGCCGCCGGTGCACTGCCGTTCGAGCTTGCAGGGCAGGCGCTCTTCTACGCGGGTCCCACACCGCCGGCAGCGGGGCGTCCCATTGGTTCGGTCGGTCCGACCACCGCGAAGCGGATGGACGCGTGGACCCCGGCGCTGCTCGATGCCGGGATCACCGCCACGATCGGCAAAGGCGCGCGCTCCGAGGCTGTTCGCGAAGCATGCGTTCGCACCGGCGCCGTCTACTTCGCAGCCGTCGGCGGCTCGGCGGCGCTGCTCGCGACGCACGTCCTCACTGCCGAGACGGTCGCGTGGCCGGAGCTCGGCACCGAGGCGCTCGTGCGCATGGAACTCATCGACTTCCCGGCGTTCGTGGCGATCGATGCCGCCGGACGCGACCTCTACGCCATGGCCCCGGCAGAATGGAAGGTGGCGCGGTGAGCGGCGTCTTCATCACTTTTGAGGGCGGGGACGGCTCCGGCAAGACTACCCAGATCCTCCGCCTTGCCTCGGCGCTACGGGAGGTCGGCTGCGAGCCGCTGCTCCTGAGGGAGCCTGGCGGTACGGTGGTGGGTGAGGGCGTCCGCGATATCCTGCTCGACCCGCGCCACGAAGGCCTTGACCCCGTGGCGGAGACGCTGCTGTTCGCGGCGAGCCGCGCGCAGCTTTCGGCGACCGTCATCAAGCCCGCGCTCGAAGCGGGGCGCGTCGTCATCTGCGACCGCTACGCCGACTCGACCGTGGCGTACCAGGGGTACGGTCGCGGTCTTGATCTTGAGACCGTGCGTGGCGTCAATGCGTGGGCGACGCGCGGCCTCGTGCCCGATCGCACCATCCTGCTCGACGTGGATCCCGCCGAGGGTATCGCCGCCGCAACGCCCGCCGAGGCGGACCGGCTCGAGCGCGAGGAGATCGCCTTCCATGCGCGCATCCGCTCCGGCTACCTGCAGATGGCGCACGCCGAGCCCGGGCGCTGGACGGTCATCAAGCGCGACCGTGCCGATGTCGTGTGGGCCGCGCTCGTCGCGGCGCTTGCACCCGTGCTGCAGCGCGCGGGCGTCCGGCTGGAGGCGTGATGGCCGCAACCTGCGTCTGGGACGAGATCCCGGCTCAGACGCGCGTCGCGGGGTATCTGCGACGCGCGGTCGCAGGCGACACGGTGTCGCACGCCTACCTGTTCGTAGGGCCGAGCGGCTCAGGCAAGAAGACGGCCGCCGTCGCGCTGGCGTGCGCGGTCTTCTGCGATGACGGCGGCTGCGGCGCCTGTCCGACCTGCTACCGGGTTCTCGGAGGTCACCATCCGGACGTGCACATCGTTCGTCCGGAAGGCGCCGCCACCTACATCGTCGACCAGGTGCGCGAGATCATCCACGACGTCAACCTGAAGCCCGTGCAGGCGTCGCACAAGATCTACATCATCGATGAGGCTGACCGATTCAACCCCGAGTCGGCCAACGCGTTCCTCAAGACGCTTGAGGAACCGCCCGACGACGTCATCATCGTGCTGCTGACGCGCTCGTACGAGACGGTGCTGCCCACCATAGCGTCGCGCTGCCAGGTCGTCCGGTTTCGTCCGGTTCCGCCGTCGGTCGCCGCCGCGCTGCTTGTCGAGCGTCTCGGCGTCGACACCGCGCAGGCGCGGGCAGCCCTCGCGGCCTCCGGCGGCGTCGTCCCTCGTGCCGAGGAGCTCCTGCGCTCTCCGGGCCGTCTTGCGGCGCGCGACCTGTGCCTCGAGACCCTGAAGCGACTGCCGCTCATGGATGGGTACGACGTGCTCGACGCGGCGCGCTTGCTGCTCGGCGCTGTGAAGGGACCGCTCGACGAGGTGAAGTCGGTCCAAGGTGACGAGCTCGAGGAATACCGTGCTATCCTCGGCAAAACCGTTTCGACGAAGCCGCTCGAGGAACGTCACAAGCGTGAGTTGACCGCACGGGAGCGCGAAGGCGTGGGCGAGATCCTTGGCGTCACGCAGAGCTGGCTTCGGGATTGCTTAGCAGTATCACAGGGTGCAGGCGAGTACGTGGCCAACACCGACGTCGCCGATGCGATGGATGAGGTCGCCGGCATCATCACTCCGGCTGCCGCGCTGAGGGCCCTCGAGGCCGTCGACACCGCGCGGAAGCGAATCTCGTATAATGTGAGCCCCCAGCTGGCCATCGAGGTCATGCTGTTCGACATCCGGGAGGTCCTCCGATGCCCACGATAGTGGGAGTCAAGTTCAAATATGCAGGCAAAGTCCTGTACTTCGACCCGGCCGGCTTCGAGCCGACCGAGGGCGATCACGTCGTCGTCACCACCGAGCGCGGCGAGGAGTTCGGCGAAGTCGTGCTTGCGCCCAAAGAAGTCGACCCCGCTGACGTTCCGCATGGCCTCAAGCCCGTGCTCCGCGTGGCCGACGAGGCTGATATCGCTCGCGCCGAGAAGCTCGAGGGTCGTGAGCCTCAGGCGATGGAGACGTTCCGTCGCCTCATCGCCAAGTACAAGCTCGACATGAAGCCGATCGGCATCGAAACGCTCTTCGACGACAGCAAGATGGTCTTCTACTTCGTTGCCGAGGAACGTGTCGACTTCCGCGACCTCGTCCGCGATCTGGCGGCGGAGTTCAAGACCCGCATCGACATGCGTCAGATCGGCGTTCGTGACGAAGCGCGCCTTGTGGGGGGTCTCGGCCACTGTGGCGAGCAGCTCTGCTGCGTGCGCTTCGGCGGTGAGTTCCAGCCGGTCTCCATCCGCATGGCCAAGGAGCAGGACCTGCCGCTCAACCCGCTCAAGATCTCCGGGCTCTGCGGCCGTCTGATGTGCTGCCTTCGCTACGAGTTCGAGGCGTACAAGGACTTCAAGTCCCGCGCTCCGCGCAAGAACGCCATCATCGACACGCCGCAGGGGCTTGGCAAGGTCATCGACATGAACACCCCGAAGGAGATGATCACGCTCCTCATGGAGGGTGGTGCTCGCATCGAGGTGCCCCTCTCGGCCATGGATTGCTCGTGCGGTAAGGGGTGCCCGTGCCGTGTGAAGGCCGAGGCGCTGCCGGTGCCCGAGGAGGACCCGGCGTTCGCTCCCGTCGAGTTGCGTAACCTGCCCAAGCCAGGCGGGTCGCGGGGCTCAGGCGCGCGGTCATCGTCGCCCAGGCCGGCAGCGGAGACCGAAGCGGCCCCGGCGTCCGAGGAGCAGCGCTCGGAGCGCAAGCGTCGCCGTCGTGGCGGCCAGAAGAAGTCGGCGGACGGTGCGCCTTCCGATGCGCAGAAGCAGGCGCCCAGGCAGGGCGCTCAGAAGCAGAATCAGCCGCGCGACAAAGGCGCGCAGGGAACGCAACAGCCGAAGCCTGAAGGGGATGCGGGCACCGATGCGACGCGCCCGGCAGCCTCTCGTCGGCGCCGTCGCAGACGGCCTTCGGGGCCATCTGGCAAAGCTGAATAGCGTTCGCTATACTTCGTACTCGCGCCGACGTAGCTCAGCTGGCCAGAGCACCGCACTCGTAATGCGGGGGTCAGGGGTTCGAATCCCCTCGTCGGCTCCACAGTGACACAACGAGGGAGCCCGCGGGCTCCCTCGTTCGTTGCGTCTGGTCCTGCGCTACACCCTGAATCCGCGCATGCCTTCCTCGAGTGCGCGGGCCTGGACGTCGATCTCGCGCACCGCGCTGGCCACCTGCTTGGCGGCGGTCGCGGTCTCGGTCGCCGCCGTGCTCACCTGGTGCATCGCCGAGAGGACCTGCTCGGAAGCCGAACGCTGCTGCGATGCGGCGCTCGCGATCTCGCGGGCGGCGCCGGCGGTCGAGGACGCCTGGTCGACGATGGTGCCGAAAGCGTAGCCGGAGCGCTCGGTCTGCTCCACGCTCTCCGCGGCAAGGCGCGCCTGTTCGTCCGCATCGCGCGAGAGCTCGGTGGCCGCACGCTGGATGCTGCCGATGAGCGCATCGATGCGGTTCGTGGACGCCGAGACGCTCTCGGCAAGTTTGCGTATCTCGGCCGAGACGACACCGAAGCCCTTGCCCGCCGCACCGGCGCGCGCCGCCTCTATCGCCGCGTTGAGCGAGAGTATCTTCGTCTGCTCGGCGATGGTGTCGATGAACGCAAGGACTTCGCCGATATCGAAGGTGGCTTTCTGGAGCGCACTCACGGCGCCTGCCATCGACTCGGCACTCTCACGGAGCCGACCGGCGCTCGATATCGTCTCGCCCAGCCCGCCCTGGCCCGTCTGCGCGGCCTCGAGCGTGTCCTCGGCAAGGCGCATGACGGTCTCGGCGGACGCCGCCACCGCGCGATATGACGCCGTCATCTCCTCCAGCGTCGCCGTGGTCTCGGCAACCGCCGAGGCCTGCTGGCCGGCCATCTCGGCCTGATGATCGGACGCACCGGCGATGTCGCCCGAGGCGCTCCTCAGGTGGCTCACGGAGTCGCGTACCCGCCGGATGAGCGCCGAGAGGCCGTCGGACATCGCGTTGAACGACGTGCCGAGGGCGGCGATCTCGCGGTCGCCTTCCGCTGGAACGCGGGTAGCGATGTCGCCTGCCGCGACGCTCTCGGCTGCACTGGCGATCGCGGCCAGGGGTCGTGCGATGAGCCTCGACGTCGCTACTGCGGCGAATCCGGCGAGTGCGAGTCCGACGGCGAGCGATATCGCGAGCTTGAGTTCGAACGCAACGAGTGCGTCCACGTAGCGGTCCTTGGGGAGTCCCACGAACAGCATGCCGATCGTCCGACCGCTCGGACCGCGAATGGGCTCGTAGGCGGTGTAGAGATCGCGGTTGACGACGAAGGCCTCACCCCGGTACCCGGTGTTCTTCTCAAGCGCCTTCGTTCGGACTTCGTCGGACACGACCGTCCCGACTGCCCGGGCACCCTCGGCGTCCCTGACACTCGTCGACACGCGTACCTCGTCCTGGAAGATCGTGGCCACACCGCCGACGCGGCTGCCGATCGAGTCGACGTAGGTGGTCGAGTTGTTGATGACGTCGACCGCCACCAGCGCGCCCCGTGCGGAGCCGCTCCCGAAGGGGATGGCGGCTTCAAGCGCCAGCGCGCCATCGACAGCGGTCTTGGACGTCGTGCCCTTGTCGGTCTTCTTGACGGCGATGCCGACGCTCTTCGCGAGTTCGGCTTGCTCGATCTCGGACTGCGGGACGACGACCCATGAGGAGCCGTACTGGCCGCCCGCAGCGTTGCGGACGACAGGATCGATGGTGCGGCTGCCGGTCAGCTTGCCCGTGCTGGAGCGGATGACGCTGCCGCCGGCGTCCACCGAGTAGACATACGTGACATGCATATCCTTCGCGAGCCGCTGGAGATCCGCGACCGACATGTCTTTGATCGCAGTGGCGCGCGCACCGCCCGCGTACGTCTGCAGGGAGGCCACCATCGCGGTGAGGCGCTCGGACATGACATCGCCGGCCGTCTGCATATGGACATCGATGACGTTGGCCGCCTCGACCTTCATCGCCGAGTCGAAGCCTGTCACACCGACGACGGCCGCGATGACGAGCGGCACGAGTGCGACCGTGAGGAATGCGCCCGCCATGCGGGCTGCAATGGACAGGCGCTTTCGTTCGGCCATAGATGAGTCCTTCTCTTTGTCGGGCGAGCTTTGGGTACCTACGCACAGGACGGTTCAGTGTATCGCACCATGTGTACACCAACTTGAACGCCCGTACGGTGTCCGGTGTCACGGTATCGGTGAATGGTGTCTGTCCGGAGAAGGCCCGCATGAGGCATACCCCCGGGGGCTTGCTAGGGGATTGTAACGCATGCTACATTGCTACGACCTTCGCCCCGGACGGGTCTTCCCGGTGACCTTGTCGCGTGGGCGTCGCCGCACCCGGGGACGGTGTGACGACGTGCTTGAACCGGGAGAGGAGGCTGGCCGTATGGTTGAAAGCGTGACTGCCGACCATACCGTGCTGCTCATGTTCATCATCGTCGGCGCCATCTTCGTGCCGCTGACCCTCACGGCCTCGCATCTCCTTGCGCCGTCGAAACACGACGAGCGCAAACTCGACACCTACGAGTGCGGAAGCGAACCCATCGGACCGCCGTGGGTGCAGTTCCGCGTGGGCTACTACGTCTATGCGCTGCTGTTCGTCGTCTTCGATATCGAGACCGTCTTCCTCTACCCGTGGGCGGTCGCGTTCGACCGCATGGTGGTCTTCGTTCTCGCCGAGATGATCGTGTTCATCGCGATCCTCGCGGGCGGGCTTGCCTACGCGTGGAAGGAGGGCGCGCTCCGGTGGCGATAGAGAAGCTCACAGGCGAGAACTCGATCGCGTTCATCAGGAGCGAGCAGCTCTTCGATTTCGCGCGTCGCAACTCGCTCTGGTACATCGCCTTCGGCATCGCGTGTTGCGCCATCGAGGGCCTCATGAGCGCGAGCGGTCCGCGCTTCGACTTCGACCGCATGGGCGTGTTCTTCCGCAACTCCCCGCGGCAGGCCGACGTCATGATCGTGGCGGGCACCGTCAACAAGAAGATGGCGCTCACCGTCAAACGCCTGTACGACCAGATGCCCGAACCCAAATGGGTCGTCGCGATGGGTGCCTGTGCGTCGACAGGCGGCCCGTTCCGAGAGTATCCCAACGTCGTTCTCGGCGTTGACAAGGTCATCCCGGTCGACGTCTACATCCCCGGCTGTCCTCCTCGGCCCGAATCGGTGCAGTACGCGTTCATCGAGCTGCAGAAGAAGATCGCGAAGCGGACGGAGGAGCGCCTTGCTGCCCGCAACGGCTGACATCGAGCGTATCCTCGCCGGGATCGACGGCGTGCAGATCGCCGAGGAGATACTCGGCACGGTCGCGCGCGTCGAACTCGCGTTCGTTCCCGATGCGCTCGGCGCGCTCAAGGCCGCTGGCTACGAGTCGCTCGTGGACTTCGATGGCACCGACACAGGCGAGGCGATCGAGATCACCTACCGCCTGCGGTCGTACGCCGCGGACCGTGAGGTCTTCGTGAAGGCGACCGTCGCGTACGGCGGCACCATCGAGTCGGTCTGGTTCGACTATCCCTCGGCGCTCATGCCCGAGCGCGAGACCGCCGAGCTCTTCGGCATTCATCTCGCGGGGCACCCCAATCCGAAGCGTCTGCTCACGAGCGACGGCGTCGAGCCGCTCCTGCGCAAAGACGTGCTCATCCGGACCGTGGAGGAGGTGAAGGCCCGATGAGCGACATCTGCGAAGAGACGCTCGGCGTCGGCCTTCTCTGCGAAGGTCAGCATGACCCCGGCACGCCGCCTGCGGGCCTGCGTCGCGCGCCTTCCGGCGTCGACGGTCTTACGACCGAGCACCTCATCATCAACATGGGTCCGCAGCACCCGTCCACGCACGGCGTGCTTCGCATGATCGTCGAAGTGGATGGCGAGGAGATCGTGGCCGCCGAGGTCTCGGTCGGCTACCTCCACCGCGGCATCGAGAAGCTTGCCGAGCACCGCCGCTACGATGCGGTCGGCACGCTCATGGATCGCGGCGATTATGTCTCGGGCATGATGGGTGAGCTCGCCTTCGCACTTGCCGCCGAGCAGCTCATGGACGTGGAGGTGCCCCGCAAGGCGCACTGGCTGCGTTCGCTCGCCTCGGAACTGAACCGGCTGGCGAGCCACCTCGTGTGGTACGGCACCTTCGGCCTGGACACCGGCGCGATGGGGCAGTTCCTCTATGCGATGCGCGAACGCGAGGCGCTCCTCGATATTCTCGAAGCGCTCTCCGGGCAGCGCATGATGTTCAACTACATCCGACCGGGCGGCGTTGTCGCCGACATGCCGACCGGTCTTGCCGAGAAGATCCGTACCTTCCTCTCGACGTTCGATATGTACCTCGATGAGTACGACCAGCTCCTCGGCGGCAACGAGATCTTCCAGGCCCGCGTCAAGGGCATCGGCGTGATCGACCGCCAGATGGCACTCGCGTTCGGCCTCACCGGTGCGAACCTGCGAGCTGCCGGCGTCGAC
Source organism: Actinomycetota bacterium (assembly GCA_004348925.1). GTDB lineage: Bacteria > Actinomycetota > Coriobacteriia > Anaerosomatales > Anaerosomataceae > UBA2286. Next base: position 28,262 of record RCMX01000002.1, read on the forward strand.
TTCGACATCCGTAAGGCGCGCCCGTACGCCGCGTACCCGGAACTCGACTTCGAGGTGCCGCTCGGCAGCACCGGCGACGCCTGGGATCGCTACACCGTCCGCATGGCCGAGATGCGCCAGTCGGCGCGCATGATCTCGCAGCTCATCGACGGCATGCCGGAAGGCGAGCACACCGCGAAGGTGCCCCGCATCATCCGTCCGAAGGCGGGCGAGGTGTACGCGAGCGTCGAATCGAGCCGCGGCGAAACGGGCATCCACCTGCTCTCAGACGGCACCGAGCATCCATACCGCATGCACTATCGCGGACCCTCGCTCTACGCCGCGCAGGCACTTGAGGAGATCCTGCCGGGTCACCTCATCGCCGACGTCGTCATGATCATCGGTTCGACCGATATCATGCTCGGGGAGCTGGACCGATGAGCACCCTCGGCATCAGCGCACTCAAGGTGCTCGCCGCGCTCGGGCTCATGCTCGGCAATGGCGTCGTCATGATCTACATGCTGCGCAAGGTCCTGGGGCACCTGCACATCCGCCTCGGCCCGATCCACGTGGGCTGGAAGGGCACGCTGCAGACCGTCATGGACGTGCTCAAGCTCCTCACCAAAGAAGACGTTACGCCGCGGGCTGTCGATCGCTGGCTCTTCCGGCTCGCGCCCGCCGTCGTGTTCGTGCCGTCGCTCATGGCGTACGCGGCGCTGCCGTTCTCGGACACGTGGCGCATCACGAATCTCGACTCCGGTCTGCTCTATACCTTCACGGCGCTCTCGCTTATCCCGATCGGTATCCTCATGGCCGGCTGGGCAAGCGCCAACAAGTGGTCGCTCCTCGGCGGGATGCGCGCCGCGGCGCAGCAGATCGCCTACGAGGTGCCGCTGCTGCTCTCGGTGCTGCCGATCGTGATGCTCGTGGGGAGCGCGAATCTCGGCACGATCGTGGAGGCGCAGCAGGGGACGTTCCTTGCCGTGCTGCCGAGGTGGTTCATCGTGAACCCGCTTTTCTGGCCGACGTTCCTCATCTTCGTTGTCGCCTCCCTCGTTGAGTCCAACCAGACGCCGTTCGACATGTCCGAGGCGGAATCCGAGATCGTGGCCGGTTTCGCCACCGAGTACTCGGCGATGAAGTTCGGTCTGCTCTTCCTCTCGGAGTTCAGCAACCAGTTCATCGTCTCGGCGCTCGGGGTCACGCTCTTCTTCGGCGGCTGGACGCTCCCGTGGCTTCCGGCGTCGGTCGTCTCGGCGCTCGGGCCGGTGATCTTCCTCATCAAGACCTACCTGGGCATCTTCGTGATGATGTGGATCCGCGGCACGTTCCCACGCGTCCGCATCGACCAGGTCATGCAACTCGGCTGGCAGCGCCTGATCCCGATCTCGCTCGTGTGGATCGTCTTCTCGGGCATCGTCATCAAGGTGTGGAGCTAGCCATGTGGGGCATGGGACTCATCAACGGACTTCGGATCACGATGCGCAACATGCGCCGTGGGCCCATAACCGTGAAGTACCCGTACGAGAAGCTCACGCTTCCCGAGCGGGCGCGCTGGGCCGTGCGGCCCACGTACTTCGCGGACGGCTCGCCTAAGTGCACCGCGTGCATGACGTGCGTGAAGACGTGTCCCGACCACATCCTGGATCTCGACGTAACGGTGGCCGAGGACAAGACCAAGCACATCGACCGCTTCAGCTACGAGATCGGCGCCTGCATGATGTGCGGTCTGTGCGTGGAGGCGTGCCCGTTCGACGCGATTCTTATGAGCCACGAGTACGAACTGGCGATCACCGACACCGCGGGTCTGAACGAGAACCTGATCGTGGACGTGGACGCTGCCACCAATGCGCGCCACAAGGCCGAGAAGGCCGCGGCCGAAGGGGAGGTGAGCGAGGGTGAGTAGCACCGTGGACGGCATCGTCTTCCTTGCGCTCGCGTTTGCCACCATCGGCGGCGCGGTCATGATGCTCGCCACCCGCAACGTCGTCCACGCCGCGTTCTGGCTGCTCGAAGTGATGCTCGCGACCGCAGGCCTCTACATGCTGCTCTCCGCCGAGTTCCTCGCGCTCGTGCAGGTGCTCGTCTACGCGGGTTCGGTTGCGGTGCTCATCCTGTTCACCATCATGCTCACCCTTCGCCGTCGCGAAGACGCGATCCGCGACTTCGAGCCCGGCTGGGGCGCGGGCATCCTCGCTGTGCTCTTCGGCGGCGCGCTTCTCTTCGCGGTCGAGCGGTTCTCGGCGCAGATGCGACCCGGCGTCATGCCCGAGGTGGTTCCGGACGTTGCGGCATTCGGCGAGAAGCTCTTCACTTCGTGGGCGGTCCCGTTTGAGATCGCGTCGCTCGTGCTGCTAGTCGCCCTCGTCGGCGCCGTGTGGTGGTCGGGGGGCGATGGCCAGTGACACTCATCCAGCCGGTCGGCGCACTCTCCTTCATGGCGCTCTCGGTCGTGCTCTTCTCGCTCGGCCTCTACGGCGCGCTCTCGCGCAAGAGCACCGTCATGGTGCTCATGTCGCTCGAGCTCATGGCGAACGCGATCAACATCAACCTGGTGGCGCTCTCGCGCTTCTCGGCCCCCGCCGAGATGACCGGGCAGTTCTTCGCCGTCTTCTCGATGGTGGTCTCCGCCGCCGAGATCGGCCTGGGGCTCGCGCTCGTGCTCGCCCTGTATCGCCAGCGCAAGACCGTCGAGATCGACGCGATGCAAGAGCTGAAGGGGTAGGCAGTGGGCTACATCGTCGCCATACCACTCCTTCCCACCATCGCGTTCGCGTTGCTGGCGCCCATGTCCGGCCGCGTGCGAAACAAGGCTGTCTGGGTCTCGGTCGCAGCGGTGATCATCGCGCTTGCACTGTCGCTCGTCGCGTTCGTGCAGGTCTGGCCCGGAGGCCATGAGGGCGAGGCCGTGTACCACAGCTCGGCGGTGTTCGCGTCGATCGGCACGATGGATCTGGGCGTAGGGGTGCTGCTTGACCCCGTCTCGGCGGTCATGCTCGTCGTGGTGACGCTCGTGGGCGCGTGCGTACAGGTCTACTCGATCGGCTACATGCATCGCGACGCGCGCATCGGCTGGTATTACGCCGTGCTCTCGCTCTTCACCGCCGCGATGCTCGTGCTGGTACTCGCCGACAACTTCCTGCAGCTCTACATGGCCTGGGAGGTCATGGGCCTGTGCTCGTACCTGCTTATCGGCTTCTGGCACGAGCAGGTGGCGCCGAGAAAGGCGAGCCTGAAAGCGTTCCTCACCACGCGCGTGGGCGACGTTGGTTTCGCGCTCGGCCTGGCGGTCATGTACGCGACCGCAGGTTCGTTTGACTTCTCGGTGGTGCTTCACGACTTCCAGTGGGCGCCAGCAGCTGCGACGACCGTCTCGCTCTTGCTGCTCTTCGGCGCGATGGGCAAGTCCGCGCAGGTGCCGCTGCACGTCTGGCTGCCGGACGCGATGGCCGGTCCCACGCCTGCCTCGGCGCTCATCCATGCGGCCACGATGGTCGCGGCAGGCGTGTTCCTCGTGGCCCGCGCGCTCCCGATCTTCGAGGCAAGCGGCGTCGCGCTCACCGTGACGATGCTCGTGGGCGTGATCACCGCGCTTGCGGGCGGCATGCTCGCGGCGGTCCAGCACGACATCAAGAAGGTGCTCGCGTACTCCACGATCAGCCAGCTGGGGTACATGTTCGTCGCGCTTGGTGCTGGCGGCATCGTGGCCGGCTTCTACCATCTGGTCACGCACGCGTTCTTCAAGTCGCTGCTCTTCCTCGGCGCGGGCGTCATCATCCACGCCGCGCACACGCAGGACATGCGCGAGATGGGCGGACTTGCCAGAAAGATGCCGGTGACGACGGTGACGTTCACGATCGGCTCGCTCGCACTTGCTGGCATCTTCCCGTTCTCGGGATTCTGGAGCAAAGACGAGATCCTCACGGTGCTGTGGCACGGCGAGCATTACGTGGTCTTCGCGCTCGCGCTGGCAGCGGCCTTCGTCACCGCCGTGTACGTCGCTCGCCTCTGGTTCCGGGTCTTCACCGGTCCCGAGCAGTCCGAGCTCAAAGAAGCGCACATCGAGATGCTCGTGCCGATGGGTGTGCTCGCTGCCATCTCGGCGGTAATCGGGTTCGGCTCGCCATACTTCGCACAGTTCCTCGGCCATGAGGGCGAGTGGCCGGCCGCTCCGATCGCGCTGACGTCCACCGCTGTCGCGGGGCTCGGACTGGCGCTGGGCTGGTGGGCGTACGGTCGACGCACGAAGGTGCTGAACACGCGGCCGCTCAAACAGCGCGCAGGGTTCGTCTATGGCGCCCTCACCATGAAGCTCTACTTCGACATCACCTACGACTTCTTCATCGTGCGGGGCTACGGGCTTCTGGCCGACGCGCTTGCGGTCTTCGACACGACTGTCGTCGACGGCATCGTGAACGGCGCCGGGGCGGTTTGGCGCTCGGGGGCGCACGTCGGTGCGCTCATCGACCGGTACGTCATCGACGGTGCTGTCAACGGCACCGCTACGCTCGTGAGGGCCGCCGGCGCGAGAGTACGGCGCATCCAGGTAGGTCGCATCCAGGCATACCAGGGTCTCATGGTCGGCGCGATCGTTCTGCTCATGTTGTGGCTCGTCGTGAAAGGGGCCTGACGCCCATGCTGCTCACCGCCATCATCTTCCTCCCGCTCGTGGGCGCGATCGTCACCGCGCTCATGCCGAAGGACCGCGGCAGCGTTGCGCGCTGGATAGCGGCAGGTGTCACGGCCGCCGACCTGGCGCTCGTCGTCTTCCTGGCGCTGAGATTCGACGTCGCCCAGGGCATGCAGTTCGCCGAGAAGATCGCCTGGGTGCCGCAGTTCGGCATCTCGTACCACCTGGGCGTCGACGGCATCTCGATCACGATGCTCTTCCTCTCGGCGCTGCTGTCGCTCATCGCCGTGGTCGCGTCGTGGAAGATGGAGACGAAGCCGACCGCGTACTTCGCGATGCTGCTCCTGCTCGAGGTTGGCATGAACGGCGTTTTCGTGGCGCTCGACTTCGTGCTCTTCTACGTGTTCTGGGAGCTCGTGCTCGTCCCGATGTACTTTCTCATCGGAACGTGGGGTGGGCCGAGAAGGGAGTATGCGTCGATCAAGTTCTTCCTCTACACGCTGTTCGGTAGCGTGTTCATGCTCGTCGGCATCATCGCGCTCTACCTGCAGACGGGAACCTTCGACATCAGCGCGATGGCCGACCTCGGCCTGCCGGCCACATTCCAGTGGTGGGTGTTCGCGGCGTTCTTCCTGGGTTTTGCCGTGAAAGTGCCGGTGTTCCCGTTGCATACATGGCTTCCGGATGCGCACGTCGAGGCGCCGACGGCGGCATCGGTGCTGCTCGCCGGCATCATGCTCAAGATGGGCACCTACGGGTTCATCCGCATCGCGCTGCCGATCCTGCCGAACGCGGCGAACCAGTGGGCCCCGTTCATCACCGCACTTGCGGCGATCTCCATCGTCTACGGAGCTGCGCTCGCGTTCGCGCAGACGGACCTCAAGAAGCTCGTCGCGTACTCCTCGGTGTCACACATGGGCTTTGTGATGCTCGGCATCGCATCAGGTACCGCCGAGGGGCTCAACGGGGCCGTCGCCGTCATGTTCTCGCATGGTGTGGTGACTGGCATGCTCTTCCTCATCGTCGGTATGGTGTACGAGCGCACCCACACCCGTATGATCCAGGATGTCTCCGGTCTCTCGAACCAGGTGCCCGTGGCGGGTGGCCTGCTCGCGTTCGCGTCGTTCGCGTCCCTCGGCCTTCCGGGTCTGTCGGGCTTCGTGGGGGAGTTCCTTACGCTCCTGGGCGCCTGGAAATCCAGCGTTCCGGCCGCGTGGGTCGTCATCGCGGCGATCGGCGTCCTGCTCGCCGCAGCGTACACGCTCTCCATGGTCCAGCGCGTCATCCTGGGCGCCCCGTCCGAGGCGGTCTCGAAGATCTCCGACCTCACCGTCCGCGAAGTGGCCGTGCTGGTGCCGCTCGTGGTGCTCACGCTCACCGTCGGTCTGTACTGGAACTCGCTTCTGCGCTTCACGGATCCAGTAGTGACCCGCATCGTCGCGATGCTGGCGGGTGCGTAGCATGTCGGCACTTGCCTGGTTCATCCCCGAGTATCTGCTCCTGGCGGGTGCGTTCTTCGCGCTTTTCGCCGAGCTGATCGTACGCCGTGAAGGCGTCGCGGCCGCCGCGGGCGCGCTGTTCGCATCGCTCGCGGCGCTCAGCGCCCTCGCGATCGGGGTGCGGCCGGCAGCGTTCGGCGGGGTGCTCGAGCTCGATCAGGTGTCGGTGACCGTCCGCGTCGTGCTCGCGACGCTCTCCGCGGTCTACTTGCTCTGGCTCGCGGGCCGCGGCATGGCCCCGGAGCGCTCGCGTGAGGCGGCGGCATTCGTCCTGCTCGCCACGCTTGGCGGAATGCTGATGGTTGCGGCGCGGGACCTGATGGTGCTGTTCGTCAGCATCGAACTCGCGACGATGCCTGCCTATCTGCTCATGGGATACCGCCGCGACGACGAACACACGCTTGAAGGTGCGCTCAAGTACTTCCTGCTTTCGATGACCACCAGTCTCGTCATGCTCTACGGGTTCTCGTTCCTGTTCGGCATCGCCGGCTCGACGTCGTTCGCGGCTATCGCAGAGGCGCCAGGGGCGGGTCTGCTCGGCGCGTTCTCGGCGGTCTTCGTCTTCGTGGGGCTTCTCGCCAAGATGTCCGCGGCGCCGTTCCACTACTGGGCTCCGGACGCATATGCCGGGGCATCGCCGGCTTCCGTGGCGTTCGTGTCCACCGTCCCCAAGCTTGCCGGTGCCGCTGTGATGGTGCGTCTTGCCGTGATCCTCGTGCCCGGCGTGCCGGCGCTGCCGACCGTCTTCGCCGTGGCGTCGCTCGCATCGATGCTCCTCGGCAACCTGGCCGCGTTCCCGCAAAGCGACGTCCGGCGCCTCATGGCGTACTCCGGTGTCGCGCACACGGGCTACATGTTGCTTGCGCTCTCGGCCGGCTCGGCTGCGGGCAACGCCGCCGCGATCTACTACACCATCGCGTACGCCGCGCCCTCGATGGCGATCATGCTCCTCGCCGCCGAGGAGGGCACCGCCGTCGATGACTTCGCGGGGCTGGCAGCTCGACGACCCGCGGCCGCGTGGACGTCGGTAGTGCTCCTGCTCTCGCTCGTGGGTGTGCCGCCGATGGTGGGCATGTTCGGCAAGTTGGTGCTCTTCACGGCAGCGCTTGATGCTGGGCGGCTCGCGTTGGTGCTTGTGGCGGTCGCGATGAGCGTCGTGTCGGCGGGCTACTACTTCCGCGTGCTGCGTGCGGCCTTCTTCGTTGGGGGGCGCGCCGAGCGGGTCCCCCGGGTGCTGCCCGCAGCCGTCGCCGTTGCGCTGCTTACGGCGGCGACCCTCGCGCTTGGCGTGTTCACCGGGCCGCTCGTGAGATGGCTTACCGCGGCGTTCTAGCGAAGACCGTGTGAAGAGGTTGTGTCGTGGTTGTGCCGCACGCCTGCCGGGTACACAGGCTCGGGTATAGTCGCACGTTGTAGCGCGTTTCCTTCCGAGCGAGGTGTCCGATGACCGATGAGAGCACTCCCGTAGAGCAGTCCGCCGTGCCCGAGCCGTCGTTCGTGGCGTACCAGCCGCCGGTCGTGCCGCCCGCACCCCGTCGCCGCGGTGGTTTCGCGCTGCTGCTTGCGGGCATCTTCGGCGGCATCATCGGTGCTGCAGTCGTCGTCGCTGCGTTCGTGTTCGTGCTCGGCTACCCCGCCACGCGGACGACCACGCAGACGGCCGTCACGACACCGGCGCCGGTCGAGACCGCGGTCGAGACGTCTGTCGTCGACAGAGACGCGAATTTCGCCGAGCAGGTCGCATCGAAGCTCACGCCGTCGGTCGTCAATATCGCGATCGAGCAGACCGGTATCGACCGCTTTACCGGCAAGACCGTCACGCAGGTCGTGGGCAACGGCAGCGGCGTGATCATCCGTGCCGACGGCTACATCCTCACCAACAACCACGTCGTCGAGGGCGCCGACGCGCTCATCGTCACGGTGGGCGTTGAGGACCTGCCGGCGAAGATCGTCGGCGCCGATCCATCTACCGACCTCGCGGTCATCAAGGTCGACAAGTCCGGGCTGCCAGCAGCGCAGCTCGGCTCGTCGGCAGGTCTCAGGGTGGGGGAGCCGGTGGTCGCAATCGGTAGTCCCTTCGGCCTTGAGAAGACCGTTACCTCAGGTATCATCTCGGCGCTTGGACGATCGAGCATCGCGCAGAGCGGCTCGGGGATCACGGCGTACACGAGCCTCATCCAGACGGACGCGTCGATCAATCCCGGCAACTCCGGTGGCGCGCTTGCCGATGCGGATGGCAAGCTGATCGGCATCAACACGCTCATCCAGTCGACGTCGGGCCAGTCTGCCGGCATCGGGTTCGCGATTCCCGTGGACTTCGCCAAGAGCATCGCCGATGAGATCATATCGACCGGTCGGGCGTCGCATCCGTTCATGGGCGTCGGCACCGTCACTATCGATGAGAGCGTGGCGTCGCAGTACGGGCTGCCGGTGAGCAAAGGCGTCCTCGTGCAGAGCATCGCCACCGGCTCACCTGCCGAGAAGGCAGGCATCAGGCAGGGCGACATCATCGAGAAGATCGCGGGCAAGGACATTGCGAGCGTCGAGGACGTGTTCACGACCATTCGTTCGCAGAAGGTCGGTCAGACCGTGCCCGTCGAGATCGTACGCGGTACCGAGCACACGACGCTGCAGGTCACGCTCGGCTCCGATACTGCGAGACGGTAGTGCGCATCACGCTCATCGCCGTCGGGCGCCTCAAGGAGCCGTACTGGCGGGACGCCGCCGCCGAGTACCTGAAGCGACTGAGGCCGTACGCGACGATCGACATCGTCGAGGTGCCGGATCGGGATGTCACCGCCGACGAGCGGGGGGCGCTCAAAGTCGAGGCCGAGGGCATACTGCGGGCCGTGCCCGACGGCGCGCATGTGGTCGTCCTCGAGATCGGGGGACGGCAGATGAGCTCCGAGGGGTTCTCGGCATGGCTGGAGCTCGCAGGGGTGGAGGGGCGGAGCTCGGTCGCCTTCATCCTTGGCGGGGCGGCGGGTCTTGATGCATCCGTGCTTGCCCGTGCGAACGAGCGCCTCTCGCTGGGAGCGATGACACTGCCGCATCAGCTCGCCCGGGTCGTCCTGTTGGAGCAGCTCTACCGGGGCTTCCGCATCATGCGCGGGGAACCGTATCATCGGTAGGTCCGATCACTTCGTCTGGCGGGACGTGCAGCGTGGGACCGCTCGTGCACTTCGAACTCACACGGGAGTGGGCGCGTGACGCGGGGATGGGCGATCTCGCCGATCGTGTAGCACGTGCTGATGTGTCAGTGGACTTCGAGCATCCTGCGCGCGGGTCGTTTGCGAATCTGACCCGGCATTTCGCTCCCTGGGCGCACTTCTGGGTCTGGCGGTACCTGCGGCTGGCGATCGCCACCCGCTCGCCCGAAGCGCTCGGCAGAGCGCTCCACGCGTCCCAAGACGCGGTATCCCATGGCGTGTTGGGCCTGGCGCACATCAGGTTCCAGTTGGGCTGGGGTCGGAATCCGGATGACTGGGCCGCAGCACCCGAGCGGATTCGAGCCCGGATTCGAGCCCGTAGCTATTCGCTCGTGCGACGGTATCTCGACGGCGTCTAGACGACACTCGGACGCGTCGCCGCCTGTCGCATTCCAGGCACCCTTCGGACTCGCTGGCACGCCTTTTGCCTTTCTCATGCCCACGCTAGCCATTCGAATCGAGAGTGCCTTGGGACTGTCCGACATGAGTACGACCCGCACGCGGCTCTGGTGGGGGATCGCGACGGGTATCGCTATCTTCGCGTTCACACGCACGCTTATGCCGCTCGTGCTGCATCCTTCGGGTGCGGTTGCCCTATGGATTCCCAGCGGCATCGCGGCTGCGGCGATCATTGCGATCGGGCCGACGGTGCTTCCGTTCGTCTTCCTCGGTTCGATCGCGGGTGCGATCATGATCGCACCGCCAGCAATGGCTCTTGGCATGGCGCTCATCGGAGTCACCGGGCCGCTTGCGCTGTGGTTCGTCCTGCGCAAGACCCGCGGTCCTTCATTCAAGCTCGCGACGTTGTCCGATGCGTTCGCTTTCGGTTTTGCCGCGGTCGCTGCCAGCCTCGTGCCCGCCTTGCTCGGCTCCGGCACGCTCGTGGCGCTGGGAATGAATGCTGTCCCATTCCCTGAGGCAGTAATCATGTGGTGGCTTGCGGAGACTTCTGCGGTGCTGGCGATCGCGCCTGTCGCGCTTGTCTGGGCGCGGCATGAGGATTCGCCCCCCGCCGCGCCGGATGCCGTCGCGGCGCTCCTGGTGACGCTCGGCGTGGCGTACTTCGCAAACGCCTTTGCGCTTTCGGAGCCGCTCGAGCGCATCGCTCCCTTTGCCCTCATGCCGACGTTCACGTGGATAGCGTATCGCGGGGGTCGTCGCTGCATGGCGATCGCCGTCGCGTCGGTGTCGATGATCTCGACCGTGGGAACGCTTCGCGGTCTGGGGCCGTTCGCGAGTGCAGTGCCGCACGAATCGGTCATCGCACTCAATCTCGTTATCTCCGTGTTCAGCATCTCTTCGCTAATGCTCGTGCTGCTCTTCGAAGAGCGCAGCCGCCTCGCGGCAGCCGCAGAGCGTGGGCGCGCTGAGATGGAGCGACGTGTCGATGAGCGCACTGTTGAGCTCACACGCGCCAATGAGTCGCTGCTGCAGCAGATCGCCGAACGTCGCTCGGCCGAACAGCAGCTTGCCGAGCGGGAGCTCTCGTTCAGGCTGCTCTACGAACGTGCGCCGCTCGCATACCAGTCTCTGGACGTCGACGGAAGCTTCCTCGACGTGAACGACGCGTGGCTCGATCTGTTCGGCTACAAGCGCGAGGAGATTCTCGGCACGTGGTTCGGGGACGTTCTGGAAGAGGGACAGGCCAGGGTGTTCGCCGAGCGGTTCGTGGGATTCAAGGTCACGGGGTCCGTCGAGGGGGCGCAGTTCTCGGTACGCTGCAAGGACGGCTCGCACCGGCAGGTCGCGGTGTACGGTCGGATCGCGCATTCCGAGGATGGATCGATCCATCGCACGCACTGCATCCTCCAGGACATCACGCGGCTCAATGCCGAGGTCGACGCGCTGCGTGCCAGCAGGGAGCATTTCGCCAGCCTCTTCGAGAACAGCCACACCATCATGGTGCTCGTGGACCCGGAGACGGCGAGGTTCGTGGACGTCAATGCCGCCGCCTGCGACTTCTTCGGGTATGCCCATGACGAATTCCTGGAGAAGACCATTGCTGACCTCAATGGCGTCGAGATTCCCGAAATGGTCTCCCGGCTCGCGAAGACCGCGGCTGGCCCGGGTGGCATCCGACAGAATAGACAGCGGCTTGCATCAGGCGAGATTCGCGACATGGAGATCCACGCCGGACCGATCGATGTGAACGGGCAGCGGCTCGTGTTCGCAACCATGCAGGACATCAGCGACCGCATTGCCGCCGAACGCGAACTGGCCGGAAACCGCGAGCGCCTCTCGGAGATGGTCTCCGAGCGCACCGCGGAGCTTGAGCGTGCCTATCGTGAGCTCGAGGCTGCGAGCGCGGTCAAGGACCAGTTCATGGCGAACATGAGCCACGAGCTGCGCACGCCGCTCAACTCGATCATCGGCTTCAGCGACATGCTGCTCTCGGGGCTGGTCGGCTCTCTTGATGCGGAGCAGCAGCGGCAGGTCGGCATGATCAACACCTCGGGCAAGCATCTGCTGGAGCTCGTGAACGACGTGCTCGACCTGGCCCGGATCGAGTCAGGCAGCGTGAAGCTTGAGCCTGAGGAGTTCGAGCTTGCGCCGCTTCTCGACTCCGTCATCGAGTCGTTGCGTCCGGCGGCCGCGGCGAAACGCCTCGATGTACGGGTCGAACAGTCGACACCCATGTCGGTCGTCAGGAGCGACCGCCGCAAAGTCCGGCAGATCCTCTTGAACCTGGTGGGGAACGCCGTGAAGTTCACCGACGAGGGCGGCGTGGTTCTGCGCGTGACCTGTGACGGACGGGAGACGGTGCAGTTCGCGGTTTCCGACACCGGCGTGGGCATTCCACGGAAGGAACTCAGCGAGGTCTTCTCGGAATTCCACCAGGTCGCGCCACACGATGAGGCGAAGCCCAGCGGGACGGGGCTCGGCCTTGCGATCTCGCTGCGGCTCGCCCGTATCCTCGGCGGCGACCTTGTGGTGGAGAGCGCGCTTGGCGAGGGCTCCACGTTCACGTTCACGCTGCCGGCGGCGGTGGACTGCGAGACGACCGTGGCTCGCTGACTCTGGTCGCTGCGGGTCCGGAAGGGTATCCTGAACACTCACACCGCAGCCCCGAGGAGTGTTCGCCGTGCAGCACCTGATCGAGACCCTCGTCCGCGACGCAGTTGCGGCCTCTGTCGCTTCGGGCGAGCTGGCCTTGTCTGGGCTGCCCGAGATCACCATCGAGCGCCCGCGCGACGTCGCGCACGGCGACTGGGCGACGAATGTCGCCATGCGCGCCGCCAAGCCGGCGGGGATGCCTCCGCGCGCTGTTGCCGAGATCATCGCCGCCCGCATCTCGGGCCATACCGATATCGCCGCGGTCGAGATCGCGGGCCCGGGGTTCATCAACATCCGCCTTTCCGACGCCGCCCTGCAGCGCGTCGTGCGTGAAGCGCGGGCGCAGGGCTCGTCATTCGGCAGTTCGAATGTGGGCGCGAGTCGTACCGTGCAGGTCGAGTTCGTCTCGGCGAACCCGGTGGGTCCGATGCACGTCGGTCACGGCCGCTGGGCGGCGCTCGGTGATTCGCTCGCGCGCATCCTCACGCACGCCGGCTACAGCGTCCAGCGCGAGTTCTACGTGAACGACCAGGGCGTCCAGATGGATGTCTTCGCGGAGTCCGTTGCCGCGCGCTACCTCGAGCTGACCGGCCGCGAGGTGACCTTCCCCGAGGAGGGCTACCGCGGCGCCTACATCACCGAGATTGCCCGCGAGATCCTGGCCGAGGAAGGCGAGCGGTGGGCCGACACCTCGGCCGAGACGCGCGAGAGCCACTTCAAGGAGAAGGCGTACGCGCAGGTGCTTGCGCACCTCAAGCACGTGCTCTCCGGAATGGGCGTGGAGTTCGACGTCTGGTTCTCCGAGCGGACCCTGCACGCGCCGGGCGCTGATGGCGCTCCCAGCGCCATCGAGCGCGGAATCGCGCAGCTGCGCGAGGCGGGCTACATCTACGAGCACGAAGGTGCGACCTGGTTCCGCTCCACGGATTTCGGCGACGACAAGGACCGCGTGCTGCTCAAGGCCGACGGTAGCTACACGTACTTCGCGGCCGACGTCGCGTACCACTGGAACAAGCTCGATGAGCGCGGCTTCGACCTCGTCATCGATATCTGGGGCGCGGATCACCACGGCTACGTCAAGCGCATGGAAGCTGCGGTGGCGGCGCTCGGCCATCCGGGGCAGCTGAAGCTCATCATCGGGCAGCTGGTGAACCTCTTCCGCAACGGCGAGGTCGTGCGCATGTCCAAGCGCACCGGCGAGATGGTGACCTTCGAGGACCTGCTCGACGAGGTCGGGCCCGATGCCGCTCGCTACTTCTTCCTGCGGCGCTCCACCGACCAGGCGCTCGACTTCGACATCGCGCTTGCCAAGGAGCAGAGCAGCGACAACCCGGTCTACTACGTGCAGTACGCCCATGCGCGCATCTGCTCGATACTGCGCAAGGCCGCGGGCACTCCCGAGGCCGAGGACGTGGACGCACTCGCGGCTGCGCTTGCGCCTGCCGATGCGGACCTGTCGCTACTGACCACCGACGCCGAGTTGGGCCTCTTCCGCAAGCTCGCCGAGTTCGGCGAGGTCGTCGAGGCGGCCGCCGAGCAGTACACGCCGCACAGGCTCACCCGGTACGCCGAGGAGCTTGCCGCGTCGTTCCATCAGTTCTACACCGTGTGCAGGGTTGTCGACCCTGATGCTCCTGCGCTTACGGTCGCCCGGCTGGCGGTGGTGGACGCTACACGGATAGCGCTTCAATCGGTGCTGGGGCTTCTCGGCGTGAACGCGCCGCAGCGGATGTAGGATCACCGCGGCGTCCGCACGGGCGCCGTTTGCGTAGGAGAGGATGAGCGAGATGGGCAGGCCGACGACACCCCGACCACCCGCAGTGCCGGACATGAAGACCGGTACCGATCTTGCGGCAGTGCTGCCGATGACTGCCGAGGTCAAGGACGGCCATCTCTTCGTTGGCGGTGTCGATACGGTCGAGCTCGCACGCACGCAGGGGACGGCGCTGTACGTCATGGACGAGGCGACGATCCGACACCAGCTGCGCGAGTACGTCCGCTGGACGCGGTACCACTGGAAGGATGTCGACGTGGTGTACGCCGGCAAGGCGTTCATGTCGCTTGCGATGTGCAGGATCGTTGCCGAGGAAGGATGCTGCCTCGACGTGTCCAGTGGCGGCGAACTCGCCTTCGCGCTGCGCGCCGGCTTCCCGATGGAGCGCATCTACGTGCACGGCAACAACAAGACCGACCAGGAGCTTGCCGAGTGCCTCGACGCGGGCGTTGGCCGCATCGTCGTGGACAGCTTCGAGGAGATGGAGCGCCTCTCGGCGATGGCCGAGGAGCGCGGCAAGCGGCAGCGCATCCTCATTCGCGTCACGCCCGGCATCGCGGCCGACACGCACAGCTACATCCAGACCGGTGCCGAGGACTCCAAGTTCGGCTTCGGCATGAACGAGGGTCTCGCCATGCGGGCCATCAAGCGCGCGCTTGAGCTACCGGGCCTCGACCTGGCGGGCCTGCACATGCACATCGGTAGCCAGATCTTCGCGCTTCACAGTTTCAGCAAGGCGATCGAGGTCATCGTGCATTTCATGGACGAGGTGCGTACTGAGACCGGCTACGTCGTGCGTGAGCTCGACACCGGCGGCGGGCTCGGCATCGCGTACGGACTGCCGGATGAGCCGTCGACAGTGAAGGACTACGGCAAGGTCATCGTGGACGGCATCAAGGAGCATGTCGAAGAGCACGGTCTTCCCGTGCCGAGAATGGCCGTCGAGCCCGGACGCAGCATCGTCGCGAATGCAGGTGTCACCTTGTACACGGTCGGCGCCATCAAGGAGATCCCGAACATCCGCACCTACGTGGCCGTCGATGGCGGCATGTCCGACAATATCAGGACCTCGCTCTACGACGCGCACTACGAAGCGCTGATCGCCAACAAGGCCGACCAGCCGCGCGAGATGGTCGCGACCGTCGCCGGCAAGCACTGCGAAAGCGGGGACATCATCGTGAACGACGCCCCGTTGCAGTGTCCCGAGGTGGGAGACATCCTGTGCGTGTGCGCCACCGGCGCGTACTGTCAGTCGATGAGCAGCAACTACAACAAGCAGGTGCGGCCCGCCGTCGTGATGGTGAACGATGGCGAGGCGCGCGTGATCGTTCGCCGTGAGACCTATGACGACCTGATGAAGTGCGAGGTCGGGTAGGGGCGCGAACGGTCGACGCTCACACTCCTGTTCTCGCTGACGTCTGAAGAGGTGGCCCGACCCGACTTATCCCTTTCCGGCAACGGGAAGTCAAGATCGCAGCGAATCCGGGTTCTGTGGGATGTGCAGCCCATCCCGTTCCCGATGACCTCCGAGGTCGCTAGGGAGGCGCACTCAATGCCGAGTGTGGCGGGGAGCTAAGACGGGGCGG
>RCMX01000002.1:44045-184239 GCA_004348925.1 Actinomycetota bacterium
GTGGTACGCTGATGCTGCAGCGGCAGCAGAGGCCGAGCTCGTCTTAGCTCCCCGCCACACTCCGAAGTGGTACGCTTCTCGCCGACGTACTACCTCGGCCCGTTCGGTCTTAGCTCCCCGCCACACTCCGAAGTGGTACGCTTTTTGTCGCACGTTCCATCACACTGCATCAGTCTTAGCTCCCCGCCACACTCCGAAGTGGTACGCTGAGGAAAGAGGGACACGATGACACGGATACGTCTTAGCTCCCCGCCACACTCCGAAGTGGTACGCTCGAGAACCATGAAAGGCGCTGCTGAGCAGCGCCTTTCATGGTCTCTATCGGACAAAATCGTTGCTTCATAGCCAAATCTGCATTTGAGATGCCACGGTTTTCTCCTGGATCGTCGGTTTTCCGACGAGGAACAACATCGACTCGTACTGCTTCTCGGTCACCGTCATTGCTCGCACGCTGCCCCTCGGCGGGAGGTTCGCCTTCAGACGCGCAAGATGCTTCTGAACCCCATCGAGTCCGTTCGTGACTCGACTATACACCGAGAGCTGCATCATCGCGTAGCCGTCAGAGATCAGGAACTTGTGAAACTGCTGGTAGGCGCGTTTGTTCGGCTTCGTCTTGACCGGTAGGTCGAACAGCACGATGAGTCGCATGGCTTTCACCTGTGTTACTCCGGCAGCAGTTCCGCCACGAGACACGGCGCCGACAGACGCGGAACGGCGAGAAGCGCGGCGTCCTTCTCGCTCATGGCCTTGGCAAGACTCGAGGCCGTTGCCTCGATGGCCGTCAAGATCGAGTGGAGCCTGTCCTGCAGACTGCATGAGAGCTGAAGTACGGAGACCAAGGTCTGTCTGCCAGTGCGTACCTTGACATCGACACTGCGGCTGACGGCCAGATAGTCGGCGAATGGACGGTACGGTTCGAGTATGTCGTCCGCCAGATTGAACGCATTCAGTTGACTGTCATGGTGGACGCCGATCGCGGGGTAGAAGCCGTGCCCGACAAGTGCGCGTGCAACAGCGGCCCGGAGAATCGCGTACCCGTAATTCAGTGATGCGCCAGGACCCTCTGGTGATCTTCTCGTGGCGTCAGGAATCAGTCGACGAAAATAGAGACGCGCCGCCGCTGCCTCCATGCCTGATGCATCGCCTGACTGCACAGCGGCGGCGTACTCGCGCAGCTTCGCAGCGCCCCCGAGGTCGAGAAGCTCCAGACAGGCGGCCTGATTCTCGATCTTGGAGCGGACGATCCGCTGCCACAGACGCTTTCGTTGGGGCAGAGTCTGGCCAAGCTGCTGCCGCGTGACCGCGAGTTGCCTGCTGTGCCGACAGTGAGGAAGCAGCAGACCGGTCGGCATATGCTTGCCGTCGCACACGGCAACGGCGACGCCCTGCTCCGCGAGAAGCGACAGCGCCGCCGCCGAAATGTTCGTGCGCGGGTGTTCCAGGACCAGAACAGCTATGTCTTCGAGTGGAATCCAGACCGTTTGCGCCTGAACGGCGACAAGCTGTCCGGACTGCACGTGCAGTTCGGCCTCATTGCTTATCACCACCGTTCGAAAAGCCACAGCGCTTCTCCTGCTTCACGCGGTGAGCCGCTCTTCCAAGGACGTCAACACCCCACTTCTCGAAGGTCACGACGTTCTGGGCGACACCCTGGCCGCGCTTCAGCCAAGATGAGTCTGCGGCCTCAATATGAATGGCACCAGTCGAGCGATCCGAGCCGCGGAAGTAGCCAGAAACAGCAACCGTTTGATCCCCCGTCCTCCGCACAAGCCTTATCGGGTCGTTCAAACAAAGACTAAAGGCGAATCTGTATGATTCGTCCATCAAGCGCCATTCGCTCTCTGGCTTTCCGCCGACGATCGCCCTGCTCGGCAGTTCTTTTGTCACAGTGTCCTTGAGGTAGACCGGCACGAGGTAGTACTTGCCATCGCGTTCGAAGACGTCGGTTCTGACCATCTCGCCGTTGTCAGCGAAACCGCCGCGCACTACTGTGCCGCCACTCGATGGTTCGTCATACACGCGGATCGACTTGACGCGCGGCGCGGCGCGTCCGGCACGGGTGGGCTTGTAGAACGGCTCAGCAAACGCCTTCGTGGCGTCCCCTCCGAATTGTGCAAGCCGAGACCCCAGTGCCTCGTAGAGCGCGCGGTCTTGTTCACGCCCCACCATCTTCTCCAACAGCTTCGGCGTGAGATCTGTGAGACGCACGTTCTTGCTCGTGACGATTCGACCTTTCGCGTCCTGGCCCTCGACGCGCTTCACGGTCTCCTTATGCACCTCGCCTCGGACGGTTCGGTTCGGCATCCGGCTGACGAGGATGGGCACGGGTTCACGCATTCCATCCGTGAGTTCGCCGAACGGATCGTCGCTGAAGCGCGCCGAGAGGCGATCCTTAAGGTCCGCCGCGAAGCCCACCCAAGGTTCAGGAACGTGTTTCGCTGCGATGATCTCGCCTGTGGTGGCGTCCACATAGACGCCGTCTGGGTTGCGGAGTGGGCGCACGGAGAAGAAGCGGCTAACCTTCTGGACCATGCTTCTGGTGGTGGCAGCGATTACGGCTGCATCAAGAGCATGGTGCAGGTCGCCATCGGCGCGCACCTTCTGTAGCTGCCACGCCGTGCGTAGGTATGCAGTGGCGCGCCCGTTCACGGTGACCACCGGCGCCTTGCCCTCACCTGCGAAGCGCAGGTTCTCCTCCACGAAGTTCTTGAAGAAGCGCGCGATGTACTGCGTGTCTATGAGGTTCCGTTCGCGGAACTCATTGGAGGCGCGCTCGTCAAAGTCCCTGCGCAGCAGACGCTCCAGTTTCGGACGCCGCAGATGCATCGCGAGAACGCGCTCCTCGAACTCGTGCCATCGTTGGTCGTCGCCGCCCAAGTACTCGAACGGAGTCCGCTCGCGCTTCTTCCGGTTCTCGGATGCTGTGACGAGCACCTTGTTCATGTAGCCGTCATCAAATGAGCGTGAATGCGGCAGGATGTGGTCAACCTCAGCCACGCCGGGCTCGCCATTCAGCATGCGCTTTGGATCGATGTAGTCGCCACTATAGGCGCATCGACCACCCTGCTCCTTCCAGAGCTTGAACTTCACGATATCCAGCGGGCGAGGGTTCTCGATCCCGTATTCAGATGCCAGGTCCTCGAGGACTCCGTCGTTTCTGGCACGGTTGTCCTTCTGCATCTTCTCAATCTGCCGACGGTCTTCGTACGAGCGCGCGACATCGCGCGCCAGCTCCACGTGCAACTCCTCTATTGATCCAAACTCATCGATAATCGCGTTCAGGACCTTCCGGGTCTGCGTCAACGCGCGGAGGACGACTGGATTCCTGAGATCGTCAGTTGGAATTGGCGGCAACTTCGCGTGGCGCTCGCCACCAGTGCGCTTGGAGTGATGGAGACCAGCGGCTTCGCATGCCTCGGAGTAAGAAAGACCAGCCTCCATGTGGGGGAGAATCGCGCGCAGCGTGCTGCGTGAAAGATGGGCGTTGCCGGAGAAGCGCAGCTGCGTGAGGGCTGCAACGGCTGCTTCGGGCAGTCCAAGACCCGACAGCTCCCTGGCAATCGAGGTCTCGTACTTGTAGTAGGTTAGGACCTCTGCGACTGAGTCGAGCAGATCGATGTCGCTTGAGAGCGTTGCCCACAACTCTGGCGGGAGACTGGCCAGGGCCTTTCGCATCTCGTGCCATGCCCTGGGGAGGGGAATCGTCTCCTTCTTCTCGGCCGCGAGATCACCCTCTTCACGACCGTAGCGCACTCCGACAAACCGGGCATTATCAGGCAGCGAGCAGAGCGTTCGGATGTCGGCATACGTGAGTCTCGCGGTCTTCCCGAACGCCTTCTCGATGACAGCATCGCGCTGAGGGACACTGAGGTTCACTCTGCTCCCCGAAGGGCTCACTGTGTACCGTACGTTATGCAGCTTGTCGACCATGCGAAACCGCTCGAACGTGGGACACGCGATCGGAATTCGGCGGTTGACATGATCGATTGAACAAAGGCCCACCCTGGCGCGCAGTTCGTCGCCTTCCAGAATCGTCGCCTGGCGCTGCAGTATCTCAAGGTAGGCGGCCTCGATGGCTGGTGTCGCGTGTGAGTTCCCGTGGATGCGCTGTGCCTCGAATAGGTGGGCGACTTCGTCCAACACGAGTTCACGAGATAGCACCGCCTTGTAGTCCCCCTTGTTCCGGCGGGATTCCTGGAAGCGCTCGTCAAGCCACAGCATCTCACCCGCAGTCCTGTAGTGATGCTCAATCATGTGTGCTTCGTTGAGAGCGATCGCGGCCTTTACGACGCCGTCTTCGTCTTTCGATGAGGCGGATTCTGCCGCCATCTTCATCGAGCGATAGCCGCGACGTTTGCAGATCTGGCTAAGAACGCGCGCCCACTCAACCTCGGTCAGCTTACGGTCCAACCCCTCCGCCCGCAGCTGGTACGGCGTCGGATCACCGGCTGTGGGAGTGAACGCGGCATCCATGTCGTCGGCCGAGATCATGCCAGTGGACACAAGTAGCCCCCGGAAGTCTTGCATACGATTGCGGCGTCTGCGCAGCCGCCGTCGACTCGAACGCGCCAGACGTCGAGGCAGCGCGAGCGAGGCGCCATTCTTCGGGTTCTCGGCTCTAGGAAACGTACGGACACCAAGACCCTCGATGCGCTCGGCTTCAGGGTCAAGAACCGCCCAACCCACGGAAGCGATGCCAATGTCCAGACCGACGTGAATCCCCATGAGACCCCCCGAACCAAGGCGACATGCCGCTTTACAGATTGCCGGAACGGTCTGACATAGACAAATGCCATGCTTTCGGTGGGCAAGAAGGACGCCCCGCTGACCGAGGTCAACGGGGCGGCGCCTTACGCTTTCGCTTATCCTAGCAAGCCCGCCACACTCCGAAATGGTACGAGACACTGGATTTGCGAGCGCAGGACGAGGGTACCACCGTCCTCTGACACGGTGCAACAACGACCGGTGCGCCTCTCACCGGATTGCTTCGACTGCTATCGGGAGGCGGTATGAGCAGTCGATGAGAGTCCGGTGAGGCTTCTCTCATAGGCTCCGGTACAATGTGAGAACCGCAGCGCCGAGAAGCGTGCGGATCGAGCTTCCAGGAGGATGTCATGCGTACAGTTCGGGTCGGCCTCATCGGACTTGGCACCGTCGGCAGCGGCGTCGTCGAGATACTTCGCCGTCATCGCGCTGACTTCGCCACACGCGCCGGCGTCGACATCGAGCTCTCGCGTTTCGCCGACCGCAACGCCGACCGCTTCGCCGAGCTCGGTCTGCCCGCCGAAGCGTGCACCACTGACGCGGCGGACATTCTCGGCGATCCCGGGGTGGATGTGGTGATCGAACTTATCGGTGGGACGGGCGTCGCTCGCGACATCGTGCTCGGCGCGCTCTCCGCTGGCAAGAGCGTCGTCACTGCGAACAAGGCGCTCATGGCGAGCAATGGTCGCGAAGTCATGGATGCGGCCGACACGCGCGGCGTCGACATCATGTTCGAGGCGGCCGTCGGTGGCGGCATCCCGATCATCGGGCCGCTCAAGCACTCGCTCGTGAGCAACGAGATCACGGCCGTCTACGGCATCGTCAACGGCACCACCAACTACATGCTCACCCGCATGGCCGAGGACGGCCTCGACTACGATGCGGCGTTGCTTGAGGCCCAGGAGCGCGGGTTCGCCGAGGCGGATCCGACCGCCGACGTCGACGGGCTCGACGCCGCCGCGAAGATCGCCATCCTCGCCTCGATAGCATTCAACTCCCGGGTCACCTCCGCGCAAGTGCCCGCCGAGGGCATCCGCTCGCTTGCGCCCGAAGATATCGCGTACGCCGCCGAGATGGGATACACGATCAAGCTCATCGCCATCGCCCGGCGTGCGGACGGGAGCATCGACGTTCGCGTGCATCCGACGATGATCCGCTCGGGCCATCCGCTCGCGAAGGTCTCGGGTGTGTACAACGCCATCTACGTCGTAGGCGACTCGGTAGGCGAGACGATGTTCTTCGGCGAGGGCGCGGGCTCCCTGCCTGCCGCCTCGGCGGTCGTCGGCGATGTGATCGAGGTTGCGCGGCACATCCAGAGTGGCTGCCTCGCGCTTGTGGGCTGCACCTGCCACGAGGAGCTCCCTGTGCGAGATATCGGGGACCTTGAGACGGGCTACTACGTGCGGCTTCTCGTTGCCGATGAGCCCGGGGTGCTCGCTGCGGTGGCGAGCGTCTTCGGCGATCACGGCGTCTCGATCGCCTCGGTCATCCAGAAGCGGACCACCGAGAAGGGCGCCGAGATCGTCTACGTCACGCATCGCGGCTCCGAGCGGGCGGTGCGTGCGGCGCTCGGGGAGATCGACGCGCTCGACGTCGTCGATTCGATCAACGCGATCATCCGGGTCGAGGAGCTGTGAGGGCATCGTGACGCACCGCGTCCGCGTCCCCGCGACATCCGCGAACCTCGGTCCCGGCTACGACGCGTTCGGGCTGGCGCTTGCCCTCTACGACGTCTTCGAAGCCGAGCCTGCCGAGGAGTGGACGGTGGAAGTCGTCGGCGAAGGAGAAGGCGTCCTTCGCACAGACGAGGGCAACGAAGTCGTCAGGTCGATGCGCCATCTCTTCGCCACCGTCGGCTACTCCGGCGCGGCGGCCGTGCGATGCGAGAATGGTATTCCGATCGGACGCGGCCTGGGTTCCTCGGCAGCGGCGATCGTCGGCGGACTGCTCCTCGGCGATCTGATCGCGGGTTCGGAGCTTGGCCGGGAGCGCATCTTCGAGCTCGCGTCCGAGTTGGAGGGCCACCCCGACAACGTCGCCGCCGCGGTCTTCGGCGGGTTCACGCTGTGCTGGCGCGATGACGCGTGGCATGCGGCCAGAGTCGAGCCGGGAGCCGGAGTTGCCGCCGTGGTCGCGCTGAGCGACGTCGCGTTCTTGACCACCGAAGCCAGGGATGCGCTGCCCGAGACGGTTCTTCACGTCGACGCGGCCTTCACTGCGGGACGCGCGGGCCTGCTCGCCGCGGGCATCACGCTGGGGCGCAGCGACCTGATCGCGGCCGGGCTCGCCGACCGGCTGCATGAACCGTACCGCGAACGGCTGATGCCCGACATCGCCGAGACGCGCGACGCGCTCGTCTCGGCCGGCGCCGTGGGCGCGGTGCTCTCCGGTGCCGGACCCACCGTCCTGGGAGTCGCGGTGGCCGAGGGCGACGACCTCGCGCTTGAAGAAGCCCGCGCCGTGGCGACCCGCGTGGGAGGGCTTGGCGGACGGCATGTGTTCGCACTGAGCATCGACCGCGAGGGCGCTACAGTGCACTGATGCCCGGAGGGGAGTGACGTGTCGCACGCGATCGCCCATGAAGCACGGCCCACGGGCCGGCGCGCGTGGCGGTATCTCGCGCTCGCAGGGGCAATCGTCCTCGCCTCGGCGCTTGCGGCGTTCCTCTCATTCGCGGGGGTGCAGTGGCCGACCGCGGGCGTGCTCTTGTCGGGCACGATAGCGGTCACACTCGCGGCTGTGGCGCTGGCGAGTCCGCGCAGCGGTCTCGTGCTCCTGCTCATGGCGATCCCGCTTTTCGACTTCGCGACGCTCGGTCCGCCGAGCGCACCGTTCACTGCCGCACACGTGTTGCTCGGCGGAACGATCCTCGGCTGGCTCGCCAGGGTGGTTCGGGACCGCTCCACGGCGCTTCCGGCTTTCACGCCGCTTCTCGGTGGGCTCGGACTGCTGGTGGTCGCCGGCCTCGGTTCGCTCATCGCATCGCTTGCACCCGCGACGACGGCCTTCAACACGTTCCGGCTTCTCGCGCTCTTCCTCCTCGCGATGGTGGTGATGTGGCGTGCATCTACCCCCGAAGGGGCGTTCTCGCTCGTGCGTCTGCTGGTGTGGGTCGCGGTCGCGCTCGTGGGCGTCGAGGCGGTGCAGTACCTACTGCCCGGTCTCGGCGTCGGAAGGATCGCTACGCAGGGCCTCGAATCGACTGCGTTGCTCGTTCGGCCGGCGGCGTTCTTCCTCGACCCCAACTTCCTCGCCGGCTACCTCTCGGCCGCAGCGCTTGCGTGTGGAGCGATGCTCGTGCGTGCGCGTTCGTGGCATGAAGGGCTCGTGTGGGCCGTGCCGGGTGCCATCACGGCTGCCGGCATGCTCGTGACGTTCTCCCGAACCGCCTGGGTCGGTTTCGCGGTCGGCGCGGTGCTCGTGCTTCTCACAGCTCCTGCCGAGAGGCGCAAGAAGCTCATCATCGTCGCTGTCGTCATCGCTGTCGCGGCGGTGCCGTTCCTGCCGTCGTCGATCACCGCGAGAGTCGCCACGATCTTCGAGCCCCAAGCGAGCGGCTCGCTCTCCACCCGCTATCTCATGGTGGTCTCGAGCGTTCAGATGCTCGGCCAGTACTGGCTCGGGGGCACCGGTCTCGGCGGGTTCGAGCTGGCGTATCCGCCGTATCGGCAACCGGGTTCGCTCGCTCGGATCCTCCACCCGCACCAGCTGTTCCTGGCACTGTGGGTCGAGATGGGGCTGCTCGGCTTGCTTGCGGAGCTCGTCATTGTGGCGGGCATCGCGATCGCGTGGCGTCGGGTGCACCTGCGCGGGTATCCGGGCGTGAGCGCAGCGGTGCTCGCCGGCTCCGTCGCTTTGGTCGTCGAGTCGTTCTTCCAGTACTATCTGTACTTCGAGTACCTCTGGCTGTTCCTGGCGCTTCTGGCAGCCGTATCGGTCCATCGCAGGGAGGTCCCCGGTGCCTGACAATGCCCATCCCACGTTTCTGGAAGCGGTCCGCCGCGAGTGGTGGATCCCCGTCGTTGTGATGGTGCTTGCCGGCGGGATCGCGCTCGGCATCGCATCGGCGAATCCTGAGCCGCTGTACGAAGGGCGCGCCGTGATCGTCATCGACGCGCCGACGCTCTCGAAGTTCCCCGACCTTCCCAAGCCGGATGCCATGATCCGGGAGGTCACGAGCGCAGAATTCTCATCCGAGGTGGCAAGCCGCGCGGTCGTGCCGAGCGAGACGGTGGCCGCCGGGCTTCGGGCGTCGACTCGAGATGACCCGCAGAGCCAGCTTATCGTTACATTCGAATCGCCGGACGAAACCTTGGCTTCACGAGTCGCCACGATCGCGGCCGGCTATGCGGCCGAGCGTGCCGGTGTTATCGGCGGCAAAGAGATCTGGGAGTTGCAGCGTCGTGTGAGCGAGACCCAGCGAGCGCTCAAAGAGGTGCTGAAGATCAGCTCCGAGGCCGGTCGCAACGCGGACGAGGCGTTCAAGCTGGCGGCAGCGGGCACGCAGTGGGAGATGCGCATGCGCCTTTACGAAGACACGCTCGCACTTCGCACGCTCCGCAACGCCTACTACTACAATGGAAACGTGAAGGCACCCGATATCTCGCCGGTGCGTCGGCGGGGCGCTACCATCGCCGGGGCGCTCGTCTTCGGTCTCGTGCTCGGGCTCGTGATCGCGGTCTTCCGCGAGGCGTTGCTGTTGCGACCGCCCAGGTCGCATGCCGTGTGAGGAAGCGGCGTCGCTGCCCTTGACGTGAACGTCCGTTATCTGGGAACAATAGGGATGTCCCCGATTCCCACCGCTTGTTCCACGGTTGTCTCTGCGACCGGAGGATTCCATGAGCGACGTCAAGCCACTCGTAATCGCGCAGGTCTCCGATCTGCACTGCGGCTCGCGGTACCACATACCGAGTCTCGCCACCCGCGTCGTCGATGAGGTGAACGACCTCGATCCTGACGTGCTTGTGGTGACAGGCGACCTCACCGACATGGGCTTCCGGCAGGAGTTCAAGGCGGCGCGTAGCCTGATCTCGCGCATGGCCGTCGAACAGGCGATGGTGCTGCTCGGCAATCATGACGCACGCAACGTCGGCGACATGCACTTCGAGGAGCTCTTCGGCGCGCGTTCGACGGAACTGCGATTGCCCGGGGTGCGGATTCTCGGGCTCGACTCCTCGGAGCCGGACCTCGATGGCGGTCGCGTCGGCCGCGAGCGGTATCGCTGGATCGAGGAGCGCTTCTCGGATCCAGACGAGTTCAAGATCGTCTGCCTGCATCACCACCTCCTTCCCGTGCCGGGTACCGGCCGCGAGCGCAACATCGTTTTTGACGCAGGCGACCTGCTGCGGGTGCTCACCTCAAGCGGGTGCGACATGGTTCTGTGCGGGCACAAGCACGTGCCGCATGTGTGGCGCCTGGAGAGCATGGTCGTCGTGAATGCAGGCACCGCATGCACGCATCGGCTTCGTGGCAACACCCAGGCCTCGTACAACATCATCGAGATCTACCCGGACCGCGTGCGCGTCGTGCTCAAGCACCCGTTCGGCGACCCGGAGCCGGTCGCGGATTTCGAGCGATCACCGCGGCGTGAGTGCGTCTGGCATCCCGCATCGGGAGGTGACCCGAGATGAGCACGGTGGTCGCTCTCATCGACGGCGAGCACTATCCGCCTGTCGTTCGGGCCGCGCTCAGTGCGCTCGCCGCTGAATTCGACATCGTCACCGCCGCTTTTATCGGTGGTACCGAGAAGGTGGACGCATCGGATCCCGACATCTACGGGGTCCCGGTGGTCTTCGCATCCACAGCCGAGGAGGCCCTGCGCACCGCGATAGCGCGGTACAGCCCGCACGCGGTCGTCGACCTCTCGGACGAGCCGGTCGTGAGCGCGGCCGAGCGGTTCCGCCTCGCGTCGATAGCGCTCGGGGCGGGCGTCTCATACCGCGGCGCCGACTTCCTCTTCACACCACCATGCCCGAAGCTCGACTTGCGCACGCCGACGCTTGCAGTCGTCGGGACCGGGAAGCGAGTGGGGAAGACGGGGTTCTCGGCATACGTGGCGAGGTATCTGAAAGCCAAAGGACAGCGCGTCGTCGTGCTGGCGATGGGCCGGGGCGGCCCTGCCGAGCCCGAGCTGATCCGCGGCGACGAGATAGAGCTCTCCACCGAGGACCTTCTGGCGCTTGCGGCGCAGGGCAAACACGCGTCCTCGGACAACTACGAGGACGCCGTGATGAGTCGCGTTGCAACGGTCGGTTGCCGACGCTGCGGCGGCGGCATGGCGGGCGACACCTTCTTCAGCAACGTGCCCGAGGGCGCACGGCTGGCTGACGGTCTGGGCATGGATCTTGTGATGCTCGAGGGGTCGGGCGCCGCGATTCCGCCGGTTGCCGCCGACGCGACGATCCTGGTGATCGGCGCTGGCCAGGGTCCCGGCTACGTGCGGGATTACTTCGGTCCCTTCCGGCTCGAGCGCGCCGATGCCGTCGTGCTCACCGGTGCCGAGGAACCCGTTGCTTCCGCCGCCCAGGTCGAGGCGATGCTCGCCGCTATCGCCATTCAGCGCCCTGACCTTCCGGTGGCGACGGTCGGGTTCCGGCCGGCGCCGCTGCACTCTGTTGCCGGGAAGCGCGTGTTCTTCGCGACGACGGCCCCGGCAGCGCTTCTGCCCAGACTCGTCCGTCACCTGGAGGCCGAGCATGGCTGCATCGTGATCGCGGCGAGTCCGCATCTCTCGAACCGCGCGTTGCTACGCGCAGATCTTGACGCTGCTGCAGGCACCTTCGATGTCTTGCTGAGCGAGCTGAAGGCCGCCGCGATCGACGTGGTCGCGGCTGCCGGCGTGCAGGCGGGAGTGCCCACGGTGCTGTGCGACAACGTTCCGGTGGCGCTCGGGGGACTGCCCGTTGACGACCTTATCGACATGTCAGCAGATCTCGCGCTCCGGCGCGGGAGTCCGAGGAGTGATTGATGCCGACGGCGAACCCCCCGATCCTCATCAAGGATGAGAAGCACGGGCTTCCGTACAGCAAGGGTCTGATGGCGCAGTCGTTCACCGCAACCGGTCTGTCGCCAGCCCGTGCATACCTCGCGGCACAGCGCATCCAGGATGAGATGCGCGAACGTGACCTTCGAGAGGTATCGCTTGAAGAGATCCAATCGATGGCGGTGGCGGTCCTTGAGGAGCAGGCTGGCCCCGAGTTCGCCCGCCGCTACATGAAGCTACGGGAGCTCGCGAGCCTGGATCGGCCGCTTGTGATTCTCATCGGCGGCACCACCGGAGTCGGCAAGTCCACGATTGCTACGGAGATCGCCCATCGCCTCGGTATCACCCGGATTGTCTCTACCGATTCCATTCGAGAGGTGATGCGTGGTATCTTTACGCGGGACCTCATGCCAGCGATCTACGAAAGCTCGTTCAACGCGTGGCGCGGACTGAGGGTACCCGTCCCCCACGGTGCGAATCCCGTCATCGTCGGCTTCCGCGAGCAGACCGCCGCCGTTATCACCGGCATCAGGTCGCTCATCGAGCGGGCATCGGTCGAAGGCGAGAGTCTCGTCATCGAGGGCGTTCACATGGTTCCGGGCTACATCGAGCCTTCCCAGTTCAAGAACGCGTCCGTCGTTCAGATGCTGGTGACGGTCGATGACGAAGAGGCCCACCGGAGCCACTTCTACATCAGGGAAGTCCAAACGGACGGCACACGTCCGTTTGAAAAGTACCGGGCGAACTTCGGGAACATCCGGCTCCTTGGAAGGTACATCGAGGATCTGGCCGTGGAGCATGGAGTCCCGATCGTCCACAGTCACCAACTCGACCGAACGGTCGCCGAGGTGCTCGAGCTCGTCGTCAACGCGGCTATCCGCGGAGAGGACCGGACAGCGTCGTCGCAGATGGATCCTGCGACGGAAGGAGAGTAGTCGTACATGAAGTTCTTCCTGGACACTGCGAACATCGCCGAGATCGAAGAGGCCGCAAGCTGGGGTGTGCTTGCAGGTGTGACCACCAACCCCACGCTCTACGCCCGCGAGGGCGGCAAGCTCGCCGACTTCCACGGTCACCTGAAGCGCATCTGCGACATCGTGGACGGCCCGGTGAGCGGCGAGACCGTGGGCCTCAAGCGCGATGAGATCGTGCGAGAGGGCCTTGAGCTCGCCGAGATCGCTCCGAATCTCGTCGTGAAAGTCCCGACGATGCCCGAGGGGTTGGCTGCCACCAAGGCGCTCTTCGACAAGGGCATCAAGGTGAACATGACACTCTGCTTCACGGTCCCGCAGGCGATTCTTGCTGCTCGGTCCGGTGCGGCGTACGTGTCTCCGTTCGTGGGCCGGTTCGATGACATCTCCGAGGACGGCATCGATCAGCTCGAGCAGGTCGTCGCCGCCCTGAGCAACTACGACTTCGGCCACCAGGTCGAGGTCATCGCCGCTTCGATCCGCAGCGCGAACCACGTGACGAAGGCAGCCCTCATGGGCGCCGACATCGCCACCGTGCCGTTCAACGTGCTGGAGAAGCTGGTGAAGCATCCTTTGACCGATAGGGGCCTGGATTCCTTCCTGGCCGACTGGGAGAAAGTGAAGAACGCATGAGTGCTCGTCCACGCAAGCGCGGCCGCCGCGGCGGTGCCCCGCAGTCCGAGGTAGCACCCTCGATCACCAAAGAAGAGCTCGCTGCCAAGACCGTGCCGGAATTGCGGCAGATGGCCGCGGAGATCGACCTCGACGTCAAGGCACTCAAGAAGAAGGACGAGATCGTCGAGGCCGTCTACGAGGCGAAGGTCAAAGCCGAGGGATTCATCGATATCGTCGGCATCCTCGACGTCCTGCCCGAGGGGTACGGATTCATCCGTACGTCCGGCTACCTGCCAGGCGACCACGACGTGTACTGCTCGATGTCGCAGGTTCGCCGCTTCGAGCTACGGCGTGGCGACCTGATCAAAGGTCAGGTGCGCCCACCCAAGGAGTCCGAGAAGTATCCGGCGCTCCTCAAGGTGAGCGCGATAAACGGTCTTGAGCCCGAGGCCGCCAAGCATCGCAAGAACTTCAAGGACCTCACACCGGTCTACCCTGACGATCGTCTCCGTCTGGAGCACGGCCCGCAGTTCATGACGGTCCGCGTCATCGACCTCGTGGCGCCGATCGGCAAGGGCCAGCGCGGTCTCATCGTGTCGCCGCCGAAGGCCGGCAAGACGACGGTCCTCAAGGATATCGCCGCTGCCATCAGTGCGAACAACCCCGAGGTCTACCTCATGTGCCTCCTCGTGGACGAGCGTCCCGAGGAAGTCACCGATATGGAGCGCTCCATCCACGGCGAGGTCGTTTCCTCCACCTTCGACATGCCTTCCGAGAACCACATCGCCGTCGCCGAGCTCGTCATGGAGCGCGCGAAGCGCCTCGTCGAGAGCGGCTACGACGTCGTGATCCTGCTCGATTCGATCACGCGACTCGCGCGTGCGTACAACCTCGCCACTCCCGCCTCGGGACGCATCCTGTCAGGTGGTGTCGACTCGACGGCGCTGTACCCGCCGAAGAAGTTCTTCGGCGCGGCGCGCAATATCGAGCACGGAGGCTCGCTCACGATCCTCGCCACCGCGCTCGTCGATACCGGCTCCAAGATGGACGAGGTCATCTTCGAGGAGTTCAAGGGCACCGGCAACATGGAGCTGCGTCTCGACCGCGGTATGGCCGATCGCCGGATCTTCCCGGCGATCGACGTCGTCACCTCGGGTACCCGCAAGGAGGAGCTCATCCTCGATCCGATGGAGGCGCCGTTCGTCTGGGGCCTGCGCAGGATCCTTCACGGTGTCGATTCCTCGGAGCGTGCGCTCGATATGCTCATCAAGGGCCTCAAGCAGACGCAGTCTAACACGGAGTTCCTCACCAAGATGGCACGCAAGGCCGAGGACAAGCGCAATACCAACGGGATCGACCTGTAAAGCACGTGACGTAGATTGCCCGCGGGACACCGAGGTGTTATCCTAGCCCGGCTGTCCCGGCGCCTGGTCGGAAACCAGGCGCATATTCGGAGGTGAACCGGAAGTGCGTAACGATATCCACCCGGAGTACGTCGACTCCAAGGTGACGTGTTCTTGCGGGAACACGTTCATGACCAAGTCGACCAAGCCGGAGCTGCACGTCGAACTCTGCAACATGTGCCACCCGTTCTACACCGGCCAGCAGAAGTTCGTCGATACCGGTGGCCGCGTCCAGCGGTTCTCGGATAAGTTCGGCAACGCTGCCGCGGCCGTCATGGAGCGGGAAGCTGCGGACAAGGAAGCGCGCCGCAAGGCCGCCGAGGAAGCAGCTGCAAAGCTCAAGGCCGAGCGCGACGCACGTGCCGCCGACAAGGCGTCCAAAGCTGCGAAGTTCGAGGTCACCGAGGCCGTCAAGAGCGGCGATGCCTCTGCGGATGCCACCGAGGCTCCCGCCGAGGAGTCGGCTGAGTAGTCGCGGCACCAACCACTGTTATGATGAGGAGGCGAGCTTGCTCGCCTCCTTCGTCGTAGAGACGGGACTCCCGTTCCGTCAGGCACCTGGAAGGGCACCATGGACGTCAAGCTGCTCTACCATACCCCCGATCCGGAGCGCGCCGTGGCCGCCGCGGCCCGGCTGTGCTACGCGCCCGTGGGCGCTGCCGAGCTGGTCGAGTCGATGAGTGACGAGGCCGTTCGCAAGGTCCTCAGGACGGTCATCTCATCGGGGCATCTCTCCACCCTCGAGCACGCGAGCTACACCTTCGCTATCGACGGCGTCTCGCGGGCACTCACGCACCAACTCGTCCGCCATCGTCTCGCGAGTTTCAACCAGCAGTCGCAGCGCTACGTCCGCTACGACGCCGCGCCTGTCATGATCGAGCCGCCTTCGGTAGCCGGTGATACTACGGCGCACGAGATCTTCGCCGAGGCCAGCGCCGCGGCATTCGAGGCGTACGGCAGATTGCTCGATGCCGGCGTGCCTGCCGAGGACGCGCGGTACCTGCTGCCCAACGCCATGGAGACGAAGATCGTCGTTACCATGAACATCCGGGAGCTGTTCCACTTCTTCGAGCTGCGCTGCTGCAAGCGTGCTCAGTGGGAGATCCGCGACCTTGCGCTGCGTATGCTGGCGCTAGCCGAACCGACCGCGCCGTACATCTTCCTCGACGCAGGAGCCGCATGCCGTCGCGGTCCGTGCTCCGAGGGGAAGATGACCTGCGGCGACCCCTACCCGAAGGCGCCGAAACGTGACTGATCACACACCCGAAGCACCCATTCGCTACACGCACATCGGCGGGCAGGCCGTGCTCGAGGGCATCATGATGCGCGGTAAGTACAACTGGGCCATCGCCGTGCGCGAGCCTGACGGGTCGATCTACACCGAAGAGCACGATCTTGTCTCGGCATCGTCGCGTCATGCGTGGCTGAAGTGGCCGATCATCCGCGGGATGTGGGGCTTCTACGAGACCATGCTGCTTGCGATCAAGGCGTTCACCGTCTCCGCGGAGCACGCGGGGGAGACCGAAGAAGAGCAGCTTTCGGCGAAGGAGATCACCTTCACGATGGTGCTCGGCCTTGGCCTCGCCATCGGGCTCTTCATCGTGCTGCCGGCCGTTGTCACGAACTTCATCATCAAAGACGCCACGCAAACGCCGCTCGCGTGGAACATCGTGGACGGTATCCTTCGGCTCGTCGCGTTCTTCGCCTACATCTGGGCGGTCAGTCGGGTGCCTGACATCCACCGTGTCTTCCAGTATCACGGTGCCGAGCACAAGACGATCCACGCCTACGAGCACGGTCTTCCGCTTGAAGCCGAGTACATCCAGAAGTACGAGACGCTGCACATCCGGTGCGGCACCTCGTTCCTCTTCATGGTCATGGTGATCGCGATCCTCGTCTTCTCGCTCGTCCCGGGTAAGGCGATCCTGCTTGCGTGGGGCGTTTCCGCGAAGATCTACGTGCTGCTCTTCAATATCGCGGTGCGCATCCTGCTGCTGCCGCTCATCGCGGGCCTTGCGTACGAGGTCTCCGTGAAGTGGGCGGGTCAGCATCCCGACAATCCCGTCGTGAAGGTCCTGACGTGGCCCGGCATGCAACTCCAGCGCATGACGACCGCCGCACCCGATGACTCTATGGTGGAGATCGCGGTCGCCGCGATGGAGCTCGTCATAGCGCGCGAAGAGGCCGAGACCCCCGGTGCCGCACCCATCGCCGAACCGACCATCGACTAGCACCGCGATTGGCGTAGGGATTGCTTCGATGACGGTCATGAAGTCAGAGACTGCACAGCAGAACACCCGGCTCGTCCGGGTTCAGTTCCTTCTCGCCGCGCTCATGTGGACGGCGGCCTCGGTCATGCTGGGGTCGCGCTCCATCGGATGGCTCGCGCATCTGCACTTTGGCGCGCTGCTTGCCGGTGTCGCCGTCGTTCTGGGTTGGGTGAAGCAGCACTACATCATGCGACGGGTGGCGGGGGACGCCATCGTCAGGATCGCCGAGCGAGGCCCCGACGCGAACGTCCTCGGGTTCTTCGCGCTCAAGCAGTGGCTCCTGGTCGGGGCGATGATGGGCGTGGGCATCGCGCTCAGGGTCTCGGGTCTCGTGCCGACTCCCGTGCTCGGTACGTTGTACGCGACCGTTGCGGTGGGTCTGCTGCTTGGCAGCGGCCGTTTCTGGCAGGCGCTCGCCCTCGGAGCGTAGCGTCCCGCTCGGCCGCCCGGAATGGTACAGTACAGGTCAGGCGACGCGCCCTCATCGGCGCTCCCGGATGTAGTCGACACGGAGGATTCCGCACCCAATGCGTGAGAAGCTCGAACAGATCCTTGCCGCCTTCGACGAGCTCACCGCTCGGCTTGGCGAACCAGAAGTGCTTGCCGACCAGAAGGAGTACGCGCGCCTTGCAAAGGCGCAGCGTGCCCAGTCGTTCCTGGCCGAGGCGATCCGCGTGTATCTCGGCGTGCTCGACGGCATCGCCGACGCCGAGGAGATGATCCGCACGGAGTCCGATCCCGAGATGCGGGATATGGCTCGCGAGGAGCTCGACGAGCTCAAGGAGCGCGCCGAGAAGCTCGACGCCGAGTTGCAGGTGATGATGCTCCCCACCGACCCCAACGACGAGAAGAACATCATCGTGGAGATTCGTGCCGGCGCCGGCGGCCAGGAGGCCGCGCTCTTCGCCTCGGAGCTCTACCGGATGTACACCCGCTATGCCGAGACGCAGCGCTGGAAAGTCGAAGAGATCGACATGAGCGAGTCCGAGATCGGCGGCGTGAAGGAAGTCTCCTTCTCGGTCAAGGGCGACAAGGTGTACTCGAAGATGAAGTTCGAGTCCGGCGTGCACCGTGTGCAGCGCATACCCGTCACCGAGTCGGGCGGCCGCATCCACACGTCGACCGCTACGGTCGCCGTGCTTCCCGAAGTCGAGGACGTCGAGGTCGATATCAGGCAGGAAGACCTCCGCATCGACGTCTACCGTTCCAGCGGACCCGGCGGACAGTCGGTCAACACCACCGACTCGGCCGTGCGCATCACGCACCTGCCGTCGGGCCTCGTCGTGCAGTCGCAGAACCAGAAGTCACAGCTCCAGAACCGCGAGGCGGCCATGCGCGTCCTGCGTGCGCGACTCTACGAGCAGGAGCTTGAGAAGCAGCTCGCCGAGCAGGGCGCGGAGCGTCGCAGCCAGATCGGCAGCGGCGAGCGCTCCGAGAAGATCCGCACCTACAACTTCCCGCAGGACCGCATCACCGATCACCGTATCGGACTCACGGTGCACAACCTGCCGGGGGTGATGATGGGCGACCTCGGGGAGCTCATCGAGGGGTTGGTGGCCGCGGACCGCGCCGAGAAGCTGGCGGCGGTGGTCTAGGTGGCCGAGCGCGCCTGGACCAGCAAGGACGCGCTCGACTGGACGGCCGACTACCTCGCGCGCAAGGGGGATGATCACCCGCGCCGCTCCGGGGAGTGGCTGCTCTCGGCAGCGACCGGACTCTCTCGCGTCGAGCTCTACGCCTTCCACGACCGTCCGCTCTCGCCGGAGGAGCGTGCCGTCTTTCGCGCGTCGATCGAACGGCGTGCGGCGGGGGAGCCGCTCCAGTATGTGACGGGCGAGATGCCCTTCCGCCATCTTGTGCTTCGAGTGGAGCGGGGCGTGTTCATCCCGCGTCCGGAAACCGAGATGCTGGTCGACGTCGCGATCGACGCGATCAAGGCGCTCGATGCGCCGCTGGTGATCGACGTGTGCACCGGTTCGGGGGCGGTCGCCGTCAGTGTCGCGTACGAGGTTCCCTCGGCACGCGTCACGGCTACCGATGTCAGCGGACCGGCAGTCGAGGCCGCTCGTCGGAACACGCTATACGCAGGGGTCGACGACAGGGTACAAGTGTTACAGGGATCTCTCTTCGAGCCGGTATCCCGCGAACTTCTCGGAACGGTGGACACGGTGGTCTCCAATCCGCCGTACATCCCGACCGAAGCCGTGCGAGCCCTGCCCGAGGAGATCCTCGCGTTCGAGCCGATGGCCGCGCTCGACGGTGGCGTCGACGGGCTCGATGTGGCACGGGTGATCGCCACCGGAGCCTGTCAGTGGCTCAAGCCGGGTGGCACGCTTGCGATGGAGGTCGATGAGACCCGGGCGCAGGCGATGGCCGTCGAGATGGCGGCCGACTATGAGTGCATTGAGGTCCGCAAGGACCTGACAGGCAGGGACCGGATCGTGGTGGGCAAGAAACGGGAGGCGAGGCAACCATGAGCAAGGTGATTCACATCGACCCCGACAACCCCTCGGCGGAAGCGATCAATCTCGCGGCGACGGTACTTCGGGACGGCGGCATCGTGGTCTTCCCGACAGAGACCGTCTACGGGATCGGCGCTTCCGCCAACTCGTGCATCGGGCCGCAGGAGATCATCGACATCAAGATGCGCCCCAAGAACAAGCCGCTTCCGTGGCTTGTCGAGAGCGAAGAAGCACTCGACGTGTATGGCGTCGACGTTCCTGAGTACGCACATCGACTTGCGCGGGCGTTTTGGCCCGGCGCGCTTACGATCGTCGTCAAGGCTGCGCCCGTCGTCGCACCCGAGTTCCGCGACGACCGCGGTACCGTAGCCCTGCGATGCCCCGACCACGAGGTCGTCCAGGAGCTCATCCGGGCCTCGGGCAATGCGATCATCACCACTTCGGCGAACACGTCAGGCCTGCCTCCGGCCGGTTCGTTCGCCGAACTCGAAGAGAGGATCATCGCCTCGGCCGACCTTACGCTCGACGGCGGCGAGACGTTGCACGGTACCGCGTCGACGGTCGTCGATTGCATCGGCGCCGAGCCGGTGATCACGCGTGACGGTGCGATTCCCGCTGCACAGGTCATCGCGGCCGCCATGGCTCTGGACGCCTAGTCGCCCGTGTCTTGCTACAATGCGGGAGGCGACCCGAAAGGGCGCCTCCCGCATTCGCATCTGAAGGAGTCACCATGCGTCTGTACGTTGGCAGCGACCATGCAGGATTCGCCCTCAAGGAGCATGTGCGCGAGCACCTGGAGCACGAAGGGTACGAGGTCGTCGACGTCGGCACGCACACCGAGGAATCGGTCGACTACCCGGATTTCGCGCGCCAGGTAGGCGAGGCCGTCGCTGCGGGCGATGCTGACTACGGCGTCCTCGTCTGCGGGTCCGGGCTCGGCATGGCGATCGCGGCGAACAAAGTCGACGGCGTCCGTGCCGTGCAGGTGATGGACACCGAGATGGCCAAGATGTCCCGCATGCACAATGATGCGAACATCGTCACGCTTGCGGGCCGCTACACCGAGCCCGAGATCGCCGATGCCATCGTAGATACGTTCCTTGCGACCGCATTCGAAGGCGGTCGTCACCAGAACAGGGTCGACAAGATCGCCGCGATCGAACACGAGGGCTAGATTCGGCCGTTCTCCGAGAGAGAGGTAACACCGGCATGGCATTGCGCTACATCCCCCGACAGGACCCCGAGCTTGCCGCCGCGATCGACTCGGAGCTCGAGCGTCAGCGCGGCACCATCGAGCTCATCGCAAGCGAGAACTTCGTCTCCATGGCAGTGCTTGAGGCCGCCGGGACGGTGCTCACCAACAAGTACGCCGAGGGGCTTCCCGGCAAGCGCTACTACGGCGGATGCGAGGTCGTGGACGTCGTGGAGGATCTTGCGCGCGAACGCGCGAAGACGCTCTTCGGTGCCGATCACGCCAACGTCCAGCCGCACGCCGGAGCACAGGCCAACCTCGCGGTCTACTATGCGGTGCTGAACCCGGGCGACACCGTTCTCGGCATGAACCTCGCAATGGGTGGGCACCTCACCCACGGTTCGCCGGTGAACTTCTCGGGCAAGTGGTTCCACGTCGTTCCCTATGGCCTCGATATGACCACCGAGACGATCGACTACGACGAAGTCGAGCGCCTTGCCAACGAGCACAAACCGAAGATGATCATCGCCGGCGCCTCGGCGTATCCGCGTGTCATCGACTTCGAGCGTTTCGCAGCGATCGCGAAGAGCGTCGACGCGGTGCTCATGGTCGACATGGCGCATATCGCCGGCCTCGTCGCCACGGGCGCGCATCCCAGCCCGGTGCCTCACGCGGATTTCGTCACCTCCACGTCGCACAAGACGCTTCGCGGTCCGCGCTCGGGCTTCGTGCTGT
The DNA here is from genome assembly GCA_004348925.1 of Actinomycetota bacterium. GTDB lineage: Bacteria > Actinomycetota > Coriobacteriia > Anaerosomatales > Anaerosomataceae > UBA2286. Next base: position 65,440 of record RCMX01000002.1, read on the forward strand.
GCAAGGAGCAGTGGAAGACCGCGCTCGACAAGGCCGTTTTCCCTGGTCTACAGGGCGGACCGCTCGAGCACGTCATCGCTGCAAAGGCGGTCGCCTTCCATGAAGCGATGCAGCCGGAATTCAAGACGTACATCGATCAGGTCGTCGTGAACGCCAAAGCCATGGGCGCCGCGATGGTCGAATCGGGTCTTCGTCTGGTGTCCGGAGGCACGGACAACCACCTCATGCTCGTCGATCTGCGTCCTGCCGGCATCACCGGCAAGGACGCCGAGAAGCTCGTCGAAGAAGTGGGCTTCACCGTCAACAAGAACGCGATCCCGAACGATCCGGAGAGCCCGTTCGTGACGAGCGGCATCCGGGTCGGTTCTGCGGCCATGACCACGCGTGGCTTCTCGGAAGAGGACGCGTACGCGGTCGGCACCATGCTGGCCGACGCGATCTTCCACCGCGACGACGCCACGCGCCTGGCCGCGATCTCGGCGCAGGTCAAGTCGCTGCTCGACAAGCACCCGCTCTACCCGGAACTGTAGTTGAACGAGACGTCTCAAGGAGGAACGATGTCCGAGCGTCACTGGGATAACGTCGTGGTGATGGATCACCCGCTCATCCAGCACAAACTCTCGATACTCCGTGACGTGAAGACGGGTGCGAAGGAGTTCCGCGAGCTTGTCAAGGAGCTCGCGATGCTGATGGCGTTCGAGGCGACGCGCGGCTTCCAGCTGGCCGAGACGACCGTGACGACCCCGGTGGCCGAGACGACGACGTACGTGCTGGCCGGCAAGAAGGTCGCGGTCATCCCGATTCTGCGCGCAGGTCTGGGAATGGTCGACGGCATCCTTGAGCTGCTGCCTGCCGCCAAGGTTGGCCACATCGGCCTCTATCGCGACCCCGAGACGCTCATGCCGGTCGAGTACTACTGCAAGCTGCCGGAGGACATCGGCGAGCGCGATATCCTGATCGTCGATCCGATGCTCGCGACCGGCGGTTCGGCCTCTGCAGCCGTCCAGTTCCTGCGTGCACGTGGCGCCAAAGAGATCAACCTTCTGTGCCTGATCGCCGCACCCGAGGGTATCGAGGAGGTGGTTCGCAGCTGCGAGGACGTGAAGATCTACGTCGCGGCCGTGGATAGCCACCTGAACGACCACGGCTACATCGTGCCCGGCCTCGGTGACGCCGGCGACCGCCTTTTCGGCACCAAGTAGCGGCATGCCCCGGCCATCCTGGGACGAGTACTTCATGTCGATCGCCATGCAGGTGGCGGGCCGATCGACCTGCTTGCGACGTGCCACTGGTGCCGTGCTGGTGAAGGAGAAGCGGATCCTCGCTACCGGGTACAACGGCGTGCCCTCCGGCCTTGCGCACTGCGAGGTCGTGGGGTGCCTTCGCGAGCAGCGCGGCATCGCTTCTGGCTCGCATCACGAGCTCTGCCGCGGCATCCATGCCGAGCAGAACGCGGTCATCCAGGCCGCGCGCCACGGCATCGCCATCGATGGGGCCACCGTGTACTGCACGCATCAGCCATGCGTGCTCTGCGCGAAGATCCTGCTGAACGCAGGCGTCGTCGACATCGTCTTCCGTGAGTCCTATCCCGACCCGCTCTCGGCCGAACTCCTCGCCGAGGCAGGCATCGTACCCCGGTGTATGGGTGGCGACGTCTGATGGGTTTCGTGCAATACGCCGTTGTGGCGCTGGTCGCCGCGCTTACCACGCTCGCGCTCACACCGGTCGTGCGCATCGTCGGCATTCGCTGGGGCATCGTCTCGCACCCCGGTGGGCGTCACGTGCACAAGGGCGTCATCCCGCGCATCGGCGGCGTCGCGATGTTCCTCGGATTCACCGCTGCGGTGCTCACAGAGTATCTTGGCGAGCGTTTGTGGGATTGGACGCCCGTGCTGACGCGCCTGGGGCGGCCCGTCATCGGCGTCCTCATCGGCATCGTCGCAGTGTTCGTCATCGGCATGCTCGACGACATCTTCGATCTGCGGCCCGGGCAGAAACTCCTCGGCCAGATCGCTGCTGCCGGCATCGTCATCGCATTCGGCGTCAAGATCAGCTTCATCAGCAACCCGTTCGGCGGGGGCATCATCCTGCTCGGCGTGCTGGCATATCCGATCACGCTGTTCTGGATCGTTGGCTTCGCGAACGTCATCAACCTCATCGACGGTCTCGACGGCCTCGCGGCAGGCGTGACAGCAATCGCTTCGCTGAGTTTCCTGTTGCTTGCGGTTCAGAGCAACGTTCTCGTTGCGGGTGCGCTTGCGGCCGCGCTGTTCGGCTCGTGTCTCGGCTTCCTGCGGTACAACTTCAATCCCGCGTCGGTCTTCATGGGTGATTCGGGGGCGCTCTTCCTCGGTTTCACGCTGGCGTGCATATCGCTCCTGGGCGTCATCAAGTCCGTCGCGGCGATCACGCTCGTTATCCCGCTGCTCATCATCGGCGTCCCGATCTTCGACACGCTCTCGGCGATCATCCGTCGCAGCAGGCACGGTCAACCGATCCAGATGGCCGACAAGGGACATATCCACCATCGCCTTCTCGGCCGCGGATTCAACCAGCGGCAGACGGTCCTGATCATCTACGTGTGGTCGATCGCGCTTGCGTTCGGAGGCTACGCGACGCGTTGGGCGCCGCCGGTGTTACGCCTGCTTACCCTCGTCGCGCTCGCGTCGCTCTCGGGCTTGATGGCGCACTGGTTGGGCCTGTTCGAGGCCGCGCATCATGACGACGAATAGGGGTTTTCAGGCGCATTCAGGCGTGCTTGTGATGCTCTAGACCTTGTTGTATAGTGAGCACGCTTTCCGAGGACCCCCCGGTCGGGAAGCGAATCCAATGCGACATCAGTGCCCAGTGGCCGTGTTACGACACGTGCCGCGTCGGACATTTACCCGGGGGAGAGGCGCGACAGCGCTTCGGGTACGGTCCGTTCGTGGAGTAAGGGGCACCGACACTGTCTGGGAACCTCGGCGATAGCGCGATTGGGTTCGGTTCGTATCCTCTCGTTTTCGCACTTGCCGGCGCCGGTCTTGGCGTTGTGCTTCTGGTTCTCGCGCGCTCGGCCTCCCGTCTTGTCACGCCTTCCGACCCGGTCCTGGGAATGATGAAGGCGATCGCCCTCAACGGCGCCGGTATGTTCGCAGCGATCGCTGCGCTCACCGGCGTCTTTGTCTTTGCAAGGGAATCGCTCGTCCCGTTCGGCACCGGTCTCGTGGCGGGCTTTCTGCTCGCGGCGGCCGGCATGATGGTCAGACTGTCTGTCCCCGACAAGGCCTGAGCAGAAGGAGGTCGGTCAGCCCGTGGAAAACATGGGTCATATGGTCGAGGAGCTCTTGCATGAGCTCTCGGTATTGCCGCTGTTCTCGGAGCACATCGGCACGTTCACGCTCACGAACTACACGTTCTTCCTGCTCATCGCGCTCGCGCTTACCGTCACGTTCTTCATGGTCTCGACGCGGCGTCTGAGCCTGGTGCCGAAGGGCATCGGCAACGTGGTCGAGGCGGGCGTCTCGTTCGTCCGCGACGGTCTGTGTGTCGACATCCTCGGTTCCGAGAATGGCCGGAAGTACTTCCCGTTCATCGGGACGATCTTCTTCTTCGTGCTCTTCAACAACCTGCTCGGTCTGATCCCGGGTTCGCTGCCCGGAACAGGCACCATCGGTGTCACCGTGACCTGGGGCCTCATCGTGTTCCTGGTGTACAACAGCATCGGCATCAGGAAGAACGGCTTCGTCACCTACATCAAGAGCTTCGTGCCGAGCGGCACCCCGCTTCTGCTGATGCCGCTCATCTTCTTGCTCGAGATCGTCAGCCACTTCCTGCGCCCGATCACGCTGGGCATTCGTCTCTACGCCAACATGTATGCGGGTCACATCATGCTCGGCATCTTTACCATCCTGGTGACCATCTCTATCGAGCACCTGACGCCCGGCAGCGCCGTCACCGGCGTCCTCGCGTTCGCGATGCGGATCATCATGCACGGCTTCGAGGTGTTCGTCGCGGTGCTGCAAGCGTACATCTTCAGCATCCTGACGACGGTCTACATCAACGGCGCGCTGCACGCGTCAGAGCACTAGGGGACAACCGCCGGAATCCGGCGTGAAACCTGTACGTACGAGAATGTTTGGACTCATAGAGGAGGAACAGTGGAAGGTTCTCTGAGCGTTCTGGGCGCCGGACTCGCGTTCGGTATCGGTGCGATCGGGCCGGCCATCGGCATCGGCATGATCGGCGCGAAGACCATCGAGTCGATGGCACGTCAGCCCGAGATGGCCGGCAAGCTGCAGGCCACCATGTTCATCGCACTTGGCATGACCGAAGCCATCGCACTGCTCGGCTTCGTGCTCGCATTCGTCCTCATGGGTGCGTAAGCCCACGATTCGATAGCCGAGGAGGAAGCGCGCGTGGAAGCAATCATCCCAAAGGTACCTGAAGTGCTCGTCGCGCTTGCGTCGTTCGTCGTTCTGTTCGTTCTGCTCTCGAAGGTCGCGTTCCCGCCGGTCACCAAGATGCTCGACGAGCGTGCGGACAAGATCCGTGACTCTCTCGAGAAGGCCGAAGAGACGCGCGTCGAGGCAGAGCGTCTGCTCGAGGAATACCGGGTGCAGATGGCCGAGGCCCGTACCGAGGCCGCGAAGGTCATCGAGCAGGGCCGTACCGTGGCCGAGAACATGAAGAACGAGATCGTCGCGAAGGCGCGCGAGGAGGCCGACGCCGAGAAGGCGAAGGCCATCGAAGCGATCCAGGCCGAGAAGGCCGCAGCGATGTCCGAGCTTCAGGCGTCGGTGGCCGACCTGTCGGTCGCCGTGGCCGGCAAGATCATCGGCCAGAAGCTCACCGCTTCTGACCATGCGGCGCTCATCGAGCGTTCCATCGCAGAGGTGGGTAGCCTGAATGAGAAGTAGCGAGCTCGTAGACACCTACGCACGCGTACTGTTCGACCTCGCCGCGCTGGCGGAGTCGGTCGACGCGGCCGACGAGGGTCTGCAGAGCGTCGTGAAGGCCGTGCGGGGCAACATCGATCTCCGTGAGGCGCTCACCGGGACGTCCGTTCCCTCCGAGAAGAAGCGCGACATCCTGCGCGACATCTTCGGCGGCGAGGTGGCTCCCGAGGTGCTCGCGGTGGTCACGCTCCTGGTCGACCGCGGTATGGTCGACAAGCTCGGCGTCCTCGCGGACGCGTTCACCGCGATCGCCGAGAAGGAGCGCGGCATCGTCGTCGCCGAGGTCACGACCGCTGTGCCCCTCACCGATGACCTGCGCTTGAAGTTGACCGACAAACTGAGTGCCGCGTTGGGCCGCGCCGTTTCGCTCCGTGAGAGCGTCGACGAGTCGCTGCTCGGTGGCATCGTCATCCGTGTGGCCGGGCGTGTTCTCGATGGCAGCGTGACCTCGCAGCTTCGCGACCTTCGCCAGGCCCTTCTGACCGCACGCCAGGGAGGTGAGGCATAAGTGGCTGAGATCACCGCAAGCACGATCGACGCGGTCCTCAAAGCGCAGCTCGAGGAGTTCAAGTCCTCCGTTGACGTGAGAGAGGTCGGTACCGTCACCGCACTGGGCGATGGTATCGCCCATGTGGACGGCTTGAAGGGCGCAATGGCAGGCGAGCTCCTGGAGTTCGTCGCCGAGTCCGGCGAGATCGTCATGGGTATGGCTCTCAACCTCGATCGCGACGCAGTCGGCGCCGTTTTGCTGGGCGAGACCTCGCTCATCAAGGAGAACGACACCGTTCGCACGACCGGTCGCATCGTAGAAGTCCCGTCCGGCCGTGGGTTCCTCGGCCGTATCGTCAACCCGCTTGGCGAGCCGATCGACGGCCGTGGCCCGATCGAGGCCGAGGGCGTTCGTCCGGTCGAGTTCCGTGCGCCGGGCGTTATCGAGCGTCAGCACGTGCATGAGCCGATGCAGACGGGCATCATGGCCATCGACGCCATGATCCCGATCGGCCGAGGCCAGCGCGAGCTCATCATCGGCGACCGCCAGACCGGTAAGACCGCCGTTGCTGTCGACGCGATCATCAACCAGAAGGGCAAGGACGTCGTCTGCATCTACGTGGCGATCGGCCAGAAGGCCTCCACGGTTGCAGGCGTCGTTCAGACGCTCGAGGAGCACGGCGCCATGGGCTACACGATCGTCGTGGCAGCCAGCGCGTCCGATCCCGCTCCGCGGCAGTACATGGCTCCGCTCTCCGGCTGTGCCATGGGCGAGTACTTCATGTACAACGGCGAGGATGGTCAGCCGGCCAGCAAGTCGAATCCGGGACGCGCTGTCCTGTGTGTGTACGACGACCTCTCCAAGCAGGCCGTCGCATACCGGCAGATGTCGCTCACGCTGCGCCGCCCGCCGGGCCGCGAAGCGTATCCCGGTGACGTCTTCTACCTGCACAGCCGCCTGCTGGAGCGTGCCTGCAAGGTGAACGAGGAGCTGGGCGCAGGTTCGCTTACAGCCCTTCCTGTCATCGAGACCCAGGCCAACGACGTCTCGGCGTACATCCCGACCAACGTCATCTCCATCACCGACGGCCAGATCTTCCTTCAGACGGACCTCTTCTTCCAGGGTGTCCGCCCGGCCATCAACGTCGGCATCTCGGTCTCGCGAGTGGGCGGTGACGCGCAGATCAAGGCCATGAAGCAGGTCGCAGGTTCGCTGCGTCTCGACCTCGCACAGTACCGTGAGCTCCAGGCGTTCGCGCAGTTCGGCTCCGACCTCGACAAGTCCACGCAGGACACGCTCTCTCGTGGTGCGCGTTTGGTCGAGCTCCTGAAGCAGGGTCGCTACGTGCCGTTCGCGGTCGAGGACCAGGTCATGTCGATCTTCGCCGGAACCAAGGGCTTCCTCGACGGCATCGAGGTCGAAGACGTCTTGCGGTACCGCTCCGAGATGCTCGACTTCATGCACAGCGTGCATCCCGAGGTCGGGAACGTCATCGCGAGCGAGAAGAAGCTCTCCGACGAGACCATCGCCTCGCTTACCGCGGCGCTCGGTGAGTTCGCCGAGCAGTTCTCTGCAGGCCGGGAGTAGGAATGGCGAACCTCCGCGACATCAAACAGCGCATCACCTCGGTATCCAATACGAGGCAGATCACGCGCACCATGGAGATGGTCGCGACGGCCAAGATCAAGAAAGCGCAGGAGCGGATCGAGTCCGCCCGCCCCTACGCTCTCGCGATGGTCGAAGTGCTCGGTAACGTCGCGCGGTTCGTGCAGGGAGCGTCTCACCCGTTGCTGGAGGAGCACGACGAGCGCAAGCGCGTCGTCGTCGTGACCGTCACGTCCGATCGCGGGATGTGTGGCGCCTTCAACAGCAACATCCTGCGCCTCACCGAGGAGATCATCTCGCGTGAGAACGCAGCAGGCGTGCAGACCGATGTCATCGCCGTCGGCAAGAAGGCGCTGTCATACCTGCGCTATCGCGGCATCGAGCCCATCGGCGCGTATCGCGACATCTCCGACAAGCCGACGTTCGCGGACGCCCGCAGCATCGCGGGCCAGATCATCCCCGGGTACTCAGGGGGCGAGATCGATGCCGCGTACGTCGTGTTCAACCGTTTCAAGAACGTGGCCGAGCAGCGAGCCGAGGTCTATCAGCTTCTGCCGATCGAGGGTCGCGTCATGGAAGCCGCCGAGGAGGACCTTCGCATCACGCCGGAGTACGTCTTCGAGCCTACCGCCGAGGCGGTCTTGGAGCGTCTGCTTCCAACGTACGTTGAGACGCTGATCTTCCGCGGGCTCATGGAGTCTGCCGCGTCAGAACAGGGCGCGCGCCGTACCGCCATGAAGTCGGCGACTGACAACGCGGGTGAGATGATCACTACGCTCACCCGCAGCTACAACCGCGCACGCCAGGCCGCAATCACCAATGAGATCGCCGAGATCGTCGGCGGCGCAGCTGCGCTGGAGGAATCGTGATGGCACATCCCAAAGAGAAGGACACGCCTATGAACGCCGGACGCATCGTTCGCGTCATCGGCCCGGTCATCGACGTCGAGTTCGCGCCGGATTCGATCCCCGCGATCTACAACGCCCTGACCGTAGACGCCGACACTCCCATCGGCCGCATTCACCTCGTCACCGAGGTGCAGGCGCACCTCGATGGGAACGTCGTGCGAGCGGTCGCGATGTCGTCCACCGACGGCATCACGCGTGGCATGGAAGTCATCGACACGGGTGCTCCCATGATGATGCCTGTGGGTCCCTCGACCCTGGGCCGCATCTGGAACGTCGTCGGAGAGCCGGTCGACGGCCAGCCGATGCCCGAGGTCGAAGCGTACTACCCGATCCACCGCGAGGCTCCCCGGTTCGATGAACTGGAGTCCAAGACGGAGATCTTCGAGACCGGCATCAAAGTCGTCGACCTGCTTGAGCCCTACATCAAGGGTGGCAAGACGGGTCTGTTCGGCGGCGCGGGCGTCGGCAAGACCGTCATCATCATGGAGCTCATCAACAACCTTGCGCAGGCGCACGGTGGTACGTCCGTCTTCACGGGCGTCGGCGAGCGCACCCGTGAGGGCACCGACCTGTACCAGGAGATGAGCGAGTCGGGCGTCATCAAGAAGACGGCGCTCATCTACGGCCAGATGAACGAGCCCCCCGGAGCGCGTCTCCGCGTCGGCCTCGCCGGCCTCACTGCCGCGGAGTACTTCCGCGACCAGGGGCAGGACGTGCTGCTGTTCATCGACAACATCTTCCGCTTCACCCAGGCGGGCTCCGAGGTCTCCGCGCTGCTCGGCCGTATGCCGTCCGCCGTCGGTTATCAGCCCACGCTGGCCACCGAGATGGGCGAGCTGCAGGAGCGCATCACCTCCACGCTCACCGGCTCGATCACGTCGGTCCAGGCCATCTACGTGCCCGCCGACGACCTCACCGACCCGGCGCCGGCAACGGCGTTCACTCACCTCGACGCCACCACCGTTCTCTCGCGTGGTATCGCCGAGAAGGGCATCTACCCGGCAGTCGACCCGCTCGCCAGCACGTCGCGCGCTCTCGACCCGGCCGTCGTCGGCGAGGAGCACTACCGCGTGGCGCGTGCCGTCCAGGGTGTCCTTCAGCGCTACAAGGACCTTCAGGACATCATCGCCATTCTCGGCATGGACGAACTCTCCGAGGAAGACAAGCTCGCCGTCTCGCGCGCACGCAAGATCGAGCAGTTCCTGTCGCAGCCGTTCTTCGTGGCCGAGCAGTTCACGGGCATGTCCGGCAAGTACGTCAAGCTCGAGGACACGATCCGCGGCTTCGACATGATCGTGAACGGCGAATGCGACGACCTGCCCGAGCAGGCGTTCCGCTACGTCGGCAGCATCGAAGAGGCATTCGAGGCCGCCGAGCGTATGAAGGCAACGGCGTAGGAGGCCTGTCCACATGGCACGCACCCTACTGTGTGAGATCGTGACGCCGGAACGCATCGTCTACACCAACGAGGTGGAGATGGTCATAGCTCCGACGGTCGAGGGCGAGGTCGGCATCCTGCCGCTCCACGTCCCGCTCGTCACCGTGCTCAAAGCGGGCGAACTCCGCGTGCGGTTCAACGATGGCAAGGACGTCGAGTGGTTCGCGGTTTCCGGCGGCTACATGCAGGTGCACGAAGACAAGGTCATCATCCTTGCCGAGAACGCCGCGATCGCGTCGCAGATCGACGTCGAGCGGGCGCGACAGGCACGTGACCTGCACGCGCAGCGCATGACAGAGCTCAAGGAGCAGTCGGCCGCTCAGGCCGAGTGCGATGCATGCGAGATCGATCTGATGTGGTTCGAGGCCCAGGTCAAGGTTGCCGAGAACCGCGGCTGATCCGCAACGCGCTTGTACGGAACGGGGCGGCCCGAAAGGGCTGCCCCGTTCGTGCTTCCGGTCACGTTCCGGTGACGGAGCACCGCTCGCGTTGCCGCTCGGTGTATCCTCGGCTACGCTATCTGCGATCCGAAACCGCTCGTAAGGGGAACTCCTACTTCATGCAATCGATTCGCGTGACAGGCGGCAGACCGCTGACCGGTTCGGTCACGGTGGTCGGCGCCAAGAACTCCGGACTCAAGCTCATGGCCGCGGCGCTGCTCGCGCCGGGGGTCACGACCATTCGCAATATGCCCGACATCGCCGACGTGGACATCATGTCGGAGGTCATCGGTGGTCTTGGCGCTGTCGTTCGCCGAGACGACCACGCGCTCATCATCGACGCCACCCACATCGATTCGTACGAGGCGCCCTACGAGATGGTCTCGAAGATGCGCGCGTCGATCATCGTGCTCGGCCCGCTGCTTGGCCGGCTGGGACGCGCTCGCGTCGCCATGCCCGGCGGCTGCAACATCGGGTCGCGCAAGATTGACCTGCACCTGCGGGGTCTGGCCCAGCTCGGCGTGGAGATCACGAGCGGTCACGGCTACATCGAGGCGTCCGCGCCCTACGGCATGCGCGGCGCGACGATCGTGCTCGACTTCCCGAGCGTCGGCGCCACCGAGAACCTGCTTATGGCCGGGGCTGCCGCCCAGGGTACGACCATCATCGAGAACGCCGCCCGTGAGCCGGAGATACAGGATCTCATCGCGTTTCTGATCGGCATGGGAGCGCGCATCGAGGGTGCCGGCACCTCGACCGTCATCGTCGAGGGCGTGAGTTCGTTCAGGCCCGTCGACCACGCGGTCGTCGGTGACCGCATTGAAGCCGGCACCTTCCTCGCCGCAGCCGCGCTGTGCGGCGGCCCGGTCACGGTTCACGGCGTCGAGCCGGAGCACCTCGAGCTCGTGCTTGCGAAGATTGCGGCAGCCGGTGCCGAAGTCACCACCGCGCCCAACTCGGTGACCGTTCGCAGAACCGGCCCGATTCGCCCGGTGGACGTTGCGACGCTCCCGTACCCGGGATTCCCAACCGACATGCAGCCGCAGTTCATGGCGCTCATGGCCATCGCCGACGGTACGAGCGTGATCACCGAGAACGTCTTCGAGAGCCGTTTCATGTTCGCAGATGAGCTCGGCCGCATGGGCGCAGACGTCACCATCGAGGGTCACCGTGCGCTCGTGCGCGGCGTCGCCGGTCTCTCGGGCGCGCCCGTGAAGAGCCCCGACCTGCGTGGCGGCGCCGCACTCGTGCTCGCGGGTCTCGCAGCCGACGGAACCACCACCGTCGGGGATATCCATCACATCCTGCGCGGCTACGAGGCGTTCGTGGATAAGCTCGCGGCACTCGGTGCCGACATCGCACTCATCGACGAAGACGACGAATAGGGGATTCTCGCCATGCTGCATTCCGAGGAGATCAAAGCGATCATCCCGCATCGCGAACCGTTCTTGCTGGTCGATCGCGTGGACGAGCTTGTCTCGGGCGAAAGCGCCGTTGGCTACCTGGATGTCCGTGACGACGCGTTCTGGGTTCCCGGTCACTTTCCGGAATACGCCGTGATGCCGGGTGTTCTCATCGTTGAGGCGCTCGCCCAGGTCGGCGCGGTCGCGCTGCTCTCGCTCCCTGCGAACCAGGGGCGCATCGCGCTGTTCGCTGGTATCGACAAGGTGCGCTTCAAGCGTCAGGTGCGCCCCGGTGACACGCTGCGCCTCGAGTGCGCTATCACCAGGACGCGCGGGCCGATCGGCTTCGGCACGGCGCGCGCGACCGTCGACGGCGAGCTGGCCTGCACCGGCGAGCTCATGTTCGCGATCCAGTAGGCGCGCCCGAGAATGCCGTCAGCCGCCATCGCAGCTCACGAACACGCACGTCTCGGCGGCGTGATCTTCGCCAAGCTGTTCCCCAACGACGACGAGCCGTTCCGCGGTATCTTCGTGGCCGAGCAGCTCCGCGCAACCGCGGACCGCGTCGACTGGTCGGTCGTCGCTCCGGTGCCCTGGGTGCCGAAGCGGGTGGCGCGGGCGCTCCGCAAGCCCTACGCCAGTGGCGAGCGCGTGATCGACGGGTCGCTCGTCATGTGGCCACGCTATCCCGTGCTGCCGAAGCGCTGGCTGTACGCGACGGTGGCGCCACTCATCGCGCTTACGGCGCGCGGAGCGTTCAGACGGGCGTGTGCCCGGACGGATGCCGCATTCGTGCACGTACACGACCTGTATCCGAGCGGGGCGGCCGGTCGACGCCTGTGCGACGCCGCCGGTCTGCCGTACGTGCTCACCGTCCACGGCCTCGACCTGTACTCGAACCTGGAGAATCCCCGTTGGAAGCGCGAGATCCTCGCCGCCGGTCGCGGCGCCCGCGCGGTCATCTGCGTCGGCGAGCGCCTTGCGACTGACGTCATCGACGAGCTTGGCGTCGACCCGGCGGTCGTGACGGTCATCCCGAACACCTACGACGATCGTCGCTACACGCACGTTGAGCGCACTCGTGGACCGGTGCTGCGCATCCTCAGCGTGGGTCGTCTGTCGCACGAAAAGGGCCATGACGTCCTGCTCCGAGCGTTCGCCCAGGCGCGTGCCGCAGGTGTCTCGGCGACGCTCACGATGGTGGGCGATGGTCCCGAGCGAAGCGCTCTCGAGGCACTCGCGCATGACCTCGGCGTCGATACCGCCGTCGAGTTCAAGGGCGTCTTGCTCGATGAGCCGCTCGCCGCCGAGATGCGCTCGGCGGACCTGTTCGTGCTGCCGTCCCGCTCCGAGGGGTTCGGCGTGGTGCTCATCGAGGCGCTGGCCACGGGACTTCCCGTGGTCGCGACGCGTTCGGGAGGCCCCGACGGGATCGTCGCCGAAGGCGACGGCGTGCTCGTGACCGCCGACGATGTCGACGCGCTCTTCGCCGGGCTGCGTGACGCGATCGAGCGTCTGGATACCTTCGACAGCGCCGCTATCGCCGCCCGGGCGGCCGCGCGGTACTCGCCGCAGGCAGTCGGTGGGATGCTTGTCTCGGTGTACGAGGCGGTTCTTGCCGGTGCTCCCGTACCGAACTCGATCGGAGCGCGCCGATGAGCACGCGACCGCTCGTCGTCATGATCGTGAGCGCATCCGGCACCGCTGATCCTCGCGTCGCCAAAGAAGCCGAGGCACTCGTCGCCGGTGGCTACAGCGTCGTGGTTCTCGCGTGGGACCGTGAGAAGCGCGATCCGGCGATCATCGAGCGTACCGGCTGGCGGATCGAGAGCATAGGCCCCGAAGCGCGTCACGGCGCCGGGCTCCGCAACATCGCCGGCTACCGCGAGTTCTGGCGAGCAGCGCGCGAACGAGCGGCCAAGCTCGAGCCCGACGTGCTTCACTGCGCCAATCTCGACACCGTGCCCGCGGCGTTGCCGCTCCTCGGCCGTGGCCCGGGTGACCCGAAGCTTGTACTCGACTTCTGGGAGATGTATCGCCACAGCCGGGCACTGCCCCAGCGCGGCGTCAAGGGCGTGGTTGCCCGCGCCGCCGCACGGTACCTCGAACGTCGCTCCATCCCGCGGGCCGACGTCGTCATCACCGTCGGTGAGGGTCAGGTGGGGTACTACGAGGCGTTCGGCGCGAAGAAGATCGTCCTCGTCGAGAACGCCCCGGAGCTTGAGCGATACACGCCGGTGGAGCGCAACGAGCCCGACTTCGTGGTCAGCTTCATCGGCCAGAAACGCTGGGTGCCGGCGCTGGTGAATCTCATGAAGGCTATCCAGCCGAATCCGGGATTGAAGGCCCTGCTCGTCGGCGGCGGCACTGCCGAGGAAGAGATCGCGCGCATCGCCTCGACGATGAAGCGGGTCGAGACGCGTGGACGGTTCGAGCCCGCAGACGGTCCGAGTCTTTACCACGAGTGCGATGCCGTCTTCGCATGCTACGATTCGTCGCTCGAGAACTGGCGTACGGCGTACCCGGTCAAGGCGATGGAAGCGATGGCGTGCGCGCTACCGCTCATCTGTACGCGTGGGACGTTCAGTGGCGAGTACGTCGAGCGACACGGTCTGGGCTACGCCGTGGATGATCACGACCCGGAAGACATTGCGCGGGCGCTTGTCGCCCTCGCGAGCGACCGTGAGGCCGCGCATGCGATGGGGCGTCGTGGGCGCGAGATCATAGAGGCCGGGCTCAACTGGTCGGGAGCCTCAGCGAGGCTGCTTGCCGCGTACGATGCGCTGTTCCGGCCCGAAGGCGTTCCGGTACAATAAGAAGATTCGCGACCAGGCAGGATTGTCTCGGCGTGATGCAGCATGTCGACTCTGGGAGAGAAGAGCAGATGGGACTCAAAGAACGAATCGAGAGCGGGGAAGCCGTCTTCGGTGTGGTCGGTCTCGGATATGTTGGACTGCCGCTCGCAGTAGAGATGGCGAAGTCCGGCCACAAGGTCATCGGGCTCGAGGTCTCGGAGGGTAAGACCGTCGAGGTCAACGCGGGCAGAAGCTACATCCCCGACGTGCCCACAGACGAGCTGGCCGAGCTTGTCGACGCCGGTCTCATCCAGGCGACCACGGATTTCTCCCGCGTTGCCGAGACGGACGTCGTCGTCATCTGCGTGCCGACGCCGCTCAACAAGATGAAGGAGCCGGACACCTCGTTCATGGAATCCGCTGCTGCGGCGGTTGCGCCGTACCTGCATCCCGACATGCTCGTCACGCTTGAATCGACCACGTACCCCGGGACCACCGAGGAAGTCGTGCAGCCGATCCTTGAGGCGAACGGCCTGAAGGTCGGAACGAACCTGTACCTCGCGTTCTCCCCCGAGCGAGTCGATCCCGGCAACCCTGTCTTCCAGACCCGCAACACCCCCAAGGTCGTGGGCGGGGTCACGCACGAATGCACCGAGGTCGCCGTGGCAATGTACGCGCGCTTCATCGACACCGTGGTGCCGGTTAGCTCGACGCGTGCCGCCGAGATGACGAAGCTCCTCGAGAACATCTTCCGCTGCGTGAACATCGCGCTCATGAACGAGCTGCTGCAGGTCTGCGAGCGCATGGGCATCAACATCTGGGAAGTCGTCGACGCGGCGAAGACCAAGCCGTTCGGCTTCATGCCGTTCTACCCCGGCCCGGGTCTTGGCGGGCATTGCATCCCGATCGACCCGTTCTATCTCTCGTGGAAGGCCCGCGAGTTCGACCTGCACACCGAGTTCATCGAGCTCGCCGGCAAGGTCAACGAGAACATGCCCTACTACGTGGTGCAGCGGCTCATGGAGGCGCTCAACACCCAGCGCAAACCGCTTGCGGGCTCACGTATCCTGCTCCTGGGCGTCGCGTACAAGAACGACATCGACGACATGCGCGAATCCCCGGCCATCAAGATCGCCGAGCTTCTTGCCGAGAAGGAAGCGAATCTCGTCTACCACGACCCGTACGTGCCCAAGTTCAGCTTCGACGGGCGCACGCTTGAGAGCGTGGCGCTCACCGAGGCCGAGCTTGCCTCGGCAGATGCGGTGCTGGTCGTGACGGATCACCGCAACGTCGACTACCACCTCGTGGTCCGGGCGTCGCGCCTCATCGTTGACACACGCAACGCGCTTAAGGCGTTCGACGACAACAAGGTGGTGCGCCTGTGACCGGCAAGCCCGTCCGCGTGGGAGCAGTCGGCTTCGGGTACTGGGGTCCCAACCTCGTCCGCAACGTCGACAAGGCGGGCGACGCGCAGCTCGTCGCTGCGTGCGATCTGTCCGAGTCGAACCTCGCCAAGCTCAAGGCGCTCTACCCGCATGTCGAGACGACCACTGACCTTGACGCATTCTTGGCCGACTACGACCTCGATGCTGTCGTCGTGGCCACGAGCGCGCCAAGCCACTTCGCGATCGCGAGCAAGGTGATTGCGGCAGGGAAGCACTGCTTCGTCGAGAAGCCGCTCACGCTCAAGAGCGAGGACTCCGCGGCACTCGTGCGCGCGGCAGACGCAGCCGGCGTCGTGCTGATGGTCGGACACCTGATGGAGTACCACTCGGCAATCAACTGGATCAAGGACTATGTCGCGTCGGGCGAGCTCGGCGACGTGCTCTACCTGTACATGCAGCGCCTCAACCTCGGCAAGGTCCGTACCGAGGAGAACGCGTTCTGGTCGCTCGCGCCGCACGATGTGTCGATCGCGCTCTACGTTCTCGGCGAGACGCCGGACTATGTGAGCGCGAACGGCGCGGCGTACGTGACGCCCGGCGTGCACGATACCGTCTTTGCGAACCTGCATTTCCCGAGCGGCAAGATGGCGAACATCCACGTGAGCTGGCTCGACCCGCACAAGGTTCGCAAGCTCACGATAGTCGGCACCAAGAAGATGCTCGTGTTCGACGACATGGAAGCCACCGAGAAGCTGTGGATCTACGATCGCGGCGTGGGTGCTCCCGAGAACGCCATGGCGTACGGCGAGGACCTCACGCTGCGCTTCGGCGACATCACGGTCCCGTGGGTCCCGCTCAAAGAGCCGCTTGCACTCGAGGTCCAGCACTTCCTCGACTGCTGCGCCACCGGTTCCACCCCCCGGAGCGATGGCCGGGACGGACTCAACGTGGTCCGCGTTCTTGAGGCCGTCGACGCGTCCATGGCCGCCGGAGGATCACCTGCGGCAATCGCACAGGAGGTCTGAGATGAGCGCATATGTGCACCCGTCGGCGAAGGTCGGCGCGAACTTCGCGCCCGCGCCGTTCTGCATCATCGACGAGGATGTCGTCATTGGAGACAACGTCACCGTCGGTTCGTTCGTGCGCATCTGCGCCGGCGCGGTCCTCGGCGATGACGTGACCGTTGCCGACGGCGCGATCGTCGGCAAGCGGCCGAAGCTTGCGAAGGGCTCGACAGCCAAAGGCGGCGAGCTTCCCGGCGTAGTGCTCGGGCGTGGCTGCGCCGTCGGCAGCAATGCCGTGGTGATGGCCGGCTCGACCTTCGGCGTGGAGTGCATCATCGCTGACGGCGCCGGCGTTCGTGAGCGCTGCACGATCGGCGACAACGTCGTCGTGGGGCGCAACGTCACGGTCGAGAACGACACAAGCATCGGTAGTCGCACGCGCATTCAGTCCGGCGCCTACGTCACCGCGTATGTCACGATCGAAGAAGACGTCTTCATCGCACCGATGGTGGTCACCACCAACGACAACTACATGGGCCGTACCGAGAAGCGCCTCACCGAGATGCGCGGCTGCACGATCCGCCGCGGCGCGCGTGTTGGCGGGGGGGCCCACATACTCCCCGGCATCGAGATTGGCGAGGATGCGTTCATCGCGACTGCGTCTGTGGTGACCCGAAACGTCCCGGCGCGCACCCTTGTGATGGGCACGCCTGCCAAGGTCGTCAAAGACGTTCCGGAAGAAGAACTGCTCGAGAACCAGTAACGGCAACGTGACGGCAGTCCCATCGTGCGGGACGGGGCCGTCGCTGGATGCGAAGATGTGTCGAATCAACTACGAGACGATGAGGAGCTGGACTCCATGGGCGTACCTTTGCTTGACCTGAAGGCCCAGTACCGTGAACTGCAGGCCGAACTCGATGCGGCCATCAACGACGTCATGTCGAACGCTTCATTCATCGGCGGGCCGAAGGTGGCCGCGCTTGAGCAGGCGATCGCCGACTACTGCGGCACCACGTACGCCGTCGCGTGCGGAAACGGCACGGACGCCCTCTTCCTGATACTTGCGGCAATGGGCATCGGCAAGGGTGACGAGGTCATCACGACGCCGTTCACGTTCTTCGCGACGGTCGAAGCGATCGTCCACCTTGGCGCCAAGCCTGTGTTCGTCGATATCGAACCCGGCACCTACAACATGGACGTCACCGCCCTTGAGGCCGCGATCACCGATCGCACCAAGGCGATCATGCCGGTGCACATCTTCGGTCAGTGCGTCGATATGGATGTCGTCAATGAGATCGCTTCCCGTCATGGCCTGAAGGTGATCGAGGATGCCTGTCAGGCGATCGGGGCCACCTACAAAGGCCGCATGGCGGGGTCGCTTGCGGACGCCGCCGCTTTCTCGTTCTTCCCCAGCAAGAATCTTGGTTGTGCCGGTGATGGTGGCATCATCACCACCGACGACAAGGCCATCGCCGACGAGTGCCGCAAGCTCGCGAACCACGGCTCAAGCCGCAAGTACTACCACGACGCGTTCGGCGTGAATTCGCGCCTCGACGCGCTGCAGGCTGCCATCCTTCTCGTGAAGCTGCCTCATCTGGACGCGTGGAACGCACAGCGGCGCGCGGCCGCCGAGGTCTATAGCGAGCTCCTGTCGGGGGTCGAGGGCATCGAGCTTCCCGTCGTCCGCGACTACGGCGTCCCGGTCTATCACCTCTACATCGTCAAGTCAGAGCGTGCCGAGAAGGTCATGGCCGCGCTGCAGGCGGCCGGTATCGGCACCGCGCTGTATTACCCGCTCGCACTCCACGAGCAGGAGTGCTTCGAGTCAGTGGGCGGCTTCGTGAAGCCGTCGCTGCCGGAAGCCGAGTCGTGCGACGCGCGCACGTTCGCTCTGCCATGCTTCCCCGGCATCACTCGCGCACAACAGGATGAGATCGTCCGGGTCGTCAAGGATGCGCTCGCCTGATAGGGCAGCGTCCACGAGGAAGTGATATGGGAAAGCACTACGCACCGCGCTCCCGTTCTCGTTCACGGGTAGCTCCGCGGGGCAGAAGATCCAGCGTCGGGCGGATCGTCGAACCGTCGCCACGACTGCGGGCACACAAGCAGAACCGGAACCGCGCGATCAAGCGCGCGGTTCTCGTTGCCGTGACCGTGATCGCACTCCTCGTTGTCGGCGTTGCCGCCTACGCGTTTCTCACGATGCGCAGTATCGACAAGACGATCAAGGCCGGCGTCGGCTCCAACAGTCAGACGGTCGCCGCACTCACCAAGCCGGTACCGAAGCAGCCCTTCACGATCCTGCTGATGGGAAGCGACGCGCGTCCCGAGGAAGAGGCGGCACGCGCTGACACCATCATCGTGGCACGGGTCGACCCGCAGACCAAGCAGGTTTCCATGCTGTCGATTCCCAGGGACACCAGGGTGGAGATCCCGGGTCATGGAACGAGCAAGATCAACGCCGCCAACTTCTATGGAGGCGCCGAGGGCGGTCCCGCCCTCATGATCAAGACGGTCGAGGGGTTCCTCGGCATCAAGATCAACCACTACATGGAAGTGAACTTCATCGGCTTTCAGAAGGCCGTCGATGCGCTTGGCGGCGTGTGGATAGATGTCGACACCACCATCGATGATCCGAAGGCGGCGAGCCACAGCCCGCATCCCGAGGCCCAGCATATCGAGAAGGGGTACCAGCTCCTCTCGGGCGAGTACGCGCTAACGTACGTGCGCAGCAGGGCGTTCCCCGATGCCGACTTCACCCGGATGAAGCATCAGCAGACGTTCTTCAAGGCGCTTGCCGAGCAGTCATCGCGGCTCGAGAACCTGCCCAAGCTGCCGGCGATAGCCCGCGAGGTCGCCAAGTACACGGCAACTGACATGAGTGTGGGCGAGATGATCGACATCATCATGGCGATCAAGGGCATCAAAGCCACCGATCTGCAAACGGCCACCATCCCGGGTACGTGGAAGTCGCCCTACGTCTGGACGGACGAGGAGGAGAAGGCACGCCTGGTCACCGCATTCTCGGCGGGACGCGCCTTCGACGCGACGTCGACGGCCGAGGCGCCGCTCGCTCCCTCCACGATCTCGGTCACCGTGCGCAACGGAGCGGGTCAGGAGGGCGTGGCATCGTCCGCGTCATCGATCCTCAGGGCTGCCGGCTTCACGATCGGCGAGGTGGGTAACGCGAACCAGTTCGTCTACGACAAGACGCTTGTCGTCTACAAAGACGAGGCGAACAAGGCTGGTGCCGACCTCGTTGCATCGAAGCTGCCCACGGGAAGCGTGGTGGCGAGCCGGGGGATGTACGAGTTCACATCAGATGTGCTCGTCGTCGTCGGCAAAGACTGGAAAGCTGCCGTTGCGGGGGGCAGTTCGGCGCAGTGACTACTGCGCCGCAGCCTGCTTGAGGATGTTGAGCAGGCGCTCGGCCTGGAGCGTGCGATCGAAGCGCTCCTGAGCTAGCTGACGGGCATTGCGCCCCATCTGAGCGAGCGCCCCCGGATCGGCGGCGAGGCGTTCGATCGTGTCCGCAAGCGCCACGCCGTCTCCGGCGGGCACGTACGCGCCGCACGCCGACTCCTCGACCAGCTCCTTCGTCCAGCCGGGCGAGTTGACGATCATCGGTCGCCCCGATGCCAGTCCATCGAAAAACTTGTTGGGCGAATTCGTCGCTAGGATCGGGACGTCCGCAAAGAGCGTCATGAGCACATCCGCCGAGCGCGTGAGCACGGGTACGTCCTTCTTGGGCAGCGAGCCGACGAAACGCACGTTGTCGAGGCCTTCGACGGCGGCCCGGAGCGTCGGCAGCGACTTGCCGTCGCCGGCTATCACGAAGATGATGTCGTCCCGACCTCGTTCGTGAAGCGTACGAGCGGCTTCCGGCACGATCGCCTCGACGGCGTTGGATGGGCCGATGGCTCCCGCGTAGCCCACGATGAATGCGTCCGGTCCGATCCCGTGGCTGCCAAGGAACGCCGCATCCTTCTCTCCCGGGTGGAACAGATCCAGATCCGAGCAGTTCGGCACGAGATGGACGTGCTCGGGGGCCACTCCCTCGGCCACGACGCCTGCCGCCATGCCCGGAGACAGCGCGATCACGTCGGCGGATTGATGGTACAAGAAGCGCTCCAGCGACTTCGCGATGCGAGCGAGCATGCCGGTACGCTTCAGCGCGCCCATCTGGATGGCGGCCTCGGGCCACAGGTCGCGTACCTCGAAGACGAACGGCGTGCGTCGCAACGTCGCAGCCACCCAGCCGGGAATGCCTACGGTGAGCGGCGTGGAGGTGGCGAACACCACGTCGTGCTTGCCGGCGGTCGACGCCAGCCATGTCGCGCCGAGCGTGAACATGATGAAGGACCACATTCGACGGCCGTACCCCATGTAGTTGGAGTAGTGGACTCTCACGGAGCGGACAGCGATGCCGTCGATCTCGCCGTCGGTGAAGAGCTTCCGGTCGTATTCCTCGGGCAGTCGTGAGGAACTGGTGACGATCGTGACCTCATGCCCGTCTGCGACCCACCGCCGGGCGAACTCGTACGAACGGATCAGCCCGAGTGAGGATTCGCGGGTGGCGAAGAATTGATGGACGTACAGGATGCGCACGGGGCCTCCGTCAGGCGTTCTCGGCGGCACGGTGCTCGCCATCGCGTCCGACGGCCATGTAGGTGAGACCCGCCGAGCGAACGGCGTTGGCATCGAGGCAGTTGCGGCCGTCGAAGATGATGCCGGGACCGGTCATGACCGCACGCACACGCGCCCAGTCGAGCTCCGTGAACTCGTCCCACTCGGTGACGACGACCGCCGCCGAGGCACCCTCAAGCGCCTGCCACACGTCGGCCACACGCGCGGCGCCGGGGACGGCAAGCTCGGCCGCCACCGGGTCGTAGATGCGGATCGCCGCGCCCTGCTCGGCAAGAAGCGGCACGATGTCGAGTGCAGGGGACTCGCGGACGTCGTCGGTATCCGGCTTGAAGGCCAACCCGAGGATCGCGATCGAGCGCTCGTGCAGGTCGGGGAGTGCGCGCATCACGTGCACGACCGGCAGCAGGCGCTGGCGGTTGTTCACTTCGATGACGGACTTGAGCAGCGTGAACTGATAGCCGTTGAGCGTGGCGATGAAGTCGAGCGCCCGTGTGTCTTTCGGAAAGCACGAGCCGCCGTAGCCGATGCCGGCGTTCAGGAATTGCGAGCCGATCCGCTTGTCCATGCCGATGCCGCGGGAGATCGCATCGATATCTGCGCCGATGCAGTCGCACAGATTGGCGATCTCGTTGACGAAAGAGATCTTCGTCGACAGGAACGCGTTGCTCGCGTACTTGATCGTCTCGGCGCTGGCGACATCGGTCTCCACGAGCGGAGCATCGATATCGGCGTAGAGCTCGCGCATGAGGGCGAGGTCGGTCTCCTCGGCAGCGCCGAGCACGATGCGGTCGGTCTTGAACCAGTCTTCGAGCGCCTTCCCTTCGCGGAGGAACTCGGGGTTCGAGACGTAGCCGATGCGTACGCTTGCGTCATCGAGGTACCGCTGGCGGAGCGCAGCGCCGGTGCCCATCGGCACCGTCGACTTCATGACGAGGGTGAATGGACGGTCGGCTGCCTCGGCAAGTGCGGCCACGACCGCTCGAACCGCAGAGAGGTCGGCGGCGCCGTTGGCGGCCATCGGCGTGCCTACAGCCACGACGGTGATGTCGCCGATAAGATCGCGCCAGCCGTTCTCGGGAGTCGAGAACGTGAGGTTGCCGCTCTCCATACCGCTCGCGAGCAACTCCTCGATACCGGGTTCGTAGATCGTACTGGTGCCCGAGGACAGCAGTTCGACCTTGGCCCGGTCGATGTCGACGCACGTGACGGAATGGCCCGAGTGTGCGAGGCAGACGCCGGTGACAAGACCAACATAGCCGGTGCCTACGACGGTGACACGAAGGGTCATGACCGCTACCTCCAGAAGTCGGGGAGCGCTTTGAAGCGCAGGCAAAGGGTACCATACGACGCCGCTGTGAACCGGTGTCCGAGGCGTGCGTAACCCCCCGGTTGACTCCGCCATGATTGCACCCCGGGAGCGGCTGCTGCTAAGGTCGCTCTATGCGAATCCTCCAGGTAGCTCCAGTGCCCCGCGATGTCGGCGGCATCAACACCGGCGGCATCCCGACGCACGTCTGGGGGCTCGCCACACACCTTGCGGCCCGGGGTCATGATGTCGCGGTCGCCGCAGATAACCGACCCGCGTCCGCGGGCGAGGCAGTCGTCGAAGGTGTACGGCTCTATGGAGTGCACGAGTACCTACTCGGGGCCGGTGCCGCGCGGCTTGCGTCGCCACGCCTTGCCGCGGCGTTCCTGCGCGCACGACGGGTGCTCGGCCCCGTCTGGTCTGTCGGTTGGATCGCACGCGCGTTGCTCGGCTATGATGAGGCGATCCGGGAGTTCCGGCCCGAGATGATCCACGTGCATGCGCTCGAGGGAAGATTCTCGCTCCTGCACGAACTTGCCGACGGCATCCCGCTGGTTGCTACCGCGCACTCGACGCACTACTTCGAGCACGCCGCGCCCGAGCACGCTGCAACACGCCGCGCACTGGTCGAGCGCAACCTCGAGTCTGCGGCCGACGTCGTCTTCGTGAGCGAGTACCTCAGGCGGCGCTACGAGGAGATCTTTCCTACGCGTATGCCGCACATCCGCTCCTCGGTCATCCCCAACCCGATCGACGCCTCGCTGTACAGCCCGCTGGATCGCACCGAGGCACGCACGCGGCTTGGTGCTAGCGCAGATCGCGAAGTGCTGCTCTTCGCCGGGAATCTCATCCCCCGTAAGGCCCCGCTGGCCTTCGTTGAGGCAGTCGCGGCGCTTCGTGACGCCGGTCGCCCCGTGCTCGGGATCATGGTGGGAGAAGGTGAGGAGCAGGCAGCGGTTCGCAACGCGATCGCTTCGCATGGCCTGCAGGGCGTAGTGCGCCTGGACGGGTTCCGCGCGCAGGCCGAGATGGCGGCGTACTACAGCGCCGCGGACGTGTTCGTCTTCCCGAGCCTGATGGAGAGCTTCGGCCTGGTCGCGCTCGAAGCGATGCTCTGCGGGTGCCCGGTCGTCGGCACGCCCGAGGTGCTGCCCGAGGTCGTTCCGGACGGCTCGGGTATCTGTGTGCCCTCGTTCGAGCTCAGCGACCTTGCTAGCGCACTTGCCGAGGCGCTTGATCGCACGTGGGACCGCGCGGCCATCCGCGAGCGTGTGCTCTGCTCGGACTGGGCTCTGCGGATCGCCGATTACGAGCGCCTGTACGCCTCGCTGGCTACGGACGGCGCAGGCGAAGCTTAGCGGCCGCTCTGCCTGCGAGATCCCTGAAGAAGTCCCGCTCGGCAGGCTCGAGTTCACGAAGGACCACCAGCGCGAGCGCGTAGAGCACGATGCCGGCAACGACTTCGGCGATGAGCACCCACACCGTGCCGGTCAGCCGGTGGAATCCGAGCCACACCACGAATCCCATGAGCGCCGATGAGAATGTGATTCGAGCGAGGTTCGGCCACGGCAGCTGCCACGCCATGTACGGCTTGCTGCGATACCACGTGAGACCGAGCAGCACGAAGTAGGCGAGCACGGTGTTGAGCGCTGCGGCGATGTAGCCGAACTTCGGCACGAAGTACAGGTTCGACGCCACGTTGATCGCGGCTGCCGCCACCGTGTTCGTCATGATGATCGTGGAGCGCTTGTGCAGCGCCACGCCGTTTGCGGCGATCTGCACGAGTCCGTAGCCCATGACGCCGACCATCACGATCGGGAGCACGGCGTACGCTTCCCGGTACGAGGGGCCCACGAAGACCTGGAAGAACTGGTACGTCACCGCGGACATGCCCGCGATGATGGGGAAGGTGACCATCGCGTAGTAGCGGGTGAACTGCGTCTGTACCTGCTGCGCGAGCTCCTGTCCGTTCTTCTCGAACGTCATCACCATCACGGGACCCATGGTGATCATGAGCGGCATGATGATGAGGTTCATGATCTTGTCGCCGAGCGTGTACGCCGTTGAGTACAGGCCGACCTCGCCGGCGCCGCGAAGCGCGCCGATGACGTAGCGGTCCGCAAGCACGAGCGCCCACGAGGACATCGCGGCGGGCACGAGCGGCAGCCCGTACGACGCGAACTGGGCAAGCACGTCCTTGCGCACGTGCTTCGGCGACAGGCTTCCCTGCTTCGCGGTCATCCACAGGCCGAACGGCGTCACGATGAGGTTGCCGAGCACCACGCCCGCCAGGATGCCCCAGGCGCCAAGCCGCGGTCCTGCCACGAACCACACCGAGAACGCGGTTCCCACGAGCGTCTTGGCCACCGAGAGGAGCGCGTACCCCGTCGACTTGTTCGCCGCACGCAGGATCTGCAGCAGCGAGTCGCTCAGGTAGTTCACGGCGAGCGACGCCAGGCCGATGGGGATGAGGTGCATCAGTCCCGGTGAGATCGACTTCCCGACAAGCATCACCACGGCGCCGCACACGAGCGCGGCAGTGACGAGCGCGCCGGTCACCGACCAGATGGAGGTGGCGACGTAGTCGTCGGCGCGACCTTCCTTCTCGTACGTCCAGTAGAACCGGACAATGGAGCCGTTGACCCACTGCGTCACGATGACCGCGACCAGCGATATCGCCGAGGAGATGAGCGAAAAGTTGCCGTAGTCCTCGCGCGCGATCAGGCGTGTGAAGAGCGGTACGGTGATGAGTGACGTGAGCGCGGGGACCAGCCGAACCGGGAAGTACTTGAAGGCGTCGGTGCCGGCGCGTTTGAGGATGTTCGTCAGCACCCGGAGGTCTCCTCGGCGGTCGGCGTGAGCGTCGCGTAGAGGTCTACGAGCTTGACGCGCTCTTGGCCCCAGTTGTAGCGCAGCGCAGCGGCGCGACCGTTCGATCCGTACTCGGCGGCGTTCTCGTACGCCGCAAGTATCGCCCGGGCGACGTCGGCCGGATCTGAGACCTCGCAGACCTCGCCGACGTTCTCGGCGCGCACGGTCTGGCCGATGAAGCGCATATCGGATGCTGCGATCGGCGTCCCGGCCATCATCGAGTCGAAGAGCTTGTTGGGCGCAGTGAGGCGGTAGCTCAACGATAGCGGCTCGATGAGCACGGCCGAGACGTCCGCCGAGGCAAGCCTCGGCACGATGTCGTTCGGCGGAATCGGGCCGACGATGCGTGCGCGGTCGCCGAAGGGCGCCGCGGCTTCGCGCATCAGGCGCTCGTATTCGGGCTGTGGGATGGGACCCACGAGCTCCACGACGAAGTTCTCGGGCAGGTGTGCGAGCGCTTCGATGAGCGGCACTGCGCCCCGGCCATGCTGGAAGACGGAGATGGCGGTGACGCGTACAAGGCCGTCTTCGCCACGCTTCGCCCAGTATGGCGCGAGTTCCTCGTCAGTGCGGAAGGTCGGGACGTTCAGGATCGTGACGGACGGACCCTTGTAGCCGTAGCGCGCGAGGATCTGCTCGGCGTAGGCGGGGGAGGCGGTGATGAGCGCGTCGGACGCGCGCAGCATCGTGCCTTCGACCTTGATGAGCATGCGTCGCTTGGTGCGGATCTTGTCCTTCGCGTGCCCACTCCAGAGCTCATGCGTGTCGTAGACGACCTTCGCATGCTTCTTGCCGAGACGCGCTGCCGCCAGACACGGGAAGAGCGAGTCGATGTCGTGCGCGTGATAGACGTCGGCCGCTTCTTCAAGGAGCGGCTTCACGATACTCCAGTACGGCACGCGGCTCGTCTTGGCGATGCGGCGGATCTTGACGCCGTTCACGGTCTCGCGCTCGGCCAGGCCGAGTCCCGGCTTCATGTCCGCCACGACGGTGATGTCGTAGCCCGCCTCGGCAAGCGCTTCGGCCTCACGGCGGACGCGAAGGTCGCTCGTGAAGATGTTGTCGAGGCGCATGCACACACGCACTTCGCTCATTGCCCCATCCCGCGTATGTCCCGCTGCCGTATCGTTGCTATGCTTCTTGGAACCTGGCTATGATAGCGGAGTTCTGCTCTCGACGACATGAGAGGTCGTACGCATGCGCAAGGTCCTCGTGCTCGCTCCACATACCGACGATGCCGAGATCGGCTGCGGTGGCACGCTGGCGCGGTTCGTCGAAGAAGGCAAGGAGATCTTCGTCGCGGCGTTCTCGACTGCCGAGGACTCCCTGCCTCCCGGGGCGCCTCCCGGGTTGTTGCGCGACGAATTCCACGAAGCTATGGATCTTCTCGGCATACCGTCCGAGCGGCGCTTCGTCTACGACTACCGGGTGCGTCAGCTCTCCTATCATCGTCAGGAGGTGCTTGAGGAGCTGGTTCGGCTGAGGGACCTCATCCATCCCGATACGGTTCTCGTTCCGTCGTCGAACGATGTGCATCAGGACCATCAGGTGATCTCGAATGAAGTCGCGCGCGCATTCCGAGACTGTACTGTCCTGGGATATGAGCTGCCGTGGAACCACTACACCTTCGCCACACATGCGTTCGTGACTCTGGAGCCGCGCCACCTGGATATGAAGTGGAAGGCGCTGCAGGTCTACAAGTCGCAGCTTGAACTCGGGCGCCCGTACTTCAGCTGGGAGCTGATCGAGGGGCTTGCACGGGTGAGAGGCGTTCAGGTCCGCTCTGAATTCGCTGAAGCGTTCGAGGTCATTCGCTACAAGATCTAGGGAGAACGTATGCCGACAGCGGGGCAGATCGCTGACTTCCTCGGCGTCGATGTCGAGGCATTCGCGGATGACTGGCGCACGTACGAGATCGAAGCACCTTCATCATTGACCGAAGCATCAGCCGGCACCCTCGTTTTCCTCAAGACGCCGGGTGTTGACATCGCCGAAGCGCTTGGTGCCACGGCGCCGACCATGATCATCGCGCCGATGAGCGCACGGGTGGAGGCCGCCGGAATGCGGTCACACGGCGTGGCGTGCGTGGCACGCGTCGAGAACCCTCGTCTGGCGTTCGCGACCGTGGTCTCCGCGTTCTTCCTACGGGATGCCGTCCCGGGCATTCACCCCTCCGCCGCCATCGCTGCTTCGGCGACGATCGGGCAGCGGGTGTCCATCGGCGCACACGCGACGATCGGTGAGGCGACCATCGGTGACGACACGGTGATCGACGCCGGCGTCCGAGTCTACGATGGTGTCGTCATCGGCAATCGCGTGCGGGTCTTCGCGAATGCCGTCCTGGGCGCGGATGGCTTCGGTTTCGAGCGCGGCGCAGACGGCGAGCCGGTGAAGTTCCCCCAGATAGGCGGGGTCGTGATCGAAGACGACGTCGAGATCGGCGCCGGCACCTGTGTCGACAGGGGCGCTCTGTCGAACACGCGCGTCTGCAGAAACGCGAAGATCGACAACATGGTGCACGTCGCGCACAACGTCGTCGTCGGGGAGGGCACGCTCATAGCCGCGAACGCGGTGATCGCCGGGAGCACGGTGCTTGGGCGCGGGGTCTGGGTCGGTCCATCGGCATGCGTATCAAATGGTCTGGTCGTCGGCTCGGGTGCGTCTGTGAGTCTGGGCGCTGTAGTGACGCGGGATGTGCCGGAGGGGACCAGGGTGACCGGCAACTTCGCGACCGACCACGCGAAGTTCATGGCGAACCTTCGGCGACAGAGCGACCGAATCGGATAACGAAGCGTTGTCATTGCCGGATGCGGGTCGCTGCACGTCGGTATACTCTGTAGTCATGCATCCCACTCGATCTGGCCGGCTCCTCTTCATTGCGCACGAGTTTCCACCCTCCGCTGGGGGTGGAGTCCAGCGCCTGACCAAGTTCGCCCGCTACCTGGGCGAGATGGGCTGGGACATCCAGGTACTGTCAGCGACACCCGTTCCCGGTCGACCGCGCGACGAAACCCTGCTCGGCGAGGTGGATGGCATCCGGGTGTTCAGGCGACCGGCTCGTCACATCGCGGGGTACATCGCTGGGGTCCTCCGGCCACTGAAGCGCATGAAGGCGGTCGTTCCTGGCGCTGCCGCTGCTGGAGCATCGAGCGGTACACCCGGCGCCGCTGAGGGTCGGGGCCCGTTGAGCGGACGGATCTCCCGGTGGCTTGCTGTGCCTGACGACGCCGTCCTCTGGGCACGGGACATCCCGGTCGTCGCTGCCCGCATGCACAGGGAAGCACCGTTCGCCGCTATCGTCGCGTCAGGACCGCCCTACTCGGCGTTGGTCGGAGCCGTGCGTGCGGGTGAGCGGCTACAGGTGCCTGTGATCGCCGACTTGCGCGATCCATGGAGCGGCAATCTCCATGCCGTGTGGCCTACCACGTGGCATCAGCGTCGGTTCCATGCGCTTGAGCGCGAAGTCATGGAGCGTGTCGCGGGCGTCACGGCTGTCTCCGAGGTCATCGCTGCCGAGGCGATCGCATACGGAGCCAAACGGGCTGAGGTCATCCCCAACGGCTTCGATGCGGCAGACATGCCAGCATGGTCACCGGACACGTCGGCACCGTTGAGGATTGCTTTCCTCGGACAATTCAGCCCCGGCGTCGCCGATCCGGCAGGATTCTTCGCCGGTGTCGCCGCCGCTCGAGGAAGCGAGCCGCTTCTTGCAGATCTCCGCATCGACGTCGTGGGCCCGGCCGCTCCGTGGGCCGTCGAGTCGGCACATCGCGTCGGCCTCGGCGACGCTGTCGTCTTCCACGGGTTCAAGCCGTACGCCGAAGCCCTGCGCGTGATCGCCGCAGCGGATGCAGGGCTGATCGTGCTCGCAGACTCGCCCGGGTCCAAGGGAGTCTATTCAGGGAAACTATTCGATTACGTGGGTATCGGAATCCCGATACTGCTGTACGGTCCTCCCGAGGGCGCGGCCGCCGACGTCGTGCGCGCAACGGGGTGTGGAGCCGTGGTCCGATATGGTGATCTTGCGCAGGTTGAAGCGGCGGTCATCGCACTGGCGCGAGAAAAGGCCTCCGGGGGTGTCCAATGCCAGTCATCACAAGCCGTCCGGGCCACGTACGATCGACGCGAGCAGGTGCGGGTCCTCTCGCGCATGATCGAGGACGTGATCACGGCCCGCTAGCCCGGCGCTGACTGGCGCCCTGGCGCACCTGCTATACTGCCCGCCGGTCGCGTTACGACGCGTCGGACGTTCGAAAGGAGCGATCGTTGCCTCAAGGATATGTGGTCGGCGTCGGGAAGACCCGTTTCGGGCCGACGTCCAAGAGCCTCCCCATGCTCGCTCAGGAGGCACTCATCGCTGCACTTGAGGACGCCGGCCTTACGATCGGTGATATCGACGCGTTCATCGTCGCGAACTACCTCGGCGGCCCGAATGAGGGCCGGCTGCATCTGAACTCGGTCGTTGCAGGTCTGCTCCCGGGGGTCAATCTGCCGGGTTGGCGCGTGGAGGCCGCATGCGCTTCCGGAGGCGTCGCCGTGCACCAGGCGCTGCTCTCGCTTTCACGGTACGAGAACGTGCTCGTCCTAGGCGTCGAGCGCATGAGCGGTATCCCCGGGATGCTCCTGACCAAGAACATCGGCATGGCCGGCGACCTCGACCTCGACCAGGGTGCGGGACTGAACTTCCCTGCGAGCTACGCGCTCGTCGCACAGCGGCACATGCAGACGTATGGGACTACGACTCGTGACCTCGAGCTCATCAGCCTCAAGAATCATGAGAACGCGCGCCGCAACCCGCTCGCGCACTTCTATCACAAGTCCGTGGTTCAGGCAGACATCGACGCTGGCGTCACCGTTGCGTCGCCCCTGCGTCTGTTCGATTGCTGTCCGGTCTCGGACGGTGCTGCTGCGGCGGTCATCTCCCGCGATTCGCGGGACGGGCGCAGCATCCCTGTGCTCGGGAGCGGTTTGTCCACAGACGCCATATCGCTAACGCAGCGGACCGTGCACACGTCGTTTCAGGCGGCACGTGATGCTGCGGCAACGGCGTACGCGCAAGCCGACATAGTTGCGGCTGATGTCGATTTTGCCGAAGTCCACGACTGCTTCACTATCGCGGAGATCGTTGCGATGGAGGACCTGGGCTTTTGCGAGCCCGGCGCTGCCGTTTCGCTCATCAGGGGCGGGGTGACGTCACGCGACGGGTCGCTGCCTGTCAATGCAAGCGGTGGCCTGAAAGCGGGTGGCCATGCGATCGGTGCGACCGGTGTGGGGCAGGTCTACGAGGTCGTCAGGCAGTTGCGAGGCGAAGCGGGCGATCGACAGCTGGCACGAGCGGAGATCGGGCTCACACACAACGTCGGCGGAGTCGGTGGCACGTGTGCCATCCATGTCATGGGGAGTGCGTCATGAGCCGCAGGAACTGTCCTTCATGTGGCGCGCGGTACGGCTACGAACTGGAGCGCTGCACGTTCTGCGCGGCGCCGCTCGTCGAAACGGAATCGACCTCGGGGACCGCGATGGCGGTGACCGAGGTCTCTGTGCCGTCGGTAGGGCATGAGGACACTCCCTATTGGTGCGCATTGCTTCAGACCGATGACGGGGGTTCCGCCATCGTGAAGCTCGGGCATCCGGTCGAAGTGGGACAACGGGTCACCATGGGAATCACCGACGACGCGGAGCGGATCACCGTCGGTGTGCTCGGCACGGGCATCATGGGGAAGGGGCTCGTGGAACTTCTGCTCGGTTCAGGCAACGATGTCGTCTGGATCGCACGGAGCCAGTCGAGTCTGGACACGGCGCGCATCAAGCTGAGCGAGCGGCTGGCACGGGTGATGGACAGCGACGAACTCGATGAGCGTCTCGGCCATCTTGATGCTGGAACCGACATGGCCGCGCTTGGCCGGTGCGATCTTGTGATCGAGGCCATCGTCGAGGAGCTGGAGCCGAAGAAGGAGTGGCTGCGAGCTGCCGAGTCGTCGATGCGGCCAGACGCCGTTCTGGCGACGAACACGTCCGGATTGCCCCTTGACGAGCTGGCAGAGGTCCTTGAGCATCCCGGGCGTTTCGGTTGCCTTCACTTCTTCAACCCTGCGACCCGGATGAGGCTCGTCGAGGTGTCTGTGCCTGAGCAAACAGACGCTCAGACGCTTGAGACGCTGACCGCCTTCTCGCGAGCGCTCGGCAAAGTTCCGGTCACGGTGCGGTCGCGACCCGCATTCGTCGTGAATCGCGTTCTGATGCCGCTGATCAACGAGGCCGTGCGATCGCTCGAAGAGGAGGCCGCTACAGCCGAGCAGATAGACGAGGCTGTCCGTCTGGGCCTGAACCACCCGATGGGCCCGCTTGAGCTTGCCGATCTGATCGGCCTGGACGTCATCGTCGACATCATGGACAACCTTGTCGAAAGGACGGCTGACAGCACGTACGCCCCCCGTCCGATGCTGAGAGAACTCGTGGCCCAAGGTCATCTCGGCCGAAAGACGCACCGCGGATTCTACGATCACAGCGCCCCGCCGGGAGCTGTCACGTGAACGGGCGATACACGCATGCCGGCTGAGCTTACACGCCCGCAGCGCATCTCCGTCGCCTCCTGGCTCGCGATCGCGGTGTTCTTCGGCGTGCTCGGTGGCCTCGCGGCGGCCCGCGACATGCAGACGCTGCTTGTGGCGGGGATCGCCGGGATCGCGTTCTCCGCAATCGTGATCCGCCGGTTCGAAATCGGGCTGTTCGCCTTGTTGCTGACGCTTCCGCTCGACATCTACGGGCGCATCATCACGGACCCGATTCCGCTCACCGCATTCCAGGTCGTTCTGGCCGCCACGCTCGTTGCGTGGGCGGCACGCATTCTCACCGACGCGCACCGGTGGCTCAGGATCTCCGCGATGGACATGGGCGTGCTGGCGCTCGTTCTGGCCGCGTTCATCTCTGTCACGTTCTCCGCTGCTCCCGGCGACACGTTGTACGCGGCGGTTCGAGTCATGTTCCTGTGGATGTTCATGCTGCTGATAGAGAACGGCATTCAGGAGAAGCAGCAGCTCGAGCGGTACTTCGGCGTGCTCATCGCGACGGCGGTGTTCTTCGGGCTGTTCGGCGTCGCGCAGCAGTACCTGCCGGGCTTCGACTACGGCAACACGCACCAGAACCTGGCGCTCGACGGCAGCGTGAATCTCTCGCGTGCGGCCGGACTCTTCGAGGATCCCAACATGTTTGCGGGGTATCTCTCGGCGTGCTTCGTTGCCGCGCTCGCGTTCGCGGTTCACGCCCGCTCGCGGCAGCGGATCGCGATTCTGCTGGGGGCGACAGCCATCATCGGCGCCGGGCTGGTCGTCACGTTCTCCCGCACGGGGTGGGTGGGCGCTCTTGTCGGCGTCATCGTAGCGGCGCTCACGGCGCCCAAAGGTCGCCGGATCCGCATCATCAGCGGTGGAGTCGCACTTGTCGTGCTGGCGATGCTCCTTGCACCCGGCCAGGTTGCCGATCGCGCCACCTCGATCTTCGATACCGAGCGCGACCTGTCGAACATCACCCGCTACGGGATGTACCTGTCGACCGTGGAGATGATCAAGGACGACTGGGTCGGCGGTACCGGACTTGCCGCGTTCGAGCAGGTGTATCCTGACTACCGGCAACCCGGCACGATCTTGAGCGTTCGCAAGCCGCACCAGCTCCCCATAGCGTTCTGGGCCGAGATGGGTGTGTTCGGCCTTGCGGCGGAGATCCTGCTGGTCGGTGCCCTCGCGGCGCTCTTCTGGCCGAGACGGGGCAGGCCGTGGACGGTCTTCGAGGCGGCCTCGCTTGCCGGTCTGCTCACGCTGCTTTCCGAGACGTTCTTCCAGTACTATCTGTACTTCGAGTACCTCTGGCTGTTCGTTGCGCTGTGTGTCGTTTCATCACGACTCGCGCGCTCGAGTGTGAAAGGTGTTGAGTGACGTGACCGAGCCGCTCTCCTTCAATCGGATACTCGCCGTGCTCAAGCGGCAGTGGTGGATCGTGGTCGCGGTCGTCGCCGTCGCAGGCGTGGCAGGCTTCGTGGCGTCCTCCGGCGTCGCTGATGTCTACACCGGTGTCGCCAAGATCGCCATCGACACCGCGCCATCCTCGCGCTATCGCGGGATGCCCGTCGCGGATGATCTGGTGAAGGCGACGTCGGGCTCCGAGATGCGCGCTGCCGTCGCACAGGCGCTGGGAACGAGCGAGGCGGACGTCGCGGCGAACCTGCGCGCGACAGCGGCCGGCAACCCGCTCACGACGATTCGCGTGACATACACGGCCGCCACAAAGGATGCCGCCCAGGCAGGGGCACGCGCGGGCGCGAATGCGATCATCGACGTCGTGGACGCCTCGATGGCCAAGGAGATCGCCATCCGAGAAGCCCAGATCGAGGCTTCGAAGAAGGCGCTCGCCGCCATCGACGCCGCCGCCAGGTCCGAAGCGCCGAGCGCTCAGACTGCATACCAGCGGTGGGCGATCGAGACGCAGCTCCTCGACTACACAAGTGCGCTTGAGGGAATCGTCGGCGTCTATACCTATGACGGAACGAGTTCATCGTCTGTCAGCCTCGGGTCGGACGCGCGCAATCGAAACGTCCTTGGCGCCGCCGTGGTGGGAGTTGCGCTCGGCATACTTCTCGCTGGTGTGAGAGAGGCGCTTCGGAAGCGCACGTAGCCGTCCAGCTGCGGGCCCTGCCGTTCGTCGCTGCCTGGCACGGTGCGGGTGGTATACTCAGACACTGGATGTAGCAGTCGAATCACAACGGAGGTTCTTCCGTGCGCCGTAGCAAATACATCCGGTTCGCCGCTGCCGTGGCGACCATCGCATTGCTCGTCGCCCCGATTGCGACCCCTCCAGCGCGCGCTGACATCATGCCCACGGCGATCCCGTATTTCACCTTCAGTGGCAGCGGATACGGGCATGGCATAGGAATGAGCCAGTTCGGGGCGCAAGGCTCCGCTCTCGCCGGAAAATCGTACTCGTGGATTCTTCAGCACTACTACACCGGTGGCGTGATCGGCAGCATCGGAGCGTTCACGGCGAAGGTGAACGTCGATTCCGCCTACACGTCGAGTTACTCCGCCTATGCCGGGCGGGTTTCGTGGACGATTCGTTCGATCGACTCACCCCTTGAGATCTATCGTTCAGGTGATACGACACTCACGTTGGCCTCGGACACGTACTACGTGCTCACCGTCAGCGGGAGCGTTGTCTCGGTCAAGACGACGAGCGGCACACTCGTGGGGACGTTTGGCGGATCGTGCTGGGCGGCCCCAAAGGGACCTGCCGGCACCTATCCTCCGCTGATCGAAGTGAAGGACGCCTCTGGCCCGTTCAATACCGGGTGGGTCCGCTACCGAGGCAGGATGTTGGTCGACGTCAAACCCGGCAACCGTGTGGCGCTGGTGAACAACCTGGACATGGACCAGTATCTCTATGGAGTCGTGCCGCGGGAGAGTCCGGCGGGATGGGAATCGGAAGCGCTGAAGGCGCAGGCCGTGGCCGCGCGCTCATATGCGTACGCCGACGTCGCTGGTGGCAATGTGCTGAAATGCACAACGTACAGCCAGGTGTACAACGGGCACTCGAGACTTGAGTCCGGCGTAGTGAAGCCACACGAAGCGAGCACCACCAATGCTGCAGTGGATGCGACATCCAGGCAGGTTGTGAAGACCGGCAGCGGTGCCGTCGTCAAGACGTTCTTCTTCTCGACATCAGGTGGGCACACCGCGAACAATGAGGATGTGTGGGTGGGGGGCACACCCGTGCCGCAACTGCGCGGTGTCGAGGACACGTACGAGTATCTGGCACGCCCCGCACTTGCGCCATGGCCGGCGATCGCCGCAGATTGGCCGTCCGGTGTGCCTGCGCCCAAGCTGACAGGCGCCTCCGCTTCATGGTGGCCCAAGATTTCCGGGCTTGAGCTCGCCAATCAGATTCGCACACTGCCGGGCGTGCCCCCAGCTCCGTTGTATGTGACCGGCGTTTCCATCGAGAAGGCCGCCTCCGGCCATGCCAGGTACGTGAATCTGACCTTCGTCAACGGCACGAAGGTTCGTGTCAGCGGAGACGCGCTTCGCGGTAAGCTCAAGCTGCCATCATCGAGGTTCACGATCTCGGGCTTCCCCATGAGCCGCATCCAGGGCCCCGATCGCTACGCCACCGCGATAGCTATCTCGCAGAAGGCGTTCACCGGCACGGCACCGGCCGTGGTTCTTGCGAGCGGCGAAGCGTATCCCGATGCGCTCTGCGGTTCCGCGCTTGCCGGGGCCGAGGATGGCTCGCTCTTGCTCACGGCAAAGGCGAGTCTGCCGAGCGCGGTCGAGACCGAACTCAAGCGGCTGGCCCCGGCACGCATTTACATCATGGGTAGCACCGCGGCCGTCTCGGCTGATGTAGAGAATCGCGTACGTGCCGTGCTCCCCTCGGCGGTGACGACGCGTCTTGCAGGCGCCGATCGCTACGGGACATCGCGCAAGGTCGCCGAGAAGGTCTACGCGCTCAAGGCACCGACCAAGGCGGTTGTGGCCAACGGCCTCGCGTGGCCAGATGCTGCGTCCGTCTCGGCGCTGGCGTACGCGAAGCACTACCCGATCCTCTTCTCGCGGCAGAGCGAGCTCGGCACGGATACGGCAGGGTATCTCTCGGCTCGCAAACCGACCGGGCTTGTCGTGGGGAGCGAGACTGTTGTGCCCGCGAGCGTGTTCGCGGAGGTCCAGACGCTCACCGCGAAGACGCCACAGCGTCTCGCGGGCCCCAACCGCTACGCTACGGCCGCCGCCATTGCTCGCTTCAGCCTTGGCGCGCTCGAAGGCTTCTCGTCGAGCGAGGTCTACGTGACGACCGGACTGAACTACCCGGATGCGTTGGCGGGTGGCGTGATCGCGGGGAAGGGGATGCACCCGCTGGTGCTGACCGGTTTCGATTCGGTTCCGCCAGACACTGCCTCGTTCCTGAAAGAGAAGCAGCCCACAATCGGGTACATCTGGATTCTAGGCGGCGCCGGCGCGATCTCGAAGACCGGTGCGGGCGCCATCGACTCAGTGATGATGAACTAGCATCCCGAGAGGAGCACTTGTGGCCGTGTCGCTTTCAGTGCCCGAAGCCGATCTCGCACTCGTTCGCACTGCCTCACCGCTGCGGCCGCGTGTCGCGGTCGTGCTTGGCTCGGGGCTATCCGGCCTCGCCGATGTCGCGAGCGATGCGGCCGTCGTCCCCTATGGCGAGCTGTCGGGATTCCCTCGCGTCGGGTCGGTCGTGGGTCATGCCGGGAAGCTCGTCGTCGGGATGCTCGGCGGCGTGCCTGTGCTGCTGTTCCAGGGTCGCGCGCATCAGTATCAGGGTGTGAGCGCGTTTGACGCTGCCTATCCCACGCGTCTTGCGGCAGGACTCGGCTGTGACACGCTTGTTGTCACGAATGCTGCCGGTGGGGTGGTTCCCCGCCTGGCGGTTGGCGATCTGGTGGTCATCTCGGATCACTTGAACCTGATGGGCACCAATCCGCTCACCGGATGGCCCGGGCCGGACGGTGGGTTCCCGTTCATACCGATGCGTGATGCATACGACCCCGTGCTCAGGGCGACGATGCTCGACGTCGCCGCCAGGCAGGGTGTGAGGCTCATCGAGGGCGTTTACGCAGGGCTTCTCGGCCCTTCGTATGAGACGCCCGCCGAGGTCGCGATGCTGGCGGGTATGGGTGCGGACATCGTTGGCATGTCGACGGTTCCCGAGGTCATCGCGGCGCGCGCGCTCGGTCTGCGTGTGCTCGGGATGTCACTCG
Organism: Actinomycetota bacterium; assembly: GCA_004348925.1. Classification (GTDB taxonomy): domain Bacteria; phylum Actinomycetota; class Coriobacteriia; order Anaerosomatales; family Anaerosomataceae; genus UBA2286. The sequence goes on from RCMX01000002.1 coordinate 102,442, forward strand.
TGACGAATGCGGCCGCAGGCGTCGGTCTCTCGCACGCGGAGGTGCTCGAAGCGGGGGAGAAGGCGGCCGCTCGATTGCAGCGACTCGTGACGGAGTTCGTGACTCGGCTCTAGCGACGCGCGTCAGTGCGTCCTGCTATACTTTGTCGGTTCAGGCAGCCCCGAGTCTACGCTCCTGCAAGCTCGGAATCCTTAAGGAGGCACTCACGTGCAGTACGACGTCAAAGACCTTTCCCTCGCAGCCGCCGGCAAGGCGCGCATCGAGTGGGCCGATAACGACATGCCCGTTCTCGCGAGCATCCGCGAGCGCTTCGAGGCCGAGAAGCCACTCGCTGGCGTGCGGATCGGCGCGTGCCTGCACGTGACGACGGAGACGGCGAACCTGATGCGCACGCTCAAGGCCGGCGGCGCTGAGGTCATGCTGTGCGCGAGCAATCCGCTCTCCACGCAAGACGACGTCGCAGCCGCGCTCGTCGAGGAGTACGGGATCGCCACGTTCGCGATCAAGGGCGAGGATACCGCCACGTACTACGCGCACATCGACGCGGTGGTCGCCGCCAAGCCGCAGATCACGATGGACGACGGCGCCGATGTGGTCGGACGCATCCACGCCGAGTTCCCCGAAGCGCTCGAGGGTATCCTCGGCGGCACCGAGGAGACCACGACCGGTGTCATCCGTCTCGCAGCGATGGCCGATGACGGTGCGCTCAAGTACCCGATCATCGCCGTCAATGAGGCTAACACCAAGCACCTCTTCGACAACCGGTACGGCACCGGGCAGTCCACCATCGACGGCATCATCCGCGCCACGAACCGCCTCATCGCCGGTCGGACCGTCGTCGTGTCCGGCTACGGCTGGTGCGGCCGCGGCATCGCGAGCCGTGCCGAGGGCCTCGGCGGCAACGTCATCGTGTGCGAAGTCGATCCGCTCAAGGCGCTCGAGGCCGTCATGGACGGCTACCGCGTCATGCCGTCGGTCGAGGCTGCCGCGCTCGCCGACATCTGGGTCACGGTGACCGGCGACATCAGCGTCATCGATTCCCCGGCATTCGACGCCATGAAGGACGGCGCGATCATCGCGAACTCCGGTCACTTCAACGTCGAGATCAACATCCCGCACCTTCGTGAGATCGCCGTGTCAACGCGCGAAGTCCGTCCGCTGGTCGAGGAGTTCGTGCTCGTTGACGGTCGCAAGATCTTCCTGCTGGCCGACGGTCGCCTCGTGAACCTCTCGTGCGCCGAGGGCCATCCCGCCTCGGTCATGGACATGAGCTTCGCGAACCAGGCCCTCTGTGCCGAGTTCATGGTGCAGAACTGTGCCGAGATGGAAGCCGGCGTCTACGAGGTGCCGACCGAGATCGACGAGGAGATCGCCGCGCTGAAGCTTGCCTCCATGGGCGTCGAGATCGATGAACTCACCGAAGAGCAGGAGAAGTACCTGAGCTCCTGGCAGGAAGGCACCGTCTAGATCGCAGCTGAAACCAACGGGCCGGCGGGAGACCGCCGGCCCGTGTTCGTATCGGGAGTGATGTATGGCGATCAACGATATTCCCCGCACGATATGGTGGGAGGACGGCAAGGTCGTCCTCGTCGACCAGTCTCGCTTGCCGCTTGTGGGCGACCTGCTCGTGTGCAACACCTACGACGGCGTCTGTCACGCCATCCGCGGCATGGCTGTGCGGGGAGCTCCCGCGCTCGGTGTCGCCGCGGCTCTTGGAGTCGCACTCTGGGCGACGACCGCAGGCGCCCGGATCGATGACGTCGAGAGCTTCCTGGCGGAGCTCGATCGCGTGGCCGATGAGATTGCCGAGACCCGCCCGACGGCCGTGAATCTCGCGTGGGGCGCCGAGCGCATGAAGCGCTTCGCCCGCGACAATGCCGACGTGAACTTGTCAGAACTCCGTGATCTCATCCTGCAGGAAGCTCTCGCGATTCGCGCCGAGGACGAGGACCGCAACCGTGCGATCGGTGCCAACGGCGCGGCCCTTCTGGAGTCCGGCAGCCGCGTGCTCACCCACTGCAACGCAGGCTCGCTCGCTACCGCGTTCTTCGGCACGGCGCTTGGCGTGATCTTCTCGGCGCACGAGCAGGGAAAGATCGAAGGCGTGTGGGTCGATGAGACTCGCCCGGTGCTGCAGGGAGCGCGCCTCACCGCGTGGGAGCTCAAGCTCGCCGGTGTCCCGTTCAAGCTCATCACCGACAACATGGCCGCAAGCATCATGCGCGCAGGTCTCGTGGACGCCGTCATCGTCGGCGCAGATCGCATCGCTGCGAATGGCGACGTCGCGAACAAGATCGGCACGTACGGGCTGGCCGTGCTCTGCAAGGAGCATGGAATCCCGTTCTACGTCGCTGCACCGACGTCCACGGTCGACCTGACGCTCGCGCATGGCGACGACATCGTCATCGAGCAACGTGACGAGCGCGAGGTCACAGGCGTGACTGTCTCGGGCGTGATCGCGCCTGACTCATCGGCCGCCTCGCGTGCATTCGACCTGCTGACCGATGGGGGACCCTACGAAGTCCCGATCGCAAAGGGCCACCAGATGGTCATCGATCGCAAGGGCGGCGCGTATCGCTTTGACGGCTGGTTCCGTATCGCGCCTCCGGGTGTCGAGGTCTACAATCCCGCGTTTGATGTGACCCCTGCCGAGTACGTGACGGCTATCATCACGGAGTGCGGCGTGGTGCGTGCCCCGTTCGGTGAGTCGCTCGCCCTCAACTGTCAGGGTTCCGGCGCGATCCACGAGCTGGGGTAGCAGCGCGGTGTCGATCCAGGCGCTGGCACCGGTCATTGTCGGTGTCTTGGGGTACGTGGGAATCGGCGTTGCTCTGCGCTTGAGCGGGCTCATGACCGTCGAGGATTCGAAGCCACTCAACACGCTCCTCATCTGGGTCGCCCTGCCCGCGCTGGTCTTCAACACCGTCCAGCCTGCTCGCGCGGACGCCGGGATGGCGGTCATCCCGCTGCTGGGATGGGTGATTGCCGTTTTCGGCATCGGTGTAGCGTGGTTGCTCGCACGTGCGTTCCGGTTGCAGGGGCCCGCCGCCGGGGCGTTCATCCTGGTCGCGGCGTTCGGGAATACCGCCTACATCGGCTATCCTGTCGCGTCGGCGCTGCTCGGCGATGCCGGACTCGTTCGCGCGATCTTCTGCGACCTGTTCGGCAACACCGCCGCGATCATCACCGTCGGCGCGCTCATCGCCGGCCATCACGGTGAGCATGACGTCAAGGTGAATCCGCTTCGGGAGCTCGTGACGTTTCCTCCATTCGGCGCGCTCGTGATCGCGCTGTTGTTGCGTTCAGTCGAGGTTCCGGACGCGGTCAGCTCTTGGTTGGGTGCGCTCGGTAAGCTTGTGATACCGATGATCATGGTGAGCGTAGGCCTGTCGCTCAAGCCGAAGTCGATGCGCGAGCGTCTCGGCGTGTTGGGGGCCGTGGCGGGCGTGAAGCTGGTTCTCATGCCGCTTGTGGCGCTGGCGCTGGGAAGCCTGTTGCTCAAGGACGAAGCATCACTGCGAATCCTCGTGCTGGAGACCGGCGTGCCCACGATGATGCTCACCCTCGTCTTCGGCATGAAGTACCGGCTTGATGTCGACCTCATCGCCTCGGCGATCCTGGTCACCGTCATCGGGGCCATCGTGACGATTCCGCTGTTGCAGCTGCTCGTCTAGACGCCCCAACCTGGGGGTCCGCGTGGGCGTGCTTGCCGTTCTTGCCGAGATCGTGTCGCCGGTTCGTTGCGCCGGCTGCGGCCTACCCGGGTTCGCTTTGTGTCCGGCGTGCCTTGCGTCAGCGCAGCTCGTCGACGTTCGGCACGCGTGTCCGCGCTGCGGTGCACCGCTCGTGGGCACCCGGTGCTCGGAGTGTGTGGGCAGACGGTTCTCGTTCAGCCGGGCGATATGCGCCGGTCGCCTGGAGCCGCCGATCTCACGCGTCGTGACGCTCTACAAGGATGCTGCCGAACGCAGGTATGCCGCGCTGCTGGGCGCCGTCGTGACGGATGCGTGCGAGGCCTGGCGTGGATGGCCGGACGCCGTGTGTGCGGTGCCACCCACGCGCGCGGCGCTGCTTCGGAGAGGCTTCGACCACACGGACGCCATCGCGCGCTGTGTCGCTTCGGGACTCGATGCGCCCTACACGCCGCTCCTGTCGGTCGCTGTCCGAGAGGATCAACGACAGTTAGGGCGCGACGCCCGGTTCGCCAACATGGCAGGTGCGTTCACCGTCGCGGGTGACGTGTCGGTTCCCGGACGCGTACTCGTCGTCGACGACGTGCTCACCACGGGGGCGACGCTCGACGGAGCCGCGCGGGCACTACTGGCTGCCGGCGCTTCCGAAGTGCGAGTCGCGGCCGTCGCGCGAGCGTGAGCTGAACGCCTAGCCGGTCCGGCGCCGCAGGTTGCCGAGAAGGACCGTCGTCACGACCACGGTCGCGAATGCCGCCCATGGGCCTGCACCCGCCGCATCGTTCATGCTGAAGAGCGAGACCACGGCGAGCCCGAGAACGGCTCCGACGATTGCACCCGCGTATCCCATCCAGACGGAGAACGGTCGGCTGCGATACCGCGCGATGGTGGCAGGGCCGAGCGGCGCGCCCACTACCAGGCCGAGCAATCCGCCCATGAGGGCACGTGCGATATCTTGCAGTCCCTGTGTTCCGCTGATGAGGTCCAGAAGCCACCGCGCGCCCGCCCCGAACGCATACCCGAAGATCGCGGCCGTCACGGCGGCTGCCAGTGCTTCCAGCGCGTAGTCGATCGGTCCCGGCCGGACAGTCGTGGAACGGGTCATCGGCGCCTCCTCTTGCATCATCGGGCAGGTAGTCCGAGTATTCCCGTTCAGGAATACGGCTGTCAGGAACGCTTGCACCGTTTCCTGGTACACTTCTGGGTGCTTCCATCCGGGTCTGTGGTTGCGGGCGCGCAAGCGTCTCAGTCCAAGGTAGATGCGGCCAAAAGGATCCACGTAAGCCGGTGGGCGACCATCGCGCGAGCATGGCGCGTCTTAGGGGTAAGTCGTACCGTCCGGTCCAACCATCCCGGTTGGCGGGCGAGAGGGCCGGTAGTGAGATAGCATCAAGCGGAAGCCCCGGTACGCGAGTGTGGGGCCAAAGACCAGGTCAGCCGGATGGAAGCACCGTTCGTACTACGACTGGAGGGATTCGATGACCCGCTCCAAGCGAGCGCTTGCGCTGATCCTCTCGGCGATACTCATCGTCGGGATCGCCGGATGCGGCGGCAAGGACAAACAGGCGTCACTCACGCCGACGATCGTGCCGCCGGTGATTGCGGAAGACGGCGTTTTGCGCGCGGGAGTCGACCTCTCGTACCCTCCGTTCGCAGGTGAGGACAAAGGTCAGAAGGTCGGGCTGGACGTCGATGTCGCGGCGGCTCTTGCCGAGAGGTTGGGTCTGTCACTCGAGCTCGTCGACCTGAAGCCCTCGGACATTCCGGGTGCGCTGCAGAACAAGCAGATCGACGTTGCCCTCGGCGCTACCTCCGTGACCGACGCAGTGCTGGCCGGTCTTACCCCGGCAGGATCGTACATCTCGGACGGAGCGGGCTGCTTCTCGATCGTGACCAGTGGCACTGTGGCTCCAGAGATCACGCCGACAACGCTCGCGGGAATGAAAGTCGGCTGCCAGAAGGAATCGGCCGCCTACTGGCGCCTTGAATCCGACTACGGTGAGGGATTCGCCACGACGTTCGAGACGGTGCGCGCGGGCTTCGAAGCGCTGGCGGCAGGAGAGATCGACGTACTTGTCGCAGACGCAGTGGTCGGAGCGTACATCGCTCGCGACTTCAAAGACGCACGCTTCGTCGGACAGTACGGGCAGGCGACCGCGCTCACCGTCGTTGTGGCGCCCGAGGCGCCGGAGTTGGAGACGGCAGTCCGGGAAGCCCTGGATAGCCTCTCGTCCGAAGGTGTGCTCGAAACCATTCGCACCAAGTGGGTCGGCAGCCTCCCGGTATTCGATGTTTCTGCATCAGAGGATGGGAGCGCCACTCCATAGGCGAGTGAACATCCGTTCCGTACAGCAGAAGGCCGACGCAACAACGACGGCCTTCTTGCATATCACCACCGCGGCCCTGCATATATTTCGTCCCCTCTGACATTCTATGCGAGCTGCGCTATAGTTATGCAGCGTGATGTTGAGGAGGGCACGCACGGTGCCCGTCGTGTTCATCGAAGGAGGATCCATGTCGAAGAGCAAGAAGTGGGTAGCGCTCGCACTGGCTGTCGCGCTCGTCTTGGCCGTTGGCCTGACCGGTTGCGCCAAGAAGACCGACGAGGGCACCACGGGCGAGACCAACGGCGGCGAGCCCGCGGCGGTCGAACTCAAGACGATCGAGGCCGGCAAACTGCTGGTCGGCTCGGACACGGCGTTCCCGCCGTTCGAGTCAATGAACGGTGATGTGGCTGAGGGCTTCGATGTTGACCTCATGAAGGCCATCGGCGAAAAGCTCGGTCTTGAGGTCACGTTCCAGACCGAGATCTTCGATACCCTGATCCCGACGCTCAAGGCCGGTGGCAAATTCGACGTCATCGCATCGGGCATGACGATCAAGCCTGACCGCCAGCTGGAGATCGACTTCACCGATGCGTACTACGACTCCAACCAGTCGCTCGTGATGAAGAAGGGTACCGCGTACACCGGTCCCGAGCAGCTCGCCGGCAAGAAGATCGGCGTGCAGTCCGGTACCACGGGTGAGGCTTGGGCCAAGGAGAACGTCGAAGGCGCGACGCTCGTTCCGTTCAAGAACGCCACAGACGCCTTTGCCGCCCTGCAGGCCGGCAACGTCGATGCAGTCGTCAATGACCTGCCTGTCTCGACCGAGCTTCTCAAGGACGACGACCGTGGCATGGAAATCGTCGCCCAGATCCCCACGGGCGAGCAGTATGGCTTCGGCGTGAGCAAGGACAACCCCGATCTCACGGCCGCTATCAACAAGGCCCTCGGCGAGCTCAGGGCCGACGGCACGTACAACGAGATCTACCAGAAGTGGTTCGGCATTCTGCCTGAGTAGCTGACGGGGAACGTTGTTAACGTGTATTCTGCGGGGGACTCCTGATGCATCAGGGGTCCCCCGTGATTCGAACCGGCCATGATAGGGGCATGCATGTTTGACCTGACCCGCAAGTACCGGCAGGGCACGCTCTTGTCGGTGCTCGTCATCTTCCTCCTGCTGCTGACCCTTGCGGCGCCGGCGTTCGCGATGAGCGGCGGCAAAGTCACCGTCGATCGAGACACCGGGGGACAGCTCACCCGGTTCACCTTCGCTGCAACCACCGGCGCTGATGAGACCGTCTCCAGAATCGACTTCCTGTTCCCCGAGGGCTTCGAAGTCTCAAAGGCGCGCGTTGACGTCACCTTGCTCGAAGGCCTCAAGCGCATCGATGCGATCTATGAGCGGCGCATCGATCCGCAGACAGGGGTCGTGACGGTCTTGTTCGATCCTGCGGTACCACCCGGCAGCAATCTCTTCATGCAGATTCGCGAAGTCATGACTCCCATCGCAGGTGGTACCTACGTGCTGCCTGTCGAGTACCGCCTGCTCGGGGATTCCGCCGAGACAACGCCTCGCGCGATCGACGGACTCAGCTTCAAGTACAAGACCCCGCCGCGCGAAGAAGTGATCTCGCGCTGGCTCGATGGTCAGGGTTGGGTCACGACGTGGAACAACGTCAAGTTCCTCAACCTGTTTCTCAAGCCGCAGCAATTCGTCCGTGCGGTGCCGCTGCTCTTTGCGGGCTGGCTGATGTCGTTGGCGCTCGTTCTCAGCGCATTCCCGATATCGATCATCGGCGGTCTGGGCACCGCGTTCATGAAGATGTCGAAGGTGCCGCCGGTCAGATGGCTCGCATCGATCTACATCAATGTCATCCGGGGAACACCGCTCTTCCTGCAGATATTCGTCGTCTTCATCGGCCTCAGGACGACCGGCCTGCGGTTCCCCGACTTCGTCTCGGCGATCGTGGTGCTTGCGTTCAACTCCTCGGCGTATCTTGCCGAGATATTCCGGGCTGGCATCCAGTCGATCTCGAAGGGCCAGTTCGAGGCCGCCTCATCGCTTGGCATGTCCTACTGGCAGGCGATGCGATACGTGATCATCCCGCAGACGGTTCGTCGTGTTCTCCCGACGATGACCTCCGAGTTCATCCTGCTCTTCAAGGACACCGCTCTGTTCGCCGCAGTCGGGATCTTCGAGCTCATGTTGCGCTCACAGAACTTCGTATCGCGGTCGGGGAACCTGACGGCGTACGTTGTCGCGGCGCTGTACTACCTGATCATCACCATCCCGCTTATCAACCTCGTGGGACGCCTTGAGGTCAAGCTCGCGCAGTCGGAGCATGGCGTTGCGGCGCCGACCATCAAACGGCGGGATAGGCGCACGCCGGCGCTGCTCTCGGGTCCGGATTTTGACACAACCGCCGCGAAGCATGAATCGAGGTGAGCGCCGTGACACAGCCGGTCGTTCGAATCGTCAGTCTTCACAAGTCGTTCGGTGCTCTTGAGGTGCTCAAAGGCGTTGACCTTGAAGTGCAGCGTGGCGAGGTCGTCGTAATCCTCGGGCCGAGCGGCTCCGGGAAGTCCACGATGCTGCGCTGCGTGAATCATCTTGAAGAGCCGACGAGCGGCGAGGTCTGGCTCCAGGATGTGCAGATCAACGCCCAGGGCGCGAACGTCAACAAGGTTCGCGAGCACATCGGCATGGTGTTCCAGAGCTTCAACCTGTTCCCGCACCTCACCGCCAAAGGCAATGTGATGCTGGCCCAGCGCAAGGTGCTCGGGCGGAGCGAGGAAGAGGCGGCGCGCATCGCCGATGAGCAGCTGGCGAAGGTCGGTCTGTCCGACAGGGCCGATCACTACCCTTCGCAGCTCTCCGGCGGGCAGCAGCAACGTGTCGCGATCGCTCGTGCCCTCGCAATGGATCCCATCGTCATGCTCTTCGACGAGGTCACCTCGGCACTCGACCCTGAGCTCGTGCGTGACGTGCTCGAGGTCATGAAGGAACTGGCGCGTGGAGGCATGACGATGCTCGTGGTCACACACGAGATGGGCTTCGCCCGCGACGTGGGTAGCCGTGTCGTCTTCATGGACGGCGGCGTCATCGTCGAGGAAGGCTCCCCCGAGCAGGTCTTCGACAATCCCCAAAACGATCGCACCAAGGACTTCCTCGGCCATATCAGTTAGAGGAATTCGCGTACTCACCCGCGGCGGGCCGCTTGTGGCGGCGCGTCGCGGGTATGTTCATCTGTGACCGGATCGAACAGGAGGCCCACGATGAAGATGATCATCAAGGGACGGCACATGGAAGTCACGCCGGCCATCCGCAGTTATGCCGAGGAGAAGATCGGCCGTATCGCGAAGATCCTCAACAGCATGATCCTGAGCACGGAGGTCGAGCTCTTCGCCGAGAAGAACCCGTCGATCGAGAATGGACAGGTCGCCGAGGTCACCGTGTACACGAAGGGGCATGTGATCCGGGCGAAGGAAGCCGCCAGCGACATGTACGCCGCGATCGACCTTGTCTCAGACAAGCTCGAGCGTCAGGTCAAGAAGTTCAAGACGAAGATCGTCGACAAGCACCGGGCGCCTGTCGTGATGCCTCCGGTCGCCGAACCTGCTGCGGAAGCCGAACCGGCCATCGTCAAGACGAAAGTCGTCGAGGTCAAACCCATGTCGCAGGAAGAAGCGATTCTGCAGCTTGAGCTGCTCGGGCATGACTTCTTCGTATTCTCGTCGGCGGAGACCGAGGAGATCAGCGTGTTGTATCGACGCAACGATGGAGACTACGGGCTCATCGAGCCGAGATAGCGCTCCGAAGTCACCAGACCCGTCAGAAGGGGGCGCATGCGCCCCCTTCATAGTTTGTTACTACGAGTAGCAAGCTACCTGAATGCGGTTGACATGCAGGAAAACTGCGGACTATCGTTGAACGTGGTATCCATGTTCGGGCCGCAAACGCTTCATCGTCGAAGTTGATTCGGACCACAGACCACGCAGGGGGTCCCGAGTGGAGAACACGGTTTCGTCGGCGATCATCGCTGAGATAGAGGAAGCTCTGTCCCAGGTCGCCGAGATCAAAGCCGCGCGGGTTGTCGCATCTTCGGATGGGTTCATCGAGGAGATACACGTCCTCGCCCTCCCCACCAAATCCCCGAAACAGCTCGTTCGCGACATCGAGTCGACCATCATGGCAGCGTTCGGCGTTGCCATCGATCACAAGATCATCTCGATCGCACAGTTGGGACCCGACGTGCTCTCCAAACCGGAGACCAAGGTGCATGCGCGAGCGCGGATTCATGCGATTAATGCCGAGGTCACCGGCGTTCAGGCCAACAGCACCGTCACGCTCGAGCTTGAAGGCGACATTTACGTGGGGACGGCCTCTGGTCCTGCGAGCCAGACGGGTCGTCAGAGGCTGGTCGCGCTCGCGACACTCAATGCTGTCGAGCAGTACCTCCACGGGAGCATGAGCTTTGCACTTGAGGATGTGGAAATCGTTCGTCTCGGCAGGGAATCGGTCGCAGTCTCCTGCATCGTGCTCGTTACCTCATTGGGCGAGCAGGCGTTCTCTGGTTCAGCACTGGTTCGGCAGAACGAGAAGGACTCAATCGTCAGGGCGACGCTTGATGCGATCAACCGACGGATGGGTTTCTTGACAACCCCATAGCATCCAAGTTTGGGCCAACGCCGTGAGAAACCGGTTTGAACACTGTCAGCGAATCACGTAGCGGAGCGGACAGCGTTCTTCCATTACTAGCGGGATGGGAGAAGACCCGAAATCACCGTAAAGGGGGTCTTCTCAACATGAAGAGAATCATTTTCCTGCTTAGCTCTCTCGCCGCGCTCGTTCTGGGCGGCGGCGCCTGGTTCCGCGCATAGCAGTACGGAATGGCATGACGCGGCGTTGGCCCACCTGCTCTTCACACACCTACTCACAATATCGAAGGTGCTCATGCGACTCAGGTTCTACTACTCAGCGACCGTTCTCGCCGCGGTTCTTGCGTTCGCGTGGTGGGCACAGGCATCGCCAGTGCGAGACTGGACTTCAGTGCTTGTGCTGGCCGCCTTTGCTTTTCTCGCGGAGACGCTAGCCTTTCAGTTGCCCTTGTCGGGATCGGTTTCGTTAGGTTTCGCGCTCGGCTTTGCTGCGCTCCTATACGATGGACCAGTTGCAGCGTCGTTCGTTGCACTTGTGGGCAGCGTTTCTGTCCAAGATATTCGAGACCACCGTCCGATCGACGTTCAGCTGTTCAACAGTGCACAGCTAGTCATTTCGATTCTGTCCGCCTCGTGGGTGTATCAAGCATTGGGTGGTCGTCCTCTTGCCTGGATAGCTGCGGGATCTCCCGGCTCAGGTGCGCTTGGCCTGGGCGCAGCGATGGTCGCTGCAACAGCGTTCGTTGTCGTCAACATAGGTCTTGTGGGGGAAGCCCTGGCGCTGCGCACGCGCTTGTCTCTAGCGAGCGTGTTGCGTGAACAGAGCTTCGGGTCGTACTGGATTAGCTTCGTGATGCTGGCTCTCCTGGGCTACGTTCTCGCGAGAGTCGTTCATTCCGCGGGATGGGTCGGGGCGGTGCTTCTTGCTGCACCCTTCGTGATTGCCCGAAAGACGTTCCGAGTCTATCTTGAACTGTCAGCGGCGTATGCGGATACCATTCGCTCTTTGGTCCAAGCGCTTGAGGCGAAGGACCCATACACGAGGGGCCATTCGGAGCGCGTTGCAGCGTACTCCAAAGCGATGGCGCTGCGACTTGGCTATTCCGATGCGTCGGCGGAACGAGTCGAAATCGCGGCATTGCTCCACGACGTTGGCAAGGTCGGCATTCCGGAATCAACCCTTAGCAAGGCCGGAGCACTCACGCCAGTGGAGTACGAGCAGATTCGCCAGCATCCAACAAAGGGCGAAAGCGTGCTACTGGAGGTTGAATTTCTCGCGGACATTGCGCCGATTGTGGCAGCGCACCATGAGCGTATGGACGGAACTGGCTACCCGTGCGGGACTGATGGCGCGGACATTCCAGTTGAAGCGCGAATCCTGGCCGTGGCTGACGCGTTCGATGCGATGACGTCTTCTCGACCATACCGATCGGCGCTGAAAGCTGACTCGGCCGTCATCGAACTTCGCTCAGTCGCCGGGAGTCAGCTGGATGAGAAGGCGGTCGACGCGCTTCTGAGTCATCTCGCAGAGAGCGGGGCGTTAGAGAGCGTATGACGCGAGAACCAGATACCGCCTACTCATCTCGAGATTCTCGCGGCCTGTGGTGGGGTGTCGCGGCTGTGTCCACTGCAGTGATCTCCCTGGGCACGGCGATAGTCGTTTCGCATGGTGGTTGGAATCTTCCGTTGGCACTTGAGGTGGGCTTAGCGGCCGCGGTGACAGCCGCACTGGGGCTTCGACTGCCGCGCGGAGATGTCGTCAGGGTTGACGCGCTAGCCGCGAGTGCGGCCCTTGCGCTACTTGCCCCGGCAGCAGGCATGATCACGCTATTCTTCGGATGTCTGACGGGAATGTATCTCTCACGCCGAATGACCCGCTCATCGCCGGTCTCGGTGCTTGTCGACTCAAGTCGTCACGTGACCGCACTCGGTCTCGCATACTTGGTGAAGTACTCTGCGGTAACCCTGAGTCTCACCGAGGTCGCCTTGGCGGGGCTAGCGATCGCGGTCTATGCGTGCGTAGAGTTGTCCTCGCTTGCGGCCCAGCAGGCCTTCACCTCTGCGACTGGCTACTCGGTGGTTGCGGGCAGTATGTTCCGATCAGTCTGGCAGATATACCTTGGACAGGCGTGTCTGGGCATCGCTCTGGCAGTCGTGTATCCCTCGATGGGCGCCTGGGCAATACCTGTCATGACGATTCTCGGGGCTATCCTGCTGAATGGTTTCGCGCTCTATCTGCGGGTGAAGATTGCGTACCAGGAGACCATCGCTGCGTTGGCCAAGGTGAGCGAGCTTCACTTGGCGAATCGCCGTGGTCATTCTGAGCGCGTCGCCAACATGGCGGTATCGGTGGGACGACGGCTGGCAATGACGCCGCACAGTCTCGAGGCGCTGAACTACGCGGCCCTACTTCACGAGATTGGCTCGCTAGGGCGCGACTTCGAGGACCCAGCAGCGCATGAAGACGTTGCGGGTTGGGCGGAGAAGGGCGCAGAGATTCTTCGAGCCGTACCGTTCCTGGAAGATGCCGCTGAGATGGTGAGTTGTCAGCACGAAGTGGTGGGGGCAAGTCGTGATGAGCGAGCACGGGTATCTCAGATCGGCGGCGCGATCATTCGTGCATGTTGCGTTGTTGAGGATGAGTTACGCGGCGCCAGTGAGTCCGGCGAGTTGTCCGACAGTCCACGACTCGTAGATCGGGTGAATTCCGCGGAAGGCCGGATTCCAGAAGAGATTCTTCGGGCGGTAGTCCTTGTTGCGGAACAAATGCGAGTGTATGAGACTCGGGCAGTGCCTACTAAACGCTAGGACTCTGGTCTTGGCGAGAATTGTCGCGTGGAACTCATCAGCTTAGGCTTCCGGTTCGACTCCGGCTTCGCTACAATCGGCTAACCCTCAGGAGGATCTCCCAGTTTGGGGGAGGACATGGGAGAGACAAGGTCTGACGGCGTCCCCGATTGCGGATACGCCGTGATGAGACGACGACTAATTGAAGCCTTTCAGCGTACAGCTCCGGAGGTCACTGTCGTGGTCGCTCCCGGCGGCTACGGGAAGACTGTATTCGGCGCGCAGGTTGTACGCACAGTGGGAGAGTCGTTCTTGTGGATTTCCATGAGCGGGTGCTCGCCAACCGCGGGTGACTTTCCGTCTGCGGTTGCGGCGAGGCTACGACATGGAGTCACGGACAACAGTGAGCCTGGAGCGACGTCCCGGTATTCGACTTCGGGCTCTGGATGGGAGCGCCTGCGAGATGAGCTCGGGGCTCGTTCTGACTTACCCCTACTGGTAGTTCTCGATGGGTTGGACGTGCTCGATTCGGTCGCATCGCTTAAGCGACTGCGAGACTTGCTTAGGGACATGGGGGTGGCGAGTCCCAAGGTAGTGTGCACGTGCCGCACGATTTGCGAGCGACCTGGCGCCTCAGCTCACGATACGAGTTGCTGGACCGTCACGCGCAATGAGTTGGAGTTCACGGTCGAACAGACCAGGGACCTTGCGACACATGTCCTGCAAAGGGAGGTTGCTACCTCAGATGCTGAGGCGCTTGCCCTGTCATCTGGGGGGCAACCAGCGCTGTTGGTCCTGCTGCTTCGCCATGCAATGTGTCATGACACCTCCATCTCGGCTGCGCTCAGTCGCGCTCCCAGAGATGTGGGCGACTATCTCCGATCAGAGTTCATGGCTCCCCGTGGGGCGGAAGCTAGACGCACACTTGGTGCGGCTGCCTTGCTCGGAAGCGGGTCGATTGGCGATCTGGTAAGAGTGACGGGGCTCAGCTCCGCAGACGTTTTGTCGTTGGCAACCGCTGTCCCACTGCTTCGACTCAAGAGCGATGCCGTTGGTGTGCGGACTTTCGAGATACACGAGCTGGCGTCTGAGGTTTTTGGCGCCGCGCTGCTCGCGCGCGCATCCGATGTGGACTGCTCAACGATCGACTCGATTATCAGGGAGCTTGAGGGGCGCGGAGAGTACCACAGACTATTCGGCATTCTCGTGCGAATGGAGGACACCGAGTACTTGGTCTCGCACGTGGAGCGTCTTGGAGGCCGGCTTCTTGAGGAGGCCTGCTTTGACTTGCTCGAGTCCTTACTTGTTCAGATTCCGGTCTGTGTTCAAGCTGGTAGTGTTCGCCTACTGCTGCTTGGGGCTATGCTACTGCGGCTGAAGGGGCGAGTTCCCGAAGCTCTCGAGCGCGCAGCCTCAGCACGGAGGTTGGCGATCGCGAGCAGTGACGCGGTGCTGGAGCGAGACTGCCTAATCATTGAGGCTCGACTACGAATCGATGCCTGCCAGTTCCAATTCCTGGTTGAACCTCTTACGCGGGTGTTCGAGAGCGCTGTGACGACCGGAGACTATGACACCGCGGCCTTGCTCAGCGCCTACCTGGCGACCTCTCACGCTCAGCTCGGAGATGTCGTTACCGGCCGAGAATATGTTGAGCAATACAAGGCGCTCTATCAGCGCAACGGCGTCCGGGCCGCGACCCGAGCGCAATCGATTTCGATGATCCTTCTCGTCCTGGGCATCATCTGTGGTGATGTTGCTTCGGCTGCGGCGGTGCTGAAGGATGTCCGAGGTGACTCCGGCCAGCCGCTGGAGTTCAGGCTGCTGTGCGAGGGGAATCTGGCGGCCCTCCTTATGGAGATGGGGCGCATCCGCGACTCACTGCAGATTTCGCGTGCGGCACAGAGTCAAGCTCAGCGGAGGGGGTTTGCCTATCTAATTGACAGCTTCAGGGGTACGGATGCGGCGGCCTGTGCGGGTTTTGGCGAAGTCGCGGAGGCAGAGGCTCTCATGGCGTCTGCGATAGAACACCCTATCTGCCCTGAAGACGCGTCAAATATTGCGGGCAATCGGATGTATCGATCGACCATTCGGCGTGCATCTGGCCTGCTCGACGAATCACTCGCGGACGCCGAACAAGCTCTGGTTGTCTTCTCGCGTGAAGCGGGAAGACTGCCCACAATGGCCTGTTTGGCGCGCTGTGAGGTGTCGGCTTCGATGTTGTCGCTTGGCGACGCACAGCGCGCTCATGATCTAGCACTCGAATCGCGCTCCGAGGCCAATGCGTGGACGGCTGCGTACCACCTCCTCCGCGCCGATATGGTGTTGGCGGAGATCGAGCGGCAGCAGGGGGTAGTCGAGGATGCGGTCGCCCGAATCGCGCAGCACCGGGAGTACATTCTCACCGAAAGCGCCAACTGGCAGATCGCGATGTACGTTCGCGCGTTCCCGGGTCTGCTGGGCATATTCGCAAAGGCCGTGGGTGCAGAGGCGCTGCCGTCGCACCTGCTTCGGATGATCCTGCCCGACTACGCGCGACCGGCGCTCGAGGCATGCCACGACGACTTGCAGACCGCCGAGGTCGAGCGGCTGGCCGTGCGGCTTCTCGGCAAACGGGCTGCAGCCGTGTTCATGCGAGAGCGCGCCAGCGGTCCGAAGGCGGCGGTTCGCCTATTCGGCGGCATGCAAGTCGTGACGCCCACAGGCAGCGTCACCGATAAGGACTGGCGCAAGCGCAAAGCCCGCCTCCTCTTCGCGCTGCTCGTGCTCCGTCGTGGGCAAGATATGCCACGCGAGCAGATCTTCGAGCACTTCTGGCCCGAGATGGACGAGGAGCGCGCAAAGAGCAACTTCTACGTCACGTGGAGCATCATGAAGCGCGCGCTGTCGGTAGGCACCGGTGGCAAGGGGCCCTGCCCATACGTCGAGCATGTCGGCGGGGTATGTCGCGTGGTCCCATCGTCGGTGTCATCTGACTTCGCAGAGTTCGAGGATGCCCTCATCGCGATGCGCAAGGCAGACCGCGCTGGCGATGCGTCACTTGCGTTGGCTGCGGCAGAGCGCATCGTCGAGCAATACCGGGGCGAGCTGCTGCCCGGGGAGCTCTACGACGAGTGGCTCGGTCCGATACGCGATCGGTGCCGACAGGACTACGGCGATGCGATGCTACGTGCCTCGCAGCTCACGTATGAGGCGGGCGATCCCGAGAAGGCGCTCCACCTCGTTCGTGCCGGTCTGGGTCAGGATCCCTGGCGCGAGGATCTGTATCAGGCCGCGCTCCGCTACCTCATTCACACCGGGCAGCGAAGCGGCGCTATCGAGACATACGTCGCCTGCAAGAGTAAGCTTGCCGAGGATCTGGGCCTCGATCCTTCGACCGAGACACAGCGACTCTACGACCAGATCCTGGCCATGGAAGATCCACCTGGGGCGCCAGGGTAGCGACCGGCATCGACATCACAGGGAGCGGCCGTGCTACTGCTTGACGGTATAGTGCTCGGGCTTGTTCTCGGCCTGCTCACGGGAGGGTCGTTTGCGCGTTTTGCCCGTGTCCACCTCAAGGGCGAGTGTCTGTTCATGCCGCTCCTGGCGTTCCAGCTCATCGTGCCGAGGCTTGCGACAGCACTCGGACTTGCGCCCGCTTTCGCGCTCGCGCTTTGGGTGACAGCGATGTGCGGTCTGATCGCGTTGGCGCTGTGGAACCGGCACTGGGCCGGCCTCTCGATCGCGGCGCTCGGTATCGCACTCAATGTCGTGGTGATCGTGGCGAACGGCGCGATGCCGGTCTCGCTCGACGCGATCGCCCGGCTTGATCCCAAACTCGTGCCCAACTTCGACCTCGTGCACGAGCAGCTTACCGATGAGACGCGCTTACAGGGGCTTGCGGACGTCATCGCAGTCCCCGGTCCGAAGTGGCACCGAGGAGTCGCGAGTCCGGGTGACCTCCTCCTCTCGGCCGGTGCAGGAATCTTCGTCTTTTCTGCCATGCGCAAGAAATCCGAGGAAGGTTAGCGTCGGTTCAGCGCCGGTTTAGATGCCCCCTGTATCGTAGGTATCGGCCCGGACATCCGGGCGGGTCGGAGGGGGCAGGTTCGATCGGTTCCCGAAAGGGCGATGCGGTTCTCGGCGTTCGATGGTGTGGAGACGGGAGACTCCTGAGGGGCACCAGACTTCGCAGGGTTCACGAACCGGTGGGGCTGTGCGAGTCCGACCGAACTCGGGGCGGCTTCGGGTGCGTCATGACCCGGAGCCGCCCTTCGCGTCCCGTTGCCGAAACGCTGCCGGAGCTACTCGGCATCCACGCATCCGGGAGGGCCGCCTGTGCTAGAATTGCTGTGCTTTTTGCCCCTACTCCAGAATCCGCGAGGTCACGTTACATGGCCAACTTCCTGACGAAGATCCTCACCATGGGCGAAGGTCGCCAGATGCGTGAGTACGAGGGCGTTGTCGAGCAGATCAACGCCTTCGAGCCCGCCGTTTCAGCGCTCTCCGACGAGCAGCTGCAAGCGAAGACGCCCGAGTTTCGCGCTCGGCTTGCGGACGGCGAGACGCTCGACGACCTGCTGCCCGAGGCGTTCGCCGTCGTTCGCGAGGCCGCGAAGCGCACGCTCGGCATGCGACACTTCGACGTGCAGTTGATCGGCGGCATCGTGCTGCATCGTGGGATGATCGCCGAGATGAAGACCGGCGAAGGTAAGACGCTCGTCGCCACACTCCCGGTCTACCTGAACGCGCTCGCCGGCAAAGGCGTGCATGTCGTGACGGTGAACGACTACCTCGCCAAGCGCGACAGCGAGTGGATGGGCCGCGTGTACCGGTTTCTGGGCCTCGAGGTCGGTCTCGTGCAGTCCCAGATGGATCCCGAGCGCCGGAAGCCCGCGTACGCGGCCGACGTCACCTACGGCACGAACAGCGAGTTCGGGTTCGACTATCTGCGCGACAACATGGTCACTCGTCCCGATCTGCGCGTGCAGCGCGGGCATAGCTACGCGATCGTCGACGAGGTCGACTCGATTCTCATCGACGAGGCCCGCACGCCGCTCATCATCTCCGGCGCCGGCACCAAGTCCGCCGAGTCGTACAAGCAGTTCGCGAAGGTCGTACCACGCCTGAAAGCGGATGAGGACTTCGAATTCGATGAGGCCAAGCGAACCATCGCTCCCACCGAGGATGGCGTCCGCAAGGTCGAGCAATGGCTCGGCATCGACGATCTGTACTCGGATCCCTCGGGGCAGCTCGTCAATCACCTGCAGCAGGCGCTGAAGGCCCAGTTCATGTTCAAGCGCGATGTCGACTACGTCGTCAAGGACGGCGAAGTGCTCATCGTCGACGAGTTCACGGGGCGTCTCATGGTCGGGCGTCGTTACTCGGAAGGATTGCATCAGGCGATCGAGGCGAAGGAGAAGCAGCATGTGCGCGAGGAGAACCAGACCCTCGCGACCATCACGCTGCAGAACTTCTTCCGCATGTACGAGAAGCTCGCCGGGATGACGGGCACCGCCGTCACGGAGGACCAGGAGTTCCGCGAGATCTACAAGCTTCCCGTCACGGTCATCCCGCCGAACCGCGAGATGATCCGAGACGACCGCAACGACCTCATCTACCGCAACGTCGAGGCGAAGTTCAACGCCGTCATCGAGGAGATCGTCGAGCGCAATGCGAAGGGGCAGCCGTGCCTTGTCGGCACCATCTCGATCGAGAACTCCGAGCGGGCGTCGCGCATGCTGCAGAAGCGCGGTATCCCCCACAAGGTGCTCAACGCTAAGTTCCACGAGCAGGAGGCGCACATCATCGCGCAGGCCGGACGGCTTGGTGCAGTGACTATCGCAACCAACATGGCAGGCCGCGGCACCGACATCGTGCTTGGCGGCAACCCCGACTTCCTCACCGATGAGATCCTCATCGAGCGCGGCATCAAGCCTGAGGAGGCCACCGAAGAGCAGCTCGCCTCGGCGCTTGAGCGCTCGAAGGAGATCTGCGCCGAGGAGCACAAACGGGTCGTGGAGGCCGGCGGCCTCGCGATTCTCGGCACCGAGCGTCACGAGTCGCGTCGCATCGACAATCAGCTTCGCGGCCGCGCCGGGCGGCAAGGCGATCCCGGCGCCAGCCAGTTCTACCTCTCGCTTGAGGACGACCTCATGCGGCTGTTCGGCGGCAACCGGATGGAGCGCGTCCAGGGACTCATGGAGCGCACCGAGATCCCGGAGGACATGCCCATTCAGGCTGGCATGGTGAGCAAGGCCATAGAAAGCGCCCAGCGACAGGTTGAGGCGCAGAACTTCGCCGCCCGCAAGTACGTGCTCGAATACGACGACGTCATGAATACGCAGCGGCAGGTCATCTACGGCGAACGCAACCGCATTCTCGACGGCAAGGACATCCACGGTCGCGTGACCGAGATGATGGGGGAGACCATCGGTCTCATCGTGAAGGAATACTGTCCCGAGAAGGCTTACTCGGAAGAGTGGGACTGGGACACGCTGGCCGAGGACCTCAAGGGACTCACAGGCCTGAACCTCATCACACCGGAGCTCAAGGGCAGAGTCGAGAACCCGTTCGAGCTTGCCGACGAGCTGACCGAGGCCGCCCTCGCGGCATACGGCACCAAGGAAGCCGAACTCGGTGCCGAGAACCTCCGAGAGCTCGAGCGTCAGGTCATGCTCCGCGTCATCGACACGCGCTGGATGAACCACTTGCTTGAGATGGACTATCTCCGAGAGGGCATCGGCCTGCGGGCCATGGGTCAGCGTGATCCGCTCGTGGAGTACAAGTCCGAGGCATACGAGATGTTCCGGTTCCTCGTGGATGAGATCAACCACGACTTCCTGCGCACGATCATGCACATCCAGGTCGTCCAGGACACGCCAGCGCCCGAGATCCTGGCGCAGCCGGTCAGCTACTCGGCTCCGAGCGAGCAAAGCATCTTCTCGGGCGCGATGCAGCAAGCCGCGGCATCGGTCGAAGGGCCGTCCGGCGATGCCATCTCGCAGGCTGCGGCCGTCGCGGGCAGGGGCGGGCCGGGACGCACGGTGGAGAAGGACAAGGGCGATCCGTTCGCGAACGTCGGTCGCAATGACCCGTGCCCCTGCGGCAGCGGGCGCAAATACAAGCACTGCCACGGCGCGAGCGCATGACCCGGGCGGTCAGGGGCACCACCCCCTGACCGCAACGAGTCCTGTCCGCGTCGGCCGAAACATGGTTCAAGATGATCGAAGACCGCACTCAACAGATCCAGGCGATGCGCGAACGAGTCGCGCGCATCGGCGAATACCTTCATCTCGACGCCAAGCGTGCCGAGGTGGCCTCCCTCGAAGAACTCACGGTGGCGCCCGGCTTCTGGGACGACCCGACATCGGCACAGGGCGTCATGTCGAAGGCGGCCGAGCTCCGGGACGAGATCACGTCGTTCGAGTCGATCGTCGCCGACCTTGACGACTTCGAGGTCGGCAACGAACTCGCCGTCGCCGAGGACGATGAGGAGCTGGCAGCAGAAGCGGCCGCTACCGAGCGGGATCTGCTTCGCCGCATCAACGACCTCGAGCTTGCATCGTGGTTCACCGGCGAGTTCGACCACGGCGACGCAATCGTCACCATTATCCCGGGCCAGGGCGGTCTTGAGGCGCAGGACTGGGCCGAGATGCTTATGCGCATGCTCACCAAGTACGCCGAGCGCCGCAAATGGAAAGTCGATCTGCACGACGCGCCCGCAGGCGTCGAGATCGGCATCGACCGGGCGGTATTCACCGTGCACGGCCGCAACGCCTACGGCATGCTGCAATCCGAGGTCGGCGTGCACCGGCTTGTCCGCATCAGCCCCACCGACGAGAAGAAGCGTCGGCAGACCACCTTCGCGAAGATCGAAGTGCTCCCGGTGCTGCCGGATGAGGTGCAGGTCGAGATTCGCGAAGAAGACCTGCGCATCGACGTATATCGCTCATCGGGCCCCGGGGGCCAGTCCGTCAACACCACCGACTCGGCGGTCCGCATCACGCACCTGCCGACGGGCCTCGTCGTGACGTGCCAGAACGAGAAGAGCCAGCTCAAGAACAAAGAGAGCGCGATGACGATTCTCCGCTCACGTCTGTATGAACTCGAGGAGGAGAAGCGTCTCGCCGAGCTCGATGCTCTCAGGGGCGAGAAGCTCGATATCTCCTTCGGCAGCCAGATCCGAAACTACGTGCTCTATCCGTACCAGATGGTCAAAGACGTCCGGTCGGGAGTAGAGACCAGCCAGGTCGACCGTGTGCTCGATGGAGAGCTCGACGAGTTCATCGTCGGCTTCCATCGTTGGCGCGTGGAGCACCAAACGGCTTCGGCTATGGGCGGGGGCGCGTAGATGCGCCTGCTGGCGGATCTCCACACGCATACCGTCGCGTCCGGTCACGGGTACTCTACGGTCACCGAGGTCGCGACCGCGGCGGCCGCGAAGGGACTTGAGCTCGTCGCGATCACCGATCACGGCCCCGCAGTTCCTGGCGGGGCGCACCTGTGGTACTTCTGGAACATGAAGGTGATCCCCTCGGTTCTCGGCGGTGTTCGCATCCTGAAGGGCTGCGAGGCCAATCCGTGCCTCGATACGGACAACGGCATCGATCTTCCCGATGAGATGCTCTCGATGCTCGACTTCGTCGCCGTGGGCCTGCATCCGGCATGCGGATTCGATGAGGTCGATCGCGTGAAGAACACGGAGGCGCTGCTCCGCGTTGTCGAGAACCCGTTCGTCGACATGATCACGCATCCGGGCAACGAGGATGAGTTCCCGGTCGACCTGGACGCCATCGTGAGCGCCGCGGTGCGCAACGGGGTGATCCTGGAGCTCAACAACTACTCGTTCGACCCGCGAAGCGGTCGGCACTCGTCGTTCGCGCGCGAGCGCGAGTTCGCCGAGGCGGCCCGGGATGCCGGCGCCACCATCGCCGTCAACTCCGACGCGCACTTCCACCTCCTCGTTGGCGAAGTCGGTAACGCCCTCGCCGTGGCCGAGGAGATCGGGTTTCCGGAGGAGCGGATCGTGAATCGCGATGCGGCGTCGGTCCTTGCTTTTCTCGGCGCGAAACGTGAACGGTCGAGGATCGATGCAGGGGGAGTGTGGTAGCGATGGTGGCACGCAGCCTCTCGAAAGTCACACCGAGCACGGTCCTTAGGAGCCGCCGCGTCAGGGACTACCTGTTCATGACGGTCGGCATCCTCATCACCGCATGGGGTCTCGACGCATTCCTTATCCCGAACAAGCTGGTGGCGGGCGGCGTGTCCGGCTTGTCGACCGTGCTCTACTACACACTGCTCGACCAGGGGATCAAGGTTCCTGTCGGCATGATGATGCTTGCGATGAACGCCGTGCTGCTGGTGGTCGCGGTGTCGTTCAGGGGCTGGCGCTACGGGGCGAAGACCATCTACGGCATGATCGCGCTTTCGGTGGCAGTTGACGTACTCGCGCCGTTCACGCCGCATCTCGCCGTGAACGATCACCTGCTGGCCGTTCTCTACGGCGGCGTCGTCACCGGCATCGGTATGGGTCTCGTGTTCAAGGCGCGCGGCAACACCGGCGGGACCGATATCGTCGCGCAGCTACTGGCGGATCGAAGCAACTTCGGCGTCGGTCAGATGATGCTTGCCGCCGATGCGACGGTCACCCTCTTTGCTGCCATCAAGTTCGGACCCGATCTGGCGCTCTACGGCGCGGTCGCCGTGGTCATCATGGGCCGCGTGATCGATCTCGTGCAGGAGGGCCTCTCGGTGGAGAAGGCTGCCTACATTATCTCGGAGCATGCGGACCGCATCGCCGAGGCGATACTGCATGAGCTCGGGCGCGGCGCTACCGGTCTCGCAGGGCGAGGGCTGTACTCGGGGAAAGAACGGGAGATCATCCTCACGGTCGTCTCCCGCCGGGAGATAGACGCGCTCAAGGCACTCGTGCATGCTGCTGACCCCGCCGCCTTCATGATCATCTCGGACATTCACGAAGCACTCGGCGAAGGATTCAAGGAGATAGGAGTCTAGATGGCGGAGGGTCGTTCACCCGATGAACTGCGCGAGCTCGCCCGGCGTATGCGCTGCGATATCGTGAGCATGCTGACCGAGGCAGGCTCGGGCCACCCCGGCGGCTCGCTGTCGGCGGCTGACATCGTCGCGACGCTGTACGGCTCGGTGCTGCGGCACGACCCGGCGCAACCCGCACTGCCCGAGCGCGATCGCTTCGTGCTGTCGAAGGGCCACGCTGCACCCGTGCTGTATGCGGCGCTTGCCGAGACGGGCTACTTCGACCGCACGCACCTTGGCACGCTGCGCAAGCTCGGATCGATCCTGCAGGGACACCCCGACTGCAAGAAGACGCCGGGTGTGGAGGTCTCGACCGGGTCGCTCGGCCAGGGATTGGCCATCAGCAACGGCATGGCGCTCTCACTCAGACTCGACGGGATGATGGAGCCCACCGTGTACTGTCTGCTCGGCGACGGTGAGCTCCAGGAAGGCGAGGTCTGGGAGGCAGCGATGTTCGCATCGCACCACGGGCTGACAAATGTGGTCGCGATCGTCGACAACAACGGACTCCAGATCGACGGCGCCTGCTCAGAGGTCATGTGCCTTGGTGAGATAGCGCACAAGTTCGCCGCGTTCGGCTGGGAGGCCGTCGAATGTGACGGCCACGACATCGGCACGCTCGTGCGTGTCCTTGGCGGAGCCCGCGCCCGTGCCGAGGCTGGCGGCAAGCCGGTCGTGGTCGTGTGCTCGACGATCAAGGGGAAGGGTGTTTCCTTCATGCAGGGCCTCGCTGACTGGCATGGAAAGACGCCCACGGCCGAGCAGGCCGCGACGGCGCTGGCGGAGCTCGGCTGCAACGGAGAGGTGGCGTGATGGGCGAGAAGCGTGCAACGCGCGAAGCGTTCGGAGCGACGCTCGTCGAGCTCGCCGATGCAGGTATGGATGTCGTCGTGGTCGAGGCGGACCTCTCGAAGTCCACAACGACCGCGACGTTCGAGAAGGCGTATCCGGCCCGCTTCTTCAACGCCGGCATCGCCGAGCAGAACATGATCGGCACGGCAGCCGGCCTGGCCGTTGGCGGCAAGATCGCGTTCACGGGCTCCTTCGCGGTATTCGCGACCGGCCGGGCGTACGATCAGGTTCGCAACACCGTCTGCTACTCAGGACTCGACGTGAAGCTCTGCCCCACACACTCGGGCATTACGGTCGGACCTGACGGCGGCAGCCACCAGATGCTTGAGGACCTTGCGCTCATGCGCGTGCTCCCCGGAATGCGGGTGCTCGTGCCGGCGGACGCGCGTGCGGCAGCGTCGGCGATCCGCGTGGCGGCAGCGACGCCGGGCCCGTTCTACGTCCGGCTCGGCCGTGCCGCTGTTCCGCTGGTGTACGATGAGGGCTTCGAGTTCGAGCTCGGCCGCGCTTACGTGCTTCGCGAGGGGACGGATGTCACCCTGGCCGCATGCGGCGTCATGGTGGAGCGAGCACTGGCCGCAGCCGAACTTCTCGCGGCCGAGGGCGTCTCAGCGGAGGTGCTCGATGTCGCGACCATCAAGCCGATCGATGCCGATACGGTCGTCGCCTCGGTCGCCAGGACGGGCGCGGTCGTCACCTGCGAAGAGCACTCGATCATCGGGGGTCTCGGGTCGGCTGTAGCCGAGGTTATCGGCGAACAGCGCCCCGTGCCACTCCGCCGCGTAGGCGTCCGTGATGTCTTCGGAACATCCGGCGATCCCGAGGAGCTCATGGTGCATTACGGGCTCACCGCGATCGATATTGCCGCCGCCGCGCGTGAGGCGATCGCCGTTCGGGCGTGAAGGGCGTGTGAAGTTCGAGAAACGCTGCGGGCGTGAGAGCGTCGGTACGGCAGCGGTTTTGCTAGAATTGCCCGGGAATCGTTATCAACAGATGGAGCATCCATGATATCCATGCGGAACGTCAGCAAGACGTATGGTGCTGACAAACCCGCTCTCTACGACGTGAATGTGGAGATCGAGCAGGGAGAGTTCGTCTTCCTCGTCGGTCATTCGGGTTCCGGCAAGTCCACATTCATCCGACTCCTTCAGCGCGAGCTGCTGCCGTCGGAAGGCTCTATCGTCGTTGCGGGCCAGGACCTGACCAGGATGAAGAACTGGAAGGTGCCGTTCCTGCGCAGGAACATCGGTTGCGTCTTCCAGGATTTCAAGCTGCTGCCGAACAAGACCACCTATGAGAACGTGGCGTTTGCCCTCGAGGTCATCGGTCGGAGCAAGCACGTCATCCGCACCCAGGTACCCGAGGTGCTGCGTCTGGTCGGCCTGGAAGAGAAGATCAACAGCTACCCTGATGAGCTCTCCGGTGGTGAGCAGCAGCGGGTGAGCATCGCCCGCGCGTTCGTGAACCGCCCGCCGCTCTTGCTCGCGGACGAGCCGACGGGCAACCTCGACCCGGCAACGTCGCTGGGGATCATGAGCCTCTTCAGCCGCATCAACAAGACCGGCACGACCGTGCTGGTTGCGACGCATGACAGGGAGATGGTCGACTCGATGCGCAAACGCGTCATCGCACTGGAGAACGGCCGTGTCATCCGTGACCAGGATCGCGGGGTGTACGGTTATGGCGATTAACGTCGGCTATTTCGTTCGGGAGTCGGTCCAGAGCTTCCGCCGCAACTGGGTCATGAGCCTCGGCGCGGTCATCACCATCTACCTGTCGCTGCTGATCGTCGGCGCTTCCGTCGGCAGTAGCATGATCGTCGGGCAGGTCGTCCGGTCGGTCGAGGAAAAGGTCTCGATCCGCATCTTCCTCAAGGACGGCGCGGCACCCGCCGACGTCGACGCGCTCAACAAGGCGCTGGTCGGTGATGTACGCGTCAAGGACGTGAAGTACACCTCGAAGGAAGAAGCCCTCGAGGAGCTCAAGAAGACGACGCTGGCAGACAGCCCCGAGATCGTCGACCAGCTTGAGGTCAACCCGCTTCCCGCGTCACTTGACGTGAATCTGAAGAAGCCGCAGGACGTCAACGCCGTCGTTGAGACGATCAAGGCGAATCCGGGGTTCCTCAAGGTCGCAGACCGTCCGGATACTCCCGAGAAATCATTGAAGTACGGGCAGCAGATCGTGAACCAGCTGTTCGCGTTCACGAGTGCGCTGCGGGTCATAGGTGCCGTCTTCATCATCATGCTGGCTGTCATCAGCCTCATCTTCATCAACAACACGATCCGGCTTGCGATCTACGCCAGGCGCAAGGAGATCGGCATCATGAGGCTCGTGGGAGCGTCGAACTGGTTCATCCGTACGCCATTCCTTCTGGAGGGCGTATTGCAGAGTCTCCTCGGAGCGTTCCTGGCGTTGCTGACGCTCGGCTCGGTCCAGTGGTTCCTGTTGCCCAAGCTCAAGGAGAGCATCTCGTTCCTACCGGTCTCGCTCTCGGCAGGTGCCTCGGTGCAGATCTCTCTCATACTCATCCTGAGCGGCGTGATCATCGGTCTCGCCGGCTCCGCCGTCGCCCTGAGGCGCTATCTGAAGGTCTAATCCCCATGAACAAAGCACTGAAGTACACCATCGGCGCAGCCGTCGTGCTGATGCTCATCGTTGTCGCGTTCGCAGGCGGAGTCCTGTTCGACCGCATGTTGCCGTCCGTCGGCGTCGTCCCCGGCGTGGGCAAGGCGCCGGCCAGTGTCGAGCGCGCCGCGACCGAGGTCCAGAAGATCATCAACGCCGAGGCGCTCGAACCGAGCGATGAAGCGTCGATGACTGCCGGAGTCGTCAAGGGCATGCTCGAATCCCTGGGCGACCCCTACGCGACGTACTTCGACGCGGAGCACTACAAGTACTTCACCGAGCAGACCAACGGCGAGTTCTACGGCATCGGCATCACCATCGCCGACAAGGACGGTCGGGCGTACGTGGTGAAGGTTCTCGACAAGACGCCGGCGCAGGCAGCCGGCCTCAAGGCCGATGATGTGATCGTCTCGATCGACGGCGTGACCCGCGACAAATGGGACGTCGACGAGGTCGTGAAGCGCGTGCGCGGTCCCGAGGGAACGCCGGTGAAGCTTGGAGTGACGCGGTCCGGCTCGGAGAAGCCCATCGTCTTCACGATCAAGCGCGCGAAGATCGAGGTGCCCAACATCGAGCAGGAGTTGGTCGGCAAGGATGTCGGCTACATCCGCCTGTACTCATTCAACCAGAGGTCGGGAGACGACGTTCGCGGGGCGATCGACAGCCTGTCCAAGAAGGGCGCCAAGGCCTTCATCCTCGATCTTCGCGACAATCCCGGCGGTCTTCTCAGCGCGTCTGTCGACGTGGTCTCGCTCTTTGTGAAGGACGGCGTGGTGGTCACCGTCGACGGCCGTGCCGCAGGCACGGATGAGACGTATCGTGTCTCGGGCGACACTGCGACCGAGGCCCCCCTCGTGCTGCTCGTCAATGAGAACTCCGCCTCGGCAAGCGAGATCGTCGCCGGCGCGCTGCAAGACTACAAGCGTGCGACGATCATCGGCGTGACATCGTTTGGCAAGGGGAGCGTCCAGCAGATCGAGGAGCTGTCGTTCGGCGGCGCAGTCAAGCTGACGATCGCGCACTACCTCACGCCGCTGGGGCGCGTCATCGACAAGAAGGGCGTCGTGCCCGAGATCGCCGTGAAGATGGATGCCGAGAAGCAGGCCGACAAGGCCACGGATTCGCAGTACCAGCGCGCGCTTACGGAGATCCGCAAGAAGCTCTAGTCGTCGTCCTCGTCGTCATCGAGGGTCACGTACGACTGTGGGTCGAACGCGATCTCGTCCATCAGCCGGATGACCGGGCGGCCTTCGCGCAGGTCCGGCTCGTCGAGCGGCTCCATCACAAGACTCAGGCCGTCGCCGTTGAGCTCGATGCGCGTCGTTCCGTCGTCGGCTGTTGTGAAATCGAGGTAGCGGAAGCTTGCCACGTTGAGGAACAGGCAGCCGTTGACGAGCAGCGTCGAAGAGTCCGGGTCGGCCATGATCTTCACGAGCGTCGCCTTGCCTTCGGTGACCGGCTCGCCGTCCACGGCGTACCGGTACTCGAAGGTCTCCACGGTCTCCATGGCGCGGACCATGTCGCGAAGGCTGGTGAGGGTGCCTGTCCCGATAAGGGTCGGTGTGAGTTCCCGCTGGTTGTGCATGTGCGCTCCGAACGCTCAGGTGTAGAGTTGCACCATACAGAGATTGTAGCACCGCGGCAAGCCGCGCCCGGCCCGCCCGGCGGGGCCGACGAACCGCTCGTCGAACGGGCCCGGGGAGGTTCTATGCGTCCTGACAAGCTGGTCGTGAAGACGCTTCGCGCGGGCGGCGGAAAGCCGATGACCGCCGGGGACCTCGCCGCTGCGCTGGAGGGCGAGGGTCTGGCAGAGTCCCGAATCGCGACGGTTCTCGCATCGCTCGTGAAGTCCGGAGCGGTAGCCGAGGGACCCGGTGGCACGTATATCGCGCTCAAGGAGCGCGGACTGCTCGTGGGACGTGTGACCATGAACCGCAGGGGATTCGCGTTCGTGGTGACGCCGGTCGGCGACGTGTACGTAGGACGCCGAGACACCAACGGCGCGATGCATGGCGACACCGTCGCGCTCAGGCTGAACGATCAGCGCTCGCGCGAGGGGCGCTCCGGTGAGATCGTTCAGGTGCTCGAGCGCGCGGTCACCCGCGTGGTGGGCACGTTCGAGCGGCACGGCGCGCTCGGTATCGTGACGCCAACCGATGCGCGGGTTCGCTCGGACATCTTCGTGAGCCTCAAGGGCGACGTCATGCCCAGGCCGAACGACATCGTCGTGGCACGCATCACGCGCTACGCCACGCAGCGCGATGCGATGCAGGGCGTCATCGAAGAAGTCCTCGGCCCGGCGGATGCGCCTGGCGTGGACGTGGAGATCGTCATCCGCGAGCACTCGCTGCCGACCGCGTTTTCCGAGGAGGTCGAGGCAGCCGCGAACGTGCTCGTGCAAGACGGGGAGGCGGAGCTCGCGCGCGGCCGTACGGACGTCCGCGACCTGTTCACGGTCACGATCGACCCGACCGACGCGAAGGACTTCGACGACGCCATCTCCATCGAGCGCCGCGAGGGCGGTTTCCGCATGTGGGTGCATATCGCCGACGTGAGCCACTACGTGCCGTGGGGGAGCGTCATCGACGAAGAGGCGCGTATGCGCGCGACCTCCGTCTATCTTGTCGACCGCGTCATTCCGATGCTTCCCGAGCGACTCAGCAACGGTATCTGTTCGCTCAATCCCGCCGAGGACCGCCTGACGTTCACGGTTGAGATGGACCTCGACAAGACGGGACTCGTCGAGGCGTACCGCCTGTACCCTTCGGTCATGCGAAGCGACCACCGGCTCGACTACGATACCGTGGATCGCTGGCTTTCGGGTGGCGGCTTCGCGAACGACGAGCTCAAGCGCGTGCTCACCGACTTCCGCTCGGCGGCAGACGCGATCCACAAGCGGCGTATCGCGCGGGGCGGGCTCGACTTCGACACCGTCGAGGCGCGCGTGAAGCTTGACGAGACCGGCAAGCCGATCGAGGTCGTGCTGCGAAAGCGCACCGTCGCGACCAACATGATCGAAGAAGCGATGGTGCTCGCCAATGAAGTCGTCGCGCGCCACATGCGCGATGCCGAAGCGTCGATGATGTACCGCATCCACGAAGATCCGGATCCCGACGCGCTCGGCCAGATCGCCGTCATCCTCAAGGAATTCGACTACCCGATGAAGGACATCCACGGCGCGAGCCCTCAGACGTTCCAGAAGATCGTGAAGTTCGCGAAGGGCCGCCCTGAGGAGCTGCTGATCAACTCGCTGTTGCTGCGCGCCCTTGAGCGGGCGCGCTACTCGGAAATCCTTGAGGGACACTTCGGCCTCGCGAGCGATGCGTACTGCCACTTCACGAGCCCCATCCGGCGCTACCCGGACCTCATCGTTCATCGCCTGCTCAAGGCGCAACTCACCGGGACGCTCGGCAATGAGCCGGTCGCCAGCATGGCGCACGAACTCGGCTGGCTCGCCGAGCACTGCTCGGTCATGGAGCGCGAGGCGGAGTCGGCGGAGGATTCGTCGCAGAAGGTCAAGCTCGTGCAACTGATGGCCGACCATCTCGGCGAGGTGTTCGAGGGCATCGTCACCGGCGTGATGTCGTTCGGCTTCTTCGTGCAGCTCGACAACACCGCCGAGGGACTCGTGCACGTGCAGGCGCTCGGCGACGACTACTACCGCTTCGATGCCGAGCGGTTCATGCTCTGGGGGGAGAACCGCGGCAAGCAGTTCCGTCTCGGGCAGCGTCTCAAGGTACGCGTGCTCGACGTGAGTCCGGCCGAGCGACGGATCGACTTCGAGGTCGCGTGAGGCGGTGGCGCGTGTCAGCGCTCGGCGGTACACTGACATCTCTTGTCCGCTATTCATCGAGGAGGCCGTTTCATGCGCGCTGAGTCGTTCGATTTCCTCAAGACGCTCGTTGAGGCTCCGTCGCCCTCCGGCTACGAACAGCCTGCCGCAAAGGTGTTCCGCGACTACGTGACCCCGATCGCCGACGCGGTGGAGACCAACGTTATGGGTTCGGTCCATGCGACGGTCAACGGCACTGCGGGCGGCCCGTCGGTCATGCTCGCCGGCCACATCGACGAGATTGGCTTCATGGTCACCTACATCACCGACGACGGTTTCTGCGCGTTCGCCGGCATCGGCGGTCACGACCCGCAGATCCTGCCAGGCGCTCGCGTCACCGTCCATACCGCCGACGGCCCGCTGCTCGGCGTACTCGGCCGCCTTGCGATTCACCTGCTGGAGGAAGACGAGCGCAAGCAGGTCGTCAAGATGCACAAGATGTTCATCGACCTCGGCATGAAAGGCGACGAGGTCAAGAAGCGCGTTCGTATCGGCGATCCGGTCACCTACGGCGTCGGCATGGAGACCTTCGGCGACAACATGGCGGTCTCGCGCGCATTCGATGACAAGATGGGCGCCTGGATCGCAGCCGAGGTGCTTCGCTCGGTCAAAGACGCCGGTGGCGCCAAGGGTGACTTCATCGCCGCCGCGACGGTGCAGGAAGAGATCGGCCTGCGCGGCGGTACCACGTCCGCATACGGCGTGGACCCTGTCGTGGGCATCGCCGTGGAGGTCACGCACGCGACCGACTACCCGGATGTCGACAAGCGCAAGCACGGCGACGTGAAGTGCGGCGGCGGTCCGGCCATCGCTCGGGGCGCCAACATCAATCCGCGGGTGTTCGACCTGTTGTGCGAAGCCGCCGAGGCCGAGAAGATCCCGTACCAGGTCGAGGGCGCGCCTCGCGGCACCGGTACCGATGCGAATGCCATCCAACTTTCGCGTGGAGGCAAGGCGGCCGCGCTTGTGAGCGTCCCGCTGCGCTACATGCACACACCCACCGAGGTGCTGTCGATCGATGACCTCGAGAACACCGTGAAGCTGCTCTCGGCGTTCGTTCTGCGCCTCACGCCAGACACCGACTTCACACCGTAACGAACGAGTAGAGCCGTGCCCAAAGAAGAGCGCCTCATAGCCAACAACAAGAAGGCCTTCCACGACTACACCGTGGTCGAGACCTTTGAAGTCGGCATCGCGCTTACGGGCACCGAGGTCAAGTCGTTGCGCGAGAACAAGGCGAGCCTGCGCGACGCGTTCGCCTCGGTGAAGCGCGGCGAGGTATGGCTCCACAACGTGCACATATCGCCATACAGCCATGGCAATCGCGGCAACGTGGATCCCAACCGCGCGCGAAAGCTGCTGTTGCACAAGAACGAGATCCGCTACCTCATCGGCAAGACGAAGGAGACCGGATTCACGCTCGTGCCGCTCAAGATGTACTTCGCGACGACGGGGCTCGTGAAGCTCGAGCTCGCACTCGCGCGAGGCAAGAAGTCGTATGACAAGCGCGACGCGCTTGCCGAGAAGGACGCGAAGCGCGACGTCGCCCGGGCACTCAAAGACCGCACGCTCGGCAGGTAACGGCACGACGCTTGCACTGACAAGGTGACGTGGCGTGGCTGCGGGGATATACTACGCATCCGCGCTCAGCGCGGCAGGACGTTGACAACGTTCGATTCCGGGGGCGACTGGATTCGACATGATAGGTTCGAGGGTAGCAGCAGGTCGAGGTCTCCTCGCCTCGTTAAACAGGGGTAAAGACGCTCAAGCGTCGACAATAATTACGCTCTCGCTGCTTAATTAAGTAGCGACGTCGCCCGGTGAGAGTCCCCGTCACCGGTCCCGACGTCACTCAGGGGACATGCGCGACGGACGTAGGCTGTATGCCGTTATGCGCGAGAATGAACGGCCAGGGCACGGGCACGCGGGTCACCGAGTGTCGCCCGTTCTGACGATAATCGGTGTCTGAGCCTGGAGATACTACCCGGGGGTCTATTGTGGACCGGAGTTCGATTCTCCGCGCCTCCACCACACGTTTGCAGGAGTCTGCCGATCGCCGGCAGGCTCCTGTTCTCATAGGAGGGCGGCGAGCTGCTTTACAGGCATTACCTGCGCTGGTATGTTCTGCGCAGTCGCACCATGGGGTCTTCCAGGGGAGTCGCAATGAGGGTCGGACTGACGCGCACGATCGCCCTGCTCACGATCACGATGGCGTTCCTGGCCTCGGCGTCAGTTGCTCTCGGCTGGAATGAGACGGGCATGGTTCCCAAGGGCGGATCGAACGGCTACGGCGATTGCGCCTACTGTCACACTCCGGGATGGACCAACACGGGCTACGGGCCGCACCGTGGCTACTCCAACGGCACGCGCGTGTGCGAGCATTGCCACACCCTGCACGATTCGGGATCCGCCACGCAGCTTCTGATCGGTGCAACGATCCAGGCCACGTGTCAGACCTGTCACGATGGCAGCGGCGGGAGGGGCGTCTACGGAGCGATTGCGGCGAGGGGACTGGCGGTCGGCGCGCGGCATCGCACCGAGGCCACGTCGGTCGTTCCCGGCGGCAACGCTGGCGACGGTGGTAGTGCTGTGATGGCGTTTGCCGGGACGAGCGGGACGCTCACCTGCAGCGATTGCCATACGCCGCACGGGCAGAATGCGGTGACACCGTTTCTAGGCGAGCGCATGCGCGTCTACATGGGGGGCTACCCCTCGTACGTCTCGAATAGACTGCTCAAGCAGCGCCCTGCGAACGTTGCGACCGCTGTTGCCGAATACGGTTCAGACTGGTGCATGGCGTGTCATCAAGGTCGCGCTTCCGGGGTGGTCGGCGGTGCGATGAATCATCCTGTCGAATCGAAGCTGACGACGGCATCTCCGTACAACTACCGCCAGCTCGGCATCATCACGGGATCCGGCTCTGTTGCGACGACCGCGACGACCATCGGATTCGCGGGAAACAACTATGGCTACTCCTACAACACCGGCTACCTAATGCCGTACCCACGGGTGGGCACGCAAGCCGGACACCTGCCCATCTGCCAGCAGTGCCATGAGGACACACGTTTCGTGGGCACGCTCACAGAGGATGGCACGCAGGCGATTCCGAGCAGGACGACCATCCTTGCGGGAGATGGCTGGCAGTCAGTCGAGAACCCGCGGTTCCAGAACTTCCCGCACGAAACGCAGGGCTACCGGATGCTGGTCGAGTCGACCACGACGGCGTTCATGGACGACCTCTGCCTGAACTGCCATCCGAAGCCCGCACTTCCGTAGCGCGCAGGCAGCTGTCGGGACGACTACTCTTCTGTAGGATCGACTCTGCGACGAGCGACCTTGCGCCTGGCGTTCACGTGCTTGGCCATGAGCGTCCGCTCCTTCGCCGAACGGGACTTCCTGGTCGGAACGCGCTCTGTCGCCACGTACGATTGCTCGGCGAAGCGCTTCCGGAGTCGCGCGAGCGCTGCCTTCTTGTTGAGGTACTGGCTCCGCTCGCGCCGCGCCACCACGACGATACCGCTTGGCCGATGCTTCAGGCGCACGGCGCTGTCGGTCGTGTTCACGCCTTGCCCGCCAGGGCCTGTGGCGCGAAACGTCGTGACGTCGCACTCCGCCAGTAGCGCGTCATCGTCCTCTGGCATCTTGTAGTCGCGGTCCATCGAAACCTCCGAAGCCATTCTAGCGCGCAACGGTCGCGTGACGGACGCCGCGGTTCGGGTGACCTACCCGCCCGCCCGGGTTACGGTTGGGGTCGGAGGTGCTCGATGTCTCAAGGTCCCCACCCTCAGCCCGAACTCAGGACGATCGTGTGGCGCGCGCTCGGTGCGCTCGCGCTCATCCAGCTTGCGCTCGCCGCGATCTTTCGCGGCCTGCTCCTCGTCGCCCACGGCACCGGCAGCGTCTTCCGCTTCCAGCTCGTGAACGGCGCCAGCTTCTTGGCCCTCGGCATCCTGCTGCTCATCGTCTTTCGCCCCACGCTATCCGCGCTCGGCCTGTCTCTTGCCGGCAAGCCCATGCATACGTGGGCTCTGTCGTTTCTCGGCGTCGCTCTCGTTCTGACGCTGGTGATCACCTCGCGATCGTTCGGCATCATGCCTTTCGTCCTCAATCTGACGTTCGGACTTGCGGTGCCTGCGTTCGAGGAGCTGCTCTTTCGCGGCTGGCTCTTCGGTAAGCTGCGGCCCATCTCGGCCGGGCCCCGTGCCGCGTGGGTGACGATTTCGACGGGCGCGGTACTGTTCGGGCTGTGGCACCTGGGCTATGCCCCCACGCTGCTACAGCATCCGGCGCATCCTGAGATAGCGTCGTTGCTGGCATTCAAGGTCGGCTACGGGACCGTCCTCGGTCTTGCCACCGGCTGGCTACGCGAGCGCACCGGTGGTACGTACGCGCCTTTCGTGCTGCACGCGGTCGCGAACATCTTCGCGCCATAGCCAGAGGGTATGGGATACTGACGCCATGACCGAGAAGACCCGATACGGCTTCACCGCCGAGGCGTGGCGCGCCGGCAAGGCCGAAGCGCGCGACTTTCTCATCGCACGCGCTCGCGAGCGCGGCACGACCACGTATTCCGAGCTGTGCGATGCCGTCACCGCGATCCGCCTCCGACCGTACTCGTTCGGCATGATGAAGTTCCTGAACGAGGTGTGCGCCGAGGAGGACGCCGCCAACGGCATCATGCTCGCCTCGCTCGTGACGCGCAAGGACTCCGGCATGCCCGGCGACGGGTACTTCAAGTTCGCAAGCGGGCTCGGCCGCGACGCTTGCGACCGCGAGGCGTTCTGGCGCTCGGAGATCGAGCGAATCTACGCAGCATTCCCCCCGAAGGAGTAATCGAGCATGCCGGCATTCGTTGCCGGGCTACCCGCCTGGCTGAAGTATATGGTCATCACCGTGATTCCCTGGATCGAGTTGCGGGGGGCTGTTCCGCTCGCCGTCCAGCAGCACGAGCAGTACTATCTGCCGCTCATCCTGATCTCCAACCTCGCCATATTCTGGCCCGGCTACTACTTCCTGGAGCTCGTCTACCATCGGATCCCGGAGGGTTGTTGGCTGCACCGCAAGCTCGAGGGCATTCGCGTCAAGGCTCATCCGCTGGTCGAGAAGTATGGTGTGCTCGGACTTGCCGTGTTCGTCGCGATTCCGCTGCCGGGCACGGGCGCCTACTCCGGGACTGCCGCCTCCTGGCTCCTTAAGATGGAGCCCAAGAAGGCGTTTCTAGCGGTGTCCCTCGGCGTGATCGGCGCATTCTTTCTCGTCTGGGCCGTGTCGGCCGGGGTTGCCGCCGGCTTCAGGCTGTTCTAGCGCTCCGCCAGGCTCACCGAGATGACACAGCCGCATCTGCCACGTCGAACCCCCTTCGCGTTCGGGCTCACCTTCGTCCCGCCCGGGGCGCTCGGCGGCCTCGTCACGGGCACCTCCGAGCCCGCACAGTCGGTACTTCGAGCATGCCAGGAGCTTCGTGCGGCATTCGCGTTCGTTCCGTCCTGGGAACCCTGGGCCGAGCAGACCCTCGACGTCCTCGTGAGTGCGGGCGTTAGCGCTTTCTGGGCCGTTCAGGGACCGTTGTGGCCCGTCCTGCGTGCCCGGGGCATCGTGGAGGGGCTGCGTGAGACGCTCACGGATCCTTCGGGCATGTTGCAGCGCATCGAATCCGGCCTGGACGCGGTCGTCGCCCGCGCCAGGCATGGCCTCGAATCCGGCGCCGCGGGAATCGTGCTTGCCGAGGACCTGGCGGGTACCGAGGGTCCGCTGGTGGCACCTGACTTCGCGATCGAGCAGTTGCTGCCGGCGTACACTGCGGTCGTTCGAGTCACGAGCGAGTTCTCTTCTCCTGCGATTCTCCATTCCGACGGTGACACGCGCTGGTTGCTGGGAGCGGTCAAGCGCGCCGGCTTCACGGCGGTCCATGCCGGGGGAGGACTGGATTTCGATGGTTTCGAGCGGTTGTTCTGGGCCGCCAGGGCGAATGACCTTGCCGTTATCGGCGGTCTGCAGAGTACGGCTCTGTCGAACGGGCGCGCGCAGGCAGAGGTGCTGGGAAGTCGGGCGGGTTTGCTTGCCCGGGCAGGGGGCCTCCTGCTTGGCGACGATGGCGGAATCACCGAGCCGCAGCAGATTGCCCTGCTCGCCGAAGCGCTGGTCGCCGCTCGCACGATTTGATCTCTTCGGTCGCCGGTCGCCCTGCCTGCAGTTTCCAGGTACTATCTTGAATCAGAAGATGCGAACGCTGAACTACGATGCTTCGCTGCACGACCGGGGGAGGGGTACGTTTGCGGGTAGCAGGTCGCGTTATCGTGCTTGTGTCGATTATCGTGTTGGCTGGCTTCGCTCTCTGCGAGGCCGCCCTGGGGTTCTCCGAGACACCGTATGCGGGTCGTGCCGATTATGGAGACACCTGCTGGTACAGCAACTGTCACGCTGTCTCGAATGTGGATGGGACGGGGCCGCACGGCAACTACAGCGCGACCTCCCGGGTCTGTTCGCTCTGTCATACCCTGCATGATGCATCCGACTCCGGCATCAAACTACTGCCGCAAGCGACGGTAACAGCCACCTGCCTGATGTGTCACGACGGCACGGGCTCTCCGGGAAGCGGCGTCTATGGCGCCATTGTCGGAAGGGTCTGACAGTGGGCGCGGAGCACTCCATAAACGCGACCAACGTGGTGCCCGGGGGTGATCCGAGCGGGGGGAGCGCGACAGTAGCGTTCTCCGAGTCCGGACTCCTGGGGTGCGGGGATTGCCACAGCGTGCACGGCAACAACACGGTAGTTCGATTCGCGGGAGAACGGGCAAGGAACTCGTCGAACGACACCTTCCGCAACTACGAGCTGCGGAGTACGCGGCTGCTGAAGACGCGTCCGGGAGCGGCAACGACCTCGGTTGCCGAGTACGGCTCAGACTGGTGTCTGTCATGCCACCGGGGTCGCGCGTCCGGGTCGGGGGTGGTTCACAATCATCCGGTGGAATCGTCCCTCACGACAGTAGCGCCCTACGTGTATGACAGGGTGCCCCGTATGTACTCGAATTCCTCGACGACACAGGTCCTGGGCACGATGGGGCGCCTCAGTCCCGATCCTGCTACCGGACTCACGCGGGTCAGGCACAATCGAGCGTTCGTCATGCCGTGGCCGCGAACGTCGCTTCAGGCAGGCCACTACCCGATCTGCATGCAGTGCCATGAGGACACACGGTTCGTCGGTGAGGTCGGTGCCGTAGCGAGCTCCACCGTATCGGCGGCGAACGGTACGGCCGTTGCCGATAATCCCAGGTTCCAGAACTTCCCACACGAAACACTCGGCTATCGGATGCTGGTCGAATCGACCACGACCGCATTCACCGATGACCTTTGCCAGAACTGTCACTCAGTGGCGCAGTTGCCGTAGCGGTCGGGCCCCGAACCTCCACGTCGTCCACGACAGAGCGAGGCGCCCCGGGGGGCGCCTCGCTCTGTCGTGCTGTCTGTACGTGCTAGACGTGGGTCGGCTTGGTCCCCTTGAGCGGCATGGCTGCCACGACGAGGTCGATGACCTGCCAGACCTGAAGTCCGAGCTCGTGGACCTCGTTGAGCTCTTCGATCTGGAGGCGGCAGTTCTCGCACGGGCAGGCCAGCACTGTGGCGCCGCTCGCCTTGAGCTGCTCGACCTTCTTGATCCCGGACGCGAGTCGAACGTCCTTGAACTCCTCCATCGCCACGATCCCGCCACCGCCACCGCAGCACCACTGCTCTGCGCGGTTCGGCGTCAGGTCGACGAAGTTGTCGGTCACTGCCTTCACGATGTCGCGCGGCTCCTCGAACTTGCCGCCGTTGCGACCGAGCTGGCACGGGTCGTGGTAGGTGACCTTGCCCTCGATGAGACCCTTGTCCACCGTGATGCGACCTGACTTGATGTACTGGTCAACCTTCTCGAGGATGTGGCTGATCTTGAAGGGCATCGGTTCTTTGGACCACGCCTCGTAGAAGAACTCCGCGACGCGGTACGCATGACCGCACTCCGGAACCACGATCTCCTTCACGCCGAGGCGCTTGGCCTCGTCGATATAGCGCTTGGTGATGAGCCGCGCCTTCTCGACGTCGCCGTAGAAGAAGCCGTAGTTGGCCGCCTCGAACATCGAGATCGTCCAGTTCTCGCCAGCCTCTTCGAAGATGACGGCGGCCGGACGGATCGAGTGCGCGCCGGCGAGCGCTACGTACAGGATGTCGGCGCCCTCCTTGTTCACCGGTACCTGTGAGTTCGGGTTGCCGGTGATGGCGCGCACCTCTTCCTGGATGTCCTCGAAGCCGCTCACCATGACGTCGTTGAACATCTCGGCGTTGTCGCCTTTGAAGATCGCGGCGTCAGCGAGCTGGCCGAGCATCTCGTTGCCTTTGCCCGCGGCGATGAGGATCGCTTTGGCTACCGAGAGGATCCAGGCGGTGTCGATCGAGAACGGGCAGTAGTACATGCAGCGACGGCAGCCGGTGCAGGCGTAGGTAGAGTCGTACAGCTCGTCGAGAAGGTTCTCGTCGGGGTCGCGTGCCTCGTAGAGCGCTGGCACGAACTCGCCGGTCTTCGTGAAGTACTTCTTGTAGATCTGACGGATGAGCTCTGCACGACGGGCGGGGAGGTACTTGAAATCCCCCGTACCCACGTACTGGTGGCACGCGTCCTTGCAGATCGCGCAGCGCGCACAGATATCCAGGTACTGCTTGAGCTGGCGGTTCATCTTCTTGTCGATGACCCCTGTGAGGGTCGTGAGCTGCGTTGAGTCCATGCTTACTCACTCCTCACAAGGTTGGACGAGAATGCGCCTATCGCATGCACGAGCTTGCTGAACGGGAAGTACATGAGCAGCAAGTCAGTGAAGAGCATGTGCGTTCCAAGCGAGACGCCGACATTGCTGGCGAGCAGTTCGGCCGGAATCTCCGGCTTGAACGTCAAGAGGCTCACAAACCACTCGCGGTAGGTGGCTGCGTGGACAACGCCGCCATACACGAACCGCATGTGATCGCCCATCACGATGACGCCAAGCAGCAAGAACAGGAGCAGGTAGTCTTCCGGCACCGAAAGGTTCTTGTAGGGGCCGAACGTCCTGCGGGCGATCCAGAAGAGCACGCCAACGAGCATGAGGGTGCCTGCGATGCTGCCGGACCACGCCGCAAACGTGTTCATGCCGGCTTCGCCGAGCCATGCCGGCAGCAGCGGGAACTCGCGGATCAGGCGCAGGTGTCCAACGAACGCGCCGAGTGCGGCCACATGGAACGCCATGGCGAAGATCCACATCGTCGGTTCGATCTTGGCGGACTGCGGGGCGATGAACGTGTCGGCGAGCAGCTTGCCGAAGCGCCCCGCGCCGCTCTTCGGCTTCGGGAACATCCCGAGACGGACCGGCGACTTCGGCGTTGTGGCCCACTGGTAGATGCGCCAGGCCATCCCGCCGAAGAACACCACGGCCGTGAGGTAGATGCCCCAGACGGAGGTGATCCAGAGGTAGGTTTCCATGTCGCTCTCTCTACTTGACGCGCTTGACGAGGAAGACGAACTCTCCGCCGACCTTCTCGGCCTGCAAGACTTCATTGCCGGTCGACTTCGCCCATGCGGGGATGTCAGCCATGGCGCCGGGGTCGGTCGCGATGGCACGAATGACGCCGCCGACTTCGACTTTGCCGATGTTCTGGCTCACTTTGACCATCGGAAGCGGGCAGAGAAGGCCCTTGAGGTCGAGTTCGAGGTCGATCTTGGTTTCGTCGGACATGATTGCTCCTTTGACGGGCCGTACCGGGGCACGACCGGTTGCTGATACACGCTGGTGTGGTTTGCGGGACTAGATGAACAACTGGATGTCGGCGTCTTGCGCCTTGAGGAGGAAGAACCCGACGCCCACCGGCTCTTTGACTCCGTCGATGAAGCTCTCCTGCGGCATTTCCATGACGTCCATCGACATCTGGCACCCGTACATGTTCACGCCGAGGTCGATCGCGAGGTCGCGGAGTTCGCTCAGCTTGCTCACGTTGTGATTGCCCATCATCTTGCCGAACATCCACCGACCCATGCCGCCAAAGCTGAACTTGGACGGGTTGGCCTTCATGATGTCGCCGCCGTACATCAGACCGAGCATGCGGCCGAACAGCGTCTTGCCCGTGCTGACGTTCTTCTTGATCGCGCGCAGGCCCCAGAACGTGAAGAACATGGTCACTTCCATGCCCATCGCGGCTGCGCCCGTTGCGATGATGAAAGCGCCGAACAACTTGTCCATGTCGCCGCTCATCACCACCATTGCCAGGCTCTTCTGGCGGGGCTCCTCTTCCGGCATCTAGCGTTCCTCCTTTTGAGACTCAGGGTATGTTGACGACCCGAGGGCCGCTTCAGCCTTGGTCGTGTTCACCCGGAGCGGCCGCGGTACGGCTCTGCTCTTCGAGTGACTCGCGCATGACCTCGGTGATGAGGTCGAAAGCGACGAGGATCTTGGGATTCGACAGGGTGTAGAAGATGTTGGAACCCGACCGGCGTGAACGGACGACGCCGCGGCTGCGCATGATCGAGAGGTGTTGGGAGAGCGTCGCCTGCGGGATGCCGGTCCGAGAAGCGATCTCGCTCACCGAAACCTCACCGTCGCGAAGACTCTCAAGGATCATCTGCCGCTTGGGGTTAGCAAGCGTCTTGCAGACCTCCGAATGAAGACAGTAGAAGCTTTCGTCGTCCACGGTTTCCTCCATTGCTACTCACATATGCGAATATGCGAATATGATGCCATCATATTAGGACTTGCTAACAATCAATGCAAGTGGCTTCACAAGCGATTCGTCCCGATGGCGTCAACCGTCCGTCCGAAGTGCCTTCGGCGCGTGTTGGCGCTGCTTTGAACCCCCGATGGCGCGTGCTACGATTAAGCGCGCATGAACCCTTGCGTGGGCGCCGTCGACCGGCTGCCGCGCTGACACGAACCGGACGGAGAGGATCACGTGGCCCTCGAGGGTAACCTCAAGGACTTCTCACTCGCGGACATGTTCCGTCTGCTGGCGTCCGGTCGGAAGACCGGGACGCTGCATCTTGAGTTGCCGGATGCGCAGGGGAAGGTCTGCTTCAAGAAGGGTCGCGTCTTCTTCGCGTCCAGCAACTGGCACAGGGAGTCGCTCGGCCGACGTATCGTGAAGGCCGGCGTGATCTCCGAGAAGCAGCTCCGCCAGGCGCTCGGCTTGCAGAAGATCCAGAAGAAGGAGAAGGCGGACCGTCGCCTGGGGCAGATTCTCGTCGACGAAGGCTACCTGGACGCCAAGGTCCTCGAGACCTTCATTCAGGAGCAGATCAACGACACGCTCTTCGATCTCTTTCGTTGGGAAGACGGCCAGCTTCGCTTCGAAGGTGACGAGACGTGCGAAGAAGAGGACATCGGGATCTCGGTGTCCGTCGAGAACATCATCATGGAGTCGTCCCGACGTCTTGAGCTCTGGGGCCGGATCAGGCAGAAGATCCCCTCGCTGGAGACCGAGTTCATCATGGCCTCCGCGCCCGGGGACAAATCCATGGAGATCCACCTGAAGCCGAAGGAATGGATGTTGCTGTGCTACCTGCATGGCGGCCGGTCGGTGAAGGAGCTGGTCGGCCTGACCGGCTACAACGATTTCGAGACCGCGAGGATCCTCTACGGCATGTACTCAGCCGGACTCATAGAGCGAATAGGAGACGACGCTGACGGCGTCGTCGACTGAGGGCGTGACCGGTGAACGGTGAGGGTCTCGCGAAGGACTTGACGATTGATGAGTTCGCGCGCTTTCGCGACTTCATCCACTCATCCTCCGGCATCTTCCTTGAGGACGGCAAGCTCGACTCGTTGCGCATATCGCTCGTCACGCGGGCGACCCGGTTCGGGTACTCGTCTTTCGACGACTACTACCGACTGCTCGTGCAAGACGACCAGGAGTTCAACGAGCTCATGAACCTGGTCACGATCAACGAGACGAGCTTCTTCCGGTTCCCCCAGCAGTTCGCGGCGCTGCGAAGCAAGATCCTGCCCGAGATCATGGCGGGCAAACCACAATCCAACCGCAACATCCGAATCTGGTCGGCGGGATGCTCCACCGGCGAGGAGCCGTACTCACTCGGCATGACGTGCATCGATGCCGGCGTACAGGGGCTCGGGTGGAAGCCCCAGATCCTCGGGACCGATGTCTCCACGAAGGCTCTCTCGGCTGCCAAGAAGGGCATCTACGGCAAGCGTGCGATGCTCAACGTCTCCAAAGACGTCG
Source organism: Actinomycetota bacterium (assembly GCA_004348925.1). GTDB lineage: Bacteria > Actinomycetota > Coriobacteriia > Anaerosomatales > Anaerosomataceae > UBA2286. The sequence continues at coordinate 145,476 of RCMX01000002.1, forward strand.
TTGCGAGGCACTTCGAGCCGGCGAACGACCTGTTCGCTGTGGCGCCGCATGTTCGTAGCGTTGTCGACTTCGGCTACCACAATCTCATCAAGGAGCCGTATCCGCTCTCCCTCATGGGGAACTGGGATATCATCTTCTGCCGCAACGTCACCATCTACTTCAAGATGGAATCGACCAAGCGCGTCGTCTCCAACTTCTACAACAGCCTGAACGAGGGCGGCTATCTGTTCATCGGCCATTCCGAGACGCTCTCATCGATCAGTGACGTCTTCGAGGCGGTCGAGGTCGACGGCGTCTTCTTGTATCGGAAGCCTCGCGCGAAGCGGTTGTTCGCCGCGGCCCGACCGGGACAGCGACCACCCATCGTAGTGCCGCCGGTTTCTGCCGTGGCGAAGCCTGCGTCCCGAACGCCTCGCCAGCCGACCCCCGCCCCCGCACCTGTCCCGGCGCCTGCAGAGTGCGGCGACGGGGAGGATCTCCTCGCCCAGGCGAGGCAGTGCCTTGAGCAAGGACATCCCGAGCGGGTTCTCGACCTCGTCGCACGTATCCTCGCTAACGACGCAGGCAACGCAGAAGCGCACCTGCTGTCGGCGTACGTGCACGCTGACTCCGGCGACTACGTCGAGGCGTTGGAAGCGTGTCACCGGGCGCTTGCGATCAACCCGCTGCTTCCGGTCGCCCGGTACATCCTCGGCATCATCCACCAGCGCCAGGGCGATCCTGTCCGTGCGATCAGCGAGCTCAAGAAGACGATCTACATCGACGCGGATTTCGCGCTCGCGCACCTGAATCTCGCGAACATCTACAAAGCTCAGCGCAAGTGGGAATCTGCCGCGCGCGAGTACGAGAATGCGCTGCGAGCGCTCTATAAGAGCCCTGAGGGTTCGTGGACCGAGTTCCTCGGCGGGTTCAAGGCGGATCTGCTTGCGAAGACCTGTGAGCGCAGTCTGCTAGAGTGTCGGAAGGCGATGGGGGCCGCCTGATGGGGCGGGCACTAAAGCAAACACGCGCGTGGGGCGATACATCACTGGAGAGCGGTGTCGAGGAGGGAGCTGGGAATGCCTGCACGCATACTCGCGGTTGACGATAGCCCGACCATACTTGAGATGATCAAGGCGATTCTCGAGGCTGGCGGTTACGACGTCATCACCGCCGCCGACGGCGCGGAAGCGCTGGAGACGGCACGTAGCGAGAAGCCTGACTTGATCCTACTCGATGTGATGCTGCCCAAGCTGGACGGCTATCGCGTTTGCCGCTTGCTGAAGTTCGACCAGAACTACAAGAACATCCCGATCATCATGCTCACGGCGAAGACCGAGGAGCAGTCGATGGCGACCGGTATCCGTACCGGTGCGAACCAGTACCTCACCAAACCCGTGGAACCCGACACACTGCTCTCGGCCGTCGCCGAAGAGCTCGCGAAGGTGCAGGGCTAGGCGCAGATGGACGAAGCGAACGCAATTTCCAGTCGCGTGCTCGACAGCCTGGTGACGGCGGGGCTCCTTACCGTCGATCAGCTCGCGACCGTAGGCGAACAGGCGGCGTCACGTGGCGTGAGCCCCGGAGCGGTGCTGGCGGAGCGCGGCCTTGTCTCCTCTGCGGACGTCGCGTCCGTGCTTGAGCATGAGATGGGAGTGCCGAGGGTCGATCTGTCTAGCTACGCACCGGAGGACGCCGCGCTCGCACTCGTTCCCGGTGATGTCGCCAGGACACGTGGCGTGCTGCCGCTCTTCGATATCGAGGGCATGCTGACCGTCGCTATCGGCGACCCTATGGATGTGTTCATGCTCGACGAGCTCGCCGCAGGACTCGGGATGGAGCTGGAGCCGGTGCTCACCGAGAAGGCCGCCGTCGCGACAGCGATCGAGACGTACTACGGCGGCGTGACATCCGCGGCCGCGGAGGCGGAGACCGAGCGTGATGGCGACGAGGTCACGACACAGCCGCCGATGACTGCCTCTGATGAGATGCCGCCTCCTCCGCCAGTCGCGGAGATCGACGATGTGCCGATGTTCGCTGTCTCGGACTTCTTCGATGAGCATGCGGAGCACGATGTCACGACTCCAACCGTGCCTGTGGCGCCTGTTGCCGAGGTCACGCCGGAGGAGGCCGCACCGCTCCCGCCCGCGGAGACTATCGAGCAGATGGCCGAGGCGGAGCCGGTTCGCGGTTCGCGCTCCATCGATCTTGATGTGCTCGCCGTGGCGGACAGCCGGAAGATCGCGGTGCTCGTCACGGAGATCCTTGAGAGTGCGGTCGCTCGCGATGCGAGCATGATCCATCTTCTCCCGTACAAGGACGACTTCTTCCTCGTGTTCCGGGTGAAGGGCGGCCTCGAGAAGGTCGCGAGTGCACCGCTTTCGCTCCAGGGCGCGCTCGTGGACGGGCTGAAGAGTTTCGCGAAGATGTCAGGCGTGCAATCCTCCCGACCGGCGCTTTCACGCGTCCGCGCCCGGGTCGCCGAGAAGGACCTCGTCGTGACGGTCTCGGCCGTTCCGACCATCGCCGGGCAACGGCTCGTCATCTCGCTGGCACCGCACAGGCCTCACCCGCGGGGGCTGAGCGACCTGGGAATGTCAGAGGCCGAGGTCCGAGCGCTGCACGCGATGGTTGAGCGGGGCCGCGGCATTCTTCTCGTGTGCGCGCCTGTGGCGGCCGGCGCCAGCACGACGTACTACGCGCTCATGGCGCACGCGGCCTCCATCGGCAAGACCGTGTATTCGGTCGAGCGCTCGGTCGAGTACGAGATCCCTGCCGTCGCACAGGTCATGGTCAACACGGCATCGCCGGTGCCCGCCGCGAACTACCTTGCAGCCGGATTGAAGCAGGACACCGACGTCGTCGCTATCGACGGGCTTCGGACCGTGGAGGATGTCCACCTTGCGGTCGAGGCAGCGGGTCTCGGCAAGCTCGTTATCGCCACCTTCCCGGCATCGGACATCGCGTCAGGTGTGCGACGCATGCTCGACCTCGGTGTGGAGCCACACAGTCTCGCCTCGGCGCTGACGCTCGGGGTCGCGCAGCGGCTCGTGCGTCTCAACTGCCCGAACTGCACGGTGGAAGCGCCGAGCGACGCGCTCGCGCGAATTCCGGGTGTGACGAAAGATGTCGCCAATCTGACCGGCACGGGATGCCCGAACTGCGGCAAGAGCGGCTTCCGGGGCGCGGTGGGCATCTTCGAGGTGCTCCCGTTCACCGAGTCGGTGCGCGCCAGAGTCGCCACGTGTTCCACCGGCGCCGAGATCGCCGCCGCGGCAGATGCGGCCGGCATGCGGCCGCTTGCCGCATCCGGCCTCGCACGCGTGCGTGCGGGCGCGGTGAGCGCCGATGAGCTCGACAGGGTCCTGCGGTTCTCCTAGATTCGGACGGTGAGTGTGGCCCGCAAAAGGAAGACAGAGGATATGTCGCCCGCTGTAAGCGATTCGAGTGAGCCCGTGCCGACGACGGGTCCGGTCTCGTTCGAGATCCCCCAGGTCGTCGTCTTTCGCCTCGACGAACAGCTGCATGCACTGCCGATCGAGTGCGTCCAGGAGATCCAGCAGATCGTGGAGTTCACGCCGGTTCCGGGGGGGTCGGCCGCGCTTGTCGGCATGATCGACCTCCGGGGCAGCGTCGTGCCCGCCATCGACCTTCGCGCCCTGCTCGGCATGCCGATGATCGACTATTCGCTCGATACGCCGATGATCTTCTTCAGAACGCACGGTCGGCTGGTCGCGCTCCTGGTCGATGAGGTCGACGACGTCGTCGACCTGCCGGATGATTGCATGCAGCCGCCATCGAACCTGTACGACCTTGCGGATCGCATGATCGGCATCTGCAAGCTCACCCAGGGGCTCGTCATCGTGCTCGATCCCGATCGGCTCGTACCCGATGCGGCGCCGTCGAGCGGCGATGTGTTCGGCATGGAGGATGCGCTGTGAACAACGAGTCGCCGATCATCCGCGAGTCCCTGGCGCAGCAGTCGCTCGACATCCTTCGCATGCGCGCCGAGTCACTGTCGCTGGCCGAGGATGAAGAGACCACCGCCGAGACGCTCGGCTTGCTGCTCTTCCGTCTCGGCGAGGAATGGTACGCGGTGCCGATCGCCGGTGTCCGGGAGATCATCAACGACTTCGTCCTGACGCCCATCCCGCGGGTTCCTGAGTTCATCCGTGGCGTGATGAACGTGCGCGGCGAGATCGTCTCGGTGACTGACATCGCGGTGCTCATGCGTATCGCCTCGGACGGGCACCGGTTCGAGCGAGAGCTGCCTGCGGCGATCATCGTGCGTACGGAGCTGTGTGTGAGCGCGCTCGTGGTCGATGAGATCGGCGATATCGTCGAAGTCGCCCGCGAGTCCGTTGAGCCGCCGCTGGCGACGCTCGATCGCTCCCAGGTCGAGTTCATAAGCGGCTCGGTGTACCTGGACGGCAGACTGATCGGCATCGTGAACCTTGATCGGGTACTGGAACCGATCGGTGAGAACTCATAATGGCACGAGAGGGGACCATGACATGCTCACGGGACTGATCAAGAAGATCCGCGGCTCGTTCCTCTGGAAGTACTCGCTCGTCAACCTGGGGCTCATCGTCCTCGTGAATGCGATACAGCTTTCCGTTGCGTGGTTCATGTTCGGCGATGAGCTCGCCGGTGAGCCGGAGCTGTTCACCGATCTGGCCATCGTGCTCGGCGCCTTCCTGGCGACAGGCGTCGTCTTCATCTACATCTACGCACAGGTCGGCAAGCGATTCACCGCGCCGCTCGGGCACGTGGTCGCGAGCGTGAAGTCGGCGTGCGAAGGCGAGATCGGCCACAAGGTCGACGTGAAATCGGAAGACGAGTTCGGCGTTCTGGCGCGCTCCTACAACCAGATGCTCGACCTGATCGTGTATCTCATCACGCAAACCCAGGAGTCTTCCAACCGACTGTCGGGTGCATCCTCGGAGATTCTCTCCGCAACGGAACAGCAGGCCTCCGGCGCTGCGGAGCAGGCGGCATCGATCAGCGAGACGACGGCGACGATGGAGGAGCTCGCCTCCACGTATCGCCAGATCGCCGAGAACGCCAACCAGGTCGTGCACATGGCCGAGGCGTCCCTCGGGAACGCCGAGAGCGGTCAACAGGCGGTCGCGAACACGCTTGACGCGATGGAGCAGATCAAGGCCCGCGCGCAATCCTCGGCGAACAAGATCCTCCAGCTGGGTGAGCGGAGCCAGCAGATCGCCCAGGTCCTTGCGATCATCAACAACATCGCCGACCAGACGAAGATCCTCGCGCTCAACGCGGCGATCGAAGCTGCACGCGCAGGCGAAGCCGGCAAGGGCTTCTCGGTCGTCGCCGTGGAGATCCGCAAGCTGGCCGAGTCGGTCGTGGATTCCACCGGCGAGATCGAGACGATCATGACCGAGATCCAGACTGCCGCAAACGACCTGGTCATCTCGACGGAGCAGGAGCTCAAGCAGGTCAACGCCGGTGTGGAGCTTGCGGGTGTCACCGGCGACAGCCTCGAGAGTATCCTCGATACCATCGAGCAGACCACCGTGGCCGCCAAGGAGATCTCTGCCGCTACCCAGCAGCAGAAGAGCGCGACCGATCAGGTCGTGAAGGCCATGCGAGAGGTCGCCCTGGTTGCCCAGCAGACCGCGGCCGGCAGCAAGCAGGTGGCCGCCGCGGCCGAGCAGCTCTCGGCGATCGCCCGCGAGTCCAGCCATGTCGGCGCCGCATTCCGCATCATCAGCTAGCGAGCAACCAGCACACGCGAAGGGATCGCAATGGTCGAGTTCGACCGGTCGGCGTTCATAAAGAAGTTCCAGGAGGAGGCGACGGAGTATCTGCAGCGCCTCAACGAGGGCGTCATCACGCTCGAGGCGGAGCCCGAGAACCGCGAACTGATCGACCAGATGCTTCGTGACGCACACACGCTCAAGGGTTCGTCACGCATGGTCGGTCTCATCGAGATATCCGACGTCGCACATCGGCTCGAGGACATCATGGTGAAGGTCCGCGACGGCGACATGCGATACGCCCCCGAGATGTCGGACGTGTTCTTTGAAGCGCTCGACACGATCGTGTTCCTCTCGGAGAGCGCTGGCGCGGATGTGAGCGGCGAGGCCGACATCCCGGCGCTGCTCGAGCGGCTCGCGGTCGTCGCCGGCAATGGCGCGCTCGACGAAGCGGCCGAGGACGCGCCTGCCGGGCCGATGCCGGAGGCGCCTCCCGCACCGGCGGCACAATCGCCCGCCAAGGAGCAGAAGTCCGCGAGCAAGGGAGTGAAGAAGCCCTCTCCCAAGAAGGCCGTGCACGACGAGGAGACGCTGCAGACCCGTGTGCAGCATACGGTCCGGGTCCGCACCGAACAGGTGGACCGGTTGCTCAACCTCGTCAGCGAAGTCGTCATCGCCCAGATCAAGGACGAACAGCGCTCCCGGGATCTCCGCAGCCTACAGGCGCTGATGAACGAGACCAACCAGCTGTGGAGCCGTGTTCGCACGACGGCGATGAATATGGCGGCGAATGACTCGGGCGGGTTCAGCGAAGAGCTCGAGATGCTCGACGAGCTCCTCGCAGACCAGCGCAAGCGCCTTGGGTCCATCGTGAAAGTCGATGCCGAGGACGCGTCGCGTGCATCGACCGTCGTCTCTGATCTCCAGGAACAGAGCATGGCGCTTAGGATGCTGCCGGTCTCCACGGTCTTCAACACCTTCCCGCGTTCGGTGCGCGACCTTGCACACCAGTTCAACAAGGATGTGGAACTAGAGATCGAGGGCGGCGACACCGAACTCGACAAGAAGGTCCTCGAGGAGATCAACGACCCGCTCATCCACATCATGCGCAATGCGGTCGACCATGGCATCGAAAGCCCTGCCGAGCGCGTAGCGGCGGGGAAGCCCGCGAAAGGTACCATCCGTCTCGCTGCCAAGCAGGAAGGCGACCACATCATCATCGAGATCGCCGATGATGGCGCCGGTATCGATCCGGAGAAGGTTCGGGCTGCTGCGGTGCGCAAAGGCTACGTCTCACAGACCGAAGCGAAGTCCATGTCGGACCGCGAGGCGAGCTACCTCATCTTCGAAGCCGGGTTCTCAACGAGCGCCATCATCACCGAGATCTCCGGCCGCGGCGTCGGCATGGACGTGGTCCGCGAGTTCATCGTCGAGAAACTCAAGGGCTCGCTCGACGTGACCTCGGTGCTTGGTCAGGGGACGACGTTCCGGCTCACGATACCGCTCACGCTTGCGATCATCCGTGCGCTTCTCGTCAGCACGGGAGGGCGCACGTACGCGATTCCGACCGCTTCTATCGAGGAGACCCTTCGCATAGACCCGGCCGAGGTCATCAAGGTCGAGGGCCGCGAGGTCATTCGCCGCCAGCGCCGAACGATCCCCATCGTGCACCTGCGCGATGTTCTCGGGCTTGAAGCGGGAGAGGTCAGCGGGCGCAAGTTGCCGGTCGTGACGGTCGGCTTCTCGGGACATCGCATCGGGTTCCTGGTCGATTCGTTCGTCGGTGAGCAGCAGATCGTCATCAAGACGCTCGGCACGCATCTGGTGCGTGTCGACAACGTCGCCGGGGTGACCATCCTTGGCGCGGGCGAAGTGGTCCCGATCCTGAACGTCCCGGACCTGATGCACCACGCACGGCAGCTTGCCGGGATGCGTACCCGGCAGGCCGCAGCCGCCAAGAAGGCGGAGTCCGGACCCAAGCGCATCCTCATCTGCGAGGACTCCTTCACCACGCGCGAGCTTGAGCGATCGATCTTCGAGGCGGCGGGCTACGACGTGGAAACGGCGATCGACGGTGCGCTCGGTCTCGCCAAATTGCGTGAGGGACTCAGAGTCCACGCGGTCGTGACCGACGTCCAGATGCCCAACATGACCGGCTTCGAACTCACCCGGGCCATCAAGTCCGATTCGAGACTCAAGGCTATCCCGGTGATCATCGTCACCTCTCTTGAGAGGGAAGAAGAGAAGGCCGAGGGAATCGAGGCCGGTGCGGATGCGTACATCACCAAGTCGGTCTTCAACCAAGACACGCTCATCGACACCGTCGAGCGCCTGATCAGGTAGCTTCACCGGTACCAGAGGGGGAGCATCACGTGGCGGCACCAGCGCCCATACGGGTCGTGATCGTCGACGACTCGCTTGTCGCCAGAGAGATGCTGGCTCAGATCCTTGCGACCGATCCGGGGATCGAGGTCGTCGGCCAGGCCGTCGATGGCCGGGACGGCGTCGAGATGGTGGCGCGGTTGCGGCCAGACCTCGTCACGATGGACATCCATATGCCTCGCATGGACGGCCTTGAGGCGACCGAGTCGATCATGGCCTACACGCCCACACCCATACTCGTCGTCTCCTCCTCGGTACACGGGGAAGGGATGGGGCGCGCTTTCGACGCGCTCTCGGCAGGTGCGCTGGAAGTGATCAAGAAGCCTGAGCCCCGTGATTGGGCCGACCTGGAGCGCATCGGCCGCGAGGTCATCCGGAAGGTGAAGATCCTTGCCCGCGTCAAGGTGATCACTCACATCAGGGGGAAGCGGGGCACGCCCGCCCGACCCGAGAAGGTTCCTGCCGTCGCGGCTGCAGGCGGCCATTCGATCGTCGCGATCGGTTCTTCGACCGGGGGACCATCCGCCCTCATGAGCGTCCTCAAGCCGATGCCGCGCACCTTTCCGCTCCCGATCGTCATCGCGCAGCACATCGCCGACGGCTTCATACCCGGGCTGGTGAACTGGCTTGATGGCAGCTGCGCCGTATCGGTCAAGGCAGCCGAGGACGGCATGACGATGCAGCCGGGCGTCGCCTACTTCGCGCCGACGGGCCGCAACCTCAAGGTCGACGGCTCTCGCCTTGCCTTCGCCGCGCCCGAGAAGGGCCAGCTCTACATCCCCTCGGCTGACACGCTCCTCGCTTCTGTGGCGCGCACCCATCACGGCCGTGGTATCGGCGTGCTCCTCACCGGCATGGGTGCAGATGGCGCCTCCGGACTCAAGGCGATGCATGACGCCGGCTCGCCCACGATCGCTCAGGACGAAGCGACCTCCACCGTGTTCGGCATGCCGAGGGCTGCAGTCGAAATCGGGGCGGCTTCCACCGTGCTCCCGGTGCAGGACATCGGCGCGGAGATCCTTCGCCTCATCGGCCGGTAGCCCGGAACCGCTATACTGCTTCTCATGCCAGATATGCGCGCGCTCCCCATCGGTGTGTTCGACTCCGGACTCGGCGGCCTCACGGTCGCCCGTGAGCTCATGCGCGCGCTGCCGGACGAATCGCTCGTCTATCTGGGCGATTCCGCGCGGTGCCCGTACGGGCCACGCGGTCCTTCCGACGTTCGCGAGTTCGTTCTGGAGATCGGGAGCTGGCTGGCGTCGCGTCCCGTCAAGCTGATCGTCATCGCATGCAACACAGCGACGGCTGCAGGCCTGGCGCTGGCGCAACGCGTGTTCGACGTGCCGGTCATCGGCGTGGTCGAACCCGGTGCGCGGGCGGCGGTGCAAGCGACCGTCAATCGGCAGGTCGGCGTGATCGCGACCGTGGGCACTGTCGAGTCTGGGGCGTACAGCCGGGCCGTCAGGGCGCTCGACGCCGGCGTCACGGTCTTCTCGGCGGCTGCGCCGCGCTTCGTCGACGTCGTGGAGGCCGGACTTCGGATGGACGACAGTCCCGTCGAAGCGTGGATGTCTGCGACGGCGGACGTCTTCATCCGGCCGTCGTTCTACGAGATCGCCCGCGACTACCTCGACCCGCTCAAGCGCGCCGGGATCGACACGCTTGTGCTTGGGTGCACGCACTTTCCGCTGCTGTCCCCGGCGATCCAGCAGGTGGTGGGCCCGCAGGTGCACCTCATCTCCTCTGCCGAGGAGACTGCCCGCGAGGCCGCCGAGACGCTTGCGGCGCGCGGACAGCTGGCCGACAGCACCAGCGCGCCCGTACACGAGTTCCACACGACCGGCGATCCGACCGAGTTCGAAATGCTCGGCAGCCGGATCCTCGGCGTGCCGACCGGTCGGGTCGGTGTGGTGGCGCTCGAGGAGCTCTCGGGGCGCGTAGACGATTCGATGCGCGCCGCTGCAACGGCGTTCGCAGCCGAGGAGGAAGCATGCGACTGACGGTGCTGGGTTCGTCCGCTTCCTACGCGAGCGCGGGCAGGGCGTGTTCGGGGCACCTCGTCTGCTCCGGCGGCGATGCGGTGCTCTTCGACTGCGGGAATGGCGTGCTCGCGAATCTTGCGAGCGTCATGGACCCGCTGGGACTCAAGGCTGTGCTGATCACCCACGAGCACATCGACCATTTCGCGGACGTCTACGCGCTTCAGGCCGCGCTTCGCTACGCTCCCGCCGGCCCTGCTCCGGCGCTGCCGCTCTACCTGCCGCCCGGCCTGTTCGAGCGCATGGGCGCGGTCCTCGACGAGAAGGGTCAGCGTGAGCTTGCCGAGGCATTCCTCGTGCATGAGCTCGAGGTCGGAATGGACCTGCACTTCGGACGCATCACCGTGCGCGTGGGTGCCGGCGACCACGTGGATCCCACCTTCACGCTCACGGCATCCGACGGCGATGCGCGCATCGTCTACACGTCGGACACTCGTCTTGGCGACGCCGCGCTCGCTGCGGCGCTCGATGCCGACATCCTGCTGACGGAGGCGACCCTGCCGCCCGAGTACGCGGGGCGCGCGGCGCACATGACTCCCGCCGAGGCGGGGGAGCTTGCCGCTCGCGCCGGTGCCCACACCCTCGTGCTCACGCACCTCTGGCCCACCGTCGACCGCGAGGCTGCGGCGCTCGAGGCAGGTGCCGCATTCAAAGGACGTATCATCGTGGCAAGCGAACTCGACGAGATCGCGCCAGAGTAGGAGGAGCACATGCAACGTTCAGGCGATCGTGGGGCTGACGCCCTGCGGCCTGTCCGCATCACCCGCGGATACCTCAAGCACGCGCACGGCTCGTGCCTGATCGAGCTCGGCGACACGCGTGTGCTCTGCGCCGCGATGATGTCGGACTCGGTCGCCGGCTGGCGGCGCGGCTCCGGTCTCGGCTGGATCACCGCCGAGTACTCGCTTCTGCCGGCTTCCACGCACACCCGTACCCGCCGAGAAGTGAGCATGGGTGCACCGGGTGGGCGAACGCACGAGATACAGCGGCTCATCGGTCGCTCGCTTCGCTCGGTCGTCGACATGGGCGGCATGGGCGGAGAGTTCACGCTCAACGTGGACTGCGACGTGATCCAGGCCGACGGCGGTACGCGCACGGCGGCCATCACGGGCGCGTACATCGCCGTTTACGACGCGTTCGCCACCTGGCGTGACGCGGGCAAGATCAAGGAGATCCCGTTGCTCGACGCGGTCGCTGCCACCTCGGTGGGCATGGTCGACGGTGTCGAGTTGCTGGACCTGGACTACTCGGAGGATAGCAACGCCGAGATCGACATGAACGTGGTCGTTGACGGGCAGGGACGCTTCATCGAGGTGCAAGGCACCGGTGAGCGCACGCCGTTCGACCGCGCACGCCTCGACGGGCTGCTCGACCTGGCCCTTTTGGGCACCGGTCGGCTCGTGGAGCTGCAGCGCCGCGTCATCGCCGAGGATCTGGAGACGGTCGATGAGCGCTGGTGAGAAGCGTCGCGTGATCGTCGCGTCGACCAATCACGGCAAGCTTGCCGAGATCCGCTCGGCGCTCGATTTCGATGACCTCGACTTCGTCACGGCGGCCGATCTCGGTCGCGAACCGCTCGAAGTAGAGGAGACCGGCGAGACGTTCCTCGAGAACGCGCTGCTCAAGGCGCGTGCATACGCCGGAGCGTTCGGCCTGGCAGCACTCGCGGACGACAGCGGCCTCGAGGTCGACGCGCTCGACGGCGAGCCGGGGGTTCTCTCGGCACGCTACTCGGGCGAGGGCGCGACCGATGCGCGCAACAACGAGAAGCTGCTTGCGGCGCTCGACGGCGTTCATGGCGTGCACCGCACCGCGCGGTTCCGCTCGGCCATCGCGCTTGTGGAGCCGGACGGCACGGTTGTGACCGCAGATGGCGCGTGCGAGGGCGCCATCGGCTTCGAGGGGCGCGGAGACGGCGGCTTCGGCTACGATCCGCTCTTCCTGCCCGCCGCCACGCCCGGTCGCACGATGGCCGAGCTCTCGCTTGCCGAGAAGAACGCCATCAGCCATCGGGGCGCAGCGCTTCGGGCGCTCCGGCACGCTCTCATCTCCGAGCACCGCGGGTAGCGCTCAGGCGGCTGCGCGAATATACTGTTGCTCGCCCTCGGGGCGGGTCGTCCGGTGAGGCCCTCGTTTCGGGCACGACGTCGGGCTGTAGCGCAGCTTGGTAGCGCATCTGCTTTGGGAGCAGAGGGTCGCAGGTTCGAATCCTGTCAGCCCGACCAGATTTGCGGCGGTAGTTCAATTGGTAGAGCATCAGCCTTCCAAGCTGATTGTTGCGGGTTCGAGTCCCGTCCGCCGCTCCATTGACAATAGGTCGACCCAAAGGTACTGTTCGCACTCGGCAGTCCGGTGGTCGTCTCCGATATACGCGCCCGTAGCTCAGCTGGATAGAGCGGGAGACTTCTAATCTCTAGGTCGGGGGTTCGAATCCCTCCGGGCGTGCCATTGCCACACATGGTGGGTGTAGCTCAGTTGGTTAGAGCGTCGGACTGTGGCTCCGAAGGTCGCGGGTTCGAGCCCCGTCACCCACCCCAGGTAGCACCCGGGACCCCCGAATGCGGGGTTCCGTGCGCGAAGGCAGGGCGGCTTGCATTTCAATCGGCAGGTTGTAGAATGTCCTAGCGTTTGATGGGCCGTTAGCTCAGCTGGTAGAGCAGGGGACTCTTAATCCCAAGGTCATAGGTTCGATCCCTATACGGCCCACCATCGATACTTCGAAGGTCGACGCCTCTGGCGGCGGCCTTTTTGCTATCATGGATGCTTGGCTTGTTGAACCGAGCGGGCGTGGCGGAATGGCAGACGCGCCGGGTTTAGGTCCCGGTGAGGCGACTCGTGGAGGTTCGAATCCTCTCGCCCGCACCATTTCGTCACTGTAACCGCTATGTGCGTCTATCAGACCCGTACACCTGGAGGATCGTTGGAAACCACTGCCGAGCGTTTGGAGGGCAATCTCGTTCGCCTCACCGTCACCGTTCCCGCGGCCGATGTCGATGCCGCTATCGAGAAGGCGTACCGCGACGTCGCATCCAAGCTGCGCATCCCGGGCTTCCGCCCCGGCAAGGCGCCGAAGACCATCATCGACTCCCACGTCGGTGCTCCGGCCGTGCTGGCCGAGGCGCAGGAGGAGATCGTGGATGCCACGTACCCGCTGGCGATCGACGCCGAGGGGCTGCGTCCGATCGAGTCGCCGGACATGGGCGAGCTCGACGGTCTCATCCCCGGCGAGTCGTTCACGTACGTTGCCGAGATTGTGACGCGACCGGAGCTGTCGCTCACGTCGGTCGATGACCTGAAGGTCTACGCCGGTGCCAAGACCACCAGCGATGCCGAGGTGGAGCAGCAGATCGAGCAGACCCGCGAGCGCTTCGCGACCGTCGAGTCGGCCGAGCGCCCGGTAGCCGCCGGCGACTTCGTGCTGCTCTCCTTCGTCGGCACCGTCGACGGCGAGCCCTACGAGGGCAACACCGTGGATAAGTACCTGTTCGAGCTTGGTCGGGGGCTTATGCCCACCGAGTTCGATGACGCGCTCATCGGCGCGTCGGCCGGCGACCAGGTCGTGGCGGAGTTCGCAATCCCGGAGACATCCTCGAACGAGGAGTTCGTCGGCAAGCAGGCACGCTTCGACATCACCGTGCACGAGGTCAAGGCCAAGATCATGCCCGCCCTCGACGATGAGTTCGCCGCAAGCGTGGGTGGCTTCGACAGCATGGACGAGCTGCGCGCCGACATCCGCAAGAAGATGGACGAGAGCAAGGCGCTCGGCCACATGCGCCGCGTCGAGCTGCTCGCCCGCGAACTCATCGCGTCGCGCCTCGATGGCGAGGTGCCCGAGGCCATGGTCAAGCAGCGCTCGGCAAGCATGACCCGCGACTTCTTCGAGAGTCTCGACGAGCGCAACATCACGCTTCCCGCGTACATCGAGGCGACCGGCGTGGATGTCGCGCAGATCCAGGCCGACATCGCCGAGCAGTCGCTCATGCGCGTGACCGAGGAGCTCGCCCTTGAGGCGCTCTTCCGCGCGAAGGGCATGGAGATCACGGACGCCGACTTCGACGAAGCGGTCCTTGAGATCGCGGGTGGCGACGAGTCGGCTGTCGAGAAGACCCTCGAAGGCCTTCGCGAGGCCGGCGCGACGCCGATCGTGAAGGAGAGCATCGTCCACCACAAGGCACTCGAGTGGCTCCTGGCGAACGTCGAGATCCTCGAAGACGAGCCGGTAGCCCCCGAGGAGAAGAAGGCCAAGAAGGCCGCGCCGAAGCGCAAGAGCGCCAAGGCGGAGAAGGCCGACAAGGCCGAAGAGGAGTAGGCATGACCCACGAAGCACAGGGACTCGTCCCCATCGTCGTCGAGCAGACGTCACGCGGTGAGCGTTCCTTCGACATCTTCTCCCGCTTGCTCAACGAGCGCGTCGTCTTCCTCGGCCACGAGATCGACGACGTGATCGCGAACCTCGTGATCGCGCAGCTTCTGCACCTGGAGAGCGAGGATCCCGAGAAGGACATCAACCTCTACATCAACTCGCCGGGTGGCTCAGTCACCTCGGGCATGGCGATCTACGACACCATGCAGTACATCCGCTCGGATGTGAGCACCATCTGCATCGGTCAGTGCGCTTCGATGGCAGCCGTTCTGCTGGCAGCCGGCGCTCCGGGCAAGCGATTCGCGCTGCCGAATAGCCGCGTGCTGATCCACCAGCCGTGGGGCGGCACGCAGGGCCAGGTCACCGACATCGAGATCCAGGCCAAAGAGATGCTCCGCATGCGCGCAACGCTCGACGAGATCCTCGCCAAGCACACCGGGCAGACGGTGGAGAAGATCCACCTCGACACCGAGCGCGACAACATCATGACCGGCGCTGAGGCAGCGGCATACGGCCTCGTCGACGCCATCATGGAGCACCGGCCCAAGAGCGAGGACTAGGTGACCGTGGACCGTCGCGACAACAGCACCGAGCACCTCGTCTGCTCCTTCTGCGGCAAGCCGCAGCACCAGGTCCGCAAGCTCATCGCGGGTCCGGGGGTCTACATCTGCGACGAGTGCGTCGATTTGTGCAACGACATCGTCGACGAGGATCAGGTCGAAGAGTGGGCGCCGGCGGGTCCGGATGAACTGCCCACCCCCCGAGAGATCCTCGCGACGCTCGATGAGTACGTCGTCGGGCAGGACCTCGCGAAGAAGACGCTGGCAGTCGCGGTCTACAACCACTACAAGCGCGTTCGATGCGCTCCCTGCGAGAACACCGACGACGTCGAGATAGCCAAGAGCAACATCATGCTTCTCGGCCCGACCGGCTGCGGCAAGACGCTGCTCGCTCAGACGCTGGCGCGCATCCTGAAGGTGCCGTTCGCCATCGCCGATGCGACCACGCTCACCGAGGCTGGCTACGTTGGCGAGGACGTCGAGAACATCCTCCTCAAGCTGATCACCGCTGCCGATTTCGACACCGCCAAGGCGGAGGTCGGCATCATCTACATCGACGAGATCGACAAGATCGCCCGCAAGGCCGAGAACCTCTCGATCACGCGCGACGTGTCGGGCGAAGGCGTGCAGCAGGCGCTCCTCAAGATCCTTGAGGGCACCGAGGCATCCGTTCCGCCGCAGGGTGGACGCAAGCATCCGCAGCAGGAGCTCATCAAGATCGACACGACGAACGTCCTGTTCATTCTCGGCGGTGCGTTCGTCGGCCTTGAGAAGATCATTGCGGACCGTATCGGCAAGAAGGGCGTCGGCTTCGGCGCCGAGCTGACCGACGCGAGCAAACACGACACGGGCACGCTGCTCGCCCAGGCGCTCCCGGAGGACCTGCACCGATTCGGGCTCATTCCCGAGTTCATCGGTCGCGTCCCGGTCGTCGCGCACGTGGAGGAGCTGGGGGAGGAGGAGCTCGTCCGGATCCTCACCGAGCCGAAGAACGCACTCGTGAAGCAGTACCAGCGCCTCTTTTCGCTCGAGGGCGTCGAGTTGTCCTTCACCGAGGATGCGCTCGTGGCGGTAGCCGGCCAGGCGATCAAGCGTGCGACCGGTGCGCGCGGGCTGCGCTCGATTCTCGAGTCGCTGTTGCTCGACCTGATGTACGACCTGCCGGGGCGCTCCGACGTGCACAGTGTCACGATCACCCGTGAGGTCGTCGAGGGAGATGGTTCGCCGATGATGTCCCTTGTGGGACCGGATTCGGCCGACGCTTCGGCCTAGCGCGTGTTCCTGCAGCAACCAGAAGGGGCCCCCGAGGGGCCCCTTCTTCATATGTGCGTGCCCGGGGTCTTTCAGCCGGCTGCGACAAGCGCTTCGGCGCGCTCGGTCTGACTCGGGTAGAGATCTGCGGGAATCCGCTCACGGCCGAGGGTTCTGAAGACCATGTGCCGTGCGCACTGCGTATTGCTGCCACGGCAGTAGCGCTGCTTGATGATGTTCGACATCGATGGCATCTCGGCCATCTGGTCGTTGAAGAACGGGCATGCGTTCAGGCACTCGCAGTCAGCCATGCTCTCCACCTCTCAGCAGGGACTCCCTGCTCTCATTCTCGGCGCACCACCGGCGATGATAAATACCCCCGGGGGATCTATTCTTCTCTCTGCAGCGGATCCGCGCCCGGCGATGATTCGCCGCAGGCACTGCTTTCCCTTAGAATCGTCTCCTATCGAAGCATGGAAGGGATGACGCACCGCATGAGCGAGATGTCCAAGGCGTACGAACCCGAATCAGTCGAAGGCACGATCTTCGCCTCGTGGACCGAGGCTGGCTACTTCGGTCAGAGCATCGTCCCGGGCGAGACGCCGTTCACCATCGTCATTCCGCCTCCCAACGTGACCGGTTCGTTGCACATGGGTCACGCGCTCAACAACACCATCCAGGACGTCGTGATCCGGCGCTCGCGCATGACCGGTCGTCCCACACGCTGGGTGATCGGAACCGACCACGCCGGTATCGCCACGCAGAACAAGGTCGAGCAGAAGCTTGCCGCCGAGGGTCTGTCGCGCCATGACGTCGGTCGCGAACGCTTCATCGAGCTTTGTTGGGAGTGGCGGGCCGAGCACGGCTCCACCATCATCAGCCAGCTCAAGGCCATGGGCTGCTCGTGTGACTACGCCGACGAGCACTTCACCATGGACGAGCCGTACCAGCGCGCGGTGAAGCGTGTGTTCGTCCAGCTCTTCAATGAGGGTCTCATCTACCGCGGCAAGCGGATCATCAACTGGTGCCCGCGGTGCACGACGGCTCTCTCGGACATCGAGGTGGAGCACGAGGAGCTCGACGGTCACCTGTGGCACATCCGCTACCCGCTCAAGGAGGCGGTCGGCGGTCGTGATCACGTGATCGTGGCCACTACTCGTCCCGAAACAATGCTTGGCGACACGTGTGTAGCGGTTCACCCGGGGGACGAGCGCTACCGCGACCTCATCGGCGCCACTGTGGTGCTGCCGCTCCTTGGCCGGGAGATCCCGATCGTTGCAGACGAGTACGTCGACCCGGCGTTCGGCACCGGCGCCGTCAAGGTGACGCCAGCGCACGACCCCAACGACTTCGAGATCGGCGAGCGCCACGACTGCGCGAAGATCAACGTGCTCGCCGCTGATGCGAGCATCACCGCCGAGGGCGGTCCGTATGAGGGCCTTGACCGGTACGATGCACGTAAGCGCGTCATCGCCGACCTGGAGGCCGCCGGCCTGCTCGTGAAGGTGGATGATCACGTCCACTCGGTGGGGCACTGCTACCGGTGCCACACCGTCGTGGAGCCATGGCTCTCCGACCAGTGGTTCGTCGACATGAAGCCGATCGCCGCGCCCGCTATCGACTGTGTGCGCGACGGGCGCGTGAGCTTCCACCCCGAGCGCTGGGCCAACGTGTACTTCCACTGGATGGAGAACATCCGTGACTGGTGCGTGTCCCGGCAGTTGTGGTGGGGACACCAGATCCCGGTCTACCACTGCGACGCGTGCGGTGAGATGACCGCAAGCGAGACCGACGTCACCTCATGCCCGAAGTGCGGCGGTGCCGTGCGCCAGGACCCGGACGTTCTCGATACCTGGTTCTCCTCGGCGCTGTGGCCGTTCGCGACGCTGGGTTGGCCGGACGAGACGCCGGAGCTCGAGTATTTCTATCCCACGAGCGTGCTCTCGACCGCACGCGACATCTTGTTCCTCTGGGTCGCACGCATGATCATGCAGGGTCTCAAGTTCGTGGGCGACATCCCATACAGCGACGTCATCATCCATCCCACCGTCTTCAACGCCGAGGGCAAGCGGATGAGCAAGTCGCTCGGCACGGGTGTCGACCCGCTCGACCTCATGGAGCACTACGGTGCCGACGGCATGCGCTTTGGCCTCATGCTGCAAACGACCGGCAGCCAGGACATCAAGTTCGCCGAGGAGAAGCTGGCGTCGTCCCGCAACTTCGCCAACAAGATCTGGAACGCCAGTCGCTTCGTGCTTATGAACATCGGCGAGGGCTACGTGCCCGGGCCGCCGAAGGCCGAGACGGTCGCCGACCGTTGGATCCTCTCGCGTCTCGCCGAGCTTGCCGAGACGGTGGACCTCGGGCTGGATCCGGATATCGCCCGCAGCGCCGGCACCGACGCGTTCCAGTTCGGCGAGGTCGCGCGCTCGCTTTACGACTTCTTCTGGAACGAGTTCTGCGACTGGTACATCGAGCTGTCGAAGGGCCGTCTGGCTGCGGGCGGGGAGACTGCGCTCACCGCGCAGCGCAACCTCGTCTTCGTGCTCGACCGGGCGCTTCGCCTGCTCCACCCTATGATGCCCTTCATCACCGAGGCGATCTGGCGCAACCTGCCGCTTGCCGCCGAGGATGCTGCCGACTCGCTCATGATCGCTGCCTGGCCGACCGGGCTGGCCGATTACCGCGACGAGGACGCCGAGGAATCGATGCGCGTGCTGCAGGAGCTCGTGACCGAGGTGCGCGCCGTGCGCGCCCGCTACGCGGTGCCCCCGAAGGCGCAGGTCTCGGTGATCGTCCGCGCTGGCGGAGCTGACGCGATGCTCGTGGAGTCTCAGCGCCACTACCTTCACGAACTGGCCGGTGTTGCGAACCTCACCATCGATGCGGCTGCCGTCAAGCCACCGCACGCCGCGGTGGGTGTGGCTGGCGGCGCCGAGATCTTCGTCCCGCTCGAGGGGCTTGTGGACATCGCCGCCGAGCGCGAGCGCGCCAAGAAGGACCTCGATCGTGCTGCGGTAGACCTCGACCGACTCACGAAGAAGCTTGGCAACGAGGGCTTCCTCGCCAAGGCCGCGCCTGATGTCATCGAGAAGGACCGTGCGAAGGCGACGGAGCTGGCGGCCCAGGTGGCGAAGCTCACCGAGCAGATCGCCGACCTGGCGGAGTAGGCCGATGCCGGGCGACCCCACGTATGCCGAGGCGATTGCGGCGCTTGAGCGAGCGCTTCGCTTCGGCATACACCCGTCGCTCGAGGGCATCTCGGCGCTGGTGGAAGTCCTCGGCCACCCCGAGCGCGCATACCGCACCGCGCAGGTAACCGGCACGAACGGCAAGACGTCTGTCACGCGTATGTTCTCGGCGATCCTGCAGGCGCACGGCTTGCGCGCGGGCACGTACACGAGTCCGCACCTGGAGTCGTACACCGAGCGGATCGCCGTGGCCGGACTTCCCATCGCCGAGGAGGCATTCGCGCGGTCGCTTGGCGCGGCTCTGCGTGCCGGTGAATCGCTGCGCGCGGCCCGGAGCGGCGAGCCGTTCACGGAGTTCGAGATCCTGACGGCCGCCGCGCTCGTAGCGTTCGCCGAGGCGGGGGTGTTCTGGGCCGTGCTCGAGGTGGGTATGGGAGGCCGATGGGACGCGACGAGCGTCGTCTCGCCGTCCGTCTCGGTGGTCACCGGCGTAGCGCTTGACCACACCGATCGTCTCGGCGGTACGCGAGAGGCGATCGCGTCGGACAAGGCCTTCATCATCAAGCCGGGCTCTGTGGCTGTGCTCGGTCCCGGCTGCGAGGGGGTCGAGGAGCCGCTTCTGGCACGAGCGGCGTCGGTGGGCGTCCCGGTCGTCCGCGTGGGCCTGCCAGATGCCGATGTGGCGTGGCGGGTGACCGGTATCCCGACTGCTCCCGGCGGTCGAATGCGACTCGATGTGGCCGGCACCCTCGCGAGCTACACGGACCTGCCCGTTCGCGCTCCCTCCTATCAGGCGCCGAACGTCGCCGTAGCCGTCGCTGCTGCGGAGGCCGCTCTTGGCGCACCGTTGGACATCGATGCGCTGAGAGACGCTCTTTCGAGCATGACGTTCCCGGGCCGATTCGAGCTGCTCCGTGAGCATCCGACGCTCGTGGTCGATGGCGCTCACAACCCCGAGGCAGCGGCCGTGCTCGCGGGCGCCGTTCGAGAGGCGTTCGGCGGTGAGAAGCCCGTGTTCCTCCTCGGCGTCATGGCCGACAAGGACGTGCGGGGCATCGTCCGCGCGCTCTTGCCGGTCTCGGCAGGGTTCGTGTGCGCGCGAAGCCGCTCGGATCGCGCGCTGTCGGCAGGCGATGTCGCGCACGTGGTGCGTGCCGAGGGCGGCGTCGTGCTCGGCGAATCCGATGACCTTGCAGCGGCCGTCGACCTGGCGGAAAGCCGCGCCGCCGCGGGGGTCGTCTCTGCCGGCAGCATCTACATCGCGGGCGAGGTACGGGCACTGGCGCGGCCGTGAGCCGCGACGTTGCGGTGCCGTTGCGTGCCCAGGTTCCGCGAATGCGATAGAATCCCGTTAGTCGTGCTCCGGGCAGCCAGAAGCGCCCGAACAGCCCAGTGGGGCGAGAGGGGAACGCATGAACGACCTTTTGGGACCGATTCTCAAGCCGTACATGCCCGCGATCCAGCTATCGCAGAGGCTCTGTACGCTGTTCTTCATCGTGTTCTCGATCGCGCTGGTCTTCTGGACCTGGCGTGACGCGCAGCGGCGGGGAGCGATGCCCTGGTTCTGGGCGATCGTCGTGGCGCTCTTCAATGTAGCTGGCTGGAGCATCTACATGGTCGTTCGTCCGCCGGAGTCGCGTGAGGACGCCCGCGAACGCGAGTTGGAGATTCGCGCTCGCGAAGCCGAGCTCACGCGCGACAATCCGGTGTGCCCCGCGTGCTTCAAACCGGTCGACAAGGAATTCCTCATCTGCCCCTCGTGCATGAAGAAGCTCAAGAAGGAATGCACGAGCTGCGGCAAGGCCCTCAAACTGGATTGGGCGGTGTGTCCGTACTGCAAGACGAAGCAGTAGCGTCGCACGGTACGCTGCAAGCAGGTAAACTGAATGTATCGTCGGTCCGCCCCGCCGTCGCGGGGCGGTCCCTTATCGGAGGTAGATGATGGTCGAGATCTCGGTGAAGCTTCCTGACGGCAGCGAACGTGCGGTTCCGGAAGGCGCGACGGTCCTTGATGTTGCGACTGCCATCGGCCCCCGTCTCGCGCAGGCCGCCCTGGCCGGTTCGGTCAACGGTGCGCTCGTCGATCTCGGCACGGTCGTCAACGACGGCGACGAGGTCGCGGTCATCACATCCAAGAGCCCCGAAGCGCTCCACATCGTCCGTCACTCGGCGGCGCATGTCATGGCCGAGGCCGTGAAAGACCTCTTCCCGACGGCCAGGTTCGGCATCGGACCTGCCATCGAGGACGGCTTCTACTACGACTTCGATGTGGACCGCCCGTTCACCCCCGAGGACCTTGAGGCGATCGAGACGCGGATGCGTGAGATCGTCGCCGAGGAGAAGACGTTCACGCGCGGCGTGCTCGACAAGCTCGAAGCGTGGGACGCCTTCGACGGCCAGCCGTACAAGCGTGAGCTGATCGAGGACCTGCCCGATGGCGAGGTCATCTCCATCTACACCCAGGGCAACTTCACCGATCTGTGTCGGGGACCGCACGTGCCGTCGACCGGACTTCTCGGCGCGTTCAAGCTCATGAAGCTGGCCGGCGCATACTGGCGCGGTGACAGCACGCGTCCCATGCTGCAGCGCATTTACGGCACCGCCTGGCTCACGCAGAAAGACCTCGACGCGCATCTCATGCGTTTGGAGGAGGCCGAGAAGCGCGACCACCGCAAGCTCGGCAAGGAACTCGACCTGTTCTCATTCCACGAGATCGCAGGGGCGGGTCTGCCGCTCTACCACCCCAAAGGCGCACGCATCCTTCGTCTGCTGCAGGAATGGTTGCGCGCCGAACTCTACCGTCGCGGCTACGTGGAAGCGATCACGCCGCACATGTACAAGGCCGACGTGTGGAAGACGAGCGGCCACTACGATTTCTACCGAGAGAACATGTACTTCTTCGAGATCGACGAGGGCGACGGAAAGGTCAACGAGTACGGCATAAAGCCGATGAACTGCCCGGGCCACGTCATGATCTTCGACAACGACGTGCGCTCCTACCGCGACCTGCCGATGCGCATCTTCGAGTTCGGCACCGTCTACCGTCACGAGATGTCCGGCGTCGTGCACGGCCTCATGCGCGCCCGCGGCTTCACGCAGGACGATGCGCACATCTTCTGTGCGCCGGAGCAGGTGCACGATGAGGTCATCCGGATGCTCGAGCTGGTGGACTACATCATGGGCGACGTCTTCGGTTTCGAGTACTCTGCCGAGATCTCGACCCGACCCGCCGAGAAGTCGATCGGCGCGGACGACATGTGGGAGCTCGCCACCAGGTCGCTCATGGGTGCGTGCGAGAGCCGCGGTCTTGCCTATGAGATCAACGAAGGTGACGGCGCCTTCTACGGTCCCAAGATCGATATCAAGCTCAAAGACGCCATCGGGCGCACGTGGCAGTGCTCGACCATCCAGGTCGACTTCAACTTCCCCGAGCGCTTCGGGCTCACCTACCGCACCGCCGAGAACAGCGAGGCCGTGCCGTTCATGCTGCACCGCACCATTCTGGGCAGCATGGAGCGGTTCCTCGGCATCCTGATCGAGCACTATGCAGGGGCGTTCCCCACATGGCTCGCACCCGTCCAGGCAGTGATCGTCCCGATCTCCGACCGGCATCTCGAATACGCCGACGAAACGCGCCGTGCGCTTGAAGCCGCAGGCGTCAGAGCCGAGGTCTATGCCGAGAACGAGCCGATGCGCGTGAAGATCGCGAAGGCGCAGCAGCAAAAGGTGCCCTACATGCTCATCGTCGGCGACAAAGAGGTCGAGTCTGGTGCTGTCGGCGTGCGTGAGCGTACAGCGGGCGATATCGGTGCCATCGCCGTCGAGGAGTTCGCGAAGCGGGTGCAGTCCGAGAGGCCATAGGCCTGGTTTCGACCCTGGGAGTAACGCGTGAGTTGGCTTGCGCCCGCGATCGTTGCGATTCTGAGCGGCAGCGTGATCCTGAGCGCCGTGTTCCTCTATCTGTACGCGCGCGAGCGTCAGTTGTGGATGGGAATCTGGGGAGCCGCGTGGGTTGCGTACACGTTGCGCTTCGGCGTCGAGCTGTATCAGGCGCTTTCGGGCACGCAGGCTGTCGGTCCCGCGCTCGTTAACACACTGCTCGTCCTTGTGACCGGTGTGTTGCTGCTCGATGGCACGTACCAGTTGGCCGGCAAACGCATCCCGCGCTGGCATCGGTATCTTGCGCTCGGTGTTGCCGTCTGGGCGTGCTCGGCCGCACTGTTGTCGTTGCCTCTGCCCACGATGAGCACACCGTCCTGGATATTCAGGGGCGTTGCGAACATCGCGGCGGGTGTCGTGTGGTATCGAAGCGTGGTGAACAGCGGGCCATGGGGCAAGATCACGGGCGTCGCCTTCGTGCTATGGGGCCTGCATAACCTCGACTACCCGTTCCTTCGGGGTGTCGCCTCGTTCGCCGCATTCGGATTCATGTTGGGTGCGTTCCTCGAGTTCACCATCGCATTCGGCGCGCTGATCGCGTATTTCGAACTCACCAGAGGCCAGCTGCGCGAGAGCGAATCCCGGTACAGGGCGATCTTCGAATACAGCGCGTCGGTGATGATGATCATCGACCCCGCCGACTCCAGCATCGTGCAGGTGAACGCTGCGGCTTCGCAGTACTGGGGTTGGCCTGCCGAGGTGTTGACGTCGGTGAGGATAGCCGACATCGCCGCGCTCGGCGAAGAGGAGCTTCTGGCCGAGATGGCCGACGCGACGCTGGGCGCGCGGCACTTCTCCAATCTCGAATCCCGTCTCGCCTCCGGCGAGATTCGAAACATCGAGGTGTACTCGGGACCGGTCACCCTTGAAGGGCGCGTCGTTCTGTATTCGATCGTACATGATGTCACCGATCGCGCGCGTGCCGAACGGGATCTTCGGGAGAGCGAACAGCGGTACTCGACGCTGTTCGAGGACAGCAAGTCCCCAATGCTCATAATCGCAAGCGACGACGCTCGCATCCTCGACGCTAACGAGGCGGCGGCGCGAATGTACGGCTGGCCCGTCGACTCGCTCGTTCACATGAGCATCAGAGACCTCAGCATCGACAAGCATGAGAACATCCAGCGCGAGGTTGCCGAGACCGTCGCTGAAGGAGGACGGGCGAGGGTATTCCGGCACCGCAGCGCTGACGGGGAACTACTGGACGTGGAGGTGTACTCGACACCGCTCCAGCTCGGCGGGCACACGGTCCTCTATACGATAGTGAACGACATCACTCCTCGGGTTCGCGCAGAGCAGCAGCTGTCTGAGTATCAGCAGCATCTCGAGGACTTGGTTGAACAACGGACCGCGGCCCTCAGCGCTGCGAATCTGGAGCTCGAGCGGGCGTCCCGCGCCAAGGACGCGTATCTTGCGAATATGAGCCACGAGCTGCGCACACCGCTCAACTCGGTCATCGGCTTCTCGAATCTGTTGACGCGGGGAATGGCTGGCGATCTCAATGATGAGCAGCGACGTCAGATAGAGATGATAAACGCGAGCGGTCAGCACCTCCTGCGCGTCGTCGACGGGATCCTTGATCTGGCCCGAATAGCGGCAGGCGAGGTCGATGTCAGCATTGAGGACACGGACGTCTCCGCACTGTGTGAGCAAGTCGCGTCGAGGATCGTCCCCCTGGTGGTGGATCGGGACATCGTCGTGAGTACGTGCATCGAGCCCGGCGTAGCGGTCCGGACCGACCCCGTGCTGCTCGAGCAGGTCCTGTGGAACCTCCTCGGGAACGCCGTGAAGTTCACCGACCATGGTGAGATCGCGATCGGCCTGACGCCGTTGGGAGGCACCGTCCGGATCACCGTTCGCGACACCGGTCGGGGGGTGCATCCTGCCGACCAGAGCCGAGTGTTCGACATGTTCGTGCGCATCGAGGATGAGGACGGCATCAAGTCCGACGGTACCGGACTCGGCCTGCCGATCTCGAAGCGCCTCGTGGACGTACTTGGCGGCAGCATCGACTTCGAGAGCACTCCGGGCGAAGGGAGCGTGTTCACCGTTACGCTTCCCCGGAATCCTCACGATGCGTGACAGGGTTGGACACATCACGGTGCTGCGGCTATACTGACCAGGCTACAACTGCATACTGACAAGTGGGACCCCTGCCTTCGGGGTTAGCGCGGTCCCCACCTTGCGGCACAGGATCGAAGCAGCCGTCTGGTCGAGAAAGCTGAACGGGCCCACGCTGGGCCGCGTTTCGCGTTTCGTCCCGACGGCAGAAGCCGCCGGGATCTTTCTTTTGTGGAACGATGCGGCCATGAGGGCCGCGGACAGCGGAGGTGGAACGCCTATCAGCACGACCGAGCCGAGGATCAACGAGCGCATCCGCGCCCCACGTTGCCGTCTCATTGGCGCCGAGGGCGAGCAGCTTGGAATCTTCAACGTCTCCGACGCACTGCGTGTCGCGGATGATCAGGCGCTTGACCTGGTCGAGATCGCGCCGACCGCCGATCCGCCCGTGTGTCGGATCATGGACTACAGCAAGTTCAAGTACGAACAGGCCATGAAGGCGAAGAAGGCGCGCAAGCACCAGACGACGGTGCAGATCAAAGAGATCAAGTTCCGCCCCAAGATCGACAAGCACGACTACGAGACCAAGAAGCGGCATGTCATCCGGTTCCTCGAGAGTGGTGCCAAGGTCAAGGTGACGATCATGTTCCGCGGTCGTGAGATGGTTCACGCCGAGCGCGGCCTGGTGATCCTCGAGAGGCTCGCCGAAGACGTCAAGGACATGAGTATCGTGGAGAGCCAGCCGAAGCTGGAAGGGCGCAACATGCTCATGCTGCTTGCGCCGGTGAAGAAGGAGCCCGTGAAGGGTGAGAAGGCCGCGGTCGAGGCGCCGGACGATGCTAAGACCGAGGTCGAAGCAGCTGACGTCGAGGTTCCGGAGACCGAAGTCAAGACCACGGACGCAGAATAGCGCGTTCGGTACATGAAGGAGTCGTGAGCGATGCCGAAGATGAAGACACACAAGGGGACGGCCAAGCGGTTCCGTCTCACTGGCACTGGCAAGATCAAGCGCGCCAATGCGTTCAAGAGCCACATCCTGGAGAAAAAGAGCCCGAAGCGGAAGCGCGCCTTCAAGGCCGATTCTTTCGTGCACGCGGCTGACGAGAATGTCATCAAGAAGAATCTGGGCATCGGTTAGTCCGACGCCGTTTGACGTGAGGAGAGATTCACCATGCCTAGAGTGAAACGTGCCGTAAACGCTAAGAAGAAGCGTGCAACTGTACTCACCGCAGCAAAGGGTTACTACGGCGCGAAGAGCCGCAGCTACCGTGCAGCGAAAGAGCAAGTTCAGCACTCGATGCAGTACGTGTACCGCGATCGTCGCAACAAGAAGCGCGAGATCCGCCGCCTCTGGATTACCCGCATCAACGCTGCGGCTCGCCTGAACGGGCTGTCGTACTCGCTGTTCATGAACGGCCTCAAGAAGGCCGAGATCGCGCTTGACCGCAAGGTGCTCGCGGATATGGCTGTCAACGACCCCGCGTCGTTCGCCAAGCTCGCCGAGGTCGCCAAGGCGCAGATCTCCGCGTAGACGCAGGTGCGTCGTCGTTCTTGAAAGGCCCCGCGATCGCGGGGCCTTTCGCATTGCCCGGTTATGGTGTGGTTCGGCTCTCGGCAAGCGTTCGTTCAGCCCCCGGATGCATGATGAGGTAGCCGCATCAGCGGCGATTCGTCCGCGTCGCTCTCCCCTCGGCGACATCAGGGAAGGGGAGGGCAATGAAACGCTTCATCCTAGTACTGCTGGCTATCGGAGTGGCGGCATGCGCGGGATCGGCAGGCGCGTACTTCACCGGTCAGGCCGAGGTCTCCGACAACATCATCCGTGCGGGTGGTGTAGCCGTGTCCTGTGAACCGACCTCGGCCGCCATCTGCGTCGATTCGATCGCGCCGGGTACGGTGAGTGAGCGCAGTCTCACGGTCGTGAATGCAGGGGTCCTGCCGGCGAGCTTTGTTGTCACGGGCGCCAAGAAGGCGGGGATCACCGACTTCTTCAA
The DNA here is from genome assembly GCA_004348925.1 of Actinomycetota bacterium. GTDB lineage: Bacteria > Actinomycetota > Coriobacteriia > Anaerosomatales > Anaerosomataceae > UBA2286. Next base: position 172,958 of record RCMX01000002.1, read on the forward strand.
CGCACTGACCTGCCAGGTGGCCGCGGACGGCGCAGTCGTCTACGACGGGCCGCTCAACGCGTTGCGTACGGCGCCATTCGAGCTGGCGCCCGGTGCGCGCGCAAAGCTGACGTTCGGCCTGGGTCTGCCCGCCTCGGCTGGCAATGACCTCTCGGGCGACTACGTGAAGATGTCGTTCTACGTCGATGCGGAGCAGGTGCACTGATGGCCGAGCGTGACAGCGACCGGTTCCGCGCCGCCAGGCGGGTCACGAGTCTTGTCGCGCTGGCCGCATGGGGACTTGTAGCGGTCTTCTTCGGCGCGACGGTCATCAACGGCGGATCGATGGAGCCTTCCGTACATCCCGGAGACGTGGTGGTCTACCGCCGTACAGCCGAGATGCTCTCCGAGGGCGACATCGTCTACTTCTCTCACCCGGAGTGGCCCAAGGGCGTCGTCCACCGGGTGGTGGAGGTACTGCCGGACGGCAGCGTGCGAACGCGCGGTGACGCCAATGCCGTGCCGGATCGCGACGCGGTTCCGCGGCGACGTATCCGCGGCGTGGTGGCATTCGTCGTGCCGAGCGGAAAGGCGCTGGGGGCGTTCTCTGAAGCCCTTCGGTGATGTGCTATACTCGCGCACAATCGCACGATGGCAAGGCTATGACGGAGAGGCGTTCGCCTGCGGCAACCCGCCAGGGAAGGGACTCCAGAGACTGGAAGGGTCCCGGGAAGCGCGACGAGCGGTTCACTCCACCAGCAGCGACCTGAACGGGCGAACGCCTGAGTAGGGAAGCCGGAGCTCACCGATACCGGGCAGTCGGCTCACGACCGGCAGCGAACGGCTTGTCCGTTCGCACTGAGAGGGCGCGATCCGTCGCGTCAACCAGGGTGGTACCGCGGGAGCCGCTCCCGTCCTTGGGAACAACCAGGACGAGGGCGGCTTCTTTTCGTTCTCGCGAATCGTGAGGAGAGCGTGCATGAGCATCGTTGATGAACTGCGAGCACTTGAGGCCGAGGCGCTCGGAGCGGTCGACTCGGTGTCCGACCTCACCGCCCTGGAGGACGTGCGCATCGCGTTTCTCGGGAAGAAGGGCTCGCTGACAGCCGTATTGCGCGGACTCGGTTCGCTTCCGGCCGACGAGCGTCCTGCGGTGGGCAAGGTATCGAATGAGGTCCGCGAGGCGCTGGAGCGTGCGCTGGAGTCACGCAAGGAAGCGCTCGCGGGTGCCGCTATGGCCGATCGATTCGCCGCCGAGGCGGTCGATGTCACGCTGCCCGGCCGTCTCCGTCTGCCGGGCAAGCGACACCTCATCAACCAGACCGTCGATGACATCGTGAGGGTGTTTCTCGGCCTGGGCTACAAGATCGCCGAGGGGCCTGAGGCGGAGCTGGACTACTACAACTTCACGGCGCTCAATCACCCGCCGGAGCACCCTGCCAGGGCTGCGACCGATACGTTCTACCTGCGTGACCTTTCGGGCGACACCGCCGCGATCGAAGGCGAATCCGATATTCTGTTGCGCACGCACACGAGCCCGGTTCAGGTGCGCGTGATGGAGCGGCAGCAGCCGCCCATCTACGTGCTCGCGCCCGGCAAGGTCTATCGTCGCGACGTGGCCGATCCGAGCCACCTGCCGCAGTTCACGCAGATCGAAGGACTCGTCGTGGACGAGGGCATCACGTTCGGCGATCTGAAGGGCACCCTCGAGCACTTCGTGCGTGAGATCTTCGGACCTGACCGCAAGGTGCGTCTGCGTCCGCACTTCTTCCCGTTCACCGAGCCCTCGGCCGAGGTCGACGTGTCGTGCGGGATGTGCGGCGGCAGCGGGTGCCGGAGCTGCAGCGGTGAGGGGTGGCTCGAGGTCCTCGGGAGCGGCATGGTCGACCCGAATGTCTTCGGCTATGTCGGCATCGACCCCGAGCGGTACACAGGCTTCGCATTCGGCGTGGGAGCCGAGCGGGTGGCCGCCCTCAAGTACGGCATCCCGGACTTGCGGCTCTTCGTTGACGGCGACATGCGGTTCCTGCGGCAGTTCTAGCGCCGATTCCACGCGAACCCCGCCGCGACGCGGCGATGACGGAAGGACCTACGCGATGCGTGTTTCGCTCAAGTGGCTCAAAGACCTGGTCGACGTGGACCTCGGCGTGGTCGAGCTCTGCGACCGGATGGATATGACCGGCACGAAGGTGGAGGCGGTGCACACGCTCGGTGCGGCGCTCGATGGCGTCGTCGTGGGGCAGGTCCTCACGCGCGAGCCGCACCCCGATGCCGAGAAGCTCTCGTACTGCTCGGTGGATGTCGGCGACGGCACGCCGCGGCACATCGTCTGCGGCGCCGATAACTTCTCGGCGGGCGACAAGGTGCCGGTCGCGCTCGTGGGGGCTACGCTTCCGAACGGCATCACGATCAAGCGGGCGAAGCTCCGTGGCGTGGAATCCGAGGGCATGATGTGCTCGGCCACCGAGCTTGGCGTCGGCGGCGACGCGTCGGGACTGCTCATCCTGCCCGAGGATGCTCCCGTCGGGCAGTCGTTCTCGGCGTACTACGGCATGAGCGACACCGTGCTCGAGCTTGAGGTCACCCCGAACCGCCCCGACTGCCTCTCGATGGTGGGCGTGGCGCGCGAAATCGGCGCCATCACCGGTAAGCCTGTCCGGGAACCGCGTTCGAAACCCGAGGAGCTCGGCCCCGTGACCGCCGAGGCTGTCTCCGTCGCGATCGAAGACCCCGCGCTCTGTTCGCGGTATACCGCGCGCATCATCCGCGGTGTGAAGATCGGCCCATCGCCGGCGTGGCTCGCAGAACGAGTGGCCGCGTCGGGTGCCCGCCCGATCAGCAACGTGGTCGACATCACCAACTACGTGATGTTCGAGCTCGGTCAGCCGCTGCATGCATTCGACCTTGGCACCATCGCGCGAGCGGACGGAAGGGCGGCGATCACGGTCAGGTCCGCCCGGGAGGGGGAGACGCTGCGGACGCTGGACGGGCAGGTGCGATCGCTTACGCCGGAGATGCTGGTGATCACCGATCCGAGTGGCCCCATCGCGCTGGCGGGCGTCATGGGCGGGGAGTCCACCGAGGTCTCCGACGACACCGTCGATATCCTGCTCGAGGCCGCGTCATTCGACCGCGCATCGGTCAGCCGGACGAGCCGCCGTTTGGGTCTCATCTCGGAGGCGTCGATGCGTTTCGAGCGCGGCGTGGATCCGGAGCTCGCGGTCCGGGCGGCAGACCGTGCCGCTGCCCTGCTTGCGGAGATCGCGGGCGGCACCGTCGCGAAGACCATCGTGGACGAGTACCCGGTCAAAGCAGTCCCACGTCGTCTGACGCTTCGCGTCGGGCGTATGAACGCGTTTCTCGGTACGGCGCTGCCTTCACGGGAGGTCGTGTCGATCCTTGCCGGTCTCGGTATCTACGCCGAGCCGAGCGGCGACGACCTGGCGGTCACGGTTCCGACGTTCCGCTCGGACCTGGAGCGTGAGGTCGACCTGTACGAGGAGGTCGTGCGCGTCTGGGGCATGGAGCGCGTTCCATCGACGCTGCCGGGCGGTCGCGAGCGTGTTGGTGCGCTGACCGAGACCCAGCTCCGCCGGGAGCGTATCGGCGTTGCGCTGCGGGCAGCGGGCCTGAACGAACATCTCGGCCTGGCATTCGCCGACCCCGAGGACATGCGGCGCCTCCGCTGGTCTCTCGGTCCCGACGAGCTTCCGGTCGAGTTGCTGAACCCGATGTCCGGCGAGCAGGCGCAGATGCGCTGGACGCTTGCAGCGGATCTCCTTCGGACCGTCTCCTACAACCAGCGTCGCGGCGTTCCGGATGTCCATCTCTACGAGCTCGGCACGGTGTTCTGGACGGCTCCTGGACGTAAGTCGCCAAAGGAGCGTGAGATGGTTGCGGGCGTGCTCGCGGGCTCATGGGGGCCTGCCGGATGGAACGCGCCGGCGCGGACACTCGACTTCTTCGACGGCAAAGGGACTATCGAGGTACTGCTCGAGGAGATGCATATCCCCAAGTGGCGCGTTCGCGCGGTCGAGCTTCCGTGGCTGCAGCCCGGGCGTGCGGCAGAGGTCGTCATCGGCGGTGACGTGGCAGGGTGGATCGGCGAGGCGTCACCAGAGGTGCTTGTCGACTTTGAGGTGAGCGGTCCCGTCACGCTCTTCGAGCTCAACGTGAAGATGCTCATCAAGGCCGTCGCATCACAGGTGCGCTACGCCGAGATCCCACGCCTTCCTGCTGCTACGCTCGATCTTGCGCTGGTGGTCGATGAGGGTGTTGCCGCGGACCGGGTGCTTGATGCGATTCGTTCGGCAGGCAAGCCGCTGCTGGAGTCGGTGCGGCTCTTCGATGTCTATCGTGACCGTGTCGGCGCCGGGGACCGGCGTCTGCCGGCGGGGAAGAAGAGCCTCGCGTTCTCGCTCACCTATCGTGCCGCCGACCGCACGCTCACCGACGAAGAAGTGCGCCCCGCGCACGAGCGGGTCGTCAAGAAAGTATGCAACGCGGTGGGCGCGGAGGTGCGGGCATAACCGCAATTGTGTATTGGCTCCGTGTGAATGTCCAATAGGATTGGATTCACACGAACGATGTTTGCAGCAATAATGCATAAGTGTTGACCGATATGCGTTTCAGCCTTACAATCGTGCGACTATCCGGCGCCGTGCGGAGGTCATCACGTGAAGAGGGTCGCCATCATAGGCGCTGCCGGGTATGCCGGGGCGGAGTTGACGCGGCTCGTTCTCGGCCATCCGGACCTTGAGCTGGTGACGGTCACGTCCGCCGCTGAGGCTGGAAAGACGGTCGCGGATGTCTACCCGGCCCTTGCGGGATGCACGCTTGTGTATGCCGAGCCCGCGCTGGCATCCATTGCGGCGAACGTCGACATTGCGTTCCTGGCGGTGCCGCATACGGCCGCGCTGGCGCTTGCGCCGGGACTGCTGGATGCGGGGATCACGGTCATCGACGCTTCCGCCGATTTTCGGCTGCGCGACGCGAGCATCTATGCAGCCTGGTACGGCGTGGAGCATTCAGCTCCTGACCTGCTTGCCGATGCGATCTACGGCCTGCCCGAGCTGTGGCGCGATGCGCTCCCGGGAGCGCGGCTGGTCGCGTGTCCCGGTTGCTACCCCACAGCCACGCTCCTCGCTGCTGCGCCAGCAATCGAGGCGGGTGTCGTCACATCGGGCCGGGTCATCGTCGATGCCAAGTCCGGCGTTTCGGGTGCCGGTCGTTCCGCCGTGCCCGGAACCCACTACGTGGCCGTCAACGAGTCCGTCGCCGCCTACAAGGTCGTAGCGCATCGCCACACGCCCGAGATCGCGCAGGGTCTTGCGGACCTCGGCCTGTCGGACCCTCGTGTCGCTTTCACTCCGCACCTCGTTCCCATGACGCGTGGTCTGCTCTCGACGGTCTACTTCGAGGCCGGGGCGGGTACCGATACTGATGCGATCTACTCGATGTATGCCGAGCGCTACAAGGACGAGCCGTTCGTGACCGTGCATCCTTCGGGACGCATGCCCGCAACGGCCGAGGTCCGGGGCAGCAACCGGGCGCACATCGGTGTCGCAGTCGATGCTGCATCGCGCACCCTCGTCGTGGCATGCGCTATCGACAATCTTGTGAAGGGCACGTCCGGCCAGGCGGTGCAGTGCGCGAATATCGTCCTCGGCATTCCCGAGACGACGGGTCTCGACCTGCCCGTGCCGGTACTCTGAGCTGGGAGCGATCGTATCGTGACTGATCTTGATCTCGCATTTGTCGAAGGCGGCGTGACCGCACCGTTCGGCTTCATGGCCGCCGGTGTGTGCGCCGGCATCAAGAAGTCGGGTCGCAAAGACGTGGCGCTCGTGGTCGTCAGCACGCCGAGTCCCGCTGCGGCGGTCTTCACGACAAGCAGCATGGCCGCGCCGCCCGTCGTGGTCTCGCGCGACCACGTGTCCGACGGTCGGCTGCGCGCGGTCGTCGTCAATGCCGGCAACGCCAACGCGTGCACGGGCGACCTGGGCATGCACGACGCTCGTGCGATGGCCGTCGCCACCGCCGGGGCGCTCGGGTGCGACGCTCGCGACGTTCTCGTCGCCTCGACGGGCGTCATCGGTGTACCGCTGCCGATGGATCTGATCCTGTCAGGCATCGCGGACGCCGCGGAGGAACTCGACCTGGTCGCCGGAGAGTCCGCCGCCGAGGCGATCATGACGACCGACACGTTCGTGAAGACGACGGGCGTCGCGTTCGAAGTCGACGGAATCACCTACACCGTGGGGGGGATGGCCAAGGGCAGCGGCATGATCCAGCCGAACATGGCCACGATGCTGGCGTTCATCACGACCGATGCGCCCCTCTCTTCGGCGAGCTGTGATGCTGCACTGCGCCTGGCCGTCGCCCGGACGTTCAACCGCATCACGGTCGACTCGGACACCTCCACGAACGACATGTGCGTGCTCATCGCGAGCGGTGCGGCGGGCGGTGACACGATCGACCCCGGCGCCCTCGGATTCGCTGTCGTTGCGCATGCGATCGAGCACGTCTGTGGTGAGCTGGCACGCATGGTCGTGCGCGACGGCGAGGGTGCCACCAAGCTCATCTCGGTGGTCGTCACCGGGGCCGCGTCCGAGCGCGATGCCGAGGCCGCGGCGTTCGCGATCGCGAATTCGCCGCTTGTGAAGACGGCCATCTTCGGCGCCGATGCGAACTGGGGCCGCGTTGCCATGGCGATCGGCAAGTCCGCGGCTACCGTGGACCCCGCGCTCGTGCGCATCACCTTCGCCGGCATCCTCACCTGCGAAGGTGGTACCGCGGTGCCGTTCAGCGAGGACGATGCCGCCGCCGCGCTTGCCGAGGATGAAGTCGACATCGTCGTCGACCTCGGCGTGGGTGACGCGACCGCCACAGTGTGGACGTGCGACCTGAGCTACGAGTACGTCCGGATCAACGGGGAGTACCGGTCATGAGAAGCGACGTGATGCAGCACCTGCTCGCCAAGGCCGCCACACTTACCGAAGCGCTCCCCTGGATCAAACGTACCTGGGGTCGCATCGTCGTGATCAAGTACGGTGGCTCCGCCATGACCGACCCCGCGCTCCGGGCCAGCGTGGCCGAGGACATCGTTCTCATGAAGCTCGTCGGCGTGAACCCGGTCATCGTACATGGCGGCGGACCCGACATCACCGCGTACATGGAGCGCCTTGGCATGCCCGTCGAGTTCTGGCAGGGTTTGCGCGTGACCGATGATGCGGCCATGGAAGTCGTCAAGATGGTGCTCGTCGGCAAGAACAACAAAGAGCTCGTCTCGGAGATCAACACGCACGGCCGCCTGGCCGTCGGGATCTCGGGTGATGATGCGAAGCTCATCAGCGCGCAGCAGATGGATCCCCGGCTCGGACGCGTGGGCGAGGTTACGAGCATCGATACGACCGTCGTCACGAACCTCATCGAGGACGGTTTCATCCCGGTCATCGCCTCCGTCGGATCCGGTGACGATGGCGGCTCGTACAACATCAACGCCGATCTCGTCGCCGGGGCGCTCGCGACCGCGCTCCATGCCGAGAAGGTCATCTTCCTGACCGACGTCGATGGCCTCTACGCGGACTTCTCGGACAAGGACTCGCTCATCAGCGCACTGGCGTTGGCTGAGGCCGAGGATCTGATCACCGACGACAAGCTCGCGGCCGGCATGCTCCCCAAGGTGGCGGCGTGTATCTCGGCACTGAACGGCGGCGTCGAGCGCGCGCACATCCTGAACGGGACGATTGCACATTCCATCCTGCTTGAAGTCTTCACCGACGCCGGCGTTGGAACGATGATCACGCATGAGGGCAGCCTCGGGCTCGCCGATGACGACACGTACATCGGCTACGAGGGGGAGGTGACGCTGTAGTGGGCACCCGCTACGACGCTACCGTCGCCCTCGATGCACGGTTCCACATGCCGACGTACGCGCGCAAGCCGGTGATGTTTGTGCGGGGCGATGGCATGCGGCTCTACGACGACGACGGACGCGAGTACCTCGATTTCTCCTCGGGCATCGGGGTCGTGAACCTAGGTCACGCACATCCCGCCGTGACGTCCGCCGTGTGCGAGCAGATGCAGTCGCTCGTGCACGTAAGCAACCTGTTCTACGTGCCGCACAGGGACGAGCTCGCCGAGCGGCTCGTCGGCCTCTTTGGCGGCGGCGCGAAGGTCTTCTTCGCGAACTCCGGTGCCGAGGCGAACGAGGGCGCCATCAAGCTCGCACGGCGCTGGGGCAAGACCCGGCGCGGCGAGAACTGCACGCGGATCATCTCGGCGGAGCGCTCCTTCCACGGCCGCACGCTCGCGACGCTCGCTGCCACCGGACAACCATCGAAGCAGGAAGCGTTCGAGCCGCTCCCTGCCGGATTCACGCACGTACCGCTCAACGATCTCGATGCGCTTCATGCCGAGCTCGACGAGACCGTGTGCGCCGTATTGCTCGAGCCGATCCAGGGCGAGGGTGGTGTGTTCCCGTGCGATCCGGCGTACCTCGCGGCGGTGCGCGCGCTCTGCGACGAACGAGGCGTCCTGCTCATCCTGGACGAGGTGCAGACCGGATTCTTCCGAACCGGAACCGCGTTCGCGTGGCAGGGCTACGGCGTGCGACCCGACATCATGACGCTCGCGAAGGGGATGGCGAACGGCCTGCCGATCGGTGCCGTTCTGGCGCTCGACCCGGTTGCCGAGGCATTCCGCCCCGGAGACCACGGCTCTACCTTCGGCGGTGGGCCCGTCGTATGCGCGGCAGCGCTTGCGACGATCGATGCGCTCGAGGCCGAAGGGGTTGCCGCGAATGCACGCGTGGTCGGCGAGTACCTGCGCGAACAGCTGACGGCGCTTGGCGCCACGACGGGCGAGATCATCGATGTGCGAGGGCGTGGGCTTATGGTCGGCATCACGCTCGCTCGTCCGGTTGCGCCCGCTGTGGGAGCCGCTGCGCTGGCGAATGGTGTCGTTGTGCTGACCGTCGGCGATTCTATGGTGCGATTCCTTCCACCACTGGTATGCAGCAACGCGGAAGTTGATACACTTCTCAAGACACTGTCCGCAGCGCTAGGGAGTTCCTGATGCAGAATCTACATGGTCGTGACCTTCTCACACTCGGCGATCTCACCCCCGAGGAAGTCGAAGCGGTTCTTGAGCGCGCCGTCGCTCAGAAGCAGGCGCGCCGTATGGCTGGCAAGCCGCCCGTGCCCACCGGCAAGTCCGCAGCACTCATCTTCATGAAGCCGTCGCTGCGCACGCGCGTCTCATTCGAGCTGGCGTGCGTCGACCTCGGTCTGCACCCCGTCGTCCTCGGCCCCGCCGACGCGTTCTCGCGTGAGGAGACGGTTCACGACACCATCAAGGTGCTGGAGCGCTACGTCGACGTCATCGTTCTGCGCACGTTCGCCCAGTCACATATCGAAGAGGTCGCCGAGCACGCCTCGATCCCGGTCGTCAACGCCCTGACCGACGACTACCACCCCTGCCAGGGGCTGGCCGACCTCCTTACGATCCGCGAGCACAAAGGCGGACCGTCCGGCCTCAAGCTTGCCTACGTCGGGGACGGCAACAACATGGCGCACACGTATCTGCTCGCCGGTGCGTTGACCGGCATGCACGTGTCGATCGCAGGTCCCGCCGGCTTCGAGCCCTCCGAGGCTGTCGTGGCGACGGCGCGGGGTCTTGCGGCGCAGTACGGCACGGGTGCGAAGTTCGAGGTCACGAGCGATGTCAGGGCTGCCGTGGCAGGTGCGGATGTGGTCGTGACCGACACGTGGGCGTCGATGGGCCAGGAAGCCGAGCACGCGGCCCGTGTCGCGGCATTCGCGGGCTACTCGGTAGACGCCGCGCTCATGTCGATCGCGGATCCGGGAGCGATCTTCATGCACTGCCTTCCCGCGCACCGCGGCGAAGAGGTCCAGAACGACGTCATCGACGCCGGGTACTCCGTCGTCTTCGACGAGGCCGAGAACAGGTTGCATGCACAGCGGGCGTGGCTCTCGCTCGTGCTCTAGGAGTCCAATCGCCGAGGTGGGGAAGCGAGCATGAGGAAGCGACGCGAACGACAGGATGCTATCCGAAAGATCGTGCGACGTGAGCGCGTGAAGACCCAGCGTGAGCTGGTCGATCGGCTCAAACAGCATGGCTACGACTGCACGCAGGCGACCGTCTCGCGTGATATCGCCGATATGGGCCTCAGGAAGCTCCCCGAGGGCGTGTACGTGCTTGCCGAGGACCTGCACCTGCAGCGGATGATCTCGGAACTTGTGACGAGCGTCGTGCGGGCGAACAACCTTGTGCTGGTCAAGTGCAGCACGGGTGCTGGCGCCGGCGTTGGAGCGGCTCTGGACGGTGCCGAACTCGATGAGGTCCTTGGCTCGATCGCCGGTGACGACACCATACTCATCATCGCGCGAACCGATGCGGACGCGGAGTCGGTCCTGGACAGCATCAACAAGTTTCGCGGTCGCGGCTAGCCGCACGGAGAAGGGGCGTACAGCGTGAGCAAAGAGAAGGTCGTTCTGGCGTACTCCGGTGGCCTCGATACCTCGGTCGCGATCCAGTGGCTGAAGGAGGAGAAGAACGTCGACGTCATCGCGCTCGCCGTCGACGTGGGCCAGGAACGTCAGGACCTTGAGGTCGTTCGCCAGAAGGCACTCGGCATCGGCGCCATCGAGTCGATCGTCGTGGATGTTCGCGAGGAGTATGTCGAGGAGTTCATCGCCAAGGCGCTCAAAGCAAACGCGCTGTACGAGAACAAGTATCCGCTCGTCTCGGCAATGAGCCGGCCGATCATCGTGAAGCATCTTGTGGAGGCCGCGCACAGGCACCAGGCCAGGTACATCGCTCACGGCTGTACCGGCAAGGGTAACGACCAGGTCCGCTTTGAAGTCGGCATCGCGGCGCTCGACCCCGATCTGGAGATCATGGCGCCGGTCCGCGAGTGGGACCTCAAGACCCGCGAGCAGGAGATGGACTACGCGCTTGAGCGCGGAATACCGGTTCCTACCACCAAGAAGAGCCCGTACTCGATCGACGACAACCTCTGGGGCCGCGCCATCGAGTGCGGTGTGCTCGAGGACCCATGGGTCGAGCCCCCCTCGGACATCTACACGCTCACGTCGGATACGCGGGGGCATCAGTGCGATGAGCCCGAGTACGCGGAGCTCTCCTTCGAGCAGGGTATCCCGATTGCTCTGGACGGCGAGAAGATGAGCTTCCACGAGATCATCAACCGCATGAACGAGCTCGCCGGCAAGCACGGTTTCGGCCGCATCGACATGATCGAGAACCGCCTCATCGGCGTG
>RCMX01000002.1:184270-196770 GCA_004348925.1 Actinomycetota bacterium
CGCTGACGCTCATTACCGCGCACAAGGCGCTCGAGGACCTCTGCCTTGAGCGCGACCTGCTCCACTACAAGCTGCAGATCGAGCAGAAGTGGGCCGAGCTGGTCTACAACGGCATGTGGTACTCGCCGCTCAAGGAGGCGCTCGACGGCTTCATCGAGAGCACCCAGCAGCTGGTGACCGGCGACGTCCGGCTTCGCTTCTTCAAGGGAAGCTGCGTGACCGTCGGCCGCCGCAGTCCGTATTCGCTCTATGACTACAACCTTGCGACGTACGACGCCGCCGACAGCTTCGACCACGCGGCCGCCAAAGGCTTCATCGACTTGCACGGCCTGCCCACCAAGGTGTGGGCACGGCAGCGCCGCAAGGTCGGCAAAGAGGGCGAGGTATAGGCCGCATGAGGGACGCGAAGACCCCCTGGGGCGGCCGGTTCACCGGCACGCCCGGCGAGTTCCAGCAGCGCTTCGGCGCTTCGCTCGGCGTTGACGCGCGTCTGTACGCCGAGGACATCGCCGGGTCGATCGCACACGCTCGTATGCTTGCGAAGCAAGGCGTGATCTCTGCGGAGGATGGCACCGCTATCGAGTCCGGGCTGCTCGGCATCCTGCGCGACATCGAGGCGGGGGAGTTCGCATTCGACCTTGCCGACGAGGACATCCACATGGCCATCGAAGGGGAGCTCACGCGCCGCATCGGCGATGCCGGAAAGCGCCTACACACAGGCCGCTCGCGCAACGACCAGGTCGCCACCGACATGCGTCTGCACGCCAAGCGCGAGGCGCTGCGTCTGCTGGACGCGAACGTCCGTCTTCGTGCCGTGCTCGTGCATCTTGCCGAGAAGCACAGCGACGTGGTCATGCCCGGCTACACGCACCTGCAGAAGGCGCAGCCGGTGCTGTTCGGTCACCATATGCTCGCGTACTTCTGGATGCTCACCCGCGACGCGCAGCGCCTGCGCGCGGCGTACGACGCCGCTGACGTCTTGCCGCTCGGCAGTGCAGCGCTCGCTGGCACCACGTTTCCGCTCGATCGTGGCGCAGTTGCCGATGAGCTCGGCTTCGCGTCCATCTCGGCGAACTCGCTCGACGCCGTCTCGGATCGGGACTTCCTGGTCGACCTTACCTACGCGTGTGCACTCGGCACGGTGCATCTCTCGCGTCTGGCCGAGGAACTCATCGTGTGGTCCACCGAGGAGTTCGGCTTCGTCACGATGGACGACGCATGGTCCACCGGTTCGAGCATCATGCCGCAGAAGAAGAACCCTGACTTCGCCGAGCTCGTGCGCGGCAAGACCGGTCGCGTCATCGGGGACCTCACCGCTCTGCTTGTGACGCTCAAGGCACTGCCGCTCGCTTACAACAAGGACATGCAAGAGGACAAGGAGCCCGCGTTCGACGCGATCGATACGCTCGCCGACGCGCTCACAGCAGCTGAGGGCATGCTCTCCACGATGCGCGTGAATGCCGCGCGCATGGCCGAGGGCGCTTGCGGTGGCTTCATGGCCGCCACCGACCTCGCGGATTACCTTGCGGCTCACGGGATGCCGTTCCGGGAGGCGCACGAGGTCGTCGGCAAGCTGGTGCTCGCATGCGAGCGCGACGGGCGCACGCTGCAGCAGTTGACACACGCGGAGCTTGTCTCGGCATCGCCGGTGTTCGGCGAGGACGCGCTCGCCGCCGTCGATATCGCGACCGTCGTATCGCGCCGCATCACCGAAGGCGGCACCGCTCCGGCCCGTGTCGCCGAGCAGCTTCTCCAGGCCGCCGCAGCGCTCGCCGCCGACGAGCGCTGGATCGCCGGGACCGTAGGCGAGTGAAAGGCAGCGCGTTGTGCAGTTCTACATCTCGGTGGTGGAGCGCACCGATCCGGTAGCGCTTGAGGACGCGCGGCAGCTGTTCGAGTCGTACGGCGCCTGGCTCGGCGATCTTGTCGGCACAACGACCCTTCCGGCAGAGATCGCGACGCTGCCAGCGCCGTTCGAAGCGCCCACCGGGGTGCTGCTGCTCGCACGCGACGAGTCGGGTCGTGCCGCCGGCGTCGTCGGTGTTCGGGAGCATTCGGGCACCGCCTGCGAGATCAAACGCCTCTTCGTTCGCGAGTCGGCACGCGGTCACGGGCTGGGTCGCGCACTCGCGCGCGCCGGGCTCGATCATGCTCGGGCGCTCGGCTACAAGGAGTGTTACCTGACGAGCCTGCCCGACTCGATGCCGGGTGCGCTCAGGATGTACCGCAGCCTCGGATTCTCGGATACGGAGCCGTTTCGCGACTTCAGCCACGTCCGTGAGGACGTGCGGCTCGCCTTCATGCGGCGCCCCCTCTAGCTCCGGGCTCGGGTATCATCGATCCCGGAAGCAACCGTGCGGATGGAGCTGTGCATGCCCGAGTACGACAATCCTGCGATAGCAGCGATCCTTGACACGACCGCTGACCTCCTCGAGATCGCAGGCGCCGATCGCTTCCGCTTCCTCTCGTACCACAAGGCCGCTCACGCGGTCAGGGCATGGCCCGAAGACATCAACGCACTCGCATCACAGGAGCGCCTCACCGATATCCCGGGTGTTGGCAAGAAGCTGGCCGCGAACATCGCGAGCATCCTAGCGCGCGGCTCGTTCCCGGAGTTCGATGAGCTCACCGCCGAGTTGCCGCCCACCCTTGTCGCGCTCATGCAGGTGCCGGGGGTGGGTCCCAAGAAGGCGCGGACGCTCTACGATCGCCTCGGCGTGACTTCGATCGACGACCTCGAGGTGGCGCTCGCCGACGGACGCGTGGCGGCGCTGCAGGGCTTCGGCGATCGCACCGCCGTCAACATCGCGGCCGGCATCCAGTCGTACCGCACCTTCGGGGCCCGGACGCTGCTCGCAGATGCACTGCCGCTGGCCGAGAAAGTCGCGGACAGCCTACGTGCGCATCCCGCTGCACTCGCCGCCGAGACAGCAGGCAGTGTGCGCCGGGGGAAGGAGACCGTCGGCGACATCGACGTGCTTGTCGCCTCGCATGACTCGCCGGCGATCATGGAGGCGGCGCGGACGCTCCCGATAGTCACGCGCGTCCTCGCGAGCGGCGAGACCAAGACGAGCGTGGAGACCACCGCAGGGCTCCAGGTGGACGTCCGCGTTGTGGCGCCGGACGAATGGGGCGCCGCGCTTCAGTACTTCACGGGCTCAGCGGAACACAACGTTCGTCTTCGCGAGATCGCGAAAGGGCTCGGCCTGAAGGTCTCCGAGTACGGCGTCTTCCGGGTCGACACGGGCGAGCGCTGCGTGTCTGACAGCGAAGAGGCGGTCTACGCTGCTCTCGGGATGGCGACACCGCCACCCGAGTTGCGTGAGAACGCCGGCGAGTTCGAGTCGGCGGTTGCGGGGACGCTCCCGACGCTCGTGACGCTGGCTGATATCCTCGGTGACCTGCACTGTCACACCACGGCCACCGACGGGAAGTCGACGCTTGAGGCCAACAAGGCGAAGGCGGCGCAGCTCGGCTACGAGTACCTCGCCATAACCGACCATGCCTGGCGGCTGAGGATGGTGGGAGGCCTCGACCTCGACGACCTTGAGCGACAATGGGCGCGCATCGATGAGCTGAACGCAGAGGGCGGACCGGTCCTGCTCAAGAGCATCGAGCTCAACATCGACGATGAGGGTGGCGTGGACTATCCCGAGGAGGTCCTTTCCCGCTTCGATGTGTGCATCGCGTCGCTGCACAGCGGATGGGGCCAGCCGCGTGAGGTCGGAACCAACCGCCTGTTGCGCGCCATGGAGAACCCGTACATCGACATCATCGGACATCCGACCGGGCGGATACTCCGACGGCGCGAGCCGATTGAGTTCGACATGGATGCCATCTGCGAGAAGGCCGCCGAGACAGGCACCGCGCTTGAGATCGACGCGTACCCGGACAGGCTCGACCTTTCCGATGCCCATCTCAGGATCGCCATGCGGCACGGCGTTCGCATCTCGATGGGGTGCGATGCCCACGAGGCGTCGCAGATGCACTTCATGCGCTACGGCATCTCGACCGCCAGACGCGGCTGGGTCACGCCTGACGTCGTGCTCAACACGCACCCGCTCGAAGAGATGCTTGCTCTGCTCAAGCGCAATCGCACCGCATAGGCCAAACGGCGAGATGCACTCGATTCGCATACAATACTGATTCATGGATCCCCTGAACCTGCATACCCCGATGATCTTGGCGCCCGGGTTCGTGGCGCGGGACACCGCGACGGTCGCCCGGGAACTTCTCGGCAAGGTATTGATAAGCACAGCAGGGGATACTGTCACTGGCGGTCGAATCGTGGAGACCGGAGTGCATCCGGGCAACGGGCACACCTCGCAGGGAAGAACCGGGCCGCGGCGGCGCACGCCGACGGGTCCTGACGGAAAGGTGAAGGCATGAAGCTTGGTGAGATCTACAGGATCGCAGTCGAGAAAGGCATGCGCGAAGACGTTCGAAGCGAGGCCGAACTGGCGCATGTCCTCGACGCGGCACGCAAGGAGTATGACAAGCTCGACGAGGACGAGAAGCAGTTCTTCGACACCGAGAGGCTCACGAACCCCTACTCGGATACGCGCATCTGCGTTGGAGATCCGCAGATGGAGGTCCGTGGGCTCATCACCGGTATCGACATGGAGGTGGGAGAGGTCGTGCTCGCCGATCGTCTTCGCGCGAACGGAGCCACGATCGATCTCATCCTCGCGCATCATCCGGAGGGTCCGGGGTACGCGAATCTGCATGAGGTCATGTACATGCAGGCTGATCTCTGGGCAGCGCAGGGCGTGGGAATCGCCGCTGCCGACGCGCTGATCGCTCCTCGCGCCGAGGAGATCCGTCGCCGCATCATGCCGGTCAACCACTACCGCGCGATCGATGCCGCAGGTGCGCTCGGGTTCGCTTCGATGTCGTGTCACACGCCTGCGGACAACAGCGTGAATGCGTTCGTGCTCAAGCACCTCGAGACTGAATCGCCGCGTACGCTCGATGATCTCGTGAAGTCGCTTCGCCACATCCCCGAGTACGCCGACGCGGCTCGCAAGGGGTACGGGCCCATCATCGTCCAGGGGTCCGGTTCGGGGCGCTGCGGCAAGATCGTGGTCGATATGACGGGTGGTACCGAGGGTCCCAAGGAAGCGCTCGATCGCCTCTCGGCTGCAGGTGTGGGCACGCTGGTGGGCATGCACTATTCCGAGGAGCACCGCAAGCACGCCGAGAAGCTCAAGCTCAACCTCGTGATCGCCGGGCACGTCTCCTCGGATGCGCTGGGCATGAACCTCGTGCTCGACGAGATCGAGAGCAAGGGCGTCGAGGTCCACTGCGTGTCGGGCATGGTCCGCGTCGCCCGGAACGCCTGATCGCTGCTCGGCCGAAGCGAAGGCCCCCGGATCTTCCGGGGGCCTTGTGGCGTTCCTATGGCGTCGATGTGGCGGGTGGCGTGCTCGTCGTGTCAGGTGGAGGCGGGGGTGGAGGCGGGGGCGCGTTGGGATCCGGACCCTTCGAAATGACGATGGTCACGGTCTCCCCGGGCTTCGCCTTCGAACCGCCCGCAGGCGTCTGGCTGATCACCCGACCCTTCAGCACGGTGGGGCTGTATGCGTAGGTGATCGCTGGCACGAACTTGGCCTTCTCGAGCGCGGCGACAGCGCCGGCCTCGGCGACACCGACGACCTTGGGAATCTGCGTGATAGGAATGTCCCACTCGGACTTCCATGTGTACTTGGGGGCCGCTGCGCTCTTGAAATCCAGCTTCGGTTCGTTCTTGAGCGCGGCACCCATGAAGTCGTGCCAGATCTGCGCTGGCCACGTGCCACCGAAGACCTTGCGTCCGTGTACGTTCCGCATCGGCCGCTCAGGTGTGTATCCCATCCAAACCGAGCACACGAGCTGTGGTGTGAACCCGACGAACCAGGCGTCTCGGTAGTCCTGGGTGGTGCCGGTTTTCCCTGCTGCCGGGCGTCCGATATTGGCACGCGTCGCGGTCCCGCCTGTTATGACGCCCTTCATGATGCTGACGGCCGCGTACGCGACCTCCTTGCTGATCGCTTGCGAACCTTCCGCATTCGCCTCGAAGATCGTCTTCCCGCCAGCGTCGACGACCTTCGTCACCGCTGTCGGTGGGAAGTGCTTGCCCTGGTTGGCGAGCGTGCCATACGCAGAGGCCATCTCGAGCGGCGTGACTTCCTGGCTGCCGAGCGTGATCGACAGGTACGGTTCGAGGTGTGTGGTTATGCCCATGCGCTTCGCGGTCTTGACGATCTTCTCCGGGCTCAGCTCCTTGGCGAGTCGCGCGTACGCCGTGTTGACGGAGCCGACCGTCGCGGCCTGTAGCGTGATGAATCCCTTGCCGCCACCGCCCTCGGCGTTGCCTACGACCCATGGCTTGCCACCTGTCTGTATGACAGCGGGCGAGGAGGAGTCGAGCATGCGCCGAGGAGGCATTCCTGATTCGAGCGCGGTGACAAGCGTGAACATCTTGAACGACGATCCCGGTTGGCGCCGGGCCTGTGTCGCGAAGTTGAACTTGTTGGTATTCCAGTCTCTGCCGCCGACAAGCGCCTTGACGTTTCCGGTCAGCGGATCGATTGCGACGAGTGCGGCATCGGGGTCGGCCTTCAGATTCAGCACGTTGCGCACGGACTTCTCAGCGAGCGTCTGTATCTTGGTGTCGAGCGATGTGTAGACCTTGAGGCCGCCCTTGAACACGAGCGACGTGCCGAACTCGTCCTGGAGCACCTTCTTGACGTACGACACGAAGTACGGCGCAGCGTAGACGCCGTTCTCGTTCATGTTCGGCGCCCGCTGCAGCTTCACTTCTTCTGCGGCGGCCTCTTCGTACTGTTTGGCATCGATGTAGCCGTTCTCCTGCATCTTCTTGAGTACCCACTGCCGCCGCGCGACGGCACCCTCGAGGTTCTCGTAGGGGGAGAGGCGACTGGGCTGCTGCGGGAGTCCAGCGAGCAGCGCAGCTTCGGCGACGGTCAAGTCCTTGGCGTGCTTGTTGAAGTAGGTGAGCGCTGCAGACTCTGCCCCGTAGGCACCTTCGCCGTAGTACACGGTGTTCAGGTACATCGAGAGGATCTCGTCTTTCGACATCACCTTCTCGAGCTCATAGGCGAGGTACGCTTCGCGGACTTTGCGCTTGTAGGAGATC
Source organism: Actinomycetota bacterium (assembly GCA_004348925.1). Lineage (GTDB taxonomy): Bacteria > Actinomycetota > Coriobacteriia > Anaerosomatales > Anaerosomataceae > UBA2286. Next base: position 191,409 of record RCMX01000002.1, read on the forward strand.
TCGGTCCGCTCGGCGGAAAGGACCGTGTTCCTGACGATCTGCTGTGTGATCGTGGAGGCGCCTTCCTGCACCCCGCCTGCCGCGAGGTTCGTGAACGCGGCGCGTACGATACCGACGGTATCGAACCCTTTGTGCTTGTAGAAGCGCTCGTCCTCCACGGATACGACGGCGTGCTGCAGGAAGGGGGAAATGTCCGCGAGCGGAATCACCTGGCGGTTCTCGAGATACAGGTTCGCCAGGAGCTTGCCGTCCGCCGAGTAGATCTTGGTCGTCTGCGCAACGGCGAACGCCGCCGGGTCTGACACGCTCGGGAGGTCGGTCAGCCAGCTGGCCGCGATTCCGAACGCGACCGCGGTGCCACCGCCAGCGAGCAGGACGGCGAACGCAAGTACCACGGCGACGCCGCCAGCGAGCACGCGGCCGGCGGTGTGCTTGGAGTGATGACGCCGCAGACGACTGCGTCGGGACAAGGTGGCTCCTTCCATTCAACGGTCTATTCTGCCTTACGGCGGCGCATTTTGCCAGGTCGCGAGCGTCACGGTTCCGTAACGCCGACGCCCGGGACCGCGGACGCCGCGGTGTATACTCTCGAGCACAACCGACGTTTGTAAGAGGTCCGCATGACTGAACGGCTCCAGCCAGAACTGCTCGCGCCCGCCGGGAACCCCGATGCACTCGTGGCCGCCATCAACAATGGCGCCGACGCGGTCTACCTCGGACTTGGTGAGCTCAACGCGCGCCGGGGAGCCGAGAACTTCGACCTTGAGACGCTTGAGGCGGGCTGCCGGTTCGCGCACCTGCGCGGTGCGAGGGTCTATCTCACCGCGAACATCCTGATCCTTCCCGAGGAGATGTCCGATGCGCTGCGGCTGATCGATCGGGCCTGGGTCGCCGGAATCGATGCGGTGATCGTTCAGGATCTCGGGCTGCTTCGCGCAGTGCGCGCGACCATGCCACATGTTCGGGTACACGCCTCCACGCAGATCGACACGCACGATCCCGGCACCGTCGACGTGCTTGCCGGCCTGGGAGTCGCCCGCGTCACGCTTGCGCGGGAGGTCTCAGTCCATGAGATCGCACGGATCGTCGCAGCATCACCGGTGGAGGTCGAGTCGTTCATTCACGGCGCGCTCTGTTTTTCGTACTCCGGCCAATGCCTGATGTCCTCGGCTATTGGCGGTCGTTCCGCGAATCGCGGACTCTGTGCGCAGCCGTGCCGTTTGCAGTATGCCCTTGTCGCCGAGGACGGTGCCGAGGTCGCCACAGCGGGAAGGCATCTGCTCTCGCCGAAGGACGCGGCCGGCATCGCACACCTACCAGCGCTCGTCAGGGCCGGCGTGGCCGCATTCAAGATCGAGGGTCGTATGAAGGCGCCCGAGTACGTCGCGATCGTGGTGGGAGTCTACCGCGCCGCGCTCGACCGGGCGATCGCCGATCCCGATGGCTACGAGGTCACCCCCGGCGAATGGGCGCTTCTGGAAGAGGCGTTCAGCCGGGGATTCACCGATGCCTATCTGTTGGGCACGGCCGGCAACGAGATGATGAGCTACTCGCGACCGAACAACCGGGGGGTGCCGGTCGGTCGTGTAACGGCCGCAGGTCCCGGCTGGGCGGAGGTTCAGCTCGATCGCGCTCTGGATGCGGGGGACACCGTACAGTTCTGGACGTCTCGCGGGCGGAGCGCTCAGCGCGCGGGCGAGATGGGAATCGCGGATCGTCGCGCCACAAGCGCGCCGACCGGGGCTCGCGTCCGCTTGAGCGTCGACGAGCAGGTGTCCGAGGGCGACCGGGTTTTCCGTGTGGCTAACGCTGCGATGCTGGAGGCAGCGCGTCGCACGTTCACCGGCGGCGCGGCTGTCGATCACCGCGCCACGCCGGTTGACGTGTCCGTCCGGCTCAAAGCGGGCAGTCCGCTCAGGATCGAAGCGCGTGTCGGCGAGTTCGCGGCGGCTTCCGAAGGCCCGATCGTCGAGATCGCCCGAACGAAGCCGGTCACGGTTGACGAGGTGATCGAGCATGTCGGTCGCGTCGGCGGAACCGGCTACGCGGTCGAGCGCTGGGACATCGATCTGGAGCATGGTGTCGGTATCGGCTTCTCGACGCTCCATACGGTGCGTCGGGCGGCGCTCGATGCCCTCGATGCAGCGCGGCTATCCGCATGGAGCGATCGTGAACTCCTCGATCCGCGGCCGCCGAAGCTTGCGCCCGCCGGGATTCTCGGATCCCCCGATCTTGTCGTCAGCGTCTGGGATGCAGAGACCGCCGTCGCATGTCTGGCTGCCGGTGCGTCGCTGGCGCTGCTCAGGGTCACGGCACGCGACGAGCCGAGGTCGTTGCCCGAGGGCGTGATGCCGCTTCTGCCCAGAGTCGCGCACGCCGACGACATGGATGCGCTGCGAGGCTGGTTCGACCACGGCGCGGTCACGGCCGGAACGCTCGGCGAACTCTCCGAGGCATCAGATGCCGTCGCGGGGATCCATGCGGACTGGCCGCTCAACGCGACGAACCCCTGGGCCTCGGCTGCACTGGCGGATCTTGGCGCGTCGTTCGTGTGGGCATCTCCCGAGCTGACCGGCGCACGCCTGAAGGACGTGGCGCATCGATCGCCGGTCCCGGTCGGTGCGCTCGTGTACGGACGGCTTGAGTTGATGGTGAGCGAGCACTGCATCCTGCAGGCAGCAGGGGAGTGCGGCACGTCGTGCGCGACATGCGTTCGCCGACGCAGCCTGTGGTGGCTACGTGACCAGAAAGGCTACGAGTTCCCCGTCAGAACGGATAGCGCCGGCCGATCGCACGTGTTCAATGCGGTGACGCTCGACCTGAGCCGCGCGCTCGACGAGGTGGTCGCAACCGGTGTGGCCGCTGTCCGGCTTGAGATGACGACCGAGACGCCCGCGGAGGCAGCAAGCGTGACTGCCGCAATGGTCTCGGCGCTGAGACACGTTGCGAGCGGAGGAACGCCCCCGGTCGAGGCGATTGCAGAACCGGCCACGAGCGGGCACTTCTTCCGGGGCGTTCGGTAGCGTTACTTGACCTGGACGGTCTGGGTCAGGCTGGCGGCCTGACCTTTGTCGTCGGTGACCCACAGCACGACGGTGTACGTTCCGGCCGCCTTGTACGCGTGTGTGACCGTTGCACCGTTGGTGATCGGCGTCCCGTCACCGAACTCCCATGAGTACTTGGCGATCGTTCCGTCATCGGTCGATGCGGAAGCGTCGAAGGTGATCTTGTCATTCGCTTTCGGCGCGGTGGGGCTGTACGAGAACGCGGCGATCGGCGCCTGGTTGGCCGCGCTGCCCTTGGAGACGATGACCGTCACGACGGTCTGGGTCGTCGCGGCGCTCCCGCTCTTGGGAGTCTGCCCCGCAACGATGCCCGCAGCGACATCGGGATACTCCTTCTCCTCGACCTTGAAGAGGAGCGCGAGCTTGTTGAGCAGTGCGAGCGCAGCTTCCTTCGTCATGCCCACCAGATTCGGGATGGTGGGGTTCACGGGTGCTTTGTGCAATTCGCAGGCACCGGGCACGACGTCGCTCAGGAACAATCCTCGGCCGGTCTTCGTGCAGAACTCCCCGGCCTTCTGGCCCGATTCCAGACAGATCTTCGCCGAGGCAAGGCCCTTGGGCTGTTTGAATTCGCTCGCGGGTGTGTCTTTGAGCGCTGCTTTCATGAAGTCGGCCCAGATCTGAGCGGGGAAGGAGCCTCCGGTGACCTTCTTGCCGTGAACGGAGAGCATCTCCTTCTGAGAGTCTGCGTATCCTACCCAGACCGACGCTACGAGATCGGGCGTGTACCCGCAGAACCAAGCATCGCGGTACTGCTGCGTGGTTCCCGTCTTGCCGGCCGCAGGCCTTCCGAGACGTGCGGACTTGCCCGTACCGGCGCTCAGCACACCCTTGAGGATGTCCGTCGTGAGGTACGCGACGTCAGCCGGAATCGCCTGCGTTCCCTTGGGGATGTTGTTCTCGAGGAGCGTGCCACTGGCATCTTTGACCTCGAGGATCCCGTGCGCCGGTATGCTCACGCCGTTGTTCGCGAGCGTGCCGTATGCCGATGCCATCTCAAGCGGCGTAACGCCCTCCTTGAGCCCACCGAGGGCGATGGCCGGCACTGCCGTGATCGGGGTGGCAATTCCCATCTTCGTTGCGGTCTCAGCCACCTTGTCGGCGCCGACCTCGAGGATGAGCGCCGCGTACACCGAGTTGACCGACTTCTCGGTCGCCTCGCGGAGTCTCATCGGACCGGTTCGTCCGCCTCCGGCGCCGGTGACCTTCCACGTCTGACCGCCTGCAACCGTAAACGAGGCCGGTCCGGCCGAGAAGGTCGCCTCCGAGGACACGCCATTCATGAGCGCGGTTGCCAGGACGAACGGTTTGAAGGACGAGCCCGGCTGGCGATGGCCCTGAACGGCTACGTTGTACTGTTGGGTCTTGAAGTCACGCCCGCCGACCATCGCCAGGATCTCGCCCGTCTTGGGATCGATGGCCACGAGGGACGCCGAGGGGTCGTCACCGCGGTCGAGCGCCTCCCGGACGGCCTTCTCAGCGGCGTATTGCTTGGTGAGGTCGAGCGTGGTGCGAACGCGAAGCCCCGCGTGATAGACGGCCTCAGACCCGTACTGCTCGGTGAGGAGATTCTTGATGTACTCCACGAAGTAGGGAGCCTTCTCCGAGATCTTCTTCGGCTCGGCGAGCGCGAACTTCTCGGCCTTTGCCGCATCGGCATCCGCCTGCGCTGCAAAGCCGAGTTCGACCATCTGGCCGAGAACCGTCGCGCGGCGACCGAGAGCAGCCTCGGGGTCGAGGAACGGCGAGTACCGACCGGGCGACTTGATGACGCCGGCGATCATGGCGCATTCGGCGAGGTCGAGATCTTGGACGTTCTTCCCGAAATACGTTTGCGCGGCGGTCTGGACGCCGTACGACCCATGCCCGAAGTAGATGGTGTTCAGGTACAACTCGAGGATCTGGTCCTTGGTGTAGTCCTTCTCGATGCGGTACGCCAACATAGCTTCCATGAGCTTGCGCTTGAGGGTTCGCTCGGGCGTGACGATCGCGATCTTCACGTACTGCTGCGTGATGGTCGATCCGCCGTGCATCGCGGAGGGGTTGCGTATGTCGACCCACAGCGCACGCAGGATTCCCAAAGGATCGACGCCCTTGTGCTCGTAGAAGCGTTGATCCTCGGTGGCGATCACGGCTTGCCGCAGTTGGGCAGGGATCTTCTCGAGCTTCACGTCTGTGCGGTTCTGCTCGGCGAAGAGCTTCGTGATCAGTTGACCGTTACGATCCAGGATGGACGTGGTCTGATCGCGGCCCTTCAGGGGAGCACCCGGATCGGGGAGCTCTTTGGCGAGCTGCGC
>RCMX01000002.1:201770-216287 GCA_004348925.1 Actinomycetota bacterium
TAGAGCCCGGGAGTCAGACTGTGTGGGCTAAGCCGCATGGTCGAGAGGGAAACAGCCCAGACCGCCTGCTAAGGTCCCTAAATTTATGCTAAGTGGCAAAGGATGTGCGTTTGCTCAGACAACCAGGATGTTGGCTTAGAAGCAGCCATTCATTTAAAGAGTGCGTAATAGCTCACTGGTCAAGTGGACATGCGCCGACAATACACGGGGCTCAAGCATAATACCGAAGCAGCGGACTTCACGTATGTGGAGTGGTAGGGGAGCATTCTATTCGGGTCGAAGTCGGCTGGTGACGGTCGGTGGACTGGATAGAAGAGCGAATGCTGGCATGAGTAGCGAGAGAAGTGCGAGAAACACTTCCGCCGTAAGCCTAAGGGTTCCTGGGCAAGGCTAATCCTCCCAGGGTCAGTCGGGAGCTAAGGCGAGGCCGCGAGGCGTAGTCGATGCACAACAGGTAGACATTCCTGTACCACTGATAGCGCGTTATTACCGATGGGGTGACGGAGAAGGGTAGCTGGGCCGGGCGTTGGTTGTCCCGGTTTAAGGTCGTAGGGTGTGGGATAGGCAAATCCGTCCCACGTATAGCCCGAGAGCCGATGACGAGTCGACTGAGACGAAGTCAGTGATCCCATGCTTTCAAGAAAAACCTCTAGGGAGTTCTATCAGTGCCCGTACCCCAAACCGACACAGGTAGGCAGGTAGAGAATACCAAGGCGATCGAGAGAACTATGGTTAAGGAACTCGGCATAATGGCTCCGTAACTTCGGGAGAAGGAGCACCCCGGATGGTGATCAACCTCGCGTTGTGAGCTTTCTGGGGGCGCAGTGAAACGGCCCAAGCGACTGTTTACTAAAAACACAGGACTCTGCTAAGTCGTAAGACGACGTATAGGGTCTGACGCCTGCCCGGTGCTGGAAGGTTACGAGGAGGGGTTAGCCGCAAGGCGAAGCTCTGAATCTAAGCCCCAGTAAACGGCGGCCGTAACTATAACGGTCCTAAGGTAGCGAAATTCCTTGTCGGGTAAGTTCCGACCTGCACGAATGGCGTAACGACTTGGGCGCTGTCTCAACCATAGACTCGGCGAAATTGTATTATTCGTGAAGATGCGAATTACCCGCGGTAGGACGGAAAGACCCCGTGAACCTTTACTATAGCTTGACATTGATCTTTGGTTCGTCGTGTAGAGGATAGGTGGGAGGCTATGAAGCCGGGACGCCAGTTTCGGTGGAGCCACCGTTGGAATACCACCCTCGTCGGGCCGGAGGTCTAACCCTGCACCGTTATCCGGGCAGGGGACCGTGTCAGGTGGGTAGTTTGACTGGGGCGGTCGCCTCCTAAAATGTAACGGAGGCGTGCGTAAGGTCCGCTCAGAACGGTTGGCAATCGTTCGTAGAGTACAAGAGTATAAGCGGGCTTGACTGCGAGACCTACAAGTCGAGCAGATAGGAAACTAGGCTCTAGTGATCCGGCGGCTCAGAGTGGAATGGCCGTCGCTCAACGGATAAAAGGTACTCCGGGGATAACAGGCTGATCTTCCCCAAGAGTCCACATCGACGGGAAGGTTTGGCACCTCGATGTCGGCTCATCGCATCCTGGGGCTGAAGTAGGTCCCAAGGGTTAGGCTGTTCGCCTATTAAAGCGGTACGCGAGCTGGGTTTAGAACGTCGTGAGACAGTTCGGTCCCTATCCACCGTGGGCGTAAGAGACTTGAGAGAGGCTGTCCCTAGTACGAGAGGACCGGGATGGACGAACCTCTGGTGTACCAGTTGTCACGCCAGTGGCACCGCTGGTTAGCTACGTTCGGTATGGATAACCGCTGAAAGCATCTAAGCGGGAAGCCAGTCTCAAGATGAGGTCTCTCACTGGGTTAACCAGGTAAGGCCCCTCGTAGACTACGAGGTTGATAGGCTGCAGGTGTACGCACAGCAATGTGTTCAGCCGAGCAGTACTAATAGGCCGAGGTCTTGATCTTCTATTCAACATTCTCGTGATCGCTATACAGCTCTCAGGGTGCGAACGCACCCGTTGAAAAGAGCATACGCGCATGCCGACGCAGAGCCGTCGGATGTGTTCAGTGGTTTTGGCGGAGGGGGTACACCCGATCCCATTCCGAACTCGGAAGTTAAGCCCTCCAGCGCCGATGGTACTGCCCTGTAGAGGGTGGGAGAGTAGGACGCCGCTGAACACATCCGACGGCTCTTGGCGTTACGGGCCTCGGGCGGCATGGTACATGCTAGAATCATGCCCTGAGTGATGCCTGTACGGTATGTTCGCGAGGCGCTTTGTCGCGCCCGCGCGTTTTGAGAGGAGTCACAGTGAAGGAACTCGTACAAGAGGCACTCGACAAGATCCGTCCGGCCCTGCAGGCCGATGGCGGGGATGTCGAGTTGGTCGACGTCGAGGGTGGCGTCGTGAAGGTCCGGCTTGTCGGCGCGTGCGCCGGCTGCCCTATGTCGCAGCTGACGCTTGCCAACGGTGTCGAGCGCGTTCTCAAGGAGCAGATCCCCGAGGTCGAGCGCGTCGAGGCTGTCTAGCCACCAACGTTGGATCCTAACGAGCGCCGTCCGCTATGCGGACGGCGCTCGTCTGCTTGTTCGGGGCGTCCGTACGACTGTTCCGCACCGGTCACGGGGAATTCGTGACCGCTCGTCCAAAGTCGATTGACGCACTATATGTTGCCTCTATAGACTAGGAGAACGCTACATCTTGTGGCAGCAGGGGGAGTGTTCCATCGCTGCCGCTGGCACGAAAACACCTGCGATAACGCACCGTACTTGAGGAGGACTGCCGTCATGGCTGACGCGAAAGAGACCGCCGCTTACCCGAGGACGATCGATGAGGTTCTGTCCCCCAATAGCCTCAAAGTCCTCGAGAAGCGCTATCTCTGCAAGGACGACGATGGCAACCCCATCGAGTCGCCGTCAGACATGTTCCTGCGAGTCGCCGAGAATATCGCCTCGGCGGAAGCGCGGTACGGCGCAACGCCAGAGCAGATCGAGGCCGTCGCGGCTGACTACTACGAGCTGATGACGTCGCTGGAGTTCCTTCCGAACTCGCCGACGCTGATGAACGCCGGGCGTGAGATCCAGCAGCTGTCGGCGTGCTTCGTCTTGCCGATCGAGGACTCCATGGAATCGATCTTCGAGGCTGTTCGCGACACCGCCCTTATCCACAAGTCTGGCGGCGGTACCGGGTTCTCGTTCTCGCGTCTACGCCCGGCCGGAGACACCGTGAAGAGCACGCAGGGCGTGTCCTCGGGTCCGGTCTCCTTCATGCGTGTGTTCAATCAGGCCACCGAGGCGGTCAAGCAGGGAGGGACGCGGCGCGGCGCCAACATGGGCGTCCTGCGCATAGACCATCCCGACATCCTGAGTTTCATCAAATGCAAGAGCGACGGCGATTTTGCGAACTTCAACATCTCTGTCGGCCTGACAGAGGCATTCATGGATGCCGTGGCCGAGGGCCGCGAATACGACCTCGTGAATCCCCACAACAAGGAGAAGTACGGATCGCTGGACGCTCGCGAGGTCTATGACCTTATCGTCGAGATGGCCTGGGCGACCGGCGACCCCGGGATCATATTCATCGATCGCATGAACCGCGATAACCCGACGCCGCTCCTCGGAGAGATCGAGTCGACCAACCCGTGTGGCGAGCAGCCGTTGCTGCCGTACGAAGCGTGCAATCTTGGCTCGGTGAATCTGTCGAAGTTCGTGCGCTACGGTGAGAGCGGACCCGATCTGGACTGGGATCACCTTGCCGATGTCGTGCACCGTGGGGTGCGGTTCCTTGACGATGTGATCGATGTGAACGACTACCCCCTCGATCGCATCGGCGAACTCGCCCGCGGTAACCGCAAGATCGGGCTGGGCGTCATGGGCTGGGCCGACCTGCTGATCATGATGGGTGTCGGCTACGACAGCGACGAAGCCATCGCGCTCGGCGAGAAGGTCATGGGCTTCATCCAGGCCGAGGCGCGGCAGGCGTCCGCTCGGCTTGCCGATGAGCGCGGGGTCTTCCCGAACTTCGAAGGCTCGGTATTCGATGCCCCCGGCGGGATGCGCGTCCGCAACGCAACGGTCACCACGATTGCACCCACGGGAACCCTCTCGATCATCGCGAACTGCTCTTCGGGCATAGAGCCGCTGTTCGCGGTCAGCTACGTCCGTACCGTCATGGACAACGACAGGCTTATCGAGGTCAACCCGCTCTTCGAGGACCTGGCACTCAAGCAGGGCTTCTACAGCCGCGATCTCATGGCGCTCATCGCCGAACACGGTTCGGTGAAAGGCATCGATGCTGTTCCGGAATCGGTGCAGCGCGTGTTCGTGACGGCGCACGACATCGAGCCCGTCTGGCACGTGCGCATGCAGGCGGCTTTCCAACGGTTCACGGACAACGCCGTTTCCAAGACGGTGAACTTCTCGAACGCGGCGTCCATCGAGGATGTGCGCACCGTGTACGACCTTGCCCATGAACTCGGTGTCAAGGGCGTCACGATCTACCGCGACGGATCCAAGGCCAACCAGGTGCTCTCCACCGGCAAGACCGGGGGCAGCGTCGCGCAGCCCGAGGGTCGCCACGGCGAGATCGAGCCGCGGCCGCGTCCCGGTGTGACGATCGGCCGGACCGAGAAGATCCAGACGGGCTGCGGCAACCTGTACGTCACCATCAACTCCGATGAGGAGGGCCTGTGCGAGGTCTTCACTCAGATGGGCAAGTCCGGAGGTTGCGCGGCGTCTCAGTCCGAGGCACTCTCGCGGATGATCTCGGTCTCGTTGCGCGCGGGGGTTGATCCGCAGGCCATTCTTAAGCACCTGCGCGGCATTCGTTGCCCCAGCCCTGCCTGGGCTCAGGGCGGCAAGGTGTTGTCGTGCGCCGATGCGGTGGGTATCGCCATGGAGCACTACTTGGAGTGGGTCGAGACTGGCACTGCCTCAACGACCGTCTCCAAGAACACCGACAGCCTCGATGCGCTTGCGGGTGCCTGCCCTGAGTGTGGCAGCTCGCTTGAGCACGAGTCCGGGTGCGCAGTCTGCCGGTCCTGCGGCTTCAGCAAGTGCGCGTAGGGAGAGGCTGAGACGTGGTTCTCTCGGACCGCTCTATCAAGGAGCAGATGATGAGCGGGCGCATCCGTATCGAGCCATTCGATCCGGAGGACATCCAGCCGTCCAGCGTCGACCTGCACCTCGGTCCGAGGTTCCAGGTGTTCCGGAACTCCCGCTACCCCTACATCGACCCGGCGCGCGAGCAGGCAGGCCTGATGGAGCTCGTGGAGGCCACGGCTGGCGAACCGTTCGTGTTGCACCCGGGAGAGTTCGTACTCGGTGCGACGATCGAGCGCGTCGTTCTACCTGACGACATCGTCGCGCGACTTGAGGGCAAGTCCTCGCTCGGCAGGCTCGGGCTGCTGATCCACTCGACGGCAGGCTACGTGGATCCGGGGTGGGACGGAACGCTCACGCTTGAGCTGAGCAACGTCGCCAACCTGCCTATCGTCCTGACGCCTGGCATGCCCGTCGGGCAGATATCGTTCACGCAGATGACGACGCCGGTCGACCGACCGTACGGGACGCCGGGCCTCGGCTCGCGCTATCAGGGCCAGGTCGATCCTACGCCGAGCAGGAGCTTCAGGCACCGCTAGAGCCGCTGTGTGACCTTGCTCACGATGGGCGTTGGCACGAATCCCGCGACGACCTTGCCCACGGCGGATTCCATCACCGGCAGCCAGCGCATCTTCCGGAACAGGTTCGCCCTGATGTCAGCGGTCAGCTCGGTGTAGGCGTCAAGTGCGCCCGCCGCCTCGCTCTGTGCGATCGCCATGCCGGCACGCCGTCCGCTGTTCACCGCGTAGGAGATGCCCTCGCCGGAGCTAGGGGACATGAAACCGCCGGCTTCTCCGGTGAGCAGAACCCGCCCCTTGCCGGTCACCACATCCGAACGCGAGCGTAGGTAGAGCGCCGCTGCGGCTTCTCTTGAGACGGATTCGCCCAATTCGGGAAGCGCCGAGCGCAGGATGTCGAGCGTCAGGTCCTGCTTCTCCCACGGCCTCTTGGTACGGGGGTAGTACACGGAGCCTACTATGGCGACATCGCCCTTCGGGACGACGTAGGAATAGGCGTACTCGTCCCCGATGTCGCGCATGTAGATGCAGTCGAAGTAGGGCTCGATCGGCCCTTCGAGCCTGACGAAATCCTGGAGGGTGACATACGTGGCGGTGCTCGCCACGCCAAGTGACCGACGCACCTGCGAACGACCACCGTCGGCTCCAACGAGGTTGTCACACGCCACCTCGACATCGATGCCATCGACCCGAAGAGATGCGCGCACGCCATCGTCGCCCTGGGTGACATCGCGCAGCGTGCAGTTGCCGACGAGTTCGACGTTCGCGGGCAGAAGCGTGGTGAGCCACTCGTCGAATCGCGCGCGGTCGACGTTAAGGAACTCGAGGTCCGTCGGCTTGAGCACCCGGCGGTCCCAGTCGTGGTAGCGGAAACGAACGGTCCTGGGAGAGAGAACGATGTCCTCAGGCACTTCACCGTACTGAGACAGCGTTCGTAGCGTGTGATGGTGCAGCATGCCACCGCAGCTCTTGTAGCGGGGAAGCGTCATGGATTCCGCGAGGAGCACCGGTCCCTTTTCTGCCGCGTGATAGGCGGCGAGCACGCCAGCGGGGCCTGCTCCGGCGACGATGGTGGTGTAGCGCTCTGAGATCGGCATGGCGTGCGTCATGGTCCCCGTTCCCGGCCAGGCGGCCGCTCGTGTCGTTCACTAGAGATTCGCCACTGCCGGGTGGATTCCCTTCGCGCGCACCGGGTTCATGCGTGCGACTGTTGCAGCATGGTACCCTAGAGCGCGCATCGATGCACCGTTGGAGGACGAACAAGGAGGGGCTTCGTGTCAGGATGCTGGTCGAAGCGGGGTTGCGTTGACGAAATGCAGGCGCGATGCCCGCACGCGATCGATCCCGAAGAGAAGTGCCCCGTGGAGTGCTACTACGCCAAGTGCGGCAACGCCACGCACAAGCCTACATCTGACCCTGCCCTGATCTTCTCGCCGGACGTCGATCGCGATGCCGCCCGCAAGCAGCAGTGCGTCTACTGCGAGCACTTCCTCTCCAAGGGGCCGAGGCGAGCCTAGGGTGCTTACCCCGCAGACGCAGCGGGACGCGGTGGGCTCGGAGCTGGTTCGCTTCGGGGTTGAGCTTGCCTCGGCCGGCGCCGCTCAGGTCGGCGATGCGTTCACCGATGATCCGGCAGGTGACGCATTCATCAAGGCATCGGGCGAGGCGTTCCTCATCGGCATACTGTTCACGCAGGGCATCCCCGCCGAACGCGCGTGGGCCGGTCCCCATCTGGTGCGCACCCGTCTCGGCCACTTCGACCTCGCGCGACTTGCGGCGGAGCCGGTACGCGTCGCGGCGGCCGTTGCCGCACCGCCAGCGCTTCATCGCTTCGTCAAGACCATTCCCGCCTGGATATCCTCGGCGGCGCGCCGGCTGATCGACGAGTACGACGGAGAAGCCTCGCGCATCTGGTCGGGACGCGCGCATGTGACCGATGTGACGGAACGCCTGCTGGCATTCGACGGTATCGGTCCGAAGAAGGCGGCGATGGCCGTCGAGCTGCTTGTCCGCAGCCGCGGCGTCGAGCTTGCGGGAATGGAATGCGGAAGCGTCGCGTACGATGTGCACGTCCGACGCGTCTTCTTGCGAAGCGGACTAATCGACATCGACTCACCTGCCGAGGTGCGCCGTGCCGCGGCGTCGGCGTGCCCGAGCGAGCCGGGACTCATCGATCTTCCCGCATGGCTCATCGGCAGGGAGACGTGTCGCCCCAGGGTGCCCGACTGTGACGCATGCCGTCTCGGCGACTGCTGCCCGCGATTGACCGGGCGCTCGGTCGTCGGTGTTGGTGCGCGAGTCGGCGAACGTCAGTCCATCGAGCGGAAGATCAGTCCCGAGAGCAGCTTCGGATAGAAGTAGGTGGACTTCTGCGGCATCGTCTCGCCGCCAAGCGCGATCTCTCGGAGCTGGTCCATGCGGGTCGCATTCAGGATGAAGGCTACATCGGCGCCTTCGACGTCCAGCGCCTCGTGCGCGTCCTTCACGAACGTCAGACGCTCAAGCGTGCTCATGTCACCCGGAATGATGCCGAACTGCGGCCCGAGCACGAGTTCCTGCAGCACCGTGACGTCGAGGCCCTTCCATGCGGCAGAGGCGTCGCCCGGAATCGCGGTCGCCGTGTCGACGTCGGATCGAAGCGAGGCCAGACGCGTCGTGCCGTCCGCCGTCTTCACGAGGAAGGTGGTCCGTGTCGCCGAGGCGAGCGCTGCGGCCGGGTGACCCGGCGGCGGCTCGCTGACGTCGAAGTAGCGCGCGAGCTCACGCCAGAACGACGGAGCGTCGAAGGCGCCCTCGGCCCGTACCTGACGGTGCGTCGGCAGGACGATGAGGTCCGGGTCGTCCATGTTCACGAGCGCCATCATCGTGAAGTCGTAGTCCGGACGCTCTGCGTGCTCGATGCCGGCCTGCGCATCGGCGATCCGGCGCTCGTCGCGGTAGGCGAGTGCGGTCGTGTAGCGATGGTGGCCGTCGGCGATGAAGAGCTGCTTGTCGGCCAGAATCTCCTGGAGGGCCATGATGGCCTCCGGGTCATGGATGGCCCACACGCGGCTTACGACGCCGTCGGCATCTGTGGCCGTGAGCACGACGTCACCGCGGACTGCGGCATCGAAGATGCCGTCGGTCTCGCCGGCCGGGTCCGAGTAGAGGCTGAACACCTGGCTCAGGTTTGCCGAGCAGGCACGCGTGAGCTCGAGTCGATCGGCGACATGCCGGGGCAGCGTGCGCTCGTGAGGGAGCACGACGCCCTCCGAGAAGGCGTGCAGCTCCACTGCTGCCACGAATGCGCGCCGGCGGACGTGGCGACCGGCGTGTTCCCAGGTCTGCTCGAGCACGTAGACCGCATCGCATGCATCGTTGACGAGCACACCGGTCGAGCGCCATTCTCGCCAGATCGCAGCCGCGCTCTCGTAGCGGTTTCCGGGGACGGAGGCGTCGGAGGATCCCCGGGGGAGGTCGATCGCCACGACGTTGTGTGGATCGCCTTCGATGAGCTTCTGCCTGAGCTCCGGTCCGATGACGTCGTACGGAGGAGCCACCAGGCCGGTGACATCCGGATCGGAGACGTGACGGTACAAAGTCGCTGCGAAGGGCTTGATGAAGGCCACAGGACGATCCTCTCGGCGTTGCGTGCGGGTCCGTGCGCCGACAGTCTAGCCGAGGATCGTCCGGAAGACCAGGAAGACCACGATGCCCGCGACCGTGGTGCCGAGGAAGCTTCGCCACTTGTAGTAGACAAGCGCGGTCGGTATCGCGGCGAGGAGATACGGGTTCTGGAGCGGAGGCAGCCACGTGCCGTCGGGGCGTAGGACTTCGCCGACCAGCAGGGCTGCCATCACGGACACGGGAATGAACGACAGCCATCGCTCCACGGGTCGGGGCAGCTTGAGGCGGGAGAGCATCGCGATGGGCATGAACCGAAGCGTGTAGTTCGCGACGGCCATCCCGACGAGTACGGCCCAGACGTACGACGCCTTCACTCGTACACCGCCGCCCCCACCGCAGCCGCAACGACCGATGCTGCGACGATGTACCACTTGCCCGGAAGAACCAGCGCGAAGAAGACCGCGAATGCGGCGGCGACCACCGCGATCACGACGTGCTTCCGGTCCTCGGCCTGCGCCACGAGCAGCGCTGTGAACATCGCGGGCATGGCGAATGCGACGCCGAAGCGGTACGGATCCCCGATGAGCCCTGATGCGGTCGCCCCAAGCGCTGTTCCCGACACCCAGCCGACCCAGGCGATCGCACCGACGCCAGCCATTGACAGGCCTGTGGCCGTCCCCCTGCGGTTGTCATCGATGTTGACCGCGAACGTTTCGTCAGTGAGCGAGAACGCCAGAGCGGCCTGACCGAGAAGTGGTGTCCGGTCCAGATGGGTAGAAAGCGTCGCACCGAACAAGACGTAGCGGAGGTTGACTATCGTCGTCGCGGCCAGCACCGTGAACGCGCTCGCTCCGGCGTGCATCAGCGATAGTCCGATGAACTGCCCCGCGCCTGCGAGCGCCGTTGCCGAGTTGAGCACCGCCTGCAGTGCGCTGAAGCCCTGGGTGGTTGCAAGGATGCCGAATGCGGCCCCGACCGGCACGTAGCCGAGGAAGATCGGCAGCCCGAGTCGTACGCCCCGGAAGAAGCGGGAGCGCGCAGACGGGCACGGCGATTGCTCTGGGTCAGGTGTCGGCATGGCGCACATCGTAGCACAGGGTTCGGTGCGCGGCAGACGCGGTACAATGAACGTAGCGGATGCGGCGAGGAGGTGGATCTGCGATGGAGTTCTCGCTCATATGCCCGAATGACGGGCAAGTTGATCTCAGCCTCGAAGACATCACCACGGTCGCGTTCCGCGACCCCGAGACCGTCGAAGTCTCATTCCAGTGTCCGCAGTGCGGGCAGACCCTCCGCGCGGCGCTCAGAGTCCCGAACATGCTCATGGCCGCCATGGAGCTTGCGCATCTTGCGGAGAACGACGAGTACGAGCCGCAGGAGTCCCGCGAGCCAGTGTGGGGCGTCGATCCCCGGGCGGGCGAGAAGCGCGCGGAGCGGGAGCGGGTGGAGGAGTCGTATTGCGAGTACTTCCGTAGGCAGCTCTCGCACGTCGAATGTGTGGAGGATCTGCTCGCCGAGATCGACTCCTAGCGCCAGCCTGCGCCGGTGAATCGTGACCGGGTGCTCTCGGACACCCTGAACACGAGCGCGATCACGAAGCCCGCCGCGAATCCGCCGAGATGCGCGAACCATGCGACGCCGCCTGCCTGCGCCATGCTCGGTGCGAGCGAGGCGATGCCGTTTCCCAGCTGAAGGATGAACCAGAACCCGATCACCAGGACGGCCGGAACACGTGCTACTTCGATGAAGAAGAAGATCGGGATAAGCGTCACCACCGCGGCACCGGGGAAGAGCACAGCGTATGCGGCGAGGACGCCGGCGATCGCTCCGCTCGCGCCCAGGGACGGGATGTCGAGCGCGCTGCCCAGCGCGATTTGCGCGGCCGTTGCGACCACGCCGGAGACGAGGTAGAACCCGACGAATCCAAGCCTGCCGAGCCGGTCCTCGACGTTGTTCCCGAAGATCCAGAGGTAGAGCATGTTGCCGCCGATGTGCAGCCAACCGGCATGCATGAACATCGATGTGAATACGGTTGCCAGCTCGCGCGGCGAGAGAGGATTCGCCAGCAGTCGCGCCGGGACGACGCTCCACTCGGTGATGAAACGTGCGAATGCGGCGTCACCGAGAGACACCTCGTACAGGAACACTGCGACGTTCGCCATAATGAGGAGCACGGTCATGACCGGGAAGCGGCGAGTGGGATTGTCGTCCTTGATGGGTATCACGTGCGTGCCTCCAGAACCGATGCTCAGTGTTACTCACGGAAGTGTAGCTTACGGGTACCCCGACCGCCGTACGAGGGGTAGACTCTCTAGGATGGGAATCGTCCGGGGTCCCGATGGCTCCGGAAACAGAAGGAGGCCCACATGAACTTGCTCTTGCCATGTCTCGGCGTCGCGGGGTTGGTGCTCCTGGTCGCCGTCTTCGCGGTGATCGGCATCTATAACCGTCTTGTCACGTTGCGGAACCGGGTCGACAATGCCTGGTCGCAGATCGACGTGCAGTTGCGCCGCCGGTACGACCTCATCCCGAACCTCGTCGAGACGGTCAAGGGATACGCGTCGCACGAGAAGGAGACGCTGGAGAGGGTTATCCAGGCGCGCAACTCGGCCATGAGCGCTCAGGGCGTTGCGGCGCAGGGCGAGGCAGAGAACCTTCTTTCCGGCACGCTCAAGAGCTTGTTCGCTCTTGCCGAGAGCTACCCGGACCTGAAGGCGAACCAGAACTTCCTCATGCTCCAGGAGGAGCTCTCCGGTACCGAGTCCAAGATCGCTTATGCGCGCCAGTTCTACAACGACTCGGTCATGTCGTACAACACCTCGACGCAGACCTTCCCGTCGAATGTGCTCGCCGGCATGTTCGGATTCACGCTGCGCGAGTACTTCGAGATCGAAGAAGCCGCAAAGGAGCCCGTCAAGGTGCAGTTCTAAGCGCCGAGACGACACATCGTGTACGACCAGATAGCAACGAACAAGTTCCGTAGCGCGGCGCTCATGGGCGTCTTCGTTCTGCTTGTCGCGCTCATCGGCTATGTGTTCGGACAGGCCATGCATTGGAGCTACTGGGGCCTTGCCGCGGCGCTCGTGGTCTCGTTCGTCATGGCGTGGGGTTCGTACTGGTACTCGGACAAGATCGTCCTGTCTATGAGCCGCGCCCGCCCCGTTGACCGTGACCGAGAGCCGTACATCGTCAACACCATCGAAGGCCTGGCTATTGCGGCCGGGCTTCCGGTGCCGAAGGCGTACGTCATCGACGACCCGGCTCCCAATGCGTTCGCCACCGGCCGCAATCCCGAGAATGCTGCGATTGCGGTCACGACGGGGTTGGTCGAGAAGATGGACCGACTGGAACTCGAAGGCGTGATCGCGCACGAGCTCTCACACGTGAAGAACTACGACACGCTCGTGCAGACGCTTGCCGCGGTGCTCGCAGGCACGGTCGTCTTGCTCTCGGACTGGATGCTCCACTCCTTCTGGTGGGGCGGTGGACGCCGTCGGAGCGATGGTGAAGGCGGCGCCCAGCTGCAGTTGGTATTCATGCTCATCGGCCTCGTTCTGGCGCTCCTGGCGCCGCTCTTTGCGGTGCTCATACAGATGGCCATCTCTCGGAAGAGGGAGTTCCTCGCCGATGCCAACGGAGCGATGCTGACCAGGTACCCGGCGGGCCTTGCAAGCGCTCTGAAGAAGATCGCCGGCGACAACAACAAGCTTCGCGTCGCAAACAAGGCCACGGCATCGCTCTACATCTACAACCCGTTGAAGGACTACCGCGCGGGGATGAACTCGTTGTTCAACACGCATCCGCCGATCGACGAGCGCGTGCGCCGACTTGAGGCGATGTAGCGTGACGCTTGCCGCTCTGATCTACCCGTCGATCGACCCGGTCGCGTTCCACCTGGGCCCGCTCGTTGTTCGGTGGTACGGCCTTGCGTACGTGGCCGCATTCGTCGGCGCCGCGCTTGTCCTGCGTCGACTGAACCGCGTCTGGCAGATCGGAATCTCGGATGATCATCAGATCGACATCGTGCTTGCTGCGATCATCGGCGTGATCGTAGGCGGGCGTCTCGGCTATGTCTTGTTCTATGGCGGCTCCGAGTACCTCACGCACCCACTGCGGATCCTTGCGACGTGGGATGGCGGCATGTCGTTCCATGGCGGCCTTGCCGGCATCCTGCTTGCGGGGTGGCTCGTGTCGAAACGAATCGGCGTGCCGTACCTGCAGCTCGTTGATCTCGGCGCGGTGGGGGCGCCGATCGGTTTCCTGCTCGGACGTATTACGAACTTCGTCAACGGTGAGCTGTGGGGGCGCGTTACCACGGCGCCATGGGGGATGGTGTTTCCCACCGGAGGTCCTTTGCCGAGGCATCCGTCGCAGTTGTACGAGGCGTTCCTCGAGGGATTCGTTCTGTTCGCGGTGCTGCTGTGGCTGGCCAGACGCAGGCGCGCGGACGGTATGATCTTCGGCGCGCTCCTGACGGGCTATGCGGCGTTCCGGATACTCGTTGAGTTCGTGCGCGAACCCGACCTGCAGCTAGGGTTCATCGCCGGTCCGTTCACCATGGGGCAGCTGCTGAGCGTTCCGATGCTGCTCGCGGGCGTGTGGGTGTTGACGAGAGCCGTGAAGGCAGAGAAAGCCGAGCGTACCTCCCGCGCGATGACCGGTGACGAGGTCGGGGAGTAGCCGCTAGTCAGCCGAGCAGATCCGCTCGGTCGGCTTCCAGCAGGGAGCTTCGCGCTGCAGGCACTTGAACCCTGCCGAGGCCGGCAGGCGCTTGATGGGGTCGCAGTACGTGCAGTAGAACTGCGGCAGTCTGCCGACCACATCCTTCACGTTCGGGTCGGCGTAGGGCGCTTCGTCAGGCTGCTCGAGTATATGGAGCAGGTAGCAGGGCACGGAGCCGACCTTTCGTTCGGGTTCGGTACGATTGTAGCGGCTTTTGCAGCGCGCGTGCGTTGGTATCCGCCACGTGACGGGTTCGGCGCGTCGATTGACCCTGCCTGTGAGGTGTCCGTAGACTGTTCGGGACCAAGGAGGTTCTACATGCATCGTCGGCTCGGTCGGATACTGCTCGTCGCGCTCACGCTTGCTGCTCTGGGCGCCGCTGTCGTTCTGGGAGGCTGCAAGAGCGGTGAGAAGTCTTTGGTGTCGTTCTGGCCGAAGGCCGACAAGGAGCGCATCGTTCCGAAACCGGCGGAGCCGCCGCGCTGGCCGCTCACGGGACTTGACGCGCCGAGCGAGGAGGCGACGCACATACGAACCGTCTCGGTGAAGATCGAGAACTCGCCCGA
>RCMX01000002.1:216298-258879 GCA_004348925.1 Actinomycetota bacterium
AAACGAACCTCCAGCTGGCCGATGTCGTCTACGAGAGCGTGACGGAGGGCGGGATCACGCGATTCAACTGCGTCTTCCAGTCACAGAGTCCCGACATCATCGGGCCCGTGCGTAGCGCCAGGCTGTCCGACCTCTACATCGTCCCCGAGTACAACGCGCTCTTCGTCTTCTCCGGCGCAAGCAGCAGCGTGAACAGCCGGGTGAACCAGAGTGGCATCGACAACTTGAGCGAGGATGCGGGTATCTCGTATCCGTTCTCGCGTTCATCGAGCCGGCCGCGCCCGCACAACCTCTACCTAACGCTCTCCAAACTGCGTGAGGAGTCGGTCAAGCGCAAGATGGACCAAACGCAGGACCTCACTGGCTTCGCGTTCGATCGCACCTCCGTTGTGGCGACATCGACGCCTGTCGTGGGGATCTCGATCCCGTTCTCCACTGCCAACAAGGTCGATTGGACATACGACGCCGCGAACAACGCGTATCTGCGCGTGAACAACGGCAAGAAGTTCATGGACGCCGCCACGAACAAGCAGATCTCTGCGCGCAACGTCGTGGTGCTGTGGGCGCAGCACAAGACTGCCAGCCGCGACAAGGTCGGCTCGGTAACGTTCGAGATCGTCCTCAAGGGATCGGGTCAGTGCGCCGTCTTCCGCAACGGCCAGCGCTTCGACGGAACCTGGGAGACGGACGGCACGAAGCCGCCGGCATTCCGCGCCCAGGACGGCACGCTTATCAAGCTGACCCCCGGCAACACCTGGTTCCAGGTCGTGCAACCGAGCGTGAATATCACGATGAAGTGATCTTTCACAGCGCAGGTCCGGTTGTTCGCATCCTGCCGTGCGGGTAGAATCTGTAGGTCACACCGCCAGCCGGTCGCGTCGGCGCGACCGATCCCCCGATTCAAGGAGCGACGACAATCGTGACAGAGAGCGGCAGCACGACCACGGGCACCCTGAGGGTCAAGACAGGACTCGCCGAGATGCTCAAGGGCGGCGTCATCATGGACGTCGTCAACGCCGAGCAGGCCAAGATCGCCGAGGACGCCGGTGCGGTCGCCGTCATGGCGCTCGAGCGCGTCCCCGCGGATATCCGCGCGGCGGGTGGCGTTGCGCGGATGGCCGATCCAACGATCGTCGACGAGGTCGTGAAGTCCGTCTCTATCCCGGTCATGGCCAAGTGCCGCATCGGGCACTTCGTCGAGGCGCAGGTGCTGCAATCGCTCGGCGTGGACTACATCGACGAATCCGAGGTGCTGACGCCGGTCGACGAAGAGCACCACGTCAACAAGTGGGACTTCGCGGTTCCTTTCGTGTGCGGGTGCCGCAATCTCGGGGAGGCGCTTCGCCGCATCGCAGAGGGTGCTGCCATGGTGCGCACCAAAGGTGAGCCGGGTACCGGCAACGTCGTCGAGGCCGTGCGGCACATCCGCGCTGTCAGCGACGAGATCGCATGGCTCAAGGGTCTGCGTCCCGAGCAGCTCTACGCGGCCGCCAAGGATCTGCAGGCCCCGCACGAGCTCGTGAAGTGGGTTGCCGAGAACGGCAAGCTCCCGGTGGTGAACTTCTCGGCAGGCGGCATCGCAACGCCGGCAGACGCCGCGCTCATGATGCAGCTCGGTTGCGACGGCGTCTTCGTCGGTAGCGGCATCTTCAAGAGTGGCGACCCGTCGAAGCGCGCCAAGGCGATCGTCGAGGCGACCACGCACTTCGAGGACGCCGAGATCATCGCGCGCGTCTCGCGTAACCTGGGCGAAGCGATGGTCGGCATCAACATATCCGACATTCCTGACGCCGAGCGCATGCAGGAGCGGGGCTGGTAGGGTGAAGGTCGGAGTCCTCGCCCTGCAGGGGGCGTTCAGAGAGCACATCGTGACCCTTGAGGCGCTGGGTGCCTCGGCTGCTGCAATACGACTGCCCGAACAGCTCGGGGACATCACCGGGCTCATCATCCCCGGAGGCGAATCGACCGCCATCGGGAAGCTGATGCGGACGTATGGCTTCTACGACGCCATCCGGCAGCATCACGGAGCTGGCATGGCGGTGTGGGGCACCTGTGCGGGAGCGATCCTCATGGCGAGCGAGGTTCTCGATGCCCTTCCCGATCAGGAGGCACTCGGTCTCATGGACATCGCCATTCGCCGCAACGCGTACGGGCGACAGGTGGATTCATTCGAGGCCGATCTGGACCTGCAGGGCATAGGGGACGGACCCTTCAGGGGCGTATTCATCCGGGCGCCGTGGATCGAGTCTGTCGGCGACGGCACGGACGTGCTTGCGCGCCACGACGGTCATATCGTGGCGGCACGTCAGGGCGATCTCATGGCGACGACGTTCCACCCCGAGTTGACGGGCGACCCGAGGCTGCACCGGTACTTCCTCGACTCCATCATCGGAGCATAAGCGGCGCGAAAGGAATCACGATGTCCGGACATTCGAAGTGGGCGACCACTAAGCATCGCAAGGCAGCGCAGGACAAGAAGCGCAGTGCGCTGTTCTCCAAGCTCTCGCGCATCGTCTACGTCGCCGCTAAGACCGGCGGACCGGATCCCGCGAACAACGCGTCGCTGGCGGCGGCGATCGAGAAAGCCCGCTCTTACAGCCTTCCGAAAGACAAGATCGACGCCGCCATCAAGAAAGCGGCCGGCGCCGGCGAAGGCGAGCAGTATGAAGAGATCGTCTACGAGGGATACGGCTCGAGCGGTGTGGCGATCTACGTCGAGGCGTTGACCGACAACCGCAACCGCACTGCGGCCGATGTCCGCTCGGCGTTCACGCGTGCGGGCGGCAACCTCGCCGCAACCGGTGCTGTGGCCTTCCAGTTTGCGCGGACCGGCGAGATCCTGGTCGACAAGACCGGCGCGCCGGACGAAGAGGACATGCTCATGCTGGTGGCCGAGGCCGGCGGCGAGGATCTGGAGGATACCGACGACGAGTTCGTCATCGTGACCGCTCCGTCCGAGGTCATGAAGGTCAAAGACGCGCTCGTTGCGGCAGGGGTGGAGGTCAAAGGGGCAGAGCTCACGATGCGGCCGCTCACGCCGGTCGCTGTGACGGTGGAGACCGCCAAGAAGGTCATGCGGCTCGTCGATGTCCTCGAAGACAACGACGACGTGCAGGAGGTCTACCACAATATGGAGCTGACCGAGGAGATCGCCGCCGCGCTCGACGAGTAGTTCCTTCACGCTGTCAGTACGTGGTGTTATCCTGAACATATGTTCGATTCGCCACGTGGGGAGAGGGAGCGCGCGTTGATCATCCTCGGCATCGACCCTGGTCTCGCGAACACGGGATGGGGCGTCATCGAGACGTCTGGCTCGCGCTTCAGATGCGTCGCGTACGGGTGCATCACCACCGACGGCGCGATGGCGCTTCCTTCACGACTTGCCCGGATCCACGAATCGCTGAGCGAGGCGGTGGCGAAGTACCGCCCGGACGAAGCGGCGATCGAAAGCGTCTACTTCTCTAACAACGCGAAGTCAGCGTTCGCCACCGGGCAGGCGCGAGGCGTCGCCATCCTTGCCGCGCATGGTGTGCCCCTCGGGGAATACGGTCCCGGCGAGATCAAACTGGCGGTGGTCGGCGCCGGTGATGCGGACAAGCACCAGGTGCAGTACATGGTGCGCGTGGTGCTCGGCCTGAAGGACGAACCCAAGCCGGATCACGCTGCCGACGCGCTTGCCGCAGCGATCTGCCATGCCAACAGCCGTACGCGCACCTCGTTGGCCGGGGCGGCGTCATGATCGCTTTCCTCACAGGTCGGATCGCCGAGAAGGGCGCAGGTCACGTCGTGCTCGACGTCGGCGGCGTCGGTCTCAGGGTCGCGATGTCGACCGGGTCGATCGCCGCGCTGCCCGCCGAGGGCGATTCGGTGACGGTACGCACGCACCTGCAGGTGCGGGAGGACGAGCTCTCGCTCTACGGTTTCGAGAACGCCGATGAGAAGTCGCTCTTCGAGAAGCTCATCACCGTGAGCGGCGTCGGGCCCAGAGTCGCGCTGTCCGCGCTCTCCTCGTTCCGGTCCGCTGCGCTGGCCGAGGCGGTCGCGCGCGAGGACGTGGGGCTCCTGAGTTCGATTCCGGGTGTAGGGAAGAAGACGGCGCAGCGCATCATCATCGAGCTGAAGGACAAGCTCGGGGTTCCGGATCTCGCCGCTGCGACTTCGGGTGCAGGCGCGAGCACGCATGCCGAGGCACGCGATGCGCTTCTCGGCATGGGATTCTCGGCGGCCGAGGTCGCCACCGCGCTCGACAGGTACGAGGGTGATCCCGAGAACAGCCAGGCGCTGCTCAAGCATGCGCTCCGTCGACTCGGGGGAGGCGTCTCGTGAGCACCGTGTGGGAAGACGACTCGTGGACGCCGCCCGAGAGCGAGCGGCTGGTCTCGGCGGAGCATACCGAAGACGACCTGGAGATCGACCGCAATCTACGTCCGAAGCGACTGCAGGAATACCTGGGGCAGACCCGCGTGAAGGAGAACCTCGGCGTTCTCATCGACGCCGCACGCGCTCGCGACGAGGCGCTCGATCACATCCTGCTCTCGGGACCGCCGGGTCTGGGCAAGACGACGCTCGCAGGGGTCGTCGCGGCTGAACTCGGCGTGCAGCTCAAGACGACGAGCGGGCCGGCGATCGAGCGCGCGGGCGACCTTGCTGCGATCCTCACGAACCTGGAAGAGCGGGACGTGCTCTTCATCGACGAGATCCACCGGCTCAATCGAGCCGTGGAAGAAGTCCTGTACCCGGCGATGGAGGACTTCGCCCTCGACATCATCATCGGGAAGGGGCCGGCTGCGCGCTCGCTGCGGCTTGATCTGCCTCGCTTCACGCTTATCGGCGCCACGACGCGCACCGGGCTGCTCACCGGACCGCTGCGTGACAGATTCGGAATGGCGTTCCGGCTCGACTACTACACACCGATCGAGCTCTCGGAGATCGTTCGTCGATCGGCCGCGATCCTCGGCGTTCCCGTGACCGATGATGGTGCCAACGAGATCTCGAGACGCTCGCGGGGAACGCCCCGGCTGGCAAACCGGCTGCTCAAGCGCGTACGCGACTACGCGCAGGTGCGCCACGACGGGCAGATCACCGAGGATATCGCCGCGGAGGCACTCGCTTTCTTCGAGGTCGACCACGTTGGCCTTGACCGCATGGACCTCGCCATCCTGGAGACGCTGGCGACCAAGTTCGGCGGGAGGGCCGTCGGACTCAACACGCTTGCGGCCGCAGTCAGCGAAGAGACCGACACGCTTGAGGATGTCTATGAGCCGTACCTGCTGCAGCTCGGCTTCATCGTACGCACGCCGAAGGGGCGTCAGGCGACAGCGAGGGCATACGCGCACCTCGGGCTTCGTGCGCCAGCCGATGAGCCCGCCCAGGACGGCCTGTTCTAGGTCATGGGGTCGGTGAAGCAGCCACGTGCCATCACGTCGCAGCCGCTGTGGGTGCGCGTCGACCAGAACCGTATCAAGCTGGGCATCTTCGTCGCGCTGTTCGTCATCGGCTCAGCGCTGCTGCTCGCGATAGCGTTCGTCTACGTCCCCGGGGGGCTGATCGGGCTTGCGCTGTCGGTCGCCGAGACCGCGGATATGGCCGCTTACTGGGCAGGGTTGCTGAAGGTGTTCCTGACCGCACTCGCGCTGCTGCTGGCCGCAGGTGCGCTCGCCTCGGCGGTGCAACTGGCGAATGCCGAGGAGTGGATCCGCAACAGATTCGGCGGAAGCGACCTTGGGCCCGCCGATGAGGCAGCGCTCGCTGGAGCGCTCGGCGACATGACGATCGCGGCAGGTCTGGCGTCCGTGCCGCGCCTGATGCTGCTCGACTCGGACAGCGTGAACGCGTGCGCGATCGGCATCAGCCGCACACAGCCGATGATCGGCGTAACACGCGGCCTCCTTGCGGCGCTCGATGCCGACCAGCAACGCGCCGTGCTCGCGACCCTCGTCGCGCGTATCCGCGGCGGCGATATCCTGATCGGTACCGCGATGGCAGCGCTCATGGGACCGCTGAAGGCCGTCCGCGAGTCGAGGCATGCGGCCGGCGGCGCCGCGCTCGGGTGCGCGGATGCCGGATGCTCGAACCCCGGATGCATGGACGACGGATGCGGGTGCCTGTTCGACGGACTCGGTGATTCTGACGCCGCTGGCGGGTGTCTCGGGGCTATCGGCCTCGCGGTCTTCGCCGCGATCGTGGTGGCGCTCACGTATGCCGCTGTCGTCTCGGCAGGGTGGATCGTCACGGCCTGGGGTCGCGCGATCCATCGGACGGGACACGAGAAGGCGGACGCGGAAGGCATGCTGCTGCTCAAGGATCCATCGCCGATGTTGTCGGCGTTGCGCATCGCGATCACGTCATCCAACGAGATCGCCGACGGCGACGCATCGTACGACGGGATCTTCTACGTCTCCACGAGCGGGAAGCCCGCAGTCGACCGAGCGGAGCGGCGGCGATTCGATCGCCTGCGTGAAGTACTCGGCACCGAGGGGCTCGCCGCCGGACCCGTGTAGGCGCTCCCGTTCGCCCCCGGTGTGCATCCGTTCAGGGATTCTACACGGCAAGGGTCGCCCGAGCGGTCTTGTGAGGAGCATACTTGTGCCCTGGAGCCTGCGTCGTCGTGCGTGCATGTCAGGGTCGCGTTCCTTGTGACCGGGTCCGAAGGGGGAAGGTCCGATGTTGAGTCGTCCTCATCCGTCCCGCCGTTGGTGGAGCCTCGTGCTCTGCATCGCGCTCGTCGCGAGCATGAGCGGATTCACATCCGCAGCCGGCGCGCCCCCGACGACGGCCGTCGTGCCCAAAGCCGCGAGGACGAGCGTGACGTCGGGTTCCACCGACATCAGGAGCGCGAAGATGGATTCGCGGCTCAGTGACATCGCTTCTGCTGCCAAAGACGCTGCGTCCAAAGCCAAGTACGTCGACGTGGCGGTCCTGGTAGCAAAGGGCGGAAACGCCCCGAAAGGCCTCGAACAGGGTGTCAAGATCAAGCTGCGAGCGGACACCGCCAACGACCTGTGGGCCGGACGCGCCAAGGCGGGCAATCTCGTGAAGATGGCTTCCGAGAAGCAGGTCACGCAGGTGTTCGAGAACGGTCACCGGGAAGCGCCGCCCGTTCCCGACGAGCAGACCGTGCCCGCATCGGCGCGACGCACCGCCGCGCTTGAGGCGAAGCAACGCCTTGATGAAGCACGGACGACGGGTGCTCTCGATGCGTTCGCAGCCCAGTTCGATGGCTCGACCGGCGTCAAGGTGCCCGGGCTGGATGACGGTGCGGCTACCGGCTGGTGGGATGTGGGCGCGTCGGGCCACAACTCCGCCGGCGCGTGGGCGCAAGGCTATGACGGCACGGGTGTTCGCGTGGCCGTCGCCGATGACAGCGTCGACTTCGCGCATCCGGATCTGATGGGGACCCAGGCTGTGGTATCCGACCCTTCGTCCCCGTACTACGGCTGGCCCGAGGCGCTCGACCCGTTCTCGACCCTGTTGTATGCGTACGACGCCCTCTACGGGACGACGTACGTGGAAGACGGACAATCGTGGTTCACCGATAGCTCGGCCACAGTGACGGAAGGATCCCCGGTCTTCGGCGGCTCTTCGGACTGGGCACTGACCGGAACGAGCGTGTCCGGCACGTACCACATGGGCTACCTGTGGGACGAGAACCTCGACGCCTGGTGGTGGGGCTATCCTGCAGTGCTTGTCGTCGACGAGACCACCGCCGGCGTCTACGACACCGTCTACGTCGACCTTGATATGGATCACGACTTCACGAATGACAAGCCATGCACGAAGGCGGACCCGATCTCGTACCTGGATTTCTGGGACAGCGAGGCCGGCGTGATCGGACAGGACGGCTACGCCGATCTCTCGGGAGGGATGGTCTACTGGATCGCCGATGGAACCAATCAACCGCCAGGTTATGACTTCATGATCGGTGCGCCTGCGGGGGCGCCGGAGTCCGGCTGCCTGGTTGCCTTCATGGGTGCGCTCGACTTCGATTCGAACCACGGCACGCTCTGTGCCTCGAATGTCGTCGGCCAGGGGGTGATCGACGGACCCTCCGACGCGATCGTAGACGGAGGTTCCTATCCGCCATTCAAGACGCCTGTCGGGAGTGGTGCGGGAATCGTGCAGGGTGCGGCGCGTGACGCTGATCTGGTCGCGATGTCGGACATCTACTGGAACCATTTCACTTCGACGCTGGTCGCCTATGACTACGCCGCCTTCGGCCTGGATGAGACGCCCGGTACCACCGATGACATCCAATGCGTCTCGAACAGCTACGGCGAATCGGATGAGGATGCCGACGAGTGGGATTACCGGTCTCGCTACATCACATACCTCAACACCGAGGTGAACCCGGAGGTCACGTACCTCTTCTCCACGGGCAACGGCGCCCCCGGCTACGGCACGAGCGCACCACCGACGCCGGCTACCGGCATCGGAATCGGTGCATCGACGCAGATGGGTGCGTGCGGCGGCTGGGACTCGATCCTTGATGCCGATCAAGTGAATGTCGGGGATGTGATCCCATGGTCGAACCGGGGTCCGTCTGCTGCAGGGCATCTTGGACCCGCGGTCGTCGCGGATGGAGCGTATTCCTCCGGCGCGTTGGCGCTCAACCAGGGCGCAGGCGACGGATGGCGTTCCTGGGAAGTCTGGGGCGGGACGAGTCGTTCGTGCCCGGTCGCCACGGGAAACCTGGCGTTGGTGTTCGAGGCCTACAGGGACTCGAACGGTTCATGGCCTACGTGGGATGCAGCTCGCGACGTGCTCATGAACGGCGCCACAGACCTCAACTACGACACGTTGACGCAGGGTTCGGGGATGATCGACGCGGCGCGCTCGGTCTCGCTGGCTGCGGGCAACGGTGGGCTCGCAGTGTCGCCGGCTGTGTGGTACCCGGGCGACTACCGTGGTGATCGCATGGTCTCGTACGTCAACCTCATGCAACCCGGCGAGACGTTCGATGACCACATCACGGTCACGAACACGGGGAGTGTCTCGGCCAATGTCACGGTTAGCGATTCGTGGCTGCAGCTCGACAGCGTCGAGACGACCACCATCACGTTGACCGGCGCGAGCGAGTCGGCATATGACTTCAACCGACCGGATGTCTTGCGGGATATCACCGCGTTGGTGAATGCCGCCGACGCGGACCTCATGGTGATCAAGGCCGACGAGGCATATGCGCAATTCGCCCCGACGCGTTCGTTCAGTACGCACAGCTCCACTCACAACGTGCCGCGACTACTCGTGTACAACTGGAAGGATCAGAACGGCGACGGTCGCCTGTGGACCGACTCGAACACGAACGGCTTCGTGAACGCGGGCGAGATCCAAACCGGCGAGTATATGCGCTTCACCTACGCGAACAACTTCGCCGACAGCCAGCAGGTTCGCGTGCAGCGCCCGCAGGACCGCAGCCTTGATGGCGTGTTCCTCGGCCTGCAGCACAGCAGCCGCGCCACGGCGTCGCCGACAGTGGACGTTCAGATCAGCATCGAGTTCTGGTCTCGTTCCGACCAGCCATGGCTCTCGGCCGGCGCCACCGATTTCGCGCTCGGTGCCGGAGCGTCGCAGGATGTGCCGGTGACCGTCGAGGTACCGGGCGATGCGCCCGTCGGCATCTACGAGGGTGAGTACCGGGTCGATGATGGCCTTAACGTCACCGTGGTGCCGGTCCACATCAACGTGGCTGCATCGGGCACGAACTTCGAGTTCGGCGACGTGGTCGGCGCACCGGAATCGCTCATGCCGAACGGCAAGGTGTTCGGCTATCAGGACTGGAACTGGCGCGCCGAGTCTGGCGACTGGCGCTTCTTCATGACCGATGTCGAGCAGCCGCTTCCGGATGGCGCCGTCTGGCTCGTGCATACCGACTGGCCGGATGTCGGGGCGCCTTCGTCCATGCAGGCCGACAACGATACGCTGCTCTTCGGCACGACGCCGGACGAATTCTCGGATGCTCTGCCGCAGACGTTCGGTCCGGGTACGCTCGCGTATACCGGAGGGTCGCCCAACATGAACACCGCGGGCGGCGTATGGCTTCCACAGACGAATACAGGGACGACGTCGGAATGGGTCGCAGCTCCCCTTGGCAGCGGCCTCAATCAGATCATGATCCACAACGTCGTCTGGCCCGGCTCGGTGAGCGAACTCTCCTTCACCGGTGAGGCCGGGATGGCAACGGTCGCTCCTTCACGTCTCGACCTGGTCGACTCTGCCGATTACGGCTCCGCCACGATCGACTTCGCGACCACGCTCGCGCTGAGCGGCGCGTCCGCGGAGGCGTATGGACTCTCCAAGACGTTCGAGGGCACGTACTCGGTAGGGCAGAACTCGGTGTGGGTGCACGACGTCACAGTTGCGCATGCCGCTTATCTCGAGGCGACGACGTCGGGGACGGACTCGGACGTCGACCTGTACGTGTTCGACGGCAACGACAATCTGATCGGCGCTTCGGAGTCGAGCTCCGGCGATGAGTACGTTCGCATCGACCTGCCTGCTGACGACACGTACAGCATCCAGGTCTTCGGCTACAGCGTCGTGGGCGGCACGGACGACTTCGACGTCAGGATCGCCTCGCCGATGGGCAACGACCTGAGTCTGTCCGGGATTCCCGAAGGTCCGATCTCCGCTGATAGCACGTTCACGCTTGACGTGGACTGGACGAAGGTTCGCTCGGGCGGGCTGACCGACCGCGAGGGAACGTTCGAGGGACTGGTGGTCCTCGGTCCTACTGAGGCGCCATCAGCGATCCAGGTGCCGGTGTCGCTGCGCTATCCGTTCGAGGTCGAGTACGCCACGCCGACGGGTGCGGACACCGTTGACACGCCGAACCCCCCGATCGTCATCAGGTTCTCGAAGCGCGTCGATCCGGGTACGCTCACCGACGCGACCGTGTACGTCACGGACGGGTCGGACGTGATCGGCACGCAGCGCGTCTACACCGACTCGACGGCGACGCTGGAGCTCACGCTTGAGGAGCCGCTGGCATCGAGCACCGAGTACTCGGTCATGATCGACGGCGTTGGCTCGGTCGATGGCGATACGCTCACCACCACGTGGACGTTCTCCACGATGGATTCGGTGAAGCGACTCGCCGGCACAGACCGGTACAAGACGGCCGTCGCGGTGAGTTCCGAGAACTGGGACGCCTCGGAGGTGGTCGTGCTTGCTACGGGCGCGCAGTTCCCCGACGCGCTTGCGGCCTCAGGTCTGGCCGGAAGCTACGATGCTCCGTTGTTGCTCACGCGCCCCGACTCGCTCCTCACATCCGTCAGAGATGAGATCGTCAGGCTCGGAGCGTCCAACGTCATCATCATCGGCGGCACGGCCGCGGTCTCCGCACACGTCGCGACCGCCGTCGATGCCATACCGGGCGTGACGATCTCGAGGATCGCGGGTGTCGATCGCTACGACACCGCCGCACGTGTCGCGGCGCAGGTGCAGGCACGTGAAGGCGATCCGGCAGCAGTATATGTGGCTCGAGGCGACGACTTCGCTGACGCGCTCGCGTGCTCGCCGTACGCCTTCTCGCACCGGATGCCCGTACTACTTACCCGACCCGGTTCACTTCCCGGCTACACGAAGTCGGCTATACAGACCCTGGGCACCTCCAGTGTCCTTCTCGCCGGGGGGAGTCCGGCCGTCTCACCCTCGGTCGCTTCAGCTATCGATGCGCTGCCGGGCGTGAGCGTGACGCGCCTCGCGGGCGGCAATCGCTATGCGACCGCCGGTGTCATCGCCGAGGACGCCGTCGCCAGGGGATGGGCGTCATGGACAAACGTCGGCATCGCGACCGGGTTGGACTTCCCCGATTCGCTCGTGGGAGGAGCGGCCACGGGGCGTCGCGGAGGCGTGCTGCTCATGACCGACCCCAGGAATCTGAGCGGCGCCACCCGTGCGGAGATCCTGCTGCACGGAAGCGCGATCGTAAGGATCGACATCTTCGGCGGAACGTCTGTCGTGTCGTCCGGTGTAGCAGCGGAACTCGGGTCGCTGCTTTGGTAGCATGCGCATCGAACGCAGGTGCGGGATGGATACCCGACGGTGCGAACAGGAGCACATCAGACGATAAAGGAGCGCGCATGTTCACCGCAGAGACGCTACCGGGGGTACTGCTCGGATTGCTGATCATCGCAGGCGGGACATTCCTCGGCGTGCGCGCATCACGGCGCAAACAAGACGAGGAGTGACGCGTCGGCCATGCAAGCCGGACGAGCACGCCGATGGGCCCCGCACGATGCGGGGCCCATCGGCACTCCGGGGCTGAAGAGCTAGAGCGTCAGCTCGGCTGCCCACAGACCGTGGAGGTTGCAGTGCTCGACCGCGCGCACGACCGTCCCCGGCTCAAGGTCGACTGCAACGGACACTGTGGGTGCGGTAACGACAGGGGAGAGGTCGAACCGCGCGATCGACGCCTCACCGGCGAACAGCTCGATCCAACCGATGAAATGGTCAGGCTGATTGGGGTGCGGAACGCCCCAACCGACCGTTACCGACACGATCCCGACGCCATCCACTGTTGCGGCCTCGATGTGTGGCGTGTGCTTCTTCTCGAAATCGCTTGCGACAGACAGGTCCGCGACCATGTTGACCGGGCCGAGAATCGGGGCTTCTGGCATGGTTGTCCTCCTCGGATGGATGAAGTGGTGTGACGCCGGAGCGCGCACGATGTTACATACCCGAATACATCCACGGGCGACCCCTGCGAGGGTACAATCGATGGCGACGCCTGTTGAGGAGGTACCATGTCGTCTCTGAGCCCGTGGCTCGCCGCTCGCGTGGACGCCGTGCTCGTGATCGTCGACGTGCAAGAACGACTGGCGGCGGCTATGCCGGAGCGTGCCGACGTCGTTGCGAGGATCATCGCTCTCGCTAGAGCCGCGAAGGTGCTTGGAATGCCGATTCTCGTGACCCGGCAGAATCCTGCCGGGTTGGGTGATACCATCCCCGAGGTGGCGGCCGCTGTGGGTGAGCATGTGCCGATCGACAAGATGGCGTTCTGCTGCCGGGAGGATGCAGGCTTCTCGGACGAGCTGGCGCTTACCTGGCGCGGGCAGGTCGTGCTGGTGGGTATGGAAGCGCACATCTGCATCACGCAGACGGCACTCGCGCTTGTTGAGGACGGCTATCGCGTGCATGTCGTGGCAGATGCCACATGTTCGCGCCGAAGCAATGATGCGCAGGTCGCCTACGAGCGCTTGCGGCAGGCCGGAGTGGCCGTCACGACCACCGAGGCGTTCCTGTACGAGGCGGTGGGTGTCGCCGGTACGGACGAATTCCGGGCAGTCCTCGATCTGGTGAAGGCGCTCGACGTCGTCTCCTAGGATGTTCCGGGGCTGAGGCTTCCGCGCGCAATCAGGCGCGTGTTTCCGAATGGAGTGAATCGTGCTCTCAGACATCGAAATCGCACAGCGGGCAACCCCGCGCCCGATAGCCGACGTGGCTGCCGAGATCGGCCTTGATCCCTCCGAAGTCGAGCTGTTCGGTTCGACCAAGGCGAAGGTCGCGCTTTCGGCCATAACCGCTCGCTCTGAACGTCCGGCGGGCCGCTACGTGGTCGTCTCGGCGATAACACCGACGCCGCTCGGCGAGGGCAAGACGCTCACGACCGTGGGGCTCGGCCAGGCGTTCCGCACGCTCGGCCGCACCGCGATCACGACAATCCGGCAGCCGTCGCTCGGGCCGGTGTTCGGCATCAAGGGCGGCGCTGCTGGTGGGGGCTACTCGCAGGTGCTGCCGATGGAGGATTTCAACCTGCACCTTACGGGCGACGCGCATGCGATCGCGGCCGCACACAACCTGTGTGCGGCGTTTCTGGACAACCACCTGCATCACGGGAACACGCTTGGGATCGAGCCGCACTCTGTCACCTGGCGTCGCGTGGTCGACGTCTCCGACCGTGCCCTTCGCGGCATTGTCGTGGGACTCGGCGGTCGCATGAACGGCGTGCCACGAGAGAGCGGGTTCGATATCGTCGCGGCAAGTGAGCTGATGGCGATCCTCGCCCTTGCCGAGGACCTCCATGACCTGCGGGCACGCATCGGGCGCATCGTCGTTGCGACCACACGCGACGGTCGTCCCGTTACCACCGAGGATCTTCAGGTCGCGGGTGCCATGACGGTGCTCATGCGTGACGCCATCAAGCCGAATCTGCTGCAGAACCTCGAAGGCGGCCCCGTGCTGGTCCATGCCGGGCCGTTCGCCAACATCGCGCATGGCAACAGCTCGATCATCGCGGACCGCCTCGGCCTGAAGCTCGCCGACTACGTGATCACCGAGAGCGGTTTCGGCGCGGACATGGGTTTCGAGAAGTTCGCGAACGTCAAGTGCCGGACGTCGGGCCTCGAGCCGGACTGTGCCGTGCTGGTGTGCACGGTGCGGGCGCTCAAGATGCATTCGGGCAAGTTCACCATCAAGCCCGGTCGTCCGCTTGATCCCGCGCTCGGCGAGGAAGACATGGAGGCGCTGCGGCAGGGGTCGTGCAACCTCGTCAAGCAGATAGCTAACGTGCAGTCGTTCGGGGTCCCCGTCGTTGTCGCCATCAACCACTTCCCGACAGACACCGAGGCAGAGCACGAGGTCATCCGGGAGGTCGCGCTGGGCGCAGGCGCGTGCGCCGCCGTCAGCCACACGCTTCACAGCGACGGAGGCGCCGGCGGCACGGAGCTCGCCTCGGCGATCGAGGCGGCCTGTGAGCGCGAGCACGACTTCACGTTCACCTACGACGCCGCCGCGCCCATCGCCGAGAAGATCAGCGCCATCGCGACGAAGGTCTACGGTGCAGATGGTGTGGACTTCTCGCCGATCTCCGAGCGCGCGATGCAGGTCTTCACCGGCATGGGGTTCGACCGGTTGCCGGTGTGCATGGCGAAGACGCCGCTGTCGCTTTCGCACGATCCAGCGTTGACGGGTTGCCCGAGCGGATGGCGGCTCCCGGTTCGCGACATACGCCTCGCCGCCGGTGCCGGGTTCCTGTACGCTTTGTGCGGCGACATCGTCACCATGCCCGGTCTGCCAAGCAGGCCTGCGGGTGAGAAGATCGACATCGATTCCGACGGCAACGTAGTGGGGTTGTTCTGACATGGCTGAAATCATCATTGACGGAAAAGCGGTAGCGGCGCGCGTTCGCGGCGAGGTCGCACGCGAAGTCGCCGTCCTGCGCGAGCGCGGCGTCGAGCCGGGGCTGGCGGTCGTCCTCGTCGGCAGCGACCCGGCATCGCAGTCGTATGTCGGCATGAAGGAGCGCGACTGCGCCGAGGTCGGCATCCGCTCGTTCGACACCCGCCTGTCCGAGGAGACCACGCAGGAGGCGCTCGAGGCGATCATCGACGGCTTCAATGCGGATTCCGCAGTGCACGGCATACTGCTGCAGTTGCCGCTTCCCGGTCATCTGGATGCGGAGGCGGCGATCGCTCGCATCGCTCCCGAGAAGGACGTGGACGGTTTCACGCCAATCAGCATCGGGCGCCTCGTCAGGGGTCTACCCTCGGCTCACGCGTGCACGCCCGAGGGCGTCATGGAGCTGCTGCGCGCATACGACATCGACCTCACGGGCAAGCGCGCGGTCGTTATCGGTCGATCGGTGCTCGTCGGCAAGCCGATGGCGTTGCTGCTCATGGAGGCTAACGCCACCGTCACCGTGTGTCATTCGCGGACCAGGGATCTGCCGGGGGTCTGCCGTGAGGCCGACGTCCTGGTGGCTGCCATCGGTCGACCCGGGATGATCGACGCGTCATACGTGAAGCCTGGCGCGGTCGTCATCGACGTGGGAATCAACCGCGTCGGCGACAGGCTCGTAGGCGACGTCGACTACGCCCGGGTCGAGCCGATCGCCTCGGCGATCACACCGGTGCCCGGAGGCGTGGGACCGATGACTCGTGCGATTCTGTTGAAGAACACCCTTGCTGCGGCAGAAAGAGCGGGCCGGTAGGCTACAATACCGCCGAGACGTCTCCGAGTCCCGGTAGGTGAAGTGAATGTCCCGGTCCCGCACGCGCGCCACCGCGATCGTTCTGGCAGCGGTCGTCATGCTTCTGTGTGTTCCATCGCTCGCCTTCGCAGGCGTGAGCGAGTATCAGGTGCAATTCGCACCCGTCGGGCTTTCGACGCGCATGGATCTCATCGTGAACGTCATCCTGTCGCCTGACACGCCACTGCCTGCCACGGTGCGCGTTCCTTTGCCGGCGGGCGCTACGATCCTGTGGTCGGGCGAGATCCTCGGCGGCGATCCAGCCGACGATCCCAGCCGTGAGGCGACCCTCACCGCGGTCGGCGGAGCGCAGTACGCCGAGTTCACGCTCGAGAAGGTGCGTGTCGCGCAGGTCGAGGCGGAGCTTGGCCCGGCCGCTGTTACCGGCACCAAAGTCGAAGGCGCGCTTGACTGGATCAATGTGACCGAGGCGGGAACGTACACCTTCTCGGTCAGAATCGAGCCGAACGTCCGTGATCTTGAGATAACGCCCGCTGCAGAGGGAGCGCCTCAGACGAACGCGGATGGGGAGACCCTCTACACGTTGACGCCGGTGCGTCTGGAGAAAGACGGCACGTTCTCAATCGACGTCAGCTACCGCCGCGGCGCTGGCGCGACCGGCAGTGTCTCGCCGCTGCTGTACGTCGCGCTCGGACTGCTCGCGGTCACCCTCGTGGCGCTCGTGGTCGTCCTGCTGAAGCAGCGCCAGGCTCCCGCGGCGGCGGTCACCACGACCCGGCGCGCGGACCGGACCGCCGGAGTCGCCTCTGAAGGCGGGGCACCGGGGTCGGTCTCCACAGATGCGCTGGAGCCCGAGGATGACGACGCGTTCACGTGGGAGTAGCCCCGGAATTCGTCATGCTTGCACGTTCTGACAGTGTGCTACCATTGTCTGCAGTCGGGGGCACAAGCCCCTGATAGGCGGCGAAACGGTTTGTCGGTACCACAAGCGCCATCGGTCCACCCCCGCAAGGACGTGTGGCAAGAGACGCAAGCGCACGGACAAGCACGTCGCACGAGTGTGAACCCGCGAGAGTGCGCGGGGAGGGAAGGACGGATCGGCATGGCACAGGGTACCGTCAAGTGGTTCAACCCGGACAAGGGCTACGGCTTCGTTTCTCGCGAGGATGGCGACGATCTGTTCGTCCACTTCTCCGAGATCCAGGGCGAGGGCTTCAAGACCCTCGACGAGGGTCAGGCCGTGGAGTTCGACGTCACCACCGGGCAGAACGGCAAGCTCCAGGCGAGCAACGTTCGCAAGATCTAGTTCGAATCTGAGAGTGATAGAAGGGCGGCCCTCGGGTCGCCCTTCTTGTATGATGCGACCGACCCTTCGAGCTTGGAGTCGCGGTGCTCTACACGTTCATCATCTCATTCATCCTTATCATGATCGGAGAGCTTGCCGACAAGTCGCAGTTGCTGGCGCTTGTCCTCGCGACCAGATACAAAGCCTCTCACGTTCTCATAGGCATCTTTCTTGCGACGTTCACCGTCCACTTCGTGTCCACCGGGTTCGGCATGCTCGCCGGCGGGCTCATCCCCGAGGGTGTGCTGCCGTGGGTGAGTGGACTGCTCTTCCTCTTCTTCGGCGCGTGGACGCTTCGCGGTGACACCGTCGAGGAAGAAGAGGCCGAGGCGGGCAAGATCGCCAGATTCGGACCGATCGCGGCAGTGGCTGTCGCGTTCTTCCTTGCCGAGCTCGGCGACAAGACCCAGATCATGACGATCGCTATCGCCGCTGATCCCGGAGGCGCACTTCTCGAGATCCTCAAGGGCTCGGGTGCGACGGTGCAAAACGCCCTTTCCGCGATCGGCATCAGCAGTGCGGGCTCGTTGTCGCAGAGCGCACGATTCTGGGGCGTCACGCTCGGCTCCACGCTCGGCATGGTGGTTGCCGATGCCCTCGCCATCGCCGTTGGCGCGCTGCTTGGCAAGCGGCTTCCCGAGAAGCTGCTCACCCGCATCTCCGGCTTCGCGTTCATCGCCTTCGGCATCCTCACGATCGTTGCGCCGTACCTTGCGCGCTGAGGGGTAGAATCGCGGTGTCTTCCGGAGGTGTGCTGTGAAGGTCCTGCTCCATGCGTGCTGTGGTCCGTGTCTGCTCGAGCCGTTTGACGCGCTCGTCGCCGAGCATGACGTGACGGTGCTGTACGCGAATCCCAACATCCATCCCGCCGAGGAGTACCGGAGGCGGCGGGATACCCTGCTCGCATACGCCACCGGGCACGACATCGAGGTGATCGAGGAGCGGTATGACCCGACGGTGTGGGCCGC
This sequence comes from Actinomycetota bacterium, assembly GCA_004348925.1. Classification (GTDB taxonomy): domain Bacteria; phylum Actinomycetota; class Coriobacteriia; order Anaerosomatales; family Anaerosomataceae; genus UBA2286. Next base: position 234,540 of record RCMX01000002.1, read on the forward strand.
TGCGGTTGCGGACGTCGAAGACGATCCTGCCGAGAGGTGCCGCGCCTGCTTCGGTCTGCGGCTCGGCATCGCTGCGCGCACGGCGGCGTCGCTCGGCATGGACGCGATCGCGACGACGCTCACGGTAAGCCCGTATCAGAACCAGGTCGCCGTGGCCGAGGCGGGGCATGCGGCTGCGGCACAGGCGGGTATCACGTACATCGATGCCGATTTTCGTGAGCGCTATCCGGAGGCCACGCGGCGTTCGAGGGAGCTCGGCATGTATCGCCAGAACTACTGCGGGTGCGCGCTGTCAGATCTCGAAGCGCAGGCCGAGCGCGCTGCACGCCGCGAGGAGCGAGAAGCGAAGCGCGCGCAGCGCGGCGCACGCTAGCCCTTCGCGGGCCCCCGTCCGGGATCGCGACGCAGGATGCCCGGCAGGTTGCGGGCATACCGCAGGTTGCGGGCGAGCCAGAAGCTTCCGACATCCGCCTTCGTCGTGCGGTCTTCGATCGCTTTTCGCAGGTCGGCCGCGGTCGTGCCCGGGAAGAGCGTACGGCTTGCACCGATCGCCGGAAGGATGTGGGCGTCGCTGCCGCCGGTGACGGCGAAGCGGTGCCCGTGGTTGCGCATGTAGCGACGTGCAAGCCAGTTCGCGTGAAAGATCAGCGGCGTCGAATTGGAGATCTCGAACGCGTCGAAGTCCACGCAGTCGTAGACATTGGCGTCACCCCGGCAGAGGCCGTGCTTGGCCCACCAGCGCGGAGCGAAGGGGTGCGCCACGACGGCGATGCCGCCCTGCGCGTGGATGTGATCGACCGTCTCCTGCGCCGAGCCGCCAGGTTCGATGCGCTCGGTGGTCCAGAGGCCGATGACGTGACCGCTGAGCGTATCGACTTCCTGGCCGACGATCACGTCGACCGGATACTCTTCGGCCAGACGTGCCGCCTCAAGGGCACCGTCGATCGCGTTGTGATCGGTGATCGCGATGACGGCGAGGTCGGTGTTCTCGGAAACCCAATCCAGAACGGCCGCCGGAGTGGCAAGGCCGTCCGAGACGGACGTGTGTATGTGTATGTCTGCGGGTGACCACGTTTCGGGCATGGCGTGATGGTACCCGATGGCGGGCTTCGCGGTACACTCTGCTTGACGGATTCGCCGAAACAACGGGAGGGCACGCCGGTGCGCACCGACGACTTCGACTACGAGCTTCCTACCGGTCTCATCTCCCAGCATCCTGCCGAGCCGCGCGACGCGTGTCGTCTGCTGGTGCTCGAGCGCGCGAGCGGGATGATCGAGCATCGGAGCTTCCGTGATCTGCCCGGGTACCTGCGCGCGGGTGATGTCCTAGTCGTGAACGAGACGCGCGTGCTCCCGGCGCGGCTTCTCGGCGCGAAGGACGAGACCGGCGGGGCGGCCGAGGTGTTGCTGCTGCGTCCCCGGTACGAGGACACGTGGGAGTGTCTGGTCAAGCCCGGCAGGCGTCTCAAGCCGGGCGCGCGCATCGTGTTCGGTGACGGGCTGCTCTCGGGCCTCGTCGTCGACGTCTTGGAGGAATCTGGCGGTCGGCTCGTGCGCTTCACCACGCAGAGTGGCACCTTCATGGAGGCGGTCCACGCGTTGGGGGAGGTGCCACTGCCGCCGTATATCACGGCCCGGCTCGACGATCCCGAGCTCTATCAGACGGTCTTTTCTGCCGAGGAGCACAGCGTTGCGGCGCCAACCGCCGGTCTGCACTTCACGACCGAGATGCTCGACGCGATCCAGATGGCGGGCGTGCATCTCGCGAAGGTGGAACTCGATGTCGGACTCGACACGTTTCGACCGGTGAGCGTCGACGATCCTGCCGAGCACCACATCCATACGGAGCACTACCGCGTGCCGTCACACGCTGCCGAGGCCGTGAACGCGGCACGTGATCGGGGTAGCCGGGTGATCGCGGTCGGAACGACATCGGTGCGTGCGCTAGAGAGCGCGTTCAACGAGGCCACGGGTCGCGTCGAAGCGTCCGAAGGGTTGACCGACCTGTTCATCCTGCCGGGCTTCAGCTTCGGCGCGGTCGACGCGATGGTCACGAACTTCCACGTCCCCCGCAGCACGCTGCTCATGATGGTGAGCGCCTTCGCGGGGCGGGATCAGATCATGCACGCCTACCGGATGGCCGTGGCCGAGAAGTACCGCTTCCTGAGCTTCGGCGATGCCATGCTGATCGTCTAGGCGTCTAGAGCCGTTGCCACCACGTCCAGTTGGGGTTGCCTGCAGCGGGATCCTGGGGTCCTGAGCCGGGCGCGACGGCGAACCCGTCGGTCGCCTGTCCGCCCGTGGGTATGTAGATCAGCGTACCCGAGTCGTCCTTGCCGAAGAACGAGAACGTAGGCGAACCGTCCGGTGCCGTGGGTTGCTGGAATCGGGCGGGCAGTGTCGGCCATTGACCGTATGAGGTGAGCAGCGAACCGCTGGTGAGCACGAATGCGCGGCCACCGAACTCGCGGGTCACGGCCGAGAATCCGAGGTAGGTCCCGTCGGTCAACTGCAGGACGGCGGTGTCGTTCGAGGTGCTGATCCGGTATGCGGGCAACGTGATCGGATCGGATGCCGCATGAAGCGAGGTCAATACCGGGGTCGCGGTCACCAGTGTGGCTGCGTCGACCGTCCGTGGGCCGGTGGGGGTGTAGACGAGCCCATCGATGACGACGTACGGCGGCGCGATCAGCGTATCGCTCAGGGCCTTCGTTGCCTCCTGCGTACCACCCGGTGCGGGCGCCGCTGAGAGCGCCGCGCCGTCCGTCCGCGCGCGCGTGTCCTCCGCAGTTTCGAAGACCGCTTCTCTTGGGGAAAGCACGCCGCCGAGGCCGATGCCGGTGGCCACCAGGGCGACCAGCAGCACCGCCGCTACGGCGGCGTATGCGGTCAGCCTGGGCGCCCACCATGCAGGCATGAGTCGCACGGGAGCGGCAGCGTGTCCGTCCGGGGCGACCCCGTCCTCTGGCGACCCGGCAGGTGCAGTGCGCAGCACGGCGGCCTCCTGTGCGCCGAGCGCGACGAGCCGCGACACGAGGGCGTCCGGGGCGACCGGAGTCGGCAGCGACGAGATGCGCTCAAGCGAGCGGGCGAAGCGCGTGCACTCCTCACAGCCGACGCAGTGCGCGCGGGCCTCGGCGAGTTCGTCTTCGGGCACTGCCGAATCGATCGCCTCGGAGAGCATCTGCTGTGCTTTCAGGCACTCCATCACGCACCTCCTTCCGTCGGCTCGAGCAGCCGGGAGAGGGTTCTGCGGGCCCTGAAAACCCGCGATTTCACCGTGCCGACCGGCACGTCGAAGGACGCAGCAGCCTGCTCGTAGCTCATGCCGAAGAGCGTCACGGCACCAAGGGCGTCGCGTTCCTCGGGTGGGAGCGCCCGGATCGCAGTCTCCACGACGCGCGACATCACCACGTCGTCGGCGAAGTCGCGGACGCTGGGGGGCTCGAGCTCCATGAGGTCGGTCGGCACCGGGCGGTGCTTCCCCGCGCGGGCAAGGTCGAGGCAGACGTTGCGGGTCACACGGAAGAGCCACGTCGAGAAGGCCGACCTGCCGTCGAAGCTGGCAAGCGACCGGAACACCTTGATGAACACCTCCTGGGTCGCATCCTCCGCCGTGGCCTGATCGCCGAAGAAACGGAGAGCGTGTCCGTAGACCGCGTCTGCGTGGGTGCGAACGAGCGTTTCGAACGACCTCTCGTCTCCCGAGAGGGCCGCACGGACGAGCTCAAGTTCTGAAAGCGCGTTCGCGCCCACTGTCTGCCCCTTATGACGCCGCGGACTGCGCGGAGGTTCACGGTTCCAGCATACCCTTCCTCACTACCTGATAGAATCTGCCGCATGACACTCCACGACTTCGACCTCATCGCGAAGGACCCCGCCACCGCTGCTCGTAGCGGTGTCTTCCACACGTCGCACGGACCGATCAAGACCCCCGTGTTCATGCCGGTGGGTACGCGCGCCACCGTGAAAGGCGTCCTGCCCGATCAACTCCGGGACATCGGCGCTCAGGTAGTACTCGCCAACACCTACCACCTCTTCTTGCGTCCGGGAAGCGATCTTGTCGCCGAGGCGGGCGGCCTGCACGCCTTCATGAACTGGGACCGCGCGATTCTGACGGATTCAGGTGGCTTTCAGATCTTCTCGCTCGCCGACACGCTCAAGCTCGATGACGACGGCGTGACGTTTCGCAGCATCGTCGATGGCGCCTGGCACCGGTGGACGCCCGAGGACAACATGCGCGTCCAGGAGGATCTTGGCGCCGACATCATCATGCAGCTCGACCAGTGCCCGCCATATCCTGCCGAGAAGGACGCCGTCACCTCGGCTGTGCGCCGCTCGGCAGCGTGGGCGAAGCGCTGCAAGGACGCGCACGTGCGCGAAAGCCAGGCGCTCTTCGGGATCGTGCAGGGCGGCGTCTTCGGTGACCTGCGTGCCGAGAGCATCGAGCGGCTGGGTGAGATCGGGTTCCCGGGGTACGGCATCGGCGGCTACTCGGTGGGTGAGCCGCACGAGCTCATGCTCGAATCACTCGTGCCGGTGTGCGACCAGCTGCCCGCCGACCGTCCACGCTACCTGATGGGCGTCGGCAACCCGACGACGCTCGTCCAGGCGATCGGGCTGGGCGTGGACATGTTCGACTGCGTGCTGCCCACGCGCACCGCGCGCATGGGGACCGCGTTCTCGTCCGAGGGGCGCATGAACCTGCGCAATGCGAAGTACGCCCGCGACTTCTCGCCGCTCGATCCCACGTGCACGTGTCCGACATGTACGGGCTACACGCGCGCCTACCTTCGACATCTCGTGAACGTCAAGGAAATGCTCGGCTCGACGCTGCTTTCGATACACAACCTGCACTTCCTGATCGACCTCACTACACGAGCGCGTCGTGCGATCGAAGCCGGGGAGTATGCAGCGTTCGTTCGCGCGTGGATGAACGGTCCCGGGGCCGAGGACTACTAGGTCGATCCCGGGTGATTTGTGGGTTCAGCACGCGCTTTCTGGTGCTATGATTAGTGGCCGTGTATGCTCCCGGTGGCATCCGTGCCGGGCCCGGACTCCTTGGAGGTGTCCCCGTGAACAGCCAGTATGGTTCGCTCATTTCGTTCGTGGTGCTTATCGCCGCGTTCTACCTGTTGATCATCCGCCCGCAGATGAAGCGGCAGAAGGACCAGGCAGCCCTCATGGCATCGCTCGCCCTGGGCGACCGTGTCGTGACCATCGGTGGCATCTTCGGCACCATTCGCACGCTTGATGATGATGAGGTGCGCCTGGAGATAGCGTCGGACGTGGTCATCACGGTGGCCCGCTCGGCGATTGCGCGGAAGTTCGACGCGTAGGTTCCCGCTCGGCATCGACGACCGGAAGGCAGGACGAGAGACTACATGGATCCGAAGACACGCAATGTCGTGGCGCTCGTCACGATCATCGCCCTTGTGGCAGTGTCGTGGTGGTTGTTCTGGCCGCTCGACACGAAGATCACGCAGGGACTCGACATCAAGGGTGGCGTGCAGGTCATCCTCACGGCGAAGCCCATCGGGAACGCCGCTCTCACCGAGGATTCGATGAGTCGCACGGAGGCCATCCTCACCGAGCGCGTCAACGGGCTTGGCGTGAGCGAGGCGAGCGTTCAGCGTCAGGGGAACGACTCGCTGATCGTGCAGCTCCCCGGCATCAAGAACTCCGAGGAAGCACTGAAGGCGCTCGGCTCGACCGGTCGTCTCGACTTCGTCGACCTGCGCAGCATCGCGACGAGCGAGAATCTCACATACGGCGTGAAGGTTCCTGCTGAAAGCTACGACACGTCAGCTGTCGTCGTCGCCGGCTCAAGCGTCAAGAGCGCAGGCGCGACGATCGACGCGCAGAATCAGCCCGCCGTCTCCGTTGACTTCGACAAGGAGGGCGCGGACAAGTGGGGGGCGTACACGACGCAGAACGTCGGTCAGTACATCGTCATCCTGCTCGACAACGTCGTGCAGTCGGTTGCCCAGATTCGCGAGCCCATCACCGACGGCTCCACGCAGATTTCGGGTAGCTTCACTGCCGAGGAGGCCAAGCGCCTCTCGGCGGTGTTGCAGGCCGGTGCGCTGCCGGTCGAGCTGACGCCGTCTTCGACCCTCATCGTCGGCCCCACGCTCGGCGGTGAGTCCCTTAAGCAGGGTCTGCTCGCCGGTCTGCTCGGTCTCGGCCTGGTGGCGCTGTTCATGCTCGTCTACTATCGCGGCTTCGGCGTCCTGTCATGGCTCTCGCTCTCGCTGTACCTGTCGCTGCTCTTCGGCGTCGTCGCGCTGCTCTCCAGGCTTGGCATGTACGCGCTGACGTTGCCGGGTATCGCTGGTCTCGTCCTCACGGTCGGTCTGGCCGCGGACTCCTCCATCCTCATCTTCGAGCGCTTCAAAGAAGAGGTTCGGATGGGCAAGACGTACCGCACCGCCGCGAAGTCCGGCACGCGTCACGCGATCGGCACCAGCATCGACGCCGACCTCGTCACCTTCGTCAGCGCGCTCGTACTCTTCCTGGTGGCGATCGGTCCGGTCAAGGGCTTCGCTCTCACGCTCATGCTCGGCATCATGTGCGACCTCACCGTCGCGATCCTGTTCACGCGCACGCTCGTCGTGTTGCTTGCCGAGAATGTGGTGCCGAAGGCACCCTGGCTCTTCGGCCTGAAGGGCGGTGATCTCGATGCGTAGAGCTGCCATCGATTTCATGGGCAAGCGCAACTGGTTCTTCCTCGCCTCGGCGATCATCATTGTGGTCGGCCTCATCTCGCTGTTTACCAAGGGACTCGTGTTCGGCATCGAGTTCCAAGGCGGCACCGTCATGACCTTCCAGGCGCCGGGCACGGTCACTGGTGAGGATATCCGCGGCTCGCTCGGCAAGGCGGGCGTTGCTGACGCAAGGAACGCGACCATCCAGTCGACGCAGGACGGCACGTTCCTGGTGCGCACCACCGAGTCCGACCCGACCAAGGCCGCCGATGCGTTCAAGGCCGTCGTCGCCGACCTCAAGCTGCCGTCCCAGGATGTCACCGTCACCACCATCGGACCGGGCTGGGGCCGCAGCGTGACGAACTCCGCGCTCCTGGCGCTGGCGATCTCGATCCTTGCGATTCTTATCTACATCTCGATCCGCTTCGAGTACAAGATGTCGGTGACCGCTGTCATCGCGCTCGTGCATGACACGCTCATCGTTCTTGGCGTGTACTCGCTCTTCGGCCGCGAGGTGACGCCGAACACCATGGCGGCGCTGCTCACGATCCTCGGCTACTCGCTTTACGACACGATTGTCGTCTTCCACCGGATTCGTGAGAACTCGCGCAATCTACAGAAGCAGACGTTCATGCAGATGGCGAATGAATCGATCAACCAGGTGCTCATGCGCTGGGTCAACACCAGCCTCACCTCAGTCGTTCCGGTCACCTGCCTGCTACTGTTCGGAGGCGACACACTCAAGGACTTCGCCTTCGCGCTGGTCGTCGGTATGCTCTCTGGCGCGTATTCTTCGGTCGGGGTGGCGAGCACCATCTACTCCCTCTGGAAAGAGCGGGAGCCCAAGTTCCAGGCGCTCAAGAAGAAGTACACGGCCGCCAAGGCGTCGTAGCACCCGTTCTCCTTCGAATCGCAACGGGACCGATGCGCGATATGCGTGTCGGTCCCGACGTATAGAATGGTCACATGACAGACTGCGAACGCACCGAATGGTCCGTGATGCGGACCGAAGAGTCCGAGGTCCGTGCGCTCTCGGCGGAACTCGGCCTTTCTATCGTCACCGCCAGCATCCTTGCCGGACGTGGCATGGCCAGCGCCGAGAAGGCACGAGAGTTCCTCGCGCCGTCACTTGAACGCGACTGGCCTTCTACTGCGTCGATCCCGGGGATGGCAGCTGCCGCAGAGCGGGTAGCGCGCGCTGTGCGCGATCGCGAGCGCATCGTGGTCTTCGGTGACTTCGATCTGGACGGGATATCCTCGGCAGCGCTTGCGCTTCTGGGGTTGCGTCGGCTCGGCGGCGATGTCGCCGCCACCGTTCCGCACCGCTTTCGCGAGGGGTATGGGCTGACACCGCCGGCCATCGAACGGCTTCTGGGGATGAAGCCGGACCTGGTGGTCACCGTCGACACCGGCGTCTCGGCGGCCGCAGAGGTAGCCACGCTCAAGGGACATGGCGTCGACGTCGTCGTCACGGATCACCACGAACCTGGCGACCTGGTGCCGATCGACACACCTGTTGCGAACCCGAAGCTCGTCGGCCCCGGTGCGCTCGAGCTTGCGGGGGCAGGCGTCGCGCTCGCGCTCGTGCGGGCCGTCGGTGAGGTGCTTGGCGAGCCTGACGTGTGGAAGGACCTCACCGACCTTGCGACACTCGGAACCGTGGCCGACATCGTACCGCTCACCGGCCCCAACCGGGCGCTCGTGTCCGACGGGCTGGAGCGCATGCGCTCGTCGGCGCGCACGGGGATTGCGGCACTGGCGAGCGTTTCGGGCGTCGATGTCGCAGAGATGGCCGCCGAGAAGATCGCCTTCTCGCTTGCGCCCCGCCTGAATGCCGCCGGCCGCATGGCCGATCCCGGTCTTGCGCTCGACCTGCTCGTCGAGATCGACGCGTCGCGGGCGGCCGAGCTGGCTGTCGCGCTCGACGAGCACAATCGTCTACGACAGGCTGCCGAGGGCGATCTCATGGATCTCGCGCTCGCCGAAGCCGATCGTGTGCATCGCGAAGGCGCGCGGGTGCTGGTGCTTGCGGGCGAGGGCTGGCACGAGGGCGTACGTGGCATCGTAGCTTCGCGGATCGTCTCTCGGTACGGGATCCCGGCGCTGCTCTTCTGCGTCGAGGACGGAGAAGCGCAGGGCTCCGGGCGCTCCGTCGCCGGTGTCGATCTCTTCTCGGCTGTGAACTCCACCGCGCACATGCTCACACGTTTCGGCGGTCATTCGGCGGCGGTGGGCGTCACGTTGCCCGCTGCGGACCTGGACCGTTTCGCGTCGGCGCTTGCCGAGTGGATGAATGGCGTCCCCGATGAGGCCTTCGTGCGCAGCGTGCACGTCGACGCCGAGGTCCCCCTCGACGGGCTCAGCAAGTCGCTCGCCGCCGAGCTCGCACGGCTCGAGCCGTTCGGTTTCGGCAATCCCCGGCCTCTGCTCGGCACGCGAGGGGTCTTCCTCAACGCTCGTCGTGCGGTCGGCAAACGCAGCGAGCATCTCAAGTTCACGGCATATGACGGCGTCGCGTCGGTGCCCGGCATCATGTTCCGCTGCCCTGATATCGAGAGCGTTCTTGTGACGGAGTCTGCGGTCGACGTTGCATACGAGCTCGAGGTCGACACGTGGCGCGGCGCAGAGCGCATGCAACTCATGGCGCGGGACATCCGTCCGCAGCGCACGCCCGACGACGCGCCTGCCGCGGCGCTCGTCGAGGACCTCTTCAGCCACGCCGAGGAAATCCTAGCGCGCGGCGACTATGCGGGAATCGCCGAGGCGGACTCGTTCCATACGAAGCTGGCCGGGGTCACGTTCGAGGGTCGCCAGGAAATCATCGCGCGACTGTCGGAAGGCACCCCGCTTCGCCTCGAGCGCCAGTCCGAGAATCCGTACGACTCCAACGCATGTGCGCTGTACGATCCGTTCGGCGACCAGGTGGGTTTCTTCAACCGGACGCTCGCCGGTGCGCTCGCCCCGTACGTCGATGCGGGGGTCGAGTACGACGTGACCGTGACCGAGGTGACCGGCGGCTCTGAAGGTGAGAGCCGGGGGGTCAATGTGCTGGTCGCCCGGCACGATGCGATCGTGAGCGACGAGGAAGCGGCAGAGGCCGGGCGAACTCGACGCGCGGAACTGGCGGCGCTTGCAGCACCCGAGCTCGAAGAGCGCCTCGTGCGGCACCTCATCGGCGACCGGCCACTGCATGCGGCGCAGGTTCAGGCGCTCGGGCACCTCTCGGCGGGGGAGAGTACGCTCGTCGTGATGGCGACGGGCAGGGGAAAGTCGCTCATCTTCCACCTGCATGCAGCGCGGGCCGCGATCTCGCGCGGTGAGGCAAGCGTGTTCGTGTACCCGTTGCGCGCGCTCGTCGCCGATCAGGCCTTTCACCTTCGGGACACGTTCGCCGAACTCGGGCTGACGGTGCGGACGGTGACGGGAGAGACCGCGCCGGGAGCACGGGATGAGGCGTTCGAAGCTCTCGGACACGGCGGCACCGACGTCGTTCTGACCACACCGGAGTTCCTCGATCACCACGCTGCGCGGTTTGCGGAGTCGGGTCGCGTGCGCTTCGTGGTCGTTGACGAGGCGCACCATGTCGGTCTTTCTCGAGCGGGTCATCGTCCCGCGTATGCGCGGCTGGACCGTGCGCTGGAGGTGCTCGGTGCGCCACTTGTGTTGGCGGTGACAGCCACCGCCGACGCCGCTACCGCCGAGAGCATCTGCGGCGTCCTCGGCACCGACGCCGTGGTGCTCGATCCCACCGTTCGGGAGAATCTCGTGCTGGATGACCGTCGGGGTGCGGCCGACAAGACCGCGCTCGTCTCGGCGATCGCCGCATCCGGCGACAAAGTCATCGTGTACGTGAACTCGCGCGAGACGACCGTGCAGCTTGCCAGGCAGCTGCGCTCCCGTGTCCCGCACCTGCTTCATGCGGTGGCGTTCTACAACGGCGGGATGACGCGCGAATCACGCCATGCAGTCGAAGGGGCGTTCCGCGACGGCGCCGTACGTGTGGTCGTCGCGACGAGCGCGTTCGGGGAGGGCGTGAACATACCGGATGTGCGGCATGTGGTGCTCTATCACCTGCCGTTCAATGCCGTCGAATTCAACCAGATGTGCGGTCGCGTCGGTCGCGATGACAAGCGAGCGCTCATCCACCTGGTCTTCGGTGATAAGGACGCGCGCATCAATACCATGATTCTCGAGTCGCTCGCTCCCGGCCGGGATGACCTCGCTGCGCTCTACCTTGCGCTACGGGACTGTGCTGCGGAAGGGGACGGATCCATCGAGGTCACGAACGCCGACCTTGCCGCTCGCGTGAAGCAGCGGAGACCGAAGACGGCGATGAACGACAAGGGCGTCTCGGCGGCGATCGGTGTGTTCCGTGAGCTCGGTCTGGTGACCAGCGAGGGAACGGGCGCCTACCGGCGCCTGCAGCTGCTGCCTGCTCCCGAGGGCAAGCTCGATCTTGCGTCCTCTGTCAGATATGCCGAAGGGCTTGAGGAGATGGCCGAGTTTGCCGATTTTAGAGTGTGGGCGCTCGAAGCTCGGTCGAACGCGCTGCTTTCCCGCATCAATCGTCCGATCTTGCCCATGATTGGAGATTGCCCGGACGATACCGCCGCAAGCTAGACGGGCGGCGGAGTTGTGGGTTCAGGCTGCGGAAGGTATTCTCGGCTGTACCGCTCGGGACGCCGGGTTCTGTGCGGACCAATCCGCGCCGGACGGAGAGGCCGTGTGAGGCGTACAGGAACAGCGTGCGAACGTACCGGCAGCGTCCGGGGCGCGTGGGGGCTTTCTCTCCAACGACTTGCGCTGGTGGCTTCTGCGTGTCTTCTTGCGGCTGTGGCCTTCCCCGGGTTTGCCTATGCAGCCGGGCCAAATGCCATTCTCACTCCCAGCGGCTACAACACCAACGCGGTGGCGCGCGCCGACGATACCGCCAACCAGGTCGTTGGCCTGCCGTTCAGCATGAATTGGAACGGTACGAACTACAACCAGATCTACATCAACATGAACGGGAACTGCACGTTCGGCAACGGCTACACGGGCTACAACCCGACGACCGACCTAGGCGCCCTGGGACAGAACATCATGGCTCCGTTCTGGGCCGACGTCGATACCCGGAATACTGCGATGGGTCAGGTCACCTACAGCAACATCATAGCCGGCAGCGTGCCGCAGGTGAACGGTCACGATGCGTTCTTCGTGAACTGGATCAACGTAGGTCGGTACAACTACTCAACCGCCGGAAACACGCAGACCAACTCGTTCCAGCTCGTCATAATCGACCGTTCGGATACCGGAGCCGGCAACTTCGACTTCATGTACAACTACGATGCGATCACCTGGGACATCGCGACCGCAAGCTCAAGCATGCGGGCCCGCGTTGGGTGGGGACGCTCGGACGGTAGTTCGTACGAGCTGCCCGGGTCGGGCACGGCGCAGGGGAGCGCGAGCACCCTGCTCGATTCCTCAGCAGCTGCGACATCGCTCATCCAGAACCTCATCAACGACGAAGAGCAGCTGGGTCGGTACGTGTGGGAAGTGCGAGCCGGTATCGCCCCGAACATCCCGCCGTCGATCACGGTGGTCGATCGGGTGCTTGAAGGCAACCGGCCGAACGCGTACTACGGGTATACAGGAGCTGGCGACGCGACAGCGTCCGACGTTGACGGTACTGTCGTCAGTCTCACCAATGATCTTCCCGGGGTGCTACCTTTCGGTACGACCACGGTGACGTGGACCGTGACCGATGATCGAGGCGGCGTCACAACGCGCGCGCAGACCGTCACGGTTGCCGATACCGTTGCACCAACGTTGCCGACACTCGCGAGCCCTACCCACGCGACAGGTGTGTGGTCGACGGTAGGTACGGTAACCCTCAACTCGACGACCTCGACCGACACCTGCACCGGCGTTGCAGGAGCGTCGTACGTCTGGACGCGAAATGCCGCGGTCGCGCCCGACGCCGTGCTCGATCCATCAACCATCGCAACCTACACTACGAGCGTGACCGCTACGGAGAACGCTACGCTTGAGAACCAGTCGTTCGTTGACGCGACGTGGCCGACGGATTGGACCCGCGTACGCATCGCCGACGCAGGTGCCCCGACGACGTACCTGCGCAGTCAAGACACCCGCACTAACGGCACCTTCGCAGCCGAGCTGTACACGGACGCCAATAATGCTCGCCGCACGATGGGTTTCTACAGAGACTTCGCCATCACCGGCCTGAGCTCGATTGTGTTGTCCTACTCGGACTACACGATGGGTTTGGACGCCGGCACCGACTACACGCGGCTTGAGTACTCGCTTGACGGCGGTGCCAGTTGGACGGTGCTGCGTGACACCTCCGTTAACACCGGCTGGACGGTGCGTACGTTTCCCATTCCGACCGGGACCACGCTGAGAATCCGCTTCAGCGGATCGGTGAACCGCACCAACGAGTACTGCGATTGGGACGACATCTCGCTTTCCGCAATCAGGACTACCACGACGACGCTCTCGAACACCACCTGCACGGTGGGTTCGACGAACGCGCTCGCCGACGGCGCATGGTACTTCAGCCTGCGCACCGTTGACCGTGCCGGCAACTGGACGGCCTCCAGGACGTTCGGTCCCGTTCTCGTGGACAGGACCGCTCCGGTCACCACGAGCAACGCACCCACCACCTGGCAGAACGCGAACGTGTTGGTGTCGCTCACCGCCACGGATGCCGGGCAGGTGGTATCAACGACCTACAAGGTCAACTCGGGCGCCAACACCCCATACGGTGCGCCCATCCTGATGAGCGCCGAGGGAACGACGACGGTGCTGTTCTGGTCCGCAGACGCCGCCGGACACGTCGAGGCTACCAAGACCGCGACCATCCGCATCGACAAGACGCCTCCGACCGTGCCGGCAACCGTAACGGCGAGCGCACTGAGCACCACCAGCGCGGAGGTCGCATGGACACCCTCTACCGATGCCCTCTCGGGCATAGCACGGTACGAGGTGTACCGCGACGGCGTCCTCGTGGGATCGTCGACTACCACGACGTTCACCGAGATCGGACTCACGCCGGGCATGACGTACCGGTACTCGGTCCGCGCCGTCGATGTCGCCGGAAATGCTTCGGCTCAAACGCCGCAGGTCGTGCTACTCATGCCGCTCTCGCAGATATGGCTGTCCGTCAGCCAGTCCTTGATCGACATGAGCGGCATCACGCCCGGCGAAGCGTCCACCGTCACGAGCGCCACGACGGTCTCGATCGGCGGCATCGGCGCCATAGCGTATGACCTTACGTGTTCGGCTCCGGATTTCATGAGCATTGACGCGCTGTCGCCGACCCCCACGTTCCCTATCGGGGCGATGTCTTATGTGACGCATGGCAAGGTCGAGATACCAGCTCGAGCGTTCACGGTGAATCCCGTCGTGATCGACTCTGCTGTGGGCACTGCTATGCAGTGGCGCTACGACTACAGGCTTGATTTCTCCATCGTGGTTCCGCTCTCGAACGAGCCGGGCACGTATACTACGACTGTCACGTATACGTTTGTTCCAAAGTAAGGACGCCGAGTCACTCCCAAGCGACCGAACCGAGGAGCGTCCGATCCGTTTCGAAGGGCCTCGATGTCCGCAACGCTCGAAGGTATTGAAGCGCAGCTCAAGACGTACAACCCCCTCGCAGACACCAGCGGCCTCGAGGAGGCGTATAAGTTCGCGCTGGAGGAGCACGCCGGCGTGATGCGCAAGTCGGGTGAGCCGTACATCCAGCACCCGCTTGAAGTCGCCATGATACTGGCCGGTCTCAATCTGGACACTGCGACTCTGCAGGCTGCGTTGCTGCATGACGTCGTCGAGGACAGCGGCGTCTCGCTCAAAGAGATGCGCGATCGGTTCGGACTTGAGGTCGCCGCACTCGTCGATGGCGTCACCAAACTCGGCCGCATCAAGTTCAGCTCGCTTGCCGAGGCGCAGAGCCAGAACCTGCGCAAGATGCTCATCGCCATGGCGAAGGACATCCGGGTCATCCTCATCAAGCTTGCTGACCGGCTGCACAACATGCGCACACTGGCGGCGCTCGACCCGGAGAAGCAGCGCGAGAAGGCCATCGAGACGATGGAGATCTACGCGCCGCTCGCGAACCGGCTCGGCATATCGCAGATCAAGTGGGAGCTCGAGGATCTGGCGTTCTTCTACCTTGAGCCCAAGAAGTTCAACCAGATCCAGCGTATGGTTGCCGAGAGCAGGGCCGCGCGCGAGAGCTACCTCCATCAGGTCATCGAGCAGCTCACAACGGAGCTCGAGGCGATCGGGATCCACTCCGAGATCTCCGGTCGGCCAAAGCACCTGTACAGCATCTACCAGAAGATGACACAACGCGGCAAAGACTTCTCGGAGATCTACGACCTCATCGCTCTGCGGCTCATCGTGGACTCGGTGAAGGACGTGTACGGCGCGCTCGGCACGGTGCACAGCATCTGGAAGCCGATGCCGGGCCGTTTCAAGGACTACGTCGCTATGCCGAAGTTCAATATGTACCAGTCGCTCCACACCACCGTCATCGGGCCCGCCGGTCGACCGCTGGAGATCCAGATTCGCACCGAGGAGATGCATCGAACCGCCGAGTACGGCATCGCTGCCCACTGGCGCTACAAGGAGGGTGGCCGTACCGACGAGGCCTTCGATGAGCGCCTGGCATGGCTGCGGCAGATGCTCGAGTGGCAGACGGAACTCAAGGATCCGCGGGAGTTCATGGAGGCGCTCAAGATCGACCTGTTCGAGGACGAGGTGTTCGTCTTCACCCCGAAGGGTGACGTGTTCTCTCTGCGACGCGGATCGACTCCGATCGACTTCGCGTACGCGATCCACACGGAGGTCGGTCATCACTGCGTGGGCGCAAAGGTGAACGGGTCCATCGTCTCGCTCAACTATGAGCTGCAAATGGGAGACCGTGTCGAGATCCTCACATCCAAGAGCGGGACGCCATCCCGCGACTGGATGAATATCGTCAAGACCTCCTCGGCGCGAAGCAAGATCCGGTCGTACTTCTCGAAGATCAATCGTGAAGACGACCTGCAGCAAGGGCGAGACGAGCTGCTCAAGACGCTGCGGAAGAACGGCCTCGGCCTTGGCAGTCAGGGAGTCCCGAAGGCGCTCGATGCCGTCGCTCGCGACATGAACTTCCAGGCCGCGGACGACCTCATCGCTGCGATCGGGAGCAACAAGGCGAGTGCGAAGCAGGTCGTCACCAAGCTGATCACGCAGCTCTCGGCTGCTACCGGTGCTCCCGCCCGCACGGAAGATGAGCCGAAGGCCTTCCTGCCGGGCACGCCGATGATCGCGCCGCGCGCCAAGCGCCGCAAGAGCGGCGGCGGCGTCCGCGTGGTCGGCGTCGATGACGTTCTGGTGCGCCTGGGTCGCTGCTGCAATCCGGTCCCCGGTGACGAGATCGTCGGGTTCGTCACGCGTGGCCGCGGCGTGTCGGTCCATCGCCGAGATTGTCCGAATGCGAAGGAGCTGTTGTCGCAGCCGGAACGCATCATCGACGTCGAGTGGGATACCGGCAGCGCGTCGACATATCAGGTCGAGATCGTTCTCGAAGCGATGGATCGCACACGGCTCCTCCAGGACGTCTCGATCGTGCTCGCTGACGCGGGCGTCAATGTGCTCTCTGCTGCTGTCTCCACGGACCGCCAGGGCATAGCCACGATGCGGTTCTTGCTCGAGCTTGGCAGCATGGACCAGCTCACGAAAGTGCTGAACGCTGTTCGCGGAGTCAGCGGCGTCTTCGAGGCGCGAAGAGCGATGCCGGATGTCGGTCCGCGCGGCAAGAGGTCCAAATGAGAGTGGAGCGGCTCATCCTGGGCGCCCTCGACACGAACTGCTTCCTGGCGGGCGACGATGCCGACGGCCCGCTCGTGATCATCGACCCTGCGGGAGACGCTGACGAGCTGCTCGCGGCCATCGCTTTTCGCGCGGTTGTGGCCGTCGTGCTCACGCACGGGCACTTCGACCACCTCGGCGCTGTTCGAGAGGTGCTTGCGGCCACGGGTGCGCCGCTGATGGTCCATGAGGATGATGCCGCCGCCATCACTACCCCCGAGGGCGCCGGCGGTGCGATCTTCGGCTTCGCGTACTCTGCGCCGTCAGCCGACCGCACACTTGCCGAGGGGAGCGAGATCACAGCCGGAACCCTGACGTTGCAGGTGCTGCACACGCCGGGGCACACGCCGGGAAGCATGTGCCTGCTCGGCGGAGGCCATCTGTTCGCCGGCGACACGCTGTTCTCGGGCAGCGTGGGTCGCACCGACTTCCCCGGCGGCGATCCGGAGGAGATGCGGCGTTCCATCGCGAGACTCGCGGCGCTTCCGGACGAGACGCGCGTGCACTGCGGCCATGGGCCCGATACGTCCATCGGCCGTGAACGGCGCGTCAATCCGTTCTTCCCGAGGGCATAGAACCCCGAGCGAGGGTTGGTCGGCTCCCGTGCTTGGCGTATAGTTCTTTAGCCGCACGAAACCATCTCGAAAGGCTGTCGATGAACGCCCGCGCACCCAAAGGCACCGCCGATATGCTTCCCGATGTGGCCCGGGCCTGGGAGCATATGCAGCGCACGGCCCAGCGTCTCTTTGCGCGGTACGGCTACGAGCCGGTCTACACGCCCGTCTTCGAGCACACCGAGGTCTTCACGCGCGGCATCGGCGAGGCGACCGACATCGTCTCCAAGGAGATGTACACCTTCGAGGACAAGGGCGGCCGATCGATCACGCTGCGACCGGAAGGCACCGCGAGCGTCGTGCGTGCCACGCTCGAGCACAACCTCGTGGCCAACGGTCAGTCCGCGAAGCTGTACTACGCGGGTCCGATGTTCCGCTATGAGCGTCCTCAAAAGGGCAGAATGCGGCAGTTCTGGCAGATCGGCGCCGAGGCGCTCGGCATGGCGGAGCCCGGCATCGATGCCGAGGTCATCGTCATGCTCATGCGCTACTTCGAGGAACTCGGTATCCCTCGTCAGAGCATGCGGTTGCTCATCAACACGATGGGCGACGAGGCGTGCCGTCCGGTGTATCGCGACAAGATCGCAGGGTTCATCAGGGAGCATGCCTCCTCGCTCTGCGAGGAGTGCAATCGCCGCGCCGAGACCAACCCGTTGCGCGCCTTCGACTGCAAGAATCCCGGCTGCAAGGACGTGATGTCCGATGCGCCGCTGCTGCGCGATGAACTCTGCGATGACTGCGCGGCCCACTACGCGGCCGTGAAGGAATCGCTCGATGACCTGGCGATCTCGTACATCGAGGACCCGTCGCTCGTGCGCGGGCTCGACTACTACACACGCACCGTCTTCGAGGTCCAGGTGGACGCGGGCCTGGGCTCCCAGAACGCGATCGGTGGCGGCGGTCGCTACGACCGCCTTATGGAAGAATACGGCGGGCCTGCCACGCCGGGCCTCGGCTTCGCACTCGGGTTCGAGCGGACGCTGCTCGCACTTGAGGCGGCGGGCGTCACGATCCTCGGGCATCCCATGGCCGAGGTGTACGTCGCCCGCGTCGATGAGTCGCTGGGCGGGGCGGTCTTCACGCTCGTGCAGGAGCTGCGCGATGCCGGCATCGCGACCGACACCGACTATCAGGGACGCAGCCTCAAGTCGCAGTTCAAGCAGGCGGACAGGCTCGGCGCCCGCGTGGTCGTCATCGTCGGCCCCGATGAGCTCGCTGTCGGCGAGGTCACGATGCGGGACATGGCCACCAAAGATGAGACACGGATTCCGCTCGGCGAGATCGCCGCGCGGC
The DNA here is from genome assembly GCA_004348925.1 of Actinomycetota bacterium. Classification (GTDB taxonomy): domain Bacteria; phylum Actinomycetota; class Coriobacteriia; order Anaerosomatales; family Anaerosomataceae; genus UBA2286. The sequence goes on from RCMX01000002.1 coordinate 253,012, forward strand.
TGAAGCAGCTGCTCGGCTAGACCGGGCGAGGGAAGGAACCGCATGTTCGACGCACGGTACTCGATTCGTTCGCACGTCGCCGGCTCGCTCCGCACGAGCGACGTGGGGGAGACCGTCACGCTTGCCGGATGGGTCCACCGGCGTCGCGATCACGGCGGCCTGATCTTCATCGACATCCGGGATCGCAGCGGGCTCGTGCAGGCGGTGTTCGACCCGGACGCGTCCGGTGCGGCGTTCGTGACCGCCGAGAGGGTGCGTCCCGAGTGGGTCGTGAAGCTCACGGGCACCGTTCGCCCGCGCCCCGAAGGCACCATCAATCCGAACCTCGCAACCGGCGAGGTCGAAGTCATCATCACCGACGCCGAGGTCCTCAACCAGAGCGAGACGCCGCCCTTCGAGATCGACTCGGCGATCGACACCGATGAGACGCTGCGCCTCAAGTACCGCTACATCGACATGCGCCGGCCTGAGGTCATGGAGGCGTTCCTCCTGCGTGACCGGGTGACGCAGCGTTTCCGCAAGTCGCTCGAGCACCGCGGCTTCCTTGAGATCGAGACGCCGATCCTCGGCCGCTCCACGCCCGAGGGCGCGCGTGACTTCATCGTCCCGAGCCGCATGTCGCCCGGCGAGTTCTACGCGCTGCCGCAGTCACCGCAGCTCTTCAAACAGCTGCTCATGGTGGGCGGCGTCGAGCGCTACTACCAGGTCGCCCGCTGCTTCCGAGACGAGGACCTGCGTGCCGATCGTCAGCCGGAGTTCACGCAGATCGACATCGAGATGTCCTTCATCACGCAGGAGGACATCCTCGGCATGATGGAAGAGGTCATGCGCGAGGTCATGCACGAGGCGAACGTCGATCTACACGTGCCGCTGCGCCGTCTCACGTATGCTGAGGCCATGTCGCGCTTCGGTTCGGACCGACCGGATCTGCGCTTCGGCATGGAGCTCGTCGACGTGAGCGGCGTCTTTGCTGCGAGCGAGTTCAAGGTGTTCGCGGGCGCGCTCGGCGGCGGTGGCGTCATCAAGGGCATCAACGCTCGCGGTGCGGGCGACTGGAGCCGAGGCAAGATCGACGCCCTCAACCAGGTCGCGCTCGATGCCGGCGCGAAGGGTCTTGCCTGGGTCGCCTTCCCCACAGATGGCGACGTTCGCTCGCCGATCGCGAAGTTCTTCACCGAGACCGAGATGGCCGGGCTGCGTGACGCCATGGGCGTCGAGCCGGGTGACCTTCTGCTCATGATCGCCGACGCCACCGATGTCGCGAACGAGGTTCTCGGCGCGCTTCGCCTGAAGATGGCCGATGAGCTCGATGTCCCGCGCACCGGCTTCGAGGCGCTGTGGGTCGTCGATTTCCCGATGTTCAAGTGGGATGCCGAAGAGAAGCGCTGGAGCGCGAACCACCATCCCTTTACGCGCCCGTTTGATGAGCATGTCGATTTGCTCGAGTCGGATCCCGGTGCGGCGCTGTCGTACTCGTACGATCTGGTGCTGAACGGCCTTGAGATCGGCGGCGGGACGCTTCGTATCCACGATGAGGCGATCCAGCGTCGCGCGCTCGCGGCCATCGGTATCGGTGGCGATGAGGCGGATGCACAGTTCGGCTTCCTGCTTGAGGCGCTCTCGCTCGGCGCTCCGCCACACGGTGGCATCGCGCTCGGCCTCGATCGCCTCATCATGCTGCTGGCGGGCAAGCACTCGATCCGTGACGTCATCGCATTCCCGAAGACCTCCTCGGGTTCGTGTCCGCTCACGGGCGCTCCGGGTAGCGTGAGCACCCGGCAGCTTCGTGAAGTGCACCTGCGGGCGGAGTAGGGGGACTCCCATGTACGCGACACTCATCGCAGCGGTAGCCGTCATGGTCGTGTCATCTGCGGCGCTGATGGTTGTCGGAACCGCCTACAAGTGGCAGGTCGCCAGCCGCGGCTACGGCCTGTGGACGCGGGCGATCGGCGTTCTGACCGTGCTGGCTCTGACGGGCATCACCGTCTGGAGCAGGCGGGCCGACGCGGTTGTAGCCGTGTTCGTCGGCGTGGGAGGGATCCTGCTCGCAGGCGCCTACGTGTGGCTGCACATGCGTCTGACCGACAACCTCCGGAAAGCGGGCGTCGAGTCGTCGCTGTAGCGGCTCGCTGTCGCTGATGCTACGATGATGAAGGCTTCGCCTTGCGTCGCTTCGGCACTAACGGTCGAACCAACACTTCTTTACCGGGAGCTCTATCATTGGTCGGCGGAATGGTATCCCCGCAAGGGGAAGCACGAAGTCGATCTGCGGGCACCCACCTGCTGAGGCAGGTTCACCGCGCTGGAGCACGCGAGGCGGGGTTCACTGGTCGCCACTGAGCGGAGGATGGGGAGATGCGCAAGATCGTCGCAGTACTCGTTGTAGCACTTCTGGCACTCGCCCTTGCAGGTTGCGGCGGTGGAGCAGACACTGCTGCGCCTGCCACGGACGCGCCCGCCGCGGCGCCGACTCCCGCCGCTACCCCGCCCGTTCAGAGCACCGATCGCTCGCCGGTCGAGTCCGGGACGCCAGAGCCGTTCCCGGCGATCGAGTCGACGGCAGTGCCAGCGGCCGTCCAGTCGAAGCTCGATGCAAAACGTCCGATGGCCCTCTACTTCTACGACAGCACGCTCCCGGAGTCGAAGATCATTCGTGTGGAGCTTGATGCCGTGATGCAGGAGAACCGCGGACTCATCGATCTGGTAACGTTCGATCTCGGCGCAACCAAGGGCGGCGTCGCGACGGAGAGCGCCCAGCTTGCTGCTGCACTTGCGGGAGATCTGCGCGTGGTGCGCCCGCCGTACATCGTGCTGGTCGATGGCAACGGGTTCATCACCTGGCGGTTCATGGGCTACGTCGATCGCGAGATCATCAGCCGAGAGGTGCTCCGCGCTACCGAGTAGCCATGGACGATCTCTTCTCAGACGCCGCAGACCGATCACTCGAACGAAGCGCGCCGCTCGCTGCGCGCATGCGCCCCCGCACCATCGACGAGTTCGTGGGCCAGCAAGAAGCGGTCGGACCGGGAACCGTGTTGCGGAGCGCGATCGAACTCGACGCGCTTTCCTCGGTCATCCTCTACGGTCCTGCGGGATGCGGGAAGACGAGCCTGGCACGCATTATCGCCGGAGTCACGAGCTCACATTTCGTGGAGCTTTCGGCGGTGAACTCCGGGGTCAAGGACGTACGCGCCGCGATCGATGCCGCTCGAGACCGTCTGGGCCAATCCGGCCGTCGTACGATCGTGTTCATCGACGAGATCCATCGCTTCAACAAGTCGCAGCAAGACGCGCTGCTCCATGCGGTCGAGGACCGCCTCATCACCCTCATCGGTGCCACGACCGAGAACCCGTTCTTCGAGGTCAACGCGCCGCTGATCAGCCGGTCGCGAGTGATCATCTTGCGACCGCTCTCCGATGACGACATCCGCGCCATCATCCGTCAGGCGCTTGCTGACGAGGACCGCGGTCTCGGCGGCGCGGTCGTGCTTGCGGCCGAGGCCGAGGATCGCATCGTGCTCAGTGCGGGGGGCGACGCGCGGGCAGCGCTGACCTCGCTTGAACTCGCGGCGAGCGTCGCGCCCGCCGATGGGGACGGCGTCCGGCATGTCGCGCTTGAGCATGTCGCTGAGGCGACCCAGACTCGGCAGCTCACCTACGACAAGGGCGGAGACGCGCACTACGACATCATCTCGGCATTCATCAAGTCGATGCGTGGAAGCGACGCAGACGCGACGGTCTACTGGCTGGCGCGCATGATCGACGGGGGAGAAGACCCCAAGTTCATCGCTCGCCGGATGCTGATCTTCGCGTCCGAGGATGTGGGCATGGCGGATCCGCAGGCGCTGCTCATCGCACACGCGGCAGTGAAGGCAGCGGAGTTCATCGGGTGGCCTGAGTGCAGGATCAACCTGGCGCACGCTGCGGTCTACCTTGCCTGCGCTCCCAAGTCGAACTCGGCGTACGTTGCGATCGACGAGGCGCTGAAGGAGGTCCGGGAAGGGCCCGTGCGGACCGTGCCGGACCATTTGCGGGATCGTCGACGCCCCGGAGCCGAGACGTATCCAGGGTACAAGTATCCGCATTCGTACCCCGGTGCCACAGTCGAGCAGCAGTACCTCCCCGACGGACTCGAGGATCGACGGTTCTTCCGTCACGACGACGAGTAGCCCGGCGGCAAGCGGCCGGTTTCTCGCGCCGCGCAGGGGTACGTGCTTTGCTACACTTGATTGATACGTCCCCGCGTCTCCGGAGGGCCACTGATGGAGCTTCGCTCGGTGCTTGAAATCGTCCTCATCGTGCTGGGTATCCTGCTTGCGGGCGGCGGCATCTATGCGACGATCACCTTCGTGACGGCGCTGCGCGAAGCGCAACAGACGCTTGCCGACGTTCGCGAACGTGCGATTCCTTTGCTCGAGAAGGCTGACGTCACACTCGATGCCCTCAACGCCGAGCTGTTGCGTGTCGACGGGATCGTGACCGACATCGAAGAAGTCTCAGGTGCGGTCAGCTCCGCGACCGACGTGATCCGAACGCCGGTCGAGGCGCTCGCAGGGCTCGGCGGACGACTTGCCCGATCATTCTCTCGCGCTCGCAGGTCGTGAGCGTCGAATCCACTACCGACCCGGAGGAACCCTGATGGCTTCAGATCGAATCGCACTGACCGTTCCGGCCCGCAGCGAGTACGCGAAGACGGCGCGTCTGACCGCGGCCGAGCTCGCGAGTCGCATCGGCATGTCCTACGACGATGTCGATGATGTGCGGATGGCTGCCGAGGAAGCGTTCGTCTACGCGTGCACGCATGTGGCGCGAGGCGGCGAGATCACCTTCTCATTCGTCCTCGACGGTCCGACCCTCACGATCGAGGTCGGTCCGTTTCCCGACGCGGATGACACCGAGGAGCCCGAACCGGAGGACCGGTACGCGGCGTTCATCCTCGAGTCCGTGTGCGATGAATTCGAGATCGACCGGGTTGCCGGTGCGTGCACGCTGCATCTCGTCAAGCGCCTCGGCGTGCCGGTGGAGGGGTAACCGTGCCTCGAGTCTCAAAGAAGCCCGGGCGTCGGCTCGTGTGGGACAAGCAACGGACACGCGACCTGTTCGCGCACTATCGCGAATTCGAGGACGAAGAGTCGCGCGACGAACTCATCACGATGTATCTCAACCTCGTGAAGTATCTCGCCAGCCGTTTCCGGAATCGTGGCGAGCCCATCGACGACCTCATCCAGGTCGGGACGATCGGGCTGATCAAGGCGATCGATCGATTCGACACCGGTCGCGACGTCGAGTTCACCACGTACGCCACACCGACGATCGTCGGGGAGCTCAAGCGCTACTTCCGCGACAAGGGCTGGGCCATCAAGGTCCCGCGCAGGCTACAGGAGCTCTCGTTCCGAGTGAACCAGGCGGTGGATCAGCTCACGCAGCAGATCCAGCGGTCGCCGACCATCGCCGAGATCGCCGAGTACCTCGGCGTCACGTCGGAAGAGGTGCTTGAAGCGATGGAGACCTCCGAGGCGTACAACTTCGTCTCGCTGGAGAGCGATCGCAACAACGATGGAAGCGATTCGTTCAGCATCCTTGAGTATATCGGCAAGGACGATCAGCTCATGGCGATCGTCGACGACCGGACGACGCTTGCCAAGGCCCTCAAGTTCCTCACGCCGATGGAGCAGCGAGTGCTCTACCTTCGCTTCTTCCAGGGTCTGACGCAGACGGAGATAGCAACGCAGCTTGAGATATCGCAGATGCAGGTGTCGCGCCTGCTTCGCAAGACGCTTCGCGTGCTGCGCGAGAACCTCGTCTCCGAGGAGGTCTGACGATGACCGACGCACGGGCCAGAGAGGATCGTTGGCGCCGACTGGCGAT
>RCMX01000002.1:258908-368248 GCA_004348925.1 Actinomycetota bacterium
TACTCGTGATCGCCGCGTTCTTCGCTTTGCTGAAGGTAGCGCCTGCGCTCGTGCCATTCGTGTTCGCTGTGGTCATCGTCTACGTCTTCCGCTCACCGGTTGCGGCACTGGAGCGCCGCGGGCTCAAGCGTGGCCTGGCGGTTGGGTTGTGCTATCTGTTCGCTGTCGCCGGGCTCGTTATCGCGGGCCTCTTCATCATCCCGCCCATCACGGATCAGATCCGTCAGTTCCTGATGGCGTTCCCCGGTTACTACGACAAGGCGTTCGCGCTCTGGCAGCAACTACAGCAGCAGTACAACGCGGTCACACTGCCCTCATGGGTGAACGACGCACTGCTGAATTTCCGGGACAGTATCGCCACCCGCGTCATGGCATGGTCGAGCGCGCTTGCCAACACGGTCTTCTTGGTGGGAAGCGGCGCCGTTGCGCTGCTCTTCAACTCGTTCCTCGCTCTCGTTGTCGGGTTCTGGATGCTGAAGGACTTCGACGCGATCAAGCGCGAGGTCGTGCTTCTCGCGGGTCCGCGCCGCAAGGAAGAGGCCTCGATCCTCTCGGCCAAGGTCTCGAACGTCCTCGGCGGATATCTGAAAGGCCAGCTCGTCGTCTCCGCGTCCACAGCCGTGCTCGTCGCTATCGGACTCTCGATCATGGGCGTGCCCTACGCGCTCGTGCTGGGTCTCCTCGCCGGCGTGCTCAACGTCATCCCGTGGTTCGGCCCCATCATCGCGGAGATCGTCACCGCGATCGCGGCGGCGTTCGTGAACCCGTGGCTCGCGCTGTGGGCGGTCGCATGGATCGCAGCCACGCAGCAGATCACCGACATGTTCATAACGCCTCGCGTGATGTCCGAGCAGGTCGACCTGCATCCGCTGCTCGTGATATTCTCGCTGCTCGTTGGCAGCACGCTTGCCGGCTTCGTCGGCCTGCTGCTGGCGATTCCCGTTGCCGCCATCGGCAAGGGGTTGTTCGTGTACTACTTCGAGAAGCTGACCGATTCGAAGCTCACCACCGAGCAGGGCGCGTTCTTCAGGGAGAAGAAGCCGTCGTGTGACGAAGACGATCCGGATGCGATCGACTGTGAGCCCGAGACTGTAGACCCCGAGGAGACTGCGTGAAGGCCGCCGAGATCCGCGAGAGTTTCCTGTCCTTCTTCGAAAGCAAGGGCTGCCATCGGCTGCCTTCGTCCTCGCTGATACCGGACGACCCGTCGCTGCTGCTCACATCGGCCGGAATGGTGCAGTTCAAGCCGGTCTTCCTGGGACTGCGCGACCTTGGTTTCACCCGCGCGACGACCTGTCAGAAGTGCGCCCGCACGACCGACATCGACATCATCGGGACGACCGGGAGGCACCACAGCTTCTTCGAGATGCTCGGCAACTTCAGCTTCGGTGATTACTTCAAGAGCGAGGCGTGTGCCTGGGCGTACGAGTACTCGACGCAGGTGCTTGGGCTTGACGCTGACCGCCTCTGGTTCTCGATCTACGAGGATGATGATGAGGCCGAGGCGATCTGGCGCGACGAGGTCGGCGTTCCGGCGAACCGCATCGTGCGCATGGGAGCGAAAGACAACTTCTGGTCGGCCGGTCCGACCGGTCCCTGCGGGCCGTGCTCCGAGCTCTACTACGACCAGGGCCCGGAGGTGGGCTGCGGTTCGGCCGATTGCGCTCCCGGTTGCGATTGCGACCGCTTCCTTGAGTACTGGAACCTTGTCTTCATGCAGTACGACCGTGCGGAGGATGGCACGCTCACGCCGCTCCCGAAGCAGAACATCGACACCGGGATGGGCCTCGAACGTGTGGCCGCCATCATGCAGGGCGTGCACTCCAACTTCGAGACCGACATCGTGCGCGGCATCATGGAGGTCGCCGAGGACATCACCGGCGCGAAGTACGGCGTGACCGAGAAGACCGACACGTCGCTGCGCATCATCGCGGACCATGCGCGCGCGGTGACGTTCCTCATCTCCGACGGCGTGCTGCCCTCCAACGAGGGTCGCGGCTACGTGCTGCGACGACTCTTGCGTCGTGCGGTCCGCCACGGAAGGCTTCTCGGCGTGGAGAAGGCGTTTCTCGGCAGGCTTGTCGATGAGGTCGTGACACGCATGGGCGATGCGTACCCCGAGATCCGGGAGCGCCATGATCTCGTGAGCCGCATCGTGGCGAGCGAGGAAGAGCGCTTCGGCACGACGCTCCGGCAGGGCCTGGTGTTCCTCGGCGAAGAGATCGAGCGCACGAAGGCTGCCGGTAGCGCCGTACTCGACGGCACGCTGGCGTTCGCGCTGCACGACACGTACGGTTTCCCCTACGAGCTCACCGCCGAGATCGCCGCAGAGGTCGGCCTCGCCGTCGACAAGGCGGCATTCGACGTCGAGATGGACGCGCAGAAGGACCGGGCGCGCGCGGCGGTCAAAGATGACTCGTGGTCGGCGTTCGGCAACGCGTTCGCCGAGATCGGCAAGCGGCTTTCAGGCGGCGTCGAGTTCCTCGGCTACGGGGCCGAGGAGGGGGACTCCACTGTTGCCGGCATCATCGCCGACGGCAGGTCCGTTGCGAGTATCGAAGCCGGCACCAAAGCCGAGGTCGTCCTCGCCGCAACGCCGTTCTACGGCGAGCAGGGCGGGCAGGTGGGCGACACGGGGAGCATCTCGGCAGGAAGCGCCCGCTTCGACGTGAGCGACACGCGCATCCCGATGCCGGGCCTCATCTCGCATGTGGGCACGCTCGAGTCGGGATCGCTTGCCGTCGGCGACAACGTGCATGCCGCGATAGACAGCGCGCGACGCGCCCGCATCCGCCGCAACCACACGGCGACGCACATCCTGCACTGGGCGCTTCGCAAGGTCATCGGCGAGCACGTCCATCAGTCCGGCTCGCTCGTCACGCCCGATCGTCTCAGGTTCGACTTCACGCACTTCGAGGCGCCAGGAGCCGAGCAGCTTGAGAAGATCGAGCGTCTCGTGAACGCCAAGATCATGGAGAATCACCCGGTCCGCAACTACGAGACCTCGCTTGCCTCGGCGCGTGAGATGGGTGTGACAGCACTCTTCGGCGAGAAGTACGGCGATATCGTCCGTGTGCTCGAGGTCGGTAACTTCAGCAAGGAGCTCTGTGGCGGCACACACGTCGGCCGCTCGAGTGAGATCGGCTTCCTCAAGATCGTGTCCGAGGGCAGTGTCGGCGCCAACCTGCGCCGCATCGAGGCCGTCACATCGTTCGGCGCCCTGGAGTACGTGTACGCCGAGGAGGCGACGCTCGGTGAGCTTGCTGGTGCGCTCAAGGCCCGCCACACCGAGCTGCCGGCCAAGGTCGAGGCGATGCAGCGCAGACTCAAGGAGACCGAGGCAGCGCTGGCCGAGGCGAAGCGCCGCTCATTCGGCGGCGCGGACGGCGACGCTCTGTTCGCCGAGACTCCCGCGGGCTACGGGGTAGTCGTGACCAGGCATGACGGCCTTGACTCAGATGATCTTCGCGCTGCGGCCGACGCGCTGCGCGAGCGGCAGCCCGATGGCGCTGTAGTCATGGCGAGCGTCCGGGACGGCAAGGTACTCCTCCTCGCGGCAGGTTCGCCGGGCGCTGTCTCGGCAGGGTTCGATGCAGGCGCCGTGATTCGCGCGATGGCACCGCATGTGGGCGGCGGCGGTGGTGGCAAGCCTGCGATGGCGCAGGCCGGCGGCAAGGACCCTGCGGGCATCGACGCCGCGCTCGACGCCGCGCGCGAGCTGCTTGGCGTCCGGTAGCGCGATGCGGCTCCTCGGCCTCGACATCGGTGAGGCGCGCGTGGGCGTCGCGGTCTCCGACCCGGCCGGCACCATCGCTTCGCCACTCGTCGTCCTCGATGCACGCCTGCTGACGCGGGACATCAGACCGTTGAGGACGCTCGTGGACGACTACGAGGTCGAAGGGCTGGTCGTCGGCTTGCCGCTGAGCATGAACGGCTCGGAAGGTCGCCAATCGGCGACCGTTCGAGCGGTCGCCGATCGTCTCGGCAAGGAGCTTGCACTGCCGGTGATGTATGCGGATGAGCGGCTCTCCTCGGCGACCGCTGCGCGGGCTATGGGCTCGGGCGGCGTCAAGGCGAAACAGCAGCGCGGCAGGCTCGACATGGTGGCTGCCGCAATCATCTTGCAGGCGTACCTCGACGGCCAACGGAAGCCTGAGGAGCTATGAGCGCTACGGAGAAGCGAGGCCAGGAGCGCGGGAATCCCACGCCAGCCGAGAGGAGCAGGGAGGTGCCCGTCATCGTTCCGGACGTTCCGGAGAGTGCAGCTTCAGCTCCGGCGACTGTCGAGGAGGCACGAACCCGGCGTCTGACGCTTGGCGTGGTCGTCGTTCTCGTCGGTGTCCTGATAGCGGTGGGCATCCCTGCGTTCGGTGTCTGGAACGTCCTGCTCAAGCCGGAGACCGATGTACCGGCCGGGCGCCCCGTTCAGATCGAGGTGCCTGCCGGAGCCGACACCAAGACCATCGCAGGCATCCTGTCGTCCGCTGGCGTAATCGACAACTCCTCGATGTTCCGGGTCCGCTCGCGGATCGACGGGGTGGACGGCAAGTTGCGACCGGGTGTGTATGACCTCAAGACCGGCATGTCGTTCGGCGATGTCGTCGATCAGCTGCTTTCGGGCCCGCCCATCCCGTACGTGAAGGTCATCATCCCCGAGGGATTCACGATCGAGCAGATCGGTGCGCGGCTCGAGAAGGAGCTGGGAATCTCGGCCGCCGAGTTCAACGATCTTGCGCTCAAGCAGGGCGCCGCATTTGCCGGGGAGTACGCATTCCTCGGTGGGGTGCGCACGGGATCGCTCGAGGGCTACCTCTTCCCGAAGACGTACAACATCCCTGAAGGCTCGAGCGCACGTGACGTCATCGCGATGATGCTCACGCAGTTCGGCCAGGAGATCGAGGCGGTCGACCTCGCTGACGCCAGCGCCAAGAACCTCACCCTCCACGATGTCGTCACGATTGCATCGATGATCGAGCGCGAGGCCCGCGTCGCCGATGAGCGACCGCTCGTGTCCTCGGTCATCTACAACCGGCTCGGACGCACGATGCACCTGGAGATCGACGCGACCATCGAGTACATTCTGCCCGGAACGCGACCACGGCTGCTCAATCGCCACCTGCGCATAGACAGCCCGTACAATACCTACATGTACGGCGGGCTTCCCCCCGGCCCCATCGCCAGCCCCGGTCTTGCATCCCTTGAGGCCGCAGCACACCCTGCCGATACCGGGTATCTGTACTACGTGCTCACAAGCACCGACGGTTCGCACACGTTCACGACGAATGAGGCCGACTTCCTGAAGGCCAAAGAGAAGTCCCGAGAGGTGGTGCCGTAAGCTCATGGCGGATGCTGCGATCCGCGTGCTCGGCGCACGCAAGGTCTACTCCGTACCCGGCAAGCCGAGGCGAACGGCGGTAGCCGATGTCTCGATAACGGTCGATGCCGGTACGATCCACGGACTTCTCGGCCCAAACGGTGCAGGGAAGACGACCACCCTCAAGATGTTGCTCGGCCTCGTCAAGCCCTCGGCGGGCACCTTCGAGGTCCTCGGCGCAGACTCCACCCGTCCCTCGGGACGTCGCCATCTCGGGTTCCTGCCCGAGCAGCCGTACTTCCCGATCCACCTGACGGCGCGCCAGGCTATGCGGTTCTATGGGTCGCTCGTCGGCCTCGAGGCCGAGGTCGTGAAGGAGCAGACGGCCAGCCTGCTCGATAGAGTCGGGCTCGCGGATGCTGAGCGCACGGAACTCTCGAAGTTCTCTCGGGGCATGCTGCAACGCCTCGGCATCGCACAGGCGCTTCTCGGCTCGCCGGAGGTCGTGATCTTCGACGAGCCAGCGTCCGGCCTCGACCCGGTCGGTCAGCGCGACGTCCGCAACCTCATGCTGGAGTTGCGGGCGGCGGGCATCACCGTGTTGCTGTCCTCGCATCAGCTTTCCGAGGTCGAAGCCGTGTGCGATCGGGTGACGATCCTCAACCGCGGCACGGTCGCCGCCGAGGGTGACATCAACGCGCTCCTCAACGTTGACGGGCGCACGTCCGTGCGGGCGACGGGTATGGACGCGTTGCCGTCGCAGGTCGCGTCAGAGGCCGAGGACACCGTCGTTTCCGGCGGCGTTTGGGTCTTCTCTGTTCCCACCGCCGCCACGAGGACGGTCGTCGATGCCATCGACGACGCCGGCGGCACCATCGTCGCGATCACGCCGAAGCGGGAGTCGCTTGAGGACTACTTCGCCTCGCTCCTTGCGAGCGGTCCGAAGGGGGTGGAGTCGTGATCAAGCGGATCTGGCCGATCGCAGCCGCAGTCATGATGGACAGCCTTCGCCGCAAGGTCGTGTATGTGGTGCTCGTGTTCGCGGCGCTGCTCGTCCTTGCGATCCCGTCGCTGCCTGACTACGGGCTTGGAGTGGAGAGCGCCGTGTATCGCGAGATCGCGCTTGCGCTTTCATACGTCACGGGCCTGGTGATAGCACTTTCGCTTGCCGCGAACCGCGTTCCTTCGGAGCTTGAGAAGCGAACCGTGTACAACGTGCTGTCAAAGGGCGTGAGTCGGTGGGAGTATCTCGTCGGAACGTGGCTCGGCATTCTGGGCGTGATGGCCGGCGCGATCGTGGCGTTCACGACCGTCGAGATGGTCATGGGGTACTTCACCTACGGCGAGCTCATGTGGCGCCTGTGGCAGGGAGCGCTTGCTACCTGGCTCGAGATGGGCGTGATCTCGGCGTTCGCCGTGGCGGTGTCCTCGGTCGCGGGGCCGGTCGTCGTCGTGACGGCCACCCTTGCCGCGCTCTTCATCGGCCACTCGCGCAGCACGCTTCTAGGCGGCGAGGGTGCACTTGCTTTCAAGCCGTTCTATCCGTCGCTTGATGCATTCAACGTCGTGAACCCCGTCGCGCATGGCACCGGTGTTCCGCTTGTCTACGTGCTGAGCATGATCGTCGTCTTCATCGGATTCGCCGGCGTCTGTCTGAGTCTGGGTGTTGCGCTTCTCGGCAGGAGGGACCTGTGAGGTGAGCATCCGACGCGAGACATGGTTGCCGCTGGCGATTGCCGCTGCGTTCCTGACGCTGGCGCTTGGCGGACAGGCGGTGGGCGATCGCATCGTCGCCGCACCGAGCAATGCTACGACCGCGGCAGTCGGCAGGGCGTCGTTGTCATACCTCACGGGCATTCGCCGGTATGCCGGTGCGGTACTGTGGAACCGCGTCGAACCGTTGCTGCATGGCTACTACGATGGTGTGCCGCTCTACGAGCAGCGCTATATGCTCAGCACCATCGCTGCGGTAGAGTGGCTCGACCCGACATTCGACCAGCCGTACTACGTCGGCTCGTGGATTCTCTCGCGCAACGGCAAGGTCAGCGAGGGGCTCGACATGGCGCGTCGGGGAACCGAGCGAATACCGCAGTCAGGCACGCTGCACATGTCGTACGCGCAGATGCTGTTCGTCTTGAAACGGGACGTGAAAGGGGCAGTCGAGCAGTCGATGCTGGCTGTCGAGCCGTCGATGTCGTGGGCCGATGATGTGGAGAAGATCAACGGCTACGCGGCGATCGAGCAGTTGCTGCGACAGGCGGGGGAGACGGCACGTGCCGACGCGGTGGCCGTTGAGATCGACCGTCTCGATGAGATCGTCGGCAAGACGGCTCCAACCGACGTGCACGACCACAACGGGGATGGCACGCCCGACCACTGACACGGGAGTCACATGCCGCTGCTCGCACCCGATCGCTATCTGACCGACGTGCACGCCATCGATCTCGCTGCACTCAAGGCGAGCGGTGTCCGTGCGCTGCTGCTTGATATCGACAACACCATCCTGCCTCGGGACACCAATGTCGTGCCTCCGGAACTGGCGGCCTGGGCGGCCGACGTTGTCCGCCAGGGCTTCGGGGTGTGCCTCGTCTCCAACAACTGGCACGAGCGCGTGAAGATCGTCGCCGCCGAGCTCGGACTCGATCTTGTCGCGAAGGCGATCAAGCCGCTCCCGTTCGCCTTTTGGATAGCGGCCCGACGGCTCGGCGTTCGTGCGCGCGAATGCGTCGTCGTCGGCGATCAACTGTTCACCGACGTGCTTGGCGGAAGGCTCATCGGGGCGCGAACGATCATGGTGCTGCCCCTGTCCGCCACGGACCTTCCGCACACGCTTTTGCTGCGAAGGCTCGAGGCGAGGATAATGAAGGGCGCCCAGGCGGATGGACCTACCCGGACGACGCGAGGAGTGGACCCGACGTGATGATCGACGGACGTACGCGCCCGGCCGGTGTCGTCGGGTGGCCGATCGAGCATTCGCTGTCACCGGCGATGCATAATGCCGCGTATGCCGAGATGGGTCTGAACTGGGCGTATCTCCCGTACGCGGTTCCCGACCAGGGCGCGCTGCTGAGATTCGCCGATATGGCCCGATCAATCCCGTTCGTCGGCTTCAACGTGACCATGCCGTACAAGCAGGCGATTCTGGAGCTCTGCGACGAGGTGGCGATGCTCGCGCAGATGGCTGGTGCCGTCAACACCGTCCATTGCACCGAGGGTCGGTTGATCGGCTACAACACCGATAGCCGCGGCCTTCTCGAATCGCTCGCAGAGGAGGCCGCGTTCGTACCCGAGGGCAAGCGGGTCGTGGTGCTTGGCGCGGGGGGCGCCGCCGGTGCTGCGGTCGCAAGCTTCATCCTCGGCAAGGCCGCGCATCTGACGATCGTCAACCGTGACGTTGAGCGGGCCGAGGGCCTCAAGGATCGTGCCGCCCGTTACCTGCGTGGCATGGAGGTCGTCACGACTGCTCCGGGCGACTACGCCGAGGAGGCCGTTCGCGCGGCCGATCTGGTCGTGAACGCGACATCACTGGGCATGAAACCCGATGATCCGAGCCCGATTCCCGTCGAGTGGCTACACGCGGGTCTGATCGTCTACGACATGGTGTACTGTGCGCACCCCACGGCGCTGCACGTGGGCGCGTCGTCTATGGGCGCACGCACGCTCGGTGGTCTCGGTATGCTTGTCGCACAGGGTGCGCTCGCAATCGACATCTGGACCGAGAGCGCGCAGGTGCACGCGCCGAGAGCGACGATGCGCGAGGCCGTCGAGCAGGCGCTTGTCAGCGAAGAGACGCTCGGGGGCGACGACCGATGACCGCCGCATCCGGCAAGAGACTCGGTAAAGTCCTGGTGCAGTCAGGCCTGATCACCCAGGAGCAGATGGAGACGGCGGTCGCCGCCGCGGACGGTCGCTCGCTCACCGCTGTGCTGATCGAGCAGGGCGTGGCTTCTGACACCAAGATCGCGCAGGCGGTCGCGGAGAGCATGGGGCTCGCGTTCGTCGACCTCGCAGGCTATGAGATCGATCCGAGCGCCGCGATGCTGCTATCGAACGACCTTGCGCGGCGTCACATGGTGCTGCCCATCAAGATCCAGGACGACGAGCTCGTGGTCGCTATGGCGGACCCCGCCAACATCTTCGCCATCGACGACCTTCGCATCGTCACGGGCTACGAGATCCGGCCCGTCGTGGCCACCGAGAGCGATGTCACCAACGCGATCGAGAAGTTCGCGACCATGAATCAAAACGTCGACCAGATGGTTGGCGATCTGGGTGACATCGATGTCGAGGCGGAGCGGGAGGCCGAGGAGGCGGCCGCCGACGAAGAGGCGCCCGTCGCAAAGCTCATGAACCTCATCGTTACCGAGGCCATTCGACAGGGCGCGGGCGACATCTATGTGGAACCCCTTGAGACAGAACTCCGCGTCCGGTACCGCATCGACGGTGTGTGCCAGGTCGTGATGAAGAGTCCCATCAAGCTGCACCGGCAGCTGCTCAGCCGCATCAAGATCGCCTCGGGAATGGATATCGCCGAGAAGCGCATCCCGCAGGACGGACGTTTCGGCGTGGTTCTTGATGGCAAGACCGTCGACTTCCGTGTCGCGGTCTTGCCAGCGGTCAACGGCGAGATGTGCGTCATGCGACTCCTGCGCAAGGATTCGATTATGCTCTCTCTGGAGGACCTCGGATTCCTGGAAGAGCCGATCGGACGGCTGCTGGATGCGCTCGAGAAGCCGTACGGCTGCATTCTTGTCACGGGACCGACCGGCTCGGGTAAGTCCACCACGCTGTACGCGGCCATCAACAAGACGACCAGTCCGACCGTGAACCTCATCACGGTGGAGGATCCGGTCGAGTATCGACTTGAAGGACTCTCGCAGGTGCACGTGAACGAGAAGGCGGGTCTCACGTTCGCCTCGGCACTGCGGTCGATCCTCCGGCAGGATCCCGATGTTGTGATGATCGGTGAGATCCGGGATAAGGAGACCGCCACCATCGCCATCGAGGCGGCCCTTACCGGGCACCTCGTTCTGTCGACGCTGCACACCAACGATGCGCCGTCGGCGCTTACCCGACTGACCGAGATGGGTGTCGAGCCGTTCCTCTCGGCATCGGCCATCAACTGCGTGCTCGCGCAACGTCTCGGTCGACGCCTCTGTCCCGAGTGCAAAGAGGCGTACACGCCCACAGCCGAGGCGCTCGATCGTGTCGGATTCCCGTACGAACCGGACAAGATCCCCACCCTCTACCGGGCGGTCGGTTGCAAGCGCTGCGGCGACATCGGCTACAAGGGACGCATGGGTATCCATGAGGTCATGACCGTCACCGAGGAGATCGAGCGTGCGTGCGTGAATCACGCGTCAGGCGATGACATCAAGCGCATCGCTGTGGCGTCAGGCATGCGCACGCTGCGCGATGACGGTTTCGCCAAGGTGCTCATGGGCGTGACGTCGATCGAGGAAGTCCTGCGCGTCGTTGTGTGATGCGCTTGTTTTGAACGCGGTTGTCATGTTGTGCCAGCCTGTCTGACGTGCGAAACTGAGGAGGCGGGGCCCCTCAGGGCCGTGCTGTCGCGTGTCGTCACTTCGCGACGGACATCCGAAGCCACGGGAGTTGAAGGTCGATGGTGGACAAGGGTATCGGGGATTACTTCATCTCGGATGCGGACGATGACTCGTTCGACGACGAGTTGCTGACCGCTCCAGTAGTCGTTCCGACGACGCAGGCCGTGCCGCAAGCAGTGCCCGCGCAGCAGGTGCCGACTCAGAGCGCGCCGCCTGTGGCGCCGCCCATTGCGAGTGCGCCGGTGGTGGTCGCCCCTCCAGAGGCGCGGCCGACTGCAGCCGCACGCCAGGCCACGCGCGAGGAGCGCCTTGCGTCGGCGCTCGACAGCCTCATGCAGGAGGATCCGGACATCCAGGCTGCCGCGTTGGTCAGCCTCGACGGGTTCACGATGGCATCAGCACTGCCTGCCGGCATGCAGCCCGATCGTGTCGGTGCGATGTCGGCGGCCATCCTCGGCCTGGGTGAGCGTGCCGCGGCGGAGTTGGGTCGCGGCCATCTGTCGCAGGTCTTCATCGAGGGTGATACGGGCTACGTGCTGCTCATGGCCGCGGGCGACCGCGCCGTCCTGACGGTCATGGCCGACGCCAACGCAAAGCTGGGACTTGTCATCTACGATATGCGAGCCACAGCCGGGACAATCGCCGAGATTCTCGGCTAGACCGCCCGGCACTCCGGGGGAAAGGCAAGAACCAGGCCGATGGCACTTCGCGGCAATCTCAGGGACTTCTCACTACCCGATGTCTTCCAGCTTGTACAACTGAGCAAGAAGACGGGGGTCTTGCGCATCACGAGTTCGGACGCCGACGGAAGCATCTGGTTCCGCGACGGCGACGTCTTCTTCGCGCAGTCGAACTGGCATCGCGATCCGCTCGGCCAGCGGCTGGTGACCACCGGGCGCATCACGCCGAGTGCGCTCGTGAAGGCGCTTGAGATCCAGCGCGTGGAGCCTGTGGGTGGTCGTCGTCTCGGGCAGATCCTCGTCGACGAAGGCTACCTCACCGACAAGGTGCTCGAGACGTTCGTGCAGGAGCAGATCCAGGACACCATCTTCGATCTGATGCGTTGGGACGAAGGCGACTTCGATTTCGAGGTTCTGCCGGAAGTGGCCGACGAAGATATCGGCCTCTCAGTGTCGATCGAGAACATCGTCATGGAGGGTAGCCGCCGTCTCGAAGAGTGGAACCGGATCAAGAAGAAGGTTCCCTCTGTGGAGATGGTCTTCAAGATGGCCACCGCTCCCGGCGAGGGAACGTTCGAGATCTCGCTCAAGCCGAGTGAGTGGGCGCTCTTGCTGCTGGTTGACGGCACCCGCGATATCTCCGATCTCGCCACCGCGATGAACAAGACCGACTTCGAAGTCGCTCGTGTCATCTACGGTCTCTTCTCGGCCGGACTGCTCGAAGTCCCCTCTGAGGATGAAGTCGAACGGCTTCGGGCGGAACGCGCGGGGCGTGAAGACAAGCGTGCCAACCTCGAGGCCGAGCGTCGTGCACGCGATGAGGCGGCGGCACTCGAGGCGATCAATCTTGAGGCGGAGATTGCGGCGGAAGCCGCGGCACGCCAGGCCGCCGAGCAGCGGGCCGCTCAGCAGCTCGAGCAGGAGCGAGCCGATGAGGCCGAAGCCGGGGCTGCCGCTGTCGCCGCCGACCTGGCTTCTCAGGCCGCTCAGGCGGAAGCGGAGCCGCATGAAGAGCCTGAGTTCCTGTCGGTGACCAAGACGCGCGCCTCTGCCGAGGATATGGCGATCTTCGCCGAGATGATGGAAGCCGTTCTCGATCACCCCGTCGAGGCGGAACCCGAGCCCGAACCGGCACCTGCACCGGAACCGGTACCGGAGCCCGAACCGGAACCGGAACTCGAACCGGAGCCCGAACCTGAGCCGACACCGGAACCGGAACCGGAACCGGAACCGGAACCGGAGCCCGAGCCCGAACCCGAACCCGAACCCGAACCCGAACCCGAACCCGAACCGGTACTGGAAGCCGAGCCGGAACCCACACCCGCACCGGAACTTGAACCGGAACCGGAACCCGCACCCGTGCCGGAACCGGAACTCGAATTGGAGCCTGAGCCCGAGCCAGAAGTCGGCATCGACGCGGAAGCGCTGTTCGGTGCGCTGAATGCAGTGGAGACGAGCGAGATTCCTGCTCCGCCTATCGCCGAACCTCTGTCCGAGACAGCGGCCCAGGTCGTCGAGACGCTTCCCACGACCGTGATGACAGGCGACCTGGAGACCGATCTCAGGGCGCTCGGGCTTGGTGAGACGCCGGTGGAGCTTGCCCTGGAACCTGTCCTCGAGAACGCGGTCGAGGGCGCCGAATCAGCGTATCTTGATTTCCCGGTGGCACCGGCAATGGAACCCGAGTCCGAGCCCGAGCCCGAGCCGGAATACGAACCCGAACCCGGGCCGGAGCCCGAGCCCGAGCCGGAACCCGAACCCGAACCGACTCGGATATCCTCGGCGACGAGCGACCTGGACGACTTGCTCAGGTCCCTGTCTGCCGACGATGAGACGCTTGAGCCCGCCGAGCCGACGACGGGAGTCATCTCCACGGATGCGTATCTCGCCGAGTTCGAAGGAGACACGACGCTCAGCTACGGTCTTGGCGATGAGATCACCGCCCTCACAGGCGGCGGCGGAGCCGCGCGTTCTCGCCCCGTCGCAACGGTGGGCAAGATCCCCGACTCCGAAGACAGCGTGGTGCTGCACCGGGACCAGCTTGTGGACCGTGACCTGCTTATGAAGATCATCGAAGGCATCGAGAAGCTCTGAGAACGGAGTCCGCGCAATGCAGTCAGTGAAAGTCGTCGTCACAGGTCCATTCAACGCAGGAAAGACGACCTTCATAAAGTCGGTCAGCGAGATCACGGTGCTCTCAACGGAGCGTCAGGTCAGTGATGTCTCCGGTGAGGGTGGGGGAGAGACCACCGTTGCGATGGACTTCGGCCGGATTACGATCTCGGATGACGTCGTCCTCTACCTTTTCGGCACGCCGGGCCAGGAGCGGTTCTCCTTCATGTGGGAGACACTGTCCGAGGGCATGCTCGGGTTCGTGCTGCTCGTCGATGCGAAGAGCCAGGATTCGATTCGCGACGCGGCTTCCATGATCGAGTTCTTCACGGACATGTCTGACGTTCCGTTTGTCGTCGCGGCGAACAAGGTAGATGCGAACGACTCGCAGACGCTTTCGGCAGTGCGTGCCAGCTTGGGGCTTGCCGACGACGTGCCGCTGTTGGCCTGCAATGCCAAGGAGAAGGACAGCGTGAAGTCTGTGCTGCTTGGCCTGCTCTACCGCATTCTCGACAGCATGAGATGACGCTTGTGGATCCCAGACTCTACATCCTCGGGGGTCTGCTCGTTCTGTTCCTGGTACTCCTGGTCTATCTTCTCGCGTCGCTGCGGCGCTACCGACGTGCCCTTCACACTGCGCGTACGGCACGTGCACAGACGGACCATGAGCCGCAGCTTCCCGAGACGATCGGCGCGAACCCGGAGCACATCGAGCGAGACGTGTTCGCCCCTGTAGACCTGATTCCCGAGAGCGTGCTCGGTGCACCGTTGAGAACAGGTGACTGGATGCCCGACGCGCCAGCGCGCGTGGAGGAATCGTCCGAGCGGATGCCGGTTGTGCCCGAATCGTCGGACTTCGCTTCACCCTGGGAGACGCTACCCGAACCCGAACTGGAACCCGAACTGGAACCCGAACCGCTACCCGAACCCGAAGCCGCGCCCGCGCTCGCGCCTACCCCTGAGCCGCTACCCGAACCGGAACAGCGCATGGCTACGGTTCACGCCCTGCTTGAAGAACTGATGGCGGGGTCGCCCGAACCGGCGCCAGACACGGGCGCTCCAGTGGCACCCGCGAGTCCGACTGTGACGATTCCGCCGGTGGTGGTTCACATGGAACCCCGCCAGGCGGCACCGTCGGCGGGGAGCGTGCTGTCGTCCGCCAGCGCGATCGCGGCCGCGCGCTCCGCCGTGGAATCGCCGGCGCCGGAATCCTCGGGGGCGGCTACGGAGCCACATGAGTACCGACTTGTTGCTCCTGTCGAGCTGCACTTCACGGGTGGCGAAAGCAGGGTTGGCGTACGGCCGGGCACGCGCGCGTTTGCCGAGTTCCAGCGCCTGGCGGGTCTCCTTCTCGCCGATGTGGGCGAGTCGCGATACGAACGCCGCTCCTGACACGAGCGAATCCGTCGCCCAAGACCGCCAGTTTGTCGTACCATGAGCACACACGTTCGGGGGACGTGTGGGCTTGTTCGTCCAGACCGTTCGCATCAGGGAGTGCTCGTGGCGGAAGCCGGTCAGCGACTGGGACAGCTTCTCCAACGCGCGGGTGTCATCACCGAGCGTCAGCTGAACGACGCCCTTGAAGTCCACAAGGCGACCGGAAGCCCCATCGGCCGTGTCCTGGTGGACCTCGGATACGCGACGCAGGGCGCGATTCTCGCCGTCATGGCTCGTCAGATAGGCATCCCGTATATCGATTTCGCCGAGAAGAAGCCCGATCCTCACGCCATCTCGATCGTTCCGCGCGACCTGGCCGCTCGCTACACGTTGATGCCTGTCGAGTTCGACGACGAGAATCACCTTCTCGTCGCGATGGCCGACCCACAGAACGTGCTTGCGCTTGACGACCTGCGCATCATCACCGGCTATGAGATCCGCCCGGCGATCTCCACGAAAGACGACATCCTCGCCGCTATCGAGGACTATTACAAAGTCGCCGAGCATGTTGACACCGATTTTCTCGATGGTGACGACGGCGGCAATCTCGACCTTGAGGCGCTCACCGAAGTGTCTGATGAGGCCCCGATCGTCAAGCTGGTCAACTACATCATCAACAAGGCCGTCTCGGACCGTGCGTCCGACATCCACATCGAGCCTCAGGAGAAGGATCTCCGCGTCCGCTATCGCGTTGACGGCGTGCTTCACGAGGTCATGCGAAGCCCGAAGGCAACGCAGCAAGCCATCATCAGCCGCTTCAAGATCATGTCGGACATGGATATCGCTGAGAACCGCAAGCCGCAGGACGGACACACTGCGCTCACGATCGCCGGCCACAAGATGGACTTCCGCGTTTCCACGCTTCCGACGGTGTATGGCGAGCGGGTCGTTCTCCGTATCCTCCGCAAAGACAACATCATGCTGCGGCTTGAGGACCTTGGCTTCTTGCCCGGCACGCTTGAGCGGTTCGAGTCGTCGTTCCGCAAACCTTACGGCGCGATTCTCGTTACCGGGCCGACCGGTTCCGGCAAGTCGACCACGCTCTACGGCGCGGTGAACGTCCTCAACGACCCGGCCAGGCACATCCTTACCGCCGAGGATCCGGTCGAGTATCGCCTGCCGGGAGTGAACCAGGTGCAGACCAATGCACGCGCAGGGCTGACGTTCGCGCGGGCGCTGCGCTCCTTCCTGCGATGCTCACCGGACATCATCCTTGTCGGTGAGATCCGAGACCAGGAGACGGCGAAGATCGCCATCGAGTCCGCGCTCACCGGCCACCTCGTGCTTTCGACGCTCCACACCAACGATGCGCCGGGCGCCATCACCAGACTCACCGAGATGGGCGTCGAGCCGTTCCTCGTAGCGTCGGCCGTCGACTGCGTACTCGCGCAGCGGCTTGCCCGCAAGCTGTGCGGCGACTGCAAAGAGGAGTACGCTCCTCAGAAGCAGGCGCTGTTGGACGCGGGCTATCCTGCCGACAATCTGCCTGACAAGCTCTTCCGCGCCGTTGGCTGCAAGAAGTGCGGGGGGACCGGGTATCGCGGTCGGATGGGCTTGCACGAAGTAATGCTGCTGTCCGAGGAGATCGGCGATCTTACCGTCAAGGAGGCCACCTCCGAGGAGATCAAGCAGGTGGCGATGGCTCAGGGGATGCTCACGCTGAAGCAGGACGGCCTTGAGAAGGTTCGTATGGGTGCTACCTCGATAGAGGAGATCATGCGGGTTGTCGCGTAAGGATTCTTGCAGGAAGCCGCTTTCGGGGAGGGGTGCGGCCGGTGTTGGACTTGAACGAACTACTCACGCGGCTCGTCGAGCTTGACGGGTCCGATCTGCACATCACCGTCGGGATGCCGCCCGTGATGCGCGTCAACGGCAAGCTGGTGCCCACCGAGGGTCCGCGCCTCACGCCTCGAGACTCCAAGGAGATGCTCTACTCCATCCTCACGCAGGAGCAACGCGAGAAGCTTGAGCGCGACTGGGAGTTCGACTTCGCTTATGCGCTGCCAGGAGTTGCCCGCTTCAGGGTCAATGCATACTTCCAGAGAGACAGCCTGGGCGCCGCCTTCAGGCATATCCCGGTCGGCATCAAAGGGTTCGAGGAACTCGGCCTTCCGAAGATCTTGCCGGAGTTCTGCAAGAAGCCACGCGGGTTCGTGCTCGTCACCGGCCCCACCGGTTCCGGAAAGTCCACGACGCTTGCCTCGATGGTGGACTACATCAATTCATCGCAAGAGGTACACATCATCACCATCGAGGATCCGATCGAGTATCTGCACCAGCATCGTCGATCGGTCATCAACCAGCGCGAGGTCGGTGCCGACACGCATAGCTTCTCCAATGCGCTCAAGTACATCCTGCGCCAGGACCCAGACGTGATCCTCATCGGCGAGATGCGTGATCTGGAGACCGTCGCTGCGGCCCTCACCGCCGCCGAGACAGGCCACCTCGTGTTTGCGACGTTGCACACACAGGACGCCGCCCAGACAATCGACCGCGTCATCGACGTGTTCCCGCCCTACCAGCAGCAGCAGGTGAGGATCCAGCTCGCCGGCACCCTTCAGGGAATCGTCAGTCAACAACTGTTGCCCACGCCCGACGGGAAGAGCCGCGTCGTCGCCGCCGAGGTCCTTGTGCCCACACCCGGCATCCGGAACATGATCCGAGAGGGCAAGACGCATCAACTCATGAGTGCGATGCAGGCGGGACAGCAGTATGGTATGGTCACGATGGATCAGAGCCTCGCGGACCTCCACAAGCGCGGGCTCGTGACGCTCGACTATGCGCTTCAGAGATCGGTCGATCCGAACGTGCTGAAAACACTGTTGGGCCGCGCGCCGTAGGAAGAGGAGACGCCATGGCCACTGTGACCTTCAAATACAGCGTCCGAGACAAGGCCGGCAAGGTCGTCAACGGCAAGCTCGAAGGAGAGAGTCGAGACGCGGTAGCCGCGAAGTTGCGGCAAATGGGCTACATCATCCTCGACCTGAACGAGGATCGTCTTGCCGCGCTGAACAAGATCCAGTTCGGCACGACCATCAAGGCAAAGGACATCACCATCTTCGCCCGGCAGTTCGCGACGATGATCAACGCCGGACTCTCGCTGACGAAGTGCCTGAGCATCCTGGCGGGTCAGTCCGAAAGCAAAGAGCTCCGCGAGGTCATCGCGCAGGTCGGTCGCGACGTAGAGGCTGGCCAGTCGCTTTCCGAGGCGATGGCCAAGCATCCGAAGCCGTTCCCGCCGATCTTCATCAACATGGTGCGCGCCGGCGAGACCGGTGGTGTGCTCGATGAGGTCCTCGTCCGCGTGGCGGATCATTTCGAGCGTGACGCTTCTCTCAAGGCAAGGATCAAGTCAGCGATGACCTATCCGGTCGCTATGGGTTCTCTCGTCCTTATCGTCTTGGTTGCGATGATGATCTTCGTCGTGCCCACCTTCCAGAAGATGTTCAGCGACATGGGAGGAAAGCTGCCGCTCCCGACGCAGATACTTGTGAACATCTCCGAGGGAGTACGCAGTTGGCCCGGGCTTGTCGTACTTGTTGTCAGCATTGGCTCCTACATCGGCTTCAAGTTGTGGGTTGGGACCGAGTCGGGCCGTTTCATCTGGGACGGCATCAAGCTTCGCATGCCGGTCATCGGCGGCATGGTCCGCAAGCTTGCACTGGCTCGATTCACTCGAACATTCGGCACCCTCGTCGCCGCAGGCGTTCCGATCCTCTCGGCGTTGGAGATCGTCGCCGAGACTGCTGGCAACGAAGTCGTCTCCCGTGCCGTCAAGAAAGTGCGCTCTGCAATCAAAGAGGGCGAGACCATCGCGAAACCGCTCGGGGAGTCGCCCGTGTTCCCGTCGATGCTCGTCCAGATGATAGCGGTCGGCGAGGAGACCGGCGCGCTTGACGCCATGCTCTCCAAGATCGCGGACTTCTACGATGAGGAAGTATCAACGGCGGTCGACGGTCTGACATCGCTCATCGAGCCGCTCATGATGGCGACGCTCGGTGTCATCGTCGGTGGCATCGTCATCGCGCTCTACATGCCGATGTTCCAGGTCATCACGCTCGTCAAGTAGACAAGTGCAGGATTTCCGAATCTTTTGCTAAAGGGTCGGTCGCGCGCGCCGATATACCGTTTGTAGGCCAGTGGGGGCGTGGCCCCCAAGTAGAAGGAGGCGGACATCTATGCGGATGTTCAAGAAGGATGAGGGCTTTACCCTCGTCGAGCTCATGGTCGTCGTTCTCATTATCGGTATTCTTGTTGCTATCGCGATCCCGGTCTTCAACGCAGCGTCTGACAGCGCCCGGCTTCGCACCTGCCAGTCGAACCAGCGCACGATCGAGGGTGCCGTTCAGCAGTACCTGGCCGCCGACCCGGACAACGCCTGGGCTGCCGACCTCGTTGACTCTGGCAACATCCTGGTTACTGACAGCTACATCAAGACCGCGCCGACCTGCCCGGCCACGGGTGGCGGGACGTATGGTGTCAATGCTTCCGGTACCGTCACCGGCGACAACGGTGCGAACCCCGGCAACTTTACTGCCACGGGTCACAGTCACTTCTAGGCCGACACGAACGGCTCCAGCGAAGGCCGGCGGCACATGCCGTCGGCCTTCGGCGTTCCTTCGTCTCGAGTGAACTGATACCCTGTCGGAGTCGCCCGCAGGGAGGAGCCGCACTTTGGATGCAGTCCCCATATGGTTCTTCCTTCTGTCTGCCGGGTTGTTCGGTCTGCTCTTCGGCAGCCTTGCGAACGTCATCATCTGGCGCGTGCCGCGTGGCGAGTCCATAATCGCCCCTGGCTCTCACTGTCCGTCATGCGAGTCGGCGATCCGTTGGTACGACAACATCCCCGTCATCTCGTGGGTGATTCTGGGCGCACGCTGCCGCGAGTGTGGGGTACGGATCTCCGCGCGGTACCCGATTGTCGAGGCTGCCTCAGGGCTTCTGTGGCTGGTGGCTGCGGCGACCTGGGGAATGAGCATTCAGACGCTCTTCGGCATCGGGCTGTTCTACCTTCTGCTGGTCCTCACGCTCATAGATCTCGACCACATGAGGCTGCCGAACTCGATCGTCGCGGCGCTTGGGGTCATTGGGGTTGTCGGTGTGACTGTAGCGCAAGTCACGGGCGAGCCGGCGGTCCCGCTGTTCGTCGGACGCGGGTTGCTCGACACGCCGCTGGCGTATGCGGTCAGCGGCGTCCTCGTCGGCGGTGGCATCAGCGTCGCCATGGCGGGCTCATATGCGCTTATCAGGAAGTCCGCCGGACTCGGCATGGGAGATATCAAACTGCTCGCTGTGCTCGGCCTGTACTTCGGACCCTACGTTCTCATGGTGTTGATGATCGCCAGTCTTCTCGGCGCAGTCGTCGGCGTAGTGGCGCTCCGTCGACAGAGCGGCTCAGCAAGAGCACGCATCCCCTTCGGACCGTTTCTCGCAGCAGGGGCACTCGTCGTAGCGTTGTGGGGACCGTTGGTGTTGGACTGGTACCTGAGACTTGCGGGTGTTCGATAGGCGAAGGCCCGTACGCATCGCAGCCGGCAATGTTGAGTTGTTGTGAAGCCTCCTGGGGGCGCTTCAAGGGGGAAGGGGGGCGTGCCGATACGCTGTCTGTAAGCGGTGACATTCCGCTCGATCCGGCTGTTGCCGACGACTGGGGCGTGAGGGACATGGTTCACATCATGCGTGGCGCGATCGATCGCGACGAGGGCATGTCCGTTCTCGAGATCATGATTGCGGCTGTCATTCTCTTCATCGTACTGACCGGCGTGCTCGGACTCGTCGGTACGACCACTATGATGGGCGTCGATGCCAAACAGAGGAACGTGATGGTGAACGCGCTCAATGCCTACGTGGAGCGCGTTCAGTCTCTTCCGTTCAGCTCGGTCGACCTGGAGGCGAACGGTGGTGCGCTCGCTTCTGAAGAATCGACGAGGGTCGGCGAATTCACCGTGACGATCCGGCCGGCGGTCGAAGATGGCGCGAATGCGGCGCTCAAGAATCTCACCGTTTCTATCACGATATCGGCGCCGCGGCGCACGAACGTCTCTATGACGACTACGGTGCCGATTCGTGACCGTAGCCAGTTCCTGACGCAGGCGAACCGGTCTCCTGAAACCGATCCTTCAATTGCGTTCATCGACGCCTACACGCCACCGGAGGGTTCGGTGGTGTGGGGCACTTCGTGCGTGGGAGCCACCGGGGTCCTGAAGCTTGCGGTCGAGGCGGCCGCATCCGAGGGCCGCGTTATCACCAACGTCGCACTGTGGATCGATGATTCGTATCTGGCAAAGGACACGCTACTCAACCAAGCCACATGGAATCCTGCTACGCAGGACTTCTCTGAGTCGACGTTTGTGTGGGACACGCGCCAGACGGAAGATGTCGTGCAGGACGACGGAGTGACGTATCTGCCCGTCGAGATCATCGCTGATGGCATGCGGACGGTGAGCGCGTACGTGCTGGATGACCAGGGCGTCAGCGTCTACACCGTGCGCCATTTTCTTGTGGACAATCACGAACCTGGCATACCTGGAGTACCGGTCACCACCGTCGAATCGAACACGAGCGCGACGCTGAACTGGCTCAAGTCGTCCGATGGGACCACGGACTCGGACCACTATCAAGTGCGGATGTTCAAGCAGCCACTGGGTGATACCGGTTCCGTTTCTCCCTTCGAGCACTGGCCGGAGGTATCGGTGGGCACGCCCGCAGGAACCTCGCTTGCGTACACGGAGGGGACCTCGTTCTCGCGTTACTATCCCGTCGTCCGCGCACTGAGTCCCCGCCCTCTTGCGTCGGAGTACACGACCGGAAGCCCGATCTTCGTGACCCGTCCTCTCATCACCGGGGGGTACAAGATCACGCAAGACAATAAGAAGTACACAGTGACCTCCTCGCTCACGTGCTCTGCGCCGACGTTCCCAACGTCAGGCCTCACCTATCGTTGGTACCGGTTCTCGGCGGATGCTCCGACACCGGTGGCGGTCGGAACCGGCGCGAGCCTCACCGCGGACTCGGTGGTGCTGACCGTGCAGAACCAGAACACCCCCTGCCCCAAGGTCAGCTATTACTGCGTCGCCTCGTACACGCCACTTGGAGTAGGCGGCGGTACGCCGGAGACCAAGACATCCAACACCATAGCGACCACCGCAACCGGTGTCGTCGGTAGCACTGCGTACGGGGTGGGGACATGGTGACGATGGCTCCCTCGATGCGACGCGAAGACGGCTTCACGCTTACCGAGCTGCTTGTTGTGCTTGGCCTGTTGTCCGTGATCCTGGGTGCCGCGTGGCTCGGGTTCCAGGTTGCGAACAACGGAAGCAAGGCGAGCGACCGGCAGTCGTATATCAGCCATGAAGTCGGCTTTCCACTCGACTACATGGAGCGCATCCTCATTCAGAACTACGGCTTCGACAACACGTACCCAGGGACAACCGGCTACCGCGTTGCCGCTCTCACCGATCGTGACAATGACGGGCATCCCGAGAAGTACATCTTCGAGGCGACGAGCGCGGGCGTACTACAAGTCACTACGTCCGAAGAGGTTGATAGGCCGACGCCGAAGGTGTACGTGATCTCGGAGCACAACAGCAACGTTGCGCAGACGAAGGTGCTGTTCAAGTACTTCGACGCGAACCTCAACGAAATCACGAACATGGGAAACGTCGATAGCCAGGCGCGCAGCATGTCGATGACGATCGTGACTACCTATGACGGGCAGTCGTTCTCCGACACGCGTCGCGTGTTCTTCCGCAACCGCTAGTGCGTAGCTACCAGGAGGTGCGTCCGATGAACGCGAAGATGCGCAGATTGCTCTCCGATGAGAGTGGTGTCGCGCTCATCACCGTGATCGGCATCATGGCGGTCATCACCGTCCTTGCCGTCGGCTCGTTCGTGCTTGCCCAGCAGACGCTCTTCGAGTCCAAGAAGATCGAGGATCAGTCGCGGGCGTTCCGCGCGGCGAGCAGCGGTCTCGACGTGGTCCTCACAACCTTCTCCGACGAATCGACTGCGACCGACTTCCCGATCACCGGCGAGACGCCGGACGGCGCGTACACCGTGACGCTCGAAGACCTGGGCGGGAGCGAGTACCGCTTGATCTCTTCCGGCGTAGGCCTGGACGGTAGCAATGAGACGGTCAAGCAGCAGTTCTACTACATGAACCTCTGGAAGATGAATTTCGCGGGCACCGGGCCTCAATCTCTGATCAGCGGTTCCGGTGGCCTTGCGGGCACGTCGAACATCATCGGCCCGTTCTACATGAAGGGGAATCTCGCCATCGCGAACAACATGTCGTGTCTGGAGGGCCCGTTCTTCGTGAAGGGCGGCAATATCACCGTCGGGTCCAGCGGATCCCTTGGCACGTCGAGCACGTACGTGAAGGTCTACTGCGATGGCACCGGTAACCCCGCTGTTCCTGCGAATGGCGCCAAGGGCGGAGCAGGCGGCGTGTTTGTAACGTCAGTGTCTCGAAGCGTGCCCGATATCACGTTGCCGACGATTACTGACGAGATGCTTGAACAGTGGGCATCCAAGTCACAGTCGGAGTCGATCGACAACATCATGGGCACGCCGGACAAGAATCTTGGCGCGAACCTCGAGACCAGCAACGGTCAGGCATCCGACTACAGCTTGATGAAGCCGCCGGGCACGCTGACCTGGACGAGGGCGATGGCGCAAGCCACACCCACGAACGTGAACTACAAGTTCATAGGGCGTGCAGACGGAACCATCTCGGCCCGAGGGGCCGGCACCACGAATCTCACGCTCGGAGGCCGTTCATTCGGTGCCTGGGGTTCGGTGACGACGACAGACGGCATCTCTCTGCCGGCGGGCCCGACAGGTGCGAATTACACGTTGGCGAACAAGCACGATGACTTTGCGTACGACGACGTGAACAACCGTTTGTACATTTCGGGCACTGTGTTCGTGGATGGCTCGCTGACGATCAGCGAGAACATGACCTATATCGGTAACGGAAGCATCGTCGTGAATGGCCCCGTGTACATCAACGGTACCGTTCGTCCGTACGGGACGAACACTCAGGGCGAGTCGAACAAGTACGCGCTGGGTCTCGTAACGCCGGTCGACATGTATGTGAACTTCAGCAGCAACAACAACTATGCGAACAAGAGCGCTGATGAGATTCGGGCCACGACCCCGGACCTGGCAGGAGCATTCTTCTGCCAGGGGACCGTACACTTCGGCAACAACCCGCTGGTGCGAGGGTCGGTCATCGCCGGCAAGATCGACTCCGGCGGACCCAATATGTGCCTCGTCACCAACCCGCTCCTGCCGACGTATCTTCCCGAGTCGCTCCCTGGCGTGGATCGCGGTCTGCTCATGCCGGGGCTGTGGACGCGGGGATGAGTCTATTGACAAAGGGCGTCTGACTGCGGTTCGATGATACGCAGTATATGCATGTGTGGACGGTCATCATGCTTGGCGACATGTGCGCTATGCTTTAGAATGACCCGGGGGAACGTCACCAACATCACAGTAGTAGTCGAAGTCTAGTCGTGGCACAGATTGAAGGAGGATCCTTTGAGTTCGATCTCCTTCGGCAGCAGTTCGTCGACAGTAGGCCTGGATATCGGGACCGATCACGTGCGTGCTGTGCAGCTACGGCCCGCGGGTGCTGGCTTCCTTCTCACGGGCTACGGTGCGGTCGAAGTGCCGATGGGTGCGGTCGTCGAGGGCGAGATCGTCGATATCGATGCCGTAACCTCCGCTATTCGTGAAGTGTGGCGTCGCTCCGGGGTCCGGGGCAAAGACGTCTGTATCGGCGTTTCCAATCAGAAGGTCATCGTTCGTCTCATCGACCTTCCCTTCATGGAGCGCGCCGAGCTTGCCGGAGCCATCCAGTATCAGGCCCAAGACTACATTCCGATGGCCATCGAGGAATCGATTCTCGACTTTCAGATCATCGGCGACTACATGACTCCGAGCGACGAGCACATGATGGAAGTGCTGCTCGTCGCTGCGCACCGCGACATGATTGGTTCCACAGTCGCGGCGGTAGAGGGCGCCGGATTGCGTCTCAGCCAGATCGATGTCTCGTCCTTTGCGATCGTGCGAGCACTCATGGGACCCAATGGGATGTCCGATCTCGACGAGTCCGGTTTTGCCACGGGGATCATCCACATCTCTTCTGGGATCACCAACATCGCAGTGGTCGAGAAGGGGATTCCGAGGTTCAATCGCATCTCGTCGCTCGCCGGCAATCAGTTCACGCAGGCAATCGCGAACGTGCTCAACCTCACCTTTGATGAGGCCGAGCAGCTGAAGATCAACGTCGGGCTTCCGGATATCGATGGCGGGGCCGTTCAGACCCCTCCTGACGTGGATCCTGCGATGGCGCCGATCGTTCAAGACTCGCTAGAACGTGAAGTCAACAAGTTCATCGCCGAGGTTCGGCGGTCGCTTGACTACTACCTCACTCAGACCTCTCAGGTGCGCACCATCCAGCGGATACTGCTGACGGGAAGTGGTGCACAGCTCAGGAATCTTCCGAAGTATCTCGAAAAGGGACTTCAGGCGCAGGTCGTGATCGGTGACCCGCTTGCGCGGGTCCAGGTCCCAGCCAATCTCCAGCAAGCCGTCTTTGCCGACCGTATGGGCAGCGCGACCGCCATCGGACTTGCGATGGGAGGAGTTGAGCTGTGATGCGCATCAACCTGCTTCCTCCCGAGATTCTTGAGAAGCGAAAAGGCGAGAAGCGACTGGTGTACGTGGCGGTTGTTGCGGTTATCGTCGTCATCGTTCTGGCGGGCGTGTACGGTCTTGCGTACATGCAGACAAGCGCCAAGAAGACGCAAGTCGCTGCCCGGGAGCAGGAGCTGGCGACCACGCAGACGCGCGCGAACGAGCTGGCGGTGTTCGAGGAGAAATCGCTTGAACTCGAGCGACGTAAGGCCGTCGCCGACACCGCGCTCGCAGGTCGCTTCAACTGGTCGCGTCTGTATGACGAGATCTCACTCGTCATGCCCACTGACCTCTGGGCCACCGTTCTCAACACAGATGAGAACACGGGACTGACGCTTGATGGCTACGCACTTGACAGCGCTTCGGACACACCGGATCTGGGCCACAAGTCGATCGCGAAGCTGCTCGTTCGGCTGGCCGATCTCGATCAGCTGTACGATGTCTGGCTGACGAACGCGGCAAAGACCGAGTTGAACGAGCGCGGCGTCATCCAGTTCAGTGTCACCGCTGGCGTCAGCGAGTCTACGGTCGCGTCTTCGGGCGCCGGGAATCAGTAAGGACGGGGTGACAGTATGAACCGACTATCAGCCCAGACTCAGATGATTCTCGCTGCGGTACTCATAGCGCTTATTGTCGTCGGCGCGCTCTTCTTGGGGGTTCTGCCTGAATTCGACAGAGCGAAGCAGCTTGACACCCAGATTCAGGACCTGGATGGTCAGATCAACACAGCCAAGCTCCTGGTCAGCCGCAGGCAGAGTGCAAAGGCACAGGCGGCTCAGACCGAGGTCGACCTGATCAAGATCGCCAACCAGGTTCCCGAGTCTCCGGAGTTGCCCTCGCTGATCATCAATCTGCAAGACACCGCGAACGCTGCTGGACTGGATTTCGTGCAGATCGCGCCAGCGGTTCCCACCGCGGTGGTCGACCAGGGCGGACAGCCTGCTGGCTACACATCGATCGCGATCGAGGTGAAGGTCGAGGGCCAGTGGGCCGACATGATCGACTACATCAGCAGGCTCAGCAAGTACACGCGCGGGGTTCGGGTCAAGACCGCAGCGTTCTCTAGCGTCGCTGGCACGGACGCGAAGGACCGCTACGTCGAGGGAAGGATCAGCCTCGTGGTCTACACGATGTCTGTCATCAATGTGAATGCCCCTGCCGTTCCGTCT
This sequence comes from Actinomycetota bacterium, assembly GCA_004348925.1. Lineage (GTDB taxonomy): Bacteria > Actinomycetota > Coriobacteriia > Anaerosomatales > Anaerosomataceae > UBA2286. The sequence continues at coordinate 285,886 of RCMX01000002.1, forward strand.
GCGCCGGTCACGCCGCCCGCGGACGCACAGCCTTCGCAGTAGTTCGACGGAAGGGAATACCGTGCCCGACGAGTTCGCAGTTCCCGAGACCGGACAACCGGTTGCGGCCGTGCCTGTTGAGGCGGCAGCACCAGCGAAGAAGACCAGCAAGGGTCTGCTGATAGCGCTCGGTGCGCTGGCGATCCTTGTCGTCATCGGCGCTGTCGCTGCGGTGCTTGTGCTGTTCGTGTTCCAGACATCGACTGACAACAGCGTTGAGGTCCGTGTGCCGGAGGGACAGACGGCACAGGCGGGTACCTCGGCAACGACCACCGAGACCGCAGAAGCGGGATCGCCCGCTGCGGCTGTTTCCAATTCGGAGGTCTTCACGTTCCGTGATATCTTCGCACCGCTGGTTGGCGCTACCTCCACGGAGACTTCCGCCACCGAGACGACCACCGATACGGTCGTTCCGGGCGACTATGCGGCAGATACCCTGTACCTCATCGCCATCGGTTCCGAGAGCGGCGTGCCGTCTGCGAGCATGATTTGGAACTCGCAGACCTACACGCTGAACGAAGGCGACACGATTCCGAACACTCCCTGGAAGGTCTTCGACATCCGTACGAGCGATGTCATCATGCTCTACGGCGACCAGCAGGTCGTTCTGTCGGTCGGGCAGGGCATATCCAAGTAGTGAGTTACCCGGGTGCCCCGCCCGGTACGAGAACTCCGTAGAAGCGCCGCGCAACGCGGCGTTTCGCGTTCCTGGTAGAATTCTCAGCAGTCGACCGAGAGGCCGCGCGATGCGCTACACAACCGCTGGTGAGTCTCATGGACGTGCCCTCGTCACTATCGTGACGGACGTTCCCGCGGGCATTCCCCTCAACGCCGCCGACATCGACAGCGACCTCGCGCGACGTCAGCGCGGCTACGGTCGCGGCGGACGCATGGAAATCGAGACCGATAAGGCCACGGTGCTCTCCGGCATCCGGTTCGGGCGAACGCTGGGGACGCCGATCGCGCTCACCATCGGAAATCGGGATTGGGACAACTGGACCGACGTGATGTCGACATGGGGCGAGCCGGTGGAATCCGCGCGCGTGACTGCTCCACGTCCGGGCCACGCCGACCTGGCCGGCATGTTGAAGATCGGGTCAAGGGACGCGAGGGACATCCTCGAGCGCGCGAGCGCGCGTGAGACGGCCGCGCGTGTCGCGGCAGGCGCCATCGGCCGAGCGCTGTTGCGAGAGATGGGGGTCTCGGTCAGTTCATACGTCGTCCGCATCGGAGATGCCGTGCTCGCCGACGAGATCGACCCGCGCTCGATGGACGCGTCGCATATCGAGACGAGCGACGTTCGCTGCCCCGACGAAGCGGCTGCCGCTCGGATGCGTGCTGCCATCGACGCGGCGCGGACGGCGGGGGAGAGCCTGGGGGGAGTATTCGTCGTGACCGCTACCGGCTTGGTCCCGGGTCTCGGCGGGTACGCTCAGGCGGACCAGCGACTCGATGCCAGACTTGGTGCGGCAGTGCTGTCGATACCCGCGATCAAAGGCGTGGAATTCGGGGATGGGTTCGAGCTTGCTGGTCGACCCGGCTCTCTCGCGCACGATGCGATCAGGTACGAGTCGGGGAGCGGCTTCGTGCGCGACACGAATCGTGCGGGCGGCCTCGAAGGCGGCATGACGAACGGCGAGCCGCTCGTCATCCGCGGAGCCATGAAGCCGATCCCGACCCTCATGACGCCGCTCGCGAGCGTCGACATCGACACGCTTGCCTCGGTGGACGCATCCAGAGAGCGCTCTGACGTGTGCGCCGTTCCCGCTGCAGCGGTCGTCGCCGAGGCCGAGGTGGCGCTTGTGCTTGCGACCACATACGCCGAGAAGTTCGGCGGGGATTCCGTCGCGGACATGCGCGGCGCTCTCGACGCTTACCTGGCGAGGATCGCCCGGTGAAGCATGTCATGCTGATAGGCTTCATGGGCGCCGGCAAGTCACGGGTGGGCGCACTTCTCGCGGACAGGCTTGGGATCCCGTTCCTGGACCTCGATCGGCTGGTGGAGCAGCGCGAGGGCCGCGCGATCCCGGCGATCTTCGAGCGCAGCGGGGAGGCCGCGTTTCGAGATGCAGAGCATGCAGCCCTCCGGTCACTTGAATCGCTTGAGCCCGCGGTTGTCGCCTGCGGTGGTGGTGTCATCCTGAGCGATGAGAATCGGTCACTGCTCTCTCGTCTCGGCCAGGTCGTGTATCTATCGGTCACTGCCGAGGAGGCACTTGCCAGGATCGGCGACACCAGCGGCCGGCCTCTCCTGTCAGGCGATGCAGCCTCGATGGCACCCCGGATCCTGGGAGCGCGTTTGGCGCTCTATCGCGCGGCTGCCGATTTCATCGTCGACACCAGCGGTCGCGCGCCTGCAGAAGTCATGGAAGAGGTGCTCGGACTGATACAGGCATCCGCCGAGCGGAGCCTCGTTCACGTGAGCGCCGGCGCCGGGTACGACGTGATGGTCGGCTCCGGCACGATCGCAGCAGTCGGTGAGACGGTCACGGCGACGACTAGGGCGCGGCGAGCCGTGATCATCAGCGACACGAACGTGGCGCCTCTGTACACAGCTGCCGTCACGGCCTCGCTCGCCGCTGCCGGAGTCGAGTCGGAGATCATCGTCTTCGAGGCGGGTGAGACATCCAAGAATTGGGAGACCGCGGGCATGCTGGTCTCGCATATGGCGAATCGTCGTCTCGGACGCGATGGTGCGGTCGTCGCCCTCGGCGGCGGCGTTGTAGGCGACTTAGCGGGATTCGCTGCGGCCGTCTATGTCCGGGGCATCCCCGTGGTTCAGGTCCCCACGACACTGCTCGCGCAGGTCGATAGTTCGCTTGGGGGCAAGACAGGTGTGGATTTGCCGGCCGGCAAGAATCTCGCCGGCGCATTCTGGCAGCCGAGCGCGGTCATCTCGGACATCTCGGTGCTCGCAACGTTGCCCGATGCTGAGTGGGCAAGCGGACTGGTCGAGGTCGCGAAGAGCGCTTTGCTGGCTGGCGAAGCAGAGACACAGGCGTTGGAGAGAGACGCGCATCACCTGCGCTTTCGCGATCATGTGGCCGTTCGGCATGCGGTTCTTATGGCCGCAGGCTTCAAAGCGCGCGTCGTGAGCGACGATGAGCGGGAGTCCGGCAGTCGTGAGTGCCTCAACTTGGGGCATACCTTCGGGCATGCGCTTGAGCGTGTCGTCGGCTACGGAACGATCTCGCACGGCGTCGCAGTGGCTATCGGGATGCGATTCGCGGCTCGGCTTGCCGAGGAGCTCGTGGGTGCGGAGCCGCGGCTCACACAGCGCATCGACACGCTGCTTGATATGATCGGCGCCACGGACGCCATGCCGACAGGAATCGTCCCGGAACGGATCATCGAGGCGATGCTCGGCGACAAGAAGGCACGCGGTGGCGTTGTCAGGTTCGTTCTCTTGCGCGACCCTGGTGACTGGGTGATCGTGCCGGTGGAGGCCGCGGTGCTAGAGCGCCACGTGGAATCTGTGCTCGAACGTGACTAGTCGGGGGTGTTCGGTATGCTGCGGATCCTGATAGTGAGTGGACCGAATCTGAATCTTCTCGGACGACGCGAGACCGATGTGTACGGTGCGAAGACGCTGGAGCAGATCGAGGCCGGGCTCATGTCGCTGGCCGATGAATTGGGTGCGGAAACCGTCTTCTATCAGTCGAACCACGAGGGAGCCATCATCGACCGGTTGCACCAGGCGCTCGACGACGTGGACGGGATCGTGATCAACCCCGGTGCGCTTACCCACTACTCGTTCGCGCTGCGCGACGCTATCGCGGCGATTGCGATGCCCGTCGTCGAGGTCCACATGAGCAACATCCATGGACGTGAGTCGTTTCGCCAGCAGAGCGTGACGGCGGCCGTCTGCATCGGTCAGATCGCAGGATTCGGGGAGACGTCGTATGCGCTGGGTCTACGAGCGGTCGTCGACGTGATCAGGGCAGGTGCTGATGAACGCTGAGCCGAGACTTGCAGCGCTGAGACGACGTCTGGCGCAAGATGGCGTGCAGGCGATCCTGCTCACCGGCGTGTCGAACATGCGCTACGTGACGGGTTTTGATGGCGTGTTCGATCCGATGATCAATGCCGCATGTCTGGTCACGCCCGAGATCGCTCGCTTCTACACCGATCACCGATACAGCGCGGCCGCTCTGGAGGCTGCGGTGGGCACCCCGTGGTCGGTGCGGGTCCCTGATGACTCGCTCTACATCGAGGCGTGCGCCGAATTGCATGACGACGGAGTGACCGGGCTGGCCCTTGAATCCTCCGTTCCATACGGACGCTTCAAGTTCATCTCCGAGCAGTTCACGGGCAGTGTCCGGGTGGTTGAGCACCTGGTCGAAGAGATCAGGCAGATCAAGGAATCGCATGAGCTCGAACGGATCGAGGCCGCAGCCCGTCTGACGGACAGGGCGTTCGATCATGTGCTGGGGTTGGTCGGTCCGGGAATGACCGAGCGCGAGATCGCGCTTGAACTCGAGTTCTTCATGCGACGCAATGGCTCCGACGACATCGCGTTCGATCCCATCGTGGCCAGCGGTCCCAATTCCGCCAAGCCGCACGCGGGCGTGAGCGATCGCGTCATCGGCGATGGGGAGTTCCTCAAGTTGGACTTCGGCGCTCGAATCGCGGGCTACTGTTCGGATATGACGCGGACGATCGTCATCGGCAAGGCGACCGATAGGCACCGGGAGGTGTATGCGGCAGTGCTCGAAGCGAACCAGGCGGGAATCGCCGCCGTGAAGGCGGGCATCCCCGGGAAGGACCTGGATGCGGTAGCACGCGCTGTGTTGGAATCCAAGGGTTTCGGCGAGTTCTTCACTCACGGACTCGGTCACGGGGTGGGACTCGATATCCACGAGCTGCCCACCGTGGGCAAGCGAAGCCACGATGCGCTCCGCAACGGTTCGGTCATCACGGTCGAACCCGGCGTCTACATGCCCGGCTTCGGCGGTGTTAGAATCGAGGACCTGGTAGCGGTCGAGGAGACAGGCGGACGTGTGCTCTCATCCTCTCCTCGTGAACTGATCGAGATCTAGGAAGGGTTCATCCTATGGCAGTCACCACCAGCAACTTCAAGAACGGCATGTGCATCATGTACGACGGCAAGATGTGGATCATCGTTGAGTTTCAGCACGTCAAGCCCGGTAAGGGCGGGGCGTTTGTGCGCACGAAGCTCAAAGAACTCAAGACCGGGCGAGTCGTGGATATCACGTTCCGTGCGGGCGAGAAGATGGACGATGTCCGGGTGGAGACCAAGCGTATGCAGTACCTGTACAACGATGGCTCCGCATTCCACTTCATGGACACGGCCAGCTACGAGCAGATCGAGTTGGATGCCGACTTCGTTGGAGATACGGCGAAGTGGCTGAAGGAGAACGACGAAGTCGAGCTGATGGTCGCGGACGGCGACTTCATCGGCGTCGAGCCTCCGATGTTCGTCGAGCTTGAGATCACCGAGACGGACCCCGGCTTCAAGGGCGACACCGTCCAGGGCGGTACGAAGCCCGCGACGCTTGAAACCGGCGCGGTCGTTCAGGTGCCGATGTTCATCAACGCCGGCGAGCGAGTGAAGATAGACACGCGAGACGGACGGTATGTAACGCGCGTTTAGTCGCGCTCCGCCCTTTGTCGCATATGCGCCCTCCTGTATACTATTGCGACCGCGCGTGCGAACCAGCAGCGTGCAGCCTAGCCGATTGCTTCAGGGATGGTGTAGATGCGACCGGTCCACATAACCGATACCACCCTGCGTGACGCGCACCAGTCGCTCTGGGCGACGCGCATGACGCTTGCCGACATGTTGCCCATATTGCCCAAGATGGATTCGGTCGGCTACTGGTCGCTGGAAGTCTGGGGCGGGGCGACGTTCGACGCAGCGCTCCGATTCCTCGATGAGAATCCCTGGGATCGGTTGCGCATCATCAAGCGGCACACCCCGAAGACGCCGCTCCAGATGTTGCTGCGCGGGCAGAACCTTGTCGGCTATCACCACTACAGCGATGACATCGTTCGCCGGTTCGTGCACGCGAGCAAACGCAACGGCATCGATGTCTTCCGGATCTTCGACGCGCTCAATGACATCCGGAACGTGGAGGTCTCGGCTGCTGCGGTCAAGGAATGCGGTGGCCACTTCGAGGGCGCGATCAGCTACACCGTGAGCCCGGTGCACACGCTCGACAGCTACCTGGAGTACGCGCAGCAGCTAAAGGACATCGGTGCAGACACCATCTGCATCAAGGACATGGCGGGCATGCTGACGCCGTTTCGCACAGCGAAGATGGTGAGCGCGCTCAAAGACCAGATCGGCTTGCCCGTTCACGTTCACTGTCACTACATCGGCGGGATGGCCCCGATGAACTACCTGAAGGGCGTCGAGGCAGGCGCCGACATCATCGATACCGCGGTGGTCGCGCTCGCGTTCGGCAACAGCCAACCGGCTGTGGAGATGATCGTCGCGGCCCTTAAGGAGTCCGAGTACGACTCGGGCATCGATCTCGATCTGCTCTTCGAGATAGCCGAGTACTGGGAGAACGTGCGCGAGTCCAAGAAGCTCAAGCGTGGCGTCACCTCGCTCATGCACATGGAAGTCTTCAGCCACCAGGTCCCGGGCGGCATGCTCAGCAACCTGGTGAGTCAACTTGAGCTTCAAAAGGCGACCGACAGGCTGCCCGACGTTCTCAAGGAGATTCCCAAGGTGCGCGCCGAGGTCGGCTACCCGCCGCTTGTCACGCCCATGTCCCAGATCGTCGGTACGCAAGCGGTCATCAACGTTCTCACCGGCAAGCGCTGGGCCGTGGTTCCTCAGGAGATGAAGGACTACATTCGCGGGTACTACGGCAAGGCGCCGGGCCCTATGGACGACGAGATCGTCACGAAGGTGCTAGGCGACGAGAAGCCGCTGGGACCGGACGTCCGTCCCGGCTCGCTTGCGGTCGGTTCGTACGAGCAGGCTGCCGCGGAGATAGGCGACCTCGCACACAGCGAAGAAGACGTTCTCATGTACGCGCTCTTCCCGAACGAGGCGCGTACGTATCTTGAGCTGCATCAGGAAGGCGCCGAGCGCGCCGTGTTCCTCATGGGTGAGGAAGCGAACACCGTCAGGGAGGAAGATTCTGTGGATGTCAATCAGATCAGGGAACTCGTGAAGCTTCTCGAGTCCTCCGACGTTACCGAAATCGTCATCGAGGAGGGCGACACGAAGGTCGTTGTCCGCAAGGGTGGCGCCGCTCCTGTCGCAGCAGCAGCGGCGGTTGCGGCTCCGGCTGCATCGGTTGCCGAGACTGCCCCGGCGCCTGTCGCTGGCGCGCGTCCCGCTACCTGGAAGACGATAACCGCGCCGATGGTCGGCACGGTCTACCGCGCCGGAGCACCCGGCGCCGCTCCGTTCGTAGAGGTGGGTGACACCGTCGCCGAAGGTCAGCCGCTCTGCATCCTTGAAGCGATGAAGCTCATGAACGAGATAGCTGCCGAAGAGAGCGGCATCATCCGCGAGATCGTGGTCGGCAACGCCGAACCCGTTGAGTACGGCGCCGTGCTCTTCTACTACGAGCCGGTGGCCTAGCTCATGTTCAGCAAGATCCTTATCGCCAACCGTGGCGAGGTCGCACTGCGCATCGTGCGTGCCTGCAAGGAGATGGGTGTTGCCTCGGTGGCGGTCTTCTCCGAGGCGGACCGCGATTCATTGCACGCTCGCATGGCTGACGAGGCCATCTGCATCGGGCCTGCCTCTTCGTCGCTGTCCTACCTGAGCATGCCGAACATCATCTCGGCAGCGCTCATCAGCGGTGCTGAGGCGATCCATCCGGGTTACGGCTTCCTGGCCGAGAACGCCGCTTTCGCGCGGGCTGTTGCAGATTCCGGACTTACGTTCATCGGACCGTCGCCCGATGCGATCGAGCGTATGGGCGACAAGGCGGTGGCCCGCCAGACGATGATGGAAGCCGGTGTGCCGTGCGTTCCCGGAAGCAAGGGTGTGGTCGAGTCGACGGAGGATGCCCTCACGTTCGCGCGTGAGGTCGGTTTTCCCGTCCTCATCAAGGCATCTGCGGGTGGCGGCGGTAAAGGCATGCGCGTCGCCAACGACGAGAAGGAGCTCCACGCCAACTTCACTGCAGCAAAGACCGAGGCTGCTGCGGCGTTCGGAAACGATGAAGTCTACATCGAGAAGTACCTGGCGCGACCGCGCCACGTCGAGATGCAGGTTCTCGCCGACACGCACGGCAACGCAGTCTATCTGTATGAACGCGACTGTTCGGTGCAGCGCCGCCACCAGAAGCTCATCGAGGAGGCGCCCTCGCCCGCGCTAACGCCGGAGCTGCGCGCAGAGATGGGTGCGGCGGCGATGAAGGCCGTGCGTGCCGTCGAGTACGTGAACGCTGGCACCGTCGAGTTCCTGCTCGATACCGACGGCCGCTTCTACTTCATGGAGATGAACACGCGTGTTCAGGTCGAGCATCCGGTGACCGAGCAGGTCACCGGCGTTGACATCATCAAGGAACAGCTGCGCATCGCGGCCGGGGAGCCGATGAAGCACGCGCGCCAGGAAGACGTCCATCTGACCGGACACGCGATCGAGTTCCGTATCAACGCCGAGGATCCGCTGCACAACTTCCGCCCGCATCCCGGGAGAATCGACGTCTTCAACCCGCCCGGGGGGTTCGGTGTTCGCGTGGACAGCCACATGTACTCCGGTTACAGTGTCCCGCCGTACTACGATTCCCTGCTCGCGAAGCTCATCGTGTGGGGAGAGACGCGCGCCGAGGCAATTGCCCGTGCGCGGCGTGCCCTCGATGAGTTCATCGTCGTTGGGATTCCCACCACGATCCCGTTCCATCAGTACGTGGTCGAAGAGAAGCACTTCCAGCGTGCGGAGGTCTATACTGACTTCGTCGAACGATATGCAACGACCGAGGACATCACGTCCTTCGTGACGGGCGTTCCGGTGGCCGAGAAGGAGGCGAGCGAATGAGTGACGAGATCATGCTTGAAGGGCTCGGCGTAGCTCCCGGCGTACTCGAGACGATCGCGACGCTCGCTGCCCAGCAGGTGCAAGGCGTCGAGGAGGTGCTCACCCGCGGGGTCGCCGGTCTTGTCCAGAAGGGTCCCGGCCGAGGTATCGTCGTGTCCGTGGGCGAGGACGGCACGTTCACAGTGCAGCTGCATCTCGCTGTGAAGTACGGAACCCCGCTCCGCACGGTCGCCACGGATGTCCAGCGCGCGGTGAGCGACGCGCTCCTCACTCAGACGGGCCAGAAAGCCTCGGCAGTCGATGTCTTCATAGACTCGATCGTCTTCCCGGAGCAGTGACCGTGCCTGTTCTGCAAGGGAATTCCTGATGCTCGAGCGCACGCGAGCGCGCCGACAGGCGCTACAGATGCTGTACCAACGCGAGCTCACCGGAGACTCCGTGACCTCGATTCTCGAGACGAAGTCCTACAGTGACGAGGATGGTGAGCCCTCGGAGTATTGCCGTGTGCTCGCACTCGGCACCGAGCGAGAGCTGTCCGGCATCGACGCGCAGATAGAATCCACGTCGGAGCATTGGGCGATCTCGCGGATGCCTATCGTCGACCGCAACATCCTGCGGCTCGCCATCTACGAGATCGAGTTCCAGGAGGAGATCCCGGACTCCGTTGCCATCAATGAGGCGGTCGAGATGGCGAAGGTGTACGGCGGTCCCGATTCCTCCAAGTTCGTGAACGGCGTGCTCGGTAGAATAGCCGAGCAGCACACGGGCGTTCCCGTCCAACCGATCGAGGATGTGGAGGAGTAGTGGCCGACGAGAAGTACACGTTCGAGCAGGCGAAGATCCGTCTCGAGGAGATCGCCGCGCTCGCTCGCAAGAAGGACACCTCGCTTGAGAAGAGCCTCGACCTTCTCGAAGAAGGTGTGCGCCTTGCCAACATCTGCACGGAGCTTGTCGACCACACCGACCTGAGCGCGACTGCTACCGTCGAAGTCCCGGAGGACGCGGACGCATCGGCATCCATGCCTGCAGAAACGGATCCCGTTATGGAGGAGCCGACAGCGGATCCGACCACGGACGCTCCGCAGGTTCCCAACGACGAGGTCGAGTCTCAGTAGCGCTTCTTACCGCGCGATGACCGTCAGCGGTCAGCGCGCGATGCGAGTGGTACGATTCGATTCGCGGGACCTTCGCGCGAATCGCTCAGCACGTCATCGAACGGCAGGAGAAGGAACCCTCTGTGTGCGCCGAGCGCATCCTTGATGCTATAGACTCACCGGCCGACCTCACAGGACTCGAGGTCGGCCAACTGGAGCAGTTGGCTGCCGAGATCCGCACCGAGCTCATCGAGACGGTTGCGGACACGGGCGGACACCTCGCTCCCAACCTTGGCGTCGTCGAACTCACACTTGGCCTTCATCGTGCGCTCGATTGCCCTGACGACAAGATCGTTTGGGACGTCGGGCATCAGTCCTACGTGCACAAGCTGATCACCGGTCGTCGGGATCGATTCTCCACGTTGCGCACATACGGCGGCGTGTGCGGGTTCCCGAAGCGCTCCGAGAGCCCGTTCGACGTGCATGACACCGGCCACGCGTCCACGTCGATCTCTGTCGCGCTCGGCATGGCCTGCGCTCGGGATGCCGTCGGCGGGACGGAGACGGTCGTGGCCGTGATCGGCGACGGTTCGCTCACGGGAGGCATGGCCTTCGAGGCGCTCAACCACCTGGGTCACCTTCAGAAGCGCATGATCGTGCTGCTCAACGACAACGAGATGTCGATCTCGCCGAACGTAGGCGCACTTTCAGGCTACCTCGCGCGCGTTCGTCTCGACCGGCGGTACCGCCGCCTGCGCGACGATGTGGAAACGGCGCTTGGCCGCACCAGGATCGGTGCAGCGATGGTCGCTGCGGGTGAGGCCGCCAAGGAGTCGGTGAAGCAGCTTCTGGTGCCCGGCATGCTCTTCGAGGAGCTTGGGCTCAAGTACGTCGGTCCCATTGACGGTCATGACATCACGCAGGTCGAGAAGGCGATCCGTCTTGCCAAAGACGTCGACGGGCCGGTCATCGTGCATGTGGTCACCCGGAAGGGGAAGGGCTACACGCACGCCGAGGATCGCCCAGACACCTTCCACGGGATCAGCCCCTTCTCCATCGAAAGCGGCAAAGTCAACGGCACCGACGGACCCATGTCGTACACCGAAGCATTCGGTCGGGCACTCGTGGCCGAGAGTGAGAAAGACGAGCGCATAGTCGCGATCACTGCAGCGATGCCGTCGGGAACGGGTCTTGCGTCCTTCGCTGAGCGCTTTCCCGACCGCTTCTTCGACGTCGGTATCGCGGAGGAGCATGCCGTGGGACTTGCTGCCGGACTTGCATCCGGAGGTCGTGTCCCCGTCGTGGCCATCTACTCGACGTTCATGCAGCGAGCATACGACCAGCTCATCATGGACGTCGCGCTTCAGGGGCTGCACGTCGTCTTTTGCCTCGATCGGGCCGGTCTCGTCGGCGAGGATGGCCCCACACACCATGGGGTCTTCGACCTGACCTTCTTGCGAGCCGTTCCGGGGCTCTCCATCATGGCGCCTTCGAACGAGGCCGAGATGGTCCACATGCTTCACACCGCGTTGCGGATGAACGGTCCGGTTGCGATACGGTACCCGCGTGGGGCCGGTGAAGGCGTGGCGCTCCCCACAGAGCCGCTTGTTCTTGAGACAGGGCGCGCGGACGTTCGCCGAGAAGGAAGCGGCGTCGCGATACTCGGCATCGGCTCGATGGTGGGAGTCGCCGAACGCGTGGCGGATCTGCTCGGCGAAGACGAGATCAACCCGAGTGTCGTGAACATGCGTTGGGTCAAGCCGATCGACCTGGAGACAGTGGCCTGGGCGGCATCGCACGGTCTCATCGTCACGGTAGAGGAGAATACCGGTATCGGCGGTCTGGGTGCAGCGGTGCTCGAGGCGCTGTCCGACCTGGGTTTGAGCGTGCCGGTCCTTCGACTAGCCGTCCCGGACTGCTTCGTAACGCACGGGGCGATGAAGCAGCTGCTTGCCGAGATCGGGCTCACGCCCGAGGCGGTGCGCGGTGCGATCCTCGGCAAGCTCATGGATGCTCGAGGCACAGACGAGGAGCGCTCAGATGGCGGGACGCCGCGCAGACGTTGAGCTGGTCGAGCGAGGGCTCTTCGCTTCGCGCGAGCGCGCCCGTGCGGCGATCCTTGCCGGTGAAGTGAAGGCAGATGGCGTTCGCATCGACAAGGCAGGACAGCCGCTGGGCCCGGATGCCCTCATAGAAGTCGCGGAGCGTCAGCGGTACGTCTCTCGTGGCGGCCACAAACTCGAGGGCGCGCTCGACGCGTTCAGCATCGATGTGAACGGGCTTCGCGCGATCGACGTCGGTGCATCGACCGGTGGGTTCACCGACTGCCTGCTGCAGCGCGGCGCGGTCTCGGTGGTCGCTCTCGACGTCGGATACGGTCAGCTCGCGTGGTCGCTGCGCACCGATGCACGTGTGACGGTGGTGGAACGCACGAACGTGCGTGAAGCCGACCTCAGCGCCCTCGGTGCGCCGTTCGACATCGTTGTGATCGACGTGTCGTTCATCGCGCTCGATCGCGTTATGCCGAAGTTGCTGGAAGCCGCAGGTGCCGAGGGTCAGGTCGTGGCACTGGTTAAGCCACAGTTCGAGGCTGGTAAAGGGCGTGTTGGTAAGAAGGGTGTTGTACGGGATGCAATCGTGCACGAAGACGTCTTAGCGGGCGTCATCGCCACGGTTGAGACGGCTGGCCGGGTGGTTCGTGGGGTGACCTGGTCGCCGCTCAAGGGTCCCGAGGGTAATATTGAGTTCTGGATCTGGTTTGGCAGCAGCGGTGAACCGTCGGACGTTGATCCGGCGAGCGTCGTCAAGGCGGCGCACCAGGCGTTAGGGGACTGAAGTGCGCGTCTTGTTGGTACCGAACCCCATGAATGACCGATCCGTGGCGGCCGCCTGTGAGGTCGCTTTGTGGCTCGACGCCAGAGGGTGCGAGGCCGTGCTTGTGACCGACGACGCCGAGGCATGCGCGATGCCCTTGCGCGGCGTGTCGCGATCGGAGATCGGCGAGCCGGGGCTTGCCGTCGCGCTCGGCGGCGACGGGACGATACTCAAGGCGGTACACCTGCTCGCCGGTGTCGACGCGCCGATCCTCGGGGTGAATCTCGGTAGACTCGGTTTTCTTTCGGGCGCGGAGGAGAGCGAGCTGTTCTCGGCTCTGGAATCCGTGCTTGCGGGCGAGGCGCGAATCGAACGGCGTGCGACGCTTCAGGCGCTTGTCGATGTCGGTGGCCGTGAGGCGGGTCGATTCCACGCGCTCAACGAGGTGTTCGTCGGCCGGGGTGGCGGGGCGCGGGTCGTCGAGCTGGAAGTGTGCGTGAATGGCGCACGTCTGTGGGACTTTCCCTGTGACGGCGTCATCGTCGCAACGCCGACGGGATCGACGGCGTACGCGCTTTCTGCGGGAGGTCCGATCGTCTCGCCGGATGTGCGCGGCATCGTCCTCGTGCCCGTTGCGCCACACACGCTCGACTCGCGACCGGTCGTGATCGGTCCGTCCGACACCGTGGAGATATCGTGCCCCAATCGCGCGCGTGCCGATGCCTGCGTCACGGTCGACGGCGATCAGGTGCCGTGCCGTCGCGCGCTTGACTCGGTCACTATCCGGGCAGGAGAGCACGATGTTCGTCTGCTCAAGCCCGACGGAAAGGGCTTCATCGAAGTGCTCGCCGACAAGTTCCTTGGAGCATGACATGCTGCTCGAACTGCACGTGAGGAATCTCGCGCTGGTCGAGGAGGTCTGGCTGGAGTTCAGCGACGGCCTCACCGTCCTGACCGGTGAGACCGGCGCCGGTAAGACCGTGCTGGTCGGTGCGCTCCAGCTGCTCCTTGGCGAGCGGGCGGATACCACGCTCGTACGTTCGGGTGCCGAGGAGGCGCTGATCGAAGGTCGCTTCCTCATAGATGGCGAGGAGCGACTGGTACGGCGACGCATCAGCGCCGAGGGCCGGTCGCGTTGCATGATCGATGACGAGATGGCCACCGTCGGCGCGCTCGCGGAGCTCCTCGGCGGAATCGTCGATCTTCACGGGCAACACGAGCATCAGGCGTTGTTGTCGGTATCGCGCCATGCGGGGTACTTCGACAGATTCATCGGCGAGCAGGCGCTCGAGGCGCTCGCAGCATACAAACAGGCGTTCACGGCACGGCAGGAAGCGGTCTCCGAGCTGGCGCTCCTGGAGGATGCGCTCGCGGATCGGGAGCGGCGGATCGACTACCTGCGTTTCCAGATCGCGGATATCGACGCCGTCTCGGCGCATCCGGGAGAGGACGCGGAGATCGAACTCGCTCTACCGCGGATGCGGCACGGCGACCGGCTGACGAGCGCGGCCTCGGTCGCGTGGAGCGCTCTCGAGGGCGACGACGCGGCGGTGGCACGGCTTGGCGAAGCGCTTGGCGGACTGCACCGGGCATCCGGATTGGATCCGGCCCTGGACGGCATCGCACGTGAGCTCGAAGAGACCGTGACAGCTGTAGACGGGATCGCGTCACGTCTCCGCGGCTATGCGGAGTCGGTGGAGCACGATCCACACGCGCTCGAGGCCGCCGAGAATCGCCTGGCCGCGCTTATCGCGCTCAAGAAGAAGTACGGGGATACGCTGGAGAGCGTGCTTGCGGTTCGCGACGCGGCAGCGCTCGAGCTCGACCAGCTCGGCGAGGGGACGTTGGCCCTCAAGCGCGCGGAGGAGCGACTCCAGGAGCGTGACGCTGCGTTGACGGAAGCCGCAGGCTCGCTCGCTGAGATTCGTGTCGCCTCGGCATCTGCGTTCGAGAGCGCGCTGACCGATGCTGCCCGCGACCTCGCGTTCTCGGATGCCAGGTTCGCCGTGCGACTGCAGGAGTTGCCACCGGGATCATGGAGCAGCGATGGCCCGCAGCGCGTGGAGTTCCTCTTCTCCTCGAGCGCCGGAGATGCGCCGCGGTCCCTCGCGAAGATCGCTTCGGGCGGTGAGATCTCGCGCGTCATGCTTGCGCTTAAGGACGTGCTCGGCCACGCCGACCACACGCCCGTGCTCGTTTTCGACGAGGTCGACGCGGGAATCGGCGGTGCGACTGCGATCGCGGTCGGGAAGCGCCTAGCCTCGCTTGCCGAGACCCATCAGGTGCTCGTGGTCACTCATCTCGCGCAGGTGGCGGCGTTCGCCGCCCAGCAAGTGGTCGTCGAGAAGGACAGCACCGAAGGGCGTAGCGTCACGGTGGCCCGGCCGGTCGGGTCTGACGAACGGGTCGCCGAGATAGCTCGAATGCTCTCCGGGGGCACGACGGTGACCGGGCTGGAGCACGCGCGGGAGCTGCTCGCGATGGCGGCGTCCGCGTAGTGACGCGGTGCAGTCTGCTAGACTTGAGCGTCGGTCAGTACCCGAGAGGACAGCATGCGGTTTCAGGGCATCGCCCGGCTCGATAGGCGCACCAAGGACCTCGTGAAGCGCCTCGGTCGCAACGATATCGCCATCATCGATCACACGGATATGGACCGTGTGAGTGCTGAATCGTTGCTGGAATCGGGCGTGGAGGTCGTGATCAACGCCGCTCGCTCGATCTCCGGGACGTATCCGAACCTCGGCCCTCTGATCCTCGTCCGCGGGGGCGTGCGGCTCATCGATGCGGCCGGAGAAGTCGTCTTCGAGAGGATCAAAGAAGGCGATGTCATCGAGGTCGCGGGTGATGATGTGCTTCTGGACGGTGTCGTGGTTGCCTCGGGAACGCGCCTCACCGTCGACATGGTCGAGCACGCCATGGAAGAGGCCAAGTCAGGACTCGACCAGCAGCTTGAGAGCTTCGCGCGCAACACGCTCGAGTACATCTCACGCGAGAAGACACTGCTCACCGAAGGCGTCTCGGTTCCGGTGACGCGGACCGCCATCGCAGGTCGCCATGCGCTCGTGGTCGTCCGGGGCTACGACTTCAAGGAAGACTTCCAGGCGCTCGTGCCGTACATACGGGAGGTCCATCCGGTCCTCATCGGCGTGGACGGCGGCGCCGACGCGATCAGGGACTTCGGGTTCAAACCCGACATCATCGTCGGAGACATGGATTCGGTGACGGACGTGGCGCTCCAGGGTGGTGCCGAACTGATCGTCCATGCATACGCCGATGGTCGCGCGCCCGGTGAGGACCGTCTCGAGAAGCTTGGTGTGAAGTGGACGTCGTGGGCGATGGCCGGCACGAGCGAAGACCTCGCACTGCTGCTTGCGTACGAGAGCGGTGCCGAGCTTATCGTCGCTGTAGGAACGCACGCCAATCTCATCGAGCACCTGGACAAGGGCCGAAAGGGTATGGCATCGACGTTCCTGGTGAGGCTCAAGGTCGGCCCTAGGCTGGTCGATGCGAAGGGCGTGAACAAGCTCTACCGTGCTTCGGTCAAGCCGTCGCAGCTTGTGGTGCTCGTCGCCGCAGCGCTCACGGTAGCGTCCACTGCCATCATGATCTCGCCGCAGGCCCGCAACATCGTCGCGTTGCTGCTGCTGAAGCTGCGTACCACGATCGGTCTGTAGACCGGGAGGACACATGTACAACCTCAGATATCATGTAGCATCTCTGGTCGCCGTTTTCCTGGCGTTGACGGTCGGACTGGTCCTTGGAACCGTCGTCGCCGAACGAGGCACCCTTGAAGGCCAGTCATCAACGCTCGTAGCCGACCTGCAGAAGCAGTTTGCCCAGATACAGAAGGACAATGCGGATCTGCGCTCGGGCCTGGAGCGCGACCGCACCTTCGCCGAGGATGTCGTCCCTGCCCTGACAGCGGGTTCACTGGACGGCAAGACTATCGTGGTGTTGGTCAATTCGGGTCGCAGCAATGGGCTTTCGGCTGCGGCGAAGGCGATCGAGACCGCCGGCGGCACCGCGATCGTGCTCACGCAGGAGTCCGCCGGGATGGGCCTCGACGAGACCATCCCCGAAGAGTTGCCAGCGCTGCTCGGAGGCTCGTTCGTAGGTGAGGCGGCGCCCGCGAGCGATGCGTTCAAAGACGCCGTGGCTGAAGCCGTCGCGACCGAGCTTCGTCGCACGGGCGACCGGCCCGTCCTCGACGTCCTCCTGAAGAGCGGTGCCATCTCCTCGGACGCCAGGAGTGATTTCGCGGGAGTCGACGGGTGCGTGCTCATGACGGCGTTCGGCGGCCAGCCGGACGATCTCGCGGCAAGAGTGGCAGGCGCGCTTGGCGTTCATGGTGCGACGATCGTCGGCGCCGAGGCCACGAGCCAGGTGACGGGCGTCGCTGCGGAGTCGGTCGATCGCGGATTCTCGGCGCTCGACAACGTCGACACGCCACAGGGTTCATTCTCGCTGGTGTGGTTGCTCGCCGGTCGGGCGAGCGGGTACTTCGGCGTTGGGCCCGGCGCAGACGCCGTCTACCCTGCGGTCACCGCGGGGGGTTAGCGTCGCTCGAGGAGCAGAGCGATAAGCGTTCGCAGCACGTGGAGGAACTGGCGTCCGCGATGTGCGAAGCCGACCAGGTCTCTGCCTGTGGCGGCATGCGTCATGGAGACGGGTACCTCGATGACACGGAGTCCGGCTCGCAGCGCCCGCACGGTCAACGCCACCTCCGCACCATAGCCCGGAGCGAACGGCTCGACGGCCTCCCAGGCCTGTCTGCTGAGTGCGCGCTGTCCCGAGAGGGGAGCGAGCGCATCGAATCCGTTGCCCAGCATCGCGATGCCGCGTCTCGCGAGCCCCTTCACGAGTCCGAGCCCACCTGATCGGGCGGGGCGGGGAAGCACTCCCACCGTCATGCCCGCGTCTCCGGTGAGCACGGGTGCGATCAGCAGCTCGGCTTCGGCGGCAGTCGCTCCGAGGTCGGCATCGAGCAGAACGAGAATGTCGGCGTCGTCGCGTACCGCGTTCAGCCCGGCCTGCAAGGCACCGCCCTTGCCGACGTTCGTCGGCATGACGAGCACCTCGGCCCCGGCCCCGGCGGCGAGCGCGGCGGTGTCATCCCGCGATCCGTCGTCGATGACCACGACGCGGTCGACGCTGCTCACGGAGCGTGCTGCGGTCACTGACGCCGAGATCCGCTCGGCTTCATCGTGCGCGGGCATGAGGACGATGACGCTCATGAGGGGTTGCGTTTCCGGGCGATCGCATCGGTCAGTCGCCTGACACCTGCGCGCACTTCTCCGACACCGAATGCCGCCGAGAGACCGTACGCGATGCCAAGCCCGGGGACACCGGCGAGCACGAGCTGCAGCAGGAAACCTGCACCTGCGGCGAGCGGTGCGGTGAGACGCATGATGCCGAGTGCCGCGGCTGCCGCGATGACCGACGCTACCAGCACCCGGAGAACGGTCCATACGATCCCGCGGATGTCGAAACCGCCGATGTGTCGCCGAAGCAGGAGCGCGAGCACGATGAGGTGGGCTGTGAAGAAGATACCGTCGGCGATTGGGATGCCACGAACCCCGAAGCCGGCCCATCCCGCGAATCCAGCGGTGAGGGCGGCGTAGAGGCTCACCTGGAGGACCGTGAGGACGAGATTCGTGACCATCGGCGTTCTTGTGTCCTGCAGTGCGTAGAACGTCTTGAGCACGAACATGTAGCCCGCGAAGAAGAACAGGCCGGCCGCCCACCACACGAGCACGCCCGCGACGACAGGCACGTCGGCCGACGTGAAGCTGCCGGCGCGATACAGGCGGACGACCGGCTCGGCGAGCGCGACCAGCAGCGTCGCGAGCGGGATGATCAACACCGCCGTCGAGCGGAAGCCGCTCGAGAACATCGCTTTGAAGCCGACCCAGTCCTTCTTCTCGGCAAGCGCGGACAGCTCGGGGAAGACGGCGGTCGCCAGGGCCACCGCGAAGATGCCGTAGGGTAGCTGGTAGAACATCCAGGCGTATTGCAGGATCGCCGGACCCCGGTCCGTCGCACCGAAGGCGTACGCATTGCGGAACGAAACAGCGACCAGGTTGGTGATCGTGTACACCAGTAGAGGCCCCATCTTCACTGCGATCGTTCGGAGCGCCGGGTGCTTCCAGTCGATCCGGGGTGTGTAGCGTATGCCGAGCTTCACGAGGCTCGGAATCTGTACCATCGCCATCGTGACGACGCCGAGTGTCGTACCCACTGCCAGGCCGGTGACCGCCAGTTGCGGGTGGGTGTCCCTGAGCGGCACGTAGAAGCCAAGAAGCGTGACGATAACCACGATGTTGTTGAAGATGGGAGCGACGGCCGGCCACAGGAACTTGCGGTACGAGTTCAGGATGCCGGTCGTGACCATGCCGGCGCCGTAGAAGACCACCTGGACTGCGAAGAAGCGGAACAGGTAGACCGCGAGCTCGGCCTTCTCGGCGGAGATGCGGAACGTCTGCGTGCGCACGAATGGCTCGGCCCAGACGGTGCCCGCGATCGCGACCACGCCCAGGACCAGCACCGTGATGTTGAAGACGTAGCTCGCGAACTTCCAGGCTTCATCCTCGCCGTCGCGCTGCATGCGCTCGATGAACATCGGGATGAATACCGAGGACAGCACCCCGCCTGCGGCAAGCTCGAAGATCATGTTCGGGATGTTGTTGGCGACGCTGTATGACGCTGAGAGCGCCGTGACTCCGAGCGCGTAGGCCATCGCCCATGTGCGCATGAAGCCGGTGATGCGCGACGTCGCCGTGGAGATCGACATGACCGCAGTCGATCGCGCTATCGATTGCTGAGCGGCGATGGTTCCTCCCGGTGTGCGTGGCGTACCGCGTCGATTGTAGCCGACAGCAGCCGTTTTCTGCTCGCGCAACACGGGCGCGTTGTGTTCCGGTATACTGGCGGTCGGGCACCCCGAAACGCGCTACCGTGGCGGGTGCAGCTCCCTGAGCCGACAGTTCTGGCTCGACGCATGTCCGAAACCGGTCGACAGGGAGGCGAATGTGAGACGGAATCGCGCACTGGCTGCGGCATCACTCGCGCTCGCACTTCTCTGTCTCACCGGCTGCGCCAGCGTTCCTGCGGCGCCTTCAGCGGCCGCGAAGCCCGTGCTCGTCATCGTAACGGCTCCGCTTGCCTGGAGCGAGGTCACACCCGAGGCGATGCCGGTTCTCACCGGACTCGCGCAGGACGCAGCATCAGGCTTGCTCGTGTCCCGGGCGCCACAGGAATCGGGGCGCGTTCTCGGGACGTATCCCTCGCGCGGCGGACAGCAGATCGCCACCGTCGAGGTCTCCGGCACCGCGGCCGAGATGGACGTGGCGATAGCGGAGTCTCTCAGACGCATCACCCCTGAGACCGCGGTCGTTGTCGCATCCCGGCTTGCCGGCGCGACCCCCGGACATGGTGCGCCCGCAGGTGTCGTCGTCGTATCCGGAGGCGGATATGGGTCCGGGCTGCTCACGAGCATTTCGACCCGTCGCCCGGGGCTCGTGACTGACGCGGATGTCGCGGCGACGGTGGAACACATCGCGGGTCGGTCCACAGCCGCGTCCGGCCGCGCGTTCTCGGTCGGCGAGGACGGGCGCACGCCGGAAGAGCGTACAGCCTGGCTTGCGCGCGTCTCGGGATTCCTGAACGCGGTCGAGCGTATCCGCGTTCCCATCTTCAACGTGTATACGGCCGTCATGGTCGTTGTGCTGCTCGGCGGGTGGCTCACAGCCGAGAGGTACCGTACCGGCGCCAGGTACGCATACTGGTCGGTGGTGTTCAGGCGCGTCATCCTGCTCGGGCTCGTGCTTCCTGCTGGCGCCACGCTGCTGCATGTCATCGACCGATTCCCGGCCACGCCGCAGCGCATCGTGGCGCTGATGCTCGCCGCATCCGGACTGCTCTGGATCTTCGCCGAGTTCGCCTGGCATAAGTGGGGGACCACCGGCGCGGTCGCCTTTGCGGGCATCGCGACGGCGCTCATTCTTGGCGTGGACCAGCTGGCTGGCGCCACGCTGTCGCTGTCGAGCGTCTTCTCGTACTCGCCGCTCATCGGCTTTCGCTTCTTCGGCATCGGGAACGAGGGCGCCGCGCTTCTCGTCGGCGGAGCGCTCGTCGGACTTGCCCTCGAAATGGACGCCGCTCAGACCACCGTCGCCTCGCGCCGGCGCCTGATCGCGATAGTCGGACTCGCTGCCGTGGTGGTGTGCGCCGCACCGTTCATCGGCGCGAACGTCATCGTGTCGGTGTGGGGCACCGTCACCTTCGCCGCATTCTGGATAGCGGCCGAGAAGCGCCGTGTTCGCCCGCGTGATGTCGCGGTCGTCATCGGCCTCGCACTCGTCGCGCTTGTGGCGATGGTCGCGCTCGATCGCCTCACCGGCGGGACGCACATCGGCAGGGCCGTCGGCGAGGCGGCGAGCGGCGGCCTCGGCGGTCTGCTCGCCGAGCGGATGGCAACTAGCGTCCGCATCTTCACAGATTCGCCGCTACCCGCCATCGTGCTGGCCATCGCGGCGGTCCTTGCCTACCTGCGGCTACGTCCGATGGGCCGTATGGCAGTTGTGCTCGAACGCAATCCTGTCTTTGCTGCCGCCATGTCCGCTGGTCTCGTCGGCGGGTTCGTCGGCGCCGTCTCCGAGGATTCAGGTGTCGTCGTGCTGGCACTCGTCATCACCTACCTCATCGGCGGCCTGGTGGCCCTGATGCTTGAGACCGATGGAGAGGTGGCTGCCGGGTGAACGCATTCGCGCCGATGCTTCTGCCGCTGATCGTCCTTCTCTCCTGCGTGGCCGTTCCCGTCGCCTTCATGCGCATGCTCACACCGTCGCTCGCGCACGGACGGCACGTGCTCAACTACCGCGGCCGCGAGGTCTACGCTGGACTCGGGATCGTGTGGGTCATCTGGGCCGGGTGCGCGATCGTGTGCGGTGTAGCGACGGCGGCGGTCGATGACACCACCGCGCTGGTCGCACTGACGCTTCTCGGCCCACTGGCGCTGGTCGCCTCTTCGCTCGGTCTCATCGATGACGCCTACGGGACCGGCGCGGACAAGGGATTCAGGGGTCACTTCAGAGCACTCGCCCGCGGTCGCGTGACGACGGGCATGCTCAAGCTCCTCGGCATCGGCGTCGCATCGCTCGTGGTCGCTGCCATCCTGGGACAGGTGGCGCCGTGGCGTGCCGGTGTGTCCGGGGTCGGCCAGCTGGCGGTCATCCTGGTGGCGGCCGCAGCGATCGCGCTGACGGCGAATCTCGTCAACCTCACGGATCTGCGTCCCGGTCGTGCACTCAAGGTGTACACGCTGCTCGCCGTTCTCGGCTCGGCGCTTGTGCTAGCGGCGACGGTGTCCGGCACGGGGCTGGGCGCCAGCTCCTCGACGCTCGCCGTGCTGTCAGCGCTCTCGCTGCTCCTTGCGATGCTCGGCCCCGTGTTCGCCGTCTGGCGGTTTGACCTCGGCGAGCACGGCATGCTCGGTGACGCTGGCGCCAACGCGATGGGAGCAGTTGCAGGGGCGGTCATCGTGCTTGGAGCACCGCTGTGGGCGCTTGCCCTGTACGCAGCGGCCATGCTCACGCTCAACATCGCTTCCGAGAAGGTGTCCTTCTCGGCGGTGATCGAGCGAACCGGCTGGTTGCACCGGATCGACGGCCTTGGCCGCCTGGCCGAGACGGGACCGACCCCTGAATCACATGAATCGTCCGCGACCTCGACGTCTGATGTCGTCGACTCGCGGTATCATCTTGAAGACGACCACGACGCACAGGAGGTATGAGAGAGCACATGGCGACAAAGCACATCTTCGTAACTGGTGGCGTGGTCTCATCGCTTGGCAAGGGCATCACCGCGGCGTCGCTCGGTCGGCTGCTGAAATCGCGCGGCCTCAAAGTGACCATCCAGAAGCTCGATCCGTACCTGAACGTCGATCCGGGCACCATGAGCCCGTTCCAGCACGGCGAGGTCTTCGTGACCGATGATGGGGGAGAGACCGACCTCGATCTCGGGCACTACGAGCGGTTCATCGACGAGTCACTCTCGCGAGACTGCAACGTCACCGCCGGGTCGGTGTATCAGACGCTCATCGCCAAGGAGCGCCGCGGCGACTTCCTCGGCGGTACCGTGCAGGTCATCCCGCACGTGACCAACGAGATCAAGGAGCGCATCAACCGGCTTGCCGAGCAGACCAAACCCGATGTCATCATCACCGAGGTCGGCGGCACGGTCGGCGATATCGAGTCGCTGCCGTTCCTTGAGGCGATCCGTCAGCTGCGCAAGGACAAAGGGCGCGACAACGTCATCTACATCCATGTCACGCTCGTGCCGTACATCGCGGCATCATCCGAGCTCAAGACGAAGCCGACGCAGCACTCGGTGAAGGAGCTCCGCTCCATCGGTATCCAGCCCGACTTCATCGTCTGCCGCTCCGACCGGCCCATCGACGCCGGCATCCGCCGCAAGATCGGCCTGTTCTGCGACGTCGAGCCGCAGGCGGTCATCTCGGCCATGGACGCGCCCTCGATCTACGAGGTGCCGATGACGCTCCGCGGTCAGGGGCTCGACAGCATGGTCATCGAGCGGCTCGGCCTCGAATGCGGCGAGCCTGACATTACCGAGTGGCAATCCTTCGTCGACCACCGCCGCGCGATCGCCGATGAGGTCGATATCGCGCTCGTGGGCAAGTACGTGCAGCTGCCCGATGCGTACCTCTCGGTCACCGAGGCGCTGAGCCACGCGGGGATCTTCCATGACAACAAGGTGAACGTGCACTGGGTTGACGCCGAGAGCCTCACCCCTGAAGAGGTGGACGAGGTGCTCGCAAGCTACGACGGCATCCTCGTTCCAGGAGGGTTCGGGATCCGAGGCATCGAGGGCAAGATCCGCGCAGCACGCTACGCCCGCGAGAACAAGGTGCCTTACTTCGGTATCTGTCTCGGCATGCAGGTCGCCGTCGCCGAGTTCGCGCGTCACGTTGCCGGGCTCGAGGGTGCCAATTCGAGCGAGTTCGACCCGGTGACACCGCATCCGGTCATCGACCTCATGCGCGATCAGATGGATGTGGCCGACATGGGCGGTACCATGCGTCTGGGGGCGTATCCCTGCAAGGTCGTGGGTGGCACGCTCGGTTTCCAGGCGTACGGCGAGGAAGTCATCTACGAGCGCCATCGCCATCGCTACGAGGTCAACAACGCGTATCGCCAGCAGCTGATCGACGCGGGGATGATCGTGAGCGGGCTGTCTCCGGATGGCAAACTGGTCGAGATGATCGAGCTTCCCGACCACCCGTGGTTCCTCGGCAATCAGGGCCACCCTGAGTTCAAGAGCCGGCCGACACGGCCCGCGCCGCTGTTCCGCGACTTCGTTGGAGCCGCCGTCGCCCATCGTGTCGCACGCGGGTAGCGTCGGAATCCCCGGAGCAGTAAATGAGACTCATCTGGGCGAACGTGACGGCTGTCGAGAGCGAGCGCGACGGTCTGCAGCGACTTGCAGTCCGGCTTGACGACGGCGAGACCGGCACTGCGCTGCTCTACACATCGCTGAGTGCGCCCTCTGCCGAGGGAGACCGTGTACTTCTCAACAGCACAGCTGTCGATCTTGCACTCGGAACGGGCGGACTGCATTTCGTCGTTGCGCGTGGCGGCACGGGAGTCGCACTTGATGCGCCCTCAGGAGGCCACGTCATGAAGGCCCGATACACGCCGCTCCAGCGGGACGTCTGCGCGGTGGAGGAGGCGTCGAGCCCGCACGCTGCGGTGATGGCAGCAGCGTCGACGCTTGAGGATGTGCCGGTGGTGTGTTGCGGCCTGCACAGCCAGCTGCTGCCCGTGGCCGCAGCCATCAAAGCGCACGACCCGGCGCTCCGCGTTGCATACGTGATGACCGACGGGGCCTCTCTGCCGCTGGCGTTTTCGAACCTCGTTCCCGGGATGCGAGAGGCCGGTCTCATTGATTGTACGCTCACGGCGGGACAGGCTTTCGGCGGGGAGTATGAAGCAGTGACGCTTCACTCGGCACTTCTGGCTGCGAGGCATGTGTGCGAGGCGGACGTCGTCGTTGCGGCGCTTGGGCCGGGGATAATGGGCACTTCGACGCCGTTCGGCCACGGGGGAATCGCACAGGGCGAGGCTATCAACGCCGCGGCTGCGCTCGGGGGGCGCCCTGTCGCGGTTGTGAGGATCTCCTTCGTTGACCCGCGTGAACGCCATCACGGCGTCAGCCATCACACGCTCGCTGCGCTCGGCACGATCGCGCTCGCACCGGCGCTGGTCGCAGTGCCCGTGCTTTCGGCCTCTGCGGCGGCGGTGGTCGACGAGGCTCTTGAATCGGCCGGCGTCTGGCGCCGTCACACTCGTGCTGACGTTGAGGTGGCCGCTTTGCCGGATACCCGTGGGCTCCGCATGCACTCGATGGGGAGGGGCCCCGCGGACGACCCGGCATTCTTCGCGGCTGCGGCCGCGGCGGGATCGGTCGCCGCCGGGCTCTGCGGCTAGCGTATTCGCGTTTTCCGGCTGCTCCTGCGGGCTGCATTCATCCCGTCCGCCGACCGGTACTTGCGCCTTCCCTGACCTGCGATACACTGGTCGGGTCCTGCGCTGGGCATGCTATCCACACATCAACAGAGCGCACGCTCAGGATATACATGCAGATTGGGTTTCTACCCACGATAGGAAGGATACGACGGTGATTATCGGCGTACCCAAGGAAATCAAGAACAACGAGTTCCGTGTCGGCATGACCCCGGGTGGCGTTCGTGAGTTCGTCGCGCACGGACACTCGGTCCTGGTTGAGAAGGCGGCCGGTGAAGGTTCGTCGTTCAGCGATGACGAGTACATCGCTGCTGGCGCTGAGCTGGTCGGCACGCCCGACGAGGTCTTCGCCCGTGCCGAGATGATCGTCAAGGTCAAGGAGCCGCAAGCGGTTGAGATCTCGCGTCTGCGCCCCGGCCAGATCCTCTACACGTATCTCCACCTTGCTCCGGACCTTGCTCAGACGCAGGGGCTCATCAAGTCCGGTGCGGTCTGCATCGCCTACGAGACCGTTGAGCTTCCCAATCGCTCGCTTCCGCTGCTCGCCCCGATGTCCGAGGTCGCCGGCCGCATGGCAGCACAGGTCGGCGCCACGTACCTGCAGAAGCCGTTCGGCGGACGCGGTGTGCTCATGGGTGGCGTTCCCGGCGTGCTCCCCGCCAAGGTCGTCGTCCTCGGCGGTGGCGTGGTCGGCACCAACGCGGCATACGTTGCGATGGGCATGGGCGCCGACGTCACGATCATGGACGTCAACCTGGACCGTCTGCGCTACCTGGATGAGATCTGGGGCAACCGGATCCGCACTCTGTACTCCAGCAAGCACAACATCGAGGAGGCTGTCTACGCAGCAGACCTCGTGATCGGCGCGGTTCTGCTGCCGGGCGCGAAGACGCCGTACCTCGTCACCGCGGACATGCTTCCGAAGATGAAGCGCGGATCGGTCGTCGTCGATGTATCCGTCGACCAGGGCGGCTGCATCGAGACCACGCATGCCACGACCCACGCTGATCCCACGTACTTCGTCGACGGTGTCCTCCACTACGGTGTTGCGAACATGCCCGGTGCGGTGCCGAACACCTCGACGATGGCGCTCACGAACGCGACACTCCGATACGGTCTCGCTATCGCCGACAAGGGCTGGAAGCAAGCCGTGCTCGACGATGCTGCGCTCGCCAAGGGCGTGAACGTTCTCGATGGCAAGATCACCTACAAGCCTGTCGCCGACGCGCATGGCATGAACTACTCGCCGCTGGAGAAGCTCCTCTAGGCGGAATCGCACGGCGATCTGAACGCGAGGGCGGCCAATCGGTCGCCCTCGCTCTATAATCGGTGCATGAACGCGAGCATCGATGAGTTTCTGGCGTACCTCTCCGTCGAGCGGGGCGCCTCGCCGCACACCGTGTCTGCGTACAGGCGTGACCTCCGCGAGTACGCGGACACCCTGGATGCCCGAGGCGTGCATTCGCCGTCGGGCGTGACCCGCGAAGACGTCACCGCCCATATCACCGCATTGCGCGCCCGTGGCCTCGCGCCCCGTTCGGTAGAGCGCAAGGTGGCGGCGATCAAGTCCTTCCACCGCTTTTGTGTTCGGGAGGGTATCGCCGAAGAACAGCCCACCGCGCGTATCCCGCTGCCGAAGGTGCCAGAGCGTCTCCCCGATGTGATCTCGATCGACGATGCCGAACGGCTGCTGTCGCAACCGTTCCCCGAAGGTCCGGTCGGATACCGCGACAGCACGTTGCTGGAACTGCTGTACGGGTGCGGTCTGCGCGTGAGCGAGGTCACCGGACTTGACGTGGAGAACGTCGATCTTGATGGAGGCTTCATCCGGGTCTTCGGGAAGGGGAGCAAGGAGCGCCTCGTCCCCGTGAGCGGAGCTGCCGAGCAGAGCCTGCGCGAGTATCTGGTGCATGGACGACCCTATCTGCGCGCCAAGAAGGCGAACCTGCGGCAGGATCCCTCGGCCGTCTTCTTGAGCCAACGCGGGCAGCGTATGAGCCGACAGGCGATCTTCATGATCGTCCGCGTGTATGGCGGACGAGCCGGACTCGATCTTCACCCGCACTCGCTGCGTCATTCGTTTGCCACGCACATGCTTGAAGGCGGAGCGGACCTCCGATCCCTTCAGGAGATGCTCGGCCATGCCGACATCTCCACGACGCAGGTGTATACGCACGTCGATCGTGCGCATCTGCGTGAGGAGTATCTCTCGACGCATCCGCGCGCGCGGTTGAGATGATCGTGGGAATATGTCTCGTGGCTGGAAATTATCTGCTGCAACAACGGTCAGAGGAGTAGAATAGACGTGGTTCTGCGGTTCCAGAATACGAGGAGGCGGATCGAGCGTGAACAGTAAGACGATAAGAGTGCTTTCGGTACTGCTAGCTCTGGTTTTGCTCGTTGCGTTTGTGCCCGGTTGCGCGAAGAAGACCGACACCGGCACAGGCACCTCGGACGGGACGACCCCGCCCAAGTCCACCGTCAAGGCCGCTATGGTCACCGACGTCGGCGGACTCGGCGACAAGTCGTTCAACGACGGTGCATACTCCGGTCTCCAGCGCGCGGAGAAGGAACTCGGTGTGGAGATCAAGGTTCTGGAGTCCAAGGAGATCACGGACTACGAGTCGAACATCGACCAGCTGGCCACTGCGGGCTTCTCGCCCATCTTCGCAGTCGGCTTCCTGATGACCGACACGGTCTCCAAGATGGCCACCGCATTCCCGGACACGCAGTTCGGCGGCGTCGATGAGTTCTTCGACCCGGTTCCTGCGAATGTTGTCGGTCTGAACTTCAAGGAGGAGGAAGGCAGCTACCTCGCAGGTGTCGTAGCCGGCCTCGCCACCAAGGATTCATTCGACAGCAAGCTCAACTCCGACAACGTCATCGGCTTCGTCGGCGGTATGGATATCCCGCTGATCCAGAAGTTCGAGGCTGGCTTCATCGCCGGCGCGAAGTCGGTCAACCCCGACGTCAAGGTCATCTCGCTCTACGCGGGCAACTTCACCGACCAGGCGAAGGGTAAGGAGCTCGGCTACTCGCTCATCGAGCAGAAGGCCGACGTCATCTACGCTGCCGCTGGCCAGGTCGGCCTCGGCACCGTTGAGGCGTGCAAGGACAAGGGCGCCCTGTTCATCGGCGTCGACGTGGACCAGTACGAGACCGTCGCGAACAGCGGCGACGTCATGCTGACCTCCATGATCAAGCGCGTCGACAACGCTGTCTTCGAGACCATCAAGGCAGTCGTTGACGGATCCTTCCCCGGCGGGACCATCAAGGTCTTCGGTCTGGCCGAGGAAGGCGTAGGACTCGCCCCGTACCATGACTTCGAGTCCAAGGTCCCGCAGGCGATCAAGGACGCAGTCGAGAAGGCTCGCACCGACATCATCGCCGGTACGATCACCGTCCCGACGGCACCGTAGGCACGAAGCTGCTGACCGTGCTCTGTGACGGTCGATTGCGGTAGACTGAGAGGGGCGGCCGGTATCGTCCGGTCGCCCCTCTTCGATGACATGAAGCACAACCCGGGAGGTCTTTGCATGCCGCTGCTCGAGCTGCGCGAGATCACGAAGGTGTTTCCAGGAGTGCTTGCCAACGACCGCGTTTCGATGCGGCTGGAGCGCGGGGAGATCGTCGCCCTGCTCGGCGAGAACGGCGCAGGCAAGTCAACGCTCATGAACGTCGTGTACGGGCTGCTGACGGCCGACGGCGGCGAGGTGCTCGTCGATGATGCGCCTGTGAAGATCAAGTCGCCCCGCCACGCCATCGACCTCGGTATCGGGATGGTGCACCAGCATTTCATGCTTGTAGAGCCGCTCACGGTGACCGAGAACATCGTACTGGGCCGTGAGCCCGGTCGGCTCGGGGTCATCGATTTCGCCACTGCCCGGGAGCGCGTCCGTGAGATTTCTGAGCGCTACGGCCTGAGAGTGGATCCCGACGCGAAGATCATCGATCTCTCGGTGGGGATGCAGCAGCGAGTCGAGATCCTCAAGGCGCTCTACCAGGGCGCACGGGTGCTCATCCTCGATGAGCCTACCGCCGTGCTGACCCCGCAGGAAGTGACCGAGTTGTTCACGGTCGTGCGGTCGCTTGTCGACGAGGGCCTCTCGGCGGTCTTCATCACCCACAAGCTCGAGGAGGTCGTGGCTATCGCAGACCGCATCCTCGTCATGCGTGACGGGAAGGTCGTCGGAGAGACCACCCCCGCTGCGACCGACGAAATCGGGCTTGCCAGGATGATGGTCGGACGGGACGTCGTCCTGCGTATCGAAAAGGGTGCTTCCAAGCGCGGGGCGACCGTGCTCGAAGTGGAGGACATCCATGTCGATGACGACCGCGGACTTGAGGCGGTCAAAGGAATCAGCTTCAGCGTGAGCGGCGGCGAGATACTCGCCATCGCAGGCGTCGATGGCAACGGCCAACGCGAGCTCGTCGAGTCGATCGTCGGTTTGAGGCGGCCCAAGGGCGGTCGCATCGAACTGAAGGGCAATGACATCACGCACGCGAACGCCCGGGCATCCATCGAGGCCGGCGTCTCGCACATCCCCGAGGACCGGCATCGTCGCGGTTTGGTCCTTGAGTTCGACATCGCCGAGAACATCATTCTCGGCGATCATCGCACGCCGCCGGTTGCCAGGAACGGCATCATGCACCCGAAGGCGATCACCGAGGTCGCCCGCAAGCGCATTGCCGACTACGACATCCGGACTCCCTCCGAGCGGGTCGATGCCGAGAACCTCTCCGGCGGCAACCAGCAGAAGGTCGTCGTCGCCAGGGAGATCGGTCGAAACCCGGAGTTGCTCGTGGCGGCTCAGCCGACGCGAGGCCTTGATGTCGGAGCCATCGAGTTCGTCCACCGACAGATCATTCGCGAGC
This sequence comes from Actinomycetota bacterium, assembly GCA_004348925.1. Classification (GTDB taxonomy): domain Bacteria; phylum Actinomycetota; class Coriobacteriia; order Anaerosomatales; family Anaerosomataceae; genus UBA2286. The sequence goes on from RCMX01000002.1 coordinate 316,218, forward strand.
GTGATGCCGGCAAGGCGGTCTTGCTTGTGAGCCTTGAGCTCGAAGAGGTACTCTCGCTCGCCGATCGCATACTCGTCATCTACGAGGGACGGATCGTCAAGGAGTTCGCTGTCGCAGACGCCGATGCCGAGACGCTCGGGTACTACATGACCGGCGGTGGCGGCAGCAAGATTGACAAGGACGCGATTCCGGGCACGCCCGAGACGCCTGCGACGGGAGGAGACGAATGAGCGCCGCAGCTGAAGATCGTTCGACGAATCGCGACTGGGCTGCGATCGCACAGAAGGTTGGAACCCCGTTCGCTTCGGTGCTTCTTGCGATACTCATCGGCTCTCTGATCATGTGGGTCTCGGGCTACGATCCGATAGCCGCGTACGCAGCGCTGTTCCAGGGGTCGTTCGGAACACCAAAAGCGTTCGGCGACACGCTGCTCAAGTCGACGCCGCTCATCCTCGCGGGTTTGGGCCTTGCGTACGGTTTCCGGGCGAACCTCTTCAACATCGGCGCCGAAGGCCAGCTCTTCATGGGTGGTCTCGCCGCGGGTTGGCTCGGCCTCGTGCTCGCCGGCCAGCCGTGGTACGTGGCGTTGCCGTTGCTTCTTCTTGCGGCGATGCTGGCTGGAGCCGCCTGGGCCTTCATCCCGGCGATTCTCAAAGCGCGAATCGGTGCACATGAAGTCATCACGACGATGATGTTCACCTACATCGCCCGGTACTTCGTCTCGTATCTCGTTATCGGGCCGCTGAAGTCACCCGGTCAGATTCCTCAGACCGGCCTATTGCCCCCCGAATCGCAACTCCCGCGCATACAGTCGCTCTTCTCGGACGCCACGTTGCAGGCGATGCCATTCCTGAAGATGGGGCGGGCGCACATGGGCATTCTGGTGGCCATCGTCGCTGCCGTCATCGTCTGGTGGGTCTTGAAGTACACGACGCTCGGCTATGAGAACCGCGCCGTCGGCTACAACCCATGGGCCGCGGAAACGGGCGGCATCTCCGTGCAGTGGACGACCGTCAAGGCGCTCTGCATCTCCGGATCGCTCGCCGGTCTTGCAGGTGCTGTTGAGGTGATGGGGGTCCATCACCGGCTCTTCGACCAGTTCTCCTCGGGCTTCGGGTTCACCGGAATCGCCGTCGCCCTGCTTGCGAAGAACCATCCGATTGCGGTCATTCCTGCGGCGCTTCTGTTCGGGGCGCTGTCTGCCGGTGCTGGGACGATGCAGCTGATGGCGGACGTCCCCCAGAAGATCATCCTTATTGTTCAGGCGCTGGTGATCTTCTTCGTGGCAGCCGAGGGGATCGTCACGTACTTCGTCAAGCAGCGTCAGAAGGAGGCGACCAGCAATGTTGGCTGACATCATCACCCCCGACCTCTTCGCCTCCGCGCTCCGCATGGCCACACCGCTCGCGCTTGCCGCCATCGGCGGAACCATCTGCGAACGATCAGGTGTCGTGAACATCGCGCTCGAGGGAATCATGCTCTGCGGCGCATTTGCCGGTGTCGCTGTGACGCTAGCGGTCGGGAACGCGTGGCTCGGCGTTCTGGCAGCCGTACTGGCCGGTGTCGTCATCGCTGCGATCCACGCCTTCACCTCGATCAACCTGCGTTCTGACCAGGTTGTCTCGGGAACGGCTATCAACATCCTTGCGCTTGGCCTGACCGGATTCTTGATGGAGATCCTGTACGGTCACCCCGGGACCACCGAGGCTGTCACGACAATCAAACCGATATTCCGCTTCGCATCTGAGCGTGGCGGCGGAGGGTTCGTTGCCGAAGTCTGGCACTGGGTGAACACGATCCTCTTCTCGCACACACCTATCGTGTATATGGCGATCATCATCGCCATCGCGATGCAATGGGCCATGTACAACACACGGTGGGGACTGCATCTGCGCGCACTTGGGGAGCATCCCCGGGCCGTCGACACCGTCGGCGTCAGCGTGCTGAAAGGCCGCTGGATCGCCGTCCTGATAAGCGGCGCGCTTGCTGGCCTCGCGGGCGCGAATCTCACGCTCGAGCAGGTCGGATCGTTCACCGAGAACATGACGAATGGTCGGGGATTCATCGCACTGGCAGCCAACATCTTCGGACGCTGGACGCCGGTGGGCTCATACGGCGCATCGCTGCTCTTCGGCTTCGCTGACGCGCTCCAGATCAAGCTGCAGATCTTCCGAGGCGAGATCAACATCCCTCCGCAGTTCTTCCTCATGCTGCCGTACATCCTGACGGTCATCGTGCTTGCGGGTGTCGTCGGCCGTTCAGTCGGCCCGGCGGCGGTCGGGAAGCCGTACGAGAAGGGGTAAGGGCGTGCTGCTGGCCCGGGGTGGCGAACCGGTGCGATGGACGGCCGCGCTCGGCTGGGCGTGCACATGGGCATTGGGTGCGGCGCTGGGCGTGGCGCTCGGAGGCTATCTCACGCTTACCAGTGGAGCGGGAGCTCCCGGGCAGTCCGCCCTTGATCCGACGACCGATCTGGTGATACTACCGATCGCCGCCTTCGGCATCGTCTTCGCGCTCCACCTGGGAGGACAACTGGTGCTCGGCGTCATCCGGGGCCGTCGTGTTGCGCAACCACAGAGCGAGCGCTATCACCGCGACGAGGAGCCCACCGAGTAGTGCGTCGACCGGCAGATCCGGACTGAAGTCCCATCCGCGCATAGAGGAGCGGACAACGTAGGCGGCGACCGGGATCACGGCCGCCGCCCACAGAGGAATCCTGACCTGCGGCCTGAGCATGCTACTTCGCTGGCGCTTCGTCATCCGGCGCTGCGTCGGCTGCGACGATCGTCCGCCTGTTACGGCGCGCACGGACGATCGCGCGGATCGCGAAGAACAGCACCGCAGCGATCAGTAGGTACGGTGACAAGGTTATCGTGATGACGATGAGCAGCTGGATCGCGCTTGCCGCGCCACGGAACCCGGTGGTGACCGCGTCGCCGAAGCCCCAGTCCTCGCCGTTCGGTCTGACGATCGCCTGCGGCTCGGACAGGTCGATGGTGACGGTCGCCATCGCTGCCTGGCGTTCGAGGTACTTCACTTGCGCGTCAAGCGACTCGATCTCGCCCCGGACCCGTCCGAGCTCGGTCTCGATGGCCAGCATCTCGTTCACGTTCTTCGCCGCGTCGAAGAACTCGCGCAGCCGGGCTTCCTCGGCACGAAGGTTGTCGAGCCGGGCCTTCAAATCGACGTGCTGTTGCGTTACGTCGTCGGTGGTTTCGGCCTGATAGCGCACGGTTCCGATCGCCGAGACCTCATCGACGAATGCCGCGAACTTGTCGGCCGGCACGCGCACGGTCACGTAGCCGAGAAGGGGAGTGCCGTCCGATGGTGTGCCGGAATCGCTGTACCGGTAGATGGGCGAGCCGCTATCACTCGCGACCTGCATGCTGGTGATGACGCCATCGTGTTTCTTGGCGGACGCCTTGATCGTGTCGAGCGCCTCGGTGACCTGCTTGACTTCGATTCGAAGTGCCTTGTTGCGGATGATGAGCCGGTCGGTCTGTGGGACATTCGCTGCGACGTGGCCGGTGCCGTAGGGGGCGGTCGCCAGCGATTCGTCGGTAGCCACGCCGTCGACACCCTTTGCGGCGTCCTGATACACATCGGGTGCGCCCATCGACGGTTCGGAGGATGAGCTCCCGGTCGTGCGCGTTCCGGTGAGGCTGTCGATCGCGCCGCACCCTGCGACGCCGAGCACCAGTGCCAGTGCGGCGACGATCGCGATGATCCGTCCAGTCCATCTGTGCTGCCGAGCGAACATCACGGCCTCCTTCGACATAGTCCTCTTCGGGACTGTTCCCGAAAAGATGACGCCCCGACCCTCCTGACAGCGCAGGTGGGTCGGGGCGTCGATGACTTTGGAACAGCGTGCGGGTTACTCGCCCGCGCTGGTCTCGCGCTTCTTCAGTTCCTTAGCCGCATAAGCCAGGAAGCCGATGCCGATCGCGACGACCGCAAAGAAGGCGACGGCGAGCATGTTGACCACGATGCTCGCGACGTTGTAGCCGAGTGGTGCCATAAGGGTGGTTCACCTCCATCGCGCCCCGCGAATGTTACTGCTGATTCTAACGTTCGACCCTTGGAATGGGCAACACCGGGACGTTCTACCGGCTACTCCTTCTATTCCGCTGTCAACGTCCGAATCCTGCCTGTCAAACCTAAGACGCGCTCGATTCCCGAACGGTTCGTGTCGGGGTCGGCCGAGCCGGAATCGTGCCACGGCCGCCCATCGCGTGGAGCCTCGTGTCACAACGGTGTGGCACGGTGGGAAACTTGCCCATAAAGTGTTGCAAAGTGGGATGGAGTGGAATAGAGTTGAGCCATCGAGGCGCCAGAGGGCGCCGACAATGGGTCCCGATGGAGCGAAGGGGAGGGACGGGATGTTTCTCGGTGAGCACCAGCACACGCTGGACACCAAGGGGCGTCTGTCGCTGCCCGCGAAGTTCCGGGGTGAGATGACCGGTCGTCTTGTCATCTCCAAGGGACTCGAGGGATGCCTCTACGTTCATTCTGCGGAAGAGTACGTGGGCTTCCTGGGTCGTCTGACCGACAAGGGCGATTTCGACCCCAAGTTCCGCCAGGTCCGCCGTTTCTTCTCGTCGGGTGCGGTTGAGACTGAGCTCGACGCGGCGGGAAGGATCTCCGTTTCGTCGAACCTGCGCGAGTACGCGGGACTTGATAAGGACGTCGCCGTCATCGGCAACGGGGATCGCATCGAGGTCTGGGACGCTGCCAAGTGGGCCGCGTACAACGGTGAGACGACCGATCGTATCGAGGATGTCACCAGGGAACTCGCCGAACTCGGCATTCTGTAAGGCCTTGATAATGGAATACCGGCACATCCCAGTTTTGCTGGCCGAGGTGACGCAGCAACTTCAGTTGCACGACGGCTCCATCATCGTCGATTGCACTTTGGGCGGGGCAGGTCACGCTAAGCGGGTTGCACAGCTTATCGCGCCTACGGGGATTCTCGTAGGAATCGATCAAGATGACGCCGCACTCGCCGCAGCACGAGACACACTACCCCTCGGCCAGCATGTGGTTCTACTGAAGGGAAACTTCGGCGATCTCGACCGGTTGCTCGCAGACGCGAGCATCCCGTACGTCGACGGCTTCCTGTTCGACCTCGGCGTATCGTCGCCACAATTGGATGTAGCCGGCCGCGGTTTCACGTACCAGGAGGACGTTCCCCTCGACATGAGGATGGATCCCTCGACCTCGCAGCCTACCGCGGCCGACATCATCAACACCTACAGCGAAGCCGACCTCACCAGGGTCATTCGCGAGTACGGTGATGAACGGTGGGCCTCGCGCATCGCAGCATTCATCGTAGCCGCGCGGGGCCGCCACCAGGTGACGACGACGGGGGAGCTTGTCGAGCTCATCAAGAACGCGATCCCGGCGTCTGCGCGCCGCACCGGACCTCATCCGGCACGTCGGACGTTCCAGGCGCTGCGCATCGAGGTCAACCATGAACTCGAGGTGCTCGAGCGCGGGGTTCGTTCGGCTGTCAAGTGGCTTGCTCCTGGCGGCAGGGTCGCCGTCATCACGTACCACTCGCTCGAGGATCGCGTGGTGAAGCGCGTCTTCGCCGAGGAATCCCAGGGATGTGTGTGTCCGCCTGACCTGCCGGTGTGCAGGTGTGGACGCGAACCGGTACTCCGCATAGTCACGAAGAAACCTGTCGTCCCAACGGCAGCAGAGATCGACGGCAATCCGCGGGCGAGAAGTGCCCATCTGAGGGTGGCCGAGAAGCAGCAGTCGAACACGTAGTCGTGGCAGAGGAGGCGGAATATGGGAGCGGCGGCGCGTCAGATCGCTGACAGCAGGCGTGCGCCTGCTGCTCGACCGCACCTCCGTCTCGTTCCGACCGCCCCGCGTCGGCGCACCTCCGTGCGCGCATCGCGCAACGCAGTGGGCTTGTTCCGCATCTGCTGCATTGCGATGGTCGCTCTCGCATGTGTCGGTATGCTCCGCGTGGCGCTCGCCGTGCAGGCGGAGGAAGCCGCGATCGACGCGATCTCGCTCCGGGAAGACATCCGCTCCGAAGAGCTCGCAGGAAAGTCGCTCGAAGCTGATGCGAGCGCGCTCAAGGCGCCGTCCAGGATCGAGGCTATCGCCGGCACGGCGCTCAACATGACCGAGGCGCAGCAGGTCACCTATATCGACATCCCTGCGGTCGAAACGGAGATCGCGTCCACTTCCGCACCCGCGCCGACCCGTGATTCGGGTGTGGGAGCGGTCGTCTCGAGGATTATGGATCTGGCCGCGGGCGAAGCGCAGGTGCTGCTCGTCGGCGACGTCGGACTTTCATCGCGGTGAACGGGTCGTGACGCGTCCCCGGGAGGCGAAGATGGCCCCCAAGAGCCGCCAGCCACAGCGATCGACCCGGTACGTGCTGCTGCTGGCGGTGTTCGTCGTGTTCCTGGTGGGAGTAGGAGCCAGGCTCGTCTATCTGCAGCTTGTCGCGGGTCCGGCATATGCAGCCATGGCACACGACCAACGCAGCCGCGAGATGGACGTGCCTGCGCGCCGGGGCTCGATCTACGACCGCGAGGGCGAGCCGCTTGCCGTGAGCATGGAGGCCCGCGATGTCTACGCGGTCCCCGACGCGGTGGTCGACAAGCAGGCTGCGGCCACGGCGGTTGCCGGTGTTCTCGGCGGAACGGCCGAGGAATACCTGGGGAAGCTCAACAAGGACGCTCCTTTCGTCTACCTCGCACGCAAAGTGGACGTGGAGCGCGCTGACGCCCTCAAGCAGCTCGATCTGGTCGGGATCGGCTTCCAGGAAGACGCCCGGCGCGTCTACCCGTCCAACGAGCTCGCCTGCCAGATTCTCGGCTTCGTCGGAATCGACGACGTTGGTCTGGCAGGCGTTGAGCAGTACTATGACTCGGTGCTCGCAGGCACACCGGGGAAGGTCATCGCCGAGAAAGGCACCCGGGGCATCCCGATTCCCGGCGGCGTCTCGGTACAGGAAGACGCCGTTGATGGCGAGAACATCGTCCTGACGATCGACAAGGACATCCAGTATCAGGCGCACGTCGAGCTACAGGCGGCCGTCGAGAAGTGGGGAGCCAAGGGCGGTTCGGTCGTGGTGATGGACCCGGACACCGGAGCGATCCTCGCGATGGCGTCGACACCCACGTTCGACCCGAACAAGTTCGCGACCGCAGATGCGAAGGCGTTTCGGAACCGTCCGATCGTCGATACATACGAACCCGGTTCGACGATCAAGTCGCTGACGGCCGCGGCGGTCATCGAAGAGAAGATGTTCACGCCGACGAGTGCGTTCGTGCTGCCGCCGACGCTCAAGGTCGGTGGACGCACGATCCACGAGTCGCACCCGCGCGGTCAGGTCACCTGGTCGCTCACGGACATCGTCACGAACTCCTCGAACGTCGGAGCCGTCAAGCTCGGCATCGCACTGGGGGAGGATCGGCTCTACGACTACTTCTCCCGGTTCGGCCTCACCGAGAAGACCGGCGTGGATTTCCCCGGTGAGGCGATGGGGTGGCTTCCGCCTCCCGCGCAGTGGTCAGCGTCCTCGATCGGGAATATCCCCTTCGGACAGGGCGTTAGCGTGACGCCGATGCAGCTCGCACGGGCGCTCGCCTCGATCGCCAACGGTGGCGAGCTTGTGACGCCGCACTTCTTGCAGGCGCTGCCGGATTCTCCGGACAAGACGCTCGTCTGGCCGAAGAAGCAGGCTATCTCGGCGGAGACTGCAGCCGAGATGCGCGGTGTTCTGAGCGCGGTTGTCACCGAGGGCACCGGTTCCGGTGCACGTGTCACCGGCTACAGCGTTGCCGGCAAGACGGGAACTGCGCAGAAGGCACGAACCGACGGCCAGGCCGGATACGCGCAGGGCAAGTACATAGCGTCCTTCTCGGGGTTCGTCCCGGCCGAGGACCCGGCGGTGCTCATCGTCGTCATGATCGACGAGCCGTCGAACTCGATCTTCGGGGGCACCGTCGCAGCTCCGACCTTCTCGCGCTTGTCGGCTTATTGCATGGAGCATCTGAAGATACCTCCGACCACGACCAAGACCTCCTCGACGGATGCCTCGCACACAGCAGATGACGCGGTAACAGGCGAACCACAAAGCGACAAGGACTGACCGGCGAACGAGGGCCCCTGTGCTAGAATCGGTGGGCTTCCGAGCGGTAGGCGAACATGGACACGACAACGCTATCTGCGCTGCTCAATGACATAGAGACGACCTCGATGACGGGCGCCGAGACGCCCGTCTCCGGCGTCGCGTACCGTGCTGCCGACGCGCGTCCCGGAGACGCGTTCTTCTGCATCCGCGGCTTTCGGCATGATGGCCACGAGTACGCGGGTGAAGCGGTGTCCCGGGGAGCGGCAGCTATCGTCTCGGAGCGGCCGGTCGATGTCGGAGTCCCGAATGCCGTGGTACTCGACTCACGCTCGGCGTTGGCGCACGCGTCAGCCTGCATCCACGGTCACCCTTCCCGGCATCTGGGAATCGTCGGCGTCACCGGTACGAATGGCAAGACCACCACGACCTACCTGATCGACAGCATCATGCGTGCCGCCGGTCGGGTGACCGGTGTTATCGGCACCGTCGAGACACGCATCGCAGGGGAGCGACAGTCGGCTTCCAGGACCACCCCCGAATCCGCCGACCTACAGGCGCTTTTCGCCCGGATGCGAGCAGCAGGCGTGAGCGGTGTAGCGATGGAAGTCTCAAGCCACGCGATCGACCTGCATCGTGTGGACGGTACGCGGTTCGCCGTCGCGGCATTCACGAACCTCACGCAGGATCATCTGGATTACCACCACACGCTCGAAGAATACTGGTCGGTGAAGCGACGGCTATTCACCGAACTCGACGTCGGAGCGCGCGTCATCAACATCGATGACGCCGCTGGTGCCGAACTCGCGGCATCGTTACCAGATGCGATCACCGTAGGTCGCGCGGCCGATGCATACGTTCGGGCCGAGGATGAGGAGCCGGGCCCGACCTCCACGACGTTCACGCTGGTCGCTGGCGATCAGTCTCATGTGGTGACACTCCCGCTGGCGGGTGCGTACAACGTTGAGAACGCGCTTGTCGCCGCAGGCTCCGCGCTGGCGCTCGGAATCGGGTTCAGCGACGTTGTCGCTGGCCTGGAACGGGCCCCTCAGGTGCCGGGCCGTTTGGAGAGAATCGATCAAGGACAATCCTTTACGGTGCTCGTCGACTACGCACACACGCCGGACTCGCTCGCGAAAGCCATCGATGCAGTACGCGCGGTGACCGAGGGCAAGGTGATCGTGGTATTCGGATGCGGTGGCGACCGAGACCCCGACAAGCGTCCGCTCATGGGTCGGGCGGCGAGTGAGAGCGCTGATACGCTCATCATCACGAGCGACAACCCGAGAAGTGAGGACCCTGTCGGCATAATCCTGCAGGTCGAGGATGGCGTTCGTCAGGCCGGTGGTACCGCTGTCGTCGAGATCGATCGCCGAAGAGCCATCGCGCGGGCTTTGCGCGAGGCGACCGCGGGCGATGCTGTTCTCATCGCCGGCAAGGGCCACGAGGACTACCAGATATTCGCCGACCGGACTGTGCACTTCGATGACAGAGAAGTCGCAGCTGAGGAGTTGAGGTCACTGTGCTGACGCTCTCGGTGAAGAAGCTTGTGGAGGTCACGGGCGGCACGCTGCTCGCGGGCGATGCGAACACCATGGTGAACGGACTGGCGATCGACTCACGTGACGTCGGCCCCGGAGCCGCATTCGTGGCGTTTGCCGGTGAGCGGGTCGATGGTCACGAGTTCATCGACGCGGCGCTTGCCGCCGGAGCCCGCGCGATCATCGTCACACGGGACGACGAGGCCATCCGAGAGGCGATCGTCCGCTCACGGAGGCACGATGTTGCGCTGATCCAGGTGCAAGACGCGACTTCAGCCGTGCAGGAGTTGGCCGCATACCATCGTGAGCGTCTGATGTGTCCGGTTATCGGCGTGACCGGTTCGACCGGAAAGACCACGACGAAAGACTTCCTTCGGTCGGTGCTTGGTACGAAGATGCGCGTAGTTGCGACCGAGGGCAACAAGAACAACGAGCTCGGCGCACCGCTGACGATCATGCAGGCCGGAGCCGACACGGGGGTCCTCGTCGTAGAGATGGCGATGCGAGGTGCGGGTCAGATCGCCCGGCTTGCGCAGATCGCCCGTCCTACCGCGGGGCTCGTCACGAATGTGGGCGTCAGCCACATCGAGGTCCTCGGCAGCGAGGAGGCGATCGCCTCGGCAAAAGGAGAGCTGGTTGCAGCGATACCCGAGTCGGGCCGGGTCTTCCTCAACGGTGACGATTCATGGTCCGCTGCCCTCGCGGATCGTTCGAATGCTGCAGCGACGCGCTACGGTCTTGGCGAAACAGCGGACGTGCGTGCGACGGAGATCGACCTGTCCGACACCGGCACCCCGGTGTTCCTCCTGTGTGCCGAGCAGGGCAGCGTTCGCGTGGAACTGCCGATTCCAGGTCGCCACAACATCTACAATGCGCTTGCGGCCGCCGCCGTCGGTCTCTACCTTGAGGTGAGCCTTGAGGATGTCGCACGCGGCCTGCGGGAAGCGGCGTTCACCGGGATGCGGATGGAGATGTTCCAGACCGCATCCGGTGTGACCGTCATCAACGACGCATACAACGCGAATCCAACCTCGATGCGTGCCGCACTCGGGGCGCTTGTGGATGTTCCCGCCGAGCATCAAAAGATCGCCGTTCTTGGCGACATGGCCGAGCTCGGGTCGCTGGAGGAGCTTGCTCACTTCAGAATGGGAGAGCATGTGGCGCAGTTGGGTCTGGATGCGCTTGTAACTGTCGGACCGCGCGCGCGGCGAATCGCCGATGGTGCGCTCGCCGCTGGCATGCCGGCAGAACGTGTTCGTCCCTGTGTCACGACCGACGAGGCAAGCGAGGTCCTCGACGACATACTCTCGACCGGTGACGTGGTGCTGGTGAAGGCATCCCGCGTCATGGGGCTGGAACGAATCGTAGACGGGATAACCGATCCTCATGTTTAGCTTCATTCCTGCGATAGAGCGCTACCCAACGTATCAGGTGTTCCTGGTGGCTGTCCTGGCGCTGGCGCTCTCGGGCGCGCTGTTCCCGCTGTGGATCCGTTTGCTGCGCTACCGCAACATCGGGCAGCAGGTTCGTGCCGACGGACCACAGGGCCATCTCGTAAAGCAGGGCACCCCGACGATGGGTGGCGTCCTCATCCTGATCGTCGTCTCGGCCGTCTACCTCGGCAGCGGCGAGGTCGGGAAGCGTGGAGTCATCGCGCTCATAGCGATGCTCGCGTGCGGGTTGCTCGGATTCGTGGATGACTACGCGAAGGTCGTTCATGAGCGGTCGCTCGGACTGCGTCCACGCGCGAAGATCTTCGGGCAGGCTGTCGTCGCGATCGTCGTTGCGCTCACCGCAGTGAACTGGGCCGATTTGAGCTCGCACGTAATGGTTCCGTTCGTCGGCGACCTCGACCTTGGCGTTCTGACCTCGACGATCCATCTGGGCGGCATGACCATCGTCGTTCCGTGGCTCTATCTGATACTCGTCTGGTTCATGGTCGTCGGCGAAAGCAACGCTGTGAATCTCACTGACGGGCTTGACGGACTCGCGGCAGGCAGCGTCATGATCGTCATGCTGGCCTACGCGGCCATCGCGTTCCGTCAGGGCAACCTCGAGGTCGTGCTGTTCGCCGCAGCGGTCGCCGGCGCGTGTCTCGGCTTCCTGTGGTACAACTCGTACCCGGCCGACATCTTCATGGGCGATACCGGCTCCCTGGGGCTTGGTGCGGCGATGGCCGCGCTTGCCATCGTCACGAAGACCGAACTCCTGCTGGTGCTCATAGGCGGCATCTACCTCGTTGAGACGCTCTCCGTCGTGCTCCAGGTGCTCTCCTTCAAGCTGACGGGCAAGCGCATCTTTCGGATGGCTCCCATCCATCACCACTTCGAGATGAAGGGGTGGAGCGAGACGAAGATCATGGTCCGCTTCTGGATTATCACCGGCATCCTTGCCGGTGCCGGATTCGCCCTGTACATCGCCGGCTCACTGACGCGGTAGCGGAGACGGAATGTCGGAACTCATCACCGGACACGTTGCAGTACTCGGCGCAGGTCGCTCCGGGCGCGCGGTTGCTGCTCGCCTGGCCCGTGATGCCGAGCGGGGCGTCGATGTCAGGGTGACGCTGATCGACAGTGCGTCTGGCGGGGGGCTTGAAGCGCTCGTGGCGCCGCTGCGCGGCCCGTTCGTCGATGTTCGCCTCGGTTCGGACATGGTTCCGGAGGATGTGACGCTGGTCGTCGCCAGCCCGGGCCTGCCGCCGGCCAGCCCTCTCATGAGCGCGGCGCGGCGCATCGGCGTGCCGATCGTCTCGGAGATCGAGGTGGCATACCGCCTCTCGGAGTCGCCCTGGATCGCCGTGACAGGTACGAACGGGAAGACCACGACGACGACGCTCATCGGACATATCCTCGCCGAGGCGGGACTTCCCGCAGAGACCGTCGGCAACATCGGCCGAGCGGCGGCGAGCGTCGTGGGCGATCTTGGGCCTGCGACGATTCTGGTCGCCGAGGTGTCGTCCTTCCAGCTTGCGTTGACCGAGCGCTTCCACCCGCGGGTGGCCGTTCTTCTGAACATCACGCCGGATCACATCGACTGGCACGGGTCCCTGGAGGCGTACGCGGCGGACAAGGCCCGGGTCTTCAAGAACCTGACGGCAGGCGATACCGCCGTCATCGACGTCGATGACCCCGGCTCCGCACCGTACGCGGCGCCGCTCGTCGAAGGCGGTGTCGATGTCCGGACGATCGGTCGCTCGGCCGCCGACGCGTTCGGTCGCGTTGAAGACGGCATGCTCGTGCTGGGGCATGGATCGGCACGGGTGGAGCTCGTGAAGGTCGAAGAGCTCGCCATCCGGGGCGACCACAACATCAGCAACGCGCTGGCTGCTGCCGCCGCTGCACACGCTGTGGGTGTAGACGCTGGTTCGCTCCGAGAGGTGCTGCGAACATTCCAGCCTATCGAACATCGCCTTGAGCCCGTCGGCGTCGTGGCGGGCGTCGAATACTTCAATGACTCCAAGGCGACCAATCCGGATGCCGTGCTCAAGGCTCTCACGGCGTTTGATGATCGGCCGCTGGTCATCTTGCTTGGTGGGCACAACAAAGGCAATGACTTCAGCGAGCTTGCCGATGCGGTGTGCGATCGCTGTCGCGTGGCCGTCGTGTTCGGGGAATCCGCCGCGGAGCTGCTCTCGGCGTTCGAGTCGTGCGACGGATGCGATGTCGTCGAGATGCCAAGCATGGAGACGGCAGTCCGTGCCGCCGCACGCGTCGCATGCCCGGGCGAGGTCGTGCTGCTGTCGCCCGCCTGTGCGTCATTCGATGAGTTTGACGACTTCGAGCATCGGGGTCGGGTCTTCCGGGAGATCGTCGCAGGTATGTCCGGGATGGATGGCCGGTCATGACGAAGCCGAGATCACAGAATGCCGCCTACGTGATCATGGGCGCCACGTTGTTCCTGGTGTTGATCGGGCTCCTCATGATCTACTCCGCTTCTTCTGTGGCCGACTACGTGCGCAATTCGGACAGCGCGTATCATCTCAAGCGCCAGTTGGTGTTTCTGGGCATCGGACTGGCGGCGCTCTTCGCCGGTTCAAGGCTCGATCTCAGGTACAGCTCGCGAGGAGCGGCGCTGTTCCGCGACCCGGAGCGTCTTGGTTGGCTGATCTGGGGCGGCTCGGTTGTCGGGCTCATCGCGGTTCTCGTGGCGGGTGTGGGCAAGTGGGGTGCACAGCGATGGATTCTCATCGGCGGTGTTCCGATCCAGCCGTCAGAATTCGCGAAGCTCGGGTGCATCCTGACGGGTGCGGTGCTCCTTGCTGAGTGGAGGCGTCATGAGATAGACGGGCGGCAGCTTGCCGGTCGATTGGCGTTCGTGCTGCTTCCGGTGGTGGCCCTTGTCATGCTGCAACCCGATATGGGCACGACGATGTCCATCGTTCTGTCGATGTACCTTCTGTTGTGGCTGGGCGACATCAGCGGCAGACTGCTGCTCTCGGCGGCAGGCGCGGGTGCCGTGCTTGTCGGCGTGATGATCTGGGTGGAGGAGTATCGACTCTCCCGTTTCCTCGCGTTCCTAGATCCATGGAAGGATCCGAAGGGCGATGGTTTCCAGATCATCCAGTCGCTCTACGCATTCGGATCAGGTGGCCTGACCGGGGTCGGCCTCGGTCTCTCGAAGCAGAAGTTCTTCTATCTTCCGGCTGCTCACACCGACTTCATCTTCGCCATCATCGGTGAGGAGCTTGGCTTGCTCGGTACACTCGCGATCGTGACCGCATTCGCTGTGTTCGCGTATGCCGGTGTTCGGATAGCGCTTGCAGCGTCCAACAACTTCGACCGCCTGCTTGCCGGCGGTCTGACCGCAATGATTGCAACGCAAGCCGCGATGAACATGGCGGCGGTGACCGGACTGATGCCGATCACCGGCATTCCGCTCCCACTGGTGAGCTATGGCGGCTCGTCTCTCATCTTCACGCTTGCGTGCATCGGCCTCATCCTCGGAGTCGCCAGGAGATCGAACGGTGCGCGTACCTCGGCCGCGCGTGCGGGAACGGCCGCTTCGGGCGCTCGTGCGCAAACACCACCACAGACCAGGGGGTCAGATCGTGCGGATTCTTCTGAGCGGCGGCGGGACGGCCGGCCACATCTATCCGGCATTGACGGTGGCAGGCCTGCTCGTCGAAAGCGGGCATGACGACGTCCTGTTCGTCGGCACGCCTGATAGTCTCGAAGCCCGTCTTGTTCCCGAGGCGGGCATCGCGTTCCACGCCGTATCATCCAGAGGTTTCGACCGCGGCAACCCGCTGACGTTGATCACCTCGGGCTTTCGAGTACTCTCGTCGGTAGCGTCAGCATGGCGGTTGTTGCGCTCCTACGGCCCGGACGTCGTCGTCGGGTTCGGGGGGTACGTGTCGCTGCCCATCGGCATCGCGGCCGTGCTCACGAAAACCCCGCTCGTTCTTCACGAACAGAACTCGGTGCCGGGTCTTGCCAACAAGATACTGTCACGATGGGCGACCGCGGTCGGTGTCACGTACGAGAACTCGGTGAAGCATCTCAAGCGCGCCGAGCGGGCTGTAGTGACCGGCAACCCGGTGCGACGCGAGATCCTCGTTGCGGACCGGTCATCCGGACGTGAGGCTCTCGACCTCGATCCCGACGCAACGGTGGTTCTCGTCTTCGGTGGAAGCAGGGGAGCGCGCCACCTCAATGAGACGCTCGTCCGAATGTGGCCGAGACTCTCCGCTGAACCCGGGTTGCAGGTGCTACATGTCACCGGTACGATTGACGCCGCCGCGGTGGCTGAAGCGATGTCAGGCGCGCTCCAGAGCCCGTCGCGAGACTACAGGATGCACGAGTACATCTCGGCGATGGGAGAGGCGATCGCCGCGTCGGACATCGTCGTTGCGCGAGCAGGGGCGACCTCGATCGCTGAGATCACCGCCATCGGTCGCGCCGCGGTGCTCGTGCCGTATCCCTACGCGACCGATGACCACCAGACGCTCAACGCGCGCGCGGTCTCTGCCGGCGGGGCAGCTATCGTGGTGCCGGACGACCAACTGGACGGCGAAGCGCTTGAGGACGCCGTCAGGGGTCTCGTGCGTAACCGGGCGAAGCGTGAGACGATGGCAGCTGCGTCCGCCGCACTGGGGCGCCGAGACGCTGCAGCACGCGTCGTGGAGTTGATCAGGAGCGCCACTGCGCTCAAAGGCAGCAAGGAGCATTCGTGAGCACTGTGTACGCCCACTTCATCGGGGTCGGTGGCGCCGGCATGAGCGGCATCGCTCGCGTGCTGCATGATCGAGGAATTCTCGTGACCGGTTCTGACATGAAAGACTCGCGGTATGCGCGCTCGCTTGCGAAAGCAGGTATGCGCGTCACCATCGGTCATGCGGCCGAAAACCTTGGCGACCCGCAGGTCGTCGTCGTTTCCTCGGCGATACCCGACACCAACCCGGAGCTAGCCGAGGCGCGTCGGCGCGGTATCGATGTCTGGCCGAGGGCCAAGATGCTCGCTCACGTCGGACGCGAGAACCGAACGCTCGCCGTAGCAGGCACGCACGGCAAGACGACGACCAGTTCGATGCTGGCAACGACCATCGACGGCATGGGTCTTGAC
Organism: Actinomycetota bacterium; assembly: GCA_004348925.1. Taxonomy (GTDB): domain Bacteria; phylum Actinomycetota; class Coriobacteriia; order Anaerosomatales; family Anaerosomataceae; genus UBA2286. The sequence goes on from RCMX01000002.1 coordinate 332,418, forward strand.
CCCACCTTCCTGATCGGTGGAGAGCTCAACGACATGGGCGCGAACGCGAGATGCGGCAAGGGAGACTACTACGTGGTAGAGGCCGACGAGAGCGACGGGTCGTTCCTCTTCCTGGACCCCCACCTGGCGCTCGTCACGAACATCGAGGCCGATCACCTCGATCACTACTCGGGCATCGATGAGGTCGTGGCGACGTTCGGCGAGTTCCTGGGGAACGTGAAGGAGGGCGGCATCGCGGTGGTGTGTGCGGATGATGCGCGGCTGCCGTCGCTGGCGCGGGCGCATGTCAACGGTCGCGTCATAACATATGGTCTGTCTGATGACGCCGAGGTTCGGTGCACCGACCTTCGAGCGGACGGGATCGGCCACACATTCTCGGTCCGTTTTCCCGACGGGCGGCAGATCGAGGCGCGAATCGGCGTACCCGGCGTTCACATGGCGGTGAACGCGACCGGCGTTCTGGCAGCGATCTGGGCACTCGGTCTGGACGTGGTCGACGCTCTGGTCCCGCTTGCGGGTTACAGCGGAGTCCACAGGCGCTTTGAGAAGGTCGGGGAAGTCGGCGGCGTGACCGTCGTCGATGACTATGCACACCATCCGACGGAGGTTCGGGCCACACTCGCCGCTGCGAAGGCGGCGGGGTTCGAACGTGTGTGGGTCGTCTTCCAGCCGCACCGCTACAGCCGGACCGCTGCTCTCGGTGATGACTTCGGCGCTGCGTTTCCTGATGCGGACCACGTTGTGCTGATGGATGTCTACAGTGCCGGTGAGGCACCCATCCCCGGTGTGAGCGGCAAGACCATTCTCGATGCGCTGCTGGATGACGCTCCGCACAGCTCGGCTGCGTACTTTCCCCATCGGACCGACGTGTGCGGCTATCTTGGTGCCCGGGTCCGTCGGGGTGACCTCGTGATGACGATGGGCGCGGGCGACGTCACCGCCATGGGGAGTGAGCTCGTACGTGAGCTTGAGAATCGCCTCGGTACGGAGTCTGTGACGTGTCGGTAAGCGCTGCATACGAACGTCTTCGTTCGATCGCCGGTACTGATGTGCGTCGGAACGAGCCGATGGCGCGCCACACTTCGTTCCGAATCGGCGGACCGGCCGATCTCTTCATCGTGTGCGACAGCATCGCGGCGCTCTCGGAGACACTGGACGTGCTCTCGGCCGAGGGGATTCCCTTCGTGGTCGCCGGGAAGGGAACGAATCTGCTGGTGGCGGATGATGGCTACCGGGGTGCCGTGCTCGTTCTGGGGAAGCAGTTCAAGAAGCACGTTTGCGAGGGTGAGTACATCCGCGCCGGTGGCGCGTGCATTCTCGCGTATCTGGTGCAGGATGCATTCTCGAAGGGGCTCGCCGGGCTGGAGTTCGCCGTGGGAGTTCCCGGTACGCTCGGCGGTGCGCTGGCGATGAACGCCGGTTCGCGCGATGCGTGGATCGGATCGGTAACCGAGTCTGTGACGCTCTACGTGCCCGGCGAGGGGCTCATGAGGCTTCGCGGAAGCGACATCGGATGGGGGTATCGTTCGAGCGGTCTACCGGAGCGAGGTATCATCGTCGAGGGTGAGTTGCGGCTGTCCCCCTCGGATCCCGGACGGATCAGGGCCGAGATGGAACGTGGTCTCACAAGAAGGAAGCAGAGCCAGCCGATGGGCGCGGCGAGCGCCGGCAGTGTCTTTGTCAATCCCGAAGGCGACTCGGCCGGTCGGCTGATTGAGAGTGTCGGCCTGAAGGGCACTGCATTGGGCGGAGCCCGGATATCCGACGTCCATGCGAACTTCATCGTCAACGAAGGGGGAGCGACCGCGGCAGACGTTCTGGGAATCGTGAACAAGGCAAGGACGAGCGTAAGGGATCGGTATGGCATCGAACTCCAGACGGAGGTCCGGTTCCTCGGGGAGTTCTGAGAACCGAAGGAAGGTCCATGTCGGGACCGGCTCGCGAAGCAGGAGACTGAGCGAGCAGCCTGTACCTCAACCAAAGGTTGACTCTATACGCAAAGCACGGGATGCGGCGCTTCGTCCTGCTTCGGATCGTGTTCGACCGCGTTCATTTGATGCGGAGGCACCGCGCACCGGTGCCGGAGCTCAGGTCGCTCGTGGCAAGCGGGACGAGCGAGAGCGTCGCGCCGCAGAGGCTCGACGTAGGCGGCAGATCCGTATCGCGCTGATCGTGGCGATCCTCTTAGGTGTGATCGGCGGTGTGAGTGCGCTCTACCGCTCGCAGCTCTTCGAGATACGGACGGTGGATGTCATCGGAGCTGAGCGGCTGACGGTGGATGCGATCCGCTCGCGGGCCGCTGTGCCGCAGGGCGCCACGCTGCTGCGTTTCCCGGCGGGGGCCATCAAGGCGCGCCTTCTTGACTACGCATGGATCGCCGACGCCCAAGTGACACGCGATTTCCCGAATACGCTCAGGATCAGAGTGGTAGAGCGCAAGCCTGCTGCGGTGGTGGATACCGGCGAGACGTTCTGGGTGGTTGACTCATCCGGCATGGTGCTGGGGGAGCAGTCTTTGGAGGAGACCACGACGCTGCCGACCATTCGCGATATCCCCGGGCTCGATCTCAAGGCCGGCAGAGCGTCCACATCCGAGGTGCTGCGCAACGCTTTGGACGTGCTGTCGGGTATCAGCGCCGAGTTGCGTCAGAAGGTGCGTGCCGTCAGTGCGCCAAGTATCGATGAGACGATGCTCCTGACGACTGACAATGTCGAGGTCGTGATCGGGGAGGCCGTCGACCTTGCGAAGAAGGACGCGATTGTCCTGACGGTCATGCGGGAGAAGTCAGGAAGCGTCGTGACCATCGACGTGCGCTCAACAGACGCGGCTATCATCCGGGGACTCGACGAGTAGCAGGATCCGGGCGTATCCATGTGTCTACATGGAGCGTTCCTGCTGGCCTGAAGCTTGAACTCAAGAAATTGTTGCATACGTCTTGCGTCTAGGGTAGAGTTCATGCAAAGATTGACGTTTGCTCAGGCACCATATACATCTACTTGAGGGTTACACTACAGCAGCCAAGCTACAGCAGGAGGGCGTGCGATGTTGGAGACGGGGGCCAATTACCTGGCGGTCATCAAAGTCGTCGGCATCGGGGGCGGCGGTACGAACGCCGTCAACCGTATGGTCGAAGCCGGGGTCAAGGGTGTCGAATTCATTGCGGTGAACACCGATGCGCAGGCGCTGCTCATGTCCGACGCGGACTACAAGGTCCACGTCGGCGTGGGGCTGACGAAGGGTCTTGGAGCGGGTGCGGACCCGGATGTCGGGTTCCAGGCCGCTGAAGAGAATCGGGCGGAGATCAAGGAGGCGCTTCAGGGTGCCGACATGGTCTTCATCACCGCCGGCGAGGGCGGCGGGACCGGAACCGGCGCGGCGCCGGTCATCGCGCAGATTGCGAAAGAGGAGATCGGCGCTCTCACCGTCGCCGTCGTGACTCGGCCGTTCGCCTTTGAAGGACGCAAGCGCGCACTGCAGGCTGAAGAGGGCATCAAGCGCCTTCGGGAAGTCGTGGACACGCTCATCATCATCCCGAATGACCGCCTGCTGCAGGTGGCCGAGAAGAAGACCTCGATTCTTGACGCATTCAGGATCGCGGACGACGTGCTTCGGCAGGGCACTCAGGGCATCACCGACCTGATCACGGTGCCGGGGCTCATTAACCTCGACTTCGCCGACGTGCGCACTGTCATGCAGGACGCGGGCTCCGCGCTCATGGGTATCGGCATCGCCGCCGGCGACAACCGGGCGCATGAGGCGGCCAAAGCCGCCATTTCAAGTCCGCTGCTCGAGAGCAGTATCGAGGGAGCACAGGGCGTTCTACTGAGCATCTCGGGTGGCAGCGACCTTGGTTTGTTCGAGGTCAATGAAGCTGCGGAGGTCGTTGCGGCAGCGGCACACCCCGAAGCCAACATCATCTTCGGCGCCGTCATCGACGATAGCCTGATGGATCAGATCCGCGTGACCGTGATCGCGACCGGATTTGGCGCGAAGCGCAAGCAGGAGTCGATGGAGTTCGAATCCGCCATCAGCGCGGAAGAAGACACCGGGCCGAGAATCCCGACCTTCGAGCCCCTCAAGGAAGACGAATTCGACGTACCGGAGTTTCTGCGTCGCCGCTAGGCGGCACCCTCACTTGGTCAAAAGGCCGCGTTCCGTCGAGGCATGTGGACTCGCCGGAGCGCGGCCTTCGGTATGTCAGTGGCATCTATCGAAGAGACCCCGCCTCCATGGAGTTGGCGGGGTCTCTTCGTGCGCTTGGATCGGCTACTCCGCCGGCGGTGATGGTGGCGCGGGCGGTGCAGGAGGTGCGGGAGGTGCGGGAGGTGCGGGCGGCGGCTGGTATGCCGGAGGCGCAGGCGCGTATCCGCCGGGCGGTGCGGGCGGGGCGTAACCAACCGGAGCCGTGGGTGTGCCCATCGTGCCACGCTTGATCTTCTTGAAGACCATGAAGTAGTAGACGATGGCTGCGATCCAGTACGCGCTCAGCAGCCACGATACCAGCATGACGACCAGCCATGTGGTCTTGCTGCTTCCGGACGAGTTCGGGAACTCGTACTCCTGGCGCTGGAATACGTCGATCATCATCCAGACCCAGAAGGCGAACGTTGCGATGCCGAAGGCGGCGATGCATCCGTAGATGCCGCAGAAGGCGACGCCGAACGCGCCATCCGGCTGCTGCCGTAGTCCTGCGCGAACGCGGGCACGGCGGTGGCGAGGGTGAGGGCTCCCGTTGCGAGCGGGGCGGCAAACTTGAAGGACTGCTTCATATACAGTCACCCCCTCTCGGTGAGCAGCCGGGAAGTAACGCTTGAGCGACACGTGTCGCTCGCATCGCTTACAGTGACTAGTGTGCCCATTCAATACCGGAATTGCCAGAGATTACCGAAGAAACTACCAGGATGAGTGAACGCATGTTGGCACGCACCGAGAAGGACGGCATCACGGTTCACACGGACACTGCGCTTCGGGCTGCCGTTGGAATCGCCGTGGGGTTCACGGAGCGTACCGGGGGCGTGAGCGCCGCACCGCATGCGACACTCAATCTCGCTGCACATGTGGAAGACGATCCGGCCCTTGTCGACGAGAACCGCTTCCGGGTGCTCTCGGCACTTGGCGCAGAGCCGTTTGCCGAGCGGCTGACGACCGCGGAGCAGGTGCACGGCACGCTGCTCACGCGCGTGCATCGGTCGAATGCCGGTTGTGGTGCACGTGCGCTTGGTGGCCGAGGACCGATTCCCGCGACTGATGCGCTGTGGACCACGGAGCCTGGCGTGCCGCTGATGCTGTTCTATGCGGATTGCGTGCCGGTCATCCTGGTGAGCGAGGCTCCTCGAGCGATCGCTGTCGTACATGCGGGTTGGCGGGGCGCTCTTGCGGGAATCGTGGGTGATACGGTGCGGGCGATCGGCGCCGAGCTGGACGGCGCGGTCATGACCGCCTACATCGGTCCGCACATCGGGGAGTGTTGCTACGAAGTCGACCCACATCTCGTGTCGCAATTCTCTAACATGTTTGTTACGATACCTCGGGCTTCGGACCGTCTCGATCTTGCGGCGGCTGTAGCCGAGGACCTCGACCGCGCAGGAGTCTCGAGAGAGCGCCAGTGGCACCTCGGAATCTGCACTGCTCACAACACGGATCGTTTCTACTCGTACCGGGCAGAAGGCCGCACCGGTCGTCATTGCGCATTCGCGCTACTCGAGCCACGCTCGTAGCATTCGTCTTGCTCGCGACGCTCGTGCCGCTACTCTCGGGTTGCTCACGTGGCACCTCGGCTCAAGACAAGATCATCGTCACGGGCTCCACGACGATCCAGCCGATCGCCGAGGTGGCGAAGGAGGACTACGAGCGCCGGAACCCTGACCAGGTAGTGCTGGTCAGCGGGGTGGGTTCCTCGGCGGGGATCGAGAATGTCTCCTCGGGCACGAGCGACATCGGCACCTCATCGCGCGAGCTCAAGGACGAGGAGCTCGACCTTGGTCTGGTCGACACACCCATCGCATACGATGCGATCGCGGTCATCGTGAACCCGTCGAATCCCGTGACCTCGCTCTCGAAGTCGCAGGTCAAGGCGATCTTCCAGGGCGCGATCACGAACTGGAGCGAGGTCGGTGGACCCGACATGGAGATCGGACTCGTGAATCGGGACGAAGCGTCCGGCACCCGCGAGGCGTTCGCCAAGATCGTGCTTGACAAGGAACGCTTCGATCCCACGGCCGTCATCCTGCCGGGTACAGGGCAGGTCCGTTCGGTTGTGGCACAAGAACCGCGTGCGATCGGTTACATCTCTCTGGGTTTCGTGACCGACGACGTGCATGCCGTCGCAATCGACGGTGTGGAGCCGAGTGAAGCCACGGTCGTCAGTGGGACGTATCCTGTGCAGCGAGTGCTCCACATGTTCACGAAGGGTGCACCCACCGGGCTTGCGAAGCGCTATCTCGACTTCGTCCTGTCACCGGATGTTCAGGAGAGCGTTGTGCGAGACGCCGGGTTCATCCCCATCACCGCGAAGGGGTCGAACGGTGGCTGACGAACCTCGCACGAACGACATGCCATCCGTACGCGGCGAAGCGAACAACCTTAAGCTCGTTTCGCGTGCGACATATTTCAAAGAGGCCACGCTCAAGAACCTGTTCCTGCTCTGTGCCTTCATGGCGGTTGCGGGCGTCGCTCTGATCTTCGTTTTCGTCGGATATCGCGGTTGGCCGATCTTCAGCGAGGTGGGAGCCGGCAACTTCCTGTTCGGCATGGAGTGGCTGCCCACCAAAGGGCTGTTCGGCATACTGCCGCTCTTCGTCGGCTCGATCGTCGTGACGCTTGGTGCGCTGTTGCTTGGCACGCCTGTTGCGGTCGGCGCGGCCGTGTTCCTCTCGGAGATCGCTCCGCCCAAGATACGCTCCGTGGTCCGCCCTGCGGTCGAACTCTTGGCCGGCGTTCCGTCGGTCGTCTACGGGTTCTTCGGCTTGCTGATACTCCGGCCGATCGTGGCCGACCTGACAGGCGGCCTCGGCTTCGGTCCGCTGACGGCGTGGATCATCCTCGCCATCATGATCATCCCCACCATCGCAACCTTGACCGAAGACGCGCTCCAGTCGATTCCAGACGGAGTGCGCGAGGCCTCGTATGCGATGGGAGCCACCACGTGGCAAACGATCTCGCGCGTGCTTCTACCGGCCGCGAAGATCGGTATCGTCGATGCCATCATCCTCGGCATGGGGAGGGCGATCGGTGAGACGATGGCCGTGCTCATGGTCGTTGGCAATGCGCCCGGGTTCTTCCGCGGGATGGGAGAGCCGCTCTCAACGCTGACGAGTCAGATCGTCATGGATATGCCCTACGCGTCAGGTATGCATCGCACCGCGCTCTTCGGCATGGCGATCATCCTCTTCCTGGTATCGATGGGGCTGGTCCTTACCGTGCGCCTGCTGTCCCGCTTGCGCGAGGAGACGTCGTGAAGGATATGAAGCGCATCACGAACGCGCTCGCGCTTGCGGTCTTCTGGATCGCAGGGCTCACCACGGTCGTCGTGCTCGGCGCTGTCATCCTGTACGTCTTCGTGAACGGTATCGGGCACCTCAACCTCGCATTCATCTTCACCAAGCCCCATGGCGTGAACGCCGAAGGCGGCATCTGGCCGATGATCGTGTCGACCATGTACGTCACCGGGCTTGCCATGGTGATCGTGACGCCGATCGCGGTGCTTGCTGCCGTCTACCTTGCCGAGTACGCGGTCCAGGGACGACTTGTGCGGATCATCCGCTTCGCTGCAGACACGTTGGCCGGCGTGCCGTCGATCGTCATGGGCCTGTTCGGCCTTGCGTTGTTCGTCGAGGGGATGGGTTTCGGCTTCTCCGTGCTCTCGGGCGCGCTGGCGCTCTCGTTCCTGATGCTTCCAATCGTCATGCGTACCACCGAGGAAGCCATTCGCGCGGTGCCGAAGTTCATTCGCTGGGGTTCATACGGCCTGGGCGCCACCAAGTGGCAGACCGTGAGTCGCATCGTTCTCCCGGCGGCGATGCCGCGCATCATCACTGGCCTGATCCTCGCGACCGGCCGTGCAGTCGGGGAGACCGCGGTCGTCATCTTCACGATGGGCACGATGATCAACACGCCGCTCTTGCCGACCGACCCGGGTCGGTCGATGACCGTGCACCTCTACCAGATGGCCATGGAGGGCATTAACCTGCCCGCTGCATTCGGCACGGCACTCCTCCTCATGGTGATGATCCTCTTCTTCAACCTTTCAGCCCGATGGTTGCTCCGCAGAAACAGGAGGATGCAGGGATGAGCCACACCCTCGCCGAACACCAGCCGGGCTTCGTGCCCACGGCTGACGCTTGCGTCAAAATCGCTGTCCGCGGATTGGACTTCTTCTACGGGGATTTCCAGGCGCTGACAGACATCACGTGCGACATCAGGGACAACTCGGTCACAGCGTTCATCGGCCCGTCCGGGTGCGGCAAGTCGACGTTCCTGCGCTGCTTCAACCGCATGAACGATCTCATCATCGGCACCAAGGTCGAAGGTCTGATCACGCTGGACGGGCAAGACATCTACGCACCCGGCGTCGACCCGGTCGATCTCCGTCGTCGCATCGGCATGATCTTCCAGCAGCCGAACCCGTTCCCGATGTCGATCTACGACAACGTCGCGTACGGTCCGCGTTTGCACGGCATGAAGAAGAAAGCCGATCTCGACGAAGTCGTGGAGACGTCGCTCAAGCGCGCGAACCTCTGGAAAGAGGTGAAGGACATCCTTGGCCGTGGAGGGCTTACGCTCTCGGGCGGTCAGCAACAGCGTTTGTGCATCGCCCGCGTCCTGGCCGTGCAGCCCGACGTCCTGTTGATGGACGAGCCGTGCTCGGCGATCGACCCCACGAGCGTCCAGAAGATCGAGGACCTCATGGCAGAGCTGAAGTCGACGGTGACGATCATCATCGTCACCCACAACATGCAGCAGGCCGCTCGTGTGAGTGACGAGACAGCGTTCTTCTTGCAGGAAGTCATGGGCGAGCCTGCGATGCTGGTTGAGTTCGGCAGGACCGCCGATATCTTCACCAGCCCGAAAGACAAGCGAACCGAGGACTACATCACCGGTCGCTTCGGGTAGGGACACGCTATAATCGTCGGGTAGGCCAGCAACGAATCGAAGTGGAGCCACCCGATGCGCGAGAATTTCCGCAAGGAACTCAAAGATCTCAAACAGAGCGTGCTCGACATCGGGCGTTCAATCGTCGATGTCACGCGGCTCTCCGTGAAAGCGCTTGTCGACGGGGATGTCGATCTCGCCGAGCAGGTCATCGCCGGGGACGATGATCTCGATCAGCGGTGTCTGGCGATCGAGGAGCACAGCCTCGAGGTCATCGCCACGCAGTTCCCGGTCGCCCGCGACCTTCGGCTGCTGCATTCGCTCGGCTACATCTCCATGCATTTCGAGCGCATGGGCGACCTGGGCGTCAACATCGCGAAGGCCGCTCGCCGAACGGCATCGAGGCGCGGTCCTCAGACGCTTTACGATCTCATCCAGGCACAGGGCAACCTCGTGCACCGGGTGCTCGAGGCCATGCTGGAGGCGCTTGAGAAGAACGACCTGGAGCTTGCACGCAAACTGCAGGATCTCGATGAGCCGATCGACCATCTGTTCAAGCAGTTCTTCCGCGAACTCGCGCGTCTGCAGGAGGAAGAGGATATCGAGTGGGCCAGCTCGATGGTCCTCGCGTCACGGTACCTGGAGCGGATCGCGGATCACGCCGTCGATATTGGCGACCGGATCACCTACATGGTCACCGGCCAGTTCGAAGCGCCTGCCGAGGAAGAAGAGGCCTAGTTCCTGTTGAATGCGATCGCGGAGCGATACGAGAGCATCCGGCGGGCGGTGCGTGATGCCGCCGATGCTGCCGACCGCGATTCCGGCGACGTGACCATCGTCGCAGTCACCAAGCACGTCGGCGTCACGGAGATACAGAAGGCGATCGTCGCGGGGTGCAGGGACTTCGGCGAGAACCGGGTTCAGGAGTTTCTCGGCAAGTACGGGTTGTTCCCGGACTTGAACTGGCACTTCATCGGCACGCTCCAGACGAACAAGGTGAAAGACGTCGTGGGACGTGCGCATCTTATCCACTCGGTCGAGTCGTTGCGATTGCTCGAGCACGTAGATCGCGTGGCGGAGGCGCACGGCATCGTGCAGGATGTCCTCCTGCAGGTGAACGTGTCAGGAGAGCAGAGCAAGCACGGCATGATGCCCGAGGAAGCCGAGGACACACTGCGCGCGTCGCTCGAGATGCCGGGCGTGAGGGTGCGTGGCCTGATGACGATAGCGCCGCTCGGCAGGCCGGAAGATGTGCGGTGGGTGTTTCGCGACACCGCGCGGCTCTTTGCCTCGCTTGCCTCGATGCGGTTCAATGGCATGGAACTAACGGATCTTTCGATGGGTATGACCAACGACTTTCGGGTAGCCATCGAAGAGGGTTCGACGATCATCCGGGTCGGGCGGGCCATCTTCGGCCGGTAGACCCGACGAACACGCGAGGAGACGACCGTGGGCGTGTGGCAATCGATCAAGGCACGGCTCGGACTCGGTGACGAGTACGATGAGTACGACGACGAAGGTTACTACGAGGACGCCCCGGACGAAGCCGACGGCTATGACCCGGCGCCTGCGTATCGGAGTCCGTATGACACCGGTGATCCGTCGCCGGTCCGACGCGTGAACCGTGAACCTGACCTTGAGCGCGCGACTCGTGCGGGGTCACGCCCGTCGTATCAGGAGCCGACCCCGGGGCCCGGCATGCAGGCTGTGCCTCAGGTGAAGATGCACATAGTCGAGCCCAGGGCCTTCTCGGAAGCGCAGGCGATCGCCGATCGCTTCAAGCAGGGCGTGCCGGTCATCATGAACCTGTCGATGTCCGATCCTGAGCTGTCACGCCGCCTCATCGACTTCGCATCAGGGCTCACCTACGGCCTGAATGGCGGACTGCAGAAGGTCTCCGAGAAGGTCTTCATGCTCTCGCCGGCCAACGTCGAGGTTTCCGCCGAGCAGCGCCGCGTGCTGCGCGATAAGGGTCTCTTCGACCCGAACGCGTGAGCGATATGGGCGTGAATCGTATCGCCGTCATCGGTGGCGGCAAGATGGGCGAGGCGATCGTGGCGGGCCTGGTTGCTTCCGGCTTTGCCGTGGCTGCCGACATCGTCGTCGCTGAACCGAACGCGGACCGCGCCGGGGTTTTCTCGGCCCACGGCGTTGCCACTGTCGCGGACGGACATGACGCGGTCGCCAATGCCGACATCATCGTGCTCGCAGTGAAGCCGCAGGTCATCGATGCTGTGCTGGCGCATCTCGCGCCGGAGATACCGCCACACGCCATCGTCGTCTCGATCGCCGCCGGTGTCACGACGGCGCGTTTGGAATCGCAGCTGGGCGCGGGCGCGGCCGTCGTGCGTGTCATGCCGAACACACCCGCCATGGTGGGCGAGGGGATGAGCGTCGTCTCCGGTGGTAGCGATGCGACTGCCGAGCAGGTCGAGGCGGTCCGGGCGATGTTCGAAGCGCTGGGTCGTTCGATCGTTCTTGATGAGCAGTACCAGGACGCGGCCACGGCGATTTCTGGCTCCGGACCGGCGTATGTGGCACTCTTCGTTGATTCACTGGCGCGCGCGGGTGTGCGTCAGGGCCTGTCGCGAGACATCTCGCAAGCACTGGCGCTGCAGACGCTTCGTGGAACCGTTGAGCTCATCGAGCGAACCGGCATGCACCCTGAAGCGGTCATCGATGCGGTCTCGAGTCCCGGTGGCACGACGATCGCTGCTGTCGAGGCGCTCGAGGCGAGCGGGCTTCGCTCGGGCGTGTTCGATGCCGTGGCCGCCGCCGTCCGTCGCTCAAAGGAGCTGGGTTCCTAAATGTCGATTTCTGGTCTGGTACGGAGTCTCATCTCGTTCTACGGGATATTGGTCTTCGCATACGTCATCCTGTCGTGGTTCCGCCCGACAGGCGCCATCTACGACGTCTATCGTGTGCTCGCGCAGGTCTGTGAGCCGTATGTGGGTATCTTCAGGCGTATCGTGCCGCCGATGGGCCCCGTCGACTTCTCGCCGTGGGTTGCGGTGCTTGTGCTGCAGTACCTCATCGGCCCGGTATTGGTTACACTGCTCAGGACGGCAGGACTCTAACGGTTCGGAAGGATTCGACCGATGAAACTCACTCCGCTCGACATTCACCATAAGGAATTCGGCCGCTCGCTTCGCGGCTATAACGAAGCCGAGGTCGACGAGTTCCTCGACCAGGTCGCCGATGAGCTCGAACGCCTCTTCAAGGAGAACATCGATCTCTCCGAGCGCAACGAGGCCATCGAAGAGAAGGTCAAGGGCTACCAGGACATGGAGCGCACGCTCCATAACACCATGGTGAGCGCCCAGCAGTCTGCCGAGGATATCGTAGCCAAGGCCCGCCATGAGGCTGAAGTCGTGCTCAAGGACGCCGAGGTCAAGGCGAAGGAGATTATCCACAACGCCCTTCAGCAGAAGCAGAGGACGCAGGCCGAGCTGATGCGTATCAAGGCCGCCGAGGAGGACTTCCGCGGTCGCTTCCGCTCGCTTCTGGAGACCCACGTTCGCAATCTCGGCGAGATTCCGCTGCCAGAGGACGTTAAGGTGCTGACCGGTCAGACCGACAGCGGCGTCGTCGGCGATGTCGAGGTGTCGTCTCCGGCGCCTGAAGCGCCTGCGCCTACGCCGTCGTATGCGGCCGCAGTCGAGTCACAGTTGTCGGGGCTGACCGAGGCGCCTTCTCCGGAGTCCGCTCAGATACGGGAAGACACGCAGCCCATCGAGCCGCCGGCCTCCGGATTCGTCCAGGGCCTGCAGCTGGGCGAGATGGCGAGCCCCGAACTCCCGGTCGAGCCCGAGTTCCTCGACGTTCCCGAGTTCACGATGGACTTCGGTTCTATCGGCGAGCGGGAAGACGACGTTGATATCGAGGAGATCGACTAGCGCCGCTATGGCCATACTGCACGTCCATGCCACCCCCAAGTCGAGTCGCGATGAGATCGCGGGTTGGCGAGGGGGTGAATTGTCGGTCCGGGTCACCGCACCGCCCGAGGATGGCAAGGCGAACGCCGCCGTGTGCAAGGTGATCGCGAAGGCGCTCGGGGTTCCGAAGTCCGCGGTGCGCGTGACGCGAGGGGAGACCTCCCGGCACAAGACGGTGGAGGTCGAAGGAATCGAGCAGGGCCCGGCCGAACGAGCGCTTGCGCGTTGACCCGTCAGCGTACGCTAGGCTACTATCGCTCATGCATGGACAACGGCTTTGACGAGGAAGAGTACGTCGGCACGTCGCCTCACTAGCGAGCGGGGAGAGTGGAAGCCCGCGGGGAGACCCGACACAATATCACCTCGGAGCCTCGGACCGAACGGCGCGCGCGCCAAGTAGGCTCCGACGGGAGTTCCCGTTACAGAGCAACCGAGTGGCGCGCGGGCTGGCAACGGCCTCGGCAAGCTGGGTGGTACCGCGGGGTGCAGACGCGCTTCGTCCCAGGTCAGGGGCGGGCGTGTTTTCTTTTTTGGCGACGGAGTGTTGAGAGGACCTGAGAACGTGAGCAACGACTACAAGCAGACGATGAACCTGCCGCAGACGGAGTTCCCGATGCGAGCGAACCTGTCCCAGCGCGAGCCGGAATGGCTTGAGTTCTGGAACGAGATGGACATCTACCGCAAGTCGCTGGAGGCGAACGAGGGCGGCCCCACCTTCATCCTGCACGACGGGCCTCCGTACGCCAACGGCCACATCCACATGGGCACCGCCTTCAACAAGGTGTTCAAGGACCTCATCGTCAAGTACAAGACGATGCGCGGTTACTGGTCGCCGTACGTTCCCGGTTGGGACTGTCATGGTCAGCCGATCGAGCATCAGGTCGAGAAGAACCTCGGTCCCGAAAAGATGAAACAGACCTCGCAGGCCGAGCTCCGGGCCCTGTGTCGCGAGTACGCGCTCGAGTTCGTGAAGATCCAGGGCGATGAGTTCAAGCGCCTCGGTGTTCGTGGCGACTTCGAGAACCCGTACCTGACGCTCCACCACAGCTACGAGGCAGGCGACGTTCGCGTCTTTGCGGAACTCTACCGCCGCGGGATGGTCTACAAGGGCAGCAAGCCGATCCACTGGTGCTATCGCTGCAAGACTGCGCTCGCCGAGGCTGAGATCGAGTATCACGATGTCACCTCGCCCAGTATCTACGTGAAGTTCAGCTTCACGCAGGCGCCTGAGCCATGGGCGGCCGAGGGGCTCCCGACGTCGATTCTCATCTGGACCACCACCCCCTGGACGCTTCCGGCGAACGTCGCCGTCACGCTCGCCGAGTCCGCCGACTACGTTGGCGTGAAGGTCGACGGCGAGGTGCTCGTCATGGCCGAGGCCCTCGTGGAGTCGGTCGCTGCCGTTGCCGGCTGGGGGAGCTACGAGGTTCTTCCTGTCAAGGTGAAGGGCTCGGCGCTTGCCGGACTCACCTACGTGCTCCCGATCCACACCGATGGCACCGGCGTCATCATCACCGGCGACCACGTGGAGCTCACGACCGGCACCGGCGCTGTGCACACAGCGCCGGGTCACGGCGAGGAGGATTACCTCGTCGGTGTGAAGTTCGGTCTCCCGATGCCTATGCCGGTCGACGACAACGGCGTGTTCGACGCCGGCGGCGGCCCCTTCGAGGGCATGCACGTGGAGAAGGCCAGCCCGCTCATCATCGAGTGGCTGCGCGAGCGAGGCGTGCTGCTCGCCGCCGGAACGACATCGCACAGCTATCCGCACTGCTGGCGCTGCAAGAAGCCGGTCATCTTCCGCGCAACCGAGCAGTGGTTCATCTCGATGGACGCGACCGGCCTGCGTGAATCGGCGCTCAACGCGATCCAGGGCGTGGAATGGGTGCCGGGGTGGAGCGTCAACCGCATAAACTCGATGGTCGCCGACCGACCCGACTGGTGCATCAGCCGTCAGCGCGCCTGGGGTGTGCCGATCCCCGTCTTCGAGTGCGCCCGGTGCGGCGAGACCGTCGCAAGCGACGACACGTTCGCCGCAGTCGAGAAGCTCTTCGCCGAGGAGGGCGCTGACGCGTGGTTCACGAAGTCGCCATCAGAGTACCTCCCGGCCGGAACCGCGTGCCCGCGTTGCGGTGCGACGGAACTCAAGCCCGAGACGGACATCGTCGACGTCTGGTTCGAGTCGGGGTGCTCCCATACGAGCGTACTTGAGGCTCGACCCGAGCTTCGGCGTCCGGCTGAACTGTACCTTGAGGGTTCCGACCAGCATCGCGGATGGTTCCAGTCGTCGCTGCTCACGGCCGTGGGGGCGTACGATGCGGCGCCGTTCAAGACCGTGCTGACCCACGGCTTCATCGTCGACGGTGACGGCCGCAAGATGAGCAAGTCGCTTGGCAACGTGGTCTCGCCGCTTGACGTGGTCGCGAAGTACGGTGCTGACATCGTGCGTCTGTGGACCGCTGCCTCGGACTACTCGCAGGACGTCTCTGTCTCGGCGGAGATCCTGGAGCGTACGAGCGAGGCGTACCGCCGCATCCGCAACACGTTCCGGTTCCTGCTTTCCAACCTCGCCGACTTTGACGCGGCGGATTCTGTGGCGTGGAACGACATGCCCGAGCTGGACCGCTACGCGCTTGTCGCGCTCGCTGACCTCTCGGAGCGTGTGACGAAGTCATATGACGACTGGAAGTTCCACCAGGTCTACCACGCCATCTACGGCTACTGCGTGACGGATCTGTCTTCTTTCTACCTGGACGTGTTGAAGGATCGCCTCTACGCCGAGGCGCCCGATTCACTCGGCCGTCGTAGCGCGCAGACCGTGCTCGCCGAGGTGCTCCGCACACTCGTGCGGCTCATGGCTCCGATTCTCTCGTTCACGACCGAGGAAGTCTGGCAGTTCATGCCCGAGACGCTTCGGGGAGGTGTGCCAAGCGTCCATCTGGCGGGATGGCCGGCTGTGGATATCCCTGCCAGCTCCGCCGACGAGCTCCGCGCGGCATACGCCACGGTTCTTGAGGCGCGTGACGTCGTGACCAAGGCGCTCGAAGAGGCACGCATTGAAGGCATTATCGGCAAGAGCCAGGAGGCGCGTGTCGTCGTGACGGCGCCGGTTTCCGTTGCGGCCGTGCTGCGCGGGCGTGGTGTCGAGCAGCTTGCCGAGATGCTCATCGTGTCGGCCGTCGAGGTCGTCGAGGGTCCGGAATTGGCGGTCGAGGTGCTTGGCGCCGAGGGCGAGAAGTGCCCGCGCTGCTGGAACTTCCGGCAGCTCGGTGTCGATCCGACGCACCCGGATGTGTGTGCTCGCTGCGCCGGGGTACTTGCACTACGAGGATAGAGGGCGGGCACATGTGGCACCAGAGCTGCCCGGTGCGTTCACCGGGCAGCTGCCCACAGTAGCTTCGGGAACCGCGCGCGGTGGTATACTTCGACTTGAGACAGCGCGCCCCCCTTGGCGGGGCGCTTTTCGATAATCCCACCTCGGACACGGGAGGTCACGATGCTTGACGAGAAGACGCTCGCCCGGCTCAAGGAAGCGCTCGGCGAGGAACGTGATCACGTGCTGGTCGAGATCGCCGAGTACGAGCGAGAGGGCCAGGAAAGCCTGTCCGATGTGTCCGGTGAGAACAACTACCGTGACCACATGGCGGACCAGGGATCAGCGACGTTCGCCCGTGAGCTCGACATGACACTCGAGGACAACGCCAGGGAGATACTCGGAGCGATCGACGCCGCGCTTGCGCGCATGGACGCAGGTGGATACGGCGTCTGCACCCGCTGTGGCAAGGAGATCCAACCGGAGCGTCTGGAGGCAATGCCCGCGGCCGAGTTGTGCATCACCTGCAAAGAGTGGGAGGAGAGCCGCTAGATGCAGCGTCGTTCCGGCGTCCTTCTCGCGGGGACCGCACTGGCCGTTCTGATCGTCGATCAGGTAAGCAAGGCTGCAGTGCGGGCGAACTTCTCGCTCGGCGACTCCACACCGCTGCTCAAGGGTGTCCTCGATCTTACGTACGTTCGAAACGTCGGTGCGGCCTTCGGCCTCTTTCCGGGCAGGCTTCCGTTCTTCGTCTTTATGGCTTTCGTCGTTCTCGGCGGCATCGCCTGGGTATGGTGGCGTTTGAGGCCGGAGAGCCGATGGGTCGCCGTCGCACTTGGCCTTGTCGCCGGAGGGGCGACAGGGAATCTTGTCGACCGCATCGTCGCGGGTTGGGTGACCGACTTCTTCGACCTCGGCTGGTGGCCCGTCTTCAACGTGGCCGACATGGCGCTCGACGTCGGCGTCGCCATCCTGCTCGTCTGGATCCTCTTCTCGAATGATGACGCGCTTGTGACGGTGAAGCCGGAGGACGGTGACGACTCCGCGTCCGAGGCGGCTTCATGAGCGAACGCCACATCCACGACGTGCGCGGTGAAGAAGCAGGCAGCCGACTCGACAAGCTTCTCGGCGAGCTGGACTTCATGGTCAGCCGTTCGGCGGCGCAAAAGCTGATCGAGACCGGGTACGTTCTTGTTGGCGGACAGGTGGCCAGCAAACATCACATCACCAGAGCGGGGGAGCGCATCGAAGTCTTCGTCCCGCCGTCGGTGGCGAATGATCTTGAGCCCGAGCACATACCGCTCGATATCCGTTACGAGGACGATGACCTCATCGTTCTCAGCAAGCCTCCGGACCTCGTCGTGCATCCTTCGCGCGGACACTATACCGGGACGCTCGTGCACGCGTTGCTGGCGCACAGCGTCGATCTCGGCACGTTGCAGGGTGAGGACCGCCCCGGCATCGTGCACCGTCTCGACAAGGACACGTCGGGGCTCATGATGGTCGCGAAGAACGATGTCGCCCAGGCCGCGCTCAGTGATGCGCTTCGGCTGCGGACGATCGAGCGTCGATACGCCACGCTCGTGCATGGGTACATCGCGCCTGACTCGGGTCTGGTGGATGCGCCGCTTGGCAGGAATCCCCGGGATCGCATGCGTATGGGTGTGGTCGAAGCGCCGGGCAGCAAACAGGCAGTCACCACGTTTCGCGTGCTTGAGCGCTACATGGCCGGTCGGTATGACGACGGCTACACGTTGGTCGAGTGCAAACTCTATACCGGTCGGACGCACCAGATCCGCGTCCACATGGAGTACATAAAGCATCCCGTCGTCGGGGATCCATTGTACGGTCGTAACCACCCCAAGGCGGACCTGGGCCTTGGGCGACAGTTCCTGCACGCGTACCGCCTCAGTCTCGTTCACCCCACTTCGGGCGAGCTGCTCGACTTCCTTGACCCGCTTCCCGAGGACCTCGCCGGACACCTTCGCAACCTGGAACCGGAGTCTATGGGCCGAACGCCGGTGGGCGAAGAGGTGTGGCCCATCATCATGCCCGGCGCGTAGTCTTCCCCGAATGGGTTAGCCTTCCAGCACTCAGGGTACCCTTGCTGTGGATGACAGAGGAGAGCGGGGTGGGCGTTGTGGATCGTCGGTATGCCGTACGCGTGACGCTCCTCTACGGACTCATCGCAGGCGCATGGATCGCCTTTTCCGACACGTTGCTCTCGAGACTCGGTCTGAGTGCCGGTCAGATTGCCAGGCTGTCGCTGTACAAGGGACTCGGCTTTGTGGTCGTGACGTCGATCGTGCTGTACGTCTCGGTCACACGGGGGACGCGCAGACTCGCAAGTCTCAGCGAGCGGCTGTCGACCTTCATCGACGTTGCGCCGATACCGATAATCTCTCTCGATCTGGATGCCAGGGTCGTCCTATGGAACCCTGCGGCGGAGCGAGCCTTCGGCTGGACTGCCGAGGAGGTGCTCGGCGAGACGAACCCGATCGTGCCTCCAGAGGAGTGCCTTCGGTTCACGTGCGATGACGGGCGGTCGCCCGACGCGCCCCACATAGCCGGGGTCGAGATCACCGGGACCCGCAAAGATGGCCGACAGCTTCAGCTCCGGGTCTTCAACGCGGCCGTGCATGACGAACGCGGAGCGGTCGTGGGTACCATCGGCGTGCTCGAGGACATCACGAACTACACGGCCGCGATGATCGAGATCGAGCGGTACCGCGATCATCTCGAGGAACTCGTCAGGCACCGAACCGATGAACTCATGCGGGCCAACAACGAGCTGAAGCGTGCTACCGACGCCAAGGACACATTCCTCGCGAGCATGAGTCACGAACTCAGGACCCCGCTCAACTCGATCATAGGATTCACACAGATACTCCTGCAGGGCCTTGCCGGACCGATGAATACCGAACAGGTCAGGCAGCTGGAGATGGTGAACGCTTCGGGTCGCCATCTGCTCGCGCTCATCAACGACATCCTCGACCTCTCGAAGATCGAGGCCGGGCAGACCGTCATGCAACCTGAGGATGTGGGCATCCAGGATGTGTTGGCATCCGTGGAGGGGACCGTCCGCCCCCTCATGGCCGACAAGGGACTTCAGTGGGTGTGCGACTGCGATGAGCCTGCGACGATTCACACCGACCGACGCAGGCTGGAGCAGATCCTCCTGAACCTTCTCTCCAACGCGGTGAAATTCACGCAGGACGGAACCATCAGGTTGTCGGCGCGCGTGGTGGGCGCCTACGCACGGTTCGAGGTGGCGGACACCGGTGTCGGCATCAGTTCCGATGCACTACAAACCGTGTTCAACGAATTCATACAACTGGAGACCGTCGATGCCATGCGCCCCGAAGGCACGGGCCTTGGACTTGCGATCAGCCGTCGCCTGGCGCACCTGCTCGGCGGAACGCTTGTGGCCGCCTCGGAAGTGGGGGTCGGCTCCACGTTCGTCCTGACGCTTCCCGTCGGCACCGAATCGGACGCCGGTGACGGACAGCCGGATCCCAAGCGATCGTCGGTACTTGTGGTCGATGACGACGCGCATGCCCGCAGCACTATCACGCGGATATTGCGCGACGCTGGCTATGCTGTTCGGGAAGCATCCGACGGCACCGTCGCCCTGCGGTCGGTCGCCGATGAGCGGCCTGACGTGATCCTTCTGGATCTGGTCCTGCCGGGAATGGATGGGTGGGAGATCGTAAGACGACTGAAGGCCGAGGAGAAAACGGCCGATATTCCCGTAATAGGCGTTAGCATCCTGAGTGAATCCGAACACGGCGCTGCAGCCGGGTTTGCCGGATACCTGGTCAAGCCGATCGACCCTGCAGGGATGCTCACCATGGTGGATACTGTTCTTACTGGCCGAGGCTCTGCTTTGTCTGCTGAATGAGAGGAGCTCCCGTGAGGGTGCTTGTCGTGGACGATGATCCGGCGGGGCGCTATCTTCTCGAATCGATCGTGCGCTCGGGCGGGTACGAGGTCTTCTCGGCCATGAACGGCGAGGAAGCTCTCGAGGTTGCGCGTCAGGATCTGCCGGACCTCATCATCACCGACATCCTGATGCCGAAGATGGACGGGTATCAGCTCTGCCGTGCCTGGAAATCCGATGAGAACCTGAGCCACATCCCGCTCGTGTTCTACACGGCGTCATACACCGATCTCGCGGATGAGCGGTTCGCCGACGGTCTTGGTGCCGATGCGTTCTGGAGGAAACCGCTCGACCCCACGACGATGCTGCAGCGCATCGACGAGATCTCTCAGCGCGACGGCGGATCCGCAACGGTTCGTCGCCCGGAGATGACCGACGAGACCGAGATCCTTCAGGAGTACAACGAGCGACTCGTCCACAAACTGGAGCAGAAAGCGCTCGATCTTGAGAAGGCGAACGTCGAGCTTCGCCATGCGATGGAGATTCTCGCCGAGGAGGTCTCGGTCAAGGCGAATCTCATCGCCGAGCTCAACGCTGACGTCCGTGAGCGCAAGAAGGTCGAGGCGGACCTTCGAACCGAGCGTGACTTCACCCGGCGGGTTCTGGATCACGCCGATACCTTCATCGCCATTACCGACCTGGATGGATCGATCATGCTGTTCAGCCGGGGGGCAGAAGCCGCCACGGGCTATGACGCGACCGAGGTCATGGGCGCCAACTATCTTGATCTCCTCTCGCCCGCGTGGAGCAGGGACACGGACGCAGCCCGGTGGCACGAGGTCGTGCAAAGCATGGGGCCCTCGTGCCACGAGCAGCTTGTGCGAACGAAGTCGGGTAAGTACCGATACGTCGACCTGACGACGTCCGTGACCACCGACGCCGCCGGGCAGCCTTCGGCGATCAACATGTTCGGCGTCGACATAACCGAGCGCCGTCGTGCCGAGGTGCTGGAATCGATCATCCGGGACGTCGACCACGTCGTGGTCACCGGCGGTAGCAAGCATGAGCTGTTGCAGCGCGTGAGCGATCGCCTCGTGGCCGATATGGGCATGAGATTCAGCGCTGTGTGGTCAGTGCTTACCCGCGATGGCGTGAATGCAGAGGTGGCGGCCGGAGCACCTGCGACGGTGCATCCGAGCACGATGTGCGCAGTTGGCGACGCATGCCCTGCCGTCGGCGGGTGCCCCGTCCTGCATATCCACCAGGAAGCGGGTGACCTGACGGAGTGCCTGCGCTTCGGATTCGAGATCGGCTGCGAAGCCGTCTACGCGATCCCCATCATGGCCGAGGGATCGCCGATAGGCACGTTCACGCTCTTCCTGCGCGACCCTGCGCTGATGGACGATCACCTTGCGGGCATCCTTGAGACGCTTGCCGGCACGGTCGGCACCGCGGTCACGTTGCTCGAGAGCCGAGATGAGGCACGGCTGAAGTCGGCCGCACTCGAGTCGTCGGCGGATGCAATCCTTATCGTAGATGGTCAGGGCCGTATCGAATGGGCGAACATGGCGTTCCGTTCGCTCACTGGATACGAGCCGGATGAATACACGCACATGACGATCAACGACCTCATGCCCGATGAATCGGTGGCGCCCCTCTACGATGAGGCGTGGCGTACTGCCTCGGCGGGTGGCGTCTGGAGCGGTGAGACGATCGGCGGTCGCAAGGACGGATCGCGCTACTACGAGAGCCTCATCATCGCGCCTGTCCTCGCGAAGGACAGTACGAAGTCGCATTTTGTCGTGGTGAAGCGCGACGTGACCGAAAGCCGCCAACTGGAGCAGTTGCGCAGCGGATTCGTGGCCAATGTGTCGCACGAGCTGCGCACGCCGCTCACGAGCATCATGGGGTTTGCTGACGTGCTCGCTCAGATGAAGCCGGAGATCATCCCGGAGCGTGCGCCTCAGGTGCTCTCCAAGATCCGGGAGAACACCGGTCGCATGCGCCAGTTGGTCGAGGAGCTTCTTGAGGTCACCACCATCCAGGAAGAGGGGTTGCGAATCCTGAAGCGGTCGGTTGACCTCGAGCAGGTCGTGCGCCAGCATGCCGACGTTGTCAGGCGCGGTCCCGACCATCTGCTCACGGTGGATGTGAAGGACGATCTGCCGCTGGTGCAGTGCGATCCGGATCGTCTCGGCAGGGCGGTCGAGAACCTCGTGGCCAACGCGGTGAAATACTCGCCCGATGGTGGTCCGATCTCCGTCGTGGTCGCAGCGGATGACCACGAGGCGACGATCTCCGTCACGGACCGCGGCATCGGTATCGCTGCCGAGGACATTCCCCGGCTCTTCGATCGGTTCACCCAGGGAGACATGTCCTCAACCCGCGCGTTCGGCGGCGTCGGCATCGGACTGTTCGTGGCCGATCAGATCGTGCGGGCTCACGGCGGGCGTATCGAGGTCATGAGCACGCCGGGCAAGGGCAGCACGTTCACGATCTTCGTGCCCTTGCAGGCAGAACGGTTCTAGAGAACGCATCCGGAGACGCCCTTGTGGATGAGGGCGTCTCCTGCTATCGTCGCTTTGACCTTTAAACTCGGTCCCGTGAGGCCGGCAAGGAGCAACCGCATACCCCGCGCCAGCACAGCGGCGCGCCAACGCAGACAGCCTTCTTGCCACTCGCAAGGAGGCATTGTTGTGTCTTCAGGACCGAAGCCGGGTTCGGATGAAGGAGGCAGATGATGGCGTATCGCGCAAAAGCCGAGGTGATGGACGCCGCGGCGATCGACCGCTCGCTTACCCGCATCGCACATGAGGTGCTGGAAGCCAACAAAGGCGCCGACAACCTCGCCCTCGTGGGGATCGTCACGCGGGGCTCGGTCGTGGCCGAGCGTCTTGCGGACCGCATACACGAGATCGAGGCCGCAGCGGTGCCGGTCGGCATGCTCGACATCTCGTTCTACCGTGATGACCTTGCCACGCGTATGAACCCGGAAGTCCACACGACCGAGATCCCCTTTGATGTCGAGGGCAAGGACGTCGTGCTCGTTGACGACGTCCTCTACACGGGGCGTACCATCCGCGCCGCGCTCGACGCGCTGATGGACTACGGCAGGCCGTGCTCGGTTCAGCTCGCGGTCCTCGTCGATCGCGGCCACCGCGAGCTGCCGGTTCGCGCCGACTACGTGGGGAAGAACGTCCCGACCTCGCGCAAAGAGCGCGTGAAGGTCATGCTCTCCGAGACCGACGGGGAAGAGGGCGTCTTCATTCTCGCCGAAGAAGGGGAGGGTGAGGAGTAGATGCTCTCCTGCAAGCACATCATGACCGTGAGCGACATGACCGCCGAGGACATCACGACCATCCTCGATACGGCCGAGTCGTTCATGGAGGTCAACGAGCGTCGCATCAAGAAGCTTCCGACGCTGCGCGGACGCACGGTCGTCAACCTGTTCCTCGAGCCGTCGACGCGCACCCGCATGTCCTTCGAGATCGCCGCAAAGCGTCTCTCGGCAGACGGCGTGAACTTCACCGCCTCCTCTTCGGCGACGGTCAAAGGCGAATCGCTCCGGGACACCGCCAAGACGCTCTCTGCGATGGCGTGCGACCTGGTCGTCATCCGCCACAAGTACGCGGGCGCCCCCCAGATGCTGCTGGACTGCATGGATGCGCACATCGTCAACGGCGGCGATGGCGTGAACGAGCACCCCACGCAGGCGCTGCTCGACCTGTTCACGATGCGTCGCTCGCTCGGGAAGCTCGAGGGGTTGCGCGTGGGCATCGTCGGCGACATCTGCCACTCACGTGTTGCCGGGTCGCTTGTGCCCGCGCTCAGGATGATGGGCGCCACGCCGATCGTCATCGGACCACCGACGCTTATGCCGGCGCGGCCTGATGTGCTCGGCGCGGAAGTGATGTACTCGCTCGACGAGGCGCTGCCAACCCTCGACGTCGCGTACATGCTGCGGGTTCAGTTCGAACGCGCCGACGCGATGCCGATTCCGAGCAACCGCGAATACGCGAAGCTCTACGGCATGAACGGGAAGCGGCTCGCAGGGGCCAAGCCCGAGATGATCGTCATGCACCCCGGGCCGATGAACCGGGGCGTTGAGATCTCATCCGACGTGGCGGACTCGCCGCGCTCGGTCGTCCTTGACCAGGTCAACGCAGGTGTCGCGGTCCGTATGGCCGTCATGTACCTGCTGCTTGGAGGTGAGAGCGGTGGCACTGCTGCTTAAGAACGGGCGCGTGGTCGACCCCGTCGCCGGTATCGATGAGGTCGCCGACATCATCATCAGAGACGGCGTGATCGTCGAGATCGGAAAGGATCTCTCGATTCCGAAGGGCGAAACCCTCGATGTCAGCGAGAAGGTTGTGCTTCCCGGCCTCGTGGACGCTCACACGCACCTGCGTGAGCCGGGCCGCGAGGACGAGGAGTCGGTTGCGAGCGGTACCGCGGCTGCGGCGCACGGTGGCTTCACGGCTGTCTGTGCGATGCCGAACACCTCGCCGATCTGCGATACCGGCTCGAAAGTGCGCTTCATCGTGGAGCGCGCCGCCGAGGAGGGCATCGTTCGGGTGTACCCGATAGGCGCCGTCACGAAGGGGCAGGACGGCGCAGCGCTCGCCGAGATCGGTGACATGCTCTCTGAAGGTGCGGTCGCATTCTCGGACGACGGTCGTGGCGTTCAGAGCGCGGGTGTGGCGCGAATAGCGATGGACTACCTCAAGGCATTCGACGCGCCGCTCATCGCGCACTGCGAGGATGAATCGCTCGTGGGACACGGCGTGGTGAACGAGGGCGTCGTCTCGACGCGGCTTGGCATGCCGGGTTGGCCTGCGGCGGCCGAGGAGACGATGGTCGCCCGCGACATCCGCCTCTCCGAGCTCACCGGCTGCCGCCTGCACCTCGCGCACCTGTCGACGGCCGGTTCGATCGCGCTCGTTCGCGAGGCGAAGGCGCGCGGCGTGCGCGTAACGTGCGAAGTCACCCCGCACCACCTGTTCCTCGATGAAGACGTGCTCATCGGGTACGATACGAACCTGAAGATGAACCCGCCGCTTCGGACCGCCGGAGATCGTGCGGCGCTCGTTGGGGGATTGCTCGACGGCACCGTGGATTGCATCGCCACCGACCACGCTCCGCACGCCGCGCATGAGAAGGAGTTGGAGTTCGAGTTGGCACCGTTCGGGACCACCGGCCTTGAGACGGCGCTTTCCCTGGTGAACACGCATCTTGTGGCCACCGAGAAGCTCGCCTGGGCGGATGTCGCTCGACTCATGTGTCACGGCCCGCGGGCCGCACTCGGCCTTCCCGGCGTGAGCCTGGCGGCGGGACAGGTGGCGGATATCACCATCGTGGACCCCGAGGCGCGCGTGGAAGTCACGCGGGAGTGGTTCGTCTCCAAGTCGCGTAACTCGGCGTTTCTCGGCAGTAAGCTGCTCGGCAAGGCGAGCGAAGTGCTCGTCGGGGGCTACTTCGCACTCAAGAACGGGAAGGTGGTCGCCCGGTGATCTCACGGCAGCCGGCACTGCTGGTGCTCGAAGACGGGACGACGTTCCGGGGATTCTCGTGCGGCGCGTCCGGCGAGACCACGGGCGAGGCCGTCTTCAACACGTCGCTGACCGGCTACCAGGAGGTCTTCACCGACCCGTCGTACGCCGGACAGATCGTGACGATGACCTCGCCGCACATCGGCAACTACGGCGTGAACGCGGCCGACATGGAGTCGCGCGGCGTCTTCGCCGCCGGCTTCGTGATGCGCGAGATGTCGAAGATCTCGTCGAACTGGCGTGCCGAGGAGACCCTGGGCGCGTTCTTCGAGCGCCTTGGCGTCGTTGCGATCGAGGGCGTCGACACCCGCAGGCTCACGCGTCACATCCGCGAGCGCGGCGCGATGCGCGCAGTTCTCTCCACGACCGATCTCGACCCGGCGTCGCTCGCGGCGAAAGCGGCTGCGGCGCCCGGACTCGTCGGCCGCGACCTTGTTGCCGAGGTCGCCACGAGCGAGCGGTACACCTGGGGGGATGAGATGCCGCCCGGCTGCGATCTGCCGGTCGACACCGGCGTTCTGCCCGTGCGGCCGCGCTTCAGGGTCGTGGCGTTCGACTCGGGCATCAAGTACAACATCCTCCGCCGTCTTGCCGAGGCGGACTGCGACGTCGTGGTGGTGCCGCCGACCACGAGCGCCGCTGACGCGCTTGCGCTCGAGCCCGACGGCGTGTTCTTCGCGAACGGCCCCGGCGACCCCGCTGCGGTCACGTACCTCTACGAGACGCTGCGCGAGCTGCTCGGCGCCAAGCCGATCTTCGGCATCTGCCTCGGGCATCAGATGCTCTCGCTCGCGCTTGGGTGTGGCACGTATAAGCTCAAGTACGGGCATCGCGGCGGCAACCAGCCGGTCAAGAACCTGCTCACCGGTCGCGTTGAGATCACCAGCCAGAACCACGGCTTCTGCGTGGATTTCTCAAGCATCGGCGAGCTCGACCGGGAGCGCTCGGGCGGGCTCGATCTCGATCCGACCGACCTCGGCGCGTGGGTGCGCGCGGGCGTGGCGCCGGTGGTGCGCTCCGAGCGGTTCGGCGGCGTCCAGCTCACCCACGTGAACCTCAACGACATGACCGTCGAGGGCGTTCGCGCGCTCGACCAGCGCGCCTTCTCGGTCCAGTACCACCCCGAAGCGGCACCAGGTCCGCACGACGCGAAGTACCTCTTCGGCTCGTTCGTGCGGCTTATGGAGGGCAAGGACGACGTGTTCGCTCTAGAGGATGAGGTGTAGCGATGTTGCGCACGGTCATGCTGCCGACCGACTTCTCGGATGATTGCGAGAGCATTCTTGGATTCGCCAGCGGGCTTCCCGCGCTTGGCGTGAAAGTCGTGGTCCTCACGCACGTCGTCGAGGCCTCCGGCATGGAAGGCCCCATCATCGCCGAGAAGGTCGACGAGGTTCGGGACAGGCTGCGGACCTCGGCCGCAGTGCTCGAGGCCGCCGGCCTCAAGGTCGAGGTTCGCGTCCCCACCGGCGATCCGTTCGACACCATCGTGGCGCTGGCGACCGAGGCCGGCGTCGATGCGATCGTGTGCGGTTCGCACGCGAAGGGCCTCATGACGCAGCTTGTGGCCGGTTCCGTGTCCGAGCGTCTGCTCCGCGACGCCCCGGTGCCGATGTTGCTGGCGCGCTTCGACCTGCTGAAGAACCAGGGTGACCCCGGGTCGCTCCTCAAGCGCTTCGGCGAGAAGGTGCTCATGCCCACCGACTTCTCGCTCTCGGCATCGCACGCGTTCACCTCGGCGATGGAGCTGCCCAAGGGCCTCATCAAGACGCTCTACCTCATGCACGCGGTCGATCCCGGGCTGACCGGCGAGAAGCTCCGCCGTGCCGAGGAAGGCGCCGAGTTCCACCTGAAGAACCTGCAGGCGATGGCGCAGCAGCAGGGCATCTCGGCAAGCGTGGTCGTGCGTCGCGGTGAGCCGCAGCGCGCGATCCTCGAAGAGCTCGACGAGCGTCGCGCCACGGGCGTCATCACCGGCACGCGCGGTCGCAATGCGATACAGGAGGCGCTCATGGGAAGCGTGTCGATGACACTGCTTCGTCAGGCGTCGTGTCCCGTCATGATCGTTCCGTAAGGAGACAGATGCCGCGCAGAGACGACATCAAGAAGATCCTGCTCATCGGCTCCGGCCCGATCGTCATCGGGCAGGCGTGCGAATTCGACTATTCCGGCGCTCAGGCGTGCAAGGTGCTACGCGAGGATGGCTACGAAGTCGTGCTTGTGAACAGCAACCCCGCCACGATCATGACCGACCCGGAGTTCGCGCACCGCACCTACGTGGAGCCGGTCACGCCCGAGTTCGTGGAGAAAGTCATCGCAGCCGAGCGTCCCGACGCGCTGCTCCCCACGCTCGGCGGGCAGACGGGTCTGAACTGCGCGGTCGCGCTTGCCGAGTCCGGCGTGCTTGAGCGCTACGGCGTCGAGCTCATCGGCGCGAAGCTCGAGGTCATCAAGAAGGGCGAGGATCGCAAGCTCTTCGCCGAGGCGATGGGCCGCATCGGGCTCGAGGTGCCGCGAGGCGCGTACATCTACAAGGTCGCTGATGCCGAGGCGTTCGCCGCGAAGGTCGGCTACCCGGTCGTCATACGGCCGTCGTTCACGATGGGCGGCGCTGGCGGCGGCATCGTCTACAACCTCGACGAGCTGCGCGAGCAGGTCTCGCACGGCCTGGCGCTCTCACCCATCAGCGAGGTTCTGGCCGAGGAGAGCGTGATCGGCTGGAAAGAGTACGAGATGGAGGTCATGCGTGACGTCAACGACAACGCCGTGATCGTGTGCTCTATCGAGAACATCGACGCCATGGGCGTTCACACCGGCGACTCCATCACGGTGGCGCCGGCACAGACGCTCACCGATCGCGAGTACCAGACCATGCGCGATGCCTCCCTCGCCATCCTGCGCGAGATCGGCGTAGAGACCGGCGGCAGCAACGTGCAGTTCGCGGTCAACCCGCTCGACGGCCGCATGGTCGTCATCGAGATGAACCCGCGCGTGTCGCGTTCCTCGGCACTTGCGAGCAAGGCCACCGGCTTCCCGATCGCGAAGATCGCCGCGAAGCTCGCGGTGGGGTACACCCTCGACGAGGTCTCCAACGACATCACGAAGGTGACGCCGGCGTGTTTCGAGCCGAGCATCGACTACACGGTCGTGAAAGTTCCGCGCTGGGCGTTCGAGAAGTTCAAGGGCACCGACACCACGCTCACCACCCGTATGAAGTCGGTGGGCGAGGCGATGGCGATCGGTCGCACGTTCTCGGAGGCGCTCGGTAAGGCGTTCCGCTCGCTCGAGAACGGGCGCATCGGGCTTGGTGCCGACGGCAAGGATGAGTTCGACGAGATCAAGTTCGACCGCGGACTCACCGTCCCCAACGAGAACCGCATGTACTACGTCGCGGACGCGCTGTGGCGCGGGCGGAGCGTTGAGGAGGTCTCGGCGCTCACGAGAATCGACCCGTGGTTCATCGATCGGGTGAAAGCTCAGGTCGATGTCGAGGGTCTGGTGCGTCAGGTGTCGCTTGAGGGCATGAGTGCGGAGCTCATGCGCATGGCGAAGCAGCATGGTCTCTCGGATCCGCAGCTTGCGTACCTTACTCGGACGGACGAGAAGGCAGTGCGTGCGCGCAGGCTGGAGCTGGGGGTCAAGGCGACCTTCAAGTCGGTGGATACGTGCGCGGGCGAGTTCCTCGCCACGACGCCGTACTACTACAAGACGTACGAAGAGGAGAGCGAGGTGGCCGAGGCGACCCGTCCGCGGGTGATGATCCTCGGCGCTGGTCCCAACCGTATCGGTCAGGGCATCGAGTTCGATTACTGCTGCGTGCATGCGAGTTACGCGCTGCACGACGCGGGCTTCGAGACCGTGATGGTGAACTGCAACCCCGAGACGGTCTCCACCGACTACGACACGTCGGACCGCCTCTACTTCGAGCCGCTCACCTTCGAGGACGTCATGGATATCGTCGATGCCGAGCAGCCCGTCGGCGTGCTCGTCACCTTCGGCGGTCAGACGCCGCTCAAGCTCGCCCGAGCGCTCGAGGAGGCTGGTGTGCCGATCCTCGGCACCAAGCCCGAGGCGATCGACCTGGCCGAGGACCGCGAGCGCTTCGCCGACGTGCTCGACCGTCTTGGGATCGCGTATCCGGCAGCGGGCACCGCGCGCTCGGCCGCCGAGGCCGTTGAGGTCGCCGGCCGGATCGGCTACCCGCTGCTCGTGCGTCCGTCGTACGTGCTCGGTGGCCGCGGCATGGTCATCGCGTACAACGAGGAGTACCTGCTCAAGCACGTCGCCGAGGCAACCGTCGTGAGCCCGGACCATCCGGTGCTGCTCGACCGCTTCCTTGAGGGTGCGATCGAGGTCGACGTCGACGCTATCTGCGACGGCCGCGACGTCTATATCGGCGGCGTCATGGAGCACATCGAGGAAGCCGGCATCCACTCGGGCGACTCGGCATGCTGCATCCCGACGTTCACCCTCGGCGACAGCATCGTGGAGGAGATCAAGGGATACACGCGCCGTATCGCGCTCGAGATCGGCACGCACGGCCTCATCAATATACAGTTCGCCGTGAAGGACTCGACGGTGTTCGTGCTTGAGGTGAACCCGCGGGCGAGCCGTACGGTGCCGTTCGTGAGCAAGGCGACCGGCGTACCGCTCGCGAAGGTCGCCGCGCGCGTGATGGCGGGGGAGATGCTCTCGGATCTTGCACTTCCCGCCGAGGACCGCGAACTTACCCGCTACTGCGTCAAGGAAGCGGTCATGCCGTTCGGCCGGTTCCCCGGCGCCGATTCTGTGCTTGGCCCCGAGATGAAGTCGACCGGCGAGGTCATGGGCTCGGCCTCGGACTTCCCGGCAGCGTACGCGAAGAGCCAGCTCGCGATCGACTACTCGCTGCCCGCGTCCGGCACCGCGTTCGTCTCGGTGTGCGACCGGGACAAGCGCGCGATCGTCGGCGTTGCCCGCCACCTCAATCAGCTCGGATTCCGGCTGCTCTCAACAGGCGGCACCGCCAAGGCCCTCCGCGCGGCGGGCATTCCGGTCACGCAGGTGCTCAAGGTGCACGAAGGCCGCCCGAACATCGTGGACGCGATGACGAACGACGAGGTCCAGCTTGTCATCAACACGCCGTTCGGCCAGGAGACCCGCAGCGACGGCTACCAGATCCGTGCCACTGCGATCCGGCACGGCATCACGAACATCACGACCATGGAGGCCGCGCAGGCGGTCGTCTCGGCCATCGAGGCCATGAACGACGACCGTCTCGGCGTGAGCGCGCTGCAGGACTTCGATCAGTGGGTGCCGCCCGCGCCGCGCGACGGAGCGTCGCTGTGAGTTGCGCCGGCGCACACGAGGACGGTCATCGGCTGCTGGAGCGCGTGACCGTCGTAGCGAACGACCGCCTCGCCGAAGGCGTCGGGCTCATCGTGCTGGAATCTTCGCGGGTCGCTCGCGCCGTGCGGCCGGGCCAGTTCGTGCATCTGCGCATCAGCACCGGCACCGACTTCACCCTGCGGCGCCCCTTCTCCATCCATCGCGCCGAGGAAGACCGGCTGCACATCCTCTACCAGGTGCTCGGCACGGGGACTCGCGCTCTTGCCGAGAAGCGCCGCGGCGAGCAGATGGACCTTATCGGCCCGCTCGGTCATGGATGGGAGATCCCGGAGGGCACCACGCATGCGCTCCTCGTTGCGGGCGGGCTTGGTGCCGCGCCTTTGGGCATGCTCGCCGGGCAGCTTTCGGCGCGCGGGGTCGCCGTCACGGTCGCCCAGGGCGCACCGACCGCCGAGCGACTTGTCGGCCGGGGAGTCTTCGAAGCCACCGCGCGCCGCGTGCTGACGGCCACCGACGATGGGAGCGCGGGTGAGCGCGGCTTCGTGACCGGGCTCGTCGAGGGTGCGCTCGCGATGGACCGCCCCGATGTCGTCTACGTGTGCGGTCCGGAAGCGATGGCCCGCATCGTCACCGCGCAGGCGGCTGCGGCTGGCGTTCCGTGCCAGGTCTCGCTCGAGCGGCTGATGGCGTGCGGCATCGGCGCCTGCCTGTCGTGCGTGGTCACCACCACCGACGGTCAGCGTCGCGCATGTGTTGACGGCCCGGTGTTCGATGCCGCGCACGTCGTGTGGGACGCCTCCGAGATTCCGCCGAAGCACTAGGAGAACCCGTGGAATCTGCGCACAACAGCAACGTGGACATGAGCGTGAGGATCGGTGCACTCGAGCTGCGCAATCCGGTCATGACCGGCTCGGGCACCTTCGCCGCGGGACGCGAATACGCGGAGTTCATGGACCTCGACCGGCTTGGCGCCGTGGTGACCAAAGGCGTGAGCCTCGATCCGTGGCCCGGCAACGCAAGCCCTCGCATCGCCGAGACCGCAAGCGGCATGCTGAACTCCATCGGCCTCCAGAATCCGGGCGTCGAGTCCTTCTGCGCGAACGACCTCGCCTGGCTCGCCGGGCAGGACGTGCCCGTGATCGTGAATGTCTCGGGCCACAGCATTGCCGAGTACGTGGCCGTGACGGAGCGGCTCGATGCCGAGGACGCGATCGACGCGCTCGAGCTCAACATCTCATGCCCCAATGTGGATGAGGGCGGTATGGCATTCGGCACCTCGTGCGCTGCGGCCGCCGACGTTACGCGTGCGGTGCGCGCGGCAACCAGCAAGACCCTCATCGTGAAGTTGAGCCCTAATGTCACCGACATCGCCGAGATAGCCCGTAGCGTCGAGGCCGAGGGCGCCGATGCGGTGAGCCTCATCAACACGCTGCTCGGCATGGCGATCGATACCGACACATGGCGCCCCAAGCTTGCGCGTGCAGTCGGAGGTCTCTCGGGTCCAGCCATCAAGCCGGTCGCCGTACGCATGGTCTGGCAGGTCGCCTCGGCAGTGTCCGTGCCGGTGATCGGCATGGGCGGTATCATGAGTGCCGAGGACGCAGTCGAGTTCATGCTGGCTGGGGCGACCGCGGTTGCGGTCGGGACGGGGAACTTCGTGGACCCGGCCACCACGATGCACGTTGTCGACGGTCTGACGCGGTACTGCCGGGAGCGCGGCATCGACCGGGTCTCGGCGCTCACGGGCGCGCTCAAACGATGAGGGGAGTTCGACAGTGACCGAGGAGACCGAACCGAGGAACCCGGAACCGATTCCCGTCCAGGCGCCAATGCCGATACCGCTTGCACCGCCGACGTCACCGGCACCGCGCCGCAAAGTGTGGCCATGGGTCGTCGGGGTGTTCGTGCTGCTGGTACTCATCGGCGGGTGCGTGGGCGCGGTGTGGATTCTCGACAACTCCGTCAACTCGATCACCGAGGAGATTCTCGGTGAAGGCGGCCCGATGGGGCCGGTCGGTCCGGAGGAGTCGGTTGCGTGGTCGGGCAACGGCCGCTACGGCGTCGTCCAGTATCTCCGCGAGTACACGTATCCATCTGTTGCCGTGTGGGACAGCACCACGGGGGAGTCCAGGACGCTTGACGGTTATCGCGTGTTGTTCGTGGAGACCGCTGCGCCCGTTGTGTGGATGGAGCCGGTCACCGACGAAGACGCCGAGATGGGTGAAACCATGGACGCCTTCGGGGATGCGCTTGATCATAAGCCGAAGCGGCTGGTCGCCTGGCATCTCGACGACGGCTCGAAGCCTACCGACAACGTGCCCTCGAAGTGGCATGCGTGGCCCGGACCTGCGGATTCTATCGCGTACCTGGAGATCAACCCCCTCAAAGGCGTGGGTCCCTCGGCGCTGCTCTTCAACAACAAGGCCTCGCAAGGCGAGGGCGTGAAGGCGAAGGTGCCCGAGTCGGTGAACACCTTCGTTCCGGTCGGCTGGTCGGCCTCGGGTCGCTACTTCGCGGTCGAAAGTCTCATCGATGAAGCTGCGTACCGGGAGATGGACGCATCGAATGGGCTGTCCCGCAAGCTCGTCGTCTTCGATGTGACGACCGGCGAGGCTGTTGCAAGCCCGCTCATCACGACCCAGGACAGCGCCGCGCCAGTGGCGGCATGGGACGGGACCCGCGACATCGTATTCTGGTCGGAGCTTGGTGCGCTGACGGACGGCGAAACGGGCCCCCTCAGCTATAGGTCCGTGAGTGTCTCGGATGCCTTCGCGCGCGATGCGTTCGACACGTACGGCTGGGATCGCCCCGGCGACTTCTCGAATGTCTATGAGACCGGTCTCCTCGGATGGGATCCGTCCGGACCGCTCTACTCGATCGAAGGTCGCCTCTGGCAGATCGGAGCTGACGGCTTTGAAGACCTGGGCATGAGCGAGTCGTACGGTGGCGGTGCGTGGCATCCGGGCTCGGGGTTGCTCGGCATCAAGTACGGCTTCAACAACGGTCCGGTGTCGCAGGAGTGGATAGAGCTGGTGCGCTCGGATATCCACGGTGGGAACCGCGAGACGGTGTGGACCGGGCCGAAGACGGACATCGACGATACCAGCTTCTAGCCCGGACACGATCGACGATGGAAGGGAACGCATGCGAGATCGGATCATAGTCGCGCTCGACCTGCCCGATGGAGCCGCCGCCATGGAGATGGCGCGCTCGCTCAAGGGCCATGCCACGTGGGTCAAGGTGGGAATGACGCTCTTCTACGCCGAGGGACCGCAGATCGTCCGCGAACTGCGCGCACTTGGCTTCAAGGTGTTCGTGGACCTCAAGCTCAACGACATCCCTCACCAGGTCCGTGGAGCGTGCCGCACCCTGGTCCGCCAGGGCGCCGACATGATCACCGTGCATGCCACCGGTGGCCGCGCGATGCTCACTGCCGCCGCCGAGGAGATCGCGGCATCCGCCGAGCGCTTCAAGGTGAATAGGCCCGCGCTTGTCGCGGTGACCGTGCTGACGAGCCTCGATGACGCCGCGCTTGCCGAGATCGGCGTTCCCGCGTCCGCTGCCGAGCAGGTAGCAGCGCTCGCCGCGCTCGCGCGCGACTGCGGCTGCGACGGCGTCGTGTGCTCGCCCGAGGAGGCCGCAGCGATGCGGGCACTTCTCGGCGCCGATGCGTACGTGGTGACGCCGGGCGTTCGACCCGCGTGGGCCGAAGCCGGGGATCAGGCGCGCGTTGCCACGCCCGCCGAGGCGATCGAGGCCGGTGCATCGCACCTGGTCATCGGACGGCCGATCACGGGAGCGAGCAACCCGGTTGCCGCACTGTCACGCATCGTAGACGGGGAGTAGGACATGAGCGCGATGACTGAGAACGAGGTCCTCGAAGCCCTCAAAGAAGCCAGGGCGATCCTCTCGGGCCACTTCCAGCTCACGAGCGGCCGGCACTCGGACACGTACGTGCAGTGCGCGCGGGTGCTCGAGGATCCGATGCTTACGACGCGCCTCGCCGGTGCGATGGTCGAACGACTCGGTGAACGGCGCATCGACCTTGTCGCCGCTCCCGCAGTCGGTGGGATCATCATCGGGTTCGCCGTCGCGCAGGCCCTCGGCGTGAAGTTCATCTTCACGGAGCGGCAGG
Organism: Actinomycetota bacterium; assembly: GCA_004348925.1. Taxonomy (GTDB): domain Bacteria; phylum Actinomycetota; class Coriobacteriia; order Anaerosomatales; family Anaerosomataceae; genus UBA2286. The sequence goes on from RCMX01000002.1 coordinate 367,648, forward strand.
GTGGAGCCATGGTGCTGCGACGCGGTTTCGAGATACCCCCCGGCGCGAAGGTGCTGGTGGTAGAAGACGTGGTCACGACGGGTGGATCGGTCGCCGAGGTCATCGAACTCGTACGAGCTGCGGGCGGGGAGCCGGTTGCCGTGACCTCGATCATCGACCGCGGTGGTCCCAAAGCATTCGACCTTGAGCTCATACCTCTACTTGGACTTGAGGTTGAGTCATGGGAGCCGCACTCCTGCGCTCTTTGCGCCTCCGATGTGCCGCTCTACTCACCCGGAAGCCGTCGACTTTCCGAGTGAGGGTTGGCATACGCGCAGGTCAAGGGTAGTATCAACGGAGTTGTCACATGCAAATGACGCATACCGTGGGGTATGCGAAGGCCTGTGCATCGCATACAAGCACCACCACCGGGAGCGAAGAACGAGGAGGAACCATGGCTCTGCCGAACCTTTCTGAGGCCGATCGCAAGGCTGCACTTAAGAAGGCCGCGGAAGCGCGCCAGAAGCGTGCCGCGTTGCGCCAGGAGATCAAGAGCGGCAAAGTCGACTTTGCCGGCGTCATGAAGATGTCCGATGACCCTATCGTCGCTCGCATGAAGGTC
>RCMX01000002.1:368258-488072 GCA_004348925.1 Actinomycetota bacterium
TCGAAAGCCTGCCCGGTTTCGGCAAGGCCAAGGCTGCACGAATCATGGATGAGCTTGAGATCTCCGAGAGCCGCCGCGTGCAGGGTCTGGGCGCGCGCCAGCTTGAGATGCTTATGCAGCGGCTCGGCTGAGCGCTCCACCCCGGGATGCGCAACGGCAATCTGATCATCATCTCCGGGCCTTCGGGCGCGGGTAAAGGGACTCTGGTAGAACGTCTTGTGACCAGGGTCCCTGATGTTTGGGTCTCGGTCTCGGCGACCACGCGGTCACCCCGGCCGGGCGAGGTCGACGGCGAGGACTACATCTTCCTCTCGGCGGATGAGTTCGAGCGCCGCGTGCAGGCCGGCGAGTTCCTCGAGTGGGCGACCGTGCACGGCAACCGCTACGGCACACTTCGCAGCACCGTGGAGGCGAGGATAGCCGAGGGGCGTCAGGTGATACTCGAGATCGACCCGCAGGGCGCGGCGCAGGTAAAGGCGCTCATGCCCGATGCGGTTCTCGTCTTCATCCTTGCACCTTCCATGGAGGAGCTGGAGCGCCGCATTCGTGGTCGCGGTGCCGAGACGGATGAGCAGGTCGCGGTGCGTCTGGCGACCGCCGTCCGCGAGCTCGAACTTGTGGGTACCTATGATTATGTGGTAGAAAACGACGACGTACTCCGCGCCACGGACGAACTCGCGGATATTCTCGGATCCCTCGGCGGATAGGAAATCCTGATGGTTATCAAGCCTGATATCGACCTGCTGCTATCGAAGGTCGACTCGAAGTACACGCTGTGCATCGTCGCCGCGCGTCGCGCACGCCAGATCAACGATATGGTCCACGGTGTTCGCGACCAGGCCCTGCTTACGATGGCGGCCTCGCAGATCGCATCGATCACCAGCACCAAGCCGCTCACCCTCGCACTCGAGGAGATCTCGAACGGTGACATCGGCTACGAGCGCACGGCCGAATCGTACAAGTAACGCCGCCGCATGGCAGCGTGTGAGGTGCCCCGCAGCCAACAACGGCGCGGGGCACACGCATCTTCGGGGGTGAGCGGGTGTTCGAACGAGCGGTTCTCGTCCACTACCACGAGATCGCGCTGAAGGGCCGCAACCGCGGTCGCTTCGAGCGTCAGCTGCAGCAGAACCTCATCGCGGCGGTCGGTGAGCTCTCCACGGTCGGCATCGAGCGCGTCGCAAGCCGCCTCGTCATCCCGGTCGCGCCGTCGCTTGCCGCCGAGATGCTCGCGCGCGTCTCGGCAGTGCCCGGCGTGAGCTCCGCATCGCTCGCATTCGTCACCTCGCGCGATGCCGCCGAGATGGAACAGGCCGCGATCCTCGCGGTGCGCGAGGCCGATTCCGCAGCGCGCACGTTCGCTATCGCAGCGCGCCGCTCGGCGACCGATCACGCAGAGCGGAGCCTCGAGATCAACCGCCGGCTTGGCGCAGCGGTCCAGGCCGAGACCGGTCTTGCCGTGAACCTCGACGCACCCGACGTGCTCTGCCGCGTCGAGGTCGTGCAGGGCGAGGTCTACACCTACGCGAAACGCGTTGCGGGACCAGGCGGGCTGCCGGTAGGGACGTCGGGCAAGGTCATCGCACTTCTCTCGGCGGGCATCGACTCGCCGGTCGCCACCTGGCGCATCATCCGGCGCGGCGCGGTCGCCGTGGGCGTCCACTTCTCGGGCAGGCCGCAGACCGACGACCTCTCGGAGCGCGTGACCGAGGAAATCGCGGCCGTCCTCGCGCGGACCGGCGGCATGGCGCGCCTCTACGTGGTGCCCTTCGGCGATTTGCAGCGCGAGATCTCGCTCCTTGCGCCGCCCGATCTCCGCATCCTGCTCTACCGCCGACTCATGATCCGCGTGGCCGAGGCGATCGCTGCCGAGGAACGCGCCGGTGCGCTCGTGACGGGGGAGAGCCTCGGGCAGGTCGCATCGCAAACGCTTGAGAACATCGCGGCGGTTGATGCCGCGGCAACGCTCCCCGTGCTGCGGCCGCTCGCCGGCCACGACAAGCAGGAGATCATCGCCGAGGCCCGTCGCATCGGCACCTTCGAGCTTTCGACGCAGCAGCATACCGACTGCTGCACGCTCTTCATGCCGAGAACCCCTGAGACGCACGCAAAGGTGTGGCAGGTTGAGAAGGGGGAGTCGGACCTCGATGTCGACCGCATGGTGAGCGATGCGCTCGCGTCGCTGTCCTGGACGGACTACGCGTGCGTGTCGTACCGCCCTCCCAAACCCCGCCCTCGGAGTGCTACGCTCTAGCACAGGCGGTGTGTGCCGCCAGGACGTGGACAAGGGGGCAACAATGTCCAGGTACGTGAAGGACCTCGGCACGGCTATCTCTCGCGACGAGGCGTGGGCGGTCATCACCGCGTATCTCCAGGGTGAAGGATTCGAGTACCGCGACGAGCGGGGCGAGCAAGTTTGGCGCAAGGGCGTTGGAGCGCTTACGGTGCCGCAGTTCATCAAGGCCGAGCCCGCCGACGGCCTCGTGCACATCGAGGCGTGGACTGCCGGCTACGCATTCCTTCCCGGAATCTACGTAGGCGAGATGGATCCGACTTCCGGCGTCTGGGGTGCCGCGCCCAAGGCGATGCTCAAGCCCAGGATCGCCGAACTCGAGCGCAGGCTGCTCGCGGCGGCGACCGCTCCCGCGCCGGCCACCGCACCACCCTCCGGCGGAGCCGGGTAGCGCGTGCCGCAGACCTCGCGCCGCATACTCATCCTCGAGCCGTACTACGGCGGCTCGCATCGCGCCGTACTCGATGCGCTCTTCCCGATGCCTGGCTGGGACGTTGACCTGCTCACGCTGCCGCCACGCAAGTGGAAATGGCGCATGCGCGGCGCGGCGATCACAATGGCTGCCGAAGTCGAGCGCCTGTACGCCTCGGGCGCTCGCTGGGACCTTATCCTCGCAAGCACGTTTATCAACCTAGCCGAGTTCAAGGGGCTCACGGGCTGCGCGATCGCGGGCGTACCGACCATCGTCTACTTCCACGAGAACCAGCTCGTCTATCCCGTGCGTCATGAGGCCGAGTGGGATCTCCAGTTCCCGCTCACGAACATCACGAGCGCGCTCGCGGCCGATGCCTGCCTCTTCAACACCCAGTGGAACCTCGACGCGTTCATCGGCGAGATTCCCGGCTTCCTGAAGCAGTTCCCCGATCACCATCCGGTTGGCGTAGCCGAGCGGATCGCCGCGAAATCCGAGGTGCTCGCGCCGCCGTTCGACCCCACGCCGTTCTTGGCAGCGCCCACGCGTAGCGCGCGGCCACGCATCGTGTGGCCGCATCGCTGGGAGCACGACAAGGATCCCGAGGCGTTCTTCTCGGCCATGCACGTGCTTGCTGCCGAAGGACTCGACTTCGAGGTCGCTGTGGCCGGCCAGGCGTTTCGGGAGACGCAGGCAAGCGTCGAGGCATCGGCAGCGGCGCTCGGCGAGCGGCTCGTGCACCTGGGCGAGCCCGAGGGGAGGGGAGCGTACGCCGCGCTCCTCGGCAGCTCGGACATCGCTGTGTCCACGGCGCAGAACGAGTTCTTCGGCCTGGCGATGCTTGAGGCGTGCTATGCGGGTTGCACGCCCGTTGTGCCCAACCGGCTCGCGTACCCGGAGCTCTATCCGGAGCAGTACCGCTACGGGAGCCCCGAAGGTCTCGTCGCGCTGGTGCGCTCGCTGATCCTCGAGCGTCCCGAACCGGGCGCTGCCCGGCACCTGGCCGAGCCATTCACCGCCGAGTCGCTGCAACCGGCGTACGAGGCGGCACTCTCTCGCATCTCCGGTCACCGCTAAGAAGTTCGCCAAAGACACTTGACGGTACTTTGCATCACATACTAGAGTGTGATACAAGGTAGATGGCACAACAAGCAAGTCCGAAAGGAGGTCGTTCGCATGGGAGAGGCAGATTCGCGTACCTCGCAGTTCCGCAAGGGCGCTGTCGAGCTTGCGATACTCGCGCTTCTTGCACGCGGCGAGCTCTACGGCGCCGAGATCGTCGACCGCCTTGCGGTGCTTCCGGGACTGGCGGTGACGTCGGGGACGGTGTATCCGCTCCTGAGCCGCCTCAAGAAGGCGTCGCTGGTGGACTCGGTGTGGCGTGAGTCGCCGGTGGGACCGCCGCGCAAGTACTACCGGCTGGCCGAGGCGGGCAGCCGCGATCTGGCCGAGATGTCGTCGTCGTGGCGCGATCTGTCGGCAGCCATTGATTCGTTGCTGGAGGGAGTTGACTCGCATGCCTGAGAACCTGGAGCTGAAGCAGTACCTCGCCGAGGTCCACTCGGCGTTGGCCGGGCTCCCTGCTGGCGAGCGTGACGAGGCTGTCGCAGAGCTTGAAGCGAACCTACTCGCTGACATCGGCCGCCGTGGTGGGAATGAGGCAGCCGAGCACGCAGCGATCGCCGACCTCGGATCGCCGACCGAGTACGCGGCGGCCGTGCGTGAAGCGTTCGGCCGGGAGAGCACATCGCCACAGCCGCAGGGGCGCATCCTCGGCATGCCGTTCGAATTCCGTACGCCCACGGCGAGCACGGTCATGGATCGCATCTGGAACCCATCGGATCCGCGAATCTTCATGCCGAGGACGTTCGGTATCGGCTGGACCATCAACTTCGGCGCCATCGCCGCACGCCTTGGCTGGATACGGCCGGATGACGTGGAGGAGCGGCCGCTCGAGAACCTGAGCGACGCCGCGCTGTCGGTGGCTGTGACCGTGCCGGTTTTGATCGGCGTGGCCGTCACCGCGGTGGTCATCGCATTCTGGAGCAGGATGCCCGAGACGATCCCGGTGCACTTCGATGCCGCCGGTGTCGCGGATGGCTGGGGCTCCAAGACCACCACGTTCGGGATTCTCGTCGCAGTCGCCCTCGGCGCGCCACTTGCGGCGTACCTGTGGGCCTGGACGAGCCGCGCTTCGAGGGGCACATTCGCCATCGTCGCCACGCTGTCGACGTTCTTCGGCGTACTGGCCGCGACCATCGTCGGCTACACGGTCGCGAATGCGGTGTACGGCGTCGAGGGATGGTGGATCGGGCTGCTCGTGCTGCTGTGCGTGCTCGTGCCCGGCATCATGTTCTACCTGCTCGCACGTGCGAGCCTCAAGAAGGAATGGAGCGCCGCACCCGCGGCGCCAGGGAGAGAGAAGGAATCGAAATGAACGTGACGTCACTGAGCGACCTGTCTGGCACTACCATCGCGCTGATCGTCGCGCTGGTCGTACTCGAGCTCGGCGTGACCATCTTCGCGCTGGTGCGGCTCATGAAGACGCCGGACGAGCAACTCGTCTTCGGAAAGAAGTGGCCGTGGCTGCTCATCATCCTTCTGCTGATGAACTCCTTCATCGGTCCGCTGATCTTCATCGTCGCCGGTCGCAAGCCGGCAGCGGCACAGGATCCGTTCGCGGCGCCCGCGCCCGACGCGCCGAAGACGGCTGACCGGGCCGAGCGCGCAGCAGACGTTCTCTACGGCGGCAGTAAGGAAGGCGAGTAGCGTGACGGTTCCAGCGATCGAGCTCACCGGGCTCGCGAAACACTACGGTTCGTTCCATGCGCTCGACGGCATCGACCTCTTGGTCCCGGAAGGCTCCGTCTTCGGGTTCCTGGGGCCGAACGGGGCGGGTAAAACGACGACGCTGCGCATCCTCACGGGACTTGCACAGGCGACGTCGGGGAGTGCGAAGGTCTTCGGCAGCGACGTGGCAAGCGCAGGCAACGACGTCAGGGCGCGTATCGGCTTCCTGCCGGACGTCCCCGGCTTCTACGACTGGATGACCGCCGAGGAGTTCATGCGCTTCACCGGCAGCCTCTTCGGTATCACCGGGTCGACGCTCGAGGATCGCGTGAAGGCGCTTCTCGACCTGGCGGGTCTGGCGGACGTGAGGTCACGCATCGGCGGGTACTCGCGTGGGATGAAGCAGCGGCTCGGCGTGGCACAGGCGCTCATCAACGCGCCATCGTTGCTCATGCTCGACGAGCCGACCTCGGCGCTTGACCCGATAGGGCGCAAAGAGGTGCTCGACATGATCGCCTCGCTCGCCGGCCGGACGACCGTCTTCTTCTCGACGCATATCCTCTCCGACGTCGAGCGTGTCTGCGACACGGTCGCGATCCTCGATCGGGGGCGCGTCGTCGCGCAGGCGCCGATCGAGGAGCTCAAGAGTCGCTACGGCGCGCAGAAGATCGTGCTCGAGGTCACAGCGGCAGCCGATGCGCTCGCCCGACGCTTCTCGGCCGAAAGCTGGGTGAGCGCGGTCGAGCGGGAGAACCACTCGGTCGTCCTGACGGTGAACGACATCGATGCGGCACGCCGCGAGATCCCTCCTGCGCTCGTCTCGGAGGGTGCCGGCCTCGCGCGAATGGAAGGTGGCGAAGTCTCCCTCGAGGAAGTCTTCGTCGAGCTTGTGGGAGGTGAGCGGTAATGCGCGGTTTTGGTGCGTTTCTCGGCAAGGAGCTTCGCGAGATCCTGCGAACGTGGCGCATCTGGGTGCTGCCGGGCATCGTGCTCTTCCTCGCGCTCAGCGGCCCCATCCTGGCCAAGCTCACGCCGGAGCTGATCCGATCGATGTCCGATGGTGGCGGTCTGGGCGGTGCTGTCATCAACCTGCCGGACCCGACGTGGCGCGATGCGTACGCGCAGTGGACGAAGAACATCTCGCAGATCGTGACGTGGGCGCTCGTGATCATCCTCGGCGGCATCGTCTCTGCCGAGCGGCGCTCCGGCACGGCGATCCTCGTGCTCACGAAGCCCGTCTCGCGGCCGGCGTTCATCCTGGCGAAGTTCGCGTCGAACTCGATCTTCCTCGTGGTGACGACCGCTGTCGGTGCGGTGGCAACGTGGGGCGTGACGTACGCTGTGTTCGCCGAGGCGCCCGTGCGTGTGCTTGCCGAGGCGACCGGCGTGTGGCTCGTGTTCGCGCTGTTCGTCACGGCGCTGATGACACTCGTCTCGGCGCTCATCGACTCGCAGTCGGGAGCGGCGGGCCTCGGCTTCGGCGCGTTGGTACTGCTCTCGATCGCGACCCTCTGGGGACCGGCCGTGGAGTACAGCCCTGCCGGCCTGCTGAGCGCTCCCAATGCGGTGCTGTTGGGAACGGACGTGAGCCTGGGGTGGCCGCTAACGACCGGCGCGATAGCGGTCGTGCTCCTGGTGTGGGGCGCGGTGCTCGCGTTCGGTCGCAAGGAGCTCTAGCAACACCGTGCAGACACAGAAGGCCCCGGAGAACGCTTCCTCCGGGGCCTTCATTCGTTCGTTGAGCGCCTAGATGTACGTCATCGCCAGTTCGTCGAGCGTGATGTGGTCCGCCTCGACCGCGCTCACGGCCTCCCAGACCTCTCGCAGCCGCGAGCTGGTCGCCCGGGCCGCGAAGTTCGCGTAGAGCGTCGTCGCTCGGTTCTCGCGCGCAAGCGACTCCGCGATGTCTCCCGCCCACGAGCCGGTGGTCTCCCCGGGCGTCAACAGGTCGGCCGGCCTCGGCACCCCTGCGAGCTTGCAGAACACCGAGCAGTGCTCGGCCTCCACCTTCGCCAGTCGTTTGTATGCCGAGCGGAGCGTGTCGTTGTCTTTACGCTCGGCCATACCCAGGTAGAAGCGCGTGTTGGCGCGCTCGAGCTCGATGGATGAATCCAGATCGCCCCGCTCGGTCTCGGTGAGCTCGATTCGGTTGATCGAGGCGTCGTACTCCGTCGGATCCACGAAGAACTCGACGTGCGCGCCGCAGAATGGGCAGTTGCCCGGTTCTTCGTAGCCCAGGTACGTCTCGCCACATATCCGGCAGCGGAACAACTTCAGTTGCATGCGGTGCTCCTCTCGGCAGCGGTGTGTTCGCAGGTCCCGGTTGGCGTTGAATGTCAGGTCACGACTATACTACCCATGACCGGTCGACAGCCCCGCTGTCTCAGTGCTCACGCGAACACGAAGGGTCCAATGCATGGGAACGCGCGCGCTTGACGGTGCCCCCGCAAAGGGCGGAGGGGCGTATGCCCCGCCTTTGCGTCCGATAGCGCCGGTCGTGGTGTTGGCACTCTTCTGTTGTGGACTGTATGGCATCCTTCACTCGGTTCCGGATCGCTCCCTGGTGCTTGAGATCGTTCGACAGTCCGCGTACCTTGCACCGTTCTTCCTGGCTGCCATCGCTTCACTGGTCGCCTATCGCCGTGCGAGCGATCGCGAACGGCGATTGTGGCGCGGCCTCGTGGTCGGCTTGCTGCTCATATCGCTGAGCGAGGCATATGTGAGCGTGCTCGTCCTGGAGCGGCGCGTGCTCACGCCCGATGCATCGACACTGCCGATGGTGGTGAGCATGATCGCGGCAGTGGTGCTGATTGCCACGCTGTTCAGGCTCACCGACTTCCGCACGCTGTCACGCTCGGTGGGCGTGAGACACATCATCGATGCTGCCGGCACTAGCCTGCTGCTCTTCGGAGCAGTGCTCGCGCTATTCGCGGTTCCGATTACCGCGAGGTACCCGGCGTCCGGGGCGATCGACGATCTCGCGGCAGCACTCTACGCCGTACTTGGCATCCTTATGCTCATCGCGACCGCCGTGAACTTCGCCACTCGCGGCTGGAGTCATTGGCGCGAGTGTGAGCGGCGGGTCATCGTCGGGGTGGGGATCTACGGACTCGCGACGGCACTGTGGCCGCTATGGTATCTCGGGTCCGTTCTGAATCGCCCCCTTGCATGGGACGCCATCATCGAGATCATGTGGATGGCAGGCGCATTCATGGTCTTCTCGGGAGCGGTGACCCGTCTGCGCGTGGAGGGGGCCGACCCGCGGTTCCTCACGCTCCCTCGCATGCGACCCAGACGTCATGGTTCGCTCTCCATGACGATGCCGACGCTCTTCACGTTCGGCATCCCGCTGTTTGGGTCGATGGCGCTTCTGGGCTCGGCTGACTCGCTCACGAGAACCGCATACGCGATCACGGCACTGGGGCTCACGTTCGTCGTGGCCGGTCGCTCTGCCGTGTCCGCCATCGAGAACGAGTTCCTCTTCGACAAAGCCGTGAACGACCCACTCACGGAGCTGTACGGGCACCGCTACTTCCACGAGCGACTCAAACTCGAGTTGGAGATGGCCGCTCGCCGCGGAGCCAGGGTGTCGGTGGTGGTGCTCGATCTCGACGGCTTCTCGCGGATCAACGGTGCTCACGGGCATGCATTCGGAGACGCCGTTCTTCAGTCGGCCGCAAGCGCGATCCGTGGCGCATGCCGTGCGTCCGACGTCGTGTGCCGACTGGGAGCCGATGAGTTCGCGATCATCCTTCCCGAGGCCAACGATCCTGATATGACGGGCGTGGCCGAGCGCATACAACATGCGCTGCTCGGTGTGGACACCGGGGAGTCAGGTCAGCTGACGGCGTCGATAGGGCTCGCCTCCTACCCGCAAGACAGCGTCGAGCAAGACGATCTTCTCCGCAAAGCCGACGGTGCGTTGTACTGGGCGAAGTACCACGGAAAGAACCGTGTCGTCGCGTTCGATGAGTCGGTCGTGGAGTCACTGAGCGCAGACGAGCGCATACGCGTACTCGAGGAGCAATCGCATCTGGGGACGGTGCGCGCCCTCGCGGCGGCGGTCGACGCCCGCGATCCGCTCACGCAGTTCCACTCCCGCAACGTGGCGGTTCTCTCGGTCATGCTTGCCGAGGAGGTCGAGTTGGACGAGGGGAAGCGTCAGCTCATCGAGATCGCTGCGCTGCTTCATGATGTCGGGAAGATCGGCATCGCCGATCGGGTGCTGCGCAAACGCGGCCCGCTCAACGCGTCAGAGTCGCGCCACATTCGCGAGCATCCCGGTCTTGGCGAGAAGATTCTGCGCTCGACCCAGCTCGAGGAGATCCTCCCGTGGGTTCGCCATCATCACGAGCGCTGGGACGGCATGGGGTATCCCGACGGGCTGGCGGGGGAGGCGATACCGATCGAGGCGCGATTGCTGTGCATCTGCGATGCCTACGACGCCATGACCTCGGGCCGTCCGTACCGGGCCGCGCTCTCTTCGACGGCAGCGTTGCAGGAGCTCGATCTGTGCATCGGTACCCAGTTCGACCCGGCCCTTACCGAGGCGTTCATCCGGCTTGTCGGGAAGCGACGGCTGCTCCGACCGGGCATGCACTCGGCTCGCGAGGAGCGTCGGATGAATCCGTAGAGACCCGTCCGGCACTGCTCGACCGTCTACAGCGGGTTTGCGGCCAGATGTGCGAAGGTTCCGGCGCGATCGTCCAGGTGCTCGACGATGTACGTGTGTATGCCCACCACGCGGTTGTGCTCGGCTGCGAGCGCGTTGCGTTCCTCGGCGGCCGCGTTGTACTCGGCGGCTGCTGCGTTGTAGCTGGCGACAAGGGCGTTGTATCCGGCGCTGTCGCCGGCGGCGAGCAAGGCGTCCATGCGCGACTTCAGGCTCGTCACATTCGGTTGCAGCGTCTTGAGTCGCGTGTCCGCGGCGTTGATGCGTCCGGCGAGCTCATCCGCGCGCTGCTTGGCAGCGGCAGCCGTCGACAGGATCGTGGTCACCTGCGCTCCGGCGTCATACCGCTTGGTGCCGTCCCCGAGCTTGAAGACCTGCGGCGCGCTCGTGAGCTTCGTGCCGTTGCCGACGGAGTCCGGCGGCATGCCCACAAACCCGCGTGTCGTCGTCTCGATGTATGCGTAGCCGGTATCGCCGTACTCGAGCCCTTCGGCCTTGATTCCCAGCGCGACGTGCTGCTCGGGCCCGAACAGCAGGATCGCGACGTCGTATCCCTCGCGTGCCAGCAGCCCGCCGAGCAGGAGTGCTTTGTCATCGCAGTCGCCCGCCTGTTGGGCAGCGGTCTCAACCGGGAACTTCGGCGACAGATTATGCGGGTCCAGCTTGTACTCGAGCGACTGCGCGTACGAAGTCATGAGCTCCACGTACCGGTCGCTATCGAGGCCGGACGCATCCCGGATGCCCCGGAACTGGCCGATCATTGCCGAGAAGAACGCGTCCTGGTGCTTCTCGAAGACGAATGCGGGGTAGTAGTCGCTGATCCAGTCGTTCTCGCGTGCGTTGCCGAAGCGGATGACGCTCTTCTCGGCTTGTTGTGCGCCGACGTAGAGCGGTCCATCGACGACTATCGAGAGCGTGCGAGGCGTCCCCTCGAAGGTGAAGGTCGTGTCGACGGTGAGGTTTGCGGTGCCGGCGACGGGCGTGATCGAGGGATAGACGACGCCGGTCGGCAGCCGCAGCGTGCCATCCGCATTGCAGCCGGCCACGAGTGCGAGCGACAGCGCGAGTGCGACTGCGACGAGCGGACGAACTCGCATGGGACCTCCTCGGGCAATGACGGCACGGCGGTTGCACTAGCTGCGATGCCGAGCATACCGCGAATGCGTGGTTTGACGCTCGGTCGGGGCAGTGGTAGAACCAGCAATCGTGTCGCCGTTCGGTCCGGCAGCCTTCGCGACGCAGCAACATCACTCACGATCCGGAAGGCGGGACCAGTACATGGCACCCAGGCAGGATGATGTGATAGGCCGGACGCTCGGCACGATCGGGCCGCGATTGCTCGTGCGCGGCGGGTTCCTCGCATACTTCATCTTCATCTCCATCCGGCTCCTGCAATTCCGGGCGTGGGCGCTCGGCACCGGTGATTTTGTGCCACGACCGGAAGCGGTGGCTGGCCTCTTACCGATCGGCTCCTACATGAGCTTCTTCCTGTGGCTCAAGACCGGCTTCTTCGACCCGGTCTTGCCCGCGGGCATCGTGATCATCATCGGCGCGCTTGTGACCTCGCTCCTGCTTAAGCGCGGTTTCTGTGGCTGGATCTGTCCGGTCGGCACCGTGTGGGAGGGTGCCGCGTGGCTGGGCCGAAAGGTTCTCGGCCGTGACAACTTCCGGTTCCCGCGCTGGCTCGACCTCGCGCTTCGTGCGCTGCGTTACGCGCTCGCCGCCGTCGTCATGGTCTGGCTCGCGAAAGTGAGCGTTGCCGAGGCGATGAGCTTCCAGCAGACGCCGTACTACGCCACCGTCGATGCGAAGATGCTGCTGCTCTTCGCCGCTCCGGTCTACCTTGCCGTCATCGCACTCGCGTTCGTGAGCATGATGCTGCTCGGCAACGTGTGGTGTCGCTACCTGTGTCCTCTCGGCGGTGTGTACGGCGCGTGCGGTGTTGCGTCGGCATGCACCGTCGTCCGCGATGCCGAGAAGTGCATCGACTGCGGCAAGTGCGCCAAGGCGTGCCACGCGGCGGTGCCGGTGGATACCCTCACGTCAGTTCGCGCGCCCGAGTGCGACGGCTGCCAGGACTGCGTGCGCGCGTGCCCTGCCGAGGGAGCCCTCACGCCGCGTGTGTTCGGGCGCTTCGCGTTCCCGTGGTGGGTGTGGCCGCTCGCGGTCGTTGCGGTGTGGCTGCTCGTGTACGGCATCGCGGTTGGGACCGGGCACTGGCACTCGCAGCTGCCGATCGAGACGTTTGGCCAGTTCATGCGGATTCCGGGGCTGTAGACGCGCATTATCGGGTACGCTCGCATATGTCGGCAACGCGAAGGAGGCGCAGGGTGGAAGCTCGATTCGGGTTCATACCGGTGGCATCGGTGCTCGTTGAAGGTCCCGAGGCGCTCGATCACATCATTGGTGAGTACGCCGTAGCTCTGACCGGAATCGGCGGCACGCTCACCAACGTTGACGACATCGGGCAGGACCTGCCCGTCTTCTACCTGCTTGCAACCGGCGGTACCGAGAGCAAAACCCTCGAGCTTGTCGAGCGTCGCCAGAAGGCGGTTCCCGGCGAACCCGTGTTCATCCTTGCGCACCCCGGCAACAACTCGCTGCCTGCTGCGCTCGAGGTGCTCGCGAAGCTGCACCAGGACGGCCTCAAGGGCCGCATCATCTATCTGAACGCTGCCGATGACGCCGTGGCCCTCGCCGCGATCCACAGCGCCGCCATCGATCTTGGCGTGCGTCGGACGCTGCATGCGGCGAAGGTCGGTCTTGTCGGCGCTCCATCGGACTGGCTCGTGGCCAGCATGCCGAGCGGCAAGGTCGTGAACGAGGTCTGGGGTCCGGAAGTGTATCCCATCAACCTGGGCGACCTTGTCGGTCGTATTGCGAACGTCACTGACGAGGCCGCCGGCGCGGCTGCCGACGCGCTCGTGGGTGCTGCTACCGGATGTGTGGAGCCCACGCGCGAGGACCTGCTCGACGTAGCGCGCGTGAGCCAGGCGCTCAAGCAGCTTGTCGTCGACCGCCGACTGAACGCGCTTACCGTGCGTTGCTTCGACCTCGTCCTCAGCATGAAGACCACCGGCTGCTTCGCGCTTGCGGAGCTCACCGACGCCGGCGTCATCGCCGGCTGTGAGGGCGACATCGTCACGACCGTCGGTCTCATGTGGGCGCGGCTCATGACGGGCACCACGCCATGGATGGCCAACCCCGCACAGCTCGATGAGGCCGCGAACGCGCTCTGGCTCGCGCACTGCACCGTGCCGCGCAGCATGGTCGAGAGCTACCGCCTGCGCTCGCACTTCGAGTCGGGTCTCGGCGTGGGCATTCAGGGCGTTCTCCCGAACAGCCCCGTCACGCTTGTGCGCATCGGAGGCACGCGCATGGAGCGCATCTGGATCGCCGAGGGCGCGATCGTGCGTTCAGGCGATGCCGAGAACCTGTGCCGCACGCAAGCGTACGTCGAGCTCTCGGACGGCTCCGTGAGCGACCTGCTCACGGAGCCGCTCGGCAACCACATCGTGCTCGTGCCGGGACATCACGCTGCGCGCCTGCGCTCGTGGTGGGAGACGATGATCGGGTAGCGTCGCCTGCTAGCCGCCGAATGCCGCGATCGTGGCCGAGATGTCCCTCGGCTTCTCGGCATGCTTCCACATTGGGCGATCGAGCTGCGGCAGGCCGTCCTGGTACGTGAAGGATTCCGGCTCCTCGAAGAAGACGCCGATCGGAATCTTGCACTCGTCGGGCGCGCACGTGAGCTCGTGGAAGGTTGACATCGAAAGATCGAACGCCTTCGTGCGGTCGGTGGGGTCGTAGTCGGGCAGTTCCTCGATCTTGTAGACGCGGTCGCGGAACCACGAGAAGGTGTTCATCTTGTTCCAGGTCACGCAGGGCTGATACACGTCCACCACCGAGAATCCCTCGTGCATGATCGCGCGCTTGTAGATCTCCTTGAGGTGCGGGATGTCGCCCGCGAACGCGCGCGCCACGAACGTCGCACCCTGCGCGACCGCCACGCCGACCGGGTTCACCGGCTCCTCGACGACCCCGCCCGGGGTGCTCGGCGTGCGCATGAACTGGTCGGAGGTAGGCGAGGCCTGGCCGGTCGTGAGGCCGTAGATCTGGTTGTTGTGGAAGATCGCGGTCATGTCGATGTTGCGGCGCACCGAGTGGATGAAGTGGTTGCCGCCGATGCCGTAACCGTCGCCGTCACCCATCTCCACGATTACCTTCAGATCCGGCCGCGTGAGCGCGAGCCCGGTCGCAACCGGCAGCGCGCGTCCGTGGAGGCCGTGGAAGCCCTGTACGTTGTAGAAGTCGGCGCCGTTGCCGTGGCAGCCGATACCCCACACCATCGCGAGTTCCTCGGCGGGGATAGCGAGTTCCTCGATCGCTTCCTTGAGCGCGCGGAACATGCCGAAGTTGCCACATCCGGGGCACCAGGTGGGCTTCATGCTGCTTTCAAGCTCCTTGGCGGTTGGCATCTTACAGCACCTCCTTCACGCGTGCGACGATCTGCTCGGGTGTGAACGGCCGCCCGTCGTAGCGGTGAAGCGTGTTCTCAACGGGCAGCAGGCATTCCTGCCGCACGAGGCCTTCAAGCTGCCCCGTGAAGTTGCCTTCCACGAGCAGCGACTTGGGCACCGCGCCGAGAAACGCCGCGACCTCCTCGGCGGGGAACGGGAAGACGGTCACGACCTGCATGAGCGCGGCTTTCACACCCTCACGCTCCAGCATACGTGCAGCTTCGCGCGCGGGGCCTTTCGTGGTGCCGAAGAAGAGCAGCCCGACATCGGCTTCATCGGGCGGTGCGCCAAAGAGCGCTGGCGGCGGGACGAGCGTCCGCGCCAGGTTGAGCTTGCGCATCCGTTTCTCGTTTTGCGCGATGCGGACCTCCGCCGGTTCGCCTGCCGAGCCGAAACCGTATTCGTCATGCTCGTAGGAGTTGCCGAGTTGGTTCGCGCCGTGCACACCCGGAAGCGCGCGGACCGACACACCGTCCTCGGTCACTTTGTAGCGGAGGTAGCGCCCGTCGGCGCCTTTCGCCTCGGCGGGAACCTCGCCCTCGGTCACGAGCTTGCCGCGGTCGATCACGACCTTTGAGAGGTCGTAGGCGGGTGTGGACTGCCGGTTGTCCGAGAGGTAGCTGTCGCCGAGGATGACCACCGGCGTCTGGAGCTGGTCGGCGAGGTTGAACGCCTTCCACGTGAGCTCGAATGCGTCCTCGCGGTCCCCCGGCGCAAGGACCACGCGCGGGAATTCGCCCTGAGCGGCGTGGATGACGTAGCGCAGGTCCGACTGCTCGGTCCACGTCGGAAGCCCTGTGGCGGGCCCTGGACGCGTGAGAACGCCCACCACGACGGCGCTCTCGCTCGCACCGGCCATGCCGAACGCCTCGACCATGAGCGCGAAGCCGCCACCGGCCGAGGCCGTCATCGCACGCGTGCCGCCGAATGCGGCTCCGACGACCATGTTCATGGCGGCGATCTCGTCCTCGGTGTGTTTCACGACTACGCCGTACTCGCGCTCGTGTGCCGCCATGAAGTGCAGGATGGAGGAAGCAGGTGTCATCGGGTAGGCGGCGTAGAAGCCGACACCCGCTGCGAGCGCTCCCATGCCGACGGCTTCGTTGCCGTCCACCAGGATGCGTCTCGGCGCTCCCTCGATCGGCGCAAGCCTCACGAAGAAGTCCGGACATGCAGCGACGGCCGCATCGCAGCCCGCCTGCGCCGCGGCGACGTTGTTCTCGGCAATCTCGGGGGCCTTCTTCGCGAACTGCTTGTGCAGCGAGTCGCCCAGGTACGTGAGCGGGAACCCGACGATGCCGAGAAGCGCCCCAAGGGCGACCGTATTGCGCATGATCTTGCCGCCTGCGTCGCGGGCGATGTCGGTGAGCGGGACAGCGACGGCCTGCAGGCGCGCCGGGACCTCCTCGGCGGGGAAGTCCGCTGGGTCGAAGATGACCGCGCCGCCATCGACGAGCTCCCGGTGGTGTAGGTCGAGCGTCTCGCGGTTGAGGCAGATGAGCACGTCGACTGGTTCCACATGCGAGTAGACCGGCTCGGCGCTCACACGCAGGAGGTAGTTGTTGTGACCGCCGCGGATGAGCGACGGGTACTCGGTGAGGTCGAACGTCTCAAGTCCTGCGTCGACGAAGGAGCGGGCGAGCATCTGACCGGCGGCCTTGATGCCAAAGCCGGCTTCGCCGCCGATGCGGACGCGGAGTTCGGTGGGTGCCTGGGGCATGCGTGCCTCCTCGGTGGGTGAGGGTGTACTTGGAGGTTATTCCCAACTGCCGGCGCCGCGGGCGCGCAGAACGCGCATCGGTGTATCCTTATCGCCTGAGGAGGTACGGATGAGCGCGAAGCGCGAACAGCAGACCATCGTTGTCGGGGTGACCGGCGGCATCGGCGCGTACAAGGCGTGCGAGCTCGTCCGCGACCTCATGCGTCGCGGGTTCCGCGTGAAGGTCGTCATGACCGAGGCCGCCACGCGCTTTGTCACGCCGCTCACCTTCCGCACGCTTACAGGCGAGCCGGTCGCCGTCTCGCTCTGGGCCGACGAGCCGGAGTCCAAGGTCCACCACATCTCCCTTGCCGAGGAAGCCGACGTTGTCGTTCTGGCGCCGTGCACCGCCAACGTGATCGCCAAGCTGGCGCACGGCCGAGCGGACGACATGCTCACCACCACCGTGCTTGCCGCCGAGGCGCCCGTGATCGTGGCGCCGGCGATGAACACGCACATGTGGCGCAAGGACGTCACCCAGGCGAATGTCTCGGCGCTTCGTGCTCGCGGATTCGTCTTCATCGAGCCCGGCAGGGGCGCGCTTGCATGCGGCGACGTGGGCGAGGGACGGCTTGCGGATCCGGCTACCATCGCCGATGCCGCCGAAGCTGAGGCACGCCGCGCGCGCGACCTCGCGGGCGTGCACGTGCTCGTGACGGCCGGTCCCACGCATGAGCCGCTCGATCCCGTGCGCTTCATCGGGAACCGCTCTTCGGGCAAGACCGGCTTCGCTATCGCCGAGGAGGCCGCCCGCCGGGGCGCGCGCGTCTCGCTCGTTACCGGCCCCGTCTCGCTGCCCGACCCGTTCGGCGTCGAGGTCGTGCGCGTCACGACCGCACTCCAAATGCGCGCCGCCGCCTTCGCGCGCTTCGAGGCCGCCGACGTCGTGATCGCCTCGGCGGCCGTCGCCGACTTCCGGCCCGCCGCCTTCGCAAGCGGCAAGATCAAGAAGTCCGACGCACCCGATGCCGTCGCGCTGGCACGCAACCCCGACATCCTCGCCGAGCTTGGCGACGCGAACGCCGGCCGCGCCATCCTGGTCGGATTCGCCGCCGAGACAAGCGACATCGTCGCCTACGCGCGTGAGAAGCTCGCCTCGAAGCACCTCGACCTTGTGGTGGCCAACGACGTCTCCGGCGAGCTCGGTTTCGAGACCGAGGAGAACCGCGTCGTTTTCGTCTCGGCCGACGCTGCCGAGGAGCGCCCGGTGCTCGACAAGCGCGTCATCGCCCGCGAGCTTCTCGACCGCGTGGCCGCGCTGGTGAGCGCCCGCAGGGCACGCTAGCGGCCCCTGCAGCCGCACACCATCTACACAGCTTCTTCCCGGGTTTGGCACCGCGCTTGCGTAGTGTGTGCCTTGTGCCCACCCTCCGGGTTCGTTCGCGGAGGTGTTTCGGGCGGTCCTGTACCCGGCCCACGGAGGCTTATGAGTACGATCACGCGGCGCTTTGCGTCGACCATCACCGCGGCGTTCATGCTTGCCGCACTCGCGTTCCCGATGAACGCCTCGGCTGCCATCACGCAGCCGACACCTGCCACGCTCAGCGTGGCCGACGCGAAAGCGCGTCTTGCCTCGGCAGAGGCATCACTCACGGCAGCGCACACGCGCATCGCCGACATCCAGGCCGACATCGCCATCTACTCGCTCGCGATCTCCCGGGCCGAGGCGTTGCAGCCACAGACCCCCTCCGAGGGTGTCGTCCAGATACTCAAAGCGTACGCTGCGCCGTTCTCGGACACCCTCATGGCGGAAACCGAGGCCACGCTTGATGCTGCGACGCGTTTGGACGCGCTTCGAGCGAGCAAGGAGGCCGCAGTCGCTGGACTCGACGCCGCCGCGGCCGAAGCCCACGAGCTTGCACGCTCGGTCGCCGCGTCGCTCGATGTCGTGCAGCGTGCTGAGCGCGTCGCAGTCGAACGCGCGGCTGCCGCGAAGGCGGCCCGCGACGCCGCTCGGGCGGAGCTTGCGGAGCGCGTCGGCATCTTCCCGGTGGCCGGCGTCAACAGCTACGTCGACAGCTGGGGCTTCGCGCGTAGCGGCGGACGCGGTCATAAAGGCGCCGACATCATGGCCGAGGCAGGAACGCCGGTGGTGGCCGTGAAAAACGGCACCGTTCGTGTGAAGAACAACCGTCTCGGTGGCCTGTGCATCTATCTCACCGCAGATGATGGCACCGAGTACTACTATGCGCACCTCTCGAGCATCGCGCGTACGACAGGACGCGTGACAGCGGGGGAGCGCATCGGAGCTGTGGGCAGTTCGGGGAATGCGAGCCCGAGCGCACCGCATCTCCACTTCGAGATCCATCCCGGTGGCGGGTCACCGGTCAACCCGTACGGGGCACTCAAGCTGATGATCGACTAGCAGCGCGGTGCATTTCGCGCGCTACTCCCTTGAACCGATACCCCTCGACCCTTACTATGGGTACTCGCTGCTCGCGAGGGCGGTTATCGGGCTGTAGCGCAGTTTGGTAGCGCACTTGACTGGGGGTCAAGGGGTCGCAGGTTCAAATCCTGTCAGCCCGACCAGCACTTATTCGAGGCACCCTTCGGGGTGCCTCGTTTGCGTCTAGGCGCGGGAGTGGGCGCAACACGGCCTCGAACTCGGTTGCAGATTCGTCTCGTCGTTGTTTGGCCGCACCGAAGGCGGATTGCGACGGCGGGAACTCCGCCGCGGTCCCACGATTGGCACGCCCTCTGCTAATCCCTACCAATATGGTAATGATTTTCGTCGACTTCAGGAAGCGGGCGGAATCGCATTGACCCACGCTATCGAGATCGTCGCCTACACCGACCCGTACTGCACGTGGTGCTGGGGCTCCGAGCCAATGCTCAGGCATCTGCAGGAGAGCTACAGCGAGCAGATCACGATCAGGTCCGTGATGGGAGGGCTTGTGGAGGATTTCGGCAGTTTCCGCGACCCGATGAACTCCATCGGTGGCGGCGACGCCTCCATCCAGCCGATCGCCGATCACTGGATCGAGGCGTCTGTGCGCCACGGTATGCCCGTAAACACAGCCGAGTTCCTGAAGGCCCCGTTCAGATCGACGTGGCCCTCGAACATCGCCTATGAGGCTGCAAACCTCCAGGATGAGTCCGTTGCGACTAGGTACCTTCGGCGTTTGCGTGAGTCTGCGGCGACCGAGAGCAACGACCTCGGTGACCCCGAGGTGCTTGCGGACCTCGCCCGGGAGGTCGGGTTGGACCGCGCGCGGTTCCTGGTCGACTTCAATGGTCGTGCCCGCGATGCATTCGCTCGAGATCGACTGGAGTGCATACAGCGAGGTGTGCATGGATTCCCGACCTTCCTCGTCACGGCTAATGGCAAGGATCGGCTCGCCCGAGGCTATCGGTCCTACGAACAGATGGTCGGGCTGATCGACCTACTCGCTGGCGAACCCGTCGAACGTCGAGAGCCCGACTTCGATGACCTCGGAGTCCTCGACTTCGTTGAGAAGTACGGTAGCGCGGCAGTGCGCGAGGTGGCTGAGGTCTTCGGGGTATCCGATACTGAGGCCAAGGCGGCTCTAGGCCGACTCGTCGCAGCCGGTGCGCTTGCGTTGCCTGAGCCCGGCCTGCTGTATCGAACTCCCGCTTCTGTCGCCTGCGATCCTGCGACGGGGCGATGCGTGTAGCCCCGCAGTTGCCCCACTCGGTAGCGAGCGCGTTTCCGAAGTCCGACCAGCGCTTGACAGGGCATGGCTACCGATGTGCTCCTGACGAAGGAACGGGACGGCCATCTGGCCGTCCCGTTTCGCGTTCGCACACAGCGGTATCGGCCGCATGATCGTCGTCTTCTCGTATACTGAGCCTGTGCTTGGACGGCGGCTCGATCCGAACTTGCTGTCCTTCGGTCTTGAGTAGTCGAACCTACGAAGGAGGCGTTGCATGAATCGCATTGCGCTGCTGGCCCTGGTCCTGCTGCTCGCGTTCTCCGTCGCGGGCTGTTCCGCCGCGAGCGAGCCCGCCGCATCGCCGGGCGGCACCCCCAAGGCCGCCACCGAGGCTCCCACGGAGTGGGCGGTGCAGTTGCTCGACGGGTTCCCTGAAGACGCCGTGCCGCTCTACAAGCCGGACCTGCTCGATACTGCGTCCTACTCGGTCCGCAACGACCCGCAGTACGCTGCCGTAGAGGGCGGGCTCCGCAACATCCACCATGTGGTGTATCAGACTTCGACACCAACAGCCGAGGTGCTCGAGCACTACCTCGGCCTCATGAGCGCAACCACGGACGACGACGCGTCTGACGGCGCCATCGAGGGCACGATCGGCAAGTACACCGTTTGGGTTAACACCACCGAGGAGAGCAGCTACAACGCGGTTTACATGAGCGTTGACCTGCCCAAGGCCGAGGTGACAAAGACAAACCCGTTCTACGCCGACTATCCGGCCGATCTGGTGGAGGTGCCGGGCGAGTTCGTCTTCTTCGAGGATAAGTACTACGAGTACATCAACCGCGGCACGGATATGGCCTACTGGCGGCAGTTCGACATCGCTGACCGGGACACTACGAAAGGCCCCGACCTCTCGCTCGACGATGTGTATGCCTACTATCAGGAGCGTTACGGAGACAAGCCTGAGTTCGCCATCAACCGGGACGTGCGCCAGATGACGTGGAAGGATGGCAACTACTCCATCGTCATGGCCTTCTACGAAGGTGGCGGCCGCGGTGTGCTGGAGATCGGCTGGGATTGGGTGCAGTAGATCCATCGCCCGGGAGTCGCGACGCTTGCATCGCTTGATCATCCAAGCGGTCACGGAGGCTGGCACTCCGTCGAAGCAGCGAATGAAGAGCATGTGAACCGACATGCTTCTCGCGCGTAAGCGGGACCCCGGTGGGGTCCCGCTTCGGTTTCCTGAGGCGGCAGCCAACTGGCCTTCATCCTCACCCATGGTGTAGTGCTGGCGACCGCGAAGCATTAGAAATCCTCGCCGAGAACGTGTTAGATTCAACATGTCCACGCTGTCTGGTGGCTCGATGCCGCCAGTGGCCTCTCCGGACAACGGTGTCGCCTCACGTGCTGACACGTCTGTCTGATGCCATGCGAGTTTAGTCCGAGGAGGGCTTTGCTATGCACGGTCAAAGAACAACATCGGTTGAGCGGAAGCGTGTCGGCAGTGGCACTGCGCGCCGCGGAGGCACCGGCCCTGGCGGCCCCGTCGTCCTGACGATGCCGGCAGACACGCGAAAGCGCCTCACCGCGCTGTATCGCGCACGTGATGAGGCTGATGCCGCACGTCACGCATCCGGGGAGCAAAGAGGCCGATCGAGCATCTGGGCCACATGCGTGCGGCGCCTTGAACTGGGCCAGGAGGTGTACGAGACGTATCGTGTGCTGGCCGCAGCGGGTGTCGAGATGCCTGCCGAGACCGCGTCCTTGCTCGCGGGGCTCCCGAACGATTGGCAGCAGATCTGCCACATCGACGAGTCGGGTGTCGTCAGGACCGCATCGGTCAAAGCGAGGGTGCGCTCAGGTCGATGAAGCGAACGGCGCGGCGTCAGGTCTCATGCGTTGCCGTCGGCGCCAGCGAAGCGAATTGCCAGCACAAGAGCGCGATCAGTGCCGCGTTGAGCGGAGAAGTGCCGCTTGTTAAGAATACTTCCATGATGGAGATAGTATCGCGGGTATGAACGCTCCAGGCACACCGCTCCCGATGACCATTGTCGGACGTGATGCTGAGGTGGCCTCCGCGGCGGATCGCGCTGAGATCGTTGAGCCCCTGTGTTCCCACATGGGCGCGGCGTTGCGTTTCACCGAGCAGTGGTAGCGAGGACGCCTCGGTGATCGCGGGTTTCCTGGAGCGCCTCGTGTGCTCGATGCGTTCTGCGTCACCGATGTAGGGTTTCCCCCGGTACTCACCGGGTCAGGGCATAGCGATGAGAGGGGTTGACGTGGCTGTAGACGAAGCGAGGTTCAAGCGGCTCAGGATCTACAACGTGGTGATGGGGCTCTTCCACCTGCTGCAGGGAGCGGCGATCGTCGCACTCCGTGAGCCCTACGACATCCAGGTGACGGCGTCGTGGTTGAATCAGCGCCCCGGGCCTCTCGTCTACGGCACCCCGCAGCCGTACTTCACGTTCGATCTCGGTCTGGGGGTGGCGCTCTTCCTGTTCTTCTCGGCGGCTGCGCACTTCATCATCGCGGGACCCGCATACGCGAAGTACGTCGATGGCCTGAAGAAGGGCCACAACTACTTCCGCTGGATGGAGTATGCGTTCAGTTCCTCGCTCATGGTGGTGCTGATCGCCGCGCTCGTGTCGATCACCGATATCGCCGCGCTCATCGGGATCTTCGGTGCGAACATGTCGATGATCCTGTTCGGATGGCTCATGGAGAAGTACGAGAAGCCGGGCAAGCCCGATTGGACGGCGTTCATTTTCGGCTGCGTTGCCGGCATCTTCCCGTGGCTGGCGATCGCCGACTATCTGTGGGGTCCGGGCGCGAGCGACATGACCCCGAGCTTCGTGTACTGGATCTTCGTGTCGATGTTCGTCTTCTTCAACAGCTTCGCTGTCAACCAGGTGCTGCAGTACAAGCAAGTGGGGAAGTGGAAGGACTACCTCTTCGGCGAGTCGTCCTACGTGTTTCTGAGCCTCGCTGCGAAATCTCTGCTTGCGTGGCTCGTGTTCGCCAACGTGCTCATCCCGCAGTAGGAGGAGCCGAGCGCAACGGTTTGGCGGGAGTCGCTGCATCAACGAGTGTGTCTGCTTGCGCGTCGAGCAGCCTCCGGTCTTGGCAGTGTCGGGCGGACGGCGTGATGCCGCAGTGACGATTGGAGCAGGTATGAGCACGCACAGCCCGTGGGCGTCTCTCCCGTATCACGAGTGGTCGTCCACGAAGCGTACGCTGCAGATGACCCTGCAGATGCTCGGAAAGCTCAAGCTCGCGCTGCTCCCGCCCCAGCCCGAGTGGCTACACACCGCGCTTCAGGTCACGGCGCATGGCTGGACGACCGGGGCGGTGCCGACGGGCGACGGTAGGCTGATCGAGGGCGGTGTCGACGTGTTCGCCGGCACGGTATGGCTGCAGGTGAGCGATGGCCGTCGTGAGGATCTCGGCCTCCCCGATACGAGCGTCGCATCCGTATGGTCGTGGTTCACACGGACTCTCGGTGCGCTCGATGTCGAGGCCGACCTGTGGGAGAAGCCCCAGGAGGTCGCTGATACGACGCCGTTCTCCGAGAACACACACGATGCGACGTTCGTCGTCGAACATGCGCAGCGATTCCATTCGGTGCTCGCCGGTGTGCAAAGCATCTTCGAGGAATTCCGCTCGGAATACTTCGGTCGCAGTGGAGTGCAGTTCTGGTGGGGCGCGTTTGACCTGGCGGTGTTGCTCTTCAACGGCAAACACGCGGTCGCTCCAGATGACCGAGGCTACATAATGCGCTACGACCTCGACGCCGAGCACCTCAATGCCGGCTTCTGGCCCGGTGACGATGAGTCGCCGCAGCCGGTCTTCTACGCGTACCTTGTGCCGCAGCCGCCCGGCTGCGCGCTGGCACAGCTCGATGCCGATGGGGCTGCATGGATCGAGCAGATGGGTGAGTGGGTGCTGCCCTACGAGGTCGTACGCACTTCCCCGCAACCTGCGGTGCTTCTACGCTCATTCCTGGATAGCGCGTACCGCCTCGCCGGAGAACTTGGCGGGTGGGACCTCGCGGACTTCAGGTACGTCAAACCGTTGGTTTCGTCACGGAATGCCCGGCCACGAACGGTGAGTGAGAGATGAACACATGTCAGCACTTGAGCACGGTCCCTGTCCCTGAACCCGAGGCAGGGACTCAAGGATGCCAGGAATGCCTTGCGATCGGTCAGAGCTGGGTGCACTTGCGCAAATGCCTCATCTGCGGCCACGTGGGGTGTTGCGACCAGTCGATAGGGAAGCACGCGACCGAGCATGCGAAGGAGTCGGGCCACGCCGTGATCCGCTCGTTCGAGCCAGGTGAGCGTTGGCGCTACTGCTATACAGATGAGTTGTTCATGGAGTAGGCACCGCACAGTGGCGTCCGGACGACGCGGCCGCTGCTAGACGCAGCGGGCACGTCCGCCATTTGCACTTCGAGGCACCCTTCGGGGTGCCTCGATGCATGTCACCCCATCCCGCTCTGAGTGTGCCGAGTCAGTAAGCCGTGGTTAGCAAGAGCTAACTAAGGGTAAAGACCACGTAACACTCAGAGAGGAGTCGTGAGATGCCAGAGTTCGTCAGCGTTCCGGTGCCGGTCGATCGCGTCCAGGAAGTGTACGAGCTTCTCTCGCGAGAGACCATTCGATCGTCGTCCGAGCGCCAGAGCGCCAGTCTCGATCGAGCCAACACCTGGTCGGAGCCGCTCATTGATCGGATGTATGTCGAATCATCATCCGCGATGCGGCGGATTCTCCATGCGATCGCTGAAGCATCGCCTGGCTGGGTCACAACCACCGATATCGCAACCGCGTCCGGCCTGACACCGCGTCAGGTTGTGGCCTCCCTCGGGCCCTTTGAGAAGCGCGTCCGGGGCAGGTACGCGATGAACGGCTGGCCGTTCGAGGCCCGGCAATTCGTTGACGCAGGCATATTCAAGTACTCCATGTCGCCAGAAACGGCAGATAGGATCGTCACATTGGCATCGCATGTTCGGCAGCGTGAGGAGGGCACTGCATAGCGCTCGGCGCAGAAGGGTGTCGCGATTCGCGCGGCTATGAACTGCACTTCCTGCTTGAAGGAGGAATCACCATGTTGTGGACCATCTTCGTGATCCTTGTAGTCCTGTGGCTGCTCGGGTTCAGCTTCAACATCGGCGGCGGACTCATCCACGCCCTGCTTGTGATCGCACTGATCGTGCTCGTGTACAACCTGGTTACCGGTCGCCGTTCGTAGGCGTTCGGAGTCCGCAGCCGGATGCACCGCGTCCGCGGGATCAGGCTTCAGACTCCCGACAATGAGAGGAGCTTTGACGCAATGAATAATGCAAGAGCAGTCTCTTCAGACCGCCGCAGTCAAGTGCACACCGAAGTGCGCGCACCGATGGAGGTCGTCGTTTCACGAGTCATCATGTTCGTGTTCGGCGTGATCGAGGTGTTCATCGGGATCCGCTTCGTGCTGGTACTGCTCGGTGCCAATGCCGAGGCCGGGTTCGTGAAGCTCGTTCATGGCATCTCGGGAATCTTCATGGCGCCCTTCGTCGCGATTTTCAACACGCAGGAGGCCGGAGGAGCCGTGTTCGAATGGAGTGCGCTCGTGGCCATCGCCGTGTACGCCCTTGTCGCCTGGGGTCTCATCGCGCTTATCCGTGCGGTGAACCCGCGTCAACAGTCGGAGACGGTCGAGCGCATAGAGTCCAACGACGATAGCGTCGCACAGCAGTAAGTCCATCAGACGGAGGTCACAGTGGGATACGACGACAAGATCAAGAATGCGGTCGATGTGGCGAGAGGGAAGGCAAAGGAGCTCGTCGGCGAAGCGACCGACAGCGAAGAGCTTCAGGCTGAGGGCAAGCTCGATCAGGCCTCGGCGAAGTCAAGGCAGGCCGTCGAGGCCGTGAACGATGAGCTCAAGGACACGATCGGCGAGGTACGCGACAGACTCGCAAGCAAAGTCGGGGAATTGGGCGACAAGGTCGCCCGCACAGCCGACAGCATCAAGCAGCGGTCGGAGCGCTAGGAACCCGATGTGTCAGGAGAGCTTTTCGGAGAGTTCGACCCACGCGTCCTCGAGGACGGCGATCTCAAGCTCAACCTCATGCACGCGAGCCTGAACATCCCCAAGGGCCACGTAGTCCGAAGGATCCACCTGTAGCAGTTCAGCTCGAATCGCTTCGGCTCTCGTGCCAAGCGATTCGAGCTTGCGTTCTGTTGCGGCTAGTTCCTTCTTGAGCGCGCGCTCGACGCCGGACGGCAGTGCGCTCTGAGCGTTCCCGGCTTTGGGCACTCGCCTGGATTCCAGAGAGGCGGATTCCGATCGCTCCCCATCCCGAGCATCCAGCAGCCGCAGGTACTCGTCCACACCACCCGGTAGATGTCGCACGGTGCCATCGAAGAGCGCGAACTGGTCGTCAGTGACGCGTTCCATCAGGTGCCGGTCGTGGGTTATCAGCAGAAGCGTTCCGGGCCAACCGTCGAGCAGACTCTCCAACACCGCGAGCATATCGGTATCGAGGTCGTTGTCCGGCTCGTCGAGAATCAGGACATTCGGCTGGTCGAGCAGCACCAGCATCAGCTGGAGTCGCCGCTTCTGGCCGCCCGAGAGGTCTGAGACGTACGCCGAGAGATGCGTGGGCTCGAATCCGAGCCGCTCCAGGAGCTGTGCGGGAGTCAGCTCTCGGCCCTCGAACTCGTAACGGGTCTTGTAGCGCGCGAGGAGCTCCCGCACGCGCTTGCCGTCATGGGCCGCCAGCTCGTCGAGGTGCTGCGAGAGCATGGCGAACCTAACCGTGGAGCCGACCTTCACGGTGCCCGATGTCGGTTCCAGAGCGCCCTGGATGACCCGCAAGAGCGTCGTCTTGCCGGAGCCGTTCTCGCCGAGGATGCCGAATCGATCGCCGGGGCCGATATGCCACGTCACATGGTCGAGCACGGTGTTCTCGCCGAACCGCTCTGTCACGTTGGTCAGATCGACGACCTGCTTGCCCAGACGGGACATCGCGGTGCGCCTAAGCTCAAGCGAATCCCGAAGCGGAGGTTCGTTGTCGATCAGCGCGTGAGCGGCCGCGACACGGAACTTCGGCTTGGTAGACCGCGCCTGGGCACCTCGCGACAGCCACGCGAGCTCCTTGCGCATGATGTTCCGGCGCTTCTGCTCGGCGGTCATGGCCGCCTCTGCACGCTCCACGCGCTGAAGAACGTACGCCGAGTACCCGCCCTCGAACTGCTCGACCCGTTCGTGGTGCACCTCCCACATGCCGAGACAGACCTCGTCAAGGAACCAGCGGTCGTGTGTAACAACCAGCAGGGCACCCGACTTCTTCGGCCAGCGTGTCTTGAGGTGTTCTGCGAGCCAGGCGATCGCGTGTACGTCCAGGTGGTTGGTGGGCTCGTCAAGCATGAGCACGTCACAGTCAGCGATGAGCACGCGCGCGAGGTCGACACGCCGTCGCTGACCGCCTGAGAGCTCACCGATGCGACCGTTCCACGGGAGGTCTCTAGCGAGCCCATTGATGATGCTCCGGATCCGGGAATCCGACGCCCAGAGATGCTCGGGCATGTCGCCGACCACGGCCCGGGCGATGGTCGCGTCAGGATCGAGTGCATCGGCCTGCTCGAGCACATGGATCGCGGTCCCTCCGCGACGCATCACTCGGCCATTGTCGGGGTCAAGCGCGCCCGAGAGCAGTGACAGCAGCGTCGACTTCCCGTCGCCATTGCCACCGACGATACCGACTCGGTCACCCTCGTTGATGCCGAGGGTGACCGAGTCGAAGACCCTCTTCGTCGGATACTCAAGACGGACGTTCTCACATCCCAGCAGATACGCCACTCAGCGATCCTCATTTCCGTCAGTACCGATGGATGCGCCAGGCGCG
Source organism: Actinomycetota bacterium (assembly GCA_004348925.1). GTDB lineage: Bacteria > Actinomycetota > Coriobacteriia > Anaerosomatales > Anaerosomataceae > UBA2286. The sequence goes on from RCMX01000002.1 coordinate 396,207, forward strand.
ATCCGCTTCACCACACAGGATACAGCTCTCAGGCACGCGTATCCGACTCCCTGGATCGGATTGACGCCTGTCGCTGCATTCAGCATGATTCACATAACTTCGCGGGTACCTCCGCTCGTTTGATCGCCGTGCCGCACAGGAGATTGGGGAGTCGCCGTGCATGATCGCACCCTACTGAGAGCGTCACTCGTGTCGTTCATCGCACTCTTCGTCGTAGCAGCGTTTCCTCTCGTCGCGGTGGCCGACACGACTTCCGGCTATCTGGATTGGACCGATACGTACGGGACCGACACTCCCCACAACGGATTCACCACGTCGTCCACGAAGTGCGCCGTGTGTCATTCAGTGCACAAGGCACCAGCGGCTGGGGAGCTGCTTCTTCGCACGACAGGCGAGGACGCTTGCGTGTACTGCCATATCTCCAGTACGACGGGACTCATCGGCATCTACGACGGAGACACGAGCCTGTACGTCGACGACAACAGGAACAATCACAGCCTCGACGGTGGTGCGCCATGTATCGGGTGTCACTCCGTTCATGGTGCCGATACCTACACAGGCAAGATCGCGAGCAAGATCCTGAAGCGTCTGCCGATCCAGCCCGAATTCGTTCGCATGTTCTCGGAGACCAACGACGCCGAGTACCTCTACACGCTCGATACAGACGACACCGTCGTCGGTGCGCCGCCGTACGACTGGGAAGAGTGGGGCGGTGCCAAAGACGTGCAGCAGACTGCCTTCTGCACCGGCTGCCACCCGTACTTCACGCGCGCTTCCGAGGATGAGATCACGACAGATCGCATGATGGTCGATGGCGCTATCTCCACCGAGACCACCTCGTTCGCCTCGCATCCGATGAAGCGCTACTGGGGCGACGCCGACATGAACATCGATTTCGTGGCGGCAGGATCGTCTCTTCCCACATCGACACAAGTCGCCGGAATGAGCACGAACGGTTGCTACCGCTGCCACGGCGAGGGTGACTACACCAACCGCGGCCCCGGTGCCTGGGAGTCGAGTTTCCCGCACTTCACGGCCACCCGGCAGCGGTTCCTCTCATCGAGCGATGCGGACGGCAACTGGCTGACAGACACGCCCGACTCTTCCTCGGACGGCACATGCTTCCATTGCCATCTCGGCTATACGGACGCTGACGGCAATCCGGCTGGAGTCGGCGTCAGCTACTAGCGTTCGCGCCAACGCCAGGCAGCCCTGGAAGGGTTCCGCCCGCTATCCTGCGGGACCCGTTTTCGTGTCAGGGCACCGATACATGATGTTCTGGCAAGGGGTTCGCATGGTAGTCTTCTGCAAATCGAGCGATAGGACACAAGTGCGACGTTCCGAGCGGAGTCAGGCGATTCGAGCGCGGGCTGCAGCAACTGCTGCACCCGGACCTCGGCGCGCGTCCGCACCTCGCCGGACCCCGCAGAAGCGGGGGAGTGTGATCCGGGTCTTCGGCGCGATCGTCGTGCTGCTCATCGTTGCGGCGTTCGTCGCCGTCGCTGTCGGCTGGAGCATGTTGAACAGGCCTGCGGTCGAGGTCGCAGCCGGCGCTCCCGTCGAGGTTGAGATCGCGAGCGGCTCCTCCACCGCGGCGATTGCCGAGAAGCTCGCATCGGCGGGCGTCGTGGAGAATGCGCTCATGTTTCGCCTACAGTCCCGCCTGACCGAGTCCGATGGACTGCTGCGCGCCGGTGTGTACACGTTTTCCACGGGCATGCCCTATGACCTCGTGCTGGAGAAGCTCAAGATCGGTCCCGACATCGTGTTCTACGACGTTCCGATCCCCGAGGGCTTCACCGCCAGGCAGATCGCCGAGCGCTTTACCGCTCGTGCGCAGATCCCTGAGGCCGAGCTTCTCGCACTGGTGACCGGTGGCGCTGGCGAGTTCGCCGCCGACCACCCCTATCTTGAGAACGCGTACGGTGATTCGCTCGAGGGGTTCTTGTTCCCTGCGACGTATCGTGTGAAAGAGGGCACCTCGGCCCGCGACGTCGTCGAGATGATGCTCGACAAGTTCGATTCGGTGATCGCGGGCATCGACATGTCGTATGCGAAGTCGAAGAACCTGGACCTTCGTGACGTGGTGATCATCGCTTCGATCCTGGAGCGTGAATCGAAGATCCAGAAGGAATTCCCCCTGGTCTCGTCCGTCATCTACAACCGGCTGGCGAAGCCGATGCGGCTGCAGCTGTGCGCCACGGTGCTCTACAAGTTGCCCGAGGGAACCACGAAGCTCACCAACGCGGACACGAAGCTCGACAGCCCGTACAACACCTACATCCATGACGGCCTGCCCGTCGGACCGATCAGCAATCCGGGACTCGCGGCGCTTACGGCCGCCGCTGCGCCTGCCAAGACGGACTACTACTACTACGTCTTGACCGGCAAGGATGGTTCGCAGACGTTCGCGTCCACGTACGATGAGTTCCTGAGAGCGAAGCAGGTCTATCAGAACGTGTTCGGCGACTAATCCCACGCGTCCGTCTGGTCGTGCCCCTCTGCTATCCTTGCAGGTACGTGCTGTGCATTCTCGACCGGGGGACACGATGGCTGCGCATATCACCGTACGCTGGATCGATCACGGGACCCTCCGAGCTGACGGACTGGAATCGCTTCCTGACACGCTGACGGGCGCCGTCTGGATCGACGTCGTCGATGTCGATCAGGACTCATTGGCCGCGGTCGCCGCACGGTTCTCGCTCCCGCCGCTTGCTGTCGAGGACTGTCTGCACTTCCCGCAACGTCCCAAGATCGATGCGTATCCTGACGTGACGTTTCTCATCTGGTTGCTCCCCGGGTTGGTATCCGGCGATGGCATCGCATCTCAGGAACTCGATGTCTTCCTCGGAGAGGAGCACCTCGTGACGGTGCACCGAGAGAAGATCGACGTCATCGACCGTGTCGCCGCGCACGCGGAGGAGTATCTGAAGCGAGGCGTGGAGTGGACGCTGCACGCCATTCTGGATACCGCGGTCGATGAGGTCTTCCCGGTCATCGAGTCGCTTTCGGACGAGCTGGAGGAGCTCGAGGACCTCATGTTGTCCGATGCGCGTCCAACGAATCTCCAGCGGCTCTACGCTGCAAAGCGTGCACTGGTCCAATTGCACAAGGTGATTGGGCCCGAGCGCGATGTCGTGCGAGGTCTGGCGCGTCTCGAAGCGTTCGTCGAGCCGGCGGCGTACATGTACTTCCAGGACATCGGCGATCATCTGGCGCGTGTGGCCGATCAGGTTGACACCTACCGGGATGTTGCGTCCGGGACTATGGACATCTACCTGTCATCGGTCAGCAACCGTATGAACGCCATCATGAAGCAACTGACGATCATCGCCACCATCTTCATGCCATTGACGCTCATCTCGGGCATATACGGAATGAACGTGGTGAAGGGGATGTGGCCGCCGATCGCTGCCGCATGGTCCTTCCCGGCGATCATCGGCGTGATGCTGATGATCACCGTATGGATGCTGTGGTACTTCAAGAGGAGAGACTGGTGGTAGAAGAGGGTACGGAGGAGGTTCACTCCGGGATCTACTCGGTGGCGAACCTGATCACGGTGTTGCGCCTGTTGTTGGTCCCGTTCTTCTTCGCGATGCTCATTCGCGATTCGGAACGGGCGCGTCTTGCGGCGTTCGCCCTGTACGCGCTGGCGGCCTCGACGGACTGGATCGACGGCCAGATCGCCCGTCGCACGCATACGGTGACACAGGTCGGCAAGATCATCGATCCGCTGGTCGATCGCCTGCTGCTCGCTTCCGGCGTTATCGGCTTGTACATCATCGGTGAGCTGCCGTTGTGGATTCCGGTCGTGCTCGTGTTCCGAGACGTGTACCTGCTCTACGGCTCGTACGTGCTTGAGAAGCACAGGATCATCTTGCCTGTCACTTACATCGGCAAGATCACGACCGCCATACTGCTGACCGGGTTCTCCTCGCTGATCGCGGGCTGGCCGGTCGTCTCGGGAACGGTGCTCGGACTCTGGCTTGTCTACGGGGGCATGGTGCTTTCCTTCATAACGGCCATCAAGTACACGTTCAGCGCGAAAGCCGCACTCGACAAGGCAAAGGCCGCAACCCGTTCGGTGTAGGTAGTCACCCAGACAGGGAAAGGGCGTGCCGGTGAAGGCAGTCATCATGGCGGGGGGCGAGGGAACGCGCCTGCGTCCGCTGACGAGCACGCGCCCCAAGCCGATGGTCCCGATCGTCAACCAGCCGGTCATGGAGCACATTCTCGGGCTCGTGAAACACCACGGCATAACCGAGGTGGTTGCGACGCTGGCGTTCATGCCGCAGGTCATCGAAGACTACTTCGGCGATGGTGAAGAGTGGGGCACGACCATCACGTATGCGGTCGAAGAGTCCCCGCTCGGCACCGCGGGCTCGGTCAAGAATGCCGAGGAGGCCCTTAGAGGCGAGCCGTTCGTCGTCATATCGGGTGATGCGCTTACCGACATAGATATCACCGAGGTCATCGCGTTCCACGCGTCCCATGACGGTCCGGTCACCATCGCGCTCACAAGGGTTCCGGACCCGCTCGACTTCGGCGTCGTGATCATCGGTGACGACGGCAAGGTCCAGCGGTTTCTTGAGAAGCCCACGTGGGGCCAGGTGTTCTCGGACACGATCAATACCGGCATCTACGTGCTCGATCCGATCGTCTTCGACTTCATTCCCGAAGGGACGCCGTACGACTTCTCGTCCGAGCTGTTCCCGGCGCTCATGGCAGCAGGGCACAGCCTCTACGGGTTCGTGGCGGACGGGTACTGGTGCGATGTGGGTAGCCTGGATTCGTACGTGGAGGTTCACCGGGATATCCTCGACGGCAAGGCGCGCATCTACGTCCCCGGTGCGAAGGCGCGCAACGACGTCTGGGTGGGCAAGGGTGCTGACGTCGATCCCGGCGCCGTCATCGGGAGCAAGGTCGTTATCGGCGCCAACACACGGGTCCGCGCTGGCGCACACCTCGATGACTACACCATCATCGGCGACAACTGCCTCGTCGGCGCGGACACGGTCCTGGAGCACTCGATCATATGGTCGGACTCATTCATCGGAGCCGGTTCCGAGGTGCGTGGTGCTGTAGTATGTCGCGGCGTCGATATCCGCGCGCGCGCTCGGATCGAACCTGGCGCCGCTATCGGTGATGCGACGGTGGTAGGGCACGGCGCGATCGTCGGCAACGGGGTGCAGGTCTACCCGTACAAGCGCATCGAGTCGGGTGCGCTTGTGACGTCGTCTCTTATCTGGGAGAGCACCGGGATCCGCTCACTGTTCGGCGCGGATGGCATCGCGGGTCTCGTCAACATCGACATCACCCCAGAGCTAGCGCTCAGAGTCGCGCAGGCGTTCGGCAGTATCCTTCCGAGCAAGGCCCATGTGGTGGTGAGCCGCGACTCCAGTCGGGGCGCACGTATGGTGAAACGGGCGATCGTGGCGGGGTTGAACTCGACCGGCAACCACGTTCGCGACCTGCGTGTTGCTTCTCCCGGTATCACGCGGTTCACGACACGCGATACGCGCTGCGAGGGCGGCGTTCACGTCTGCGCCTCGACGAAGGATCCGCAGACGCTGGAATTGCACTTTTACGACAAGGCCGGGATCGACCTTGCGCCCTGGATAGAGAAGAAGGTTGAGCGCCTCTACTTCCGTCAGGAGTTCCGGCGTGCGTTCTTCGGCGAGATCGGTGAGATCATCTATCCGCCGAGGGCGCTCGAGTACTACACGGCTGGACTCATGGAAGCGCTCGACGGAACCGCGGCACTGATGTCGCGGCGGCAGACGATCGTGGTCGACATGGGAATGAGCCCGGCGTCGTTCGTGTTGCCGCAGGTAGCGGGACGATGGGACGTCGAAGTCATCGCTTTGCGGCCGTTCGTCGACTCTGAGAGCACGGCATCGTCGGATTCAGGACGGGACGAAGTCCTCGGCCAGATCGCGCGCTCCATGGATGTGTTCCAGGCGGATCTCGGCTTGTCGATGGACGGCACCGCCGAGCGCATCATGCTGGTGAGCGGGAGTGGGCGGGTACTGGATGCTGACACCGCGCTGCACGCGATGCTGTACATGTGGTGCCGCACTGACCGGAGCGATCGATGTGTTGCCGTCCCGCTCACGGCTTCGCGTGTAATCGAGTCGATCGCCAATGAGACGGGACACTGCGTCTCGCGCGTTGGAACCTCCCGGCGGTCCCTCTCGGCTGCGGCACTGCACCCGGAGATCGGATTCGCCGGCTCGCAGACCGGCGGATTTGTGTTCCCGGCGTTCCTCGCGTCGTACGACGCGGTTATGAGTCTCGGCATGACCCTGCGTATGCTGGATCGGCTCGGCATGACGCTCGATGATGTCGTCGACGCACTCCCGCCGTTCCACCTACGCAAGCGACAGGTGCTCTGTCCGTTCGACCGCAAAGGCGCCGTCATGCGGCAGATGGCCGAGTTCGGCCAGCACCGCGAGGTCGAGATGACCGAAGGGGTGCGTGTGGCCGAGGACGGTGGCTGGGCGCTCGTGCTTCCTCATGCGAGCGACGCGATCGTCGAAGTGTTCACCGAGGGTGACTCAGATGGTCTGGCGGACTCCATCGCGGACCGCTATGTCGGTCTTGTTGAGGCTGCGATTCGCGAGGAGTAGCCGCGTCGGCGCAGTCCTTGCTGGTAACACCATCGTGTCGCCCGCGCGGTTCTTCGTGCACGTCCTGTATACTTCACCAGGCCTTGAGTACCCATTCACATAAGGACGAGGATGACTGAGATCACCGAGACAGAAACGCCGATGATCGACGAGCCGACTTCTGAGTCGGGACGCGTGCGTTCGCGGAGTCGGACGCACCATGCTCCGAAGCGTGGACTCGCGGGGTGGTTGGCTGGCATGCCTGTCGGCGCCCGCTGGGCGGTGCTCGTCAGCGCGACGCTCGTCGTGCTCCTGTTGCTTGCCGTCGGTGTCGACCTTGGGCTCTCGGCCGGACGCATCCATCCGGGCGTCCGGGTCGCCGGTGTGGCTGTGGGCGGGATGACACGCACGGAGGCCGTCTCGGCCATCGACGCGGGCATCAAGCCGCTCCTCGAGCGTCCGGTGCAGGTGACGGCCGAAGCGGATTCCTGGGATCTCACCGCCGCACAGGTCGGTGCGTCGGTCGATGCTTCTGCCCTGGCGACGGCCGCGTACGGTATCGGCCGGGGTGCCGGGTTCGGTGGCGTGGTCGGCGAGCGTCTTGCTGCGTGGTTCGGCCGCGAGGATATCGCTTTGGCTGTGGGCGTCGATGAGGCGCTCTTGAGCAACGTGCTCGGGCAGATCGACGAGGCTGTCGGCGTTGCACCGATCGATGCGTCTGTCGAGGTCACCGGTACGGAGGTCCGTCTGGTGCCGTCAACTGACGGCAAGGGCATCGACAGGACTGCGGCGCGCGAGCGAATCCTCAAAGCGTTCGCGTCCGAGCAGCGCGCTGTCGACATCGAACTCGTCACGCGCGGTGCGGCAATCAACGAAGAAGGCGCACGTGCGGCCTATGATACGGCGCTGAAGATGGTGGGCGGCCCGCTGACGCTCGTCTATGACAAGAAGAAGTGGGACGTCTCGGCCGAGACTATCGGCGGGTGGCTGGCGTTTCGTTCGACCGGCGCGACGGCGAGCGCCGAACCCGGTTCGGGCTCACTTGAGTGCTACCTCGACAGCGCGGAGGTGTCTGCAACCGTCGTGCCGCTTGTGAAGGAAGTCGGCAAGGTGGCGAAGGACGCCACATTCAAGGTGTCCAACGGCACCGTGAGCATCGTGCCGGCACAGGACGGTCTTGGCGTCGACGCGGAGGATCTTGCCGCACGCCTTGTACAGGCGCTGACCGGGGACGGTGAGCGTGTTGCCGAGCTCGCGATGAAGCGCGTCGAACCGTCTATCACCACCGATATGGCGAAGAGCATGGGCATTTCCACCCGCCTTGCGACGTACACGACCACGTATGCCGCCAGCAACAAGCCGCGAGTCAACAACATCCATCTCCTGGCGGACGCGCTTGACGGCACGCTCATCCCACCGGGAGGCGTCTTCTCGTTCAACGGGACTATCGGGCCGAGAACCGCCGAGAAGGGGTATCAGGAGGCCAACGCCATCGTGAACGGCAAGTTGGTGCCGCAGCTTGGCGGCGGCGTCTGCCAGATCGGAACGACGATCTTCAACACCGTGTTCTTCTCGGGCCTTCCGGTCGTCGAGCGGCATAATCACTCGCTCTACATCAGTCACTATCCCAAAGGTCGCGACGCCACGGTGTCGTGGGGCGGACCGGACTTCAAGTTCAGAAACGACACCGAGAACTGGATTCTTGTTGCGACCGCGTACTCGAACTCCTCGGTGACCGTATCGCTGTACGGTACGGAAACCGGCTACAAGGTCGACTACCAGACCGGCGCGTTCACCAACACCGTCGCCTTCCCGGTGCGCGAGATCAAGGATGCTACGCTCCCTGTGGGGACGAAGGTCGTTGATGAGAAGGGCGTTAGCGGTCGTTCTGTCATCGTGACGCGTATCGTGAAGAAGAACGGCGCGGTTATCCGCACGGATACCTTCAAGTCGGTGTACAAGCCGTCCGAAGAGGTCGTCCGTGTCGGCACGAAGGTCGTCAAGCCCTCGACGCCATCTACGACAACGCCGTAGGCCGCGTTGGGGGAGACATGATCGAAGGGGGAGGGCGTGTTCCAGCCTGATTTCGAGGCGATGTCTCGCACGGATCTCGAGGCGCTGCAGCTTGAGCGACTGAGCAACACGCTCGATCGCGTGTACGAGCGCGTCGCGTCGTACCGTGCGAAGTTCGATGAAGCGGGAGTGCATCCAAGCATGGTGCGCTCCCTTGCGGATCTCGCCTCGCTTCCGTTTACCGTGAAGGACGATCTGCGGGCCGCCTACCCGTACGGCATGTTCGCTGCTCCCATGCGCGATATCGTGCGGGTGCATTCGTCGTCGGGAACGACGGGTCAGGTCACCGTCGTCGGCTACACCAGGGGCGACATCGACCGATGGGGCGATCTCATGGCGCGCACGCTTGCCTCGGCGGGAGCGACCGCCGACGATATCGTGCAGATCAGCTACGGATACGGGCTGTTCACCGGTGGTCTTGGCGTGCACTATGGCTCCGAGCGTCTCGGTGCGGCAACGATTCCGATCTCGGGCGGCAATACGAAGCGCCAGATACAGGTGATGAAGGATTTCGGGGTGACCGTCCTCGCCGCCACACCGTCGTACGCCCTGCTGCTTGCCGAGACTGCGCTCGAGATGGGGATCGACCCTCGCGACTTGCCGCTGAAAGCGGGAGTCTTCGGCGCAGAGCCGTGGAGCGAGAACATGCGAACGCAGCTGGAGGAGGCGCTCGGCATCCTGGCGATCGATATCTACGGCCTGTCCGAGGTGCTCGGCCCTGGAGTGGCTGCCGAGTGTGAGTGCAAGCACGGGCTGCATGTCAACGAGGATCACTTCATCATCGAGATCATCGATCCCGCGACGCTGCAGCCGGTGCCCGACGGTGAGATGGGCGAGGTCGTCTTCACGACGATCACCAAGGAGGGCATACCGGTCATCCGCTATCGCACGCGGGATATCTCCCGGATCGTTCCGGGGTCGTGCTCGTGCGGGCGGACCTTTCGCCGCATGCAGCGTGTCAGCGGACGCACCGATGACATGCTCATCATCCGGGGAGTCAACGTCTTCCCGAGCCAGATCGAACAGGTGCTCACCGGCATTCCGGGCGTCGCACCGCACTATCAGGTCGTGCTCAAGAAGCGTGGGTCGCTCGATCACGTCGAAGTGCATGTGGAAGTCGGCCCCGACTTCGCGTTCGACGAGATCAAGGCGCTCGAGCATCTGCAACGACGTGTCGGCGCTGAGATCGCCTCGGCGCTGGCCATCTCGATCGAGGTCAAGCTTGTGGAGCCGAAGTCGATCCAGCGCAGCGAGGGCAAGGCGAAGCGCGTCCTGGATCTGCGCAGCGAGGGGAGTGAGTGACCGATGATCGAACAGGTCTCCGTCTTTCTTGAGAACAAGAGCGGTCGCCTCGCAGAACTGACGAGGGTCCTCGGCGACGCGGGCATCAACATGCGTGCGCTGATGGTGGCGGACACTGCGGAGTTCGGTGTGGTGCGCCTCATCTGCGATCGGCCGAGGCACGCCCTCCAGGTGCTGGAGGCGAGCGGATTCGGTGCTTCGGTTACCGAAGTCATCGCGGTAGCGGTACCCGATCGTCCCGGTGGGCTGGCCGACGTGCTTGAGTCGCTCGGGTCGGGGGGCCTCAACGTGGAGTACGCATACTGTTTCGTGGAACCCAGCGGAGACGCAGCGGTCGACATATTCCGGGTCGATGATCCGGCGTCCGCGAAGTCAGCTTTGGTGTCGGCGGGTATCGTCGTCGTGGAACCGGGCGCGCTCTACGTCGCTGACTAGGCCTCTGCTGGCGTCTCTGTCGGGCCGCACACGTCTTCGACGCGAGACTCGGGCGCCGGGTCCAGTGATCGGGCCAGGTCGCAGATCGCGGCTGAGTCACCGGGGCATCCCAGAGGGGTGGACGTAACGGATTCATCCCTCGCGCCGAGCAGTTCACGGACCGAACGGCGAATGCGGTCGCTTGCGATGTCGGCGCCTGCCTTGGGTGTCTGCGGCAGCATGATGATGAACCGCCCGTCGCCCAGGTAGCCCACATCGTCGACGAGTCGCACGTCGTTGCGGATGTGCGTCGCCACCCGGCGCAGCAGGAGACGCTGACGCGAGGGCCGTAGATCAGCAAGTAGTCCCGGAGCCAGACTGAGGATGGCGATCGAGAACGGCGTCTGGTACCGCTGAAACTGCCCGAGACCGCTCTTCAGCAACTGCGAGCAGTAGGTCCGGTTGTAGACCTGAGTGTGTTCATCGAGCATGGAGTTGCTGTCTATTCGTGCGAAGATGTACTTGATTCTGCCGAAGAACTCTCCGCCGATGATGCCCACAAGCGCGTAGGTCAACGCCCGTGTCACGATCATGGCGATGAGATTCTGGGTTGGCCCGAGCGTGCTGAGAAGCGGGATCCTCAGGATTACATACACCAGGATCGCGGCGAAAGCCGCGACCGACCCTCCGTCACGACCCCAGTGCAGCGCCGCCGTAAGGACGCCGAGTATGAGCAGCTGCGCGATGACTTCCTGCCACGACACGGTCGCCGAATCCGGCCCGAGGATCACACTTCCGATGATGACGATGACGCCAAGGGCGATCATGAGCACTTCGAATCGCGAGTACTTCAACGTAGGGTCCTCCTTGGACTCCGTGGTCGAGCCGGGTGCGTCTTACGGGAACGGGTGGTTCGGGCAGATGATGCTGCCTGTGGCCGGATCGAAGGTGAGTGGCGCCTTGTCCAGCGGGCACACGCTGATGAATTCCCACGTGTTCGCATAGTCGTCAAGGAACTCGATCGAAGTCGTGTTTGGGAGACTGCCGCCATGCTGGGCACGATAGATATTCGCGGCGTCGTAGAGCGTCCGTTGGTTGGCGAGGCAGGCGGCCTGGGCGGCCCGCGTCGACATGGAGCGGTACGAGACTATGGCGATAGTCGCAAGGATTCCCATGATGAGGACGACGACCATCAGTTCGACAATAGTGAAGCCGCGATCGCGCTCGCTGTTGTCAACACTTCCGTGAAACCCCACGTGATTCTCCCCCGAACGAACGGTACCCCGGTGACAACGCGAGTATAGTCGATAGCTTTCGCGCAGTCAGTTCATCGGCATCGTGACGATGACACCTGAGGCCTCGGCATCGCGGTTGCGAAACCACTACAATGTGACACTGTCCCGCTCATCGCTCCCGGAGAAGCCGATGCTCGTTCGCAGTTCGCCCCCTGGCCGCAGCCTTCTCGGCGTGACTGTCGTGCTCTCCGTATCGTTGGTGTTCGCCTCTCCGGCTCTGGCCGAGATACGAGGAACCGACCTCGTGGGGGAACGCCAGGTCGTCGCGGCACCCGACATGCAGGCTGTTGCGCCTGACATGACGACGCCGGCAGCCGTCCTTGCGACCTCCGACGGCCAACTGCTGTGGGCGCGCGAGCCGAACGCCGAACGAGCGATGGCGAGCACCACCAAGATCATGACGGCGATCGTGGTCCTCGAGGCAGTATCGGACCTTGCCGAGATGGTCACGGTTCCTCCTGAAGCGGCGAGGGTCGGGGAGGCGGACGTCGGACTGAATGCTGGCCAGAAGCTCAGCGTGCGCCAGCTGCTTGAGGCGATGCTCGTTCACTCGGGCAATGACGCGGCGACGACGCTTGCCGTGCACGTGGGTGGGTCGATACAAGGATTCGTCGACCTTATGAATGAGAAGGCACTGAGCCTGAACCTCGAGCACACCAACTTCACGAACCCACACGGTCTCGACGATCCTGACCACCACACGACAGCTGCCGATCTGGCCATCATGGCCCAATATGCGATGAGCAAGCCTACATTTCGGGAGATGGTCGGGAAGAGAACGGTCGACGTCCCGGCGGGTCGCACGACACAGCGATTCGAAGCCAGTAACCTGCTTCTCGGGGCGTATGACGGTGCGACCGGAGTGAAGACCGGGTGGACGAACGATGCCGGCTACTGCCTCGTCGCCTCGGCGAAGCGCGGTGGGATCGAGCTGTTCGCCGTGATCTTGGGAACGAAGACCGAGAACGCACGGTTCGTTCAGGCCAGGAGGTTGCTGGATTGGGGCTTCGCGCACTATGGGGTCCGTGAGGTCGCAAGCGCCGAGACGACCACCGCGCTGGTCGCGGTGACCGACTACCTGGATCTAACGGTCCCTGCAGTCGTGGCCGAGACAACATCCACTCCCGTGTTCGACGTGCTCGGCGAGGTCAGCACGCGTGCGAGCGTGGCCGATGAACTTAGGGCTCCCGTTGCGAGGGGCCAACGTCTGGGGACACTCAGTGTCGAACAGGGCGGCAGGCTGATCGCCCAGGTTCCGATCGTCTCGGCAGTGGACGTCCCGGCACCGGGCGGTTGGGAGCGCTTCAAGATTGGCGTGACGCGCCTGTGGCGCAGGGTATTCGGCGGGCAATTGCGGGCTCAGACGGTGAACGTGCCGTGACTGACGAAGAAGGGATCATCATGACGGAGGAGTTGCTGCGAACACCGCTGTATCAGGAGCACCTGGCGCTCGATGCTCGCATCGTGCCGTTTGCCGGGTGGGAGATGCCCGTGCAGTATGCCGGCATCATCGAGGAGCATAAGGCGGTGCGCTCGGCTGTCGGCATCTTCGATGTCTGTCATATGGCCGAGTTCCGCTTCTTCGGGTTCGATGCGTTCGATGCGCTGCAGTCGATCGTCACGAACGACCTGCACAAGATCGATGAGCTCGGAAGCGCGCTCTATACCGTCATGTGCGACGAGGACGGCGGCATCATCGACGATCTCATCGTGTATCACACAGGCGATCTGGAGTACCTCATCATCGCCAACGCGGCGAACCGTCAGACCGACTGGGATTGGATCACGTCGCATCTTCCCGAAGGAGTCGAAGCTGTCGATGAATCGGATCGCACGGGGCTCATCGCCGTGCAAGGTCCACGTGCACTCGAGGTGATCGCGAGCCTCGCGGGGGAGGGGTTCGTGCCGCCGGCGCGGTTCCATATCGCCGAGGCACGGCTGGAGAACATCCCGGTCCTGCTCGCTCGGACGGGCTATACCGGCGAGGACGGTGTCGAGATCGTCTGCCACGTGGATCACGCGGTCGCTGTCTGGCGTCTGCTGCTCTCATTTGCCGAGGTCACACCATGTGGGCTCGGGGCCAGGGATACGCTCAGGCTTGAGATGGGCTACCCGTTGTACGGCAGCGACATGGACCGCGGCGTCGATCCTGTCTCGGCGGGGCTGGGCTGGGTCGTTCCGAAGGCGAAGACAGGTTACATCGGTGCCGATGCGGTCGCACGGGTGCGGGACGCCGGACCCGCACGCAAGCTCGTGGGCCTCCAGGTGTCGGAGGGTGTTCCGCGCCATGAGTATCCCGTGTTGCACGAAGGCACGGAGGTGGGTAAGGTTGCAGGCGGTACGTACTCACCGACGCTCGGCCACGGCATCGCGACGGCATACGTTCCCGCGGAGCTCTCCGCGCCCGGCACGGAACTTCGGATCGCGATTCGCCGCAAGGAGGTCGCCGCCACCGTCGTGCGGCCACCGTTCGTCAAGCAGACGTCACTCTCGGCGCCTTCGTCGTAGACAGACACCCGAAAGGAGCACAACCCGAATGTATCCAAAGGATCTCAAGTACGACAAAGAGCACGAGTGGGTCAAAGTCGACGGTGACGTCGCCATCATCGGCATCAGCGACTTCGCGCAGGATCAACTTGGCGAGGTCGTCTACGTCGATCTGCCGTCGGTTGGCGATGAGGTCGCTGCTGGCGAGAGCTTCGGAGAGATCGAATCGGTGAAGTCCGTGTCCGAGCTCTTCTCGCCGCTCACCGGCGAGATCGTCGAGGTCAACGACGCCCTGGGTGACGCCCCCGAGACCGTCAACGAAGACGCGTACGGCGACGGCTGGATGCTCAAGATCAAGATGGCCGATGCTGCCGAGGTCGACGAGCTCATGTCCGCCGAGGAGTACGAAGCCTTCATCGCCGAGGAAGCCTAGGGCATGCGCTTCATACCGGTGTCTTGCGAGCAGCGTGAGACCATGCTGCACGCCGTCGGTGCGCGCACCGTCGACGAGCTTTTCGAAGTCATACCCGCGAGCGTTCGCCTGGCGCGGCCGCTTGCGTTACCACCCGGCATGAGCGAGATCGACCTGGCAGCCGAGATCGAGGCGCTCGCCGCCTCTAACACGGGCGGTCTGGTGTCGTTCCTCGGCGGTGGCTGCTACGACCACTACGTCCCGGCCATCGTGGACGACGTCGTGAGTAAACCCGAGTTCTTCACGGCCTACACGCCGTACCAACCGGAGATCAGCCAGGGCACGCTGCAGGCCATCTACGAGTACCAGTCGATGATCTGTGCGCTCACCGGCATGGATGTCGCGAACGCGTCGATGTATGACGGCGCGACCGCGTTCGTCGAGGCGGCGCTCATGGCGGCACGTGTGACGAAGCGGCATCGCGTCGTCGTGAGCGCCGCGGTTCATCCGGAGTGGCGCGCGGTGCTCGACACCTATGCCGAGTCGGGCATGATCGAAGTGGTGACCTGCCCCGCAGAGTGGGGGACAACCGACCATGCCGCACTCGCCGCACTCGCTACCGACGCCGCTGCGATCCTCGTGGCGTCGCCGTCGTTCCTCGGGTGCGTCGAAGACGTCGCCGCCATCGGGACGCTCGCTCACGATGCGGGGGCGCTACTGGTGGTGGCGGCCAACCCGATACTGCTCGGCGTGATGGAAGCCCCGGGGGTGCTCGGCGCGGACATCGTTGTGGGCGAGGGACAGCCGCTTGGCAATGCGATGTCGTTCGGTGGACCAGGATTCGGCTTCTTCGCTTGTAGGGAGCAGTTCATCCGTCAGATGCCGGGGCGTATCGCGGGGCGCACCAAGGACGTCGATGGACGCCAGGGCTTCGTGCTCACGATGCAAACCCGTGAGCAGCACATCCGGCGCGAGAAGGCGACCTCCAACATCTGCTCGAACCACGCGCTCAATGCGCTTGCCGCCGGAGTCTATCTGGCGTCGGTCGGCACCGTGGGTCTCGAGGGGATCGGCCGTGCGTGCATCGCCAAGGCGCACTACCTGCGTGACGCACTCATCGCGACCGGCAATTTCTCGGCGGTGAGCGATGCGCCGTTCGGCAACGAGTTCGCGCTGCGCTACGACGGCGATGTCGGTGCGATGCAGCACGCGCTGCTCGAGCGCGGCTTCCTCGCGGGCGTCGACCTGTCGCGCTTCGGGGACGAGTTCGCGGGCATGGTGCTCTTTGCTGTGACCGAGAAGCGCACGCGTGCGCAGATGGACCGCTTCATCGGAGAGGTGGTGTCGCTGTGAGCGAGCACATGAAGCGCGAAGCGGTGGCCCGCCCGCTGATCTTCGAGATCGGTTCGCCTGAATCTCGCTGCGTCGATGCGCCCGCGCTCGACGTGCCGGATGTCGACTTGGGTGTCGTGCTCGGCTCCGGTGCCCGCTCGCGCGCGGTACGACTACCGCACGTGACCGAGATCGAGATCGCCCGGCACTACCAGCACCTCGCAAGCGTGAACTTCGGTGTCGACAGCGGGTTCTACCCGCTCGGCTCCTGCACCATGAAGTACAACCCGCGCATCGATGAGTGGGCGAGTCGTTTGCCGGGATTCGCCGGGATCCATCCATACCAGCCGGTCGAGACGGTTCAGGGCGCGCTCGGACTCATGCACGGTCTCCAGGAGGCGCTCGGAGAGATCTCCGGCCTACCGGCCGTATCGCTGCAGCCGGCCGCGGGAGCGCACGGCGAGCTTACCGCGCTTATGGCGATCCGCGAGTATCACGTGGCCAACGGTGACGCACGCAAGCGCGTCATCATTCCCGACACCGCGCACGGTACCAACCCTGCCACCGTCGCGATGTGCGGCTACTCGGTCACCCAGGTCCCGAGCAACGACCGCGGAGGTGTCGATCTCGTCGCGCTTCAAGCGGCGCTCGACACGGACGTGGCGGCTCTGATGCTCACCAATCCGAACACGCTCGGTCTGTTCGACGAGAACATCGCCGAGATCACTGGCATGGTGCATGCGGTCGGCGCGCTCGCGTACTGCGATGGCGCGAACCTGAACGCTATCCTCGGCAAGGTTCGTCCGGGTGACATGGGATTCGATGCGATGCACATCAACCTGCACAAGACGTTCGCGACGCCGCACGGTGGCGGCGGACCGGGCGCGGGTCCCGTGTGCGTCAACGAGATGCTCGCCGAGTTCCTGCCGGGTCCGGTCGTGGTGAAGGATGCAGACGGAACCTTCACCCTGACGACCCCCGCTCGTTCGATCGGACGTGTGAAGGCGTTCCTCGGCAATTTCGGCGTCCTCGTCCGCGCATACACGTACATCCGTGCGCTTGGAGCAGAGGGGGTCACCGAGGTCGCCGAGCAGGCCGTCCTCTCGGCGAACTACCTCAAAGAACGTCTGCGTGGTGCGTTCGACCTCGCATACGACCGCACGTGTATGCACGAGTTCGTGCTCTCGGGCGAACGGCAGCGTAAACAGCATGGCGTGCGGACGCTGGATATGGCCAAGCGCTTGCTCGACCACGGCGTCCATCCGCCGACGGTGTACTTCCCGCTGCTCGTTCACGAGGCGATTATGATAGAGCCCACCGAGACGGAGAGCCTGGAAGTCCTCGACGAGTTCGTGGATGCGATGCTGGCCATCGCTCGCGAGGTGGAGGAGGACCCCGAGATGCTTCACGAGGCGCCGTATACGACGCCGGTGCGTCGGCTCGACGAGGCCGCTGCGGTCAAGCAACCCGATCTTGCGTGGAAGCCCGCGGAGTAGCTCCAGGAGGCGCTGCCACGCGTGCAGACATGGCGATTCATACAGGACGGCCCGCAGGACGGCGCATGGAACATGGCCGTCGACCGGGCCGTCCTTGCGTCTCACGTTGCTGGCGAGACTCCTCCGACCCTGCGTGTGTACTGGTGGCGTGTGCCGACAGTCACCCTCGGGAGGTTCCAGTCGGTCAATGACGTCGACCTCATGTACTGCACGATGCGAGGCTTCGATGTCGTGCGCCGCCCGACCGGCGGCCGGGGTGTGCTGCACGACGACGAAGTGACCTACTCGGTAGTCGCCGGAACCGCTGACGGCCTGCCACGCGGCGTCAGTGCCAGCTACAAGCTCCTGTGCGGTGCGCTTGCGACAGCGTATCGGTCCCTCGGGGTCCCCGCCGCTCTCACGGCTCGCGCCAAAGGCGACAAGGGTGCGGGAGCATGCTATCTGCACGCGACCCCGGCCGATCTGTCACTCGGCGCCGCGAAGCTATCTGGCAGCGCCCAGGTGTGGGAGCACGAGTCGGTGCTGCAGCACGGGTCGTTCGTTCGAAGCCGGGACGTCGATGCCGAGGCGTCCGTTTTCCGTCTCGGCGAGGGGGGCTCTGGTCGGTTGCGTGCCGGTACGGCGACATTGACCGACGCTCTCGGTGTGGCTCCGGGACGGGAATCGGTTATCGCCGCAGTCCGCGATGCCTTCGAGTCCGCTCTCGGAATCAGACTCGAAGACGGGCCGTTGACCGATGCGGAACGACGATCAGCGGAGGCCTCCGTCGACGGCTTCAGACTCGTCTCATGAGGGTCGAGGTAAGGCCGAGGTAGAGGCGGGTGGTGTCGGTGCTTTCTGCTACAATCCGGGTATGGGACGCAGGGTTCCCTGACACTGGGAGGGGCGATGGGCGAGGACAAGAAGCGCAACATCGATGATGCGCTGCTCAACCTCGAGGACAAGTCAGTGGAGGAGCTCCGAGAGCTGCTCGACGACCTGTACGAAGACGAGCAGAAGGTCAGCTATCGCAGACGGGTGCTTCACGGGAAGATCGACATCCTCCGTGCCGAGCTGGTTCGTCGCCTCAAGTCTCAGCGGGAGTCCGGCGGGGACGTGGTATCGGGTCACGACATCGAGCGTCTCATCGATATCATGTCGAGCGACTTGCACGGAGTATCGAAGTTCGACGTCGCCGCCATCGACGAGAACGATGACTGGGACGACTAGGCCGACAACGCCGCGGAACGTATGAAGTCACAAGGAGGAAGCGTGTCGACTGTTGCTGAGAAGATCCAGGCGTTTCTGAACGATCTCGCTATCGATGTCATCGAGGAGCGCGTGGTGGAGTACGTGATCCGTGAGGTGCACAACGGCAGGAAGCTCGCCGATGCGCTCCACGATCCGTACGTGAAGAACCGTCTGAGCGAAGAGAAGCTCGCCCGCGTGCTTGAGAACCCGGAGATCGGTGCGGCACTCGAAGAGCAGATCGCGCAGTCGTTCAAGAAGCGCGAGTTTGGCTTTCTGGAGTAGAACGCGCCTCATCCCTGCACAGTGATAGAGGTGGTCGGTATGGACAGATGTCCCGCTTGCGACAGCAGTGTGAGCGCAGATGATCGCGTCTGCGCATCCTGTGGCGCCCGCCTTGTGGGAGCAACAGCATCCTTCGAACCCGTCGCCGCCGAACAGATCGCTGGCGTTCCCGAGGGTGCGCACGGCGAAGGTCCCGTGCTTGTCGTGCACAAGGGAGCCGAGATCGGGGAGCGCTTCTACATCGACGATGATGAATTGTCGGTAGGCCGTGATCCCGAGTCTGCGATCTTCCTGAACGATGTCACCGTCTCGCGCAGTCACGCCCGGCTCCGTCGCTCCCCGGAAGGCGTCACGGTTGAGGACGCCGGGTCGCTCAACGGAACCTACGTGAACGACGTGCTGGTCGACAAGGCGCTCCTCCACGATGGTGACTCGCTGCAGATCGGACGATTCCGGATGATCTACCTCTCCGGAGGAGGCGCATAGAATGGCTGGTTCTCACCGCGAATACATGACGATCGGCGAGGTCGTCGAGAAGCTCACCGAGCAGTATCCCGACCTCTCCATCTCGAAGATCCGCTTTCTCGAAGACGAGGGTCTGGTGTCGCCCGAACGCACGGGCGGTGGATACCGCAAGTTCCATCCGGCTGACGTCTCACGTATAGAGCTTGTGCTTCGACTGCAAAAGGAACACTTCATGCCGCTCGCGGTGATTCGCGAGAAGCTGAAAGACATAGACAAGGGTCGCGTTCCGCCGGAGCTGCAGCCGGCGGTCTCGCGCAGTGAGGCTATGCCGCTACCCCTCGATGAAGCGGAGGCGGTCCCTGTCTCGCAGGCACCGGATGTGCTCGGCCTGCCGACATCGTTTGTGAAGGAACTCTCCGACTTCGGGCTGGTGGGTCTTGTTTCGGGCGAACGCGGCGACGAAATCGTTGGCTCTGATATCGCGATCGCGCATGCGTGCTGGGATCTGCGCAAGTTCGGCATCGAGCCTCGCCACCTCCGCATGTATGAGACGTTCGCTGAGCGTGAGGCAACGTTCTTCTCCCAGGCCCTGATGCCGTCGGTGCGGCACCGCACGCCGGAGATTCGACAGAAGCTCATGGACACCCTGAACGAGCTGATGGAGCTCACCGGCGCACTGAAGCGGTCCATGCTCCATCGCGCGCTGGCGCGCGTGTTCGACGATGTCATGTAGGGTGCCATGACGGAACCGACGGACGCGTCCGGTGAGTCGCTGCCTGTCTCGGCCAGAGTCGCAGGCATCAGTTTCGCGCATCCGAGCGAACGTGTGGCGGCTCAGATACTCGACTTCTATCGCATCGCATGGGAGTACGAGCCGCGGTCGTTTCCCATCGAGTGGGACGGTGATGGGAACGTCATCGCTTCGTTCGCGCCGGACTTCTATCTCCCGGACTTCGGCTTGTTCATCGAACTGACGACGATGAACCAGAAGCTCGTCACGAAGAAGAACCGAAAGGTACGGCGCCTCAAAGAGCTCTACCCGGAGATCAACATCAAGATCCTCTATCAGAAGGACTTTCGCCGCCTTCTGTTCAAGTACGGGATTCCGGTGCAGGAGCGGTCTCATAGCGAAGGCGGCGGACTCGACGCTGCAGCTGATGCGACGCCGGAGTCTGACGCGTGAAGGGGTATCACGCATTCCATGATCCGGCGCTTGAGGGCGTTTTGTACTCGGCCGAGGACATCGCCGAGATCGTGGCACGGCTGGGCGCCCGGATCACCGCCGACTACCGCGGACGCGATCTCGCTCTCGTGACGGTGCTACGCGGCGGGATCGTGTTCATTGCCGATCTCTGCCGGGCGATCGACCTTCCGCTGACACTCGACTTCCTCGCAGTCTCCGCGTACGGCGACGGCGGTGGTGTGGTCCGGATCACGAAAGACCTCGATGACTCCATCGCCGGCCGAGACGTGCTTGTGGTGGAAGACATAATCGACACCGGTCTCACGCTCAACTACCTGTTGGGCGTGCTACGACAGCGCAAACCGGCGAGCATGGCCGTGTGCACGCTGTTCGACAAGGACGTGCGCCGGATCGCCGATCTGTCCATCGACTACGTTGGCACGCGAATCCCGGATCGATTCGTTGTCGGGTACGGAATGGACCTCGGCGGACGATATCGCAACCTGCCGTTCCTGGCGACTATCCACGATGGTGTGATGGGCTGATGCCGCGCCGCGTCATCATAGCTGCATCGCTCCTGGCCGCAGTGCTAACGGTGGGTACGATCGGCTACCAGGTGCTCGAGGGCTGGGGCATTCTCGACTCGCTCTATATGACGGTTATAACGATTGCGACCGTTGGGTATCGGGAAGTCGCGCCGCTCTCGGATGCCGGGAGGATCTTCACCATCGCTCTCATCTTCGCCGGAGTGGGCGGCATAGCCTATTCCTTCGGAGCGATCATCGAGTTCATGGTGGAAGGGCACCTGCGGACACTTCTGGAAGGACGCCGCATGCACAAGCGCATCAGCGAACTGTCGGATCATCATATCGTCGTCGGCATCGGCCGCGTCGGTTCGGTCGTTGCGAGGTCGTTCGCCGACGAAGGCGTCACCTTCGTCGTTGTCGATAGCTGTGAGGAGTGCATCCTGGCGGCCGAGGAGGCGGGCTGGCTCTTCGTGCGGGGGGACGCGACGGATGAGGCGGTGCTCAAGGAGGCCGGGGTCGAGCGGGCGAAAGGACTCGTGACGGCCGTCGACACCGATGCTGACAACCTGTTTGTTGCCCTCACCGCCCGGTCGCTCAACCCGTCGATCTACATCGTCGCGCGGTCTTCCTCTGTGGTGTCCGAGGCGAAGATCTTGCGCTCGGGCGCCGACAAGGTGCTGACGCCGAATGTCATCGGCGGTCGACGCATGGCCGACATGGTCCTTCATCCCGTGGTCTCGGACTACCTGGACGTTGTGACGCACGGTGACGAGATCGAATTCCGCTTGGATTCCCTCACGGTCGGTGCCTCATCCGCGCTGCTAGGGAAGTCGATCCGAGAAGCGCGGATCCGGGACCGCACCGGGGCGTACATCCTTGCCGTTCGCTCGCCGGCCGGCGTTCTCAACACGAATCCTCCTGCCGAGACGGTCCTTGCCGCGGGGGATGAGCTGGTGGTGCTCGGTACCCGCGCGCAGCTTGCTACGCTCGGCTCACAGCTCTAGTCGCACTAGTTATCATGGCGGTTCCGCGCTACTGTGGAACGCGTGTTCCGACCGCTTCAAGAAGGAGACGCTCGTGGATCTGTCTACGTATATTCGCGATATCCCGGACTTCCCCAAAGAAGGCATCATATTCAAGGACATCACGCCACTGCTGGCGAGCCCTGAGGGCTTCCGTGGCGCCATCGACACCATCGCAGAGGCGTTCGTCGACGCGGGGATCACCAAGGTGCTCGGTGCCGAGGCACGAGGCTTCATCTTCGGCGGCGCCCTCGCGTACAAACTGGGTGCTGGCTTTGTGCCGGCCCGTAAACCCGGCAAGCTGCCCTGGACGACCACCAAGGCCGAATATGCACTGGAGTATGGCACCGACTCACTCGAGATCCACGCCGACGCGCTGGAGCCGGACGACGTGGTGCTGATCGTCGATGACGTTCTTGCCACCGGCGGCACCGCCGCCGCGAAGAACGCGCTCGTCTCGGCGACGGGTGCCCGCACGGCGGGGTTCGCCTTCCTCATCGAGCTGGACTTCCTCGGAGGTCGCGATAAACTCGGCGATTCCAAGATCATCTCGCTGATCCACGTCGACTAGCGAGGATCGATCTGCGTGCATGCGAAGAGACACTGCTGGATGCCCGGCGGTGTCTCTGCCTCGGTCGACTGTGGTACTATCCGAGGTGTATGCGTTGGAACCTCGGTCGACCGACCGCCCTCTTGACGTAGCTTGCAGACGCAGTTGGAGGTGCATCGTGCGGTCCACATTTGTGAGTCACCCCTGGCGTGCGCTGCTTCCTTGCGCGATCGCCATCACCCTGCTTCTTGGCACGGTCCCGGCCTCGGCTGAGCCCGGCAATGCTGCTATCGAGCAGAAGCGCAGCGAAGCGAATGCCGCGCAGGACAAGCTCGAGGCGATGGCTACAGAACTCGAGGTGCAGGTCGAGGCGTACAACGCCATTTCCGAGGCGCTGGACAAGACGCGCGAGGACATCCGGCGCACGCGCATCGATCTGGAGAACGCGAACCGGGACCTTGCCGAGGCGCAGGCGCGATTGGGTGACCGCGCTGCCGCCATCTACAAGGAGGGACGTACGAGCGTTCTTGGCGTTTTGCTCGGGACGACGTCCTTCGAGGACTTCGTCAGCCGCGTCGATCTCCTGACCCGTATCAACAGAAGCGATGCCGAGCTCGTCGCGCAGGTAAAGACGTCCAAGACTCAGGTCGAGGCGCTTGAGGCCTCCCTGGTGAATCGCGAGGCCGAGCAGGTCGCGCTCAAGACCGAGACCGAGACGCGAGCAAAGGGCATCGAGGCGCAGATCGCGAAGCAGGAGGCCTACGTCGCCTCGCTCAACGCTGAGGTGAAGTCCCTCATCAAGGCTGAACAGGAGCGTCAGGCGAAGTTGGCCGCAGAGAGGGCGGCGCAGGCTGCGGCGTTGGCGGCCCGCGGTTCGGGCGGCCGACCGCCGACTTCCGAGGGGAGCCTGCCGCCCGGCCATCCCGAGGCCGTGGGTATCGCGCTTCAGTACCTCGGCGTGCCCTACAAGTGGGGCGGTTCTTCACCCTCTGGATTCGACTGCTCGGGCCTGTGCCAGTACGTGTATAGGCAGCTTGGCATAGCGCTACCACGGACAAGTCGGAGTCAGTACAACGCCGGGGCGCACATCGCCCCGGATCGTATCGACCTGTTGCGCGCTGGCGACCTCGTCTTCTTCGGCACCGGTGGTGACGCGTCGCGGATACACCATGTCGGAATCTACGTAGGAAACGGGAACTACGTCCATGCGCCGAGCACCGGCGACGTCGTGAAGGTCTCGTCGCTTACCGATCGCATCCTCAAGAACGGCGACTACGTCGGAGCGTCACGCTTCTAGGGTCGGGGACGTCCCCGAAAGCCATTCTCGGCGCCCTCGGCGTGCGCTCTTTGCATGCTTTGCTGTGCTATGATTCAGCGAATTCCGCTCATTCTCGGCGGGTATCCGTTCTGGAGGTGACCGTTTGGCGCGCTCACTTATGTCGGGGAACGAGGCGGTTGCGCGGGGAGCATGGGAATCCGGAGTCTTCGTCGGGGTGGGGTACCCCGGAACGCCGTCTACCGAAGTCCTCGAGAACCTTTCGAAATACGATGACGTCACCTGTCAGTGGGCGCCGAATGAGAAGGTGGCCGCGGAAGTGGGCGCCGGGGTCAGCTACGGCGGCAAGCGCACGCTGGTGACGATGAAGCACGTGGGTCTGAACGTCGCCGCCGATCCGCTCTTCACGTTGTCATACATCGGCGTTGGCGGCGGCTACGTTCTGCTCGTCGCTGACGACCCCGGGATGCATTCGAGTCAGAACGAGCAGGATAGTCGCAACTACGCTGCGTTCGCCAAGGTGCCGATGCTTGAGCCTTCAGACAGCCAGGAAGCTCTCGACTTCACGCGTGCTGCCTTCGAAATCTCCGAGCAGTTCGACACGCCCGTTCTCATTCGCTCGACCACTCGTATCTCGCACTCGAAGAGCCTCGTGGAAGTCGGGGAGCGCAACACGGTCGCCTCGGCGGAGTTCAAACAGCATCCCGGCAAGTGGGTGATGATGCCGGCGAACGCGCGCGCTCGCCGGGTGGATCTCGAGGCGCGAATGGAGCGGCTTTCCGCATTCTCCAATGAATGCGATCTGAACCGGATCGAGATGAGAGACCCGGCTCTCGGGGTCGTCGTTTCAGGGATCGTGTACGAGTATGTGCGTGAAGCACTCCCAGAGGCTTCGATTCTCAAGATCGGCATGGTGAATCCGCTGCCGGAGGCTTTGATCACCGAGTTCGCGTCCAAGGTCGACCGGCTCGCCGTGGTTGAGGAACTCGACCCGTACCTCAGTTCAAGGCTGAGGTCTCTCGGGATCGACGTCGTCGAGACCGGACTCTCCACGATCGGTGAACTGACACCGGGGTTGATCTCGCGTGCGTTCGGTGCAACGACCCCGGAACTCCGGGATGAGATAAGCGACCTGCCGCCGCGGCCACCGTTGCTGTGTCCCGGCTGCCCTCATCGCGGTGTGTACTGGGCTCTCGGGAAGCTGAAGGCGGTCGTCACCGGCGACATCGGATGCTACACGCTTGGTGCATTGCCGCCTCTCTCGGCGATGGACACGTGCGTTTGCATGGGTGCAAGCGTTGGGATGGCGCATGGTCTTGGTATCACCGGTGCAGCCGAGGGGCGGCCCGTCGTCGGCGTCATAGGCGACTCTACATTCGCCCATTCGGGCATCACCGGCGTGCTGGACATGGTGTACAACGGTGCCGCGGGCACCATCGTGATCCTCGACAATCGGACGACTGCGATGACGGGTCACCAGGGCAATCCCGTTTCGGGCAAGACGCTTTCCGGAGCACCGGCTCCCGCGCTCGATCTTGCTGCGCTGTGCAGCGCGCTCGGGGTCGATTCCGTGCGTACGGTCGATCCGCTCGACATGACCGCCACGCTGGCCGTGCTCACCGAGGAGACGAAGCGCGACACGCTGAGCGTGATCATCGCGAAGTCGCCGTGTGCGCTCATCGTTCGTTCCGATGCCGATCCCGTCGCCATCGATGAGGAGCTCTGCACGAGATGCGGCGTCTGCGTGCGCCTCGGCTGTCCCGCGATCATGAAGCTTCCATCGGGGCAGCCGGTGATCGACACCGCCATCTGCGTTGGATGCGGACAGTGCGTGCAGGTCTGCCGCTACGATGCGATCGTCACCGTGGGCCCGGCGTGTGACTTCGGAGGTGGTCTGTGATGAGCAAGGTGACCACCGTCGTCCTCGTCGGTGTGGGCGGACAGGGGACGATCCTCGCCGGTGACGTGATCGCGAAAGTCGCTGTCGCCGAGGGTCATGATGTCAAGCTCTCCGAAGTCCACGGAATGGCCCAGCGAGGCGGTTCTGTGGACACGGTCGTTCGTTTCGGCGAGAAGGTCCATGCGCCCATCATCGACACCGGCGTCGCTGATCATCTCATCGCATTCGAGATCACCGAGGCCGCCCGCAAGCTGCAGTACCTGTCGAAGACGGGACGTCTCGTCGTAAACAGTCGCACCATCCAGCCGCTGCCGGTTCTCACGGGTGCGGTCGGACCGGCGCAGGGCGTCGAAGCCGAGCTCCAGTATGAGGGAGCGGTGTTCATCGATGCGGAGGCCCTTGCGTGCGAAGCAGGAAGTCCCCGATCGGCGAACGTCGTTCTGCTGGGTGCCGCGTCGTTCGGGTTGCCGTTTGCCGAGAAGACCTGGCGGGACGTCATTGCCGGCCGCGTGCCACCGAAGACCGTTGAAGCCAACCTCCGTGCGTTCGATCTGGGTCGCGCAGCGTGTGCGAAAGGGGTGTGTGATCTGTGAACGAGATGAGCGTCAAGCAGTTGTCGGTGTTCATCGAGAACAAATCCGGCCGCGTCAGCGAAGTCACGGGCATCCTCGGAGAGAGCGGCATCAACATACGCGGCTTCTCGGTATCGGACACGGCGGAGTTCGGGATCCTCCGACTCATCGTCGATCGGCCCGAAGACGCCGCCCATGCTCTGCGTGCTGCCGGCTTCACAGTGCGGGAGGACGACGTCATCTGTATCGATCTGCCGGATGTACCGGGTGGTCTTGCCGGCGTTCTCAAACTGGTGTCGGACGCCGGAGTCAACATCGAGTACGTGTACTCGCTCATCGCCACCTACGTCGTGGTGAATGTGGCTGACGTCGAGCGGGCGCTCCACCTGCTTGCCGACAAGCCGGTGCGGCTGGTCGGTCAGGCGGAGATCGCGTCTGCGTGAGTTGGGGGTCCACGGGGAATCGGGGAGCGGAGGGCGCGATGAAGACACGGCGGAGCGTGCTTGCAACGGTGCTGGTCGCCCTGCTCATGGCTGCGGCCCTCTCGGGCTGCTCGGGCAAGGGCAACGGCGGATCCAAGGCGGGCGAGGGGGGCGACGCACCATATCGAATCGGTGCCATCGTGTCCCTCACGGGCAGCTACGCGGGACTCGGTACGCCTGAGCAGAAGGCGATCGAGATGGAGATGAAGCGTATCAACGATGCCGGCGGTATCAACGGTCGTCAGGTCGAAGTGATCTTCGAAGACGACGCGACCGATCCCGCGAAGGCGCAGGCAGCCGTTGCACGGCTCCTTGAGCAGGAGAACGTCATCGCGGTCATCGGCGCTACCGGCACGAGCCAGACGATGGCACTGCGGGACGATATCGACCGCGCTGGCGTTCCCCAGGTCTCGATGGCCGGGGGGTCGGTCATCACCGCCGAGTTCGACAAGAACGTCTTTCAGACGCCCTGGCCGAACCGGATCGTCGTCCCGTTCACCTTGAGGGCGCTCAAGGACCGGGGCCTGGTGGACGTCGCAGTCATCTCCGATACGGGGGGATACGGCAAGGACGGGCATGATCTGATCCTGAAAGGTGCGACAGTCGCCGGCGTGAAGATCGTTGCCGATGAGACGTTCAACCCCGGCGACACCGATATGACTGCGCAGCTCACCAAGATCAAGTCCGCCTCGCCAGATGTCGTTCTCCTGTGGAACGCCGGCAAGGAGGCGGCGATCGTCGCGAAGAACATCAAGCAGCTCGGCATGGCGGTGCCGCTTGTCGGCAGCCCCGGCAACGGTCGACGCGAGTTCATCGAGGGAGCGGGCGATGCCGCTGACGGATTCCGTTTCGCTGCCGGAAAGATACTCGTTCCCGAGGCGTACGGCGAGGGCACGCCCGCGTTTCAGGTCGCCAAGAAGTTCATCGCGGACTACTCCTTCGCGTACGGGGTCGCTCCGGACATCTTCGCCGGCCACGCATTCGATGCGTTCCTTGTCGTGACGGACGCGCTCAGGCGGATCGAGGGGGAGGCGACTCCCGCATCGTTGCGAGACGCCATCGAGGCGACCGACGGGCTCGTGGGTGTTGGCGGTACCTTCGCATACAGCGCCGAGGACCACAACGGTCTGACCGAAGAGGAGCTTGTCTTCTATCGTATCGAGGGCTCGACATGGGTGCTCGACAAGTGACGACATTCGCCCGGGTGATCGATGAGTAGCTCGGAGCTGTTGCAGTTCCTGATATCGGGACTTCAGAGCGGTGCGATCTATGCGCTCGTCGGTCTCGGGTTTACACTCGTCTATGCATCCACCGGCATCATCAACTTCGCCCAGGGCGAGTTCTTCATGTTGGGCGGCGTGCTCGCCGTTGCCGGCGTGCGTATCGGACTCCCGCTGCCGCTAGCGATAGTGGCAGCCGTTGTGATCTCGGCGGGGGTCGGGGTGGCGATGGAGCGCATCGCCCTCCGGCCGCGACGGGACTCCGGTGCGCTCGTGCTCATCATCATCACGATCGGTGTGTCGATGGTACTGAAGTCCGTGGCGCGGCACGCCTTCGGACCGAACGAGATGGCGCTACCGGCATTCACGCCGGGACCTCCGGTGCTGCTCCTCGGTGCGGCGATCGACCGGCAGGTGCTCTGGATCTGGGGCCTGACGCTCGTGGCAGTCATCGGCCTGACGCTCCTGTACACCAGGACGAGACTGGGTCGAGCGATGCGCGCGACCTCGCTCAGTCACGATGCCGCTCGCCTCATGGGCATCGATACCGCTGGCGTTGTCATGATCTCGTTCGGCCTGGCTGCGGCACTCGGGGCCCTGGGCGGTGCGGCGGTGGCGCCGCTGACGCAGACAGCCTTCGATGCCGGTGCCCGGGCGGGCCTCAAGGGTTTCGCAGCTGCCATTCTCGGCGGGCTGGGCAACCCGATCGCCGCAGTGCTCGGAGGACTCGTTCTGGGGGTGCTGGAGAGTCTCTCCGTCGCATTCATCTCAAGCACGTACAAGGACGCCATCTCTCTGGTGCTGCTGCTGGCAGTGCTGTTCCTGCGTCCGCAGGGGCTGCTCGGCAAGAGCGGAAGGGAGAAGGTGTGAAGCGCGTGTCCAGACGTCTCGTCGGCACGATCGCGCCTGTCCTTGCCGTGATGGTCGTGCTGGCACTACCGCTGGTGACCACCGATCGCTATTTGTTCAAAGTACTCACGTTCGTCGGCCTGAACCTCATCGTGGTCGCCGGTCTTGCGTTGCTCTTCGGCTACGCCGGGCAGATCTCGCTCGGACACGCGGCTTTCTTCGGCATCGGTGCCTACACGGTCGGGTATCTTACTGCAGATGGAGCGGTTCCCTGGCTGATCGCGACGTTGGCAGCGACGGTGCTCGCCGCACTGGTCGGATTCACGCTGGCTCTGCCGATGCTTCGGCTGAAAGGCCACTATCTCGGCATGGCCACGCTGGGGTTTAGCGAGATAATGACCGTCCTGTTCGTTGAAGCGCGCGGTATCACCGGCGGCAACGACGGCCTGCGGGGAATTCCATATCCGGTGTTGGGGCCGTTCAAGATCGCCACTCCGGGTGGCGTGTATCTTCTCGTGTGGATCACGGCGATCATCGTTCTCGTTCTCGCCGGGAATCTGGTGCGCACGCGTCCGGGCCGAGCTTTGAGAGCGCTTCATGGCGCCGAGCTCGGTGCCCAGGCGTGCGGTATCGACACAGGACGGCTGCGGGTTCAGGTCTTTGCGCTCTCGGCCGGTCTCGCCGGCCTTGCCGGTGCCCTCTACGCGAGTTCGGTGGGCTACGTATCGCCGACGACGTTCTCGCTTGAGTTCTCGGTGCTGCTCGTGGCGATGATCGTCCTCGGCGGCACGGGGTCCATCGCGGGCCCGGTCGCGGCCTGCGTCGGGTTGACGCTGCTCCCATACGTCGACGCGCTCATTCCGGGGCTGCCGAGAGAGGCCGTCTCCTTCCTGCAGGACTGGGAGGCCGATATCGCGGGCATCGTGATGATCCTGGTGCTCCTGTTCGCGCCCGGCGGTGTTGCGGGTCTGATCCGATCGATGACGCGAGCAGGTGACTCGCGATGACGGTGCTAGCGACCAGGGGGCTCTCCAGACGATTCGGCGGCCTCGTTGCTGTCGATGATGTCTCATTCGACGTCCATGCCGGGATGATCAAGGCGCTCATCGGACCGAATGGTGCCGGGAAGAGCACGTTGTTCAACCTGTTGACCGGCTTCGATAGACCTGACGCCGGCGATATCTCATTCCTCGGCGCATCGATCCTCGGGTGGGCACCGCATCGAGTGGTGCGGGCCGGCATAGCGCGCACGTTCCAGAACACGCAGCTGTTCGATGAGATGACGGTGGCTGAGAACGTCCTGGTGGGGATGCACACGTGTCTTCGAGCGGGATTCGCCGAAGGATCGCTCCGGCTGCCCGCCACGAAAGCGAGCGAGCGAGCCGCAGTCGAGCAGGCGTGCCGACTCCTGCGGCTTGTGGGCGCCGACCGGTTCGCCGATTCGCCGGGTGCCGATGTGCCGCATGGTGTGCGACGACTCGTGGAGATTGCGCGCGCGCTTGCCTCGAATCCGAAGCTTCTGTTGCTCGATGAGCCCGCCGCCGGATTGAACAACGCCGAGACGCACGCCCTTGCGACGTGCCTTCGGCGGATCCAGGCCGACGGGACTACGATTCTCATCGTGGAGCACGACATGGGTCTTGTGATGGAGATATCCGACGAGATCATCGTACTCGATCGTGGTCGGAAGATAGCCGAGGGTCCGCCACTGCTCATTCAGAAGGATGCGGCGGTTATCGAGGCATATCTTGGCGAGGTGATCGCGGATGCCTGATCAGCTGCTCTCGGTGCAGGGACTCGATGTCGGGTACGGGCGGGTCCCTGTCGTTCGCGCAGCGTCGCTTGATGTCGCCTGCGGCGAGATCGTCACCATTATCGGCGCGAATGGATCAGGCAAGTCCACGTTGCTCAAGGCCGTTGCAGGACTGCTTCGGCCGTCTGCGGGTCACGTAATGCTCGACGGTGAAGATGTGACAGGGCTGGCGCCCGAGCGACTGGTGCGCAAAGGACTCGCCTTTGTGCCGGAGGGTCGTATGCTCTTCGGGCCGATGTCCGTCTCCGAGAACCTCGCACTCGGCGCGCACACGCGCCGTGCGGCCGCTGAAGTGGCGACGGACCTGGCACGGGTGCATGCGCTCTTCCCCGTGCTTGCCGATCGTGCCGGACAGCCCGCTGCAACGCTCTCGGGTGGTGAGCAGCAGATGTTGGCGATTGCCCGCGCCCTGATGTCGCGGCCTCGCATCCTGCTGCTTGATGAGCCGTCGCTCGGCCTTGCTCCGAAGGTGATCGCGGACATCTTCGGCGTGCTGGATGCATTGCGCGCGGAAGGTCTCGGCATCGTGCTCGTTGAGCAGGATGCGAACCTTGCGCTCAGACATGCGCAGCACGGTCACGTGATGCGTTCCGGTCGCGTGGTGATGAGCGGGACTGCCGCCGAGCTCGCAGGCAACGACGACGTGCGCCTTATCTACCTTGGCGTATGGCACGGAGACGAGTAGGGGGAAGCGATGCCGATCTGGAACGCCGAGTACGAATCCATGCCAAGAGATGAGCTTGCCGCGCTTCAGCTGAGGCGATTGCAGGCTACTGTCGATTGGGTGTACGAGCGCGTCCCGTTCTACAGGGATGCCCTTGATGCCGCCGGTGTTCGCCCGCGTGACATCCGCTCGCTCGAAGACGTACGTCGCCTGCCGATGACGGACAAGACGGCGCTGCGCGACACATACCCGTACGGGATGTTCGCGGTCCCGCTCGAGCAGGTCGTCCGCGTGCACAGCTCGTCGGGAACGACAGGCAAGCCGATCGTGGTCGGATACACGAAGGGTGACCTCAACACGTGGTCAGAGCTCACGGCGCGGATCGCCTCCGCAGCAGGCGTGACGGCTGCCGATCGGGTGCAGATGGCGTTCCTCTACGGCATGTTCACCGGCGGATGGGGCATGCACTACGGCATCGAACGTGTTGGCGCGACGGTGTTTCCTGCGGGTGCCGGGAACACCGAACGACAGCTCTTGATGATGCAGGACTTCGGTACCACTGCACTCGTATGCACCCCGAGCTACGCGCTCTACATCGCGGAAGTGGCCGAGAAGGCCGGAATCGATGTCCGCGCGCTCCCACTGCGCGTGGGACTCTTCGGCGGGGAGCCCTCGGGCGAGGGCATGCGCGAGGAGATCGAGAAGCGCCTGGGAATTCTTGCCACCGACAACTACGGACTCTCCGAGGTCATGGGACCGGGCGTCTCCGGGGAGTGTGAACACCAATGCGGCTTGCACATGGCCGAGGACCACTTCCTGTTCGAGGTCGTCCATCCCGAAACCGGCGAACCTGTCGCAGAAGGGGAGGAGGGCGAACTCATCATCACGACGCTGACCAAAGAGGCCTTTCCGGTGCTCCGGTATCGAACGCACGACCTCACCGTGATCGACACTTCGATCTGCGCCTGCGGACGTACGCTCGCGCGCATGCGCAAGGTTCGTGCGCGAACCGACGATATGCTGATCATACGCGGGGTCAATGTGTTCCCGTCCCAGATCGAGGACGTGCTCTTCAAGATCGAGGGTGTGCAGCCGCACTATCTGATCGTTATCGACCGCGACGGAGCAATGGACGACATCGAGGTTCGAATCGAGGTCGCCGAGGAGATATTCTCGGATGTGATGGCGGATATGGTCGCGTTCACCAAGAACGTAGCCGAGCGCATCTACGCGGTCATCGGGCTCCATGCCCGGGTGCGGTTGGTAGAAGCTGGTACTATAGAGCGAACCGCCGGCAAGGCGAGGCGCGTTGTGGACAACCGCCGGACGGAGTAGGCGTTCGCGGCTGACTGGAGGAATCGGGTGTCCCAGGGTGTGACCATCGCTCTGATCGTCGTCGTGGCCTTGCTCGTCGTCGCGGGCCTGGTCGTCGCCGGCATCTTCCTGTGGCGACGCACGGTGCGTCGCTATGTGGTCACCCTTATCGGGAAGCGCGAAGGTGTGCAGGCAGCGTTCAAGACCGTGGAGAACCTCGTGGGAGCGCTGTCAAAGGCGACCGACGGGGAGTTGGTCGCTTTCGCCCTCGACGCCTCGGCCGAGCAGCGCAAGACGCTCGAGGAGGTCGCGGATCAGATGGGCATACTGGCCGACGAGCTTGCGACCATGCCTCTGCCGAAGGATCTGTACGATGCCGCGAATGAACTCGCTGATGCGGCCAGTGAGCTGATGCGACAAACGGGCGGTCTCACCGGCAAAGAGGGCATCGAAGCCCTCGATGCGCTCGCAGAGATCGATCTTGGACGCGTTCGAACACATGTCGATGAGGGCGTCCGCCTTCTCGGCGAGCAGGCGGAGCGCTACGACGTTGATGACACGGCAGTATACGGAGGCGGTCTGTACATCTAGGCCGGCGGTCGAAGGAGGGGACAGCATGACGCAATCGCGGCCGATAGGCACCGATGAGCTTGCGCGTCTCGGTCGGCGACTTGGTGCGTGGGTGCTGCTCGTCATCCTTGTCTTCATCGCCTACAGCTGGTACAGCGACTACAGAGGCGCCGCCAGGAGCGTTCCCACCGCAGGGACGAGTAGGGAGACCACGCAGTCTGCCGAGCCGACCGAGGGTGCGGACCCGAGCGGGGAGGGGAGCACGACGGACAGCGCGACGACACCCGTCGTCATCGTGATGACAGAGGGGCTGAACCTGCGAGCGAAGCCGATGACCAGCTCCGATGTCATCAAGAAGCTGAAAAGGGGCACGGCGCTGGAACTGCTCGAAACGGCGAACGGCTGGTATCGGGTACGCGATGATGCGGGCGATGAAGGCTGGGTCGCGGCGGGCGGCAACTATACCGAACTGTCCAAGTGATAGTGGGAGGGACCTCGATGGGGCGCAAGGTCATCGGAAGCGCAGGGGAGTTCTACAGACTGCGTGTGAAGCACGTCGACGAGGGCGACTCCCCTGATCTTGAATGGCGCGAGGACATCCTGTGGCGTCGACCTCCCTCAGAGCGGCTTGCCGAGGAAGAGGTGTATCGCGTTGAGGCGGTCGAATTCGACAACGATGACGCCGTCACGGTTCTGGCGCGGTTCGGCTCACAAGACGAAGCATACTCGTGGCTTGAGGCTGCAGAAGACGATCTCGGCGAGATGACCAACACGGAGTTTGAAGACGCGTACTTCCCGCAACCCTCTGAACGGTGACGCCCGGGGCGTCTCTCCGTCGTCTCAAACGTCTACCGGCAGTGGATGCCGATTCCGCGGTCTCGTTCGACAGGGTGTCGGTGGGCAAATAGTGAACTTGACATAAGATGTATTATCCGGCGTACAACGCGTGGTTGACCACGATGAGCGTGGGAACGGATCGGGACACGGCAGTCGCATCCTACCAGGTGCATCGCTGCAGTCAGAGACACGCCTGACGCAGATGAAGCGGCCCCGGACCGCGTCGTCATGCGCAGCCCGGGGCCGTCAGTATCGAGCGCGCGTGCCGCGCTTCGCAGCCCGGCACGCGGTCACTCCTGCGGGACTCCTACTTCTCGGCAGCCGCTGCCTCGGCTTGCAGCTCACCGCTGAAGTCCGGTGACTCGACCATCAGCCCTTCGGATTCCTTCGGAAGGATAAGGTTGAGGATGATCCCCAGCAGTGTCGCGGCAGCCATGCCTGGGAGCACGTAGTCGCCGATCGGAATGACGGTGCCCGTGCTCTCCATGCCGATGCCGATGACCAACACGACGCTCGACAGGATCAGGTTGCGGCTATGGCTGTAGTCGATGCCGCTCTCAACCAGGAGCCTGAGGCCGGAACTCGCGATGAGACCGAACAGCAGAAGCGAGATGCCGCCCATGACCGGGACCGGT
Organism: Actinomycetota bacterium; assembly: GCA_004348925.1. Taxonomy (GTDB): domain Bacteria; phylum Actinomycetota; class Coriobacteriia; order Anaerosomatales; family Anaerosomataceae; genus UBA2286. The sequence continues at coordinate 431,017 of RCMX01000002.1, forward strand.
ATCGACTGTATGAGGAACTTGAGCTTCGGCACGAAGCCGCCGATGAAGAAGGCCAGTGCACCTGCCCACCAGAACACCTGCGTGGCGTACACCTTGGTCACGGCCATGACGCCGATGTTCTCGGCGTAGGTAGTGGACGGCGTGCCACCTACCATCGCTGACAGAGCAGTCGCGAGACCATCGCCTGCGAGAGACTCGGGCAGCATCGGTGTGAAGTCCTTGCCGACGATCTCATTGACGACCAGGAGGTGTCCGATGTGTTCGATGATGACGACGAATGCGACCGGGGCGATGATGAGGATCGCGCCGAAGTCGAACTTCGGATACGTGAGGGTCGGAAGACCGATCCAGGCAGCCTCCATGACCGGTTTGAAATCGACCATGCCCATCGGGATGGCGATCAGATAGCCGGCGATGATGCCGAGCAGGATCGGAATGGTCGCCATGAAGCCCTTGAAGTAGCTCGAGAAGATGATGGCTGCGGCCAGCGTGGCCAGAGCGAGCAACAGGTTCTTGATGGCAAAAGCGTCACCGGCACCCTTCGTAGCCATGCCGACAGCAACGCCGGCGAGACCGAGGCCGATGACGATGACGACCGCACCGACCAGCGCGGGTGGCAGCACCTTATTGAGCCAACCGGTCCCGAACGCTTTGATGAGCAGCGCGACGACGACGTAGACCAGACCGGCGACGACGAGGCCTCCAAGCGCCTGCGGGATGCCCTTGGTGGTCGCTACGGCGATGATCGGGCCGATGAAGGCGAACGACGACCCCAGATAGCTTGGAATCTTGCCGCGCGTCAGCAGCAGGTACAGAATCGTGCCAGCGCCGGAGGTCATGATGGCGACCGACGGGTCGAGACCGGTGAGAAGCGGGACGAGCACCGTCGCGCCGAACATGGCCATCAAGTGCTGGAACGCCAAGGGAACGGCCTGAAGGAGCGGAAGCTTCTCGTCGGTTTGAATCTCTCTGCGATCAGACATACTGCTCCCCTTAGCCTGCGACGACGAGCTTCTGGATGGCGGGCAGGATGAAGCTGACGATGAAGGCGACGCTTACGATCCACATGAGCCAGTGGACTTCCTTGGCCTTTCCGTGGAACACCTTGATAAGGACGTAGCTGATGAAGCCGAGCCCGATGCCGTAGCTGATGTTGTACGTGAGCGGGATGCCGACGATCGTCAGGAACGCAGGGAACGCTTCTTCGAAGTCAGTCCACGGGATATCCCGCACGCTCCCCATCATGAGGAAGCCGACGACGATGAGCGCACCTGCCGTAATCGGGAGCGCACCGCCGACCATCGCGATGATCGGGGTGAAGAAGGCGCACAGAGCGAACAGGATACCGGTCACGATCGGGGTCAGGCCGGTGCGTCCGCCCTCGGCTACACCGGACGCCGACTCGATGTACGTCGTGATCGAGCTGGCGCCGAACAGGCCGCCAACAGCCGCGGCAACGGAGTCGACCGCAAGGATGTTGCGGACACCCGGGATCGTGCCGTCCTTCTCGACGAACCCGGCCTGCTCGCCGACTGAGATGACGGTGCCCATGGTATCGAAGAAGTCGGTAAGCATCGTAGCGAAGACGAAGAGCAGCAAGGTCGGTGTGAAGACCTGCAGGAGCGCGATCGTGCTCGTGCCTTCGGGCTTCTGGAACGGCGCGAAGAAGGTGTCGAACACCGGCATCGCGAACAACTGACCGGTCGGGAGCTTCGTAACACCGAGGATGAGCGCGGCGACGGTCGCGACGACGATTCCCCAGAGGATGTCGCCCTTCACCTTGAGTGCCATGAAGGCGATGATCGCGATAAGGCCGATGAGCGTGACCCAGACCGCGGGCTGCGTGAAGTCGCCGAGTTTGACGAGGGTGTTCGGGTCGCCCACGACAACTTTTCCGTCAACGAGGCCGATGAAGGTGATGAACAGGCCGATACCTACGCCAATCGCCCTCTTGAGATCGAGGGGAATCGCGTTCATGACAGCCTCGCGAAGGCCGGTCATGACGAGGAGAAGGATGAGAATGCCTTCGACGAAGATGACTGACATACCGACCTGCCAGGGCACTCCTGCCCCCAGGATGATGCTGAAAGCGACGACTGCGTTCAGGCCCATGCCTGACGCGAGCGCGAATGGTCGGTTCGCGAACACACCCATGCAGATGCACATCAACGCTGCACCGAGGGTGGTTGCCGTGGCGAGCGCCGGGATCCAGGTCGCACCGGTCTCACCGAAAGCTGCCGAGAGGATACCCGGGTTCACGAAGATGATGTAGGCCATCGTCATGAATGTGACGACGCCTGCGAGGATTTCTGTCCTCACAGTGGTACCGCGCTCTTTGAACTTGAAGAACTTTTCCATCGCACCAGCCCTTCCCTTGGACGTGCTTGTCAGTTATGCACGGTGGTCGCGACCGCCCCAACGGTCACGCGTTCGACTCCTTAGCGTTCGGTGCCATTCCCCCTTCCGGCGCGAGCGGTGTCGCCATCTGTGGACTTATGTAAAGTGATGATTGATGGCTCATGCGTGGCCCGTCTCGGGCGTCCAGATCGGGCCCAGGTAAACAGCCGACGCGGTGAAGTCGTGAGCGAACGCATCCTGTATCTGTGATGCGATCGCCGGTCGGAGATCAAGCTCCGTTATCCGGGCGACAGGAATCACCTCGACTGCCTCGATGCTCCTGTCCGAGGGACGATTGAGGATACTCCCGTCTCTGACCTCGGTCAGGAATGTGATGTTCACGAGGTGGCGGTCCCCTGTCGGCGAAATGGTGTCGTTGATGAACAGCGGCCGAACAGGCCGGCACTGCAGTCCGGTCTCCTCGGCCACCTCGCGAACAAGCGCATCGGCCAGCGTCTCCCCGGAGTCGACTCCCCCGCCGGGAAGCAGGTAGTATGGCGCGGCGGAGCGACGCTGGCGAACGAGCACGATCGAGTCGTCCAGCATGATGATCGCAGCGACTCGTACCCGGGGGCGGTCAGACGCCCGTGCTGCCAAAGCCGCCCTCCCCCCTCTGTGTAGTATCGAGTTCGTCGACGGAAACGAGTTCCACGTGTTCGACGCGCTGGATGACGAGCTGCGCGATCTTGTCGCCGCGGTGGATCTCGATGGGCACGGCGGGATCAAGATTGATCACGATGACTTTGATCTCTCCCCGGTAGTGGCTGTCAATGAGGCCCGGAGTGTTCACGAGGCTGAGTCCCCGCTTGATGGCCAGGCCGCTTCTCGGCTGGACGAAACCGGCGTGCCCGGACGGAATCGCGACTGCGATGCCTGTAGGGATAAGGACTCGCTGAAGCGGCTGCAAGACGCAATCCTCGGCAGAGTACAGGTCGAGTCCGGCGTCGCCGGTGTGCGCGTAGGCTGGCAGCGGCAGGCTCTCGTCGAGTCGCCGTATCTCCATCTTCACGGTCAGGCACCCCTCAGCATGGTTGGGATGTACTCGTTGCATCTGCCGACGGTTGCGGCGAGTGCATCCGGACGATATGGAAGGACCGCCGAGGCTCTGGGATCCAGGGTGCTTTCCGCGACAAACTGCTGCACGGCGTAGCGGTCGCCGCCTTCAACAGAGCGAGCGATGTCGACGAGATCGTCGAGTACGATCGCTCCCGGATAGGCAGTGGTCCTGAATTCGTGTGGTACACCGCTTGCGATGATGAGTTCAACCGACCGGCTGACGCGTGCCCCGGAATTGCGAACCCCGGTGAGCGCGTCATACCGATCGAATGCGGTCTTCAGATCGAGCGCGATGTACGAGACGAGGCCGTCTGCGAGCACCGATTCAAGCACCTCGGGGTTGTTTCCGTTGGTGTCGAGCTTCACCGGTAGCTGCATCCGGGAGAAGAGCTGCAGGACGCGGTCAAGATCGGGGTCGGTCGTCGGCTCTCCGCCGGTGATGACCACGCCGTCGAGCCAGCCCCGCTTGGACTCGAGGTGCTCGGACAGCCCGTTCCATGATGCCGGATCTGCGGGCGTCTCGATCAATGCCGCGTTGTGGCAGAACGGACACCGGAAATCACATCCGCCAAGGAAGATGGTCGTGGTGACACGTCCGGGCCAGTCCAACATGCCGACCGGCAGCCATCCCGCGAGACGTTGCGTCGGGGCCTTTGCTGTCGGGTTGCGTGTCGGCGAAGCACTCAAGGACGTACCTCTCAGTTTGCCAGAAGCGTGTGCAGATCCCCTGCCGGTGGAGCTTCCCCTCGCCAGCCAGCTACCTCACGGCCGGAGGAATCGAACACCAGCACCGAAGGAGTCGCCATCACACCGTAGAACGACGCTTCAGCGAGCCCATCGACGGAATCGACGTCGTACTCCGAGACGCTCAGAATCCCTTCGCAGGCCTTCTTGGCGGCCGGGCAACGGGGGCAGTCTTTCTTGATGAAGAGTTTGACTTCCATATGAGACTCCCTGGCCTATGCCGAGACGATCTGAGAATCGGAGAGATCCGTTCGTACACGGTCGTAGAGTTCTCCCACTTTGCTCCTATTCCACGTCTGGACCTTGCTGAAGTACCCCACGATGCGAGTGACCCCGTAGACCTCCAGGGATCCGCACAGCGGACACTGCGACTTGAGTCCGCGGCTGGTGCGACGGCATGACTCGCACACGGTGAACTCCGGGCTGAATGCGATCTGGGAGCATTGCGTGTTACGGAAGGTCTTCTCCACGAAGGAGCGGATCGCCGATGGGTCGGGTTCGCTCTCCCCGAGCCACACATGGACGATCGCCCCTGCCTCGATGAGGGGGTGGAAGCGCGACTGCTTCTCCACACGTGTTATGTAGTCGATCGGCGCGTCCGCTGCGAGATGGATCGAGTTGGTGTAGTAGTAGTTCGTGCTGGTGAGATCGCCCTTCACGACGGCGGCCGTCTGCTCGGGCCAATACTTCATGTCAAGCTTGGCGAGACGGTACCCGGCAGACTCGGCCGGGCTCTCCTCGAGCACGAGGTTGATTCCGTACCGTTCAGAGATCTCACGGCACTTCAGGCTCATGGCCGAGATAACCTTCAACCCGAACCTGAGGGCCTGATCTGATTCATGAAGTTGCTGCCCTGTGTGCACCTGGACCAGTTCGTTGAGACCGATGAGTCCCGCGAGGTACGTAAGCCTGTCCATCTTCAGGTACGGGCTGCCGTCAAGGTCGAGAGTGAGCATGCCGAGCGGCCCTTCGGCACCAAGGTCGAAGAGCTCCTGGATGAAGGCGCGCTTCTGGGCATGCGCCTTGCCGACCAACTCAAGCGTCCTGTTGATCTCCATGAACAGCGCCTGGTCGCTCCCGTGCGCCTTGTACGCGATTCGTGGCAGGTTGATCGTCACGTTCTGCAGCGCCGAGAAGCGCATCTTTTCCGGAGTAATGGTCTCTTTCAGTTGGTCCTGGCTCAACTTGAGCTTCAGCCTGCAACACTGGGAGACCGTCACCTCGTCGCCACGGTCGAAGACGAAGTACGTGATTCCCTGCTTGCTTGCTACCGCACATGCCTGATCGAGGAATGTCTCATGTCCTTCGGTATGGAAGAAGTCCTCGCTGATGTGAAGCAGCGGCTTCGGGAATACGAAGGTCTTCCCGTGCGCATCTCCTCGCATGTAGACGTTGAACATCGCCTTCAGGAACGCCTGGGCTTCCTTCTCGTACGCCGCGTACGTCTTCCCGGTGTACTCGCCACCGGGGCCAATGGCGGGGGTGTCAGCGAAGTGACGGGGCACGTTGTAGTAGAGGTTGAAGTCCGTGAAGACCACTTGCGACCCTCGTGCCCCTGCAAGCTGGTTGAACTCGAAGATGAGCATCTGTGCAAGTTGGTCGAGCTCCTCAGGGGTCTTTCCGACCAGGTACGGGGCGAGAAAGACATTGACGGCCTCCCACCCCACGGCACCCGCGTAGTGCGCCTGCAGCGCGCTGGCCATCTTTACCATGTGCCCGATGAGAACCTCAGGGTGTTTAGCCGGCTTGGAGACAGACGTTATGTTCGGGAGCTTGAGTCCGAACTTCTTGATGTACTCAAGGCTGTGTCCACCGCAGTACGGGCGGATGATGAATCCGAGGTCATGTAGGTGGATATCACCCACGTAGTGGGCCTCCGCGACATCGTCGGAGAAGACTCTGCGCAGTGCGAACTCTTTAAGGATCGTCTCGGCAAGGGTGAGGTTGATGGATTCGGGATTGTGGGTCGTGTTGCTGTTCTCTTTGTTCGCGTTGGTGATGATCTGCTCGACATCCCACATCGGAAGACCGATGTGGGTGTGCTTCTTCAGCGTCGTGGTGAGGCCCCGGTCGAGCAACTCGAGGTCGACGAACTCGCGGATGATCGCAGTCGTCACGGTCATGAGATTCGTACCATCGATCCGGTCCTCGACCGCGAGCGCAATCTCCTCGGCTAGTCGTGGGGCGATTCCGGTCTCCTTGACCAATGACTCCGCGATCTTCGATCGGTCCCAGGTGTCGATCTCCTGTCGGGAGGTCGTCGAGACCAGGAGTGCGATGTCCATAGCATCGGCGCCGTGCGGTGAGGTCGCAGGCTTGATCACACTGATTACGCGTTCCAGAACCATCTCGTGCCCTTTCCGGGTGCCGACGCTGTTGAGCCTTGAATCACAGGGTGCGCATCACAGTTTCTTGAGTTCGGATGTGAACTCATCAAGATCCTGAAACTGCTTGTAGACCGAGGCGAACCTGATGTACGCGACCTTGTCCAACTCCAGGAGACGCTTGAGCACCATGTCGCCAAGGTGCTTCGCGCTCACCTCGTACGAGAACGAGTTGTGCAACTCGGTCTCGATCCCATCGATCAACGCCTCAAGCTGCTGAGGCGTCACGTTCCGTTTCGCCGTCGCCACAATGAGCCCGCGAAGGAGTTTCGCGCGGTCGAACGGCTCGCGACTTGAGTCGCGCTTCACGACCATAAGCGGCATCTCTTCACGACGTTCGTACGTCGTGAAGCGCTGCTCGCATTGCAGGCACTCACGGCGTCGCCGAATCGCATCTCCTGATTCCGAGACCCGTGAATCGACGACTTTAGTCTCCGCGTGGCCGCAGTAAGGACACCGCATGGCCGCACCCCCACATCTAGGCTTTGAACGAGCCTAGCACACAACATATGGGGCTACAACGACGAATTGGCCCAGAGCCGACTTTGGTGTGCGGAAGGCGGAAGAACCGCCGGTCAGCGGCTTACCATTGCTGCCGCATTCTCGGATTCTGCTGGTACGCGAAGAAGCTGCCCTTCACGAAGGGCGCTATCGGACAGTTCGTTCGCGGATCGGATGGCAGCGACGGTCTGCGCAGTCGTGAGTCCTTCGATTGGATGCGCCTTCGCGATGCCCCACAGGGTCTCCGAGGTGCTCACCTTTATCGTCACGGCGCCGGGCCAAGCGGGCACGGAGTCACGCAGGCCGGGCAGCAGTGCGATGAGAAGGACGACCAGGAGGGCGGCTGCGAGGATGCCGAGTTCGGCTGCGCTTAAGCGCGCCTTCGAACGCGCACGTCCGAGCGGAAACGATCGCCGGGCGGTCATGGTTGTGATGGTCACTGCGGCTTCTTCTCCGCGCATCGCACTCTCCCCCTTGCCGGGTCCCATTGGATGGTCAGACTGTAGCGATCGGGTCTGACATCAACGGGTGCAAAGCGAACGTATGTTCTTGTTGCATGGTATACGAACACGTGTTCGTATGCAAGCACCAAAGCGAACGCATGTTTGCACCGGCGATGCGAACGTCGTACACTGTGAGTACGAACGTGCTTTCGGTCAGGGGGATTTGATGGAATACCGCGCCGAGCTTACAAAGCGTCAGCGCCAGATACTCGATTTCATCCGAGCTGAGATACATCGCTGCGGCTATCCCCCTTCCGTTCGGGAGATAGGCGAGGCGATTGGATTGTCTTCTTCATCCACCGTGCACTCGCACCTTGCCGCCCTTGAGGCCAAAGGATTCCTGAGAAGAGATCCGAGCAAGCCACGTGCGCTTGAGGTGCTTGATTACCGCGATACCGATCGTGGCGTGGACTACGGCAAGGTTCAGGCAGTTCCGCTTGTCGGTTCGGTCGCTGCCGGCTCCCCCATTCTCGCTGCCGAGAATATCGAGGCGACCGTGTCGCTGCCCGCGGAGCTCGGCGGTGCGGAGTCGACCTTCATACTCAGAGTCAAGGGCGAAAGCATGATCGAGGCGGGGATTCTCGATGGCGATTTCGTCGTCGTTCGGCAGCAGCCGACTGCCACGAATGGCGACATCGTTGTTGCGATGATCGACGAAGAGGCGACCGTGAAGCGGTACTTCCTCGAGCCTGATCGGGTACGGCTACAGCCTGAGAACTCGTCGATGGAGCCGATCTACGCCCGGGACCTCACCATTCTCGGCAAAGTGGTCGCGCTCTTCCGTCGCATCTAGTTCTCGCCGACGGCCTGATCGGACTCCCATTCGCTGAACTGCGCGGCTACGCCCGGACTTGCCTTGAAGACCAAGTGCGTGCCTTCCCCGGTGTGCTCCTCAGTGATGATGTGGCCGCGCTCGTGCGCGAGTCGAACAAGATCACCCCTGGTATACGGGACGAGCACCTCGATGGTCGTTTCCGCTCGAGAGGCTTCGACGCCGATCCGCTCGAGCAGCCTGTCGAGTCCCTGTCGGGTGGCGCCCGACACGAATACCGCGTTCGGCTCTGAAGCCTGCAGCCGAACAAGCTCATCCGGAGGCAGCAGGTCGCACTTGTTGTAGACCAACACCTGTTGGCGCCCCGTGGCCTGGATCTCGCCAAGGACTTCATGGACCGCAGCGATGTGCGCGCGGGCCAGCTCGTGGGATGCGTCGACCACGTGGAGCTGCAACTCCGCTTCCCGAACCTCATCGAGCGTTGACTTGAACGCCTCAACGAGCCCGTGTGGAAGCTTGTTGATGAAGCCGACGGTATCGGTGAGCGTGATCTCGCGTCCCTCGGGAAGCTCTAGCTTGCGTGTCGTAGCATCCAGTGTGGCGAAGAGCTTGTCTTCGACCAGCACATCCGCATCCGTGAGCGAGTTGAGCAGCGTCGACTTGCCGGCGTTCGTATACCCGACGAGTGCGACCCGGAACACCCCTGAACGACTGCGTGCATGCCGCTGCGTCTCGCGGTTCCTGGACACCTGCTTCAGCTCACGTCTGAGCTCCTGGATTCGCGTCCGGGCCAGGCGTCTGTCTGTCTCGAGCTGCGTCTCGCCGGGACCGCGGGTTCCGATGCCGACCGCGCCACCCGATGCGGCAGCAGCCTGGCCGAAATGTCGCCACAAGCCTCTGAGCCGGGGAAGCAGATACTCCATCTGTGCGAGCTCGACTTGCAGGCGGCCTTCCCGGCTCTTCGCATGGAGCGCGAAGATGTCGAGGATGAGCGCGGTACGATCGAGCACCTTGATCTCGGGAAGTGCCGTTTCGATATTCGACTGCTGTGAGGGTGTCAAGTCATCATCGAACACGACAAGGCTGGCCTCGGTCTTTCGAACGAGCTCTGCGATCTCCTCGACCTTGCCGCTGCCGACGAACGTCTTTGGATGCGGCCGGTCCAGACGCTGGGTCACCGTACCGACGACCACAGCACCCGCAGTGTCCGTCAGCCGCTCAAGCTCGGCGAGGTCGTCTTCGAGGGACCAGCCGCTGTCGCGGCCCCTGTCCACACCGACGAGAACGGCCCTGTCGATGACGTCGCGTATGACCTCATGTGGCGTGAAGCGTTTCGGGTTGGTGCTCATAGTCGCGGCGCGCCGCCGCCTCCTCAGAGAGTGTTCTTGATGCGCTCGATAGCCGCCTCGAGCCTGTCGTCGGGCGTGGTGAGGCTGATGCGAATGTACCCCTCGCCGCTCGGCCCGTACGCGCTGCCTGCGGCGACGATGACGTTCGCCTCGTCCAGGATCTTGCTGGCGAATCCGGCGGATGTGTAGCCCTCGGGAACCTTGGCCCAGACGTAGATCGTTGCCTTGGGGGTGGCGGCCTGAAGGCCGATCTTGCCGAGCGCATCCATCACGAGGTCGCGCCGCCGCTGGTACATCGCGTTGAGTTCGACGATGGAATCCTGCGGACCCGTGAGCGCCTCGATGGCAGCGTCCTGGACCGCCGTGAACACACCTGAGTCGATGTTGCTCTTGACAGTACCGAACGCCTTGATGGCAGTGGCGTTGCCTACGGCGAACGCGACACGCCAGCCGGTCATGTTGTACGCCTTGCTGCAGCTGAAGAGCTCGATCGCGACATCCATCGCACCGGGACGTTCGAGCAGGCTCGGCGGACGATAGCCGTCGTAGCCGATCTCCGAGTACGCGTTGTCGTGCACCAGCAGCAGGTCATGCTCGCGTGCGAACGCGATGGCGCGGTCGAAGTACTCGGGCGGCGCGATTGCAGATGTCGGGTTGTTCGGGTACGACAAGAACATCATCTTCGCCTTCGCCAGAACATCGGCGGGCGTGCTCTCGAAGTCAGCGAGGAACCCGTTCTCCTCAGTCATGGGCATCCAGTGCGTGAGTCCGCCGGCGAGGATGCCGCCGGTGTGATAGACGGGATAGCCACAGCCCGGAACAAGGGTGTACTCGCCCGGATCGACGAATGCCGGGAACAGGTGCGCGATGCCTTCCTTGCTGCCGATGAGGGCGAGCGTCTCCGTATCGGGATCGACGTCGACGCCGAAGCGGTTCTTCATCCATTCGGAGGCCGCCTGGCGATACGCCTTCGAACCCGCGTACGACGGGTACTGGTGGTTCTTCGGATTGCGGATAGCCTTCGCCATCGCGTCGACGATATGCTCGGGCGTGGGGGTGTCAGGGTCACCGATGCCAAGAGAGATGACGTCGATTCCCTGCGCCTGCTTCGCCTCCTTCTTCCGGTCGATCTCGGCGAACAGATACGGCGGTAGGTTGGAGATGCGCTGGGCGGTCCTCACGGTGGTGGCTCCCCTTCACGGTCGACATGAACGTCGGCGACCCGCCGACGTTCGGAACACTGTAGCAGAACCATGTTTCACATGCGGCTCAAGATCAGCGAGGGTTCGCTAGTCGCACGAATCCTCGTCGTCCTCGGGCAGATGTATCACGCCCGAGAACACCTCTGCAGCAGACCCCGTCATGTAGACGTGATCATCATCATCCCAGCGGATGAGCAGCTCGCCGCCGGGTAGCTCGACCGTCGCACTCCGGCCGGTCCGGCAACTCAGGACGGCCGCTACCAGCGTTGCGCAGGCACCTGTGCCGCAGGCGAGCGTCTCACCCACGCCACGCTCCCACACGCGGGCGCGCAGCGTTCCGGCATCCACGAACTGCACGAACTCCACGTTCGTCTGCCGCGGAAACGCGTGATGGGTCTCGATAGCAGGACCGACGGTCGTGACCGGTGCGGTGTCGACGTCTTCGACCCAGACGATAGCATGAGGGTTGCCCATGCTCACGGCCGTGATGGCGAAGGTGCCGAGATCGGTCTCAAGTGCGCAGTCATACACCATCTCACCGTCGAAGGTCGTCGGGATCAGCCCCGGTGTCAGCACGGGCTCGCCCATGTCCACGGTCGCCGAGTAGAGCCTGCCCTCGTAGTCGCGTGTGAATGTGACGGGCTTGAGTCCGCCGAGCGTCTGGATGACCAGTGATTCGGTATCGGGAGCGACAAGTCCGCGGTCGACGACGTACTTCGCGAAGCAGCGTGCGCCGTTGCCGCACATCTCGGCGAGCGATCCGTCTGCATTGTGGTAGAGCATGTAGTAGTCGGCGGCAGGATCGGTCGCCGGACGAACGAGTATGACGCCGTCAGCGCCAACACCGAAGTGCCTGTCACACAGCCAGGTGACCGCATCGGGATCGAGATCCCACAGCTCGTCAAGGTCTTCGATGAACACGAAATCGTTGCCCAGGCCGTTCATCTTGGTGAACGTAAGATCCACGATGAGGTCCCTTCGGATCGAATCTACTGTCGCATCTCGCCAGGTACCGAGGATTCTATCAGCTTGAGCACACCTGCGACCGGCTCGAAGCCTGACAGTCCGGTGACATCCAGCCACTGTATGCGCGGATCGCCACGGAACCAGGTGAGCTGGCGCTTCGCGTAGCGACGGGTGGCCTGTTTGATGGCAGCTGCCGCATCGGCAAGCGTGCTCTCCCCTTCGAGCACCGGGATGATCTCCTTGTAGCCGATGGCCTGCGTCGCCGTGAGAGCATCGCGATACCCTGCGCTGAGCAAGTCGGCGACCTCGGCGGCGATCCCGGCGTCGATCATTCCGTCCACCCGGGCGTCAATACGGGCGTACAGCTCGCGTCGATCCATCGTAAGGCCCACGAAGGTGGTCGGATACCAGGGGTCCCGTGCCGAGAACCGCTCGGCCTGCTCCGCATACGAGGTACCGCCTTCGGCCATCTCCAGCGCTCGGATCACGCGTCGAGTGTTGTTGGGGTGGATGGCGGCCGCGGCGGCCGGGTCGATCTCGGCGAGTCGAGCGTGCATGCCGGGCGCGCCGAGCTCGTCGGCGAGCGCTTCGAGCCGCGCGCGCTCCGGCGTCGTGCGTTCGCCCGTCGGGAACTCCCAGTCGTCGAGTGCGGCGCGAACGTAGAGGCCGGTCCCTCCGCAGACCACCGGGACCTTATGGCGAGCGGCGACGCTATCGATCGCTGCACGCGCATCACGCTGGTAGAGAGCCGCCGAGTACGGGGTGCCCGGCTCGACGAGATCGACGCAGTGGTACGGGACTCTCCGGGCAGCGGGTGCCGGCTTCGCAGTGCCGATATCCATGCCGCGATACACCTGCATCGAGTCGGCGCTGATCAGCTCGCCGCCGATGCTCCTTGCGAGTTCCTCGGCCACATCGGTCTTGCCGACGCCTGTAGGTCCGACGATCGCTATGACCTTCGGACGTTCGGCAGTGTCGACCACCCGGCTCGACATGCTAGTGATACCGGTCCACAAGGAACCGTTCCAGCCGGACGCGTTCGCCGGGCGAGATTCCCGCTTTCCGCATCGCGATCGCTACCTGCTGCTCCGGGGTGTCCACGCCTTCCAGGTCCGGGAGGAGCAATCCGCGACGCCAGTCGGCGGTGACAATGACGCCGTACCGCGATGGGTGGAGGTCCTGGAACTCGGCAGGCTCAGGCTCATGCAGGACATCCACTGAGATATCGAGGTCCGCGAGCTCGCCGGATGTGAGTTCAGGGAAGCGAGGATCGGCGGTCGCCGCCTGAATGGCGTTGTGGACGATCTCCTCCGCGAGCGTGGCGGCAGTCGGAGCGATGGTGCCGATGCACCCGCGAAGATCATGCTCACGATGGAGACTTACGAACGCTCCTGCACGCGTGCCGAGGAGCCCTTCGGGACTGCCCGGCTCGATCACCCGTCTCTCCCGCACGTAGGTCTCCACCGCTCTTCGCGCCAGAGCGACAGGCTCAGACTCGTCGCTCCCGGGAAGCCCGCCTTTGGCGCCGACCTCCGGGGTGAGCAGACGGTCGAGCAGCGCGGGTTCGGCGGCCAGTGCCGTAAGATACCCGACGCCCCACGGACTCTCGTAGGACAGCGCCGTGGTCGCAGCTCCCGGTATCACGCCGCCGAGCGTGATGAACGAGCGCAAGCCGCACTCCCCCGCCGCCTCGACGAGCGCAGGATCGATGCTCATGAGCGCATCGAAATCCCCGCGTCCGATAAGGTCGACCAGCGTCTGATCGAACTCGGCTGCGCGGGGCGAGTATCCGGCAGGCGCCCCCTCCTTGAGCCGGTGGCTGCAATCCCCGCTGGCCACGAACGCGATGCGGCGGCCGATTCTGTCGGCGGTTGCGGCGATGATCTGGCCGAGCCGCCTGTGCAGTCGATATGAGAGCCACGAGAGCGAGATGTTCACGATCGGCCAGCGGCCTGTCGGGTCGAGGAAGCTCATCGGAACAAGCACCCCATGGTCGAGGAGCCCGGGTTCAAGCGCAGGTGCGATAGAGCGGTCGATGGCGTCGATCGCTTCGCCACCGAGTGCATCGAGCAGTGCACTGGCGAACGCTACGTCAGTGGCGTATGAGTACCGTGCACCTGCAGCCCCGAAGCGATCGAACGAGCCGCTCGTTCTTGGTGCGGTGTCGATGACGAAGGCGTCCTGCGCCGCGGGGCTGTGCGGTGACATGATCACGACCGTCTCCGGGTCGAATGCATCCAGAACGCGAGCCGCGCGCCGGAGCGCTTCCATGGATGCGGCGGTGACGCTCGAGTCCTGGCCGCCCACTGTGGGCACCATGATCGGCGGATGCGGCGCGATGATTCCGAGGATATCGACCATGACGAACACCTCCCGGGTTCCTACGTGCGTTCTTACCCTTCGATGTGTCCCGAGAGGAACCACGTCTGTGCTTCGTCGATCACGACGCGAACGAAGGTGCCGCCGAGAGATGCGGCGCTCGTGCCGTCAGGCAGGGGCGCGTGCACGACCTTGTTGCTTTCGGTGCGACCGGTGATGACGCTTGCGTCTCGCCGGGATGTGCCCTCGACGAGCACCTCCTGGGTCGTCCCTACGAACCGCTGGTTCTTGGCGAAGGCTGAAGCCTGCACGACGGTGATGAGCCGATCGAACCGCTCCTGCATCACCTCGCGCGAGACCGTGTCTTCGAGCTCGGCCGCCGGCGTGCCGTCGCGCGGCGAGTACAGGAACGTGAACGCCTGGTCGACGTGCGTGCGCCGGACAAGGTCGAGCGTCTGTTCGAAATCCGCGTCAGTCTCGCCCGGGAAGCCCACGATCACGTCGGTGGATATGGCGAGGTCGGGCATCTCGGCGTAGAGACGGTCCACAAGCGCCAGGTACGACTCACGCGTATAGCGCCGGTTCATCGCCGCGAGAATGCGGTTCGAGCCGCTCTGAACCGGCAGATGAAGGTAGCGGCATACTTCGGGGACCGACGCCATGACGGAGATCGTTTCCTCCGACAGGTCCTTCGGATGGCTCGTCACAAACCGGAGGCGGCGTACTCCGGATGCTGCGACGCGGCGCAGCGCCTCCGGGAAGCGCGGCTCGCCGTACAGATCCCGACCGTATGAGTTCACGTTCTGTCCGAGCAGCGTGATCTCGACCACTCCGTCGGCAACAAGCTTCTCGGCCTCGGCAACGATCGCCTCGATGGGACGGGAGCGCTCCCGGCCCCGGACGTACGGAACGATGCAGTACGTGCAGAAGTTGTCGCACCCGACGGTGATCGGGAGCCATGCGTGCCAGGGGTGTTCCCTCGCCGACGGAAGGTCGCTTGCGAACGTGGTGCCCTCTGACAGCACTTCGACGGTCGGTCTTCGGGAGTCGGCGGCGCTTGCGATGAGCGAAGGCAGACTTCCCACATTGTGCGTGCCGAAGACGATGTCAACGTGCGGCAGGTACGAAAGGAGCGTCTCGCCGTCGCGTTGGCCGATGCACCCGCCGACGGCGATGATCACGTCAGGATTGTCACCGGTCTTCGCGGCCTTCAACGACGAGACATGACCGCGCAGCCGCTCCTCGGCGCCCTCTCGGACGGCGCAGGTATTGAAGACGACGACGTCGGCGATATCCGGCGTCTCAGCCTCGCGCAGTCCGAGTTCGCTCTCGAGCATTCCGGCGATTCGTTCGGAATCGTGCTTGTTCATCTGACAACCGAACGTGCGTACAAAGTACGTCTTCACGATCGACGCCCCGTCCGAGATGCAGCGAATCGCATGAATGACCGGAGGGCTTCATCGGTGAGGCCACCGTCGCCAAGACGGGTGCGCCCCTCGCCCGGACCATGGAAGTCAGAACCGCCTGTGATCGCCATCTCGAATCGTGTGGCGACGGCCAGAAGACGCTCCCGATCGGAAGGGCCCTGCTGTGCGTGGAAGACCTCGATCCCGTCCAGCCCGTCGTGCCGAAAACGCTCGATCAGGTCCTCGGCTCCGCTCACAGACGGATGAGCGAGAACGGCCAAACCACCCGCACCTTTGATCGTGGCGATGACCGATCCTGGCGAAGCCACCGGCTTCGCAACGTAGAAAGGCTTGCCTCGGCCGATCAATCGGTCGAATGCGGCTCCTGTCGTAGGGACGTGGCCGGCATCGACGAGCGCACGGGCGATATGCGCCCGACCGACGCTACCACCCGCCGTTCGAGCAAGCACGTCATCAAGAGATACAGCGTAGCCGGCGTCAGCAAGGACGCGAACGAGCTCTCGTGCGCGGTCGAGCCGGGTCTGGCGCAGCGTCGCGAGGTGCGCGAGGAGGCCCTCATCCGCGTGGTCGACAAAGTAGCCGAGGATGTGGACGGAGCGCCCGTCCGTCTCGGCGGAGAGCTCGACAGCCGGGATGACGTCGACGCCGAGAGCTGCTCCTGCGCTCATGGCCGAAGCGACACCATCGACGGAGTCATGGTCGGAAACGGCAATCGTCTCGATGCCTTCGGCGCGCGCAAGCTCGACGAGCTCGGTGGGACTGAGCGTGCCGTCAGAGGCCGTGGAGTGGATGTGTAGGTCTGCAGGCACGGGAAACGCCGCTAGGAGTGGTGCATCGGGCGAGGTTCCACGAGCAGACGGATCGCCGTGCGTTCTTCGCCGTTTATCTCGATGTCGGCGAATGCAGGGCTGCATACGAGGTCCACGCCCGTGGGGGCAACGAATCCGCGCGCGATCGCGATGGCCTTGATCGCCTGATTGAGTGCGCCTGCGCCCACTGTCTGGATCTCGACGACTCCGTCTTCGCGGATGACGCCAGCCAGGGCGCCCGCGACGGAGTTAGGGCTGGACTTACTCGAGACCTTCAGGACTTCCACTGGTGCCTCCCACGCTGCAACTATGCGTCGGCGATAGTTCGACAGGAACGACGGTGCTGGTGCGACTGCTGGTTCGAAGGGTGTGCGGAAGACCGCGCGTTCAAGTATAGACCAATGGCACGCATTAGGCACCGTGGGCCGGATCTAGTCGTCCTTCTCCACCGAGAATCGCACTCTGATCTCATTCGATCCAACCGTGACCTTCGGCTCGCCCTTGAGGTTGAGGTAGTAGCGCTCCGAGATGATGTCGAATGCCTTCTCGAGTTCACGTCGGAAGGAGTCCAGATCCGCATGGTGAATGCGAAGCGAGCGTCGGTCGCGGTAGATGTCAGGCGCCGACGGGGCCGCCGGTTCATCTTCGACCACCGCCTGGGCCACGACGGGATCGAGGGGCGCCAGGTCTCCCGCGAGGACGCGATGCGCGGTGCGCTCGGAGATGGCCAGCCCGAGCTCATCGGCGATCTCGACCAGCTCCGCGGCGTCTGCGCCAAGCGCGGGTCGGTGCCACACCAGCATGCGCGAACGGTCATCACAGAACATCAGATCAGACGTGTCCAGCAGGTCACGTGCCGTCCAGTGCAAGGTCGCGAGGATCTCGGTCGGTGAGCCGAGGTAGAGATCGATCTCGGGATGCTCGCACGCGAATTCCACAACACGGCGAATGATGTTGTGCGGCCCGCGCATCACCTTCAGGCGGCCATCGCCGGGGTCGCGATCGACAACCGGCCAGGTCGACTGGTCGGCGCGTTCAGGCAGCGAGGTCACGACGTCAGCGATTACCCGGAGCGCCATGCCGCGATGCACGTCCGAGCTTGCGATGGCGATCGAAGAGACATTCGACTTCACCGAGAAGAGCGCCATGCCTCGGCCATGGACTCCCCAGCGGTCCATGACCATGGTTTCGAGCTTGCTTGTGACACGAGGCTCGAAGATGGCGTCGTGGAGCTGGGGAGGCACACCGATGCCATCATCTATGACAGTCATCGTGCGCGTGTCGCCGTCACGGCTGGTAGCGACGAAGATGCGTTGAGCGTGGGCGTCTCGAGAGTTCCGAAGGAGCTCGACAACGACATCCTCGAAGGATCTGATGTCATGCTTTGCCTGGCGTCGCTCGGCCTCAGAGATCTTGAGTCGTACGAAGCCGTCGCCAAGATTCTCTTCGACCTTGAGATACGCGTCACCGGAGACGGTTGAAACGAACTCTATGAGCTTATCGGCGTCATCCGCCATGCCCTGGTCGCTCCTCTCCGTCTCCGGTGCGTGTGATTACTTGGCGAACTCGACGGCCCTGCTCTCCCGGATGACCATGACCTTGATCTGGCCGGGATACTGCAGCTGCTCCTCGATCTGCTTGGCGATGTCCCGTGCAAGAACGACCGACTCCGCGTCAGAGATCTCGTCCGGCTTCACCATGATGCGGATCTCGCGACCCGCCTGCATGGCGTACGTCTTCTCGACGCCCTTGTGCGATTCGGCGAGCGCTTCGAGCTTCTCAAGTCGCTTGATGTAGCTTTCGAGGGTCTCTCGGCGGGCACCCGGCCGTGAAGCCGAGATCGCGTCAGCCGCTTGAACCAGCACGGCTTCGACGGTCGTGGGCTCGATGTCACCGTGGTGCGCCTCGATGCAGTGCAGGATCTCCTTGGGCTCACCGAGACGACGCGCGAGGTCGGCACCGATGACCGCGTGGGGTCCTTCGATCTCATGGTCGATGGCCTTGCCGAGGTCGTGGAGAAGACCGGCGCGCTTGGCCAGCTTCACATCGACGTCCAGCTCTGCGGCCATGACGCCGGCGAGGTGCGCGACTTCCATCGAATGCTTCAGGACGTTCTGTCCGTACGATGTGCGGAATCGCAGGCGTCCGAGCGTGCGGATGATGTCTGCGTGGAGGTTCGGGATTCCCATCTCGAACGCTGCAGCCTCGCCCGCCTCACGGACCTGCTGCTCAACGAGCGTGGTCGCTTTGTTGAACATCTCCTCGATGCGTGCAGGGTGGATGCGGCCGTCGGCGATCAGGGTCTCAAGAGTGATGCGGCCGATCTCGCGACGCACCGGGTCGAAACTCGAGAGGATGACGGCCTCGGGTGTGTCGTCGATGATCAGGTTGATGCCGGTCAGCTGCTCGAACGCACGGATGTTGCGCCCCTCACGACCGATGATACGACCCTTGAGGTCGTCGCTCGGGATGTGGACGACAGAAACGGTCGACTCGGCTGTGTGATCTGCGGCGACACGCTGGATCGCGATGCCGACGATGTTGCGCGCCTTGCGATCTGCTTCTTCGCGCGCTCGCGTTTCGGTTTCTCGGATGATGATCGCGGCATCATGCGTGGTGTCATCGCGTACCCGGTCGAGAAGCACCTCGCGCGCCTGGTCGGTGCTCATGCCGGCGAGCTGCTCGAGTCGCTGCTTCTCTTCGGCAATGGCCAGCTCAAGGTCCTTTTCCTGCTTCTGGATCTGGCCCGCCATGCTCGACAGCTGGTGCTCGCGCTTATCGATCGACTCAGCGCGACGCTCGAGCGATTCCTCCCGCTGCATAAGCCGGGTTTCGAGAACGCCAAGGTCTTTGCGTCGCTCCTTGGCCTCTTCCTCAGCTTTCGCCTTCATCTGGAAGATCTCGTCCCGCGCCTCTAGCAGGAGTTCTTTCTTCGTCGTCTCGGCCTGCTTGGTCGCGTCCTCGAGCATTCGCGCCGCTGACTCGCGGGAGCGATTGATCTTGTCGGTGACGACGAAGCGGTTGATCGCAAATCCGATAAGGGCGCCGATGACGAGGGAGGCGGTGATGTAGAGAAGTTCGGGCATAGTCCCCTCCTTAGTCGTGAACACACACTGTCAGGGGGGCACCAACGACTCAGTAGTTCATCGAGTCGCATCCGTCTTGCGCACAAAGGGACAGGAATCCCTTGTAGGTGCTACGTCAAGCCGGACGACACGGCGCCCGGCAACTGCGATGGAACCAGTACGAGAATCAGGATGCGCGTACACACACTACTAGCAGGGCATCTGCCCTGCAGGAACGGTTCGCGACTATCCAGAGTACTCATACATATCGACGTCCGGCGAACCGGGTGTCGTCTCGATCACATTTGCCGCGCATATCGTAGCCGTCAGCAGAGGCTTGCGTCAAGGGAGCGACGGGCGCGCCGAACGACATAATCGCATTTCAGAGGCGTCGTCAGATGTCAGGATACTCGTCGAGGGTGCCATCGTCCTGTACGTCGGAAAGCGCCTCGCGTGCGGCCTCGAAAGCGACGAATGGAGCGTACCCCTTGCGAACAAGACGGGCCGCGAGGCGATCCACGCGCTCGTCCGGCTTGCGAAGACGCCGTGCGAGCGCGACGGCGCGCGCGTGTTCGCCCTCGGCAGGTATGTACATGTCGAGGGCGGCAGCTGCGATCTCGTCCGAAACGCCACGACTCGCCAGATCGCGCTCCGCCCTGCGACGACCGATCGCCCTCAGGCCGGCAGCGGAGCGCGCGACCGATTCAGCGAACCGCTCGTCATCCACGAGTCCTGAACGTTCGAACGCTGAGACCGTGCTGGCGACTGACTCGGAGGGGTAGCCATCTTCCAGAAGCTTCGAGCGCAATTCCGAGACGCTGCGCTCGCGGTACCCGAGCACCGCGAGCGCGCGATCCCTCAACGCTTGGCGTTCCGCCTCGTCGAGCTGCTCCTGCAACGTCTCAAGGCTGACGACGTCGCCCTCCTTGATTCCTGCAAGCCGAACAGTGGCAGCCGAGGTCGTGCGCCAGGCGTGACCGTCGATCTCGATGATCCGGGCCCGGCCACCGATGCGTACGGCCGTGATCGATGTGATGACGCCGACTGACACGAGGAACCTGACTACTCTTCGATGACGACTGGTTCTGCCGTACCCAACGGAACGCACGGATCCGGAAGGCCGAGCTTCTCACGAAGCCGTCGTTCGATCTCATCGCGCATATCGGTGTGCTCCGCAAGGAACTCCTTGGCAGATTCGCGGCCCTGGCCAAGGCGTTCCTCACCGTAGTTGTACCAGGCACCCGACTTGGCCACGATACCCTCTTCGACACCGAGATCGAGGAGGCTCCCCTCTTTCGAGATGCCCAGGCCATACATGATGTCGAATTCGGCCTGCCTGAACGGCGGGGCTACCTTGTTCTTGACGACTTTCGCGCGTACCCGGTTGCCGACGATTTCCGTACCCTGTTTGATCGAATCGATCCTGCGGACGTCGATGCGGATCGATGCGTAGAACTTAAGCGCCCGCCCGCCTGACGTGGTCTCAGGGCTGCCGAACATGACGCCGATCTTCTCGCGGAGCTGGTTGATGAAGATGCACGTCGTGTTCGACTTATTGAGAGATCCTGCCAGCTTGCGCATGGCCTGACTCATAAGGCGCGCCTGGAGGCCGACAGAGGTGTCACCCATGTCACCCTCAAGCTCAGCTCGAGGTACAAGTGCTGCGACAGAGTCGATCACGATCACGTCTATCGCACCTGAACGGATGAGCATGTCGGTGATCTCAAGCGCCTGTTCGCCAGTGTCAGGCTGGGATATCAGGATATCGTCGATATCGACGCCGAGACGCGCTGCGTAGGTCGGGTCGAGGGCATGCTCCGCGTCGACGAAGGCCGCGATGCCGCCCATGCGTTGTGCCTCGGCCACGATCTGCAGTGCGAGGGTGGTCTTACCGGAGGACTCCGGACCGTAGATCTCCACGATGCGGCCCCGGGGGACGCCTCCGATGCCGAGCGCGGCATCAAGCGCCAGAGAGCCGGTGGGAATGCCCTGGATTCCAACAGACAGCGCATGCTCGCCGAGCCGCATCAATGATCCTTTGCCGAACTTGCGCTCGATTTGCTCGCGCGTGAGATCGAGGATCTTCTCCTTGTCGTTCTGCATTCAAATCGCTCCTTTTCGCCGTGCGGGCGACCCCTGAAAGGCTGCTACAACCGTATACGAACACATGTTCGGTGTCAATCACCCGTGAGCGGAACGATAGCAAGTTCTTCGTACAACGCACCGCGCGGGGTAAGCGTGCTCGAGTACAGAGTAATCCCCCGTACTGACATCCTCTTCTCTCGATCGGCTGCCGCGTAGAGGACCCGGTTGCCGGCATCGAGCGCGTCGAACGTGATCGTCTTCGGTCGACGTGCACGCGCGAGCGTGATGTGGGCGCTGAACGGTCGTGCGGGTGCCTCGAATCCGAGCTGCGCAAGCCGCCGGTCGATGCTTCCCGCCAGCGCTGCGGTGGCTCTTTGCCCTTCTGTCGGCTCCGCCCAGATCATCGAGGCCGCTCGCAGCTTCGGAATCGCTTGCAGCTCGCCCATGGCCAGAAGGTACTCGGCGTGCTCGCCTGCAGCCGCTTCCACCGCCGCGACTATCTCGTCGATCGCGGACTCCTCGATCGTTCCGAGGAACTTCAGGGTCACGTGCAGGTTCTCCTCGGGTACCCACTTCTCATCGCGCCAGGTCCGCGCCTCTTTGCGGACGGATGCGCCGGCCAGTCCGAGTGTCGCACGGACGTGAGACGCAAGACCGATGCCGAGGAACGCGCGTGTGCTCACCTACGACTCCATCAGCGCGCGACGGAGCAGGTCGAGGGCGAACATCGTCGCGCGCGTTCTGACGCCTGCACGGTCGCCGAAGAACTCACGACGGACGGAGCTGACCCCTGATGGCGTTTGAAGGCCGAACCACACCAACCCGACCGGCTTCTCGGCGGTGCCGCCATCGGGTCCTGCGATACCGGTGGTAGCGACGGCGAACTCGGCGTGCGTGAGCGCCGCGACGCCGGTGACCATCGCTCGCGCCGTCTCGTCGCTGACCGCGCCGAACCGCTCAAGCATCTCTGCGGGAACGCCCAGCGCATCCGTCTTGAGCTCGTTGGCGTAGGAAACGACGCCCCCCTGGAACGCCTCGGATGCACCGGCGATATCGGTAAGCGCCGAGGCGATCTTCCCCCCCGTGCATGATTCGGCGCACGCGAGACGCACGCGGCGACGCCGGGCGAGCATGACGACCGTCTCGGCAAGCGATGATCCGTCTGACGAGTAGCAAACGTCGCCGAGCTCGGCACGAACGAGCGCGCCGATCCTCTCGAGCTCGGGCAGGCCGGCACCCTCATCGAACAGCACGACCTCGACATCGGCGGGCGCGGCAAGCACGGTGAGTCCGACTCCCTGCGCGTCCCCGATCACCCGTTGAGCGGCTATCTGCGCATCGGACTCGGTGATCCCGGTCGACCTGAGGCGGATCGGTGGCGTGGCCGGACAGGTCGTGCCGAGGAACGACGCCAGCATCGGTCGCATCTCGCGTGGAGGCCCGGGGAGCAGCAGCAGAACGCCTCCCGGCGTTTGAACGATCTGGCCCGGAGCCGTGCCCGTGGTCGGTGCGATTACATCGGCACCGTCGAGCACGTCCGCTTGTGTGAGGATGTGCTCGGCTGCCTCAGGCTCCCTGTGGCGCGCGATGATGCTCGCAAGCGTCTTCTCGATCTCGTGAGCGCGCACGAGGGGCCGCTTGAGCGCACGAGACGCCGCCTCGCGGGTGATGTCGTCATGCGTGGGCCCGAGCCCCCCCGTGACCACGACAACAGCACAATCGCCTGTCAGGCGCGCGAGATGAGCTGCCAGTCGGTCGATGTCGTCGGCCACCGAGAGCATCTCGACGACGTCGAGGTTCGACGCCAGTAACGCCGAGGCGATCTCTGCGCCGTTCGTGTCGAGGCGCTGACCTGTGACGAGTTCGGTGCCTACGGTGATGATCGCTGCGTGTGGCCTAGCCGGCATCGCGCTTCCCAGACCAGGGGCCGGTGATGATATCGCGCGCATGGTAGAAGTAGTCGACCATCGAGACGACCGTGAGCAGGATCGCAGCGGTCATGACGAGCCAGGAGCCCCACACCAGGGCAGAGGCGGCACCCGATCCTGCGACCTGTGACGTCACGGGGCTGTCCTTCACGATGAATGCGACGATGGCGATGATCTGGAGGATCGTCTTGACCTTCCCGTACGACGACGCCGCAATCACTTTGCCCTCTGCGACGGCGACCATGCGGAGCCCGGAGACGATAAGCTCCCGGCTGATGATCACGAGTGCGATCCATGACGGCAGCCGGTCCAGGTCGACCAGGGCTACGAGCGCGGCCGTAACGAGGAGTTTGTCGGCAAGAGGATCTATGAACTTTCCGAACGTGGTCACCTCGTTGCGAGACCTCGCCAGATAGCCGTCGACCGCATCCGTGGCTGCCACCAGTGCGAAGATCGCCGCGGCGATCCACGGCTTCGCAGCGCCCCAGAACTCCGATGGCGGGATGAACCGCGGCCATTCGCCGAGGAGGACGACAAGGAACACCGGGATCAGGAGGATCCTGGCGAGGGTCACACGATTCGCGGCGTTATTGATATCGGTCATCAGGCGAGCTCTCCGATGAGGTCGTACCCTGCGCTTCCGATGATACGCGCAAGTCGTGTCTCGCCGACAGCCACCGATTCTCCGACGACGACCTCGCCATCGATCTCCGGCGCCTGTCCGCACGTTCGACCGACGCTGTTGCCATCTTGGTCAAAGGACTCGAACAGCACGGGCACGATGTCGCCCACGTACGATGCCGCACGTGCGAGACCTGCAGCATCGCCGATGTCGCGCAACCGCTGGGCACGGGCGAGCCGGGTGCGGCGCGGGACCTGATCCTCGCGGTCGCCCGCCTCGGTCCCCTCCTCGGGCGAGTACGCGAAGACGCCAACGTAGTCGAAGGCAGCGTCGCGCAGGAACTGCTCGAGGACGCGGGCGTCGGCACGAGTCTCGCCGGGGAAGCCGGCCATCACGGTCGTGCGCAGCGAGACGCCCGGAAGCGCCGCGCGGACACGCGCCAGCAGCTCGAGGAACGACTCGGCATCTCCGGAGCGGTGCATGGCCCGCAGCACGTTGCGCGAGGCGTGTTGAAGCGGGATGTCGAGATAGCGGCAGATCTTCGGGCTGTCGGCCATGACAGCAAGTAGCTCGTCGGTGACGCCGTCTGGCTGGACGTACATCAGCCTGACACGGAAGTCGCCCGGGAGCGCCACGATCCCACGGAGCACGCCGGGAAGTCCCTCGGTGGAAGCGAGGTCACGCCCGTACGCCGAGATGTCCTGACCGATGAGGACGAGCTCCCGGGCTCCGTGTGAGAGCAGGAAGCGCGCTTCTGCGAGCAGATCGTCGAGTGGTGCGCTGCGGTACGGCCCGCGAATCGATGGGATGGTGCAATACGCGCATCTGCGATGGCAGCCATCCGAGATCTGCAGGTACGCGGTGGGGCCGGGGGCCGTGCGCCGCACTCCCCCGCTGTCGGTGACCGGGGTAGCGGTCAGCCGTGAGAGGACACTGACGAGTCCACCCTCCTCGGCGACCGGAACGAACGCGTCTACTTCGGGGAACTCGGGCACCACGGTGTCGCCGTAGCGCGAAGGGAGACAGCCGGTCACGACCACGGCGCGCCCTGCGACGGCCGCCTTCCATTCGGCGAGTTCGAGGATCACGGCGATCGCTTCCTCTACGGCGTCGGAGATGAACGCGCACGTGTTGAGCACGGCGACATCCGCGCTGTCGAGGTCCTCCGTGATACGGAAGCCGGCAGCACCGAGCGAGGCGCTCATGCGGTCGCTGTCGACTTCGTTCTTCGGGCAGCCGAGCGTGGTGAAGTGGATTGCGGGAGTTGTGGTCACGCTCGTCCTAGCGGTAGTTGTTGAACTGCAGCGGAATGCCGTAGTCGGCGGCCTTGAGGAAGGCGATGACGGCCTGAAGCTCGTCCCGGCTGGCGCTGAAGACCCGCACCTTGTCACCCTCGATCTGTACCTTCACCTTGTACTTCTGGTCGCGCACGTCCTTGTTGATCTTGCGGGCGATCTCCTGGTCGATACCGTTGACGATGGTGCCCGTCACACGAACCGAGTCGCCCGAGGCGGCCTCGACCTTTCCCCAGGTGATCGCTTTGAGCTCGATAGAGCGGCGGACGAGCTTCGAGTCCAGGACATCGCGCACCTGTTTGAAAACGAAGTCCCCGGGAGCCGTGATCGTGATGGTCGCGTCGTGCTTGTCGAGCGTGATCGTCGAGCGGGTGTCTTTGAGGTCGAAGCGCTGGACGAGCTCCTTGGACGCCTGCTGTACGGCGTTGTCGACCTCCTGCATGTCTACCTGTGAGACTACGTCGAAACTAGAGTCCTTGGCCATGAGGGTCTCCTCTCCCTGGCGCGTGTGTCGCCAGATCACTCTCCGGATGTCGTCAGGGTGATGACACCGATGCCGTCGACGGACTTCGATGCCACGGGTGTGCCGTCGCGCGTGACGGTGACCTCGCTCGGCTTGCCGATGCGTACCTCGGCATCGCGCGTGACCGTCCACTCTTTCGTCTGGCCGCCTGCCAGCGTGCCTTCGTATGCCTTGAGGCCGTCGATGGTGACGCGCAGCCATGAAGCCGCTCCCTGCGCGACGTTCACCCTGAGCGTGAAGGCGTCACCGGTGGGCGGGGTCGTCGCATCCGATGAGCCAGCTCCCGGATCCACGGTACCGGTTCCGGGAACGGTATCCGTGGTCACCCCGGGGATCGTCTCGGTCGTTTCGACGGTGGGCGTGGTCTCCGGCGGGATCGGTGGCGGTACGTCGTTGCGATTGAGAACGCTCCCGACGAGCCACAGCACCAGGCCGAGGGCCGCAAGGGCGACGATGATCGTGATGAGCGCGCGTCTGGGTACATGATGCAGCTGATCGCGCATCGGCACGACGGTCCGTTCGGGAACTTCTTCAAGCCGGGTCCGGGGCTTGCCCGCGCCGAGGTCCTCCTCATATTCCTTGAGCAAGGGGGGCACATCGAGGCCCAGGAACCTCGCATAGCCTTGAATGTAGCCGCGAACGTACGCCTGGCTCGGCAACTCGTCGTAGCGTGAGTTCTCAAGCGCGTCGATCAGACGCGCCATGATGTTGGTTGCAGCGACTACCTCCGCGACGCTCTTTCCTTGCTTGCGGCGCTCGGCAGCGAGTCTGTCACCGACGGGCATGGTGTGCCGCCTTTCCCATGCGTGCGGTCACTGGGCTTCCTCTCGGTCTTTGCGTTCGAATGCCTTGATCGACTCGAGCTCCTCAACGTCGGCAAGCACCTCGCGAGGACGGCTGCCGTCGGGCGCACCGACGATGCCCTTTCCTTCAAGCATATCCATGATTCTTCCCGCACGTGCGTAGCCGACCTTGAGTCGACGCTGCAGCAGCGAGGTCGATCCCATGCCGCTTGTCACGACGATATCAGCCGCTTCCCAGAGCAACGGGTCGTCGTCATCGTCACCCATGTCGGTCCCACCGCCCGTGGAGGCGAGTTTCAGGTGAAGGATCTCCTCGTGGTACTCGGGCTCGGCCTGTGCCTTCAGGTGTGCGACGACCGTGTTGATCTCCGCCTCGGTCACAAGAGCGCCCTGGACACGCTTCGGCTTGGGCCACGCAGGGGTGGAGAAGAGCATGTCGCCCATGCCGACGAGCTTGTCGGCGCCAGGCTGATCGAGGATGACGCGACTATCGATTCCCGAGGAGACCGCAAATGCGATGCGATTGGTGATGTTCGTCTTGATGAGTCCCGTGATGATGTCCGTGGACGGGCGCTGGGTTGCCACGATGAGGTGGATACCCGCTGCTCGCGCAAGTGCGGACAGGCGACAGATTGAGTCTTCCACCTCGCGTGCAGCAACCATCATGAGATCGGCGAGCTCATCGATGACGATGACGAGGTACGGCATCTCGGTGGCGTCCTCGGGGCCCTTTCCTTCATGGAGCAGCGCGTTGTATTGCGCGATGTTACGTGCGCCAGCCTTTTGGAGCCGCTTGAGCCGCGCGTCCATCTCGGACACCGCCCATGCGAGCGCCGAGGCCGCCTCTTTCGACTCGGTCACGACCGGCACGTAGAGGTGCGGGACGCCGTTGTAGAGATTGAGCTCGATGCGCTTGGGGTCGATCAGGATGAGCCGCACCTCGGCGGGTGTGGCCCGCATGAGGAGCGACATGATGAGCGCGTTGATGGCGACGGACTTGCCGGTGCCGGTCGCGCCCGCGATGAGCAGGTGCGGCATGCCCGCAAGGTCGGCCGTGATCTGGTCGCCGCTGACGTCCTTGCCGATGCCGAGCAAGAGCGGGCTCGGATGATTGAGCGGAGCGCCATCGAGGACGTCTGCCAGAGTGACCGTGGAGCGACGCTCGTTCGGCACCTCGATGCCGACGTAGCTCTTGCCGGGTATGGGCGCGAGAATGCGAATGGTCGGCGCTGCCAATGCCAGCGCCAGGTCGTCGGCGAGCGCGGTGACACGCATGACCTTGATGCCGCGAGCAAGTTCGACCTCGAACATCGTGACGGTCGGACCGGAGATCCAATCCACGACACGGGCAGTGATGTCGAACGTCGCCAGGGTGGCCTCGATGAGCGCCCCCGTGGCCTTGAGTTCCTTCTCGGTGGCACGGTTGCCCGCAGCACTCTGCGGACTCTTGGCGAGCATAGACATCGACGGGAGTTCGAAGCCTTCGAGCGCACGTGGCGCGGTGACGTGAGAGGTCGGGACGGTGGGCCGTGCGGCCTCGGGATCGGGACCGCGGCGGGGTTTCTCGGCCGGTAGCGCTGCTTCACGCTCCTGGAACTCCGCGATGGGCATGGTCTTGCCGGCGCGCCGACGCGGTGTCAGGTCCTCCTCCATCTCGTCGGGCTCCGGCTTGCGGACGGCGTCTGTGACCCAATCGACGAGTTCGGAGATCGACATTCCCGCGAAGACGAGTCCTATGAGCGCGATCGCCCCGAGCAGAACGTACGCGATGGCAGATCCGAAGAGCCCGGAAAGGCCCCAGGCGATCCCCCCGCCGAGATAACCTCCGTGTGATATCAACACGTCGGGCTCCCAACGCATCGCCGCGGGCGAACCGACCGCTGCGATGGAGATCGCGGAGAGGAGCAGGAGCGCGAGACCGATGCCCACACGCGTCTCGTCGACACGCACGGCGCGCACGAAGAAGGTGACCGCCCAGAGCAGCACGACGACGGGTATCACGTACGCGCCCAGGCCGAAGCCGAGGCGAAGCGCGCCGGCGACGACCCGCGGGACGACGCCCGATGATTCGCTCAGGACGGTGATGCCGAGGGCTATGGAGACGGCTCCCAGCACGATACCGATGATCTCATGGCGGCTCTCGGGATCGAGTACGGGCGCGGGCGGCTGCTTTGAAGCGCGCTGCGGCGACCGGCCGCTGGTGGTCCGCTTGCCTGATGGTGTCTTCTTTGCCGGACTCACTCACTACCCCCTGGCGAAGACGGTGGTCAGCAACAGCATAGCCGTGCCGAGCACCGCAGTGTATGCGGCGAACCAATAGAGCGAATGACGCTTCACGAGCGCGAGCAATCCGGCGATGGCGAGATAGCCGCTCACGCCTGCGGCGACGAAGCCGACGATGGACGGAACGACACCGGGAAGCGTGGTGTTCCCGCCCAGCAGATCGACGGTGTCCTTGGCGGCGGCCAGCGCGATGATCGGCATGCCAAGCAGGAACGAGAAGCGGGCAGCGGCCTCCCGGGAGAGCCCCGCGAACATGCCTGCAGCGATCGTCGAGCCTGATCGCGAGACGCCCGGGAGCACTGCGAGGCCCTGCAAGGCGCCCACCAGGCCCGCGCGCAGCGGTCCGAGATCGCTCGGGTCAGCGAGCCGTGCGGCCCGTCTCGACAGCGCCTCACCCAATGTCAGAAGCGTCGCGGTTCCCAGGAACCCAAGCCCGACCCATGTCATCGAGGCGGAGATGCCCTCGATGTACGGCGCCATCCCGAGCGCGATCACCCCACTTATGGCGGTGCCGACAAGGATGAGCACGACCAGTCTTCGGTCGCTCTTCCGATCCTTGTTCGCGGGGAGCAGCGATGAGAGCAGACGGATGATGTCCGAGCGGAAGTACGCGATCATCGCCAGCAGGGTCGCGCCGTGCAGAAACACCTCGAAGGTGAGATCGGGCTTCTCGCCGAGTAGATAGTATGCGACAGCGAGATGACCATCTGACGAGACAGGCAGGAACTCCGTCGCGCCCTGGATCACCCCGAGGAGTGCGGCGTGCAGGACATTCACGTTGCTAGACCTCCATGACGATGGGGATGATCATCGGACGACGTCGGCTGCGCTCCCAGATGAACTGACCGAGCGAGTCGCGGAGCGCCTTCTTGATGACGCCGTGGTCGGTGACACCTTCCTTAGACGTGCGCTGCAGGACCTTAGCGACACGCTGACGTGCCTCCGCGAGGACCGTTTCATCTTCTCCGCCCGAGAGGACGAGGCCTCTCAAGACGAGTTCGGCGTCTCCCGCGACCTTCCCGGTCTGAGCGTCCACAGCGACGACGATCATCGCGATGCCGTCGCTGGAGAGGAGTTGCCGGTCGCGGAGGACGACCTCGCCGATATCGCCGACGTTGATGCCGTCGACGTAGACGACGCCCGACTCGACGTGGTCTCCGCGCTTGGCGTGCGTCTCGCTCAGTTCCAGCGACTGCCCGTTTTCAAGGATGAAGATGTTGCTCTCGGGGATCCCGACGGCTTCGGCGAGCTTGGCGTGCGCGTGCAGATGACGCGTCTCGCCATGGATCGGCATGAAGTATGTGGGCGTCGTGAGGTTGAGCATGAGCTTGAGTTCCTCGGCGGCCGCATGCCCGGAGACGTGGACCTGCGCGGATCCCTTGTGGATGACGTTCGCGCCGGCCCTGAAGAGCCGGTTGATGACGCGGCTCACGGCCTTCTCGTTACCCGGCACCGGCGTGGCGGACAGCACGACGGTGTCGCCCGCCTCGATCTCGACCGTCTTGTGGTCGCGGTTGGCCATGCGTGCCAGCGCCGAGAGCGGTTCGCCCTGGCTTCCGGTCGACAGCACGACCACCTTCTCCGCTGCAAGTCCCTGCATCGCATAGGCGTCGACGATGTCATCGTCGTCGATATGCAGGTATCCGAGCTCGCGGGCGATCGTCGTGTTGTTCACCATCGAACGGCCGGTGACAGCGACCTTGCGCCCCGCGGCCACAGCGGCATCGCAGACTTGCTGCAATCGGTGGATGTGCGACGCGAAGGATGCCACGATGATGCGCTGGTCGGCCTCCGAGAAGATCCGGCGCAGCGTGACGCCGACAACCGCCTCGGATGGCGTGTGCCCGAGCGACTCGGCATTCGTGGAGTCGCTCATGAGCAGCGTGATGCCTGCGCGCGCGGCCTTCGCCAGGCCTGCGTAGTCGGTCGGGACGCCGTCGATCGGCGTCTGATCGAGCTTGAAGTCGCCCGTGTGCAACAGGTTGCCGACCGGCGTGCGAACGAAGACGGCGACGCCGTCCGGTATCGAGTGATTCATTGCGATGAAGTCGAATCCGAACACACCCAGGCTCACGTGGCCGCCGGGCTTGATCTCGCGGAGCTTCGGCTTCTTTATGCGGTGCTCCTCAAGCTTCCCCTTGATCAACCCGAGCGTGAGCTTCGTGCCGAGGATGGGCACCGTGGTTCCGAGGTCACGCAGAAGATACGGCAGTGCGCCTGTGTGGTCTTCGTGACCATGGGTGATGATGATGCCGCGCAGTTTGTCCTTGCGCTTCACGATGTAGCTGTAGTCCGGGAGGATGAGGTCGACGCCCGGCGTGTCATCGTCGGGGAACATGATGCCTGCGTCGATAACCACCATGTCGTTCCCGTACTCGACGACGGTCATGTTCTTACCGATCTCGTCGAGCCCGCCAAGCGGGATGACGCGGAGTCGGTTCTTCTGTGTGGTCATATGCTGTTCGATCGTGCTCCTTATCGTGCGTCTGAGGGCTAGTGCGTGTGCGACCCGCGTGTGCGGGCTATCAGTCGATGAGGCCGAGGTGGCGCATGATGCGCGCAAGTTCGGCGGTCTGTTCGTCGGTCGCCGGAATCAACGGGAGCCGTGTCTCGCCCACCGGGAAGCCGACCAGTTCGAGTGCCTTCTTGACCATGATGGGGTTCGCGGTCATGAAGAGCGCCTTGAAGAGCGGCATGAGCTCAAGGTGGATCTTCAGCGCTCGCGTGTGGTCTCCCGAAGCCTGCGCGTTGAGCATCTCGGCCATCTGCGGTCCGACGACGTGCGATGCTACCGAGATGACACCGGTTGCGCCGAGTCCCATCATCGGGAGCGTGTCCTCGTCGTTGCCGGAGAGCACCTCGAAGCCGACGGGAGCCCCATCGATGATCGAGGCTATCTGCGTGAGATTGGAGCTCGCTTCCTTCACGGCGACGATGTTCTCGAAGTCCGCGGCAAGCCGGAGGGTTGTCGCCGCATCGAGGTTGACGACGCAGCGACCGGGGATGTTGTAGAGAACGACCGGAACCTCGACTGCCGAGGCGATAGCACCGAAGTGGCGGTACATACCCTCCTGGGGAGGCTTGTTGTAGTACGGCACGACGGCCATGACGGCATCGACGCCCAGCCTGACCACCTGCTTGGCGAACTCGACCGAGTCATCGGTGCAATTGTCACCGGCATTGGCGATGATCGGGGCCTGACCGTCGACCGCTTCGAGAACGGCTTCGAAGAGACGAAGCTTGTCGTCGTAGAACACCGTCGGCGACTCACCGGTGGTGCCGCAAACGACAAGCGCTTCGGTTCCCTGGTCGAGAAGGCGAAGTGCTGATTCCTGTGCGCGATCAAGGTCAAGAGCTCCGTCAGGTGTGAACGGCGTGACCATCGCGGTGAGAAGGCGTCCGAATCGAGGCTCGGCCATGGCGTGACTCCCCTACTGAACGGGACGATTCGGTCCCGATGCATGCGTATTCCTACTGGGGTATTGTGCCACATCCGCGTGCTATGCGGGTGAGGACGTCACCGTCGTCGTCTCGTTGTAGCGTCGGCCTACGACAGCGCGAACGATCGATGCAGCGCCTCGACGGCCCTGCCTGCGGCCGGCTCCTTGAGCAAGACGGAGATCGTCGTATGGCTGTCGGCGGTCTGCAGGACGTTGACTCCGGCATCGGCCAGAGATTCGGCAACACGCGCCATCACGCCCGGAACGCCATGCATGCCAGCGCCCACGACGGTGACTTTGGCGAGACCGGCAAGCACGTCGCAATCCATGCTCAGCCGCTCCAGGACAGCGCACGCCCGTGGGACATCGCCCTCGGCGATGGTGAAGACGAGCGTCGAGTCCGAGGGTGTGAACATGTCGAGCGACACGGCGGCATCGGCCATCGCGCGATACACCCGGGCCTGGGCGGCCATGTGTTCAGAAGAACCCTCCGGGGCCGAGAGGGCTACCCGGATCCGTGCGATTCCCGAGATGTTGGAGATGGCCGTCGCGAGCGCCTTCGGCTGGTATGCCGAGATATCGGCAACGAGGGTGCCGGGATGATCGGAGAAGGTGTTGCGGACGCGCACGGCCAGACCGCTCCCAAGCGCGAGCTCGGCAGCCGGCGTGTGGACGACGCGTGACCCGTGCCGTGCCATCTGAAACAGCTCGTCAGCGCGGATGACCGTCAAAACGGACGCGTCGGCGCATGTCCGGGGGTCAGCGCTCATGACGCCGTCGACATCGGTGTAGATCTCGACCGCCTCGGCGTTGAGCGCGACGCCGAGCGCACACGCAGTGGTATCGCTGCCGCCACGACCGAGGGTGGTGAGCGAACCGTCGCGTGCGACTCCCTGGAAGCCGGCCACGACGGGCACGAAGCCGTCGTTGATCGCGTCAAGCAGTGCCGAAGGAAAGACCTCGGTGATCGCTGCGGACCCGTAGACGCCGTCTGTCGCTATGCCCGCCTCGGCACCGGTGAAGGCCCGCGCAGCGATGCCAGCCGCTCGCAGCTCATGGGCGACGACCACGGCCGAGACGATCTCGCCGCACGAGGCAAGCAGGTCACGCTCGCGCTCGTCTGTGGGAAGCCCTTCGATCAACGTGAGCAGCGTGTCCGTCGCGTAGGGCTCGCCCGTGCGACCCATCGCCGAGACGACCAGGACCGGCGCGGCGTTCGATTCACGCGCGGCGACGACCCTGCGCGCGAGCGCGGAGCGTCCCCCGGCAGTCGCGACCGACGTGCCACCGAACTTCATGACCACCACAGGACGGGCCGTCATGCTATTCACCCATGAAATGCTCAAGACCGACGACCAGGCCGCTGTGCTTGCCGACCTCGCGGACGGCCAGCACAACACCGGGCATGAAGCTCGTGCGGTCGATCGTGTCGTGACGTATCGAGAGCGTCTGGCCCTGACCGCCGAAGAGGACCTCCTGATGTGCCACGAGCCCCGGCAGCCGCACCGAGTGGACACTCACGTCCCCGACGAGCGCCCCGCGCGCGCCCGGAGCGATCTCGGTCTCGCGCCCCGGAGAGACAGGGACAGACGTGCGTGCCTCGGCGATGAGGCGTGCGGTGCGCATGGCCGTGCCGCTGGGAGCATCGGCTTTGCGATCGTGGTGCAGCTCGATGATCTCGACGTGCGGCATGAAGCGCGCCGCCTCCGCCGCGAAACGCATCATGAGCACGGCGCCGATGGCGAAGTTGGGGGCGACGAACAGGCACGTGCCAGCCGGTGCTGCCGAGGCAAGCTCGTCGATCACCTCGGGCGCGAGACCGGTCGTACCGACGACGCAGTGGACCCCTGCCGCGAGCGCGATGCTCACGTTGAGTGCGACGACGCTCGGATGCGTGAAGTCGACGAGCACGTCGGGCTTGGTCGCTGCGATGGCCGCCGCGAGGTCCGGCATGATGGTCAGGCCGTCGACGGTCTCGTCTGCATGCAGCGGATCGACCGCCGCGACGACCTCCATGTCGGATTCCGCGCCCACTGCCGAGAGGACCTCCCGGCCCATCCTGCCGGCCGCGCCGGTGACGATGACTCGGATCATGTGGCTCCCTCCCCCGTGCTCGCTAGAGCAGGTGTGCAACGTCCTCGGCGTCGAGGGGTGCGATCATGGCCAGCACCTTCGGTCCCGAGAAGAGCTTGTCAGCGAGAGCGCGAACGTCGTCGCCGGTCACGGCATCGACGCGCTCCACGAGTTCGTCCATGGACAGCAACTCGCC
The DNA here is from genome assembly GCA_004348925.1 of Actinomycetota bacterium. GTDB lineage: Bacteria > Actinomycetota > Coriobacteriia > Anaerosomatales > Anaerosomataceae > UBA2286. Next base: position 465,759 of record RCMX01000002.1, read on the forward strand.
GTTGGTGACGGCGGACTTGCCGAGGCGCGACATACGCGCACGGGTGCTTTCGAGGCCGAGAACCAGCTGGCCCTTCATGCTCTCCTTGGCGCGGTCGAGCTCTTCGGCGGTGATGCCGTCCTGGCGCACCTTCTCGACCTCTTGCTTGATGAGCGTGATCGCCTGCTCGGCGTTGCTCGGGCGTGTGCCGACGTACACCGTGAACTGACCGGTGTCGAGATAGAGCGAGTGATACGAGAAGACCGCGTACGCGAGGCCGTTCTTCTCGCGAATCTCCTGGAACAGCCGCGATGACATGCCGCCGCCGAGCACCGAGTCCAGGATCGACATCGCGAAACGCTCGTCGGAGTCGGCGCGCAGGCCCTTCACGCCCCAGGCGATGTGCGCCTGCTCGGTCTCCTTACGGATGACCCGAAGCGCCGTGGCGACCTCGGGTTCACGCTCACCTCGCGGTGTGCGTGGGCCGGTCGGCAGGTTGAGATAGCGGTTCACCAGATCGACGACCTGCTCGTGCTTCACGTTGCCGGCAGCGGCGACGATCACGTTGCCGGTCACGTAGTGGCGGTCGTGGAAGTCGCGTGACGCGGCGTGATCGAAGCCACCGACGGTGGCGCGCTGCCCAAGTACCGGCAATCCGAGCGGGTGATCGGAGAGCAGCGCCGAGGCGAACAGCTCGTGGATCGCGTCATCGGGCGTGTCATCGTGTCGCGAGATCTCCTCGAGCACGACTTCGCGCTCCGAGGTGATCGCCTCGTCGGCGAGCAGGCTGGAGACCACCATGTCCGAGAGCACCTCGACGGCGTCATCGACATGGTTGTCGAGCACCCGCGCGTAGAAGCACGTGTACTCCTTGCTGGTGAACGCATTCAGTTCGCCGCCGAGCCGGTCGAAGTGCTCGGAGATCTCCGCTGCGCTGCGGGTCGGCGTGCCCTTGAACATCATGTGCTCCATGAAGTGGGACATGCCGGCCTCGGCCGCGCTCTCATCACGGCTGCCGACGGCGAACCAGATGCCGATAGCCACCGAGCGGACGGCATCGATGGTCTCGGTGATGACCTCGATGCCGCCGCTCGTGACGGTTCTATCGTAGAAGGTGTCGGCCACGGTACTAGTGGTGCCGACGGGGCTTGCGGTCGTCGCGACCACGGTCGTCGCGGCGAGGCGGGCGGCTATCGGAGCTGGGTGCGCCGGGAGCCTTCTCCGGCACCTCGAACTTGTTCACGGCGTCCAGGCTGACCTTGCCGCGATCGTCGACCTCGAGAACCACGACTTCGACTTCGTCGCCTACGTTGACGACATCCTCGACATGCTCGATGCGGCCCTTGGCCATGCGCGAGATGTGGAGCAGGCCGTCCTTGCCGGGGATGAGCTCGATGAATGCGCCGAACGGCTGGATCGACACGACGCGGCCGGTGAAGTGCTCTCCGGGCTCAACATCCTTGATGATCGCCTTGATGCGCTCCACTGCGGCGAGTCCGCCGGCATCGCGCGACGCGACGTAGACGGTACCGTCGTCGTTGACGTCGATGGATGCGCCGGTCTCTTCGATGATGGCACGGATGATCTTGCCACCGGGGCCGATGATGTCGCGGATCTTGTCGGTCGGGATCTTGATGGTGACCACGCGCGGAGCGAACGGCTTGAGGTCCTCACGGGGCGTGTCGATGGACTCCATCATCTTGCCGAGGATGAAGGCGCGACCTTCCTTGGCCTGCATGAGCGCCTTGCGAAGGATCTCTACCGAAAGGCCCTTGGCCTTGTTGTCCATCTGCATCGCGGTGATGCCGTTCTCGGTACCTGCGACCTTGAAGTCCATGTCGCCGAGGAAGTCCTCGAGGCCCTGGATGTCGGTCAGGATGGCGACGTCGTCACCCTCCTTGATGAGGCCCATCGCGATGCCGGAGACCGGAGCCTTGATCGGGCAGCCGGCGTCCATGAGTGCGAGGGTGGAGCCGCAGACCGAACCCATCGATGAGGAGCCATTGGACTCAAGCACCTCGGAGACGATGCGGATGGTGTACGGGAACTCCTCCTCCACCGGGATGACCGGAAGGAGCGCACGCTCTGCGAGGGCGCCGTGGCCGATGTCGCGGCGCTTCGGGCCACGCATGAAGCCGACTTCGCCTGTCGAGAACGGCGGGGAGGTGGAGTGATGGATGTAGCGCTTGCCCTCGGACACGTCGATCGTGTCGATGCGCTGCCACTCGGAGAGCATGCCGAGCGTAAGCACCGAGAGGACCTGCGTCTGACCGCGGGTGAACAGGCCCGAGCCGTGCGACAGAGGCAGGAAGCCGGCGGTCGTGGTGATCTGGCGGACTTCGTCGAGCTTGCGACCGTCGGCGCGCTCGCCCTCTTCGAGGACCATGGCGCGCATGGTCTTCTTCTCAAGCTGCTTGAGAAGCGCCTTGATGTCCTTGCCGTCAGCGGCCATTTCCTCGGCCGTGAACGTTGCGAGGATCTCGTCCTTCACCGCGGCGACGTCACCCATGCGGGCGTGCTTGTCGGCGTTGTGCAGGGCGACCTTCATCTTCTCGGCACCGGCCGAGAACACGCGGTCCTTGAGGGCGGCGTCGATCTCGTGGATCGGCACGTCCATCGGCGTGATCTCGAGCTTGGCGAGGAACTTCTCCTGCGCCTCGCAGAACTTGCCGATAGCCTCCTGCGCGAACATGAGAGCAGCGAGCATGTCCTCCTCGGTGACCTCCTGCGCGCCGGCCTCGAGCATGTACACGGCGTCCTTGCTACCCGCGACCACGAGGTCGAGGTCGGAAAGCTCGGCATCCTCGAAGGACGGGTTCACGATGAACTGGCCGTCTTCGTCGCGGCACACGCGAACGCCCGCAAGCGGGCCCTCGAACGGGATACCTGCGGCAAGCAGTGCCGAGGAGGCGCCCATGATCGAGATGACGTCGGGCTGGTTGACCTGATCCGCCGAGAGGACGGTCGCGATGACCTGGACCTCATTGCGGAAGCCGTCGGCGAACGACGAGCGGATCGGGCGGTCGATCATGCGTGCGGTGAGCGTGGCCTTCTCGGAAGGACGGCTCTCTCGCTTGATGAAGCCGCCGGGGAGCTTGCCCGCGGCGTACATCCGCTCTTCGAAATCGACGGTGAGCGGGAAGAAATCCAGGTCCTTGGGCTGCTTCGATGCCGTGGCGGTCACGAGCACCATCGTGTCGCCCTGGCGGACGAGCACTGCTCCACCGGCCTGCTTGGCCAGCTCGCCGGTCTCAAGCGTGTATTCCTTGCCGTACAATTCGAACGTCTCGGTGACTTTTCCCATGCCTCTTCCTCTTTCTTTCTTCAGTCGTTCCTGCGTCCTTGCAGGAACGTACCCGGGGCCGTGGCCCCTATGACACGGAAGGCGGGAGATGGTCTCCCGCCTTCACGAGCCGATTCACGAGATTAGTTGCGCAGTCCCAGCTTCGCGACGATCGCGCGGTAGCGCTCGATGTCGTTCTTCTTCAGGTAGTTCAGAAGGCGACGGCGCTGGCCGACGAGCTTGAGAAGCCCGCGGCGGCAGTGGTGATCGTGCTTGTGATAGCGGAGGTGCTCGGTGAGGTCACGAATGCGCTGCGTAAGGAGCGCGACCTGGACCTCGGGGGAGCCGGTGTCGCTCTCGGTGCGAGCGTGGTCGGCGATGATCGTGGACTTTACGTCCTTTTCCAGTGCCATATTCTCTTTCACCCTTCACGTGTTTACACCCGAGTCCGAGAAGAGCGGCGGTGACTCGCTCATCCAAGGCAGGGGTACCAGAACAACCGCGCAAGTATAGCAGAATAGTCTTGACGCGTCAGGGGGTGACTATGAGCCCGATCTCAGCAGCTCACGGATGGTGTCGATATCGGCCACGATCGCGGCCGTGAGCGCCCGATGATCGGAGAATCTCCGCTGCTCGCGTATGCGATGGGTGAACCCCACCGTCAGCGTCTCGCCGTATAGATCGGGACCGCTGTAGTCGATGAGGTGCACTTCGAGCCGGTCGGAGGCGCCCATAAACGTCGGGGGCAGACCGACGGAGACGGCGCAGTCGTGCCAGGTCTCGCCCACTCGCGCGCGACCGGCATAGACGCCGTCCGCAGGCAACGCGCTCCAGGAGTGCGTCATCACGTTCGCGGTCGGCACGCCGAGCTCATGGCCGGCTCCCCTGCCGCGTTCGACACGTCCCGTGAGGAAGTGCGGTCTGCCAAGGAGGCGCGCCGCAGCGCGGACATCCCCCTGCTCGAGCATCGCTCGAATGCGGGTCGAGGTGACCGGACGTCCGTCCAGCTCGAGCAGGTCGTGCGCACGCACGGCGAACCCGTGGACGCGACCGGACTCGGTGAGCGTTCTGACATCGCCCGATGCGCGTGCCCCGAACCGGAAGTCATGACCGACGACCACGGCGGTCGGTGCGACAGATGTGAGCAGTACCCGGCTGATGAACGCTTCGGGCACCATCGCCGCCACCGTGGTGTCAAAGGGCACGACAAGCACGATGTCCGGACCCAGCTCGCCGAGCAGACGCACCTTGTCGTCGAGTTCCAGAAGCTGAGGGGCCGCCTTCTCGGGCATCACGACCCGGTCCGGATCACGGTCGAACGTCAGCACGACCGCCAGCGAACCACGGTCGCGTGCGTGGTCGATGGCGTCGCGGACGAGCATCTGGTGACCCAGATGGACGCCGTCGAAGACGCCGATCGCAACGACTGCGGAGCCGAGGAAAGGCATACCGTCCCTGTACGTGACGAGGTCCGTCACCGCAGGCTCCCCGTGGGAAGAACGACGCGCGGGATGAGGCGCTGCGACGTTGTCCGATAGACGCCGAGCAAGGCGCCATCGGACACCAACGCGACGTCGGTGCCGTCCGGAAGCGCGGCCGCGGTGACGCGGGACAGCGGCGCGCCGTTGGCGATAAGCGAGGGGTCGACTTCGATAGCGGCAAGCCCGAGCGCCGCCACGGGATCGACGAATCGCGAGGCGATGTCGGTGGCGCCCTCGAGCGACATCGCGTCACGGATGTGGAGCGATCCGCTCGCCGTACGCCGTAGCGCGCCAAGGTGCGCGGGAACGCCCACCAGCTCGCCGAGGTCACGTGCGATCGCCCGGATGTAGGTGCCCTTGGACACCCGGAAGCGCACATCCCATGCGGGATTCTCGGCATCGATGCCCGTGAGTTCTGCCGAGAACACCTCGATCGCTCGCCCGGCAAGCTCGAGTGGTGCGCCGGCGCGCGCTGCGCGGTGGGCGACCTCTCCGCCGACCTTGATGGCCGAGAACGCGGGAGGCCGCTGCATGGACGGGCCGAGGATCCTCGACAGCGTCTCCTCGGCGAACGTCGGCTGGAGGAGTTCGGGCCGCACGACGCCGGTGGCGACGATCGTGCCCTCGGCGTCATCGGTGTCCGTTGCCGAGCCGAACGCTATACGGGCCTCGTACGTCTTCTCCGCAGAGCTGAGGTACGGCTCTAGACGCGTGTAGGGGCCGACCAGCACCACAAGCAGCCCGGTCGCCATGGGATCGAGCGTGCCGGCGTGACCGACACGCCCCTCCCCCGTCAGGCGGCGGACTCTGGCTACCACGTCGTGACTGGTCATCCCGCCCGGTTTGTCGACCGGAAGTACCCCGGCCAGTCCGGTCGCGCCCCTGCGGCCCATGTCATCCCACCGATGGCAGAAGAGGAAGGAGCTCAGCGAGAACGGATTCCAGGCTGCCGGCTCGCGTGAATCCGGCCGCAGCGGCGTGGCCACCGCCACCAAGCGTCCGTGCCACGAGTCCCACGTCGTAGCCGTTCTTCGCCCGAAGGCTCACGCGCACGGAGTCATGGGCGACCTTGAGCAGCGCGACGGCATCGACGCCGCTCACGACCCGGATCTCGTCGATGAGGTTCTCGGTCTCCTCGGGCAGTGCGCCCGTCTCGGCGAAGTCGTCGGTATCGATCCACGAATACGCCACATGTCCGTCGTTCGCGAACGTGAGGCGTCCTACCGTGCGAGCCACGAGGGCGAGAGCGCCGGGTGAACGGTTCTCGTACACACGGCGATACAGGTCGACGACGTTCGCACCGGCTTCGATCATCTCGGCGGCGTGCCTGAGAGCAGAAGGCGTGGTGTTGCCGTACGAGAAGCGCCCGGTGTCGGTCATGAGCGCCGTGAACAGACACGTCGCAGTGATACGCTCGGCGGCGCATCCAAGATGCGGCAGGAGCTCCCACAGCAACTCGCCGGTTGCGGCGGCCCGTTCGTCGACGAGGTTCAACGTACCGTAGTGCTTGTTGTCGGGGTGATGGTCGATCACCACGAGGCGCTTCGCATTAAGCGCGAGATCGCGCGCATCGCCGAGTCGGGCCGGATCGGGTGCGTCGAGAGCGACGAACAGGTCGACAGCGAGGCTCGCGGGCGCGCGCCGCAGCTCCCCGGCGCCCGGAAGGAATGCGTACGTCGAAGGTGCGCGATCGCCCGAGGCGAGGAGCGGTGTGACGGTCGCACCACAGCCGCGGAGCAGGTGCGTGAGGCCCAGCGTGCTGCCCATCGCGTCGCCATCCGGATCGACGTGTGCGCAAATGGCGATCGTCCGGGCAGCAAGCAGCGTTTCGGCCACCTGCCCCAGGAGCTCAGCGCGGCCGGACATGGCTACTCGTCCGTCTCGTCCGAGACGATCGGACGGCGCGCGGCCTCTTCGCGCAGCGCGACCGAGATGCGCATCCCCTCATCGACGCTTTCGTCGATATGGAAGCGAAGTGCCGGTAGGAATCGCAGAGCGACGCGCTTGCCGAGCTCATTGCGGATGCGGCCCTTGGCTGACTCGAGGCCGGCCATCAGGTCGTCGTAGCGCGCCTGATCGCCGTGCGTGATCACGTAGATGTCGGCGTAGCGCATATCCGGGCTGATCCGCGCACCCGTGACGGTGGCGAAGTCGACACGGGGATCCCTGACCTCTTCGAGCAGGATCGAGGCCAGGGCCTCCCGTATCGACTCGTTCAGTTTGCGAGTACGTGGCGTGATCTTCATCAGGAGCTACTCTTCCCGTGCTACCTCAATGGTGCGGTACGTCTCGATGACGTCGCCTTCCTTGAGGTCCTGGAAGCCTTCGATGCCGATACCGCACTCGTAGCCGGCTTTGACCGACTTGACGTCGTCCTTGAAGCGGCGGAGCGAGTGGAGCTTGCCGTCGAAGATGATCGCGCCCTGGCGCACCACGCGCACCTGATCGTCGCGAGTGACTTCGCCGTCCTGCACGAGGCAGCCCGCGATCACGCCGATCTTCGGAACCTTGAACAGCTCACGAACCTCGATGCGGGCCGTGTCGTGCTCTTCGATCGTCGGCGCGAGCATGCCCACGCGAGCGGCGTTGATGTCTTCGATCGCCTTGTAGATGACACGGTACATCCGCAGGTCGACCTTCTCCTGCTCGGCCAGTGCTTTCGCCTTCGGCTCGGGACGCACGTTGAAGCCGATGATGATCGCGTCTGACGCGTCGGCGAGCATGACATCGCTCTCGGTGATGGCACCCACGCCGGAGTGGATGACGTTGATGCGGACTTCGTCCTGGTTCATCTTGTCGAGCGCGTCCTTCAGGGCCTCGATCGAGCCACCGACGTCAGCCTTGACGACGAGGTTGAGATCCTTGAGCTCGCCCTCGGCGATGCGCGAGAACAAGTCCTCGAGGGTGACATGGCTCTTCTTCTCGTGGGCGAGCAGCCGCTTCTTGAGCGAGCGCTCCTCGGCGATGGAGCGCGCTTCGCGGTCATCGCAGACCACGCGGAACTCGTCACCGGCACCAGGCACGCTAGAAAGACCGACGATCTCGACCGGATCGGCCGGGCCCGCGCCCTCAACGGTCTCGCCGAGAGGGTTGATGAGCATACGCACACGGCCATGGCTCGTCCCGGCGACGACAGCGTCGCCCACCTTGAGCGTGCCGCGCTGGACCAGAACGGTCGCGACGGGGCCGCGTCCGCGGTCGAGCTTGGCTTCGATGATGACGCCGTGAGCGGTCGCGTTCGGGTTCGCCTTAAGCTCGAGGACTTCGGCCTGCAGCAGGATCATCTCGAGGATCTCGTCGATGTTGAGGCGCTTCTTCGCCGAGACGTTCACGAAGATGTTGCTGCCGCCCCACTCTTCCGGCACGATCTCGTGCTCGGTAAGCATCTGGCGTACCTGGTCGGGGTTCGCGCCCTCTTTGTCGATCTTGTTCACGGCGACGATGATCGGCACGCCCGCGGCCTTCGCGTGATGGATGGCCTCGATCGTCTGTGGCATGACGCCATCATCGGCGGCGACCACGAGCACGACGACGTCGGTGACGTCGGCACCACGGGCACGCATGGCGGTGAACGCCTCATGACCGGGGGTGTCGATGAAGGTGATCCGCTTGCCGTCGTGATAGACGACACTCGCACCGATGTGCTGCGTGATGCCGCCCGCTTCCGTGGCGGCCACGCCGGTCTCACGGATAGCGTCCAGCAGCGACGTCTTGCCGTGGTCGACGTGACCCATGACGGTGACGACCGGCGGACGATGAACGAGATCTGCGGGATCGTCATCGTATGCGATGCAGGTCTCGGCCTCGGGCGCGACGACCTGAAGCTCCACGCCAAGGTCCTCGGCGAGGATCTCCATCGTCGTGCGACCGATCGGCTGGTTCACGGTGAGCAGCTCGCCAAGAAGCATGAGCCGCTTGATGATCTCGGTAGGGGCAAGCTCGAGAGCGTCGGCGAACTCGGAGACCGTCGTCCCCTCGGTCACGGTCACGACGCCGTTGAGCAGCTTGGGTGCGGGGGCGCTTGCGGTTGCAGCGCTCTGGTCCGCGGCATCGCGCTCGCCTGTCGGCTTCTTGTCCTTCTTCTTCTTCTTTTTGACCGGGCCGGATGTGGCAGCGAGTTTGGCGGCCTCCGCCAGGATGTTCTGGTGGCGCTGGGCCTCCTCGGCCTCGCGGGCCATCTGGCGATAGCGTTCAGCCTCTTCGTTCTCGAGGCGCTTGCGCTCCTCCTCCAGGGCGGCCTTCTCCTTCTCGGCGCGGGCGTGCGCTTCGAGGCGAGCGTTCTCTTCGTCCCGACGCCGAACGCGCTCCTCCTCTTCGAGGCGCTTGCGCTCCTCTTCTTCGGCGGCAGCCTTCTCCTCTTGCGTTCGCTCTTCGAGGCGCTTGCGCTCCGCCTCTTCGGCGGCCTTGCGCTCGGCTTCCCGTGCGGCGACCTCCGCCTCATGCTTCGCGGCGGCTTCGGCCTCTGCAGCGAGACGCTCGGCTTCTTCTCTCTTGCGCTCTTCCTCGACTGCCGCAAGGTGCTCGGCGATGATCGGGGCGAGCTGCTTGCGGATCTTGTCCACGTACGCCTCGACGAGGGTTGATGCGTGGTTCTTAGCTGGGATCTTGAGCGTTGCCAAATGGTCCAGGAGCTCCTGGGAGGTCATCCCGAACTCCTTGGCCAGCTCATGTACTCTCATCGCGGGCATGGGCGTCACCGTCCTGGTCGCGAGCGTCCGCTACGTGCCAAGCGTCTGCTCGAATTCTCGTCTCAATCGCTCCACATCGTCTTCGCGGAGGTTCGCATGGAGCGCCGATGCGAACCTCTTCTTGCGCACTGCAGCCTCGAAGCACTGCGTCGTTGCGCACACGTACCCACCGCGTCCGTTCAACTTGCCGGAGGGGTCGACGTGCACCTCGCCGTCTTGCGTACGGACGAACCGAACCAGTTCACGCTTGTCCGCTTCCCGACCACAGCCGAGACACGAACGAAGCGGCGGCTTCCTCACTTTCATGCCGACGCGCCGGCCTCCTTATCGTGGATCCTGCAGTAGCGCTTGCCGGGGAGGCTCTTGTTGCGGCAGCGGATGCCATCGCTCGTCTCGGCGATGCAGCGTCCGTCACCTTCCTCAACGATCGTCTCTCCCGCAGCAATGGCGTGCGCGAGGCCGCTTTCCATGGCCTGGGCGACGCTCTTGATATCGATACGCCAGCCGGTGAGCTTGGCCGCAAGGCGGGCGTTCTGGCCCTCCTTGCCGATGGCCAGCGAGAGCTGGTCGTCCGGCACGATGACGGTGGCGGTGTGCTCCGCGTCGTTGGTGATGACCGTGGAGACCTTCGCAGGAGACAGCGCGTTACCGACGAACGCCGAGGGCGTCTCGGACCACGGCACGACGTCGATGCGCTCGCCGCGAAGCTCGGCCACGACCATCCGAACGCGGCTGCCCTTCGGCCCGACGCACGCGCCGACCGGGTCGAGGCCCGACTCGCGCGAGGAGACCGCGATCTTGCTGCGCAACCCGGGCTCGCGCGCCACGCTCTTGATCTCGACGATGCCGTCGTAGATCTCGGGCACCTCAAGCTCGAAGAGGCGCTTGATGAGGTTGGGGTGGGTGCGCGACACCACGATCGACGGCTCGTTCGCCGACGACTTGCGGACGTCGATGATGAGCGCCTTGATGCGCTGATTGTGGTCGTAGCGCTCGTTCGGGGGTTGCTCGGCAGGCGGAAGGAGCGCCTCAACGCCCTCACGGATCTTGATGAGGGTGTAGCGCGAATCAGACTGCTGCACGGTGCCCGTCACGCTGTCGCCGATGCGGTCCGCATACTCCTCGAAGATCTGCTCGCGCTCGGCTTCGCGGATGGCGGACGTGATGACCTGCTTGGCGGCCTGAGCAGCAAAGCGGGAGATGTCCGAGGGGGTGATGTCGTTCTCCTCGAAGACCGGCTCCTCCTCGGTGCCGCCGACCGGGACGAGCTCGAACACGCGGATCCGGCCGTTCTCACGGTCGATGGTCACCCGGGCGTCGTTCTCCAGATCGAGCGTCTTCTTGTACGTGGTCGCAAGCGTCGACTCGAGCCTGTCCAGCATCTCGATCTCGTCGATGTTCTTCTCACGCGCGAGCTGACGTAGCGCGTCCATCAGTTCTGAGCTCATCGCGTCTTCCCTTCTTCGATGGAACCGAAGTCAACCTTCAGGTTTGCCTTCTTCACTGCATCCAGCGGGATGCGGTAGGTCGTGCTGTCGGTCGCAAGGACGATGTCGTCGCCGTCCATGCCGTCGATCCGGCCGGTGAACGTCTTGCGTCCGTCGATCGGCTGCGTGGTCTTCACGGTGGCATTCTCACCGATGAAGCGCTCCCAGTGCGCCCGCTTCGTCAGCGGTCGCTCGATGCCCGGGGACGAGACCTCGAGCGTGTAGTGCGTTGCGATCATGTCCGCCGCGTCGAGCGCATCGGAGATCCAGCTGTTCGCCGAGCAGATCACGTCGATGTCGACGCCGCCCTCTTTGTCCAGATAGACGCGGACGACCGGAGCACCGCCCTGACCGATGACCTCGACGGCAACGATCTCCATGCCGTGGCCGGAAGCCAGAGGCTCCAACAGCGCGGTGAGTTGAGCCGCAAGATCCTTTGCCATGCCTCCGACCTCCTTCCAGACGAAAAGAAGCGGGTGTAAGCCCACTTCTCGCAAGGACGCTTCTGTTCGTGCAAGGGGGATTCTACCACAGCACAAGCGTGCGGCAAACCGTATCACGCGCGTCGCGCCGCAACGAATACTGCGCTCCTAGTACGCCGGAACTTCCGAGTCGGCATATCGCCCATGGATGGTGCATTCGGCGGTGGCGTCAGAAGCCGAGTAGATGTACTCGCCGCCGGACGGACATGTGGGGACCTCGGAAATGTAGCCGTCATCCAAGAGCTCGCCGATCCTGGAGGGGAACTCCCCGTCGTCGGCAGCTGACTGCTGCGCTGCACCTTCAATGACCCGCTGGTTCGCGAAACAGGTTTGTTCCTCGGCGGAGTCCTTTGCGCTGCTGAATACCGGGATGCTGATGGCGGTCGTGATCCCGATGACGAGGGCGCACGCAGGAAGAGAAAGCGCCAGGACGATCGCCACGATGAGCAGCGTGTTCTTGCTCTTCGGCGCAGCTGGCACTGCGACCGGTTCCGGCGCTTCGTAGATGTTCTCGATGCACCCGGTGCCGTGTCCGGCGGGACAGCCACCGTCGGGCGTGAGGTACACGTTCGCTCCACATGACGTGCAGAACCCCGCGCGTGCCATGATTCTCCCGTTCGTCGGTGGTCGCCGTGCGCTGGCTGGCATCTACACGGCGTCAGCGCCAGATGGATCTCGAATGCCAGCATCTACCAGGTATAGCAGCGTGTCCAGACGGCTCTTGCCCCGAGGACGCGCGGGCATCTCGAGTAAGACCGCGCGTGCCTCGGCCGGAGCATGGTCGATCGCCCAACGGATTTCGACCTCGGCGATACCCGGATCGTCGGGATGCCGGAGCTCAAGAGCTAGTGCGGCGTAGGCAGCCGCTCCCACGATGTGCTTCGTCTGGTGGACGTCTGCCAGGGGGTGCGTGTAAGCGCTGGCCGCCGCAGCGCCGGCGGCGCGAGCGGCAGCAGCGGCTGCCGGGTCAGCGGCATCGCGGGCGGCGGCATGCGCGGCGAGGGCAAGCGTGCGCAGCCGGGCGGTGCGCCCTCCCCCGTCGGCGAACTCACGAATGCCTTCGATCGCCGCACGTGGCCGGGGATCCGAGACCGACTGCGATTCATAGATGCCGAGAACCCGGTCCGCGCACTCCGCAGCCCACCGCGCGATGGCGCGCAGTGAGTCGAGGCTGAGCGCGAAGTAACGGGAACCCTCGTCGGTCATGACGGTGCCGGCATGTCTAGCGTCGTCTCGATCCGGCTGCGCCGCTGCCGCCGCCACCCCAGAACGTCATGACACCCAACAGGAAGCCGAAGTCGTACCAGCCGCCGTTGTTGTGCACCGCATAGACGCCGATCTTCTCGTTGAACAGCGAGATGACGAAGGTGAACAGCATCGTGAAGCCGTGCCACAGGCCGAGCCAGAACCCCGCCGGTTCAGCGCCCGCGTCCACTGCCGCACCCGAGGTCGGCGCGCATCCCGCCAGCATGGCGACCAGAAGAATGCACGCGGCCAGAACCATGAGTCGTCTCATCGTTTCCCTCCTGAAGTCGGGTCTTTCCACCAGGTCGAGTAGCCCTGGTTGCGAACAGCCGCCGAAGCAGGTATCTGGCGCACGTAGAGCATCAGAGCAATCAAGTCAGCGCCCGATGCTGCGGCGTTCGAGGCACTGAGCAGAAGCAGCCACGGACTGTAGAGCGACAGTACGGCGGCGACAAGCAGCGGCGCCAGTGTCATGACAACGAGGGGCAGTACCCCACTCGTGAGCTGCACGTTGCGCGGGGCGGCACCGAGGGTCGCGACGTACGGAACGAGACGCCGGGGCCAGAAGCCGAAGACGATGTCGTCCCACGATCCGGTCAGCATCAGCGGGACAGCATGCAGGAGTTCGTGCAGCCATACGAATGCCATGACAAGGAGTGTTCCCCCGAGAAGTCCCGGGAGCGTGACGGTCAGCGAAAAGCCTTCGGCTCCCAGGCCGAAGTCAGAGACCGGCCAGATGAGCGACCACATCCAGGCCACCAGAGCGGCCATGATCATGCCGGTCGGCACCGCAACGCTCAGCAGAGTCCCGGCAGACGGCTCCTTGAGGGGCGTCCAGCCTTCTGCGACCGGGTCGAATCGTTCGTCCTCCGGTATCGGGCCGAGTCGGAACCTCAAGAGTCCTCCAAGATCCTGTTGGCGGTCAGCTTCGTCGCGCAGTCGCTCTGTAGGCCTAGTGTACCGCGCGAAACGAGCGAGTATCGTCGGGTTCCGGACGTGCGGATCGGGCGAGAGGAAACGCACGTTCAAAGGGTCAGTCAACCGGCCTCGTGTACTGAACCACGTCTCTGGCATAGCCGTGCTTCTCGTACAGGCGCATCGCGCGCGTGTTGCCGTCGAAGACTTCCAATGTCAGAACCTTGAGGTCGAGCTCTTGCGCCCACTGCAGCGTCGCATCGAGAAGTTCTCCTGCGACGCCGACGCCCTCAAAGTCAGGGTGAACCACGATGTCGGAAACGTACCCGATGTCTTCATGCGTGAAATGATCCGATTTCACACAGACGTGGACGAAGCCAGCGAAGGTGTTGTTTCGTTCTGCGACGAATACCGCGCGACCGGCATGCAGGGCGTCCAAGGCCGCCGACAGAGCGTTGCGATTCGCGTCGTCGACCGTTTGCTTGTCGCGCCATGGCGGCAGGTCGAACGACGTGAAGCGGTCGACCAGACTCATGACCGAGGCACGATCCGAGTCGCGATACGCGCGCACGCTCGAGTTCACGATGTCGTTCTCCTTCCAGACACGGTTCGGTCATCAAGACGGATGCTAGTCCAACGGCATCACGCCGGGGAGTACCGAACCTGCAACACGCCGTCAGGGTACTCCGTTGTCTGTTGGCGCTGCAGTCGCTCGGGTGGTCCCGACGCGCCGAACACACCGATGCCGGCGCCGAGGGTGACCGGCATGATCGAGACCACGTACTCGGTGATGAGCCCGGATGCGCGCATCGAGCCAGCGAGCGCTCCCCCTCCGACGAGCCACGCGCGGCGCAGTCCACGTGATTCGATCTCGCCGAGGACCTCGCGTGGCTTGCGGTCGGTCACCATGACGTCGTCGCCTCCCACGGCGAGAGGGCGTCTCGAGAAGACCCATACCGGCTTGCCGGGGTACGGCCACTCGCCGAAGGTCAGAGACTGCTCGTAGGTCCTGCTGCCGATAAGGATCGCGTCGATCGAGTCGTAGAACGCCGAGTAGCCGTAGTCCTCATCAGAGTCCTGGAACGGCGCGAGCCAATCGACGCCACCATCCGGTGTGGCGATGAAGCCGTCAAGGCTCGATGCGACGTAGTAGATGACCTCGAGCATGGCTCTCCTCCGATCCTTCGCCGGAACTCACCCTGGCGAATCGATGGTACCCGGCGAAACCCGGTGTCGGTCATGCTTTAGCCGTACATCTGCTTCATGCGGTCGTACGCATCCTTGACGAGCGCTTCGAGCACGGTTGGGTCAACGTCCGAGAGCCGCTTGATGTAGATACAGCCCTTGCCCGTGTTGTGCGGTCCGAGCTTGGCGAGCGATCCGGACAGCGAGTCCAGCTCCAGCCCCAGGTAGACCGTAATGGCGGCCTTCCGAGACGCGAAGCCGACCGGGAACCAGTCGCCCTCCTGCCCGCTGGGCGACTTGTAGTGGTAGGTGCCGAACCCAACGACACCTGAACTCCATACCCGAGGCTCTTCTCCGGTGGCGGACTTCATCAACATCAGAAGCGTCTGGCAGTCATTGCGTCGCGCGTCGTCTGAGATCGCGGCCAGTAAGGCATCGACGCTGTCGTCTGTGCTGTGTGTCTTGATGGTAGTGCCCATGAGGACCTCCGTTGTGCCTGATGTGACGTCTTGGCGCATCGATTCACGCCCCGGGAAGTGGCCCGGTTACACGACGCCGGAGGAATGCCATGCACGATTCTACCCGGGAGGGATGTCGAAATGGAGCACGTCCTCACGCGTCCCGAGTCTCGAGTACAGAGCGATCGCCGGATCGTCGCCGAGATCCGCCTGTACGTAGATGATCCAAGCGCCCCGGTCGCGCGCCAGCAGCTTCAGCCGTTCGATGAGAGCCGTGCCGATGCCGCGTCGTCGGTGCGGCTCGAGGACCCCGAGATCGTAGATGCAGAACTCGCTACGCGCTTGCTCGAACTTCCGGAGCTCGTAGGCGACAAGCCCGCCAACGACCGCACCGTCTTCGAGCGCCACAATCGCGAAGAAGGAGCCGTCCGACAGAAGCGCGGCCAGGTAGCGGTCGTCTGGCTGTGCGGAGCAGTACGTGTCGCTGTCGTCGAAGACCTCGCCGAAGCAGTCGAGCAGACCACGCATCGGTCCGATGTCGCCTTCATCGAGCACACGAATCTCATAGGCGTCGAGCGCGTTCATCGTCCCTCCCGGATACGAGTCCGGAACGACTGAGCTAGCCATGGCAGGTCTGCCGCCCCTCCTGTAGTCCGAGCACCAAGGCACGAGGCTCTATGTTTGCACCGTGCTCGGAGCCTAGCATCTCGATCATGGAAGGACTATCTCCTAACAGCGACCACAGAAACGCGGAAGTACTAGTGTCTTGAGATTCCCGACTTCGGCCATCTTGAGTCCGGTAGCAAGCGATGTCCGCGCAGCATCCAGCCGCGAACGAGCGGCCTGCAGCTCAGCCTGGCGCGTGTGTGAGTCGGCTGGAAGCAGGGGCTAGGCGCTCCCAGTCTGCGCTCCCGCTGCAAAGGGCACGGCTCTCAGCTACCCGACCGCGGTCCACTGCCACGCATACCAGATGATTGCTCCACAAACGACCAAGCTCACCACGATGAGGAAGTTGTCGTACGCGCCCGGGTACGGCAGACCCATGAGGTTGAAGACGATCCAAACGGCCGCCGCGACGATGCAGACCCACCGGATCGCCGGGTACGGCACCACGAGAGACAGCACGATCATCACGATCGGGGTCAGCATGCAAGCGGCGACTGCGACCCACATCCATTGGGACGCCGGGACGCCCGCCAGCTCACCAACCTTGTAGTCCCCCGCGAAGATCCGAAGAACGTCTCCGAGCAGGTAGACCAGCATCAGGGATCCCCACAGAGCCGACAGAATGATCCTCACGTCGACCATCGTTCGCACGCCCCCTTCAGCAGAAGCGCTCATGCCGCGCTTGCAGCGACGGATATGACCACCTTCGCACGCGCATGTCCCTCGTCCAGGTACTCGAAGGCGCGCGCGGTCTCGCTCAGCGGATACGTCCGATCGATGACCGGTGTCACCTTGCCGGCCTCGATGAGCTCCCTGAGCGCGAGGAGATTCTCGGTATCGGTGACCGCCACGAAGACCGGGCCCTGCTGCCGCACGAAGACCGACGAGATGGCCGCGGCGATCACCCAACCCATGCCCGCGTGGCCGCTGCTCGGGAGGAGCAGCCCGTCGGGCTCAAGTACGCGCCTGGTGTCCGAGAGCGAGTGGCTGCCTACGTTGTCCAGGATCACGTCGTAGCGCGCACTGCCTTTGGTGAAGTCCTCCTTGGTGTAGTCGATGACGTGGTCGGCGCCGATGGAGCGGACCATCTCCACGTTCCGCGTACTGCACACCCCGGTCACCTCGGCGCCAAGCGCCTTCGCGATCTGCACGGCGAACGTCCCGACGCCCCCCGATGCGCCGTTGATGAGCACTTTCTGCCCCGGACGGACCCTGCCGTGGTCGCGGAGGGCCTGGAGGGCCGTGCACGCGGACGTGGGCACGGCGGCTGCCTGCTCGAACGACAGGCTACGGGGCTTCGGCGCGATGGAGCCGGCCTTCGCGACCGCGAACTCAGCGCACGAGCCGTGGCACTCGCCGTAGACCTCGTCGCCCGGGCGGAAGTCGGTCACTCCGCTGCCGATGGACTCGACGACCCCCGCGAAATCGATTCCCTGGACGAAGCCGGGCTTGGGTTTTGGGAAGCCTATGTAGAACCGGATCGGGAACGGTCTCCCCCTCATCCCAAAGTACTCGCCTGCCGCCAGGGAGGCCGCCATCACTCGGACGAGCACCTCGCCTTCGCCGGGTACGGGCTTGTCTACCTGCCGATACTCCATTACGTCCGCGGAGCCGTAGCCGGTCTGCACAATCGCATTCATGACGCCGTTCCTTTCTTCGGGCCCTCGCGCGACGCCGGCGGCGCCGAGCTCTGAGCGAGAAATCACTGGGAATCGAGTGTGCGCTGAAGACCATCGAGGATGAGATCGAGGCCCAAGTCGAAGACCGCCACCTCGTCGTGTGGGTTCACGGCGAAGTCGGCCGCGATCGCCAGCAGGGACGGATAGGCATCGGGCGGGAGTTCAGCGAGCAGCTCCTCGGCGACGTCGAACGTCTCTACGCCCTCAGGGAGCGCCAGACTCGATTGCTGCCGCTGGAACCCGGAGATGTAGGTGTCGAGGATCAGGAAGGCGTTGGCGGCAGCCCGCGGCGTGAAGCCCGCCGCGAGCAGAGTTCCCAAGACCCGGTCCGCGTAGGCCAGCTGGGCTGGCCCGCTGTGCTCGCGAGAATCCATGATCGCGCTCGCCCACGGATGCCGCGCGAAGACCTCCCGAGCGGAGACCGCGCGTCGCCTCATCGCGTCCTTCCAGTCTGGAGACTCCAAGGGCACTTCGATCTCCGCCGCGACGAGATCCGTCATCCCGTCGAGAAGGTCCCCCTTGCTGGCGACGTGGTAGTAGAGCGCGGCCCCCTCGACGCCCAGCTTCCCGGCGAGCTTGCGCATTGTGAGCGCGTCGATGCCCTGCTCGTCCGCCAACTCGATCGCCGCGCTCAGTACGCGTTCGCGATTCAGGGTGTCCCGCGGTTCGCCACTGCGAGTCGCACGTGCGGCCATCATCACTCCCTTGGACTTCGACGCTCACCGCTGGCACTAAAGTCTAACGCTGTTAAAGAGAAGTCTAACGCCGTTAGAACTGACATGCAAGTGCTGATCCGAGTGAGTTTAGAGATGCGGGAGTGTGTGGATTGGCGACGCGAGCAACCATCGCATTCACCCCGGGGACGTCACGCCACACAAGCTAGGCTTGATCAGACGTCGTCTTTGTCGGGCTCGACGTCGCGCACCTTGCCCATCGCGCGCTCGAACAGCGCACGATCACCCCGGGCTGCGCGCGCCTGCAGGTAGTCCACGGTCATGAGTGCCGACATCTTCTCCGCCAGCGCGGTGGTGATGAGCTGGTTGATGGAGACGTCTTCCGCCTTGGCAAGCTCGCGGACCCTGCGGTGGAGCGACTCCGGGAGACGCAGGCTGATGGTGGTCATGACTCTCCTCCTATCCGTCGCAAGAGCTCACCGGGGCGGATCGCCGAGATACCGAACTGGTCGGAGCCGGCGAAGTCCCGGATGTTGTGGGTGACGATCAGCTCGCACCCCGCTTCGACCGCGAGTTCGAGCACATGGTCGTCTCGCGGATCGCGCAGCAGCGGTCGCCACAGGAAGTGGATCTCCTGCAGGTGCGCGACGCTGCACAGGTAGTCGATGACGTCGTCGATGTCTTGATGCGACAGAGCGGTCGCATCGCCGAACCGCTTGGCAGCGTCCGCGTACTCGAGCACGAGCGGGACCGAGAGAACGATCTCGAAGCCCGATGTGCCTGTGAGGTTCACCAAACGGAACGAGCGAAGCGAGTCGGGTCGAAGTCATTGCTAGGACCTTGCCATCAACCGTTTGCCTCACCAGCGAGCAGCTTAGCCTCCTGCAAATCTATGCGTGCCTTGTGGCCATGGTTGACTAGCAGATGCAGAAGATTGCCTCCGCTCAGGAGTACTAGTGGCTTCCCGTTGGCGAATGCATACGCGTCCGGCCCGAAGTCTGAGGTCGTAACCAATATCCCTTTGTTCGCGCCCTCGTTCATCACCGTCCCGTAGAGGTCTCGCACGGCGCTGACACCGACTGTGTTCGTGTAACGCTTCGCCTGTACGACTGTCTTGCCTCCGTGAATTGGATCAGGGTTGAAGATGACCGCGTCGACTCCGCCGTCGCGGCTAGCTTGAGTGACTTTCACCTCAGCGCCGGCGCTGGCGAATTCCTCTTCGAACAGTTCTCGAATCAGGTGCTCGAAGTCCTCCCAGTCCATCGCTGCCAAGTTGTCGCCCTCTGTCAGCGTGTCCGCCACTGCGTAGGAGGAGACGAAGCGACTGTCTTCCCGTGACATCGTCAGCAACGGCGCAACGGGAGTCAGCGAATGCAACTTCGCCGCACACACACCCTTCAACTTCTTGAAGCATGCTTTGGGGTCAACGAGCGACAGGTCCAAGCCCATGAACTCCTCACGCTTTACCTGAATCGAAAGCACGCAGGACTCAGTCGTCTGTCCCGTCGCGCGGTCAACGGACTTCACCCAGCCGTTGAAGTTCACCGATGCCAGGGCCTCGATCACATCTGCCTCGAACAGCTCATGACAAGTTCGCAGGGCCGCCTGATACAACACGGCGTCGTACGTCTGATTGAGCTGACGGTCAGACACGGTCTTGACGGCAAAGTCATCCTTAGAGGCGACGTACTTCACCTCTGCGGTCGTTGGCAGCTGGTCGGGAGATGGGAGCTGATAGTCCACGACCAGAATCTTGTTCGAGGGGTTGTACTCGAGCTCGTAGTCTTGTGGGAAGCAATCGGGATAGGCGGAATTGTCGAGAACCATCCCGCAGTAGTCGGCTATCGCCTCCGGGTCTGCAGCCACATATTCCGCGCGCCGTTTGTCGATTGCCGCATTCTCCTCGGCTTGCTGCGCAAGATACTCGGCCTCGTCGCGGTGCCAAGACTCTACCGCCTTGGCGTGGTCCTCCTCGTCCTGCTTTAGCTTGGCGGTATGGGCCATCGTATTGACCAGATGTTGTTGGCGCAGCTGTTCCATCGACTGCACCCATCCGGCGTGATCAGCATTGAAGAGTTGCTCTGCCTCTGCAAGGCGCGCCTGCCTACGCATGCCGCTTATGTAGTCAAGCAGTCCCATCTTGGGCTTGTAGCGCACGTCGATTCGAACAGGCTCCGGAGGCGCCGGTGCCTGAACTGGAGCGGGTGGTGCGGGCGCCTTCTTGGGCTGGGGAACCGGATACGGCGACGTGTCTTTGAGGCTCTCCCAGTCAATCGCATCGTTGACACCCAGGGTGCCGGCGAGAATGCCATCAAGAGCCTCCAACGCCGCAACCGCCTCACTCGTTTGTTCCGCTGCCAAGCGCTTCTTGGATTCAACATCCTTGGCTGCGGCCTCGCGCTGATGTCGCTTCGCCTCGATCGTGGCCCGCTTCGCCCACTGCTCATCCCATTCCGCTCCCTTGGCGCGGGCGCGCGCTTCCACGACTCCGCGATCGTCGCCCTTGAAGAGCTGATACTTGTTCAGGTTGGGATGAGATACCTCGACCTGATAGCGAGCTAGCCCACCAGCCGTGTAGTACACGCCGACAGTCCCGATATTGCTCATGGCTCCCCCGATCGATCCGCTCTGTCCTGCCCCACGGGACGATAGTACAAGGCTGCTCCGACATCAGAGCAACTTGCGGCAATGGTCCTAGCGTGATTGCGCTTCACCAGCGGTGCGCCAAACGAACGTCTGCAACCCGAGTCTACCGCACGAGGCGCGCCGTCTGCGTGGAAGCGCGGGTTAGCAGCTCACTCTGGCCAAGCCGCATCAAGACCAAGAATCTCACCGAACACGAGCCCCTCAATCCACTCCATCCGCTGGTCCGCGACACGCGCGTGAGTGAATGCGCTAAGCGATTCGGGGGGCTGCATCTGCGCCCAAGGGTTGAAGTATAGGCAGCCGCGCTGGCGAGCGACATTCCAGGGGCCGAGCCCGTCAAAGATCCAAGCGCCGCCAACCCGCGTGTAAGTCGGCCCGTCACCAGCAACCCAGGCGCCATTCGGAGTGCGGCGCATCTGAGGAGGTGTGGTGGGATTGTCCGGGAGGAACACGTATTCCTCCTGCCCGAACAAGGCCTCCATCTCATCAATCCGGTCGAGTGATAGACCATCCACATTGACCGCAATCAACAATGGTCTGTCGAGCTGACCGTACTTAGCGCCCTTAGCGCGAATGGCGTTGCGTATCGGCTCGCGGACATTCACTAGGCGCGCTTCACCAGCGAGTGATCCTATCGCGCGCCCGTTCTCCCCGCGATGCTCGACGCCCTTCGGGATTGCCTCGAAGGTCACATCCCAGCCGTCGTGCGCCCACGGGAACTTCGGAATTGCCTCGTGACCGTCGGCCTCAGCCGCCCGAGCGACGGTATCTGAATCCAGCGAGTCCAGCCAAGTCTGAAGCTGGTTCGCCAGCGCGCGCCCGCGCGGCGGCGTGTCCGGGTTGCCTTGTGCAATCACGAACAACCGGAAATCGGGTGAGTTGATTCCGTCGACGGCTCTCAGGACGGCATCCGCCCTCCTCCGGGCAGAAATCTCGTCATCCCTGTACTCGGAAGCTAGAACTGCTTCCACATAGAAGGACTCGTCCCCCGCAGTCGCGAGGAAGTCGGGGTGTTTTGGGTTGCCCGCCGGGAGAGTCGGATGCGTGCTGACCGCATATCCCCGCGTTGTAAGCACCGCGAAGAGAATCAACTCAAAAGACGCAGACTCGAAGCTGGCGGCATCGCCACAGCGAAGTCTTGATCCAAGTTCATCGCGGTCAGTCGCGGGGAACCGATCGAACCACCTGTCCAGGAATTCGCGGACGCGCGCGGCCTCGATACGACCCGATCGGTCCAGATAGTCCCAATGGCCCTCGCCGTATGCGCGCGGGCCTTGAAAGTCACGTGTCTTTGACTCGAAGAGCACTATTCCCCCAGTGATGCTGCTAACGCATTTGGGCATCAGCTGCGCGCCGATACCCATCACCCAATCTAGCGCTTACCGCGTCTGCTGATGCCCGGGTTAGGCATGTCACGACCCGTAGGAACCACATTCCACCGCACGG
>RCMX01000004.1:0-263 GCA_004348925.1 Actinomycetota bacterium
CAAGCTCAAGCCGTCGAATCACAACGCGAAGGACTTCTACCCGGCCGGCCACGCCAAGCTCGCTACGGCGAAGATCGACCGTTCCACCGGTCGACCTGTCGTGGTAGCCGAGTCTGCCTCTGAGGAGACTGCTGCGGCCGAGGGCGCGGGAGGCGAGGCAGAAGGCGAGGCCGCTGAGGCCGAGGGCGCTCATGGGGAGACCCTGAACCTGTCGGCGGTCGACAACATCAACTACTGCAGCACCTGCCACGTCGTCGACAAGT
>RCMX01000004.1:390-30908 GCA_004348925.1 Actinomycetota bacterium
TGCAGCACCTGCCACGTCGTCGACAAGTTCTGCGCCGACTGCCACGGCATGGAGATGCCGCACCCCGAGGAGTTCAAGACCAAGACGCACCCCGAGCTCGTCAAGACGAAGCTCGACAAGTGCGATCTGTGCCACCAGGTGAAGAAGACCGACTTCCTGTTCTGCAACGACTGCCACCACGGCTCGGCGTCGAAGTGGACGTACGATCCCAAGGTGAAGTGGACGACGCAGCACGCCAAGGCGGTCACCACCAACGGCGTCGCAGGGTGCCTCGGTAAGTGCCACGAGCAGAAGTTCTGCGTGGACTGCCACACCAAGCTCAAGCCGGTCCCGACGTCTCACAAGGACGCCAAGTGGCTGCGCGACAAGCTGACCGTCACCGCGTACGGATCCAAGGCCGCGGTCGCAAGCGGCAAGCACGCGCTCGCCGCTGGCACGGCGATCGACAGCTGCGAGGTCTGCCACGGCGCAGGCGGGACGGGCTCCAAGTTCTGCAAGGGCTGCCACGGCATGGACATGCCGCACCCCGACACGTTCAAGAAGAACCACGTGTCAGGCTCCAAGACGCCCAAGCTCTGCGCGAACTGCCACACGTTCAAGGAGCTGTGCTCGGACTGCCACCACAAGGACGCCAAGAACGGCGTCGCGTGGGCCAAGCAGCACCCGAAGGCGATCGCCGCAGGCGGTGCGGCCCAGTGCTTCGAGAAGTGTCACGAGGACAAGCAGTTCTGCGTCTCGTGCCACACGAAGCTCAAGGCGGTCCCGGCCTCGCACAACGCCAAGAACTGGACGCGCGACCTTGCGCTCAAGAAGGCCGCGGGGCACAGCACCGCGTACAAGGCCCAGACCGACAGCTGCGACTACTGCCACGGCACGGGCGGCGTGGAGGCCAAGTTCTGCAAGTCCTGCCACGTGCTGCCGATGCCGCACCCGGCCGACTTCAAGGACACGCACAAGGCCGATTTCGCGGCCAAGAAGCTGACCAGGAAGTCATGCGAGAACTGCCACAACCAGTTCTTCTGCGACAACTGCCACCACGCCGGCTCCGTCGCGAACCAGCCGTGGCGCACGTACCACCCGAACCTCGTCAAGAAGAACGGCGCAGAGCCCTGCTTCAAGTGCCATAAGCCGACGTTCTGCTCGTACTGCCACGTGCGGTTGATCCACTAACCGGACCTGTCAGCACGACCGCTCGAGAAGCGCCCGGCCGAGCCAATCGGTCGGGCGCTTCCTCGTGCGGGGCCGAAGTTCTGGCTCGCCATTTCGGAATGCGGAATCTTGCAGGTGAGAGCGGGTCGACGGCGAACATTCACGCAGGGACGTAGAAGCCGTCTCCCGTTCGTGCTGCGCGATGGCATCTGGAGAGAACGGCTCTGGGAGTGAGCTTGGGAAGGTAGGGACGCTTATGGCAAAGCTGTCATTGGCAGGGTTCAAAGACCCGGTCCGACGGCCGCGGTACCTGATCTGGTCAGGTGCTGCGCTCCTCGGTCTGGCTGCGTTCATCGTGGTCGCGTTCTGCGCGACTTCAACGTTCTGGTTCTGCTCGAGTCTCTGCCATTCGGTGCAGGATGACGCGATCAACACGTATCAACTGGGCTCGCACAGCAATGTGCAGTGCTTGTCGTGCCACGAGCCAGTAAACGCGGATCCCCTGACCTTCACGTACTACAAGGCCAAAGCAGGCATCACCGGCGCGTATCAGCTGTATACGAAAACAAACGAGACACCGCTGAACGCCGAGAGCAAGCTGGCCCTGAACGAGAAGCACATGGGTTCCGAGCAGTGCACGCAGTGCCACTCGGAGAACCGTGACATCACGCCGAGCAAGGGCATCCTCATCGACCACAAGGTCCACGAGGAGAACGAGATCCACTGCACCGTGTGTCACAACCGCGTTGCCCATCCGGAGAACGACTACGAGATGGTCAACAAGAACCCGCGGACGGGCGAAGTATCGCCGAAGCACGCGAACTTCATGTCCATGACGGCGTGCTTCCGCTGCCACACGCTCACCGACGAAGCGCCGCCGAAGGGCAAGAAGGCCCCGGGCACCTGCTCCTCGTGCCATCCGGCCGACTTCAAGCTCAAACCGTCGAACCACAACGCGAAGGACTTCTATCCTGCCGGCCACGCCAAGCTCGCTACGGCGCGCGTTGACAGGGCAACTGGCCGTCCGACCTTCGAGCCGCTGAGCGAAGAGGAATCCGCGACTCTCGCGGAGGAGAAGGCCGAGGACACTGGCGAAGCCGCACCTGACGCTGATGATGAGGCTTCGAACTACGGCGGTTCCTCACCCAAGCAGCACATCTTCGAGATCTCCTATGTCGAATCGATCAACTACTGCAGCACCTGCCACGTCGTCGACAAGTTCTGCGCCGACTGCCACGGCATGGAGATGCCGCACCCCGAGGAGTTCAAGACCAAGACGCACCCCGAGCTCGTCAAGACGAAGCTCGACAAGTGCGATCTGTGCCACCAGGTGAAGAAGACCGACTTCCTGTTCTGCAACGACTGCCACCACGGCTCGGCGTCGAAGTGGACGTACGATCCCAAGGTGAAGTGGACGACGCAGCACGCCAAGGCGGTCACCACCAACGGCGTCGCAGGGTGCCTCGGTAAGTGCCACGAGCAGAAGTTCTGCGTGGACTGCCACACCAAGCTCAAGCCGGTCCCGACGTCTCACAAGGACGCCAAGTGGCTGCGCGACAAGCTGACCGTCACCGCGTACGGATCCAAGGCCGCGGTCGCAAGCGGCAAGCACGCGCTCGCCGCTGGCACGGCGATCGACAGCTGCGAGGTCTGCCACGGCGCAGGCGGGACGGGCTCCAAGTTCTGCAAGGGCTGCCACGGCATGGACATGCCGCACCCCGACACGTTCAAGAAGAACCACGTGTCAGGCTCCAAGACGCCCAAGCTCTGCGCGAACTGCCACACGTTCAAGGAGCTGTGCTCGGACTGCCACCACAAGGACGCCAAGAACGGCGTCGCGTGGGCCAAGCAGCACCCGAAGGCGATCGCCGCAGGCGGTGCGGCCCAGTGCTTCGAGAAGTGTCACGAGGACAAGCAGTTCTGCGTCTCGTGCCACACGAAGCTCAAGGCGGTCCCGGCCTCGCACAACGCCAAGAACTGGACGCGCGACCTTGCGCTCAAGAAGGCCGCGGGGCACAGCACCGCGTACAAGGCCCAGACCGACAGCTGCGACTACTGCCACGGCACGGGCGGCGTGGAGGCCAAGTTCTGCAAGTCCTGCCACGTGCTGCCGATGCCGCACCCGGCCGACTTCAAGGACACGCACAAGGCCGATTTCGCGGCCAAGAAGCTGACCAGGAAGTCATGCGAGAACTGCCACAACCAGTTCTTCTGCGACAACTGCCACCACGCCGGCTCCGTCGCGAACCAGCCGTGGCGCACGTACCACCCGAACCTCGTCAAGAAGAACGGCGCAGAGCCCTGCTTCAAGTGCCATAAGCCGACGTTCTGCTCGTACTGCCACGTGCGGTTGATCCACTAACCGGACCTGTCAGCACGACCGCTCGAGAAGCGCCCGGCCGAGCCAATCGGTCGGGCGCTTCCTCGTGCGGGGCCGAAGTTCTGGTGGACCTTCGGAAATGCTTTGCCCTCGTGGTCGCGACCATGTATCATAGCGGCTCGTCGGGATGTGGCTCAGCTTGGTAGAGCGCTGCGTTCGGGACGCAGAGGTCGTGGGTTCGAATCCCGCCATCCCGACCATCGAAATCCCGCGGCAGGTGCGACCTTTGGTCGACCTGCCGTTGTCGTTGGAGGCGCACGATGCTGTCTTCGGTGTTTCACTGGGTCGGCTACGGGTTGTGCCATCAGCTGCCGGCGCGTTCGCTGTTCGCCGGAGGGTTCCAACTTCCGGTGTGCGCACGCGATACCGGCATTTACGCTGGCTTCGTGCTGTCGCTGATCGTGATCACGCTGGTCGAGCGCGGCCGCAAACCTTCTGAACTGTCGCGTCCGTGGCTTGTTGCCGTCGGAGCGATCATCTTCGGCACGATGGTGGTGGACGGCGTCTCGTCCTATGCCGGCTGGCGAGAGACCACGAATGATCTTCGTCTTCTCACCGGACTGCTCGCCGGCTATGCGATGACGCTTGCTGTCGTGCCGATGCTCAACGGCCAGCTCTGGACCAGCGTCTCGAGGAACCGCTTGCTTGACGGATGGCGCGGAGCGGCGTGGCTTGTATCCATCCCGGTGTCGTTCGTGTTGCTGCGATGGTTGCTGCCCCTGTCAGGTGTCGCCTACCCGGTCCTGCTGACGCTGGCGATAATCGCGACGTATGCGGCGGTCAGCCTGATCTTCGTGACATTCGTGCCAGCTCTCGAGCACAAGATGACGTCGTTGCGCACAGGTCCGATCCAGCTCACGCTCGCGCTGATGTTGGTTGCTGCCGAGTTGCTGCTTGCTTCCGGAATCCGGATCGTCGCCGAGCGTTTCGCCGCGGGGTCCTGACGACCGTTTCCACCGCGTCCCGGATGTTGTACAGTCGTGATGAGTCATGGTGGGTGCGGCGGGAGGATTCTCCATGGTCTACACGAACAAGAACGCCATCCGGGTCATGATCATCACGAAAGATCACCGGATCGAGGGGGAGATGTACATTCTTGAGGGCAGCCGTCTCACCGACGCACTGAACTCGAAGAGCAAGGACTTCTACGCGCTGACCTCTGCGAAGATCTGGCGGGTCACAGACGAGGCGCTGCTCGCCTCGCCGGAGTACGTGGCGGTCGCGCGTGAAGCGATCACGGCGATCTTCCCCGTGGAGTAGCGCTCCACCTTTCGTGTCAGACCTCTCTGGTACCTTCGCCTCGAACAAACGTTCGAGGAGGATGCCATGCGTTCAGTCATCGATTCCGCTCCACCGAAGGTCACCATGCGGTCGCTGCTCATCAGTCTCGCCGACGACGCGCAGGCGATCCACGGCGTCGCCCCCGAGACGGCCCGCGGCGCTGCAGCAGCGACGACTCGTGCCCTTGCAGGACGGGTGTCAGCCGAGGGCCTGAGCCCGTCCGATGAACGTCGGATCCGCGCATACTACAGCGCCGTGCTTCGTGCGCAGGCCTTCAGGCTGCGTCGCAGGGGGGACGCGCGCTATCGAGGCGAATTCCAGGTTGCGTCACTCGTCGCCGATCTGCGCTCAGTCGGCACTCCCGCCGACAAGATCCGGGAAGAAGTAGCCACATTCTTCGGGGAGCGGGGTCTGCAGATACTCGATCGGAGCGAGGTCGCCTAGCGAAATGATGAGGATCCTGTGATCTCAAGGGTCGCGCGATCGATGATCCACAGGCGTCGGTGCGTCAGGACGCCGTTCTCATCGCCCCAGGCTTCGATCACGAGCCAGCAGTCGTCGCCGTCGATCGTGGCAGACTCGATCCGAAGAGGAACCGCGGCGGTCTCGCTCGGAAAGTCCTTCGTCAGCAAATCCGCGAGTGCTGAAGCTTCAGGCCCTTCGGTTCGAAGTTGCTCAAGCCGCTTCGTGCGCAATGCGGGGGCGTCAGCGGTCTTCACACCCTTCACTGCTTCCAGGCTCGTGGACACGGCCGCCGCCTGGGCCTCGTCCATGGTATAGCTGCCGCCGGTGGGTATGTACTCAAGACCGGGCTTGCTGCATCCGGCGCCCAGGATGAGGAGCGGAAGGAGCGCAAGCAGTGCGACCATCCGGTATGACGTTCTCATGACCTTTGCCTCCTCGGATTCAATGGTTCAATAGTAGTGCAAACAGCGTGATGGCGCAGCGACGGGCGGGGTGGGCATGCAGTCAATCATCTGCTTCACATCCGATTTTGGCATGGGGGACACATGGGTCGGGATGTGTCATGCGGTCATTTACCGTGCATGCCCTCAGGCGCGCGTCGTGGACCTTGCGCATGACGTCCTGCCGTACGACATCCGCAAGGCCGCCGCGGTGGCCGCATCCGGCGTCTGGCAGCTCCCTGAGGCCATTCACCTGGTCGTCGTCGACCCCGGGGTCGGCGGCGGGCGCAGGGATCTTTGCGTGGTCACGGGAGGAGGCACCGTCCTGGTCGGCCCCGACAATGGGGTGTTGATACCTGCGACATGGCGCGCGGGCGGTATCTCCGAGGCGTATGCGATCGATCCGGAGGCACTCACTTTCCGCTCACCGCTGGCAACGTTTCACGCGAGGGATGTCCTCGCGCCCGCAGCGGCGGCTCTGGCGTGCGGGGTTGATCCGTCCGCTGTGGGAGCCGCCATTTCGCCGGAGTCTCTGGTGCACAGCCCGTTCGAGCGAGCTCGCGAAACCGATGGCGTCGTGACCGCTGAGGTCGTCGACGTCGATCGGTTTGGCTCTGTGCGCATCGCGGTGTCGATCGATGATCTGGAGGAGTTCGGTCTGAGGTGCGATGTGCTTGAGATGGGTTTCGGTCACGTCAACCTCGCGGTGCCGTTCGGTGCCACGTTCTCGGATGTGCCCGAAGGCGACCCCGTGGCGCTGTTCGATTCTTCAGGGTGGCTCACGCTGGCGGTTCGCATGGGCAGTGCGGCCGAGCGGTACGGTATCGAGCCTGGACAGCGCGCTCGAGTACGAGGAGTCATCTCGTAGGCGGTCATCGTGTCAGACCTTCGCGCGACACTGTGTTCGGACGGTGTGCCGAGTCGGAGGTCAAGCATGAAAGCCATGTATGTCAACTCGCTGAAAGAGGGGATGAGCGTAGACTCGATCTTCGCCCTTCGGACGAAGGAGCTACGCGCGACACGCGCTCGCGAGGCGTATCTTTCCATGGAGATCGCGGATCGGACGGGTCGCATCGCGGCGGTCATGTTCAGGCCCGACAGAGCGGCCGAGGCGGTTCCCACAGGGTCGATCGTTCGAATCAGGGGCGTGGTCACCACGTACCGTGGCATCTTGCGCGTCTCGGTCGATGCTCTTGCACCGGTGTCAGAGTACGCAGCTTCTGATCTGCTGCCGTCCGGACCTCGAGATATCCAGGAGCTTGTCGCTGAACTGCGTACTCTCGTTCGCTCCGTGAAGAATCCGGGGCTTTCCAACTTGCTGCGCGCCGTGTTCGGCGACAAGCGGTTCTTCCGCGTGTTCAAGGAGTGCCCGGCTGCGCAGACGTACCACCATGCCTACGTCGGCGGACTTCTGGAACACACCGTCTCGGTTGCCACCATGTGCGTCTGCCTTGCGGGCCTGTATCCGGAAGTCGACAGGGATCTTCTGGTCGCAGGAGCGTTGCTGCACGACATCGGTAAGGTAGATGAGCTCGCGTTCGGCACATCGATCGAGTACACGGACGCAGGCAGACTGCTCGGTCATGTGACGCTTGGTGAGCGACGTGTGCGAGCGGCTATCGCGACGATCGGGGATGTTGTCTCGGCCGAGCTTGAGTTGCAGCTGTCACACGTCATGATTTCGCATCACGGTGAACTTGAGTGGGGCGCACCGAAGCGTCCGTCTACGCTCGAGGCGCTGATTCTGCACCATGCTGACAATATGGATGCGAAGACAGCGGGGTTCGTCGTTGCAGCCAAGGCCGCTTCGCTTGTCGAGGAGCCGTGGACGGATGCTATGAATCTCTTCCGACGACCGCTCTACGCGCCTCGGGCCGTAGAGGACGACCGGGTGATGTACGACGCAGAGGAGGAGTGCGCTCTGCGCAGGGGTGCGTGAGCAGGGTTCGGATGGGCTACAATCCCGAGGTAGCCAGCATGCGCCCGCACGGGCGCCCGAGTGATTCGAGGAGCACGATGCAGTATCCCAAGGCTGAGATCGGCGTCTTCGGCGGAAGCGGTTTCTACTCCCTTCTTGAAGACCCCACTGAGTTCAAAGTCGACACCCCATACGGTGCCCCGTCTTCTCCTGTGATGTACGGCGAAATCGGCGGCCGCAAGGTCGCGTTTCTCCCGAGGCACGGCAAGGAGCATCAGCTACCGCCACACATGATCAACTATCGCGCGAACGTGTGGGCGATGAAGGAACTCGGCGTCAGTCGGATCATCGGTCCGAACGCGTGTGGCTCGCTGCAATCGAACGTGAAGCCCGGCGATTTCGTCATATGCGACCAGTTCGTGGATCGGACGTGGGGCCGCAAGGACACGTTCTACGATGGACCCACGACCACCCATGTGTCCTCGGCAGATCCGTATTGCCCCGACATGCGCGCCACCGCCATCGCGGAAGCGAAGAAGCTTGGCATCACGGTGCACGAAAAGGGCACCGTGGTTGTGATCCAGGGTCCTCGATTCTCGACGCGATCCGAATCGAAGTGGTTCGCATCGCAGGGCTGGGAAGTCATCAACATGACGCAGTATCCGGAGTGCTACCTCGCCCGAGAACTCGAGATCTGCTACTGCAATATCTCGCTGATCACCGATCATGATGCAGGTGCCGAGGGCGCCGAGCCGGTCTCAAACGATGAGGTCGTCCGCGTGTTCGCCGAGAACAATGACAAGGTTCGTGCACTGTTGCACGCGATGATTCCGGCGCTACCGGACGACCGTCACTGTGTGTGCGCCTCCGCTCTTGAAGGCGCGGCATTCTAAGCCGATGTGATGAGGGGCGGCCGCTCCTGGCCGCCCCTTTGGGAGGCGTCTCGCGTGTTCGGACTTCGCTCGTTCACCATAGGAACGTTCTTCGGAATCCCGCTTGAGGTCAATTCGAGCTGGTTCCTCGTCTTCTTCCTTGTGGCCTTCACCCTGAGCACGAGTTACCTGCCAGCGGCCATGCCGGGGGAGCCCCCGGCGGTCCACGTGTTCGTCGCACTCGCAATGACTGCGGCTTTCTTCGCGTCCATCGTTCTGCACGAGTTCGCGCATTCACTCGTTGCCCGCGCTGGAGGACTGAAGATATCTCGGATTACGCTGTTCGTCTTCGGCGGAGTGTCGCAGATGGACGATGAGCCGACCGGGCCGGGGCTCGAATTCCTGATGGCCTTCGCAGGCCCCGCAATGAGTCTCGTCCTGTCAGGCGTGTTCTTCGGCGTCATGGCGCTCATGAAGTCGGCGCAGGTCGCATCGGCGTTGCTGATCCCGGTTCAGTATCTCGCCTACATCAACCTCTCGGTCGCCGTCTTCAACCTCCTTCCGGGCTTCCCGCTCGACGGGGGCCGGGTGTTGCGCTCGATTCTCTGGGCCGTCACCCACGACATGTTGAAAGCCACGCGTTGGGCGAGCAGGATGGGGCAGCTGCTCGGATACGCCCTCATATCAATCGCCGTGGTCGGAGTGCTGAACGGATCCCTTGATCTCATCTGGTTCGCAGTCATGGGATGGTTCCTCTCCACGCTGGCAGGTGCGGCATATCAGCAGCAGCTCCTCAAAGTGCGCTTGTCCGAGGTTCCACTCTCGTCTGTGATGTCGTCCCCGGTGGCGTTCGTGACATCCGAGACCACGCTTGAGGAGATGGCGCATTCGTACTTCCTCGGCGGGAGGCATTCCCGTTATCCGGTCGTTTCTGAAGGCAAGGTCATCGGTCTGATCGAGCTGCAGACGATGCGTGACATGCCCCGTGATGAGTGGGCCGCTGCGACGGTTGGCGAGGCCGCTCACACGGATCTTGCGGCGGTCGTTGCGACTCCTGAAGTGACCGTTGACCGCATTCTTTCGAGACTGGAGCCGAACGGCCCCGGCGCGGTCCTCGTCGTTGAAGACGGGAGATTGGCCGGAATCGTCACGAGAGCCGATGTGATTCGTCTCGTTAGCTCCATGGATCGCCAGACGTGAGCCCATGATGGTCGCTTGCTCGACTTTGTAACAAATGGTTACCATTGCGGCATGGCATTTCGGCGGAGGGCACATGGTGGCTGACGAGCACGGCAGGCGAATCCCTGAAGGTGTCATCGAGCGACTCCCGCTGTATCTTGGCGTCTTGATCCAGCTTCGCCAGGACGGGCAATCGACTGTTTCGTCTGCCAGGCTCGGCGAGCTCACCGATGTCAATCCTGCACAGATCCGGCGCGATCTCACGCACTTCGGTTCGTTCGGGAAGCGCGGTGTCGGATACGACATCGTGACCCTCGTCGATCGCGTGCAACGCATCCTCGGGGCTGATCATGTGCACCGCCTGGCCCTGGTCGGTGCAGGCAACCTCGGTTCCGCGATCGCCAACTACGACGGGCTGCGTCAGCACGGTTTCCATGTCACCGCGATCTTCGATGCGGATCCGCACAAGGTCGGCACCAGGATCGGCGACATCATCGTGCAGCATATCGATGACCTGGCGCGGACCGTGACCGATCAGAACATCAGAATCGGAGTCATCGCCGTTCCGCCCGAGGCTGCGCAAGGGGTAGCCGATCGGTTCACCGCCGCCGGTGTTCGCATCATGCTCAACTACACGCCGGTCATCGTTCGCGTGCCGCCGACCGTGACGCTCCACAACACCGATCCGGTACACGAGTTGCTGCACACGTTGTACTACCTTTCGCGACTTGAGGGTGTCAGTCGGGTCTGACGCCGGTGCCGCGTGGCGGGGCGTCCGGTTAGGTGGTACGCTAACGTTCGTTCTGTGAATGGTATCCGGCGGCCGGTTTCCGTCGGGTGTTTCGATAGGAGGTCGATATGGGAGCATTTGGGATGCCCGGTGGCTGGGAGATCATCGCGATTCTCGCTGTCGTTCTGTTGCTGTTCGGCCCGAGCCAGCTGCCGAAACTCGCGAAGACGTTCGGCAAGTCCGCGAAAGCGCTGAAGGATGGCATGGAGGGCAAGCTCGCCGACGACGACGATGAGGACTCGAAGGAATCCGCCAAGGCGGAGAAGTCCGACAAGGGCGCTGAGTAGACGCACGTTTTGCACTGTCACTGACGCGAAGGCGCCTTCGGGTGCCTTCGTGCATTTGCGGGTTGTTTGTCGTGTGCGATGTTGTATACTCTCGTGAGCGTTCGGGCGGCCAGTGGCGCCGCCAGGCACAAGAGCCTACTGAGTGGGAGCGTGCATGCAGAAGGAAGTCGCCCTCACCCCCGAAGGTCAGGCCCGCCTTGAGCAGGAACTGATCCATCTGGAGACCGTGCGTCGTCGCGAAGTCGGCGAGCGCATAAAGGAAGCGAAAGAGTTCGGCGACATCTCGGAGAACTCCGAGTATGACGACGCCAAGAACGAGCAGGCGTGGGTCGAAAGCCGCATTATCGAGGTCAATCAGATCCTTGCGCACGCGACGATCATCCAGTCGCCGAAGCGCAAGGACAAGGTGACGCTGGGCTCCAAGGTCGAGCTTCGCGACCTCGAGACATCTGAGATCCACTCATACCAGCTGGTCGGCTCGGCCGAGGCGGATCCGGTTGACGACAAGATCTCGAACGAGTCACCGGTCGGTCAGGCCGTCATCGGCCACAAGAAGGGCGATATCGTGCGCGTCACAACGCCGCGCGGTTCCGTCATCGAGTACGAAGTCGTTTCGATCTCCAGCTAGCCGCCGATGACCGACGGGGAGCTGACATCCGGGGACGATCGTCTCGTCGACGATCCTATCGAGGTCCGCAGGGCGAAGCTCGACACCCTCCGTGCGCGCGGTGAGCAGCCCTACAAGGATCGCTTCGACCGGACTCATACCGCATCAGACGTCGTCGCGACGTGGGATTCGCTCGCGCCGGGCGAGGATGCCGCGGAGATCGTCTCGGTGGCCGGGCGCGTCGTCGCCAAGCGCGACCAGGGCAAGATCATGTTCATCGTGCTCCGCGACGGTGTGACTGACATCCAACTGTTCTGTCGGGTGAACATCCTCGGCGAGGAGGCGTACTCGGCTGCCGTGGAATTCGATCTCGGCGACTGGGTGGGCGCAACCGGCACGGTGTCGCGTACTCGCCGGGGCGAGCTCTCTATCGTCCCCACGGCCGCTACCCTGCTGAGCAAGTCGCTTCGCCCGCTGCCCGAGAAGTTCCACGGGCTGACTGACGTCGAGACCCGTTACCGTCAACGATACGTCGACCTCATCGTCAACCCCGACGTGCGCCGCACGTTCGACGCGCGATTCAAGATCGTCTCGGCGATCCGGCGCTTCATGGAGGCACGCGGCTTCATCGAAGTCGAGACGCCCATGCTGCACCCCATCCCTGGCGGGGCCACGGCGCGACCGTTCGTGACGCACCATAATGCGCTCGATATGGACCTCTACCTGCGAATCGCCCCGGAACTCTACCTCAAACGGCTGCTCGTCGGTGGCTTCGATCGCGTGTTCGAGATCAATCGCTCGTTTCGCAACGAGGGCATCTCGGTGCGGCACAATCCTGAGTTCACGATGCTTGAGGCGTACGAGGCCTTCACGAACATCGATGGGATGATGGACCTGACCGAGGGCATGGTCGTCGCCGCCGCGAGCGAGGTGCTGGGTACGCTCAAGCTCGACTACCAGGGCGCCGCGATCGATCTCACGCCCCCGTGGCCGCGCCGCACGATGCTCGACCTCACCAGCGAGGCTGCTGGCGAGGAGATCTCCTTCGCGCTTTCCGATGCCCGCCTGCGTCACCTGTGCGACCACCATGGCGTGCCGCACGATCCGTCGTGGGGCAAGGGCAAGCTCATCACGGAACTCTATGAGAAGCTTGTCGAGGGAACACTCATCCAGCCGACCTTCGTCACCGAGTACCCGCTGGAGACATCGCCGCTTGCGCGCAAGAAGCCGTCGGATCCGGAATTCACGGAGCGTTTCGAGCTCATCGTGTGCGGGCGCGAGTTGGCGAACGCCTTCTCGGAGCTGGTCGATCCCGTCGATCAGCGCGAGCGGTTCGCCGAGCAGATCCGCGCGAAGGGTGCCGGCGACGACGAGGCGATGGGGTACGACGAGGACTACCTTCGCGCGATGGAGTACGGCATGCCTCCCGCTGGCGGGATGGGTATCGGCATCGACAGGCTCGTCATGCTGCTCACCGACTCTGCATCCATCCGGGACGTGCTCCTCTTCCCGCACCTGCGCCCGGAATCGTAGCATCCCCGCATCCCCTCGCAGACCTGAGTGCGTCACGCTCACATCTTGTGGCACTCACCTTGCTTCATGACCTCACGATCCCTCGGTGTCGCTGCCAGGGAGTAGAATAGTCATCGTGAAGGATCCGCCGTAGTCGGCGCGGAAGATAGAGAGGCGATCCCTATGTTCGAGCGATTCACTGAGAAGGCCCGCAGGGTCGTGGTGTACGCGCAAGAAGAAGCGCGTATGCTCAATCAGAACTACATCGGCACGGAGCATTTGCTGCTGGGTCTCATCCGTGAGCAGGATGGCATCGCGGCGAAGGCGCTCGAGAGCCTGAGTATCTCGCTTGAGGACGTGCATCAGCAGGTCGAGGAGCTCATCGGTCGGGGAACCTACGTGCCGACCGGCCACATTCCGTTCACGCCGCGCGCCAAGAAGGTCCTCGAGCTCTCGCTCCGAGAGGCACTGCAGCTCGGTCATACGTACATCGGCACCGAGCACATCCTGCTCGGGCTGATCCGCGAGGGGGAGGGTGTCGCCGCGCAGGTGCTCCTCAACCTGGGCGCGGACCTGGAGAAGGTGCGGTCGGCTGTCATCCAGCTGCTCTCCGGCTACTACGGAGGAAAGCAGACCGATACCGCCGAGGACCGCCGCGGCGGCCGCTCGGGCGAGAATCAACTGCTCGACGAGTTCGGTCGAAACCTGACGCTTGCCGCGAACGAGGGCAAGCTCGACCCGGTCGTGGGTCGCTCCCAGGAGATCGAGCGCGTGATGCAGATCCTTTCCCGGCGCACCAAGAACAACCCGGTGCTGATCGGCGAACCCGGCGTGGGCAAGACAGCGGTGGTCGAGGGACTCGCACAGAAGATCGCCAACGATGAGGTGCCCGAGACCATTCGAGACAAGCAGCTGTACACGCTCGACCTCGCCGCGCTCGTTGCGGGAAGCAAGTATCGCGGCGAGTTCGAGGAGCGCCTCAAGAAGGTCATGAAGGAGATTCGCGAGCGCGGCGACATCATCCTGTTCGTGGACGAGATGCACACGCTCGTCGGCGCCGGCGCAGCTGAGGGTGCGATCGATGCCGCCAGCATTATCAAGCCGGCGCTCGCGCGGGGCGAACTCCAGACCATCGGCGCCACTACGCTTGACGAGTATCGGAAGTATGTTGAGAAGGACCCGGCGCTCGAGCGTCGGTTCCAGCCCATCGTCGTCGGCGAGCCTACCGTGGATGAGACCAAGGAGATACTGCTCGGTCTGCGCGACCGCTATGAAGCCCACCACCGTGTCTCTATCACAGACGCGGCAGTCGATGCCGCTGCGACCCTGGCGGACCGCTACATCTCCGACCGGTTCCTGCCGGACAAGGCCATCGACCTCATCGATGAGGCCGGCAGCAAGATGCGGATCAAGATGATGACGGCACCACCGGGTATTCGTGAGGTCGAAGAGCGGCTAAAGCGCGTTCGCCACGAGAAGGAAGCCGCCATCGAAGCGCAGGAGTTCGAGAAGGCGGCGGGGCTTCGCGACAGCGAGAAGCAGGTATTGGCCGAGAAGCGCAGCATGGAGGAAGAGTGGCTCAAGCCTGACAATACCCGCGTTGTCGAAGTGACCGAGCATGAGATCGCCGAGGTGGTCTCGATGTGGACGGGGATACCGGTCTCGAGCCTCACTGAAGAGGAGACGCAGAAACTGCTTCGCATGGAAGGCAGCATCCATGAGCGCATCGTAGGCCAGGATGAAGCGGTCATCTCCGTGAGCAAGGCGATTCGTCGAGCCCGCGCCGGACTCAAAGATCCGAACCGTCCGTCGGGATCGTTCATCTTCCTCGGGCCTTCGGGCGTCGGCAAGACAGAGCTTGCGAAGGCGCTCGCGGCATTCCTTTTCGGCAGCGAGGAGGCGCTCATCTCGCTCGATATGTCCGAGTATATGGAGAAGCACACGGTGTCGCGCCTGGTCGGTTCGCCTCCCGGGTATGTGGGCTTCGACGAAGGTGGTCAGCTCACCGAGCTCGTTCGCAGGAAGCCATACTCGGTCATCCTGTTCGATGAGATCGAGAAGGCGCACCCGGATGTGTTCAATATCCTTCTGCAGATCCTCGAAGAAGGGCGTCTCACGGATGCCCAAGGGCGCAAGGTCGATTTCAAGAACGCGATCGTCATCATGACGAGCAACATCGGTGCGCGCGACATCGTCAAGGGGAAGAGCATCGGCTTCTCGATGCACGAGGCCGGGGCGATGCCGTACGAGACCCTCAAAGAGCGTGTCACCGGCGAGCTCAAGCGCATGTTCCGACCTGAGTTCCTCAACCGGGTCGACGAGGTCATCGTCTTCCACGATCTCACGCATGATGAGATCCAAGCCATCGTGGACATCATGGTGGCCCGTCTTCGCGACCAGCTCGTGACGCAGGGGCTTGGAATCACCGTCACGCCTGAGGCTCGTGAGCTGCTTGCGAAGGCAGGCTTCGACCCGACCCTTGGCGCACGGCCATTACGCCGCGCGATCCAGCGCCTCGTCGAGGATCCGCTCTCGGAGCAGCTGCTCTCCGGCGAGTGGAGTCCGGGCGAAGTCGTCGAGCTCGCAGTTGACGGTGACCAGCTGGTGTTCAAGAAAGGTACAGGTCCGGCTATCGTTCCCGCGGCAACGCCGGTCACAAGCAAGCCGAAGGCTACCATGCCACCGCGCGGTACCTCATCTTCATCGCGCGGACCGGTGGCCGGCGGCGCCGCAGAGTAGCGGCGATGGCGAAGCCGAGGACGGGATGGCGCTGTCAGCAGTGTGGCTACGCCGCGCCGAAATGGCTCGGCCGCTGCCCCGAGTGCGGTGAGTTCGGTACGTATGTCGAGGAAGTGATCTCATCGGCGCCGTCCGGTGCCTCCGTGGCTGTCGCCCGCAAGCCGGTCCGGCTTGGCGATGTCGTGGCGTCCGGCGCTTCGCGGACGCCGACGGGTCTGCCTGAGTTCGATCGCGTGCTCGGCGGCGGGCTCGTCAGGGGTTCGCTCGTGTTGCTTGCCGGCGAGCCCGGCATCGGCAAGTCCACGCTGCTGCTGCAGGCGGCCGCATCGCTGTCTCGAGGCGGTTCATCCGTTCTGTATGTATGCGGCGAGGAATCGGCCGAGCAGGTGAAGCTCCGCGCCGAACGGATAGGCGCGGCCGATGCCATCATGTTGCTGCCAGAGGTGGACGCGGGCGCGATCGAGGCCACGGCGATGGCCGAGCGCCCCGACGTGCTCATCGTCGACTCCATTCAGACGATGGTGGATACATCCCTGGATGGCGTTGCGGGAAGCGTGGGCCAGGTCAGAGCGTGCGCCGCGCGCTTGATGCGTCTCGCGAAGAGCGAGGGCATGACCGTGATCGTCGTCGGGCACGTGACCAAGGAAGGCACCGTCGCCGGTCCGCGCGTTCTCGAGCATACCGTTGACGTCGTGCTCTCATTCGAAGGCGATCGCGATCATGTCTTCCGCATCGTGCGGGCCGCGAAGAATCGCTTCGGGTCCGTGAGCGAGATCGGCGTCTTCGAGATGGGAGAGTCGGGGCTTGACGGCGTCGCGAATCCGTCGGCGGTGCTGCTGGCAGACCGGGCGACGGATGTGGCGGGCTCCTGTGTGCTCGCCACCGTCGAAGGGACCCGGCCGCTGCTTGTGGAGGTCCAGGCACTGGTTACGCCGACCTACCTGCAAATGCCCCGGCGGCTTGCGGTCGGCGTGGACACGGCGCGAGTCCTCCAGTCGCTTGCCGTCCTGGAGCGTCGCGCGGGGATGTCATTCGGCCAGCACGACGTGTACGTCTCAGTTGCCGGTGGCGTGAAGATCGTGGAGCCTGCGGTCGATCTCGCACTGGCATTCGCGCTCATCTCTGCTCGCCTCGACCGCGCCCTGCCCGCGGGTACCGTGGCATTCGGCGAAATCGGGCTCACCGGCGAGGTTCGAGGCGTGCGGCAAACGCAACCACGGCTTGCCGAGGCGGCACGCATGGGTCTCGGGCCGGTGTTTCTTGCGACTCCCTCGAGCGGCGCGCGCGTACCTGCCGGTGCCCGCTCCGTCGCGTCCGTACGCGAGATCGCAGCCATCATCGGCGGCTAGACAGCTGCCGGTGGCGGGTGTCAGTACGTCGTGGCACAATCGGGTTGTCAATCGCCGCCACGGTGCGACGTCTCGAGGGGATGCCGATGGACGCCAAATCAGAAGACCTCCTGCTCGACGCCCTCTCGGCGGTCGCTCCGGGAACGATGCTCCGCGAGGGCCTTGAGCACGTCATCTCGGCGCGAACGGGCGCGCTCATCGCGATCGGTGACGAGGAAGGTGTCGAAGCCATCTGCAACGGCGGATTCATCGTCAATGTGCCTTACACGCCGCAGCGACTCTTCGAACTCGCCAAGATGGACGGCGCCATCGTCCTCGATGAAGGCGCGAACCACATTTTGAAGGCGAACGTCCACCTTGTGCCGGATTCGACGCTCCCAACTGCCGAGACAGGCATGCGACATCGGACAGCGGAGCGCGCCAGCAGACAAACGAACGCGCTCGTCATCTCGATCTCGCAGAGGCGCGACGTCGTCAGCCTGTACAGGGGTGGCTCCAAGCTCATTCTTCAGGATATCGAGGTCGTGCTGGCGAAAGCCAACCAGGCGTTGCAGACATTGCAGCGCTATCGCAGCAGTCTCGACGAAGTGGCTTCTCGCCTGACGATGCTCGAATTCGAGGGCGTGGCCACGCTCGGTGATGTCGCCAACATGATCCGACGCTCGGAGATGGTGCTCCGGGTTGCACGAGATGTAGGGCGACTCGTCATCGAGCTTGGTTCGGACGGTCGCCTGGTGCGTATGCAGTCCGAGGAGCTCATCGCGGGCGTCGAGGACGATTACGCCATGCT
This sequence comes from Actinomycetota bacterium, assembly GCA_004348925.1. Lineage (GTDB taxonomy): Bacteria > Actinomycetota > Coriobacteriia > Anaerosomatales > Anaerosomataceae > UBA2286. The sequence goes on from RCMX01000004.1 coordinate 18,149, forward strand.
GTTGCGTGACTACCAGAAGGAGAGCACAGCTCGCAAGGGAGCAACGCTGCGAGCACGAATCGCCGCGCTTACGCCCGAGCAGCTGCTCGATACCGCCCTGATCGCTCAGACTCTCGGCTACCCCGCATCGGTGGAGACCACCGAACTGCATGTCGAACCTGCTGGCTTCCGCATGTTGCGACACATTCCGATGCTCCCCGGGACGGTCATCAACCGGCTTGTGGAGCGGTTCGGGACCCTGGTTGCGTTGCTGGCCGCCTCCGAGTCCCAGCTCGACGATGTCGACGGAGTGGGCGAGCGTCGTGCGCGGGCGGTTCGAGAGGGCTTGCGCCGCATGCGAGAGCACGCCGCCATTTAGCGTTGCTGTGATAGAATTCGCCCAAGGCGCCCACCCGGGCATACCCTCCGGCTGACGGCCGGTCGCCTTCGACTCAGGGAGGTGAAGACGCCCAGACGGATACCCGTCTCTTTCGCGTCGAACACCATGATGGTTCAGCTCGCACGAATGGTGCTGCTGACAGCTGGTGCGCTCGGTGGTTTTGCGGTGTCGCGACTTGCGGATTGGTCGGACCAGACAGGCTTCTCGCCCCAACTCGTCATCTTCATCCTCATCATTCTCGGGGCCTCGATGGGATACCTACTCGGCAGCATCATCGGTCGCGAACTCACCGAACAGTACCGGCGGATAGAGCAGCAGATTCAGGACTTCGACACCACCGACCTCCTGTTGGGGGCAATCGGGCTGGTGTTCGGTCTCGTGATATCGTTCCTTGTCTCCAACCCGCTTCGATTGCTACAGCCTGCGTGGCTCGGGTTTCTCGCGATCGTGCTCGTCTACGGACTCGTCAGCTATGGCAGTACCCAACTCTTCATGACGAAGCGCCGAGACGTGCAACGCCGGTTCGGCGGTGCGTTCGCACGACCGGCCTCCGCGCCCACGAAGTTCCTCGATACGAGCGCGGTCATCGATGGGCGGTTCCAGCAACTCGTCGATGCCGGTGTGCTCGAGGGAACCCTTGCGGTACCGCGGTTCGTGCTCGTGGAGCTGCAGACGCTGGCGGATTCCGCTGACGACCTCCGCAGAGCGCGTGGACGGCGAGGGCTGGACCTGCTCACCACGTTGTCGCTCGGCGCGAACGCCATCCAGGTGTTCGAGGCCGACTTCCCCGAGATCCCCACGGTGGATGCAAAACTCGTTCGGCTCGCTGTATCCAGCGGCGGGGCGATCGTCACCGTCGACCACAACCTCACTCAGGTCGCACGCGTCGAGGGGGCGCAGGTGCTCAACATCAACGAGATCGCCTCGGCGGTCCGTCCGCTCTTCATTCCGGGCGACACCATTCAGATCCTGGTCGTCAAGCCCGGGAAGGAGCCAGGTCAGGGAGTCGGCTACCTCGAGGACGGCACAATGGTCGTCATTGCCGACGGCAGGGAGGCTGTCGGATCGGAGCAAGCGGTCGAAGTGACGTCGGTTCTCCAGACGTCAGCGGGTCGAATGATCTTCGCGAAGTTGGCGCTGTGATGAGCGTCGCGGCGGTCATCGTAGCCGGCGGTGTGGGGGAGCGTTTCGGTCGTGCCGGTGGTAAGCAGCTGGCGTCGGTGGTGGGCGCCCCGATCCTCGCCCACACGCTTGCGGCATTCGAGCGTGCTGCGAGCGTGGATGAAGTGATCGTGGTGGTTCATCCTGAGCGTGTCGGGGACTACACCGTTCACATAGCCGGATTCGACAAGGTAACCGGCATAGTCGCCGGTGGCGACACCCGTCAGGCGTCGGTCGCTGCGGGACTTGAAGTCCTTCCTGCCAGCGCGGACGTCGTGATCGTGCATGACGGTGCGCGGCCTCTCGTTCCATCAGCGATGATCGACGCTACGGTGGCCGCGCTCCATGGTTCCGGAGCCGACGGGGTGGTGCTCGGGCACCCTTCGTACGACACCATCAAGCGAGTGGACGGCGACGGGTTCGTGACCGCCACGGAGGACCGGTCGGCGCTGTGGGTCGCCCAGACGCCCCAGGTTTTCCGCGCCACGACCCTGCGAACCGCATATGCCCTGGCCGAGGAGAACGGGTTCCTCGGCACCGACGATTCCTCGCTTGTCGAACGCAACGGCGGTCGCATCCTGATGCTTCTTGGTCCGAGAGACAACGTGAAGGTGACTGTGCCTGAGGATATCCTCCTCGTTGAGCGCGTCCTGGAGTCGAGAGCGAGGGAATCATGAGTGATCTCCGTATCGGCATCGGATACGACGTGCATGCGTTCGGGGAGGGCCGTTCGCTTGTCCTCGGTGGCGTGGCGGTTCCGGCCGACCGGGGGCTTGTCGGTCATTCAGATGCTGATGTTCTGGTTCATGCGGTGATGGATGCGATCGTCGGTGCGATGCGCGAGGGTGACATCGGCAAGCTCTTCCCGGACGACGATGATGAGTACAAGGGCATCAGCAGCATCGAGCTGCTGCAGCGGGTCTTCGCGCTGGCAGCCGCCCGCGGGTTCCGCATCGTGGACCTCGACAGCACGCTTGTGCTGCAGACACCCAAAGTGGCCCCGTATCGTGATCAGATGCGCGAGAACATCGCCCGGGCGCTCGGGCTGCCCGTGAATGCGGTGGGCGTCAAGGCGACCACGACCGAAGGTCTCGGTTTCGCAGGCCGAGAGGAGGGGGCGTCCGCGTACGCGGTTGCGCTCCTCGAGCGGACCTGGGCGTGAGCGAACGAGCTCTCACCGAGCGCACCGGCCAGCCGGTCATGCAAGTTGACACTCTTGAACCGGGAAAGAGATAGTATTCGGGCTTCAGGACCCGCACGATCTGCCGAGGGAGGCCGAGATCTCGATGTTCGCACGTATGCGCGCGGACATAGTCGCCATCAAGGAGCGGGATCCGGCGTGCACGTCGACCCTCTCGGCGTTGACGAACTACCCCGGGCTCTGGGCCGTCTGGTGGCATAGAGTCACCCACAGACTGCACACGGCAGGCTGGGTCTGGCTGGCGCGCGCGATCAGCCAGTCGGTCCGCCATCATACGGGCATCGAGATCCACCCGGGTGCGACGATCGGCCAGGACTTCTTCATCGACCACGGCATGGGTGTCGTGATCGGTGAGACCACGGTGATCGGTCGCTGCGTAACGCTCTACCAGGGCGTCACGCTCGGCGGCACCGGCAAGGAACGCGGCAAGCGCCATCCGACGATCGAGGACAACGTCGTGGTCGGCGTGGGCGCGACGATTCTGGGCGATATCGTGATCGGTCATGGCACGAAGGTCGGCGCGGGCGCCGTCGTCGTCCAGGCAGTGCCGCCGAGCTGCACGGTCGTCGGCATTCCGGGACGCGTCGTCGTTCGCGAGGGTCAGCGCGTCGAGACGGTCGACCTGCACCACGAGGACCTGCCGGACCCGGTCGTCGAGATGTTCCGCACCCTGCAACATCGTATCGACCGGCTTGAGAATCGGCTTGCACGCGACGAGGACAGAGCGCAGGAAGAGGGTCATCCGACGTTCTCATCCGGCACAGACTCTGCAGATACGAAAGGGTGACGCATGGCGATTCGCGTCTACAACACGCTGACGCGCACGAAAGAAGCGTTCGTTCCCCGCGAACCAGACAAGGTCGCGATGTACGTATGCGGTCCCACGGTCTACAACCATATCCACATCGGGAATGCCCGTACCTTCCTGACCTTCGACATCATCCGGCGGTACCTTGCGTGGCGTGGGTTCGACGTGACGTTCGTGCAGAACATCACCGACGTCGATGACAAGATCATCAAGCGCGCCGCCGAGGAAGGCGTGCCCGCGACAGAGGTCGCCGAGACGTATACCGCCGCGTTCCGCTCCGCGATGGAGGCGCTCGGTATCGGCAGGCCGTCTCGGCAGCCGCTTGCGACGCAGACCATCCCGCAGATGATCGGCATGGTCGAGCGGCTCATAGCCGGCGGACACGCCTACGTCGTCGACGGCGACGTGTACTTCTCGGTGCGCTCGTTTCCCGGATACGGCAAGCTTTCCGGTCGCGACATCGACGATCTTGAGTCTGGCGCGCGCGTCGAGGTAGACGAGCGCAAGCAGGACCCGCTCGATTTCGCCCTCTGGAAGTCCGCCAAGCCCGGCGAACCCCGCTGGCCAAGCCCCTGGGGCGACGGTCGCCCGGGATGGCACCTGGAGTGCTCGGTCATGTCCGAGGAGGAACTGGGTCTGCCGTTCGATATCCATGGTGGCGCGAGCGACCTCATCTTCCCGCATCACGAGAACGAACTCGCGCAATCCGAAGCCGCCACGGGAGTGCGGTTCGTGAAGTACTGGCTGCACGGCGGCCTTCTGCAGGTGAATGCCGAGAAGATGAGCAAGTCTCTCGGCAACTTCATGTTGCTCAAAGACGTGCTTGAGGTGTATCCCGCGCCGATCGTGCGCCTCTTCATGATGCAGACGCACTATCGCAGCCCGCTGGAGTTCTCGACCGACCGGCTGGACGAGGCCCGAACCGCGTACGAGCGCATCGCTGGCCCGCTTCGCGACCTTGAGATTGCCAAGCGCAGTCACGCTCGCGAGCGCGTTGGCGACGAGGCCGCGTCCGGCGTCTGGGTGACACGACTCACCAAGGCGATAGAGGACGCGAAGACGCGCTTCATCGAGGAGATGGACGACGACTTCAACACCGCCGGTGCGCTTGCGGCAGTCTTTGGCCTCGTCCGCGAGATGAATGCATTCATCTGGGAGGGACCGGGCATCGGCGCGCACGGCGAGAACCTGCCGCTGCTTGAGCGCGCTGCCGCAGCGATCAAGGAGCCGCTCGATGTCCTCGGTATTGAGATCGAGGCGCGTCCGGTGCGCGTCTCGGAGTACCCGACTGAGGTCATGCAACTCGCCCAGGACTATGCGGGCTACACGGGCACCGATGGTGCAGAGGCCGTCGATGCGCTTCGCAAGGCACGCGATGTGGCACGCAGCGAGCGCAACTGGGCGGTGGCCGACTCGATGCGCGACCGGCTTCAGGATCTGGGATTCATTGTGGAAGACAAGCCGGACGGCACACACATCACGTACGGGAGGTAGCAGGTGTCCGCAATCATCGAGGGCAGGAACGCGGTCGCCGAGGCACTCCGCTCCGGACAATCGATCACAGGACTGAGAATCGCGAAAGGCATGCGCTCGGATCCACTCGTGGACGAGATCGTGGCGTTGGCTCGCGACGCGGGCGCCAGCGTCACCTACGTCGATCGCGCGGAGCTCGATCGTGACAGCGAGCGCGGCAGGCACCAGGGCGTCGTCGCGGTCGCCGCCGAGTTCCACTACACGCCGCTCAACGTCGTCATGGGCCGGGCAGCCGACAAGGAGCGGAGTCTTGTGGTCGTGCTCGACCATGTCACCGATCCCGGCAATTTCGGTGCGGTGATTCGTTCGGCGGAAGTCGCCGGTGCGGATGGGGTGATCGTTGCAGACCGTCGCTCGGCGCCGGTGACCGCCGTCGTGCACAAGGCCGCAGCGGGCGCCACGTCGCACCTGCCGATCGTGAAGGTGACCAACCTTACCCAGACGCTCGGGCTGCTCAAAGATGCGGGCTTCTGGATCGCAGGTGCCGATGAGCGCGGTCGCGACTCGCTGTGGACGGCGCCGCTCGACGGCAAACTCGTGCTCGTGCTCGGATCAGAAGGCTCCGGACTGTCACGTCTGGTCGCCGAGAGCTGCGACTTCCTTGTGCGCATCCCGGTTGCCGGGAAGGTCTCATCGCTCAACGTGGCGCAGGCGGCGACACTCCTTGCGTTCGAGTGGATGCGTCGGGCCGAGGACACCTGATGCGTCGACTGGTCGTCGATGGCTACAACGTGCTGCACGCTGATGAGCGGTATCGTCGACTCGCCGCCGATGACCTGGATGCCGCACGGGCGTTGCTCGTCGAGGATGTCGCGGCATACTGCGTGGGTGAACTGCGCGGCACGGTCGTTTTCGACGGGGGCGATAACCCGGGGGCTGACGGATCACCACATCACATCGCGGGTGTGGCTGTCCTGTTCTCCCGGGGTGGCGTGAGCGCGGACTCCGTTATCGAGGGTCTGGCCGCGCGTGCGCGGGAGCGCGGAGACCGTGTCACGATCGTCACATCGGACGCGGCAACGCAATGGACGGTGATGGGCGGGGAGGTCTCCCGCATGTCCTCAGCGGAGTTCGTCCGCGCGATTCGGGAAACCGGCGCGGAGTGGACGGGCCACGCCCCCGTGGGGCTGCGAAAAGGCGCACTCCAGGATCGTATAGACGCAAGCGTGAAGGCGGTCCTGTCTCGCTGGGCGCGTGGGATGCCGCCTCACGAGCATTAGGTGGACTTAACTCCCTCCGCGTTTCAGCACGCCGAACCATCAGGATTCTTCAGGCTCGGTGTAGAGCGTTGACACCCCGTCGACCGGTGCTATCTTCATCTTGGGGCAAGCAAGTGCGGGAATTCACAAGTGCGTTCATCGAGCGCCATTCCTCTCCTCTATTCTGGGGGAAAGCGGGAGGGAAACCACATTGCAAAGTCTGGCAGATGCTCCGCGACGTAGACTCGGGCGTCCCGAAAACGAATTGGCGCTGATAAACGCGGCACAAGCTGGAGATGAGCAAGCGAGCGCGCTGCTCGTGCAGCGTTATCGCAGCTTCGTGCGCTGCAAGGCGCGTTCGTACTTCCTCGCCGGTGCCGACCGTGACGACGTCATCCAGGAAGGCATGATCGGCCTCTTCAAAGCCATCCGTGACTACGACCCTGACCGGCAGTCGAGCTTCCGCTCGTTTGCGGAGCTGTGCATAACACGCCAGCTCATAACGGCCATCAAGTCAGCCACCCGGCAGAAGCACTCACCGCTCAACACCTACGTGTCGCTCAGCCGCTCCGCGTCCATGGAAGAGGAAGGCGATCGCGTTCTTGCGGACATCCTTGCCGCGAAGGGTGTCTGCGATCCCGCTGACATCGTCATCTCGGCGTGGGAATCCGCGAATATCCGCCAGGGATTCATGCAGGTTCTGTCGCCCTTCGAATCCGAAGTGCTTCGGCTGTATGTCGAGGGCAAGTCGTACCAGGAGGTCGCGGTCCTGCTCGATCGCCATGTGAAGTCGGTGGACAATGCGCTGCAGCGCATCAAGCGCAAGGTGGAGTTCCAGATCGAGCGCTACAGGGCCTGCTAGCGTACCCGGACGCTTGGCGACAGCCGCGCCGCCGACTACAATAGGCGAGCTTCGCCGACGTAGCTCAACGGTAGAGCAATCGCCTTGTAAGCGATAGGTTGTGGGTTCGATTCCCTCCGTCGGCTCCAGCGCGTATTCAAAGGCCCGGACCTCGATGGTCCGGGCCTTTGTGTTGGCTGCGGACGGCGTCAGCTGAGTACTTCGGTCACCCCGACGGGCGCCTGGATGTTCTTCAGGTCGAAGGATCCCAGGTCGACACGTTGCGACGTCGGCAACCCGGCTTCGTCGGCGATGTCGGAGGTGGCCATGATCTTCCCGCCGTCAGCCAGGTCCATCACACGAGCCGCCAGGTTCAGCGCCGCACCGATGAAGGGTCTGCCGCCCTTGTCGAGTACGACTTCTCCCCGTGCGATGCCGATTCGGATCGTCATGCGCTCGCTCGCGCGCCCGGAGTCGCAGTACTCGCCGAGCGCGCGCTGCATCTCGATGGCAGCATTGACCGCGTCGCTCGCTGTCTCGAATGCGGCCACAAGCCCATCGCCGCCTGTCGATTTCCCGTGGCCGTTGTATCGGTCGATGATAGGGAGCAGCAGGTCCCGCTGCCGCTGCACCAGCTTCGCCGAGGCCATGCTCCCGACCTCTTCGGTCATGGCCGAGAACGCCTTCATGTCCGTGAGCATGACGACCCGTTCGGTCGTGTGGCGCGACGCGAGTTCGTCCTCGGCCGATGCGATCAATCGAAGCAGCTCGTCAACGTCGGCGTCTTCGGCCCGGACGCCGTGTGGTTGCGGGACGTCCTTGGGCGCTTCGGTCGCCTGTTCCGGCTGGAGTCTGAACATGAGCTCGGTAATCAGTGTGATCGCGACCGCCAGGAGCGTGGAGACGAGCGCCGTCATTCCAAGGGTGCTAAGCGACACGGCACCGCCGAGCATTCGGAGCAGGAGCGTGCTGGCCACCGCAAGGATGACGGTGACGCCGCCCAGGCCGGCGGCAGTGGTGAATCTACTCGTTCCCTGGTGCGAGTGGTGGAAGATGCCGCCCAGTGCGGCGCCGAGCCCCCACAGCAGCGGCTGAGCCACAAGCAGCGGCACCGACTTCACCGACACGATCGCCGAGACGACGTCTGAGGGTGCGGCTTTCGCGATGCTGTCTGCGACCCACCCGAAGGCGAGAGGTGACCCGGGCGCGGTTACGAACGATACGACACCCGGCGGAGTCCCGCCGGTGAACACGCTGCCGACGTGCGGCATCCCGAGCAGCGCTCCGGCGACCTGGATGAGCAGGCACGCCAGGAGCGCCGCTATCGCACCCGGACCAGCGCCCATCAGGTAGCCCGCGAGTGCCGCGATCGCCCACTCGGCGTGCCACGCCACTGCGAGCGCAGCCAGCACGATCATGATGAAGCCCTGGGCGCGGTCAGCACCCAGGTACTGAGTGGCGCTGAATCCCACGATGAGGAAGAGTGCCCCGACCACGAAGTTCGCGGCAAGCACTGGCAGCGCCACAACGCCGACCATCAGCAACGCCCCCAGCGCCGGAGTGCCGAGTGCGAGAGCGGCCACCGCGAGCGACAGTATGGCTATCAGGTACGGGGGATAGAACGGCATGTTCAGAAGCGCGATCGCCGTGACTCCTCCGAGAGCAACAGCGCGCAGCCACGATAGGTACTTCGCGTTCTGTCGCACCGATCTCGCGTGCGGCACAGGATCCTCCTTGGCTAGAGACGACTTGATGAGGCGAACACAACCAGAAGCCACACGACGGCACAGATGATCAGTCCCACCGCGGCATCACTCATCTGGCGCGCTCGATCGCGGGCCCGGAGCGTCAGCGCGTAGGTGGCTCTCGGCGCAAAGGCGAGGATGCCCAACGCCGGCATGGGGGAGAGCAGGCCGATGACAAACGCCGCGCCGCGCTCTGCGAAGCCGAGCATTCTGTCGGCGTCCAGACGGAGTATCGGGCCGGTAGACCCTGGATCGGCGGCACCGAGGGCGAGAACGCGGACTTCGAACGCAAGGATCGAGCCGAGGAACATCACCGCCAGCAGTCCACAGACGAACGCCAGAGTCGCGGTGTCCACCGGCCATGGACCGAGTGCAGGGTGGACGCCGTTTCCCATGAGCGCAGCGATGATCGCCAATGAGACGATGTGGAGCGCCTGGTCGAGCAGGAAGAGCGCGAGGCCGTTCGCTTCCATCATTCGCCGCGCGCGAATGGTCAGGTACTCGATCCCCAGGTGAGCCAACCCCGCGAGAACCAGTGCAGGCAGAAGCCGTTCGATGTCGCTCATCAGCGCGATCGCGGTCATGAGCACGACGATTCCCGTGTGGAGCAGCATGCCCTTCCAGCCGTGCCGCTTAGCAACGACGAGGCGTCCGGGTTGGAAGACGAAGTCTCCAAGCAGGTGGCCGAGCAACAACGCCAAGAAGAGCGCCACGCACGCCTCCATCGATTCGGTGACTGCCGTACTGTGGATCTCCGATGATGTCATTGTGGACCATCGGATGCTCCTACGCATCCGGTCGCTGTGGGAAGATGAAGCGCGGCTCCGATGACCACGGTAGGGTTCGCGCACCATGACTGGAGTGTCGGTGAAGAACAAGAAGCTTCTGATCATCTTCGCGGTAGTGCTGGTGGACATGCTGTCCTTCAGTATCGTCTTGCCGCTGCTTCCGTATCTGGCCAAGTCGATCGGTGCGACTGCCACCCAGATAGGTCTTCTTACCGCGGCCTACCCGCTTGCGCAGGTGTTCGCGGCGCCGCTTCTCGGGCGTCTGTCGGACACGGTCGGCAGGAAACCGGTGCTCATCCTCAGCATCCTTGGGACCGCAGCGGGGTTCGTCGTCCTCGCCGTCGCCCGATTCCTCCCGATACTCTTCATCAGCCGGCTCGTCGATGGCGTCACCGGCGGCAACATCAGTGTCGCGCAGGCGTACATCGCAGACGTCACCGACCCGAAGGAGCGGGGCAAAGCGCTCGGTATGATCGGCGCCGCCTTCGGGCTCGGGTTCATCCTGGGACCGGTCACCGGCGGTCTGCTCTCGGGCATCAGCTACTCGCTCCCCGCATGGGTGGGTGCGGGCCTCGCCCTGTCGAACGCCGCAGCGGTCGCGTTTCTGTTGCCCGAGTCCCTCTCGGCCGAAGACCGGGTACGGCTTGCGGCTCGGGAGCGCAGACATGCGTTCGACCCGCGGGCGTTGCTGGACGCGCTCGGTCACAAGCGAGTCGGACCGCTCCTGTGGATCCGCCTGGCGACGGGTCTTGCATTCTCCATCTTCGAGACCAGTTTCGCGCTCTGGGCGCTCGCGGCTCTCGGGCTCACGTCTCAGGCCAACGGTATGGTGCTCGGCTACGTGGGTGTGCTGAGCGTGTTCGTGCAGGCGTTCCTCATCGGCAGACTCACCGCTCGCTTCAGCGACGATCACCTTCTGCTGTTCTCGCTGGCGCTCGCGGGAATCGCTCTGGTGCTCTGGGGCTTCGTGCCGAACGTGCCGCTCCTCATCGTGCTCATGCCTGCCCTGTCGATCGGCCTCGCGGTCACCAATACGATCACGACGAGCGCGCTGTCCAAGGCCGTAAACCACGATGAGGTCGGCGGTGTCCTCGGACTCCAGACGTCAATACAGAGCTTCACCCGCATCCCGGCGCCTATCGCTGCCGGCCTTCTGATAGAGCGGGTGAGCGTCTGGTCTCCCGGCCTCGTCGGCGGGCTCATCACGCTGGCGATGGTACCCGTGGCGTGGGCGACGTTGTGCGTTCGGCCGGGGGCTCGGGGATGTACCGACCAGGGCGGGGTGTCGGACAGCGTCGCCGAGTGAGATCCGGACCGGGCCCGCGCAATGCGGAAGCCCCGCTTCCGCCCCGCCGTGTGATGGACTAGCATGAGGGCAGCACCGCGTTTCGAGAGGTACGGAGGGCGAGACATGACACACGAGGAGTTCTTGGCGCGCGTGCCGATCTTCGAGCACTGCACGCCCGAGGAGATCAAGAGTCTCGCGGCCGTCGCACAAGAGCATGCGTACCCCGCGGGGCAGATCATCGTCACACAGGGCACGCCGGGTCAGGCGTTCTATCTCATCTTGAGCGGACGCGTAGGAATCGAGCGCGACGGAAACGTGCTGGGGGCGTTCGGTCCGGGCGATTTCTTCGGCGAGATGTCACTGCTTGATAGTGCGCCAAGATCCGCGACGATCAGGGCGATCGACGACACCGCGTGCCTCATGCTCTCCAGTTGGGACTTCAAGGGACTTCTGGAGCGGACACCTTCGATTGCGGTCAAACTGCTTGAGGTTCTCAGCAGACGGCTGAGAGTCGCAGACGAGCGACTGGCACGGTAGAGTCAGGGGGCGTCGTCGCTCGCGACGACGATAGGGGGAGGACGAACGGATGCTCAGAGGCAGTGAGCTGCTGCATGGGGTGGCGGAACGCATACTACTCGGCTACCTGCACGGCAAGGGATTCTCGGATGCTGCCCTCGCGGGCGACATGCTGGACGCGGCCGAGGGCATCGATCTCACCTACACCGCCGCCGGGCGGCGGACGGGCGTGAAGATCAAGGCGGATTCGTACTACGGTACGGATGCGTCCAAGATCGCAGACCGCGACTTGATCTTCTATCGATCAGAGACGAGCAGCTACGGGTTCGAGGCGATCGCGAATGCGGCAACCCGCCAGCCAGGTTGGCTCCAGCGGTCCAGTGCCGATGAGCTCTTCTACTACCGCATCGCCATTGCGCAGACCGAGGAGGAGGTCGGGGCGCTCATGGAGGAGCCGAACGAAGTCTTCTTCGCCGAACTCAAAGTGGAGCGCGACAGTCTCCAGGTGCTTCCGATGCGCGCGCTGCAAGGCTGGTTCGAGGCAACCGGAGACCGGTACATGTCACGTCCTGTGGTCACTGACGGCCGTGCAGCGTGGTACCGCATCGTCCCGCAATCGGATGTGGAGTCGGCCGTCGCCGGCGTGCGGGACGTGGGCAGGGTGTTTCCCGCCCTGATTCGTGGCTGAGGGCGGCCCCACCGGAGGAATCGCGCTCTACCGCCGCGTCGGCGGAGTTTTGGATACGCCCGGCACCGTTGTAGTCGTTGACACTGCTCGAAGCGATAGAGTAGTATTCACCTGCCTTTCACCCAGGCAAGCAACTTGAAAAGTGAGTGAGCGCGGCTTTTTTGTTGTTGGGGGTGTGCCCGAGTGGCTAAAGGGGACGGGCTGTAAACCCGTTGGCTACGCCTACCCAGGTTCGAATCCTGGCGCCCCCACCACACAACGACACTCCACCCTGCGCGTCGCGGGGGGTGGCTACGCCCACATAGCTCAGTCGGTAGAGCACTTCCTTGGTAAGGAAGAGGTCACCGGTTCAAGTCCGGTTGTGGGCTCCATTGACTATCGTGTCGGCCTCGCGCCGACGTATGTGGCGGCGTAGCTCAGTTGGTCAGAGCGCACGGTTCATACCCGTGTTGTCACTGGTTCGAATCCAGTCGCCGCTACCAGGCAAACCGCGTGATTCGGTACGGATCACGATGCTGCATGTAATAGAGAATGTGAAGGTAACAAGACGGTCGGCCGGCCAACAAGGGGACTACCCTCGGCACCGTCGGAACGCCCAGAGGAGGAGACTCAT
>RCMX01000005.1 GCA_004348925.1 Actinomycetota bacterium
GCCGCACCGTTGGCTCGGGTCGTGTCACGAAGATCCTGAAGTAATACCGCTCACCCGCTCCAACAAAAGGCGGGGCCCGGCTTGCGGCCGGGCCCCGTTTTGCCCGCTTGTGAAGGTTGTCGCTGTTTGACACCCCCGAGAGCGGGGTGTTAGATTACGCTACCGTGCGGTCGACCGATTCCAGGGCACCGGACCGTAGGTTTCAGGCCGCCGAGGAGGACGAATGAGGACGCTCGTAACGCTGGCGTGCACAGAGTGCAAACGCCGCAACTACACGACGAAGAAGAACAAGCAGAGCAATCCTGAGCGCATCGAGCTCAAGAAGTACTGCAAGTGGTGCCGCACTCACACGGTACACAAGGAGACGCGCTAGTCGCCCCACTCCCGTGCGATGTAGGGCAGTAGCTCTAACGGTAGAGCGCCGGTCTCCAAAACCGGATGCTGGGGGTTCGAATCCCTCCTGCCCTGCCATGAACGACCGTCGCTTCGGCGGCTGCGATATACGTGCCGGAGATCGTTCCGGCAGAAGAGGACAGGTGAAGGATGGCTCAAACAGCTAAGGCGGCGAAGCCCAACATCTTCGCTCGCATCTCCAAGGGCTTGAGCGACGTTCGCATCGAGATGAAGCGCGTTGTATGGCCGAGCCGCTCCGAGGTCGTCAACTCGAGCGTTGTGGTCATCGTGACGCTGCTCTTCTTCGTGGCGTTCACGTTCATCGTGGACAACCTCTCGTCCTGGCTGTTCATCGATCTCCTCGGCAAGATCGGTCGGTAGTCGGATGGCGAAGAAGTGGTATGTCATTCACACCTACTCGGGCTACGAGAACAAGGTCAAAGCGAATCTGTTCCATCGGATCGAGTCGATGGGCATGCAGGACAAGATCTTCGACGTGTTCATCCCGAAAGAGACCGTCACCGACCTCAAGACCGGCGGACGCAAAGTCACCACCGAGAAGAAGGTCTTCCCGGGGTACATCCTCGTCCAGATGGAACTCGACGATGATTCCTGGTACGTGGTGCGTAACACTCCAGGTGTCACAGGTTTCGTCGGGTCACAGGGCAAACCGGTACCGCTGTCCCGGAAGGAGTTCGACCGCATCCAGGGTCGGGTCTCCGCTGCAGCGAAGCCCAAGACGCTCACCGATTTCGCGGACGGTATGCCGGTGAAGGTCACCGCAGGCCCGCTTGCGGAGTTCGACGGCGTTATCTCCGAGGTGAACGCCGACCAGGGCAAACTCAAGGTCATGGTTTCGATCTTCGGCCGCGAAACGCCGGTCGAACTCGGCTTCGATCAGGTGGCGAAGCTCTAGGAACGGATACGATCAGCCCAGGTGTGCCGCCGGGGAGTGGACCCCCGGAGCTTCTCGGCACTGAGCGGCTGTCGCAGATAGAGAAACGGACGCGGCGGATTCGCCGCAAGTGAGGACGGAACGAAGATGGCCAAGAAGATTGTCGGCTTCATCAAGCTGCAGATTCCGGGTGGCCAGGCCAATCCGGCCCCCCCGGTCGGTCCCGCGCTCGGCCAGCACCAGGTGAACATCATGCAGTTCTGCCAGGCGTTCAACGCCGAGACGCAGGACAAGATGGGCACCATCATCCCGGTTGAGATCTCGGTCTATGAGGACCGTTCGTTCACGTTCATCCTCAAGACCCCGCCTGCCGCTGTGCTTCTGAAGCAGGCCGCCGGTGTCGACAAGGGCTCGGGCGCCCCGAACCGCACCAAGGTCGCCACGGTCACGCGCGCGCAGGTTCGTGAGATCGCGGAGCTCAAGATGCCCGACCTGAACGCCAACGATGTTGAGGCCGGCATGAAGATCATCGAGGGCACCGCGCGTTCGATGGGTTTTGTCGTCGAGGACTAGACGTCCCGGCGTTAGGTGCGCGCCGATGACGGCGCGTTGATGTGGGAGGGTCCCTCGCGACCCGCTGACCACGAGGAGGCAGAAATGAAGCGAGGCAAGAAGCTCGTCGCAGCTGACGCCAAGGTCGAGGCGGACAAGCTGTACACGCCGCTCCAGGCGATCCGCCTGGCGCAGGAGGTCGCTCCTGCCACGTTCGACGAGACCGTTGAGGCGCACTTCCGTCTCGGCATCGACACCCGCCAGGCCGACCAGCAGGTGCGCGGCTCCGTCGTGCTTCCGCACGGTACCGGCAAGAAGGTGCGCGTCGCCGTCTTCGCCCAGGGCGACAAGGCTCGCGAGGCAGAAGAGGCCGGCGCCGACGTCATCGGCGACGATGACCTTATCGAGAAGATCTCGGGCGGCTTCCTGGACTTCGACGCCACCGTGGCGACTCCGGACATGATGGGCAAGGTAGGTCGTCTCGGCAAGATCCTCGGCACACGCGGTCTGATGCCGAACCCGAAGCTCGGCACCGTGACCATGGATATCGGTCGCGTCGTCAAGGAGCTCAAGGCGGGCAAGGTCGAGTACCGTGCCGACAAGTTCGGCATCGCTCATGTGGGCATCGGCAAGAAGTCCTTCTCCGATACGGCCCTGGTCGAGAACTATGCAGCCGTGCTCGACGAGATCCTTCGCGCCAAGCCGGCCGGATCCAAGGGCAAGTACGTCAAGTCGATCACCATTACCACCACCATGGGCCCCGGCATCCCGGTGGACACCCTGAAGACCCGCGCGCTGCTTGACGAGTAGGCGCTTGCGTCACGGAGCTCCGGCGCGCATAATAGCCGCCGTTGCACTATTGAAAACACGCTTCACGACCTGCTGCCGAAGACAGCCGGTGCCCGGAGTGCTCCGGGCCTAAGGAGACCAACTGCGGTCTCGCCCGCCGAGGTGGATGGAACGACTGTCGCTTCCTGCGAACACTCGTGGCCTCCGCCGAAACCGGCGGGGGCCATGTCGTTTCTCGGCCGGATGAACGTATCCGTGCTGGACACGGCCCGCCATGTCGGACATCGTCCGGCGATTCAGGCGGTGAGTGAGCGTAGGAGAGGAGGGGATAGGATGCCTACAGTCGATAAGAAAGCGATCGTCGCCGAGATCAAGGAGCGGTTCACCGCTTCTGCTGGCGTGATCATGACGGATTACCGTGGACTCAGTGTGAAGCAGATGCGCACGCTCCGAACCAAGGTCCGCGCGGTCGGCGGCGAGGTCAAGATCTACAAGAACACGCTGATGGAACTCGCGATCCGTGAACTCGCGCTGCCTTCGATGGACACGCTTCTGACGGGACCGACCGCGATCGTGTTCCTCGAAGGTGATCCAGTGGCGCCCGCCAAGGTCGTCATGGATTTCGCCAAAGAGAACAAGCTTCTCGAGGTCAAGGGCGGCTTCATCGAGCACGCCGTCGTTGATGCCGAGAGCGTCAAAGCCATCGCGGCTCTGCCGCCGCGCGAGGTGCTCGTCGCCAAGCTCCTGGGAACGCTCCAGGCGCCGGCAAGCAACTTCGTGCGTGTGCTCAACGGCCCGGCCGCCGCGTTTGCGCGTGCGCTCCAGGCGATCGCCGACCAGAAGGCCGCTTCCGCGGCGTAGAGGTCGTTTGTGCAGGAAACCACCGTGCGGCCGGAACATGTCCGAGTCGCGGATGACCAAGGAGTAAAGAGATATGGCTATCAGCAAGGATGAGATCATCGAAGCAATCAAAGAGATGCCTGCGCTGCAGCTGTCCGAGCTCGTCAAGGAGCTTGAGGACATCTTCGGCGTGTCTGCGGCGGCTCCCGTAGCCGTTGCGGCCGTGGCCGCTGGCGGCGGCGAGGCCGCTGTCGAGGAAGAGAAGGACTCGTTCGACGTCGTCATCACGAGCGCCGGCGACAAGAAGATCCAGGTCATCAAGGTCGTGCGCGAGCTCACCAGCCTGGGCCTGAAGGAAGCCAAGGACGTCGTTGACGGCGCCCCGAAGGCCGTTCTCGAGGGCGTCAACAAGGAGAAGGCCGAGGAGGCCAAGACCAAGCTCGAAGAGGCTGGCGCTTCGATCGAACTCAAGTAGTCCAGTTGCTGGCAACGGTCCGTTTTCGGGCCTAAGAGCGATGGCCGACGGTCATGAAGACCGTCGGCCATCGCAGCGTCGCATATGTTGGGCAGAAGTTATTGACCCGGCAGATAGGCTTGTATAGACTGATAGTTTGCGACTCTCGTACGCTACCGCCGTGTCATAAGGAGGAATCACCTGGTGCGCCGTGAAGCAGGTTCCCCCGCTCCCGCTGGTCTGCGCCAGCGCCGCACGTTCGCCAAGATCCCAGAAATACTCGACGTACCGAATCTTATCGCAATTCAGACCGATTCCTTCAAGTGGTTTCTTGATGAAGGTCTGCGCGAGACGTTTCAGGACATCTCCCCGATCGAGGACTTCACCGGCAATCTCGCCGTTGAGTTCGGCGGTCATGAGTTCGGAGATGCCAAGTACTCGGTAGAGGAGTGCAAAGAGAAGGACATGTCCTTCCAGGCACCCCTCTTTGTTGACGTTCGCTTCATCAACAAAGAGACCGGCGAGATGAAAGAGCAGTCGGTGTTCATGGGTGATTTCCCGCTCATGACCGATCGAGGCACCTTCATCATCAACGGCACCGAGCGCGTCGTCGTCTCGCAGCTGGTCCGCTCTCCGGGCGTGTACTACTCGGAGGAGCGCGACAAGACCACCGACAAAGCGATCTACACGACCAAGGTCATCCCCGCGCGAGGTGCATGGCTCGAACTCGAGACCGACAAGCGCGATATCGTTTCAGTGCGTATCGACCGGAAGCGCAAGCAGCCGGTTACCGTGCTGCTCAAGGCGCTCGGCATCGCTGAGACCCGGGAGGAGATCCTGGAACTCTTCGGCGACGCAGAGTGCATCAAGCGTACCCTCGACAAGGACTTCACCGAGACGCGCGAAGAAGCGCTCATCGAGATCTACAAGCGTCTTCGCCCGGGCGAGCCGCCGACGGTTGACTCGGCCCGCTCGCTGCTCGATGGCCTGTTCTTCAACGAGCAGCGCTACGACCTTGCGAAGGTGGGGCGCTACAAGCTGAACAAGAAGCTGGAGCTCGACCTGCCGGATGCACAGTCGACCCTCACCAACGAGGACGTGCTCGCGGCCGTAAAGTACCTGGTCAAGCTCTGGGAAGATGTCGACGGCTACGACGTGGACGACATCGACCACTTCGGCAACCGTCGCGTCCGCTCGGTGGGCGAGCTCATCCAGAACCAGTTCCGCATCGGCCTCGCCCGCATGGAGCGTGTCGTCCGCGAGCGCATGACCACGCAGGACGTGGAGCAGATCACGCCGCAGTCGCTCATCAACATCCGGCCGATCGTGGCCGCCATCAAGGAGTTCTTCGGGTCCTCGCAGCTCTCGCAGTTCATGGACCAGACGAACCCGCTCGGCGGACTAACGCACAAGCGGCGTGTCTCGGCACTTGGTCCCGGCGGTCTGTCGCGTGAACGTGCGGGCTTCGAAGTCCGAGACGTGCACCCGTCGCACTACGGCCGCATGTGCCCGATCGAGACCCCTGAAGGCCCGAACATCGGTCTTATCGGCTCGCTCGCGACGTTCGCCCGCATCAACCCTTACGGCTTCATCGAGACGCCGTATCGCAAGGTCGTCAAGGGCAAGGTCACCGACGACATCGATTACCTCACCGCAGACGTCGAAGAGCGACATGTCATCGCCCAGGCGAACGAGACGTTCAACGCGAAGACGGGCGTCTTCGATCGTGAGACGGTGCTTTGCCGTGTCAAGGGCGGCGACCCGGAGGAGCGTATCCCGACCGAGGTCGACTACATGGATGTCTCTCCGCGCCAGATGGTGTCGGTCGCAACCGCGCTCATCCCGTTCCTTGAGCACGACGACGCGAACCGCGCCCTCATGGGATCGAACATGCAGCGCCAGGCAGTGCCGCTCCTGCGGCCCTCGGCCCCGCTCATCGGTACCGGCATGGAGCGTCGCGCTGCTGTAGACACCGGCGAGATCGTCGTGGCCAAGCGCGACGGCGTCATCGAGTTCGTCGACTCTCGCAAGGTCGTGGTGCGTACCACCGACGGGGACACGGATACCTACGTCTTGCCGAAGTTCCAGCGGTCGAACCAGGGCACGTGCATCAACCATCACCCGATCGTCGCACCGGGTCAGGAAGTCACGGTCGGCACGGTTCTCGCCGACGGGCCTTCCACCGAGGCAGGCGAACTCGCCCTGGGTCAGAACCTCCTCGTCGCATTCATGCCGTGGGAGGGCTACAACTACGAAGACGCGATCATCCTCTCGGAGCGAGTCGTCAAAGACGATCTGCTCACCTCGATCCACATCGAGGAGTACGAGGTTGAGGCGCGCGATACCAAGCTTGGCCCCGAGGAGATCACCCGCGAGATCCCGAACGTCGGTGAAGACGTCCTCGCGAACCTCGACGAGGATGGCATCATCCGCGTCGGCGCCGAGGTCTTCCCCGGCGACGTTCTCGTCGGCAAGGTCACTCCCAAGGGCGAGACAGAGTTGACCGCCGAGGAGCGCCTCCTGCGCGCCATCTTCGGCGAGAAGGCTCGCGAAGTCCGCGACACCTCGCTCAAGGTCCCGCACGGTGAGACCGGGCGTGTCATCTCGGTGCACAAGTTCTCGCGCGATGCGGGCGACGACCTGTCGCCGGGCGTCAACGAGCTCGTGCGCGTGTACGTCGCACAGAAGCGCAAGATCAACGAGGGCGACAAGCTCGCCGGCCGCCACGGGAACAAGGGTGTCATCTCCAAGATCCTTCCGATCGAGGACATGCCGTTCCTTGCCGACGGCACGCCGGTTGACATCATTCTCAACCCCCTGGGTGTCCCAAGCCGTATGAACATCGGGCAGCTGCTCGAGACGCACCTCGGTTGGGCGGCTCATGTGGGGTGGAGTGACGAGGCCAATCCGAAGAAGGCCGTGCAGGGTCCGATCCACGTCGCGACGCCGGTGTTCGACGGCGCCCGCGAGTACGAGATCTCCGAGACCCTCAACAAGGCCGATGCGAACCTGCGCCTCAAGGCAGCGGAGCGCTACGGGAACAAGTCGCTGGATGAGGTCGTTCCCACGATCGACTCCTACGGCAAGACGCAGCTCTTCGACGGTCGCACGGGTGAGCCCTTCCGGTCGCCGGTCACCATCGGACAGATCTACATCCTGAAGCTGCTCCACCTGGTCGACGACAAGATCCACGCTCGTTCGACCGGTCCGTACTCGCTCATCACCCAGCAGCCGCTCGGTGGCAAGGCGCAGTTCGGTGGCCAGCGCTTCGGGGAGATGGAAGTCTGGGCGCTTTATGCCTATGGCGCTGCGTACGTGCTCCAGGAGATTCTCACCATCAAGTCTGACGACGTCGTCGGCCGCGTGAAAGCGTACGAGGCGATCGTCAAGGGTGAGAACATCCCCGAGCCGGGCATCCCTGAGAGCTTCAAGGTTCTTGTGAAGGAGATGCAGTCGCTGTGCCTGGACGTGGAGATCATCTCGGAGAGCGGTGAGGAGATCGAACTCAAGGAGCAGGACGAGGATATCTTCAAGACCGCCGAAGAGCTGGGTCTCGATCTCACCGGTATGGACGGCGGCTCGAAGCCGAGCGTGCCCGGTGCGATCGACGGAGAGGTTTCGCTTGAGGACCTCGACACGTCGGATTTCGACATTGACCTCGAGCTTGATGAATCTGGGGCCGAGGAGTAAGGCCACCGCGACAACTCGCCGACGCAGGTAGCGCCGGCCGGATGGAGGAGTGAACGTTGCTCGACGTCGACGTCAACAACTTCGACAGACTGCGGATAGGCCTGGCCTCCTCGGAGCAGATCAGGCAGTGGTCCCGTGGCGAAGTCAAGAAGCCTGAGACTATCAACTACCGCACGCTCAAGCCTGAGAAGGACGGACTCTTCTGTGAGAAGATCTTCGGTCCGACGAAGGACTGGGAGTGCTACTGCGGCAAGTACAAGCGCGTGCGCTTCAAGGGCATCATCTGCGAGCGCTGCGGCGTCGAGGTCACTCGCGCCAAGGTGCGTCGCGAGCGCATGGGTCATATCGAGCTGGCTGCGCCTGTCTCGCACATCTGGTACTTCAAGGGTGTGCCGAGCCGCCTCGGCTATCTGCTCGACATAGCGCCGAAGGACCTTGAGAAGGTCCTGTACTTCGCGTCGTCCATCATCACCTCGGTGAACGAAGATGACCGCGAGGCGGACCTTCCCATGCTCAAGGATGAGATCCTTGCCGACGTCGAGGCGCTTGACGCCGAGGCGATCGAAGAGCGGGCAGCCATCGAGGCCGAGCGCGATCGTCTCGTCGGAATCGCGAAGGGCGAAGTCACGCCCGAGGAAGGCGAGGAGCTCGACGAGGACGTCGATCCGGCCGACCGCATCAAGAAGCTCGAAGCCGAGGCGAAGCGCGACCTCAAGGACCTTGATGAGGAGTACGCCGAGCGTAAAGAGATCCTGAAGGAGGCGTTCGAGCGCTTCCAGAAGCTTTCGGTCAAGGACCTCATCAATGATGAGACCCTCTATCGCGAGATGAAGCTTCGCTACGGCGATTACTTCCGCGGTGGCATGGGTGCCGAAGCCGTCAAGGATCTGCTCAAGCAGATCGATCTCGAGGTTCTCGAGGGTGAGCTCCGCGAAGTCATCCGCGACGGCAAGGGGCAGAAGCGCCAGAAGGCCATCAAGCGCCTGAAGGTCGTCGCCGCGTTCAGGGCTTCGAAGAACCGTCCCGAGTGGATGATCCTCGACGCGATCCCCGTGATCCCGCCGGATCTTCGCCCGATGGTGCAGCTCGACGGTGGGCGCTTCGCCACCTCGGACCTCAACGATCTGTACCGCCGCGTGATCAACCGCAACAACCGTCTCAAGCGACTGCTCGACCTGGGCGCGCCTGAGATCATCGTGAACAACGAGAAGCGCATGCTGCAGGAGGCCGTCGACGCGCTCTTCGACAACGGCCGTCGCGGCCGTCCGGTGACGGGTCCCGGCAACCGCCCCTTGAAGTCCATCTCGGACATGCTCAAGGGCAAGCAGGGCCGGTTCCGCCAGAACCTGCTTGGCAAGCGCGTCGACTACTCTGGCCGCTCGGTCATCGTGGTCGGACCGGAGCTCAAGCTCCACCAGTGCGGTCTGCCGAAGGTCATGGCGCTCGAGCTGTTCAAGCCGTTCGTCATGAAGCGCCTGGTCGATCTCGATCATGCGCAGAACATCAAGAGCGCGAAGCGCATGGTCGATCGCGGGAAGAGCGTGGTCTGGGACGTTCTCGAAGAGGTCATCAGCGACCATCCGGTCATGTTGAACCGGGCACCTACCCTGCACCGCCTCGGCATCCAGGCATTCGAGCCGATTCTGGTCGAAGGCAAGGCGATTCGTCTGCACCCGCTCGTCTGCACGGCGTTCAACGCCGACTTCGACGGCGACCAGATGGCTGTCCACCTGCCGCTCTCCACGGAGGCGCAGGCGGAGGCGCGCGTGCTCATGCTTTCCACGAACAACATCAAGTCACCTGCGCACGGTCGTCCCCTGACGGTTCCGTCTCAGGACATGGTCATCGGTCTGTACTACCTCACGACCGTCCGCGAAGGTGCGCCGGGCGAAGGCCGTGCGTTCCGAAATGCGAGCGATGCGCTGCTGGCGTACGACAACCGTGCCGATCTCGACCTGCAGGCGACGATCTTCGTTCGTCTCGACCACGATATCGTCGAAGAGTACATGGATGGCGGCAAGCCGATGCTGCGCGAGCGTACGGCCGGCGAGCGCATGGAGACCACGGTGGGACGCATAACGTTCAACCGTTCTATGCCTGACGACCACCCGTTCGTGAACCATGACGTCGACAAGAAGCAGGTCTCGCGCATCGTCGAGGAGTGCTCCAACACCTACTCGACCACGCAGATGGCTGCCACGCTCGACGAGCTCAAGCGCCTTGGTTTTCATTATGCGACCCGCGCAGGCGTCACTGTCGGCGTCTTTGATGCCGAGATCCCGCCGTCGAAGCCCGAGATCATCGGCCGAGGTGAGGTCAAGGTCGCCGAGATCGAGCGGCAGTACGATCGCGGTCTGGTGACCAAGGAAGAGCGCCATCGTCAGATCGTCGACGTTTGGACGCACGTCACAGACGAAGTCGGCGATGCTATGGCCGTGAACTTCGAGAAGTTCAACCCCATCTACATGATGGCGAACTCGGGAGCCCGAGGTAACATCAAACAGGTCCGTCAGCTGGCCGGTATGCGAGGCCTCATGGCGAACCCGAAGGGCGAGATCCTCGACCGTCCGATCAAGGCCAACTTCCGAGAAGGCCTCTCGGTCCTTGAGTACTTCATCTCCACGCACGGCGCCCGCAAGGGTCTTGCCGATACCGCGCTGCGTACCGCTGACTCCGGGTATCTGACCCGGCGCCTGGTCGACGTCGCGCAGGACGTCATCGTGCGAGAGGGCGATTGCGGTACCGATGAAGGCATGCTGTTCGTGCTCGCGGATGAGCGTACCGGAGGACCGGACCACGACCTGGTCGGTCGCTGCCTGCTCACTCCCGCCGTGAATCCGAAGACGGGCGAAATCCTGAAGGAAGCAGGGGAGTACCTGCTTTCGGACGCCGATATCAAGCGCCTGATGGACGCGGGAGTCGAGACGGTCGAGGCACGCACCGTGATGACCTGCCACGCCAAGCATGGCATCTGCCAGAAGTGCTACGGCTGGGATCTTGCTGCAGGTCGCTCCGTGGATATCGGTACGGCGGTCGGTATCATCGCCGCCCAGTCCATCGGCGAGCCCGGTACGCAGCTCACCATGCGTACCTTCCACACCGGCGGTGTTGCCGGCGAGGACATCACCCACGGTCTCCCGCGTGTAACGGAGCTGTTCGAGGCCCGCAAGCCGAAAGGTCAGGCGCTCCTTGCCGAGATCACCGGCGTGCTCAAGATCGAGGATGAAGACAAGACCCGCAAGTTCACCGTTACTGATGACAAGGATCACGAGAAGACGTACACAGCTTCTCGCCGTGCCCGTCTGCGCCCGGGCATCGTGGACGGCATGACCGTCGAGGCGGGCACACAGCTCACCGAAGGTTCGGTGAACCCGCACGACCTGCTCGCGCTCCGCGGTCCCAAGGCGGTTCACGCGTACATCGTCCGTGAGGTCCAGGAGGTCTACGCGAGCCAGGGTGTCGACATCAACGACAAGCACATCGAGGTCATCGCGCGTCAGATGATGCGCAAGATCTCCGTGACCGAGGCAGGAGACACCGCGTTCCTCCCCGGACAGCTTGCCGATCGCTTCGTGTTCGCCGCCGAGAACGAGGCCGTCATCGCTGATGGCGGCGAGCCCGCGATGGGCCACGCGGTCCTGCTCGGCATCACGAAGGCATCGCTCGCGACCGACAGCTTCCTGTCTGCTGCGTCCTTCCAGGAGACGACACGCGTCCTCACCGACGCTGCCATCGCCGGCAAGGAAGACGAGCTGCTCGGCCTCAAGGAGAACGTGATCATCGGCAAGCTCATCCCGGCAGCGACCGGCATGAAGCGCTACCGCTCGGTCTCGCTCACCTACAAGGGCCGCAGTGCCGAGTGGAGCAGCGAGAAGAGCGCCGGTCCGCTGCCCGAGTTCGCTCCCGAGGAGCTTCGTGAGATCGAGGCGATGCTCCCTGGTCCCTCGACGATCGAGGATGGCGGGTTGACCGAGGAAGAGGCTGCGGCCTTCTTCGCCGATCTGGACAACAGCCTCGCCGAAGAGGCCATCGCGGACGTCAGCGATTTCGTGGGTCATGTATTCGATCCCACCGAGGATCTCATCCCCACGGTGGAGTCCGATGAAGACACCACGCCGGCCGAGGAGTTCGAGGGTCAGTGCGCCGCGATCAAGGGAGACGGCGATCGCTGCACGAACCATGCGATCGAGGGGACGCGCTATTGCGGCGTCCACGCGAAGCTGGCCGCGACCGACGGCATGTGCAAAGCAGTGCAGTCGAACGGCCACATGTGTGCCAACAAAGCTCGCGAAGGCAGCGACTACTGTGGCGTTCACGCCAAGCTCGAATCGAAGGCGTAGCGCACGAAGCTAGGAACCACGGGTGCCCGCCGGTCCGTCCGGCGGGCACCCCGCATGAATGAAGCGGTGCGGGAAAGACTAGATACGCCCGGGTGCGTGGTTTGACATGTACCTGGTAGATTTGCTAGAGTCCGACCTTGTGACTTTATGCTCGGTGTACTTCGCCGGGAGAAGAACAATGTTCGAGGATGACCCGAACCAAGGAGGGTGCGTTGCCCACCATCAATCAGCTGGTCCGCAAGGGCCGCAAGCAGGCCGCCGACAAGACCAAGACGCCGGCGCTCAAGGCGAACCCGCAGAAGCGCGGCGTTTGCACCCGTGTGTACACGACGACCCCGAAGAAGCCTAACTCGGCTCTTCGTAAAGTCGCCCGTGTCCGTCTGGTGAACCAGATGGAGGTCACTGCCTACATCCCGGGTATCGGCCACAACCTTCAGGAGCACTCGATCGTGCTCGTGCGAGGCGGTCGTGTTAAGGACCTTCCGGGTGTGCGCTACAAGATCATCCGTGGAGCGCTCGACACCTCGGCCGTCAACGGTCGTGCCCAGGCGCGTTCGCGCTACGGCGCCAAGAAGCCCAA
This sequence comes from Actinomycetota bacterium, assembly GCA_004348925.1. GTDB lineage: Bacteria > Actinomycetota > Coriobacteriia > Anaerosomatales > Anaerosomataceae > UBA2286. The sequence continues at coordinate 12,534 of RCMX01000005.1, forward strand.
GAAGTAATAAGAGCACCCGTGACCGGTTCGCTCAGGTGAGCGGACCGGCACTGTGAGCGGAGGAGTGACAGTATGCCCAGGCGTGCAGCAGCGCAGCGTCGCGAGGTTATGCCGGATGCGGTCTATAACAACCGGCTCGTGACCCAGCTGATCAACAAGGTCCTTCTCGACGGCAAGAAGTCCGTCGCCGAGCGCATCGTGTACGGTGCTTTCGACGTCATCGAGAAGAAGACCGGCGGCGATCCGCTGGCCACCTTCAAGAAGGCCATGGACAACGTGCGTCCGACCCTTGAGGTCAAGCCGAAGCGCGTCGGTGGCGCCACGTACCAGGTGCCGATCGAGGTCAACTCGCGGCGGTCGACCACCCTTGCCATTCGCTGGATCGTCGGCTTCTCGCGCAAGCGCCGTGAGAAGACGATGGCCGAGCGCCTGGCTGGCGAGATCATGGATGCCGCCAACAGCACCGGCGCCTCGGTGAAGAAGCGCGAGGATCTCTTCAAGATGGCCGAGTCGAACCGCGCATTCAGCCACTACCGCTGGTAACAGAACCCGACGCTGGATTAAGGACGAAGAGACTCAATGGCTTCAAAGCGATTCCCTCTCGCCAAGACCCGAAACATCGGGATCATGGCTCATATCGACGCCGGCAAGACCACGACGACCGAGCGCATCCTGTTCTACACGGGAAAGTCGCACAAGATCGGCGAGGTTCATGACGGTGCTGCAACCATGGACTGGATGGTTCAGGAGCAGGAGCGCGGCATCACGATCACGTCCGCTGCGACCACCTGCTTCTGGAAAGACCATCGCATTCAGATCATCGATACGCCCGGCCACGTGGACTTTACCGTCGAAGTCGAGCGTTCGCTGCGTGTCCTTGACGGCACTGTGGCCGTCTTCTGCGCCGTTGGTGGCGTCGAGCCGCAGTCCGAGACCGTCTGGCGCCAGGCTGACACGTACGGCGTCCCTCGCATCGCGTACATCAACAAGATGGATCGCACCGGGGCAGACTTCATGAACGTCGTCGGCATGATGAAGGATCGGCTGGGCACGCGTCCGGTGCTCCTGCAGCTGCCGATCGGCGCCGAGGACAAGTTCACCGGAATCATCGACATCGTTGCGATGAACGCCATCCACTTCAACGAGGATGATAACGGCATCAACCCGACGATCGAGGAGATTCCTGCCGAGTATGCCGATGAGGCCGAGATGTACCGTCACGAGCTCATCGAAGCTGCGGCCGAGTACGATGATGAGCTTCTCGAGAAGTTCCTCGGTGATGAGGAGATCAGCGTTCCCGAGCTTGTCGCTGCGCTCCGCAAGGCCACCATCGCGTGTGCCATCACACCGATCACCTGCGGTGCGTCGTTCAAGAACAAGGGCGTCCAGCCGCTGCTCGACGCGATCCTCGACTACCTGCCATCACCGCTCGATATCGCGGCGGTCAAGGGCATCGATCTGAAGACCGATGCCGAGGTCGAGCGTCCGCCGTCGGATGACGCGCCGTTCGCCGCTCTGGCGTTCAAGGTAATGACCGACCCGTACGTGGGCAAGCTCACGTACTTCCGGGTCTACTCGGGCAAGATGACCTCCGGCTCGTACGTCCTCAACTCGACGAAGGGCCACAAGGAGCGCGTGGGTCGCCTTCTTGAGATGCACGCGAACCACCGCGAGGACACCGACGAGGTGTTCGCCGGCGACATCGTCGCCGCTGTCGGACTGAAGAACACCACGACCGGTGACACGCTGAGCTCCGAGGACGCCCCGGTGCTGCTGGAGTCCATGATCTTCCCGGACCCGGTCATCGATATCGCCATCGAGCCGAAGACCAAGGCCGAGCAGGAGAAGCTGGGTACCGGTCTTGCGAAGCTGGCCGAGGAAGACCCCACGTTCCGTGTCCGCACGGACGAGGAGACCGGCCAGACGATCATCGCCGGTATGGGCGAGCTGCACCTCGAAGTCATCGTCGACCGCCTGATGCGCGAGTTCAAGGTCGAGGCGAACGTCGGCAAGCCGCAGGTCGCGTATCGCGAGACTGCAGGTAAGCGCGTCGACGACGTAGACATGCGATTCGCGCGGCAGACCGGTGGTCGCGGCCAGTTCGGTCACGTGGTCATCAACGTCGTGCCGCAGACGCCGGGCGACGGCTACGTCTTCGAGAGCAAGATCGTCGGTGGAGCCATCCCCAAGGAGTACATCCCCGCAGTCGACAAAGGCATCCAGGAAGCGATCACGTCTGGCGTGCTCGCGGGATACCCGGTCGTGGACGTGAAGATCGAGCTTGTCGACGGCAGCTATCACGAGGTTGACTCCTCGGAAATGGCGTTCAAGATCGCCGGCTCCATGGCGATCAAGGAAGGCCTGCGCAAGTCGAATCCCACGCTGCTCGAGCCGATGATGGCCGTCGAGGTCGTCACTCCCGAGGAGTTCATGGGCGACGTCATGGGCGACCTGTCCAGCCGCCGCGGTCACATCGAAGGCATGGAGCCTCGCGGCAACGCGCAGGTCATCCGTGCCAAGGTGCCGCTGGCGAACATGTTCGGCTACGCAACGGATCTCCGCTCGCGCACGCAGGGCCGCGCGGCGTACACCATGCAGTTCAAGGCGTACGAACCGGTTCCGAAGAGCATCGCAGAAGAGATCGTGAGCAAGGTCCGCGGCTAGTCGCGGCACCCGGAAGAGAAGCAGGACAGAGAACAGATGGCAAAGAAGAAGTTCGAGCGCACCAAGCCGCAC
>RCMX01000007.1:0-99346 GCA_004348925.1 Actinomycetota bacterium
CGTGGTGGCGGCAGCAGTGTAGGATTGACATAGGAGCAACAGCTGACGCGCAGGAGGTAGACTGACACGGAAGGCATCGGCGCGCAGCTGATGCGCAAATGCGTTAGCCAGAACGCGGGGGTTCTGGAGGAGGAGGGGGCATGGGTTCGATGCGGGGACGTCTTTCTGCGATGCTTCGACTCTTTGGCGCGCTGGGGCTTGTCGTTGCACTCGCCTTGTTGCCCTACGGTCTTGCGGCGGTCGGCCTCACCTTCAGATCACCGCTCTTCTACGGGATTGTCGCGCACGGGTACGCGCCGGCGATCGTGGCGATCTTGGGCGCGCTGCTCTTCGTTTCGGGGCGACGCGGCGGTGTCGTAGGCGCTGGTCTCTGCGCGGCAATAGTGATTGGCTACCTAGTGGCGAGCTGGCGGGCCCAACTCGCGGTAGCTCAGAGCGGTGATCCCCAGGTGCTTTTCACGCTCGTCCTTGCGATGGCGGTCTGCACGGCGGCCGTCTCGGTGTACGCGTTGGTATTTGCTCCCAAAGTCCGGGTGTCCATCGAAGGGGAGCCTGAGACCGTCCGGGCATCTGGCTAACAAGTGCTTTCAGCTCACGCGCCAGAGTCGTAGGCTTTGCAGAGAAGGTATAGGCGCGCAGCTGATGCGCAAATGCGTTAGCGGGACTCTCCGCTCCGCTTTGCGGCGTGCAGCCTGATCCAGTCGGCGAGCGTCTCCTCGTCGAGTTCTCCGGCAGCGAGTGCCACGAAGGTCGTGACCACGTCGGTCTCGGCCGTCTTGAGGTCGAGTCCGTTCAGGCCAAGGAATACCGCCATCACCACGAACGCGACTCTCTTGTTGCCGTCGTTGTAGGGGTGACTTCGGGCAAGGCCGTACGCGTGGGCGGCGGCCAGTGCGGCGAGGTCCGCATCGGGTTTGCAGGAATGCAGCTGTCGTGGGCGGGCGAGCGCGGATTCGAGCAAGTTCTCGTCGCGCAGTCCTGGCATCCCGCCGTGCGTTAGCAGCATGTCGGTCTGGATCGCGTCGACGACCACGCGTGTCACCCAGCGCGGTTCACGCTGCGGCATGCTCGTTACTTCGCAAGCTCTCGAAGGGCGCTGCGGTAGGTGCGCCCAACCTCGGCGGCGATCGAGAGCGCCTCTTCGGTGTCTTTGTCGTACGGGGTGAGCAGGATACCGCGCTCGGTCTCGATGGCGATCACCGTATCGCCGGCGGCAAGCTTCAGCCTGTCGGCCATGTCTTTGGGCAGCGTGGCGGCGATGGATCCGCCGGCCTTGCGCAGCTTCACTCCCCGGGTCATCTCGATGCCTCCATTGTGAGGGGTCGTGGTCAGTGTAGCATAGATGTGCTACTTGGAGCCCCCTCATATCACGTTTCCATCGCAGCGATCCCGCTGACTTTGACGTTCACGCCGAGATGACGCCTGCGGAGGATCGGCTTGCCCAAAGGGTGCTTCCGTGCACACGGCGCGCCTCGTACACTAGATTCGGGTTCAAGGTGCTCGGTGGTGCGCAGGGGGTGACGCGCCGAGACGTCGGCAGACGCGAGGCATGCGTTCGCAAGCCCGTCGCTCGCTCGGGAGGGGAGTCGGCAGTGGGTTCGGCAGCCAATCTCAATCTGGCGCTGGCGTTTGCTCTTGAGTTGGCCATGTTGGCAGCGCTTGCCATCTTCGGGTTCCGATCCGTCGACCATCCGCTGCTTCGCTGGGCGCTCGCGATCGTGCTGCCGCTAGCTGCAGCAGTGTTGTGGGGCTACCTGCTAGCGCCGAAGGCGGCCAACAGGCTAGGGATGGTGCCCGGGATACTCCTCTCTCTTCTGCTCTTCATGCTCGCTGCGCTTGCGCTGCACCGCGTGGGGCAGCCGACCCTGGCCTGGGTGATGGCGGGCGCGGCGATACTCCATGCTGTGCTTGCGTTCGTCTGGCGCCAGTGGTGAAACTGCCGGGTGAACCGGGTTCGACTCGCGATCCGGCAAGCGCCTTCAGCTGACGTGCAGGAAATCGCGGCTCAGCCGAGAAGATATCGGCTCGCAGTTGATGCGCACATGCGCAAGAAGGACCCGTGCCCGCCGGACAGGGCACCGTCTCGGAAGGCAGTGACCGTTGGCCCGCCGACTCGCCGGACTACCCGGGGTAGCCCGCCTGGGGCTCAGCGCCCTGGCGGGCTTCCTGTACGGGTTGATCGTATCCAGGATCCCTGCGCCCGCAGATCCTCTGGGCCTGTCGGCTGCCTACTTCGTTGCCCCCTGGATTGCGTTGCCGTTCCTGGCAGGCTGGCTTCATCGCTCCGTATCGTGGGCTGCGGCGGCCGGCGTGCTCACGGCTGTGCTGTGCATGTTCGGGTTCTACTTGAACGCATTTCCGGAGTACCATCCGGCCTACATCGCCCTGAAGGAATCGGCATCCGGGATCGCACTCGTGTTGGGTAGCGCTGTCCTCTGGGTCACCGTCAACGCGATCTGGTACGTCGTCGCCGTCATGGCGGGAATCGTCTTCGGCCTGCTCGGTCGTTGGCGGAGGGTAACCGGGTCACCGGTACCGCTGGTCGTCATCGCCACTCTCTTCGTCCTGGAGCCGCTGGCGAGCGCGCTCCTTGGTGGCTATCTGCCGCGTCCGTACGTTGTGTGGGTGCTTGAGATTCTGGCGGGGCTTGCGCTGCTCGTGTGGGCCGTGATCGGGCACAGGCGCAGCCAGGTCAGTCCCGCGTAGCGCGCGGGTCTGGCGAGTTGGAGAATCCCCGTCGGCCGGAATCCGGAAGTAAATAATTCTTGACACGATGTCAACATCGTTTTACTCTGACGATGTCAAACATTCCTGACATCGAGGAGGCTGCGGCCATGCCGTTCGAGGAGAAGGTCACCTGGGTCAATCTACTGGTCTCGTTCGCGGTCCCGATCGCGTACGCGTCCATCGTCTACGGACAGCTGGGCGCCACACCGGTCGCCGAGATCGCCTATCAGCGCACGCTTGTCATCGCCATCGTGGTGTCGATCGTGCTCACTATCGTCGGGTCGATCCTGGCCGGCGTGGGTAGCGGCATCGCCATCGGCATCCGCAAAGAACTCACGGGCGAAGGATCGATGGACGAGGTCGGCCGCAGCGACGAGCGCGACAAGGACATCAGCCGCCGCGGCGAGCTCATCGGGTACTGGGTCTCCTCGGTGGGGGTGATCGTCGCCCTGGGGCTCGCGATGACGCGCCAGGACCAGTTCTGGATCGCGAACTCGCTCTACGCCGGCTTCGTGGCCGCCTCGATCGCGTCGGGCATCGCCAAGCTGGTGCTCTATCGAAGGGGCTTCTAGCGATGACCAAGCCCACGAGAGTCACGAACAGCATCCGCGAGCTGCGGTTCGCGGCCGGCGAGATGACGCAGGCCGGGCTTGCCGACAAGGTGGGCGTCACCCGGCAGACGATCATCGCCATCGAGCAGGAGCGCTACTCCCCGTCGCTCGAGGTCGCGTTCAAGATCGCCGAGGTGCTCGGCAAGCCGCTCGACCAGGTCTTTCACTACCCGGGAACGGAGCCGTGCTGATTCCCGGGGGATTCAACCCATTCGCGCCCACCGGGGTCAACGCCCCGTCCTATCTTTCTAAGAAGGTGGCAACATGCTATCCGAAACGCCCATCGTCCTCGTGCTCGGCGGCACCGGCCGTACCGGCGGCCGCGTTGTCGGCCAGCTGCTCGCCCGCGGGGCACGCGTGCGCGCGATCGTGCGCTCGGCCGAACGACTGCCCGTTGGCGTCACCCATGACCCGAGCCTCACCGTTGTTGAGGCGGAGGTCCTGTCGATGGCCGACGACGCCCTGCGCCGCCAGGTCGAGGGATGCGACGCCGTTGTGTCGTGTCTCGGCCACAACCTCAGTGTCCGGGGAATGTTCGGTCGGCCCCGCGATCTGGTGACCGCCGCCGTGCGGCGCGTGTGCCGAATCGCCGAGGAGATCAGACCCGCCCGCCCGATCCGCCTCGTGCTCATGAGCAGCGTCTCGGTCAACCGCCCGGACAGGCTCGACACACGGCGGGGCGGCGGTGAGCGCGCCGTGGTCGCGCTCCTGCGGGCTCTCATCCCGCCCGCGAAGGACAACCAGAACGCCGCCGACTTCCTCCTGCGCGAGGTGGGCACCTCGAACCCGTACGTGGAGTGGGTCGCGGTGCGGCCGGACACCCTTGTCGAGGGCGACGTATCGGACTACACGCTCCATGAGGGTCTCGTCGCCAGTCTCGCCAAGCCCGACAAAACCGCCATGGCCAATGTTGCGCACTTCATGTGCGAATTGACGTGCGACTCGCATCTGTGGACGAAGTGGAAGGGCGAACTCCCGGTCATAGTCGACGTCGCGTCATCGTGAGCGTCGGCTCTACGCTCGGGCATTCTCGCCACGGCTGACCCTCGCCGTCCTGTATCCGGCGATCTGGTTCGGTCTGTGGCACATCGCTCCGCAGCTCATCTTCCCGTCGCCGGGCGGGATCGCAGGCCTTGTGACTGCCGCAGCGGTGCTCGGGCTTGCGTACGGCTGGATGACCGTGCGAAGTGGCAGCGCGCGTTGGGCTGCGGTTGCGCACGGGTTGACCGGTGTGATCGCGACCGGAGGCGCGATTGCGCCAGCGCTCCTCCGGGTACTGCAGTCGTAGTCGGTACGGTGACGTTACCTGTCGAAGCGCTCTGGGAGGACTGCTCATGCAAGGAACGACGCATCCGACGTCCTTCCGAGCGGCCACGACCGTTGTTTTCGGTTCCGGGCCTTACAGGAACGTCGCGCCACACTGCAGACTGCCGTTCTAGCGTTTGGGGTGGCCATGGGCCAGAGTCGCCTGAATTCCATGCAGTTCGCCAAGGTCTTTCCGCTCTATGTCAAGAAGGCGGAACGGAAGGGCCGGTCGAAGGAGGAGGTCGAACAGATCATCTTCTGGCTGACCGGATACGATCGAGCAGGGCTACAGTCCCAGGTCGACCAGGGACACGATTTCGAGACCTTCTTCGCGCAGGCGCCGGCTTTCAACCCGAACAGTTCGCTCATCACGGGCACGGTATGCGGAGTACGAGTCGAGGAGATCGACGACCCGCTGACGCAACAGGTCAGATACCTGGACAAGCTGATCGATGAACTCGCGCGCGGGAAGGCGATGGAGAAGATCCTGCGCGAGCCGAAGTAGCCCCGGGCGCGTTCGGCTTCCGATCGGCCGACACATCCCTAGATGAACGCAGCGAGCGCATCTGCCGAAGGTGTCTGCACGCCGACGGCAGTGGCGATAGCCGAGACCTGCCGCGCCAGCTCGCCCATCTCGTCGCGTGCGTTGTTCGCGTGACGGGCCACCACGAGGTCAGCGTAGTCGGTGTCCAGCAGCATTCCGGCCACCCGTGCCATCAAGGCGGTGGGTACCAGCCTCAGGAGTCCGAATCGGCCCGGCGTCAGCGACACGCCGCTCGCCTCGACGGCGCGCAGGTTCTCCTTGAGGGCGAGGGCGCACGTCCGCATCAGCGCACGGTCATTCGCCGCCGCGCGGAGGTCTCCATCTTTCGCGTAGACCGCGTTCGCGATGGGGCTGACAACCGCGACGTGCGTCTTAAGCCAGGCGTCCATGTCGCGACACGGCGCCGAGGGGAAGCCCGCCTGACGGAAGACCTCCACAAGCGCGCGGACGCGCTCCGTGACCTGGTCGCCCTGCGACTCGCCGACGGTAGTCATCTGAATGACCGGGTGAACGATCGTGTACCGCACGATGCCATCCACACACGTGCCGCCCGCGCCGGGGAACCCCAGGAGCAATCGGCTCGCGCCGATCGCGTTCGCGAGCTTCTCCGGGCCTTCTGCGCTGTTCACCATGAACAGCACCGCAGGCGAGGTGCATCTCTCCAGAAGCGGTAGGACCGAGGCGACCTGGTTGTTGCGAACGGAGACCAGTGTGAGGTCGTAGCGGTCATCTCCGTCCAGCTCGCTAATGGCCGAGACGCTGGCGGTTTCGCGGCGACCGTGACGAGCCTCCTCGATGATGAGTCCTCCCGTCGCGATATCCTGGTACCGGCGGCCTCGAGCCAGGATGGTGACTTCGTGGCCTGCCAGAGCCAGTCGTGCCCCGTACAATGAGCCGATGACGCCGGCCCCTATCACCAACACTCGCATATGACTGAACCTCCTGGAACGTGGTGGGTCGGTCGGACGCGTCGTGCTGCCGGATATCGCGATCGCCGCCCCAGCCCCCCGTGCGCCGGAACATCTCCTCACAGACCGCTGCGTCAAGACTACTTGACAGCGACAGGTGCCGTCCACGTCTTCTCGGCAGGTACACCCTTCTCCACGTCAAGCGCTAGACTCGACTGAGGGTGTCCGTCGGGTCAGGCGCGTGCGTTCGGCAGAGACGTGAAGAAGGTGGTATGGATTGATCCTCCCCAAGCACCGTGATCCCCGTCTTGTGACGCTGCGTCGCGGTGGCTCTCTCACCGATTCCAACCACCGGCTCCTCGGACTCTGGGCGGCATCGTGCGCGGAGCACGTTCTCCATCTGTTCGAGACAGCTCAACCAGGAGATCCACGACCGCGTCATGCGATCGAACAGGCCCACGCCTGGGTGCGGGGCGAGGTACGCATGTCCGATGCGCGCACCTCGGCGGGGAAGGCGAATGCAGCAGCGCGAGACCTGAGCGGTGCGCCCCGATTCGCTGCATACGCTGCCGCCCAGGCTGCGAACGTCGCCCATGTTGCGGCGCATGAGCTCGGCGCGGCCGCCTACGCGATCAAAGCGGTGCGCGCGGCGGCTCCGAGCGGTGAGGGTGATAGCGCGGGACAGCTTGAGTGCCTGTGGCAGCGCGACCAGCTCCCGGATGCCATCCGTGAGCTGGTGCTGGATGACCAACGGATTCGAAACGAGATCTGCTGGTCGGTGTTCGACGTCTGAGAAGGGCGCGACCGTATACCCGTTGAGCCTGTCGAACCGCCCTCCGAGGTCAGTCGGCGTAGTCGTCCTGTGCTTGGCCCGCCGGAACGAACAGCGGCCTGACCTCGACCCCGCCATCGACTGCAGCAGGATGGAGGCTCGCAACGCGGGTCGCGACGTCGATGTCCGGTGCCGCCAGTACGAAGAATGCCGAGGCGACCAGGTCCGACTCCAGCACCGTCCCGGCTCGCACCGTATCGCCCTGCACGGTCATCGCGGTCGTGCTCGGGTCGAAGGCAAATCCCCGTTGCTTAGGGAAGTAGCTGCCGCCAAGGACTTTGCCGCCGAGCGCCTTGGCCCGAGCGGGGAAGTCATCGAGCAGTGCCAGGTGCTCTGCAGTCATAGCCTTCGGGTCTGCGGGTGCCGGTGAGTAGACGATCATCCCGAACTGCGGCATGGGGTCTCCTTTCCTGTCCGAGGCGAACTCGACTTCGTTCGCACGCTAGTACTCGCCCTTGATCACGAAGAAAGATCCTCGAATCGTCCCCGCCAGTTTGGACTTCATCCTGGCGAACTTGAACTTGCCCTCAAGTTCCGCGGGGACGTCCATCCCATCTGAGAGCTTGATGCCGACGGCTCGCTTCTTAGGGTCGTCGATCGTGTACATGACGTTGATCGATAGACCGCTCTCGTAGAAGACGTACGCGATGTCGATGTTCTCGACCCGAAAGCGCGATGTCTCTAGCGACCTGGATTCGATTTCGATGCCGCGCTCTTCCCGAAGGATTCGGTTGACGTACTCCATCGTCTCCTGACTCTCGGTCGCGGGAGTGACGGCGAACTCATGCTTGTACTTGTTCATGAAGTACCGCGCTTCGTTCGCGCGAAGGCCGGCGAGCGCATCGGCAACCGGCGACGTCTCAAGGCCGACGGTGGACACGTTCACGAAATCGACGATTGCGGGCATGTCAGACCCTCCTTGTGTCGCTCTCTTCTTTGCCGAGAAACCCGCAAACGTATCGCCTGCTCGGTATCTCGCGACCAGGTCGGTCGGCCGCTGTGACGACCCGGTGCGGGTGATGTGACTTGTCGTCGGCGGGTTGCTGCAGCCCGATGCGGTTGCCCTCGGTGTCTTCGATGGTGCCCAAGTGCGGCGTCCGGTAAGCGCGCAACCGCCCGACCGGGTCACTCGCGCGGCGCGTGGCGGCTGCGTGAGCGCACGTCATATCGGGCAAATATCGTCATGAAGCGAGGAGGATCAGTGGCGGACAAGACCGTTGCCGAGAAGACACACGTAAGGCCCGGGACCGCCATCGCGGTCGTGAACGAGGTGCCCGGCGTGGTCGGCGCACTCGGCCTTCCGGCTGGCGTGACGTTCGTAGAAGCGGCCGAGGCGCAACTCGTCTTCCTGTTCGTGCACACACGTGCGGAACTCGATGACATGATGCCCGCTGCCGTCGCCGATCTTCCGTCCGGCGCGGCCCTCTGGGTCTTCTACCGGAAGGGGTCCAGGGCAGCTGGTCTTGATATGAGCCGCGACGACATATGGGCCGCTGCAGAGGCTCTCGGCATGCGTCCTCTCGGACTCGTCAGCATCGACAGCACATGGTCGGCGTTCAGGCTGCGCTGCGCGCACTGAGGCCCGTGCCGGACTCGTGAGAGGCGGGGAACGAAGCATGGCGAGGTTCACCACAGATGAGGCGCTGGCGTTCATCAACGCGATGAGTCTCACGCTCAAAGGCAAGGTCGGCTTCAGGTGGATGCTCGAGAAGCTGAGCGCCCTCAGCGAATTCATCGAATCGCTCGCCGCCGAGAACGACAGTCTGCGCGATGCCGCAGCTGAGGAGGCCGAGGCGACCTCCGGGATCGTCATCGGACCGGCCTCGGAGATGGACCTGGTTGACGTGCTGCAGGTCGAGGCGTTGGCGTTCGCCGACGACCCCGCTGTCGAGTCGCTCGTGCGCGACTTGCTGCGCGATCCGAGTGCCGCCCCGGTGGTGTCATTGCTTGCACGCGAAGCAGGACGTCCCATCGGCCACGTCATGTTCACCGCCGCGCACATCGACGGATCCGAACGTGATGTATGCGCATCGATTCTGGCGCCTCTCGCAGTCGTGCCCGACCGGCAGCGACGCGGGGTTGGCGGGAGGCTGGTCGAGCGAGGGCTTGGCGTGCTGGAAGCGTCGGGTGTGGAGCTGGTGTTCGTGCTCGGCCATCCTGCGTACTATCCGCAGTTCGGATTCGAGCCCGCCGGTGCGCGGGGACTTGCGGCGCCGTTCCCGATTCCCGCAGACCACGCGGACGCCTGGATGGTGCGAGCGCTGCGACCGGGCGTTCTCGGCGCCGTCCGCGGCACCGTCGTGTGCGCCGAAGCGATGAACAGGGCCGAGTACTGGCGTGAGTGATCTCATCCTTTTCGGTCCGACGATGGATGCCGGGAAGTGGGAATACTCTCATGCCCGGCCGGTGGCCGTGCCCGGTGTGAATCGGAGAGGGGTGCGCGAGATGACCACGACAGCTGCGATCGAACGACCCGACGCTGTTCCGAAGACCGGCACGTTCTCATCGCTTCCGACGACTATGGCAGGTCGCGTCTCCATGTGGATCGCGGTCGTGTTCGTCGTGCTGTTCACGATCAACTCGTTCGTGTTCATGCCGATGTCGGGCACGACGAACAACGCGCTCGACGTCTTCAGAGAGCGGATCTTGCCCTACTACGGAGTCGGAATGCTGCTCTGCGGCGCTGTGGCCGGCTCGGTGGCTCTATTCGCGATCACCAGGAATCGTGAGAGATCCTTCGTGCTGTGGCTGGCACTGCTCCCGCTCGCATTCACGATCTTCCTGCTCCTCGGCGAATTCCTTGTTCCTCACTAGCAGACGGGTCGGTGCGTGCATGGCGAACAGACCGACGGCAACGTCCATTGACGGGTACATAGCGGCGTTCCCTGCGGATACCCGAAGAGCACTGCTTGAGGTCAAGTCGCTCATCAGAGACGTCGCGCCCGATGCGACCGAGACGATCAGCTACGCGATCCCCACGTTCGACATGAACGGTCGGCACCTGGTGCATTTCGCCGGGTACGAGCGGCACATCGGCCTGTATCCGACACCCACCGGCATGGAGGAGTTCAGGGCCGATCTTGAGCCGTACAAGCAGGGCAAGGGATCGGTGCAGTTCCCGCTCGGGAAGCCTCTGCCGCTGGATCTGATCCGCCGCATCGTCGAGTTCCGCGTACAGGAGGTCGCGCGCAAAGGCGCCCGGTAGCCTAGCGGCTTCCAGTTAGAGCCTCAGCGCACTCGCACGGCGTGGTCATAGCCGCCGTGACCGTTCATCGCGGACTCCTCTTGCGTGAGTGCACATGCAGAGCGCGCCGTGGTATGTTCGCAGTGGGGGCGGGAGGAGAGCTAGCCGTTATGCGAGAGCGAAGCGCGCGTTGGTGGCGTTCTGCACCGCTGTGGGTCAAAGCCGTTCTGGTCGCGGTCACGTACTTTGCCGCGGCGGAGCTTGGCAATGCGCTCTCGGTGCAACAGGAGTTCTCGACGTTCTGGCCCCCGGCGGGCGTGCTGTTCGTGCTGCTCGTCTTCTCTGACGTTCGCGAATGGCCGGTGCTGTTGCTTGCTGCGGCGGTCGCGAACGTCGCGTCTGATTCCCTGCACGGGCGTGCGATCGTCCTGAGTGCAGGCTTCGCGGTCGCCAACTGCGCGGAAGCATCGCTCGGGGCGTTCCTGATCCGTCGGTTCATGCGGGATGCGCTCGCACTCGACTCGCGGCGCAAGGTTGCAGGGTTCACGGCGTTGGCCGCTTTGATCGCGCCTGCGATCGGCGCCACGCTCGGTATGGCATCTCTGGCGCTCGCCGCCGGGGACGCGCCGACGTGGCGACCATGGGTGACGTGGTGGTCCGGCGACGCGCTCGGCGTCCTTGCGGTCGGCGCATTCGGCCTGGCGATCGCCGAGGCCGAGGGTCAGAATTGGGCCCCGCTCCCTCACACGCCGTTTCGCGCCGTTCGCATACTCGTGCTGCTTGTCGCCGCCGGTTCGGTCGGCTGGTGGCTGGTCTCATCGTTCGGCCCGCTCGCGGGATGGAAGGCCGTCATATTCCTGCCGGTGCTCCTGGTCGCGTCTGGCTTCGGGCAGATCGGTGCCGCCTCGGCCGGGATCACGATCACCTTGTGCATGACAGCAGGTCTGGTCGATCGCTGGAGCAAAGTCGCGACGATCGGCAGCGGCATCTCGCTGGAGGTGATCGGGCTGCAGGCGTTCCTCGCCGTGCTGATCTTCGCTGCCCTCTACGTGACGGCATCTATCGACGAAGCGAAGCACGCCGAAGAGTCCGCGCACGTGGCTGCCGAGAAGTTCCGCACCCTTCTGGAGACGCTGCCGATCGGCGTTTCCATCTCGGACGACACGGGGGCGATCATCGAGACGAGCGCACAGGCGGCTCGCATCCTTGGAGTGCCGGCAGCCGTGCATCGCCAACGCGAGATCCGTGGGACCGAGTGGAAGATCCTGCGGCCGGACGGTTCCGAGAAGCCGCCAGAGGAGTGGGCGTCGGTTCGCGCTCTTGCCGCGCAGGCGCGCACGCGTGCGCAGGAGGGCATCGTCCGTCCCGATGAAACCGTCGTGTGGCTCGATGTGACCGCGGAACCCATTCCGCTCCCGGGTTACGGAGTTGCCATCACCTACCAGGATGTCACCGAGGAGGTACTGGCGCGAGAGCAGTTACTGGTGAGCGAAGAGCGCCTCAAGGCTGCACACGATCATCTGGAGCAGGAGGTGGCCAATCGCACGGCGGAGTTGCGGTCGACGAACGAGGAGCTACTCGAGGCGTCGAGGGCGAAGAGCCGGTTCCTGGCGAACATGAGCCATGAGTTGCGCACGCCGCTCAATTCCATCATCGGCTTCTCCGATCTCATGTCGAAGGGGCTGGCCGGGCCGCTCACAGACGAGCAGCACAAGCAGCTCGGGATGATCAACGCCTCCGGCAAGCACCTGCTCGGACTCGTGAACGATGTGCTCGATCTCGAGCGCATCGAGACGGGTCACGAGGTCGTGTCGGCGACATGGTTCGACATCTGCGAACTTGCCGAGGAGATCAGTGAGACCCTTGAGCCGCAAGCGCTGGAGAAGGGCATCGCCCTGAGCACTGCGATGCAGACATCGCCGATGCTTGTCTGCTCCGACCGGGGAAAAGTGAAGCAGATAGTGATGAACCTGGCGTCGAACGCTCTGAAGTTCACCGACGAAGGCGCGATCACGCTTGCATGCGTAGCGCACGAAGAAGGAGTGCTGCTCACCGTCACAGATACGGGCATCGGGATCGCTGCCGAGGAGATCGCTCTGATCATGGACGACTTCCATCAGGTCGATCGTACCGACGGTCTCAAGCCGAGCGGGACGGGACTCGGTCTGTCGATCTCACGGCGCCTTGTTGAGATGCTTGGGGGTCGGATGGAGGTAGAAAGCCGATTTGGCACCGGTTCGACGTTTCGGGTGTGGCTGCCCAACCTTCCCGAGACCCCGACGGCGTAGCTGAGCGGACGAGAGGAGCGTGGCGCAGATGTCGGACCTGGCGTCGATCGAAGCGATGTGGGCGGCGTTCGAGGCTGCGCATCCTGAGCTTGCCGAGGGAGCCGAGTACTCCGCATGGCATTTCTGCGACAACAAGTCCGATGCTGACGAGCTTGCCGAGCTTGTGGTGGCGGGCGTGAAGCGCGCCACCGCCGGCGCACTCTGGTCGTACGAGGACGAAGACGAGGCGCTTCCGCAGGTCGGCGACTGCAGTGTGATCACCGACTGGGACGGCAACGCCCGCTGCATCATCCGCA
Organism: Actinomycetota bacterium; assembly: GCA_004348925.1. Lineage (GTDB taxonomy): Bacteria > Actinomycetota > Coriobacteriia > Anaerosomatales > Anaerosomataceae > UBA2286. The sequence continues at coordinate 12,696 of RCMX01000007.1, forward strand.
CGACGGCGGTCGAGATCGTGCCCTTCGAGGCCGTATCGGAGGAGTTCGCCGCAATCGAGGGTGAGGGCGACGGCTCGCTCGAGTACTGGCGCCGCGCGCACTGGGCGGCCTTCACGCGCGAGTTCGCAGGGACCGATCATGCAGTGTCGTCCAGCATGCCCGTCGTGTGCGAGTGGTTCGATCTGGTGTTCGCGCCGGAAGAGTGTGCGTGATGCGATCGTCATGGCTGCAGGGTGTGGTCGACTCGCGTTGAACGCCAGGGCGAGACAGCCCGGCTCCGGTCGGCTGAAACTGGCATACCGGTGCTTGTACCAGGAGGTCAATGCCCAAAAAGCTGCGGTTTGGCGTACAACGTGCTATACTCCCCAGCAGGCGGACCACAGAGGTCCGTAGGATTGCGACGTGACACACCGCATTTCTAGCGGAAGTCGCGTCGTTTTGTTTTGCCCCGTGAGTGGGGCGAGAGGATGGATTTGCATGGCAGAAGGTAAAGTCAAGTGGTTCAACGCTGACAAGGGTTATGGCTTCATCGAGCGCGAGGGTGGCGACGACCTGTTCGTTCACTTCTCCGAGATCCAGAGCGATGGCTTCAAGAGCCTCGACGAGGGTCAGGCCGTTTCCTTCACGGAAGCCACTGGCCAGAACGGCAAGAAGCAGGCGACCCAGGTGCGTGCTCTCTAAGCGCACTCTGTATAGAGCGCTTACGAGCCGGGCGACCCTTCGGGGTTGCCCGGCTCTGTCGTTTCCGGGACGGCCCGGAGAATCTTCGTGCAATACTGCTCACATGCTGAATGCGGCGTACATCATCGGCGGTCTCGGCCTGCTCGCGCTTGGCGCTGAGGGGCTCGTCCGTGGCAGCACCGCGCTGGCGCTGCGGCTTGGTGTATCGGCGTTGGTGATCGGGCTTACGGTGGTGGCATTCGGAACCGGCAGTCCCGAACTCGCGCTCAGCGTCCGAGCCGCCGCCGACGGCAACAGCGGAATCGCGCTCGGAAACGTCGTCGGTTCCAACATCAGCAACATCGCACTGGTTCTCGGGCTCGCAGCGCTTGCGAAGCCGATGAGGGTCCGCTCGGAGATCGTCCGCCGAGAAGTTCCGCTGATGATCGGCGTCACGCTGATGCTCGCCGTCATGCTCGTCGATGGACGCATGAGTCGGATCGAGGGTGTCATGCTGGTAGTAGGCGCGGTCGCGTACACGGTCTCCTCGTATGTGGCTGCGCGGAGAGGTGAACTTCGACCGGTCGAGTTGGAGTTCGATGCAGCGCTTGCGCCGGCGAAGCGGTCCATGTGGATCGACGTCGCGTTTGTCGCAGTTGGACTTGTCGCGCTGCTCGTCGGAGCGAACCTGCTGCTCAAGGGGGCCGTGGCGGTAGCCGCGAGTCTGGGAATCAGCCAGGTGGTCGTGGGATTGACCGTCATTGCGATCGGTACGAGCCTGCCCGAGATGGCGACCGCCGTCACCTCCGCGGTGCGCGGTGAAGCCGATGTCGCATTCGGCAACGTGATCGGTTCGAACGTGTTCAACATCCTGGCCGTGCTTGGTGTCGCTGCGGTGATTCGTCCCTTCGATGTGCAGGGCCTCCGCTTGCTGGACCTCGGCATGTTGGTCGGAACCGCGGTTCTGCTCCTTCCGCTGCTGTGGCGCGGCTGGATTCTCAACCGCTGGGAAGGCGCGGGACTGCTCATGTGCTACGCGCTCTACATGCGCTCGCTCATACCCTGAGCAAGCTGACGCGGTGCTAGAGTGAGCCAACGACCGTTCAAAGGAGCGGCAGTGTCGGAAGCCGAACAGCATCGCAGGTCGAGTACGGACGAGAGTGCGCTTCGGGCGGCCACCTTCTTGAAGGCACTACCGCGCTGGGTCAAGCTCGCCAGTGCCGTAGCCCTGGTGGCACTTGTCGCCGGTCTCGACCGGATCACCGGCTCAGAGCTGAGCTTCTCCATCTTCTATCTCATCCCGGTGACCTTAGCTGCCGCATTCATCTCGCGAGGCGCGGGATGGGTCTTCGCCTACCTGAGTGCCTCAATCTGGGGATACCTGGAGTTCACGACCGGCGCGGGCTACTCGGTCTTATGGATCCCGATTTGGAACACCGGTATGCGCCTGGGATTCTTCCTCCTTGTCGTCGAGCTGGTGTATCGGCTTGCCCGAGCTGCTGCGCATGAGCGCTCTCTCTCGAGAATCGACTCGCTCACGGGAATCGCAAACGGGAGGGTCTTCGAGGAGTACACGATGCGAGCAATCGCCGAGTCGCGCCGCACGAAGCGACCGTTCACGATCACCTACGTCGACCTCGACCGCTTCAAACGAGTGAACGACGAGTTCGGGCACTCAGAAGGCGACCGGCTGCTGCGCGTGGCAGCGGAACTTATCGTCGAGGAGCTTCGCGCTACCGATGTCGTGGCACGTCTCGGCGGAGACGAGTTCGGGATTCTCATGACCGACACCGGGTGCGAGGAGGCTCGCGTGACGCTCGAGCGCATCGCCGAGACGCTCGGCTCGGTGATGCAGGAGCGCTGGCGGGTCGGCGCGACGTTCGGTGCAGTGACGTTCACTGAGCCGCCGGCCGACGTCGACGAGGCCGTGCGGCTTGCCGACGGCCTGATGTATGACGGCAAGCGGGCCGGACGAGGGTGCGTGCTCCAAGCGTCGTGGCCTGCTGTTTGCGTGGAGCGTGATACGGCGCTGGTCTGATCGTGTTCTTCTCAGGGTGCGCTTTCCTGCTCACGTGGCTTCGCAGGAGTCGTCCGAGGTGCGGCGAAACTGTGATGCATCGGTGTCTGGCGGCGGGGGGGCGTCATGGCAGGGATCATCGAGCACTTCAAGCGCGGCTATGAAGGCGATGCGCGGTACAGTGTCGCGGGCAAAGGGGTCGTCTGTTCGCATTGCGGGGGCAACGAGTTCGATGCTGGCGCAGCATTGCTGAACACCAGGGGGATGACGTTCCTCAACCTTGACTGGGCGAATCGCAACGCGACGCTGCTCATCTGCACGAACTGCAGCCACATCGAGTGGTTCCTGGAGGACCCGGATCTGGCCTAGGCGATTCGCTACTCGTCAGCGAGCACGATGTGCCGGTAGGTGATGATGCGCCCGTCGTCGACGAGGTCGTCCGAGAGTGGGTAGAGTACGACCTCCTTGGGCTGACCCGGGCTGCCGGTACCGATCACCCATCCGTCTCCCGCGTAGAGCGTGACGTGCGAGACACCCGCGTCCTCGCTCCAGCGATAGAAGAGCAGGTCGCCGGCGGTGAGGGCGGCCGGGTCTTCGAGGGGCCGTTCGCCCTTCGCCTGGTTGAACGAGCCGTCGGGAAGCTGCACGCCGATGGCATGGTAGGCGGCCCTTGTGAACCCGCTGCAATCGTAGGCCTCGGGTCCTTTGGCCCCCCAGACATACGGAATCCCTTGCAGCTTGAATGCCTCAGCGCTGAGGCGCTCACGCTGTGTTGAGGGGTTCGCGGGCGCCTGCGGCGGGGGAGTTGACGGAAGCTCACGACCCGCAAGTACTCGCATCGCGTTGCGCATGAGTTCGCCTGCGGGGGCCTTGTCTCCGGGTAGCCAGCGCGTGACCACGAGTCCCGCCAGAATCGCCAACGCCAGAAGGACGAGCCAGCTCGTCAGGCGCTTCGGGAGTGGAGTGTGGGCGGCTCGGCTTCTCATACTCACATACTGCCGCGCCGGTATCTCGGCGCGTCTCGGCCGACACCGGAACGTTGCCGCACAGGTTCCTGCGCGTCGCTTCGTTCATCCACGGGTACACTCGCCAGAGGGAATTCCCTCGACCCCAGGAAGGTACGGATGAGCGATGCTGCAGTACCTTCTCGATCTGGTTGTGCGCGTCGGCCAGTGGAGCTACGTGCTCATTTTCCTCATCGCCGCGCTGGAGTGCGCTGCGTTCCTCGGTCTGCTGATTCCCGGGGAGAGCGTGCTGCTAGCATGTGGATTTCTCGCGCACCAGGGTACGCTCACGCTTGATGCCGTGATCGCGGCTGCGATCGTGGGTGCAGTAGTGGGCGACAACGTCGGGTACGCCATGGGACGTCGTCTTGGCCGCGCATGGCTGCTCTCGGCGGGCGCGCACGTGGGCCTCACGGAGAGGCGACTACTGCGCGCCGAGGGGTTCTTCGAGCGACACGGCGGTAAGGCGGTCTTTCTCGGCAGGTTCATCGGGTATGCGCGGGCGCTGGTGCCGTTTGTTGCAGGCACCGCCGAGATGCCGCGGAGAACGTTTTTCGGCTACAACGCCGCAGGGGCGATCCTGTGGTCGAGCGCAGTGGCAGCGCTCGGGTTCTCGCTTGGCGCGAGCTGGCGCCTCGCCGAGAAGTGGCTTGGTCGAGCGAGCCTGGTCGTCGGTCTCGGCGTGATAGCGGTAGCGACTGCGTTGTGGTTGCTCGGCCGAAGGGCGCGGCGCATCGCAGAGTAGTACACCGCCAGGGGTACGTTTCTGACAGGCAGGAACCGTAAGGTCGGAGGAACCCATGCGGATCGTCGCACTCTGCGGCTCGCTTAGGGCCGGGTCGTTCAACCAGGCGCTTCTTGACGTCGCTATCGAGCGGGGACCAGCTCACGGTCTCGAGATCGTGCAAGCGGACATTCGCGAGTTCCCACCGTTCAACCAGGACCTCGAGGGCACGCCACCGCCAGCCGTGCTTGAGGCTAAGCGGATCATCCAGACGGGCGAGACGCTCCTGCTGGTCTCACCCGAGACGAACTACGGCGTTCCGGGCGTGCTCAAGAACGCCATCGACTGGCTCTCACGTCCGGCGCATGACCCCACGCTCTATCGGCGCCCGATGGCGGTTGCCGGTGTGAGCACCGGGTACATGGGGACGATGCGCGCGCAGCTTGCATGGCGCCAGATGTGGCACTACTTCAACGCGCCGGTGTTCAGCGGCGTCGAACTCACCGTGCCCCTAGCTCGAACGGTCTTCGACGGCGACGGCCGCATCGCGGACACCGCTACCGTCGAGCGCCTCGATGCATATCTGAGCGCCTTGTCGGAATGGGTCATGCAATGTCAGCGGGCTGCAGAGCCCACGTGATTCGGCAATTGGCGCGTTACCTGCTATAATCCGCCAGCAATCCAAATCCAAGACTCGGTTGTCCTGTGCTGTGTAGGTTCGCAGACGTTCGGATCAGCTGCGTCTGCAACAGCGGCGCATGGAAGCGCCCGGTACAGGAGAACAATTGAGCTTTGAGACGCTTGGCCTTGAGCCGCGCCTTCTTCAGGGCGTGGCAGCAATGGGCTACACAATCCCCACCCCGATTCAGACCGAATCGATCCCGCACGTTCTGCAGGGCCGTGACGTCGTCGGCTGCGCCCAGACCGGCACCGGCAAGACAGCAGCCTTCGTGCTGCCGCTGCTTCAGCGCATCGAGCCCCGCAAGGGCATCCAGGCGCTCGTCGTCACCCCCACCCGCGAGCTCGCGCAGCAGATCAGCGAGGTCGCTACCCAGGCATCGAAGTTCACCGGTCACCGCAGCGTGGTCATCTACGGCGGTGTTGGTTACGAGCCGCAACTCCAGAAGCTGCGCAAGGGCGTCGACCTCGTCATCGCGACGCCGGGCCGCCTGCTCGACATTCACAACCGCGGTTCGATCAAGCTCAACAACGTGAAGATCCTCGTCCTCGACGAAGCCGACCGTATGCTCGACATGGGCTTCTGGCCGGATGTGCGCCGCATCATCGCGCTGCTCCCGACCGAGCGCCAGAACCTGCTCTTCTCGGCAACGATGTCTTCGGACGTGGTTCGCATCGCGGGGGCCACGCTCAAGGAGCCGGTGCATATCGAGACCTCGCCGACGACCAAGCCAGCCGAGAAGATCCGTCAGGCGATCTACCCTGTGAACCAGATGCAGAAGGCCGATCTGCTGGTCGAGCTGCTCAAAGGTGGCGACCTCAACCGGGTGCTCGTGTTCACGCGCACCAAGCATCGCGCTGACCGCGTGCACCGCATCCTCGAGAAGGCGGGTGTCTCGGCGGCGGCGATCCACGGCGATCGCAGCCAGTCGCAGCGCCAGAAGGCGCTCGACGGCTTCAAGCGCGGCGGAACGCGCGTGCTGGTGGCGACCGACGTCGTCGCCCGCGGCATCGACGTCGATGAGATCTCCCACGTCATCAACTACGACATGCCGAACACCGCCGAGGACTACGTCCACCGCATCGGCCGAACCGCCCGTGCTGGTGCCGAGGGAAGCGCGATAAGCTTCCTCGCTGCCGAGGAGACAGCCGTGCTTCACGACATCGAGCGCGCGCTTGGCGAGGTGCTCGCGTGTGAGGACCACCATGGCTTCGAGTACAAGGACCGCGTGGTTCCGATGGCGGACCGCACCGTGAATACCAAGTCACGCGCGGTCTTCTCGAGCGGCGTGATGGGTCGTCGCGGCGGGAATCGCCGCATCGGTCGTCGCTAGACCGCGAAGAATCTGCATCGAGTGGCGCGGGGCCGGCTTCAGCTGGCTCCGCGTTCGTCTTCTTCGCGGCGTTGTGAAGCCACCAGCGGCAGCCGAAGCGCGAACGTGCTGCCCGCGGGAGACGACTCTTCAAGCGTCAGCGATCCGCCGAGCAGCGTTGCCAGATGGCGACTGATCGGCAGGCCCAACCCGGTGCCCGGGGGCTTTATCGTTCCATCGAGCGTTCCCTGCCGGAACGGTTGCCAGATGTCGATGTGCTCGTGCGGCTGGATTCCCGGCCCTGTGTCGATCACGCGAAAGACGAGCTCAGCGCCCTCATGGTCGAGTCGAAGCCCTATCGAGCCACTCGTGGTGAACTTCACTGCGTTGCCAGCAAGGTTGAGCATGATCTGCAGCAGGCGCTGCCGGTCGCTCTCGATCTCGAGTGCGGCTTCGTCGCACGCCACGTGCAGTTCGAGGTCGCGTTCCTGCGCCTGCGGCCGCATGAGTTCGCACACGTTGCTGAGGACGTCGCATGCGTTGAAGGTCTCCATGGTGAGCTCGGCCTGGCCGGACTCGACCTTCGCCAGATCGAGGACCTGGTTGATCAGCGCAAGCAGATGCTTGCCGGCGTTGTTGATCATCACAAGCTGTCGATGCTGCTCCTCGTTCACATCGCCCGCGAGGCCGCGAAGCAAGACGTCGCTGAAACCGATGACCGAGTTGAGCGGCGTTCGTAACTCATGGCTCATGCTCGCGAGGAACTGGTCCTTCGCGCGTGTTGCCTGCACCAGCTCCTCGTTCGCGCGCCGCAGCTCCTCGGTGCGGCTGGCGACCTCTGCTTCGAGTCGACGCCGGTGGGCGCGTTGCGATTGCTCGGCACGGCGCCTGTCGGTGATGTCGCGCGCCACAACGACCGCGAAGTCGCCGTCCCGCATAGCGAGCGTGTGCGCGTCGACCTCGTAGGGCGCACCCGGGCTGCCGAGCTCCACCTCCAGCCGGATCCCGCCATCTGCCGAGAGTCCCGCAAGCAGGTCGTGCGCGAAGGCGGGGGCGGACGCCTCGGTGAGGGGCCTCCCGACCAGGTCGCGTCCGAGCAGGTCGTGTGCGGTGCGGTTCGCGTCGAGGACGGTGCCCTCGGGCATCTTCAACAGCATGATCGCGTCGTTGCTGCCGTCGAGAAGCACCCGGAAGCGTTCCAGCTCACCGAGGCGCTGCTGCAGCTCCGGGTAGTAGCTCTTTCGGGCCGAATGCGCACCGAGCCCGATCACCCCGGCGCGAAGCGCATCCCAGTCCCGGTCCTCAGTCGAGTGCGTCATGCAGGATCTCCACAAGCTGGGGTACGCTGGGCCTGTACGGGTTGGTCGCCATGCACGCATCGACGCTTGCGGTCCGCGCGATGCTCTCGAAGTCACTCTCGGAAAGCACGGTTCCCTGATCCTCGGAGTAGATGCCGAGCGACGCCCGGAACTCGTCGAACCACGCGGGGATGTTCTCGGCATAGCTGCCGCCGGAGACGCCAAGCGCCTCGGCAAGCAGCTCGAGACGTTCATGCGATACGTACCTGAAGTTGTGTCGCATCACAGGGCCGAGCAGCAGAGCGTTGCACTCACCGTGGGAGGCGTCGAGGCGGCCGCCGAGAGCATGTGCGAGTGCATGCACGGCTCCGAGACTCGCATTGGAGAATGCAAGTCCAGCATCCAGGCTTGCAAGCGCCATCGCCCTTCGCGACGGACCGTCATCGGGATCGGTGCAGCACACAGGCAGCGCCTGCGGGATTCGCCGGACGGCGGCAAGCGCAAGGTTGTCGGTCATCTCCCACGAGGCATTGGAGACGAATGCCTCGACCGCATGCACCATGGCATCCATGCCGGTCGCGGCCGTCAGCTCGGCGGACATCGTCCTGAGAACCGTCGGATCGACGAGCGCCAGGTCGGGCACGAGCGACTTGCTGATGAGCCCCACTTTCGTGCGGTTCACTTCGTCAGTGATGATCGCGAACTGGGAGACGTCAGCACCGGTGCCGGCGGTCGTGGGGATGCAGATCAGCGGTGGCATCGGTACCACGACACGGTCGACTCCGGCGTAGTCGAGCACGTGACCGCCGTTCGATGCCACCACGCCGATTCCCTTGGCGCAGTCCATCGGGCTGCCGCCCCCGACCGCCACGATCGCGTCGCAGGCGCCTTCCTGATACGCCGAGGCACCCCGCATCACCTGAGCCGAGCGGGGGTTCGGCGATACGTCGGAGAACACGAGCGTCTCGATCCCGTGCTCAGCGAGGTCGTCGAGTACCGGTTCGACCCAGCCGCACGCGGTGACTCCCGGGTCGGTGACCACCAGGACCCTGCGCATGCCGATACGCTCGGCGTATGCGCCGCACAGCGCCCTCGCATCGTCTCCGAAGAGGATCTCCGGAGCGACGAACTTTCGCAGTTCTTCGAAGTCGTGAGTCACAGCGGTCACACTCCGCGGTCGCTTGCATCTACCGTACCGCAGACGGTGGTGATAGCAAACGGCATCTCCGCTCGCGCACCGAGTTTCTGACGTGCGGTACCCTCGCGGACATCGGGAGGTTCGGCGATACACTGTCGCCGACGTCATGAGGCTCCATCGTTCTCGGCCGGGTCGCGCGTGCCACCTGGCGCGAATCGTGCTACCCTATACCGCCCCCTTCCCACGACCCTGGAGCATCATGCGCGTCACCGACGTCCGTAACATCGCTATCATCGCCCACGTCGACCACGGCAAGACCACGCTTGTGGATCGGCTGCTTCAGTCGACGCACGTGTTCCGAGAGAACCAGCAGGTCGCCGAGCGCGTCCTGGACTCCAACGACCAGGAGCGCGAGCGCGGGATCACGATCCTCGCGAAGAACATCTCCATCCGCTACAAGGATGTGAAGATCAACGTCATCGACACGCCCGGCCACGCTGACTTCGGCGGCGAGGTCGAGCGCGTCCTCAAGATGGCCGACGGCGTGCTGCTCATCGTTGATGCGTTCGAGGGTCCGATGCCGCAGACCCGTTTCGTGCTGCGGCACGCACTCGAGCACGGCCTCAAGCCGATGGTCGTCGTGAACAAGATCGACCGGCCGGGCGCCCGTCCTCTCGAGGTCATCGATGCGGTGTTCGACCTCATGGTCGACCTCGGTGCGAACGATGATCAGCTCGACTTCCCGGTCGTCTACACAAGCGCGGTGAACGGCTACGCACGTCTGGAGCCCGACGCGGACAACGACGATATGACGCCGCTGCTCGATGCGATCCTCGAGCATATCCCCACGCCGGACGTGGACATCGACGGTCCTGTCGCCATGCAGGTCTGCACGATCGACTACTCGTCGTTCGTAGGCCGCATCGGCATCGGGCGTATCTTCTCGGGCACGATCCACAACGGCGAGAAGATCCTTGTCGTGAAGAACGACGGCAGTCGCTACCAGGCGCAGGTCAAGGGCCTCTTCACGTTCGAGGGCATGGGGCGCCTTGAGGCCGAGGAAGCGCATGCGGGCGATATCTGTGCGGTCGTCGGCATCGAGGATGCCGACATCGGCGACATGTTCACCTGTCGCATCGATCCGATTCGCCTCGACCCGATCCACGTCGAAGAGCCCACGATGTCCATCGTGTTCGCCCCTTCAACGAGTCCGCTCGTGGGCCAGGAGGGCAAGATCGTCGGTGGGCGTCAGATCAAGGAGCGCCTCTTCAAGGAGGCCGAGTCCAACATCTCGATGAACATCGTCGAGACCGAGGACAAAGGCGGCATGGAGGTTTCCGGCCGAGGCGTGCTGCACCTCTCGGTGCTCATGGAGACCATGCGCCGCGAGGGCTACGAGTTCCAGGTAGGCCGTCCGCAGGTCATTCTCAAGAAGGAGAACGGCAAGACGCTTGAGCCGATCGAGCAGGCCGTCGTCGATGTTCCGAGCGACTATGCGGGCAAGGTCATCGAGATCTTCGGATCGCGTTCCGGTGAGATGACCGACATGGTCCAGCGCGACGAGCACGTCCACCTCGAGTTCAGGATCCCGTCCCGCGGCGTCATGGGTCTGCGTACGCGCATCCTCAACGCCACGCGCGGTGAGGCGACGCTGTTCCACCACTTCGCCGAGTACGGCCCCTACCGGGGCGACCTCGGCGGTCGCCAGAACGGCTCGCTCATCGCGATGTCGATGGACAAGTCCGCGGCCTACGGGCTCGATGCCCTGCAGACCCGCGGCGTGCTCTTCGTGGGCCCCGGCGTCATGTGCTACGAAGGCATGATCGTCGGTGAGCACGCGAAGGACAACGACCTGGTGGTCAACGTCGCGAAGGCGAAGCAGCTCACCAACATGCGCGCCGCTTCTGCCGACAAGGGCATACAGCTTGCCCCGCCGGTGACCTTCACCCTCGAAGAAGCGTTGGAGTACATCGAGGACGACGAGCTCGTGGAGATCACGCCGAAGAGCATTCGGCTTCGCAAGCGTCTGCTGACCGAGAACGAGCGCAAGAAGAACCGCCGCAGCTAGCGAAGCGCAACAGCAGGTGTAGACTCGGCGGTGTCAGCTCGCACGAAATATCGCCGAGGAAGGACCGAACCATGTCTGCGAAAGTCGCCGTCGTTCGCTGCGACACCTACGAGGAATCCGCCGTATTCGGTGCGGTCGGTCGTGGATTGGAACTGCTCGGCGGCGCCGGTCGTTTCGTTCACGACGCCGAGAACATCCTGCTCAAGCCGAACCTGCTCGTTGGTGCGACCCCCGACAAGGTCGTGAACACACACCCGGCGGTCTTCTCGGCGGTCGCGCGACATCTGGCCGAGACGGGCGCGAAGCTCTCATGGGGCGACTCACCCGGCTTCGGCAACGCCCTTGCCGCCGCCCGCAAGGTCGGTATCGCGCAGGTCGCCGAGGCGCTCGGCGTCACGTACGTCGACTTCACCGAGGGCAGACAGGTGTCCTTTCCGGAAGGCGAACTCATCAAGCAGTTCGTGCTTGCCTCGGCGGTGCTCGACGCGGACGGGCTCGTGACGCTGCCCAAGCTCAAGACGCACGCGCTGACACGCATGACCGGCGCGGTGAAGAACCAGTTCGGCTGTGTCCCCGGCATGCTCAAAGGCGAGTTCCACATGCGGATGCCCGACGTCGAGCGCTTCGCGCAGATGCTCGTGGACCTCAATCGGCTGATCCGTCCGAGACTTGCGGTGATGGACGGCATCATCGGGATGGAAGGCAACGGCCCCCGCGGCGGCGACCCGCGGCAGGTCGGGGTCATTCTGCTCTCCGATGACCTGGTCGCGCTCGATGCTGCGGCCTGCAAGATCATGAATCTTGACCCGGTGCTCGTGGGCACGATCACGTACGGCGAGCGATGGGGGCTTGGCACAGCGAGCGATGTCGAGTTCGTGGGAGACGACATCGAAGCGCTCGTCGTGCGCGACTACAACGTCAACCGGAGCCGCCAAGCGACCACCGATTCGGGCAAGCGGAGAGGAACGCTCGCGAAGCGCCTCATCGTGCCTCGGCCGGTGATCGATCCGATGAAATGCACCGCATGCGGCACGTGCGTGAGCGTCTGTCCGGTCACGCCGAAGGCCGTCGACTGGAAGAACGGCAAGGGGGTGCCGCCGGTGCACGATTATGCATCGTGCATTCGGTGCTACTGCTGTCAGGAGCTCTGTCCGGAGCGCGCCATCGAGGTTGAAGTGCCGCCGCTTGGCAGATTGTTGCACCGTCGGTCATAGCGCGGGTTGCGGCCGAGAGTCATTAAGCCGTATAAAGACGCACAAGGCATATCGACCAGGGGGAAAGTCTGTGCGATCTCGCTCGCAGTTCGCGATCATCACGCTCACGCTAGCTCTGAGCGCACTGTGCGTCTTCGTGTCCACGGCGGCCGCTTACGATGAGCCGAACCACATGCCAGAGAGCCACGTCGGCAGCGTCATCACCGACTGCGCGCCGTGCCACGTCCCGGATTCGAGCGGCCAGTACTGCTCGGTGTGCCATTCGCCTCACATGAGCCCGAATCTCGGTCCCGCTGCTGCAAAGGGCCCGCATGGCCTGTACACGACCACGACCCGGCGGTGTCCGGCGTGCCATGAGATTCACGACGCCGCCGGCTCGAAGCTTCTCCCGGGCACCACGGTCACCGCTTCGTGTGGCACGTGTCATGACGGCACCGGGGGAATGGGCGTCTATGGCGCCATCGAAGCGCGTACGGGCGTCGACCCTCAAGCGACGGGCGGCGGGCACTCGATCGACACCACCTCGGTGGTTCCCGGTGGTGATGCAGCATCGGGCGGCAGCGCAACGATGGCATTCGGAGGGTTGAACGGCAACCTGGGGTGCGACGACTGCCACAGCCCGCACGATTCGCAGACGGTCGCCGCGTATGCGTCCGAGCGTTGGAGAACCAGCTATCCACTTGCGCTCGCGAAGAACACCAAGACCACCAAGCTGCTTCGCGAGCATCCCGGTGACACGACCGGTACGGCGGTGGCAGAGTACGGCTCGGACTGGTGCCTTGCTTGCCACAAGGGCCGAGGATCCGCGGGGCCGGTGCACAATCACCCGGTCGACAGCCTGGCGACCACCGCTGCGCCGTTCACGTACTCGAACATCGCACGTCTGGCTAGCGATGACCCCACCTCGGTGACGACCACCGGTACGCTTGCGGGGACCAACCGCGGCTACCTCATTCCGTATCCGAGGACGGCGCAGCAGGGGGCACACGCCCCGATCTGCCAGCAGTGTCATGAGGACGCGCGCAGTGTCGGGACGCTCACCGGGAACATCGGTGACGCGTTGCCGTACTCGATCACTGCGACCGACGGCAACGTCCCCACCGATAATCCGCGATTCCAGAACTTCCCGCATGAGACGCAGAACTACCGGCTGCTCGTCGAGGCGAATGCGACGTCGTACTACGACGACCTGTGCCTCAACTGCCATCCGCTGAGTCAGCTGCCGTAGGCGACTACGCCGCGGGGGTCTCTCGGAAAGCCCAGAGTGTCGCCAGGGTGTAATTCACTGCGAGCGACGCCACTATGGCGACCGCCTCGATGATGTTGAGCAGCAGCGGCGCCGAGAGGTCCATGCCGAGGCCCGTCGACCGCGTGACGGTCTGCAGTGCGGCGATCACGGCGCTGCTTGTCGCGAGCGCGACCACGTTCGCGACAGCAAAGCGCCACAGTGACCGCCCCGCCGGGGCGCCGGTCCTGTCCGCGAACGTCCACCGTCGATTCCAGAAGTATGAGTTCGCAAAGCCGACGACCCAGCCCAGCGCGTTGGCGGCGAGCGCGGGCGCATGGAGCAGCACAGCGGCGAGGTTGAAGACAGCCATGGTGATGAGCGTGTTGATGATCCCGACCACGCCGAATCGCACGAACCGCACTCGATCGACCACCCTCGCGCTACTCGGAACGACGGTAGGTACTATACACTGAGGCGACCGACCGGCATTCGATGAGCAGGGACGACACAGCGCATGGATCGAGCACTGCTACTGAAGTTCGACGCGCTCGAGAACTCCCACTGGTGGTTCGTCATTCGCCGACGTCTCGTACTGGCACTGGCGGGGCATTGGGCGCCCGAGTGCACGAACGGCGTCGTCGAGATCGGCTGCGGCACCGGCGGCACGCTCCGGTCGCTGCAATCGGCGTTTCCGACTGCGACCGTTCGCGGCATCGAGCCGGTCGAAGTGGCGGTTGAGCTGTGCAGGTCCCGCGGCTCCGACGTTCTCGTAGCGAGCATGGAGAACCTTCCCGAGGCCGATGAGAGCGTCGATCTCGCACTGGCGCTCGATGTCATCGAGCATCTTGAAGATGACGTCGCAGGACTCGCCGAGGTGAGACGCGTGCTCAGCCCCGGGGGGCGTCTGATCCTGACGGTTCCTGCGCTGCCATCGCTGTGGGGGCCGCATGATGTTGCGAACGCGCACTTCCGCCGCTACACGCGGCAGACGCTCGTGCAGGCCGTGCTCGACGCGGGCCTGTCTGTGGAACGAGTGAGCTTCTTCAACGCTATACTTCTGCCGGTGGGGTGGTTGGAGCGCCAGATAACAAGACTCCTTCGGCTGCGATGGTCGCTCGGAGTGGGCCAGCCGCCACGCTTTGTGAATGCGGTGATGAGAAGCCTGTTCGGACTCGAGCTTCCACTCCTTGAACGGTTCGATCTGCCCATCGGCATGTCGCTCGTGCTCGTTGCGAGCAGACCGCAGCATAAGAAAGGGTAGTCGTGGGGACTTCTGTCATGCACACGGTGGTCGTTCCGGTCTACAACGAAGTCGAGGGCATCGATGCGTTCCATGCCCGGTGCTCGGACGCGATGGCGGCGATCGGCGACCCCTTCGAGATCGTCTACGTCGACGATGGCAGCAAGGACGGCTCGTGGCTCAAGCTTCAGCGAATAGCCGAGGCCGACGACCGCGTTCGCCTCGTTCGCTTCTCCCGCAATTTTGGTCATCAGCTCGCGATCACGGCAGGAATCGAGCACGCCGCCGGGGATACCGTCACGGTCATCGACGCCGATCTCCAGGACCCGCCCGAGGTTATCGCGGAGTTCGTCGCGCGCTGGCGAGAGGGCGCCGACGTCGTCTACGGGGTCCGCAGCGTTCGACACGGCGAGAGCTGGTTCAAGCTTGCCTCGGCAAAGGTCTTCTATCGCGTGATGCGTTCATTGTCCGACGTGGAGATGCCGGTTGACGCAGGTGACTTCAGGCTACTCAGCCGTCGCGCGGCAGAGGCGCTCACATCGATGCCCGAGCATCACCGGTACGTTCGCGGCATGGTCGCGTGGCTCGGTTTCGATGCCGTGGAGGTCGAGTACGTGCGTGACGCGCGCGTCGCCGGAGTGACCAAGTATCCGCTGGCGAAGATGATGCGCTTTGCGACCGACGGGATCATGGCGTTCTCGGTGCGGCCGCTGCGCCTCGCCACGTGGCTGGGGCTGGTCGTCTCGGCGGCGGCGTTCGTGACGGCGATCGTCCTCGTGATCATGAGGCTCACCGGTGCCGCTGTCGTGCAGGGGTGGACGTCGCTCTCGGTGTTGGTACTGCTGCTCTCGGGTGTGCAGTTGATGACGATCGGCGCGCTCGGCGAGTACATCGGTCGCATATACACCGAGGTCAGGCACCGTCCGCTCTACCTCGTCAGAGAACTCAAAGGATTCCCGCGCCGCGAGGCCTAGCGCCTGACGAAGACAGCGAAGGGGTCGAAGGTCTCCACGAGATCGTAGTCGCGCGCCAGATACGCCACGAGCGGGTCGGCCGCCGCTGCTGCTTCAAGACCCCCGGCCGAGGAGATCACGCTGCGGCTGATGTAGGCGACGTCAGGCGCTCCTGCGGCCTCGAAGTACTCGACGGTGTAGCGGTCCGAAGGCCCTTTCGCAAGCCACACGGCGTTGGTGTGCGCGCTTCCCGGAATCAGCAGGTAGCCGAGCGGACGGCCCAGGACGAGCACCCGATCCTGCGGCGAGGACCACCGCTGGCCGGCAGCCGCGATCCGCTCGATGTCGGCCGCGCGGGTCGGTGTGGTCGCGATGCCTGCGAGCGCACCCGATGTGAACCGGTGCCGCAGCCTCAGCGGCGGAGAGTCGTTGAACGATGTGGAGTAGAGCAGCGCCATCAGGCCTCCGATGAGTGCGAGCGTGGCGACCGCCTGCCCGATCCTGCCCCTGGCGACGAGCCTGCACCATGCCGGCAAGACGATCACCGCGAGCGGTGCGACTGCTATCACCGGCACGGCACTCAGCCACCCCGAGCTCGTCGCGTATGCGACCACGAAGTAGCCGACCAGTGCAGAAGGAAGCGAGACAGCCAGACCGCGCAGCGTGTCGCTGTCCCTCTCGGCCAGGGCGGTCGCGAGGGCAGGGAGGGTGAGCGTGGCGCTGAGGAGCACAAGGTATGCCGCGCCGTTGGTGCCGAACTGCAGGAGCGCCCCACCCGATGCGAGGACGCGCGCGGCCGGGATGAGACACACAAGCGGCACCAGCAGCGCGGCAGTCGAACGCACACGCCGCGGCAGCAGCGGCAGCGCCGCGACTGCGCCGAGCAGCCACGCGGGGAGCGTCCAGCGTGTGATGAGCGCGCGGCGAGCAAAGCGAAGCAGCACTGTGAGCTTCTCGGCGGGGGAGCGATACCCCGCCCATACCGCGTTCGCGTAGTCGAGAGCGTGACGAATGTCAGCGATGCGCGCGATCGCAAGCAGCCAGATGCAGAAGACGACGACCACGACCGCTGCACCGCCGAGCGCCGCCAACGAGAGGCGGCGTGAGCGGGCGACGATCACGTACGCGAGCCCGAGGACTGCCGCGACAACGACCAGCGGGGGATAGGAGATCGCCGCGAACGCGGCGCTCGCGCCGGCGGCTGCCGCGAGTCGACGGCTGCCTTCGCGGAGAGAGGCGACACAGAGGGCGATCGCAAGCATGAATCCGAGCATCGCTGCGGTGTTGTAGCTCAGGCCGAAGATGTTGTAGGGCGGAGCGAGGCACGGGGCGGCCGCTCCAAGCGCCGCCGGCAGAGCGCCGAACGATGGCTTCAGGAGGCGGTACACGGCGAAAGCCACCGCTGCTGCCACGGCGACGTAGAACAGTCGTAGCGCCAGCACGAAACCGGAGAGCCCGAAGACCGCCGTCCAAGCTTTCGCGAACGGCACGGCGAGCAGGAACCCGAGCGCCTGGGTGGTCATCTCGTCGACGAAAGGCCGTGCGCCCTCGGCGAGCCGAAGCGTGAGCGCGGGGTAGTGCGCGTCGTCAACGAAGGAGATGCCGAGCGTTGCCCGATACGCGCACGTCACCACGAGAAGCACGGCGAACACGACCAACGCGATTCGTGTGCGCGCAGACTCCGGCGCGATCGTTGACGTGCTTCTGTTGTGTTCCATCGCGTCCCCTCGGCTCGTCTGTCGATTGTACTGTACGCGTCCGGCGGTTGGGCGTTCACGAGCGGTCGGTGGGGTACACTACTCGGCATGCTGACCGACTTCCACACTCATATCTGGCCCGACGCGCTGGCACCGGCCGCCATCGCGACGCTCTCCCGCGGGGGCGGCGTTGCGGCCCGCTATGACGGCACCATCGCCGGGCTCCGTGGCGCGATGCGGGCGGCAGGTGTCGGTCGTTCCGTCGTGCAACCGGTCGCGACGAAGCCGAGTCAAGTCCGCGCGATCAACGATTGGGTCGCCACGCTCGCGAGCGAGGACGTCGTGCCGTTCGGTGCGATGCATCCCGATCTCGATGATGCGGTCGCCGAGCTTCATCGAATGCATGGCCTGGGCCTGCGTGGCTTCAAGATGCACCCAGAGTATCAATCGTTCTCGCCCGAGGACCCGAAGTTGACGCCGCTGTTCGATGCAGCCGCGTCGCTCGGCATGATTCTCTTCTCGCACGCCGGAGCCGATATCGGTCCGCAGACGCTCAGCGGCACGCCGGATGCCTTCGCCCGTGTGATCGACCGTCACCCGGACCTCACCATCGTTCTTGCGCACCTCGGCGGGTTCCGGCAATGGCATGACGTTCCCGAGCACCTGGTCGGGCGCGACGTCTACCTGGACACCGCGTTCACGCTCGGGCATCTGCCGGACGAGGAGTTCGTGGCCATCGTGCGCGCACACGGCGCCGACCGCGTGCTCTTCGGCAGCGACGGGCCCTGGACCGACGCCGCCGAAGAGATCGCCCACCTTCGCGCGATGGGCTTCTCGGATGCAGAACTCGAGGCCATCCTCGGCGGGACGGCGAGCACGCTGCTCGATCGCTAGCCGGGTGAGGCATCACCACACCGACATCGTCGTCTGAACAGCGAGACGCTCGGGTATCTGTCGATTCGTCAGCGCCCGTGCTGGAGTCTGTCCACTGATCCACACTCGCGCGTCTATCAAGGTGGGGGGTGGCGATCTTGTTCGACTGGAAGCGCGAGAACAGTGCGAGCGCCAACTTCATGTTGTCGGCTGCAGCCTGGCTCGTGATCGGCGTGACGTTCGGGCTGATCCTCGCACTCGAGTTCGTGTTCCCGGACATCTTCAAGGGAGTCCCTTGGCTCGTGTTCGGACGCCTGCGTCAGGCTCACGTGAACACCGTGCTGTTCGCCTGGCTTTCTGGCGCGATGATGGGTCTGTGGCTCTACATCGTGCCGAGGCTCACCGGTCGCAGGATTTGGAGCGAGCTGATCGGGAACATCTCGGCAGCGGCGTGGAACATCTCGCTGGCGGTAGGGATCGTCGGGCTTCTTGCGGCACAATCCCAGAGCCGGGAGTACGCGGAGATGATCTACGCCGTCGACATCGCCGTTATGGTGGTCCTGCTGCTCAATCTCGTGAACATCTGGATGACGGTCGCACACCGGGTGGAGCCGAAGCTCTACGTGAGCATGTGGTACATCATCGGCACCGTGATGTGGTTCCCGCTGTTGTACTTCATCGGGAACGTCATGTGGGCCCCTCCGACCGGCGCGCTCACAGGCGTCAACGATACGATCTTCAACTGGTTCTACGGCCACAACGTGCTTGGGCTGTGGTTCACAACGGGTCTGCTTGCGGTCGTCTACTACATCGTCCCGCGAGAGACACAGACGCCGCTTTATAGTCACTTTCTCTCGCTCATCGCATTCTGGGGCATCGCGTTCTTCTACACCGGCGTGGGTGCGCACCACCTACTCTGGGCGCCCATCCCGTACTGGCTCAAGACGGTCGCCGTGGCCGAGAGCTTCGGCATGGTGATCCCGGTCATGGCGTTCATGTTCAACATCCTCCTGACTATGCGGGGGAACTGGGCGAAGATCCGCGTGAGTGTGCCACTGCTGTACGTGATCACCGGCTGGGCGGCGTACATCCTGGTGTCGTATCAGGGTTCGCATCAGGCCATTCGCGGCATCAACGAACTCACACACTTCACGCAGTACGTCCCGGGTCATGCGCATCTCGCGCTGCTGTTCTTCTCGGCGTCGGTGATCATGGGTGGCATCTACTACGTGATCCCGCGGATCTACGACTGCGAGATCTGGAGCAAACGTATGGCGCGTGCGCAGTACGCGTTCTACCTGATCGGATTCTTCGCCTTCTTCATGGGCTTCTTCCTCACCGGCATCACGCAGGGTTCGGCATGGGTGCACCAGGGCCTGCCGGTCTGGACGGTCTTGCCGGGACTTCGCCCATACATGGCGCTCCGTGTCATCGGCGGCGTGCTGGTCGTGACAAGCTTCGTGATGTTCGCCATTAACGTCTTCGCGACGGTCCGCGTTCGACGTCATGTGGAGCTTCCCGGTGAGCGGATCCCGCTTGCCGAGGAGGTGAGCGCGTCATGAAGATGACGTTCAGGGTGATTGTTTTCGGCGGGCTCGCCGTGTTCTTCGCGGTCGTCGCCGTAGCCGTCTTCACGCCGGTCGCGCTCTGGAAGCCGCCGCAGACGGTCATCGCGCACGAGTACACCGCCGAGCAGATGCGCGGCCGCGAGCTCTACTACTCCAACGGCTGCAACTACTGCCACACCCAGTACGTGCGTGACGTCGACAACGGCATGGGTCCTGTCTCGGAGGGCGGCGACTACACCTTCGACAACCCGATGATCCTGGGTTCGGAACGAACCGGCCCCGACCTCTCCTATATCGGACGGAAGCGTTCGATGAGCTGGGAGATCGATCACCTCAAAGAGCCCCGCGAGTTCTCGCCGATGTCGATCATGCCGAGCTTCGCATTCCTCCCGGACGCGGATCTGCGCGCGATCGGCCAATACCTGTACGCGCTCGGCGATCGCAATGCTGCCGAGTGGATGGTGCCGGCGCCTGCGTCATACGCGGGCACGTCGTCGCCATCGCTGGGCGAGTCGATGCTTCCCGAGGGTGACAATCCCCCGGCGCAAGGATGGGACACATTCAAGTCCTCCGGTCTGTACGAAGGCAAGCTCATCTACACAGCGAAGTGCCTCACCTGCCACGGGTGCGCTGGCAACGGTCTTGGCCACTACGCGGGCACGCTCATCGTCACGCCGGCCAACTTCAAGGTCGACCCGTTCCGGACCATGCCCGATGACCAGTGGTTCTGGCACGTATCGGAAGGCGTTCAGGGCACGGTCATGCCGCCGTGGAAGGAGAGCCTCACCGAGAGCCAGCGCTGGAACGTCATCCACTACGTCCAGCAGATGTATGCGAGCACGTGGGAGCGCGACCCCGACGAGGGCGACGTTCCCGCCGACTACCAGAAGGCCAGCCCGCTTCCCGTCACGCTCGAGAACATCGATGCCGGCAAGCGGCTGTGGACGCGTGAGTGCCTCGTCTGCCACGGCGACGCAGCCACCGGCGAGGGTCCGTATCGTGCCGGCATCGAGCCGGTGCCACCGGACTTCTCGTCGCTTGCCGACTACGCGGATTGGGAAGACGACGCGTACTTCTGGCGCATCAGCGAGGGCGTGCCGTGGTCGGCTATGCCTGCGTGGAAGGTCTCCTACACCGAAGAGGAGCGCTTCCAGCTGGTGATGTACATCAGGACGATGTTCACACAGACGCAGATACCGCCCGCTCAACCGGCCGAGGCCGCCAGCTTCGATTTCCCGAAGATCATGCACTCGATGCGCATTCCGGCATCGGCGAGCTATGACGCAGGACGCCAGATGTTTCTGGAGCGCTGCGCCCACTGCCATGGCGTTGCGGGCGACGGCAGCGGCTGGGCCGGGCAGTATCTGAACCCCCGACCCGCCGATCTGCGCAAGATCGCGGCACGCACGTCGGGCGACCTCTCCACGATAGAAGGCGAGTATCAGTCGAAGCTCTCATTCGGCATCAAGGACAGCGCCATGCCGACCTGGGGCGAGTTCCTGTCTCAGCGCGAGCGCTGGAACGACGTGCGATTCGTGCTCGACTCCTTCCTCACCGGAAGGAGGGTCACGACGAGCCAGCACACACCGGGAGCGCTGCCCACCGAGTACGTCCGGACGGACATAGGCATCTTCCAGAGCGAGATCGCCACGATCGAACCCGCGGCAGGCAAGCCGATCTACGAGCAGTACTGTCAGCCCTGCCACGCCTCTGACGGCAAGGGGAGTGGTCCAGGCACCGTCGGTCTGGCAAGCGGCTCTCCCGCGGCGTTCCCCCCGGACATGGAGGACCAGTACGTGTTCTACCGCGTTAGAGCGGGCGTTCCGGGAAGCATGATGTACGGATTCGAATGGACGCTCTCCGAGACCGACATCTGGAATGTGAGCGCGTACACCATCGAACTCACTGGCCGGAAGTTCGGGGGGTGATGATCATGCCGCTCGGATTGTGGGTCGTGGTCGGGTGGATGGCGTTTGTCGCGCTTTCTGCCGTCGCGATGATCGTGTGGGGTTTCAGATCGGGACAGTTCAAGGACATCGAGGGACCGAAGTACCGCATGCTCGAGGATCGCGAGCCGCAGTCGTGGCCCCGGCGTGAGTCGAAGGGGGGCGGTGCGGATGCCTAAGAACGTCCTCGACGTCTGGGGCGAACTGATGGCCATCAGCATCGGTACCGTCGTTCTCGTGCTGGCCGCATTGGCATTCTCGTTCAAGCATCATGCCCGCACGCAGCCGGGGAGCAGCGGACATCGCCCTCCCGAACAGCAGGAAGATGCCGAGCGCATCAGCCCGGACGGCTACATAGACAGCTTCTCGGGGCTCATCGAAGAGGCCGGAGGCAGTCTGCCGCCGATCGGTTGGGTCATCGTCGGTCTCATCCTGGTCTCGTATGTGGCGTACCTCATCCTCTTCTGGACACCGGCGTAGGGAGCGCGTCATGGCGTACTTCTACGAGGTTTCATTCGACCTCGACAAGAACGAAGTCGACGAGCTGGAGATGGGCCACTCGCTCCAGCGTGTCCTCGGCTTTCTTAAAGTGAACCTTCCGGGGCAGACGGGGCATGTGACTTCCTCGGCCATGTATTCGGTCGACGATGCCGAGAAGACCCGCGTCGTGTTCGTGAGCGAGTGGAACACCTGGGAGGACGTGGTGAACCACTGCGAGTCAGCGCTCCTCGAGGACAAGGTGATCACCGAGTTCGGACCGCATATCACTCCCGATCGGCTCGTTCACCGCTTCTATGCCGAGGTCGGGACGGAGTCGTACTGACCGTGGCGATGGACCACTCCGGTTACGCCGGACATACGCAGCGTGCAGGCGGTGGGGATGGCGGTTCCCGATGCGCGCTGTGCGGCATGGACATCGTTGGCGCGCCGGTCACGCGCCGGATAGCCGGCGCGGACGTACTCTTCGATACTGACGGCTGCGCCCGCATCTACGAGGTCGCAGCGACTCAGGGGATTCTCGACCAGGTGCTGTCCGCCGCGGAACCGAAGCGCGTAGGCGCGCTCGAGCGCATGCGCATGCCGCGAGCGACCGTTTTCATCGACCTCGGCGGGATGTGGTGCGCGTCGTGCGCCACATCAGCCGGACGCGTGCTGGAACATGCTGACGGCGTCGAGTCCGCAACGTTCAACTTCGCGATGGGCAAGGGCCGCGTCGACTACGATCCGACGAAGATCGAGGTCGACGAGATCCTGCACCGGCTCGAGGGCATGGGATACACGCCCCGAGTAACAGGGGAGAGCGGCCGCAAAGACGCGGGCAAGGCCGAGGAGCGCATCCTCATCCAGGCGATCGTCGCGCTCGCGTTCGAGATGCAGGTGATGCTCCTGTACTTCGAGCGCCTGTACCCGCTCTACAACCGCGGGCAGTTCGCGTCGGCGGACGCGCACACGGCCGGGCTCATCGTGTGGGCGCTCGCGACCCCCGCGCTCTTTATCGGCGGTCAGTCGTTCCTGCGTGGCGCGTGGCACTCGCTGCTCGCGCGCTCGGCGAACATGGACACGCTCGTCGCGCTCGGCACGCTCGCTGCGTACTCGTACAGCGTGTGGGCAGTGCTCGCCGGCGGCAGGGCGCTCTACTTCGACTCCGTCGTGATGATCACGACGTTCGTGGTCGTGGGTCGCTATCTGGAGACGGTTGGCGGCGCCCGTGCCCGCAAGGACGTACGCGCGCTGCTCGAGCTGCAGCCCGAGCGCGCCTGGAGGGTCGACGGCGACGAGCTCACGCAGGTCCGTGCGTCGGCGCTCATCACCGGCGAGACGATCGTCGTCAGACAGGGCGAGCGCGTACCGGTAGATGCCGAGGTGATCGACGGCTCCGGCGCGGCGAACGAGTCGCTTCTCACCGGCGAGGCGGTCACTGTTCGCAAGTCGGCAGGTGACGAAGTCCTGGCGGGCACGATCTTGGTCGAAGGCACCGTCACCGCTCGCGTGGTCCGCGTTGCCGAGGCGACCCGCCTCGCGGCCGTGCGTCACCTCGTCGAGGCGACGCTCGCAACCAAGGCACCGGTCGAGCGGCTCGCGGACACCGCATCCAAGTGGCTGACGGCCGCGATCATGGCCATCTCTGCGCTCACCTTCCTCGGCTGGTGGCTTGTCGCGAAGTCTCCCGCCGAGGCGCTTATCGCCGCCGTTGCGGTGCTGGTGGTGGCATGCCCCTGCGCGCTCGGCCTGGCCACACCGCTTGCGGTGAGCGTCACGCTCGGGCAGGCCGCGACGGTAGGGGTGCTCGTGCGGAGCCCTGCAGCGCTTGAGACCGCCGGCTTCGTCACACGTGCCGCGTTCGACAAGACCGGGACGCTGACGCGCGGCGAGCTCGAAGTGGTGGCTGCCATTTCGGGAGACGGCAGCGTCTCAGGCGAGCAGCTGACGTGTCTTGCGGCGTCCGCCGAGGCGCGCTCCGAGCATCCGCTCGGCAGAGCGATCGCGCATTCGTGCGATAGCGTGCTGCCGACGAGCGGCTTCACGCCCGCAAAGGGTGAGGGAGTCGAGGCGACGGTCGATGGCGCGCTCGTGCGCGTCGGGCGCGATAACTATGTGCATGGCGAGATACCCGCAGCGCTCCGGCAGGTCGAACTGGATCATGCTTCGGAGGGGCGGACGGTGGTGTGGGTCTCCAGGGGAGACGGCGTTCTCGGGCTCATCGCGCTCCGAGACGACGTGTTGCCCGGAGCAGCCGAGGTGATCCGGGAGATGCGGGAGACGGGCATCGCCACGGCGCTCCTCTCGGGCGACAGCGGTGCCGCGACCGCGGCCATCGCAGAGCAGCTCGGTATCGACGCGCATGAGGCGCGCCTGACCCCCGAACGCAAGGCCGAGGTCATCGCCGCGTGGCAGGCGCAAGGAGAGCGAGTCCTCATGGTCGGCGACGGGGTCAACGACGCTCCGGCGCTCGCCCGTGCGGATGTGAGCGTGACGGTCGCGGGCGGCACCGATGTGGCCGGCGAGACGTCGGACGTCGTGCTGGCCAGGGCCGATCTGCGCCTGGTTCCCTGGTTCATCCGGCTGTCGGTGCTGTCGCGTCGTGTAATCAGGGAGAACCTCGGCTGGGCACTGCTCTACAACGCCATCGCCGTGCCGCTTGCGGCGTTCGGCATCATCTCGCCGGCGATTGCGGCGGCCACTATGGCGGGTAGCAGCCTGCTGGTCGTGGGCAACTCACTCAGGCTTGGAAGGATGATCGTCCGGAGCAAGAACCGCCTGCTGTAGGGAGTCTTTTCTTTGACAGTCGTGTTCGATTATCATTATCCGGGGTCCAAACGTGGGCCACGGGTTTGCGGCGCGACAGTCCGGCTGTCTCGCGGATACGTTGTCTCGCCGCTTTTGTTTTGCCCCCGAGGGGGCGGAGAGTGAGTTTGGTATGGCTAACGGTACCGTTAAGTGGTTCAACCCGGACAAGGGCTACGGCTTCATCTCGCGTGAGGATGGCGACGATCTGTTCGTCCACTTCTCCGAGATCCAGGGCGAGGGCTTCAAGACCCTCGACGAGGGCCAGGCTGTGGAGTTCGACGTGACCACGGGCCAGAACGGCAAGATGCAGGCGAGCAACGTCCGCAAGCTCTAGGCTTCGCGGAACTCATAGCATGCAACGGAAGGGCGGCTCCGACGGAGCCGCCCTTCCGGCGTTGTCGTACCGCGCGGCTAGCCGCGCGCCCGTGCGAGGTTCGCGATGATCGCGTCGTGCCAGTACTGCGCCATACCTTCGTGGATCTTCTCGTACGTCGCGGTGAATCGCGGGTCGGCGAGGTACATCTCTGCGAGGTTCGCGTGCATCTCATGCGAGCACGGGTAGAACCAGCGGTCGATCTGCAGCCGCGCCTGCTCGGCAAGGTCCATCGCGCGTGGATCGGTCGCGGGGACACCGGCGTCCATGAGCGCAGCGGTGTCGGTGCCGATCTGCTCGCTTTCGGCCTTGAAGCGCGCCCAGTCCTCCTTCTTGTAGCCTTTGGTGCGCCGTGCCGATTCCCGGTACGCGTCGGTGTCGCCCCAGCGCTCCCGGACTTCGGTCTCATACCGCTTCGGGTCGAAGTCGCTGAATACCTCGAACATGTCGTCGGTTGCCATCGGTGTGCCTTCCTCGATGCCGCTGAGCGTCTGCTCCACGGCGTCCATCATCTTCATGAGCTGCGCCGTCTTGTCCGCGAGCATGCGGTGCTGCAGGCGAAGCGCCTCTCGGCGGTCGAAGGTGGGATCATGCATCAACCGCTTGATGTCCTCCAGCCCGAATCCGAGCTCCTTGAAGAACATCACTTGCTGAAGCGTCACGAGGTCGTCGTCGGTGTAGAGCCGGTACCCCGCCCCGGAGCGCTCCGAGGGGCCGAGCAGGCCGATCTCGTCGTAGTGATGCAGCGTGCGCACGCTGATCCCTGCGATTCCGGCGACCGCTCCCACTGTGTGTTCCATGCGTTCTCACCTCCGTTGACAGCGTAAACCCTAACGTTACGTGAGGGTCAACACCAGGTTTCCCGATTCCCCGAGTCGCCGCTCCTGGTACCATCAAGGTGCAGTCCTGCCGAGGAGGTCTCATGAACGAGTTCAACCCGAACGACCTTGATGCGTATCCGCCATCGCTTCTGGAGCAAGTGGTGGGCGCCGAGGCCGAGTTCCTGGCCGGAGGGCACGGTCACGCCGAGAACGTGGAAAGCGCCGTGCGCATCTTCCTTGAGCTCCTTCGCGGCTTCGAGTTCCTGAACATCGACACGCCGATGGTCACGGTGTTCGGCTCGGCGCGATTCCCTGAGGGGCATCCCCACTACGAGCTGGCCCGTCAGATGGGGCAGACGCTCGCAAAGGCTGGCTACGGCGTCATGACCGGCGGCGGGCCCGGCATCATGGAGGCGGCCAACCGTGGCGCCCGCGAGGTCGGTGGCCTCTCGCTGGGCGCGAACATCCATCTGCCGCACGAACAGCGTCCCAACCCGTACCTCGATCGCGTTATGACCTTCGAGCACTTCTTCGTACGCAAGGTGATGATGGTCAAGTACTCGCGGGCGTTCGTGATCATGCCGGGCGGCTTCGGAACGCTCGACGAGCTCTTCGAGGCTATGACGCTCATCCAGACCGGCAAGATGGAGTCGTTCCCGGTCGTGCTCATGGGGACCGAGTTCTGGAATCCGATGATGGAGTTCTTCCTCGAACGACTTGTAGCCGAGGGAACCATTGCAGCGGCCGACCTGGATCTCATGCAGACGACCGACTCGTGTGATGAGGCGGTGCGCTTCATCCAGGCCAACCCGAAGGCGAACAATCACGCCTGATCGGCACCCGGCATCGCTCTTGCAGGCGTGGTTGGTGGTATAGGCAAAGGGCACGGCGGCACCTCCAGGGAGCCGAAGATGACTGTGGGATCGACACGACGCAGACGCAGGGCGAACGTCGCCCGCATCGCGCTTGCCGTCAGCGTTCTTCTGTGCGCCGGGATAGGGGCCTGGTTCGCACGGGAGCACGCAGGGCTTCAGGCATTCGACCGCCGCGTCGCCGCGCTTGAGCAACAGGCCGTTCCCGGTCGTACGCTCGAAGCGCCTTTGGTCTTCGATTTCGCCGGGCAAACGTATCTCATCCGGATCCCCGTCGATCTCGATCGAGTCGAACGCGAGCGCGAACTCGACACCAGCGCGGTCTTCGAGTCGTCCGGAGCGAATCGAGAGCGCTACCTCAGGACGGTCGTCGACGAACTGAGCCACAGCCGCCTGATCGGTCGGCTGACCGACGAATTCCGGCTGATCAGGCTGGAGCAGCGGCTCGACAGCGACCAGTATCTCGAGTTGCTCGCGCGCGCCATCCAGCAGATACCCTATGGCGACGTGCGCCGGGACTTCCGGCTACCCTCCGAGGTTCTCGTTGCCCGCACCGCCGTCTGTTCCGAGAAGACGGTCCTGCTCGCGGCGCTTCTCCAGCACGAAGGGTACGACACGGCGGTCTGGGTGCTCGACTCAGGCGGCCATGCCGCGGTCGGGGTCGCATGCTCCGGCCGGGGCTACCGCGAAAGCGGCTACGCGTTCGTCGAAACGACGATCGTCTCCTTCGTGGGCCAGGTGGATGCTCGCTATAGCGCGCGCAGTCACGTCGCCTCGCCACCGCAGCTCGTGCGCATCGCCGACGGCAAGGCGTACCGCGCTGACGGCGAGGTGGATGTCATCCTCGGCGTGCTTGATGCCGCCTCGCGGCAGCGCCGAACGCTGGCGCCGTACGTGCGATACGCCAGCACCGGTGGTTCGATGCACGCGATGCGGTATGCCGAGCGCGCGCAGCAGTACGAGAGCGCGGGTTCGCTCTCGGCGTACATACTGCGGAACATGGGCGATCGCGCCCGCGTCTATCGTGAGCTCACCCGATCCGCGCGCGATCTCATTCATGAGGGGGCCCCGGGGTAGGCGCGCTATGATGGGCATACGTCGGCGGCATCGGCTCCGGCGTATCGGCGGGGGAGGTCGGCTATGCGCGTTCATGATGATGCGGCTGCGATCGTTGTGCCTCATCGGGGATCAGGTGCCCGATGAAGCGTCGGGTCATCGCGATCGTCTTCTTCTTCCTCGGCAGGGGATTCGCTGCGTGCGCCCGCCTGGACTCGCGCGTGAAGCGTGAGATCGGCAGGTGGGCCGAGGGAACCGTCGTCACGCTCAGGGTGGCACCTTCTGGCCCGCAGACATCCTGGAGCGTCCGCGACGGCGTGTTCCGACACCTGGGCGCGCGCGAGGTCGAGCCGACGCTGCTCGTCACCTTCAAGAATCCTGAAGGCGCGCTGCCGGTGTTCCTCGGGATGAAGGGCGTTCTGCAGGCGTTCGCCGAGCATCGTTCCACGCTTGCCGGGGACATCTCGCTCGGGATGTCCGTCGTGCGGTGCCTTCATATCGTGGAGGGCTACCTGTTCCCGGCGATCATGACACGACGCATCCTGCCGTCGCCGGCGCATCGGGAGAAGTCGGTGGTGGCCGCCTACGCGCTGACGCTCGCCGTGTCCAGCGCACCCGTGTTCGTTGAAGGAGGAGCGGCATGATTCCCGACTACTACGAGTTTCGGAATTCGACGAAGATCCTCTCGGGCACGGGGGCGATCGAGAACATCACCTTCGAGCTTGCGAACATGAAGGTATCGCGCCCGCTCGTGCTCACGAACAAGCAGCTCAGGTCCCTCGGCGTGGCGGACATCGTGATCGGCGCGCTCGAGAAGGGTCTCATCCCCGCCGCTGCGGTGTACGACGACGTGCCGGTGGACTCCTCGGTCAGCACCGTCAACGAGGTCGCGAAGGCGTACGCGAAGGCCGACTGCGACGCGATCGTCGCGGTCGGCGGTGGCTCGGTGCTCGATACCGCGAAGGGCGCGAGCATCGTGATCACCCACGGCGCGACCGACCTCATGCAGTACATGGGTTCGGAGGTGCTTGTCGGGGACCGCATGGTGCCGTTCGTGGCTGTCCCGACGACGGCCGGGACCGGCTCGGAGGTGACGAGTGCGGCGGTCATCAAAGACACCGAGCGGCATGTGAAGATGGGGTTCGTGTCATACAACCTGCTGCCCGATGTCGCTGTCCTCGATCCTCGGATGACGGTCGGTCTTCCGCCGCGTATCACCGCTGCCACCGGCATGGACGCGCTCTGCCACGCGGTGGAGGCGTTCTCGTGTCGCCAGGCGAACCCGTTGTCGGACTGCTATGCGCGTGCCGCCATCGATCTCATCCGAGAGTATCTGCCGGCAGCGCTTGCGAAGCCCAAGGTGCAGGAGAACCGCCTGGCGATGGCGAACGCCGCATTGCTCGCGGGTGTCTCATTCAGCAATTCGATGGTTGGCATCGTGCATGCGATCGGACACGCGTGCGGTGGTGTCGCCGGCGTGCCGCACGGAGAGGCGATGGCGATCCTTCTGCCGCACGGCATGACGTACAACCTCGGCGTCGTCGGCGATCGCTACGGCGAGTTGCTGCTGCACCTTGCTGGACCGCAGGCGTACTGCACCGAGCATCCCGCCGATCGCGGGGGAGCGGCGATCCAGGCGGTTCGCGCCCTCAACACGATGCTGCACGACAAGACCGGCATGCCGCTTACGCTGTCGGAGGCGGGCGTGACAGAAGAGCACCTGCCGATCATCGCGCGCACGGCGATCGATGACGGCGCGATGGCGTTCAATCCGAGGGATGCCGGATACGACGACGTCCTGACGCTGCTGCGTCAGGCATTCTAGGAGCGTTCATGACGACGAGCCTCGGTGGCTACGCGGGTGTGGTGCTGCACGTCGATCTCTCCATGCGGGCGGTGTCGGAGTATCCGTGGACCGACGCCGACAGGCGGCGCTTCCTCGGCGGGAAGGTCATGGCCGCACGCATCCTGTACGACCTGCTTGCACCGAAGACCGATCCGCTCGGGCCCGAGAACACCATGGTGATCGCTACCGGGCCGCTCAACGGCACCGGAGCTCCGTCCACGGCACGATTCGATGTGTCCGCCCTGTCGCCGCTGACGGGGACGCTCGGGACATCCAACTCAGGCGGCTCCTTCGGCGTCTACCTCAAGAAGGCGGGCG
This sequence comes from Actinomycetota bacterium, assembly GCA_004348925.1. Classification (GTDB taxonomy): domain Bacteria; phylum Actinomycetota; class Coriobacteriia; order Anaerosomatales; family Anaerosomataceae; genus UBA2286. Next base: position 42,889 of record RCMX01000007.1, read on the forward strand.
TCGACGCGCTTGTGATCACCGGTTGCGCCGATGCGCCCGTATGGTTGGAGGTCGCCGAGGACGGCGTGCACTTCCGCGACGCGGCAGCCCTGTGGGGCCTGCGGACGTCGGCCGCGCAGGCCGCGTTGCGAGACGCGGTGGGCCGGAAGTGCGGCACGATCGTGGCCGGGCCGGCGGGGGAGAATCTGGTGCCGTATGCCGCGCTCGTAAGCGACGAGCGTGTCGCCGGTCGCACAGGGATGGGGGCCGTGTTCGGCTCGAAGAACCTGAAGGGGATCGCAGCGCACGGTGAGCGACGCGCGACACCGGCGCACCCCGAGGCGTTCCACGCACACGTGAAGAAGTGGACGGCTTCGCTCAAGGCCCACCCCATCGCAGGCGATCGTCTCCCCACGTACGGCACCGCGGGGTTTCTCGGCACGATGAACGAGCTGGGGATCCTGGGGACGCGCAACTTCCAGGCCGGGAGCTTCGAGGGCGCCGACGCCATCAGCGGCGAGACGCTTGCCGAGACGCGCCTGGTGTCACGAACAGGTTGCCTGTCGTGCCCCATCAGGTGCGGACGCGTTGTGGAGCTCGACGGCGAGCGGGTGAAGGGGCCGGAGCTCGAGACGCTGGTGCTGTTGGGGAGCAACCTCGGCGTGTCAGACCTCGGGCGCATCATCGAGTGGAATCGCGAGCTCGACGAGCTCGGACTCGACACGATGACGACGGGGGTGACGCTTTCTCTTGCGATGGAACTCACCGAACGCGGAGCGTGGGACGCCGGCGTTCGATTCGGCAAAGCCGAGGGGCTCTTCGAGCTCTTCGGCGACATAGCATACAAGCGAGGCGTGGGCGCCACGCTGGCGACAGGATCTCGGGCGATCGCGCGCCGGTACGGTGCACTGGACATCGCCATGCAGTCGAAGGGTCTCGAACTCGCGGCGTACGAGCCGCGCAACGCCATCGGCCATGGCCTGGGGTACGCGGTCTCCAACCGCGGGGCATGCCACCTGAACGGCGGCTACGGCGTGGCGCTCGAGGGGCTGGCGCTCAAGATGAACGGGCGCTCGCAGCGTGGCAAGCACGCGCTTGTCGCGATGTTCCAGGACCTGATGGAGGCTGTCTCGGCGGCAGGCGGGTGCCTGTTCACGACGCTGGGCGTTTTGCCGGCGCCGCTTGTGACGGGCGCGAACGGGCCGCTCGGCAAGGTCGCGAACGCAGTGCTCGGCTCGGCCGGGGGCGTTTTGCGTGCGCTGCGCGTCGTGCCGCCCGTCGCGCTCGGCATCCCGATGCCGCTCGTACCGCACATCCGGGCCGCCGAACTGGCGACCGGCATGAAGCTTGGATTCGGCGGTTTCTGGGCGATCGGGGAGCGCGGGTACACGCTCGAGCGGCTCATCGGGATGCGATTCGGCATCACGGCCGAGGATGACGTGTTGCCCACGAGGCTTACCACCGAGCCCATCGATCCGCGCGATCCCGCGAGTGTCGTCCCGATCGAACCGATGAAGCGCCGCTACTACGCGCATCGTGGCTGGGATGCGTTCGGATGCCCCCGACCGGGACTGCTGCGGCGGCTCGGACTGGCGAACCTCGACGGCGAGGCGTAGAAGCGCGCCGGCTGCGGTACCATCTGAGAAGACATCGCAGCGAGGAGGACGTGCATGCGCGGACCCGTCACGGTCATCGGTGGGGCGAATACGGACATCCTCGGCTTCGTCGAGCGTCCGCTCGTGCCGCGCGATTCCAACCCCGGTCACATCCGCACCAGTCCCGGAGGCGTGGGACGCAACATCGCCGAGAACCTTGCGCGTCTCGGCATAGCCACGCGACTTGTGACGTCGCTCGGGGACGGCTCGCCCGGCGACGAGATCGAGAAGAGCTGCACCGAGGTGGGCATCGAGCTGCTGCCTGTCTCCACCCCGGGATGCACCGCGCCGCGGTATATGGCGATCATGGACGAGGCGGGCGACCTCGCCCTCGGCATCAACGACATGCGTGCACTCGAGGCCATCACTCCCGACGCGATCGCGATGCACGCCACAACCATCGATGAGTCGGCAATCATCGTGCTCGACACCAACCTTCCCGCCGAGACGCTCGAGTACGTGGCGGAGCGTTGGGGCGATCGCCCGATCCTGCTCGACACCGTCTCGGTCGCCAAGGCACCGCGAGCCCGCGGGTTGCTCGGAAGGCTGCACACGCTCAAGACGAACGAGCTGGAGGCCGCCGCTCTTGCTGGGACGGCGGCCGGCGCGGTGGATGCTGCGGTCGACGCGCTGCTCATCGCGGGTGCCGAGAGGATCGTCATCACCGGTGGTGTCGCGGGAGCCCTGTTCGCTTCGGGCGTGAGTCGCGTGCGGTTCGTGCCGCCGCCTGCCGAGGTCGTGAACGCGACGGGTGCCGGCGATGCGTACATGGCCGGCCTGGTCTATGCGGTGTTGGAGGGGTTCGACACGACGCACACCGCTGCATTCGCCTCGGCGGTCGCGTCGGTCGCGCTTGGCAGCGAGCGAACCGTGAGTGAGACCCTCACCGAACAGTCCGTGCTGGAACGTATGGAGGAGATGCTCTCGTGACGCACCACCTGCAGATCGCCCCCGAGGTCCGCGCCGCGCTCGACGCCGGCGCGCCCGTTGTCGCGCTCGAGTCCACCATCATCAGCCACGGGTTCCCGTACCCTGCGAACCTTGAGTGCGCCCTCGCCGCCGAGGAGACCGCTCGCTCCGAAGGCGCCGTCCCGGCCACGATCGCGCTCATCGGCGGCGAGATCCGCGTGGGCCTCGACAGCATCGGTCTCGAGCACCTCGCTACCGCTCCCGGCATCGCGAAGGTGAGTCGCCGGGATCTCGCCACGCTCGTCGCACGCGGGAGTGACGGCGCGACGACCGTCGCCGCCACGATGATGATCGCCGGGATGGCGGGCATCCAAGTCTTCGCTACCGGTGGCATCGGCGGCGTACACCGCGGCGCCGAGACGAGCTTCGACATCTCGGCGGACCTTGAGGAACTGGCACGTACGGATGTGGCGGTCGTGTGTGCCGGAGCGAAGTCCGTGCTCGACCTCGGCCTCACGCTCGAGTACCTCGAGACGCACGGCGTCCCCGTTCTCGGCCATCGCACCGATGAGTTCCCGGCGTTCTACACGCGCACAAGCGGTTTCGGCGTGGACGCGCGGCTCGATTCCGCCGAGGAAATCGCCGCGATCCTGCGCACGCGGCAGGAGCTTGGCGTCGCGGGCGGCGTGGTGGTCGCGAATCCGATCCCGCCCGAGTTCGAGCTGCCGCACGCGCAGATCGATGGCGTGATCGAGGCCGCTCTCGCGGAGGCTTCGGAACACGGTGTCCGCGGCAAGGCGGTCACGCCGTTCCTGCTCGGCAGGATCCACTCGCTCACAGGAGGCGCGAGCGAGGTGGCGAACAAGGAGTTGGTGTACAACAACGTCCGGTTGGCGGCGAGGATCGCAGGAGCGCTCTCAGAAGGAGCCCGATGAGAGACCCGAAGTCCCTCTCGCGCGAGCGGTTCGCCGAGCACGCGGACGACTACGTTCGGAGCCAGTCGCACGCGGGTGGCGCGGATCTCGAGAAGGTCGTCGAGCTTTCAAGAGCGCAGCCGGAGTGGGTCGCCCTCGACGTCGCTACCGGCGGCGGTCATACCGCCATCGCGATCGCACCGCGCGTGGCCGGCATGATCGCGCTCGACCTCACCGCCGAGATGCTCACGGCCGCCGCGGCCCTTGCCGCCGAGCGGGGCGTCTCGGGCATAGAGTTCGTGCTCGGCGACGCCGAGAAGCTCCCGTTTCCTGATGAGTCGTTCGACCTGGTCACCTGCCGGATCGCTGCACACCACTTCCCCGACGTGCAGCGGTTCGTCGATGAGGTAGCGCGTGTGCTCAGACCGGGCGGTCGTTTCGTGCTGCAAGATCAGTGCGTGCCGGAGGTCGCGGCCTCCGCGGCCTTCCTGAACCTCTTCGAGCGCCTGCGAGACCCGAGCCACAACCGTGCGCTCTCGCAGCGCGCGTGGACCGAGGTCGTCGGGCGGGCCGGTCTGCAGGTCGAAGAGGTCGCGTCATTCGAGAAGCGGCACGTGCTCGTCGAATGGGCGCGCATGCAATCGTGCACCGCACAAACGCTGGAGCGGCTGCAGGAGATGATCCGGGACGCGCCAGAGGGCGTGCGTGCATGGATGGAGCCGACGGGCGAGGGAAGCGAGACGTCGTTCACGATCTGGCAGTTCGTGCTCTCGGCCGAGAAACGCTAGCGCCGTTCACGCGCCTATTGTGACCGTTCGCACCCCGGCGTTCAGGAGCGCAGGGTATCGTGCCGATAATTGATGGTGACTTAGTCGGCACTGAACCGGGAATCGCGCGTATGCACTGCAACACGAGACTCAGCCACCTCCTGACGATGGCGACAGCCGTCATGCTGCTCACCCTCGTCCTCATGCTCTCGCTCACCAGCCCTGCGCTCGCGGCAAGCGTCCCGCTTTCCGTCGAACAGATGTCCCGGGAGGCTCGTTCAGTAGCGGTCGTCGACTGCGTCTCGGCGGTGCCCCGGTTGGTCGACCCCGTCGCCGGTCCGCGGGGCGGCATCGTCACTGACTTCACCTTCCGTGTCACCGAGACGGTCCTGGGCGCTCCGGAGAGCCTCTTCACGGTCACGCAACAGGGCGGCGAGGTCGGCGGGATCGGCCTCGCGATAAGCGAGCTGCCGCGCTTCTCGCGGAATCGGCGCTACGTCGTGTTCGTTGGCGGCGACGGCCAGATCGTTGGCGGGCTGCAGGGCGCGCTGTCGGTCTCCGGCGAGCGTGTGGGCTCCTCGCGCGAGCCGCTGACCTCGCTGAAACGTCGTGTGCGCGCGGCCGCGGGCATGCCCGTGACCCTCACCGAGACGCTGTCACAGACCCTTGTGGCGCGTGCCGCCGATGCGGCCGCGGCGGTGGTCACGCCGCTGGCGGCACCGGTCATCAGCGCGATGACGCCATCGAATGTCAGTGCGGGAACCGGCGACGTCGTGACCATCTCGGGAAGCGGTTTCGGAGTAACCGCCGGTAGCGTCGACTTCTACAACCGCGCAGGGTATGCCGATATCACCGCAGTCATCACTTCGTGGTCGGATACGACGATCACATGCGAGGTGCCCAAGGGCGCGGGCAGCGGGGCCGTGACGGTCACCACCAGCTCGGCGCAGACCAGCTCCGACTACGCGTACGACGTCGGCTTCTCGTTCGGCGGCGCAGCGTGGAGCGCAGGTGTTCTCTCCGAGACGTACCGCGTCAACCCGAACTGTCTCGATGCGGGCGCAGGCGAGGTCGCCGCCGTCGGCGCGGCGGCCGCCACATGGAGCGCGGCTTCGAACTTCTCCTTCACGTACGGAGGAGCATGCAGCAGTACGCTCAACCCCTCCGAGTACAACAGCAGCAACGACATCTACTGGGCGGTCGACGGCTTCAGCGGCAGCACGCTTGCGTGGAACCGCTACTGGTACTTCGCGGGCTCGCCGTACAACCGGATCATCGAGAGCGACATTGTCTTCAACGACAACTACGCGTGGGGGGACGGCACCGGTGGAACGTTCGATATCCAGGCGGTCGCGCTCCATGAACTGGGGCATTCGCTGAACCTGAGCGATCAGTACGGGACGAACGAAGTCTCGCCCATCTACACCGGCGCCAGCCAGACCAAGGTCATGTGCGGCACCATCGGCATCAACAGCCAGCGGCGGACGCTGACCGAGGATGACATCGCCGGCGCACGCTGGATCTACGGCGCGACAGGAGATGTCACGCCACCTGTCATGGGCGCTGTCTCCTCGACGACGCATCCCTCGGACACCAGCTGGTACACGGAGGACAACGACGTCACGTTCACCTGGAGCGCCACCGACGCCGGTCCCGTCACGTACTCGTACGTGCTGGATCACACGTCGGGAACGAATCCGGACACCACGCCCGAGGGTGCTGCGACGACGGTGTCGTTCCCGGCTCTGGCAGACGGCGAATGGTACCTGCACGTGCGCGCTCGCGACAGCAGCGGCAACTGGAGCACCACCCAGCAACGGCGCGTTCGTGTCGACGTGACCGCGCCGACAGGATCATTCATGGTGAACGGCGGCGACGCGACCACGAACCAGACGAGCGTGACCATCGATTCAGCGGTCACCGGGGCCACAGAGATGCGTATCGCCGCTGACGGTGCCACGTACGGTCCGTGGGTCGCGTATGCCGCGCAAGCGGACATCACCATTCCCGCAGTCGAGGGCACGCGGACGGTTCTCGTGCAGTACCGCGACGCCGCGCTCAACACGCTCGCGTGCTCGGACAGCATCGTCTACGACGCCGCTGCCCGTGCCTTCTCGTGGACCGAGATAGCGGGCCCTGACAGGTATGCGACGGCGCTCGCGGTGTCCGAGGCATCGTTCGCTGACGGCTCCTGCGACACCGTCATCATCTCGACCGGCATCAAGTACCCGGACGCACTAGGTGCCGGCGGGCTTGCCGGCGCTGTCAACTGTCCGATCCTGCTCGTTCGCGCGACCGGCGGTCTCGACTCGTCCGTCCGCTCCGAGATCCTTCGGCTCACGCGGGGACAACCCAAGCGCACGGTCTACATCACGGGTAGCTCGACGGTCGTCTCCACGCAGACCGAGAAAGACCTGAAAGCGCTCGTGGGCAGTGCGAACGTGAAGCGCCTCGGCGGTACCGACCGGTTCGCGACAGCGAATCTCGTGGCCCGCGAGCTGCGTAGCGTGCTCGACTCGAAGGGGATCCCGTTCTCGGGCAAGGCGTTCGTGACGACGGGCATGGACTTCCCGGATGCGTTGCTGGCGTCGCCTGTCGCTTTCAGCGCGCAGCGTCCGATCCTGCTTCTGGGGCGCTCGGGACTTGATGCGAACCTGCGTGCGACCATCACGGCTCTCGGCGTGACCGAGCTGCAAATCGTCGGTTCGACTTCGAGCGTGCCGACAGCCGTCGAGACCGCCATGGCCGGGATGTCCGGCGTGACCGTCCGGCGTGTCGCCTCGGCGAGCGACAAGTACGCGATGACCGTGGCGTTCGCCGAGTGGGCGTATGCCGAGGAAGGCTTCACGTGTCTGGACGCGGGCATCGCTACCGGCGACAAGTTCCCGGACGCGCTTGCGGCCGGGCCGCTGCAGGGCGCGACGAAGTCACTCGTGATCCTCACGCCACCGAACTACCTCGACGCACGAATCCGGGCCCTGCTCGAGGAGAACTACGCGGATGCCGAGCATGTCCGGTTCCTCGGCTCGACCGCGGCGGTCAGCCAGACCGCGCGTGACGCCGTCATCGCCGTGCTGGAGTAGCTACCACAGCCGGTACGCGCCGTCGCGCTCCTCGAGCGTGGCGGGGAAGTCGAAGAGCGCCGAGAGCTGCTCGGAGGTCATGACTTCTTCCTTGGGACCGTCTGCCACGATGCGGCCGTCCTTCAGCATGATCACGCGCTCGATCTCCGGCACGATGTCGTCGACGTGATGCGTGACGAGCACGAGGGAGCGTTCTGGGGTCGCGAGGGCCCGCAACGTCTTGAGGAAGCTCCACGTCGCGTGCGGGTCGAGGCCATCGCACGGCTCGTCGAGCACCAGCGCGGCGGGCTCGTGCACGAGTGCCCGTGCGATGAGCGTGCGACGTGCCTCACCGGTCGAGAGCGTATCCATCATCCGCTGACCGTGCGCCGAGACACCCAGCAGCAGCAACGACTCCTCGGCATGGCTGCGCATCGCGGGGGTGAGCTCATGCTCGCGGTAGAGACCGATCGATCCGAAGTAGCCCGAGAGCACCGCGTCGCGGACGGTCACGCGGCGGTCGTAGTCCTCCTGAAGCCCGTCGGAGACCACCCCGAGCAGTCGGCGCGCCTCGGCGAGGTCCCACAGCGCTCTGCCGCGGAGAAGCACGCAGGGCCCCTCCGGGCGGAATATCGGCCGGACATCGCGCGTCATCAGTCCGACGAGCGTCGACTTGCCTGAGCCGTTCGGGCCGAGAATCGCGACGTGTTCACCCTCGTGCAAGACGAGATGGTCGACATCGAGGATGGTTCGGCCGTCGCGAACGACGGTGGCATGATGGAGTTCGAGCAGCGGAGTGTTCATGCGTACATGGTAGGCGAATGCGCGCTCGGGCGCTTGACCGGGCGTGCGTTCGGCTCCTACGCTCGGCGTGGTTCCGCGATGCGACCGGAGGACTGCGATGTCGGTGACAGGTGCACAACGCGCCGAGGAGCTGCTCGGCCAGCTGCGGTCGCTCGCCGACCCGGTGAACGTCGCCGGAATGGCGCACTTCGGTATCAGCGCCGAGGGAACGCTTGGCGTGAGCGTTGCGCAGGTACGCGTGATGGCGCGTGCGCTCAAGCGTGAAGCCGGGCGTGGCGGCGGCGCGTGGCGCCACGAGGTCGCGCTCGCGCTCTGGGAGTCGGGCGTGCACGAAGCGCGGATGCTCGCCGGCATCATCGATGACCCGACGCTCGTCACGCCACAACAGATGGAACAGCAGGTCGCCGATCTCGACAGCTGGGATCTTTGCGACGGCCTCATGATCAACCTCTACCGTTGCACACCCTATGCCTACGAGACCGCCATCACCTGGACCGGCCGTGCGGAGGAGTTCGTCAAGCGCGCGGGCTTCGTGCTGATGGCCACACTCGCAGTCCACGAGAAGGCGTGGACGGACGAGCGCTTTCTCGCGCTGCTTCCCATAATCGAGCGCGAGGCGACCGACCCGCGCACCATGGTGAAGAAGGCGGTCAACTGGGCGCTCCGGCAGATCGGCAAGCGGAGTGTGACGCTGCTTCCGTCGGCGCTTGCGCTCGCCGAGCGGCTCTCGGCATCAGGCGACGCGACCGCCCGGTGGATCGGGAAAGACGCTGCGCGTGAGCTACGGCTCCGCTAGCGGGCTGGACCGAGCGTGCTTTCGATCGCCGTGATCGCGTACTTGAGCTGTTCGGCGGGGTCGATGGTGGCCGGGAGATCGCCAGGCTGGGGACCGTACGACCCCCACTGCGCATGGTTCGCGCCGGGTATCTCGGTGAACGTGGAGTCGGCCGGCAGCAAGACCTTGGTGGACTCGACCTTCTCCAGCTTGAGCCCGCCATCCCGGTCGCCGTACACCGATGCGACGACCGGCACCGCCCGAGTCAGATCGGTCCCGTCGGGCGGGTACGCCGCCAGGAAGACCAGCGCCTCGTACTCGCCGGGTCTAGCGGCAACGTGCGTGGCGGCCATCGCGCCGCCGAGCGAATGCCCGATGATGCCCCAACGCTCGATCTCGGGGTGGGTGTCTCGTGCTTTGTCACCGACGTTCGGGCTCATAACGGCGAGGTTGAGGGTCACCGGCGTGATCACGACAAGATAGCCTCGCTCGGCGAGCAGACGTGCGAGCGGCGCGTACGAGCGCGCGTCGACGCGTCCTCCGGGGTAGAACACGACGCCGGTGGTCGTGTCGCCGGTCGGCGCGAATTCCCACCCTGCCGGTGTTCGTGTGACCGTGACGCCGCCGCCGCTCTCGAGCGCCGCGACCGCATCGGGAGCCGGGCCGAGGGGCGTCTCGGCCCAGATGATGAACGCGACGACGGCGGCGAGTGCGATAGCGCCGAAGCCGAGCAGTATCCGTGCATACAACGGGAGTCGTTTGGACGCGACTGTGGTCGATCGCAGGCCCATGCGGTTTGCCTCGGTTCCTTCTCGTCTGGCATTAAGCATTCGTAAGTCTTGCCGAATGCGCGGCGCGGTGCTAGCTTCAAGTATCGGACTAAACACGGATTCGTGCATCGCCAGCGAGGGGGCGTGATGCAGTTCCGGAGCGCGATAGTTCTCACTCTGTGCGCCCTGCTGGTGCTTCTCGGCGCTGCGTCCGCCTATGGCTGGGCCGAGGGCGACGTGACATTCCCCGGCGACCCCATGGATTGCGCATCGTGCCATGCCGAGGAGTTCTTCTTCGAAACCCGGGTGGGACCGCATGGCGGCTACACGACGACGAGCACCAAGTGCGTGGAGTGCCATACCGTCCATCAGGCATCTGCATCCGGCGTGCTCCTGCTTCCGTACGCGACCGTCAGCGATAACTGCATGGTGTGCCATGACGGGACGGCTGGCATGGGCGTGTACGGCGCCATCGAGGCGCGTGGTCTCACCGTTGGGGCCAGCCACTCGATCGACGCGACGAACGTGGTGCCCGGCGGCGACGTCGCGACGGGCGGCTCGGCCATCGGGTCGTTCGGCGGAGTCGACGGGTACTTGAGCTGCGGGGACTGTCATTCCCCGCACGCGGCGAGCGTTGTGGCGACATTCAGTGGCGAGCGCGTCAGATTCCACGCGACCGACCTGAACTGGCTGCCGTCATGGAGCACGGACAAGCTGCTGAAGCAACGTCCCACGGGTGCGGATTCGAGTGCTCCCGTGTACGGTTCCGACTGGTGCCTCGGCTGCCATAAGGGACGCGGTAACGGCGGCACGACGCACAACCATCCCGTCGACTCGCTGGCGACAACGACGGGCGCCTTCTACTACGACAATGTGGCGATCGTGAAGAGCGATACGTCGCTCGAGACGACCTTCGGAACGATGGGGCTGCTCGGCGCGACGCCAGGGAACCTGCCGAGCGCCATCTGGCACAACCGCGGCTATGTGATGCCATACCCGAGGACCGTCGAGCAGACCGGCCATGCACCGATCTGCCAGCAGTGTCACGAAGACAGCAGGTTCGTCGGTTCGGCAGGCGCTGTAGTGCCGGCGCAGGTGTACCGGTACGGTGACGGGCAGACGGACGGAGACGCGGGATTGGACAACCCGCTCTTCCAGACGTTCCCGCACGAGACGCAGAACTACCGGATGCTCGTCGAGGCGACCGCGACCGCATACTTCGATGATCTGTGCCTCAACTGTCACCCCGTCGCACAGCTTCCCTGAAACGTGCTCAAAACATCCGGCTCGGGGAATCAAGCAAGTGAGAACGCTTGACGTTATCGGATTCACGTTGCATTGTGTCGGCGATGCCTGTCGCGGGGGGCGGTAGGCCGACTTGAAATGAGGCGCTCGATATGGCTCGGAAGATCCTGCTCGTCGAAGATAACCCGCAGAACCGCTATCTCGTGACGTTCCTGCTCGAGAAGAATGGTTATGACGTGGTTGTGGCCGAGGACGGGGAAGAGGCCATCAGCGCCGTCGCCGAGCACGTTCCTGACCTCATCCTCATGGATGTCCAGTTGCCGAAGCTCGATGGTTACGAGGCAACCCGCAGGATCAAGGCGGATCAGCGCTTCGCGAGCATCCCATTGGTGGCGCTCACGGCCCACTCCATGAAGGGCGACCGCGGCAAGGCGATGGCTGCCGGCTGCGACGACTATGTGACCAAGCCGGTCGACGCCGACCAGCTCATCGGCCGGATCAAGGATCTGCTCGGCGATACCGCCTGAGCGTGCGCGAGCGAGCGACCCGCGCTATACTCTCGTCCCACGATGCTTCGGGACCGGGCTCCGGGCGACGGTATGTCGTGAACCTGGTCAGGTCCGGAAGGAAGCAGCCATAAGCGGCCGCTACCGGGTGTCCGGGGCTCGGTCCGGAAGCATCGGAATAGTACGACAGGGTCGGGCTTTGTCAGCCCGACCCTGTATACTTCGAGGGGTCATCAACCGGATCGCGCGCTCGGCGGGAGGTAGCATCTGTGGCGCATCAATCGTGGTACCGGACGTACCGGCCACAGAGCTTCGACGACGTCGTCGGACAGACTCATATCGAGCGAACGCTCCGCAACGCAGTAGAGGAAGATAGCGTCGCGCACGCGTACCTCTTCACCGGCCCCCGGGGAACCGGCAAGACCTCCACCGCGCGGATTCTCGCCAAGGCGCTCAACTGCGAGCAGGGCCCGACCGGTACGCCGGACGATAGCTGTGAGGATTGCGCCGCGATAGCCGCGGGCACGCATCCGGACGTCCACGAACTCGATGCGGCATCGCGAACGGGCGTCGATGCTGTCCGTGAGGAGATCATCGGTCGGGTGAACTACGCGCCCACGCGTGGGCACTGGAAGGTCTACATCATCGACGAGGTCCACATGCTGTCGAATGCGGCGTTCAACGCGCTGCTCAAGACGCTTGAGGAGCCGCCGTCTCACACCGTGTTCATCCTGTGCACTACGCACCCGCACAAGGTTCCCGAGACGATCCACTCGCGATGCCAGCGCTTCGACTTCCACCGCCTGAGCGTCGAGGAGATCGTCTCACGCCTTCGCTTCATCGCCGACGCCGAGAAGGTGGAGGTCGCCGATGCGGCGCTTTCGCTCATCGGCAAGCACGCGCTCGGCGGCATGCGCGACGCGATCACCAACCTGGAGCAGCTGGCGTCGTTCTCGGGCGGTAAGATCTCGCTTGAGGACGTCGAGGGGCTGCTCGGCGAGGTGGACGCCGAGGTGCTCTTCGAAGCAGCCGACCTCGTCTGCGACCGTGATGTCGCGGGTGCATTCCGCTTCGTGGCCGAGCTGTCCGAGCGCGGCGTGGACATGACCGAATTCGTGAAGAGCTTCGTGCGCCATGCGCGCGACCTGTTCGTTGTGGCCGCGGTGCCCGAGGCGGGCGAGGTGGTCGACGTCACGGCCGGCGACCGGACGCGCCTGGAGCGTCAGGCTCGCGGCTTCGGAATGGAGCGGCTCGTACGACTGCTGGACGTGCTCGACCGGCTGTCGAGCGAACTGCGCTACGCATCCGATCAGCGTCTCGCGCTCGAAGTCGCGCTCACCAGGATGGCGCGCCCCGAGTCAGACCTCACGCTCGAGTCCCTTGCCGAGCGCATCGCCGCGCTGGAGTCCGGCGCCGCCGTGGCACCGCCTTCCCGGCCGAGCGCGCCGGCCGCCTCTTCGCCGGAGCTCGCCTCGAAGCCGACGAGTCCTGCACCCGCACCTGCGCCGGTCGCGCAAGCGCCCGCAGCGGCTTCGCCCGTGGCCGAACCCGAATCCGTGCAGGCACCGATTGTCGACGGAGGTGCACTCGAGGTCGCCGCCGTGAAGCGCGCCTGGCCGGCCATTCAGACCGCCTTCAAGAAGCTTCGTCCGTCGCGCTCGCACCTGTTCGACTCAAGCGAGATCGAGGTCGTCGGCGACTCGCTCGTCGTTGAATTCGCGAAGGACCAGCGATTCGCGCTCGAGCTTGCAAGCGATCCCGAGACGGTTCAGCTGCTTCGCCGCAGCATCGCGTCGGTTCTCGGCGTGACGCCGCCGGTCGAATTCCGTCTCGGCAGGTCTGGCGGTTCGGATGCTTCTGTCGCCGGACCGAGACCCGCACCTGCACCTGCACCCGCACCTGCACCTGCACCCGCCGGCGTTCCTGTCGCGACCGAGGCGCACGCCGTCGACGTGCAGAGCGCAGACGACCCGGCAGCTCTCGAGCGCATGCTTATCGACGAACTCGGCGCACAAGTCGTGTCCGAGATACCCAATGAAGCCACCGAGCAGAACCCGGAGGACCCCTCATGAAGCCCGGAAACATGCAGAACCTCATGAAGCAGGCGCAGCGGATGCAGGCCGACATGGCCCGCGTTCAGGACGAACTCAAGTTCGAGAGGGTCGACGTCTCGGTCGGCGGCGGCGCCGTTAAGGTCGTCGTCACCGGTGAGCTCGAGCTTGCATCGGTCAGCATCGATCCGGCCGCTGTGGATCCCGACGATGTCGGCATGCTCGAGGACCTCATCACCGCCGCCGTGAACGAAGGCATCCGTCAGGCGCAGGACGTCGCTGCGAAGAAGATGGCCGCGATCACCGGCGGGCTCAACATGCCCGGACTTATGTAGCGATGTCGTTCTACGCCGCACCCATCGCACGTCTACTCGAGGAGCTTGAGCGCCTTCCCGGTGTCGGCCCCAAGTCCGCGCAGCGCCTTGCCTTCCACATCCTGCGTTCGGATGAGGCTTCGGCGACGCGTCTGGCCGACGCTATCATCGAGGTGAAGCGTACGATCCACTTCTGCTCACGCTGCTTCAATCTTGCCGAGGCGGACCTCTGCGAGGTCTGCTCGGACGCTCGCAGAGACACGCACACCATCTGCGTCGTCGAGGAGCCGCGGGATGTCGTGGCGATCGAGCGGACCGGCGAGTTCCGCGGGGTGTATCACGTGCTTCAGGGCGCGATCTCGCCCATCGACGGTATCGGCCCTGAACAGCTGCGGGTGCGTGAGCTGATCGATCGCATCGGAACGGGCGGCATCGAGGAGATCATCATCGCCACCAACCCCAACGTCGAGGGGGAGACCACCGCTCTCTACATCTCGCGGCTTGCCAAGCCGCTCGGTGTGCGCGTCACGCGCATCGCTTCGGGCCTGCCGGTCGGCGGAGACCTGGAATACGCGGACGAAGTCACCCTCGGACGAGCGCTTGAGGCCCGTCGGGAGATGTAGAGTTGCCAGGTTCTTACTACCGTTCACCGATGAATCACTCCACTCGGGGCGGCATATCGTCCGCACACCGTCCGCACCCTCGTATTCTGGTGAGACTCCCGGTCCCCCGCCGAACGCGACCTGCACGTTTGGACCGGAGTCCGCTCCAAATACCAAGGAAGGGGAGACCATGCAGCAGCTAACGGAGATCCGTTGGCATGCGCGAGCCGGTCAGGGCGCAGTCACGGCAGCCAAGTTGGTAGCCGAGACCGCACTCGAGCTCGACCAGTACATGCAGGCGATGCCTGAGTACGGTCCCGAGCGTATGGGTGCGCCCATCAAGGCGTTCACGCGCATCAGCAGCGTTCCGATCGAGATCCACTGCAACATCGAGAATCCGGACGCCGTCGTCGTCCTTGACGAAACGCTCCTGGCGATCGTCGATGTTGCCGAGGGCATCAGGTCCGACGGTGTCATCCTCGTGAACACGTGCAAGACGCCAGAGGCGCTCCGCGCCGAACTCGGGCTGCAGGGCAGCAGCGTTCGTGTCGCCTCGATCGACGCGTCGGGCATCTCGCTCGAGACGCTCAAGCGCGACATGCCGAACACGCCGATGATCGGCGCGCTCGCGAAGGCGACGGAGCTCTTCGACGTCGCACCGATCGTCTCGCATCTCACCAAGACCTTCGGCAAGAAGTTCAGCCAGGAGGTCATCGACGCGAACATCGCTTCGGTGACCCGTGCCTACGAGGAGGTGTCCGTAGGATGAGCAAGTGGGACATCTCAGGCCTGAACGAGTGGAAGTCGGACGAGTTCCCGCTCGGCGCCGTGATCCCGGAGTCCGGCAACAGCCGCGACTACGTGACCGGCGGGTGGCGTAGCCAGCGCCCCGAGCGCAACGACGCTACCTGCACTCAGTGCCTCATCTGCTGGATCATGTGCCCGGACTCGGCGGTCAACACCGAGAACGAGCAGGTCACCACGTTCAACCTGAAGCACTGCAAGGGCTGCGGCGTATGTGCGAACCAGTGCCCGGTCGACGCCATCACCATGGTGCCCGAGGGCTGCGACCTTCCGGAGGTGAAGTAGATGCCGACGCAGAAGACCATCGCTGCCACCGGGAACACCGTAGTCGCCGAGGCTATGCGTCAGTGTGCTCCCGACATGATGGCCGCGTACCCGATCACCCCGCAGACGACGATCGTCGAGGAGTTCGCGGGATTCGTCGCCAAGGGTCGCGTCCACACCGAGTACATCACGGTCGAATCCGAGCACTCCGCGATGAGCGCGTGCGTGGGTGCATCGGCGGCCGGTGCGCGTGTCATGACCGCGACGTCCTCGCAGGGCCTGGCGCTCATGTGGGAGGAGCTGCACATCGCAAGCGGGATGCGGCTCCCGATCGTTATGGCGAACGCGAACCGCGCCCTGTCTGCCCCCATCAACATCCACTGCGACCACAGCGACATCATGGGCGCACGTGACACCGGCTGGATCACGCTCTTCGCCGAGACGGCCCAGGAGGCGTACGACAACACCATCATGGCCATTCGCATCGCCGAGCACCCCGACGTGCTTCTCCCGACGATGAGCTGCCTCGACGGTTTCATCACGACGCATTCGATCGATCGCGTGTGCATCATGGACGACGAGACGGTCACCGGCTTCGTCGGCCAGTACACCCCCAAGAACGCTTTGCTGGACATCGAGAACCCGGTGACCCATGGGGCCTTCGCCGGACTCGGCGGGCCGTTCTTCGAGTTCAAGAAGTCGCAGCGTGAGGCCATCGAGCGCTCACGTGCGGTCATCAAAGACGTCGGAGCGGAGTTCTCCGAGCTCTCTGGCCGTCCCTTCGGCATGGTGGAGACGTGGGGGATGGAAGACGCCGATGTTGCCATCGTCGTGATCGGCTCGACCGCCGGCAACGTGCGCCATGTCGCTCGCCAGATGCGCGAGTCCGGCATCAAGGCAGGCGTGGTGAAGATCCGCTGCTTCCGCCCGTTCCCGTACGCCGAGCTTGCGGCAGCGCTCTCGGGCGTCAAGGCGGTCGCCGTCATGGATCGCGCCGAGTCGTTCGGCGCCGAAGGAGGCCCGCTCTTCCTGGAGGTGCGCAGCGCGCTCTATGACGCGACGGAGCGTATCCCCGTGATCGACTACATCTACGGTCTTGGCGGCAGCGATGTCCGTCTGGAGCTTATCGAGACCGTGCTCAATGACCTGTCGGAGATTGCGGCCGGGGCACAAGCGCCCACCGGCCTCGTCTATCTCGGCTCCCGTTAGGAGGTGACGCACATGGCAAACCTGAAGGAACTCACTCATCGCGAAGACCGCCTCGAAGGCGGCCATCGTCTCTGCGCCGGTTGTGGCGCTTCGGTCGCCGTGCGTCAGGTGCTGCTCGGTGCCGGAGTGGAGCCGGTGGTCGTTGGCTGCGCGACCGGCTGTCTCGAGGTTTCGACCACCATCTATCCTTACTCGTCGTGGAAGACCCCGTTCATCCACAACGCGTTCGAGAACTCCGCCGCTACGATCTCCGGCGTCGAGGCCGCATTCAAGGGTCTCAAGGCCGCAGGCAAGATCCCGGCCGACAAGAAGATCAAGTTCGTCGCATTCGGTGGCGACGGCGGCACGTACGACATCGGCCTGCAGTCGCTCTCCGGGGCGATGGAGCGCGGCCACGACATGGTGTACGTCTGCTACGACAACGGCGCATATATGAACACGGGCATCCAGCGCTCCTCGGCCACGCCGAAGGGCGCCTGGGCCACTACCTCGCAGGTCGGCGCAGCCCAGCAGGGCAAGCAGCAGCGCCGCAAGGATCTCACGCAGATCATGGCCGCGCACAACATCCCGTACGTGGCACAGGCGTCGATCAGCCACTGGAAGGATCTCACCACCAAAGCCGAGAAGGCGTTCGCTGTGGAAGGTCCTGCGTTCCTCAACGTCTTCGCGCCGTGCCCGCGCGGCTGGCGCATTCCCTTCGACACGACGGTCGAGATCGCCAAGTCGGCGGTGCAGACCGGCTACTGGCCGCTCTACGAAGTCGAGGACGGCGTGTGGCGCCAGACCGTCAAGGTCATGAACAGGAAGCCCGTCGTGGAGTTCCTCAAGCCGCAGGGCCGGTTCAAGCATCTGTTCGCATCCGGCAACGAGGCGCTTCTGGAGGAGATCCAGGCGGATGTCGATCTCCAATGGGATCGGTTGCAGGCGCGCTTCAGCTGCTCGTAGCCGCAACTGCTGCGACTCGTCATCTCTGCAGGGGTTCCGGGGTCAACCCGGAGCCCCTGCAGTGCTAGAATGGCGCCGTGAACGCATGCGCCCAGAAAGGACGGTCGATGACATCACGCAGGGTGCGTCTGTGGATGGCCTTGATGCTCGTCGTCTCGTTGTCCCTCGTGGGCTGCACGTCGCCCACAAGGAGCACAGTCGTGCGGAAGCCGGGTGAGCCGGTTCGCGTTTCGGGTTCCGGCACATGCCTGCCCCTGCTGCGCATCCTCACAGCCGGGTACTCCGACACGACGGCCGATTTCGTGTATCTGCCCGGACTCCATTCCGGAGGCGGCATCAAGGGCGTCGCAAACGGCGATCTGGAGATCGGCGCCGTGTCGCGCCAGCTGACCGCCGAGGAGGCGAAGCTCGGTCTGCGGTACACGCTACTGTCCCGCGACGGGCTTGTGATCGCGACGCACCCCTCGGTCCCGATCGAGGGCCTCACGTCGCAGCAGGTCCGCGACATCTACCAGGGTAAGTACGCCAACTGGCGCGAACTCGGCGGGCCCGATCTGCCGATCACCATACTCGACCGCAACGAGGATGAGTCGGCGAAGATCATCCTTCGGGAGTACGTCCTCGGCAAAGACCTCAAGATCACGCCGAAGGCCGTCAACCTCTACTACGAGCCGGACATGATCGAGGGCCTGCAGTCCACGGTCGGTGCCATCGGGTACTTCTCTCTCGGATACGGGATCTCGCAGGAGATTCCGGTCAATATGCTCAAGCTCGACGGCGTGGCTCCTTCAGTCGCCGCGATCGAGGACGGCACGTACAAGGTCATCAGGCCCCTCGGTGTCGTCACTGCCGAGGATGCCGGTGAGCAGATCGACGAGTTCCTGGCCTGGGCGACGAGCGCGAAGGCGGTGGAGCTGATCAAGAGCAGAGGCTTCGCCCCGGCGAAGTAGAGCACCAGAGCAGATGCGCCCCTTCGGTCGACACCTCCACAACCAGATCATCGTGCCGCTCGTCGTGGCGTCGGTCGTCGTGGCGATCGTGGCGATGGCGATTGCCGTTGCGCTCGTCGGTCGCATCATCCAGTCGTGGATCGACCAGAGCGTCGAAGCGGTCATCGCCAACACGCACTCACGCCTTGAAGAGGCGAGCACGGACCTCCTGCGCAGTATCAAGATGGCTGCCGAGGACTCGCGCCTTGTCGAGGCAGCCCAATCTCGGGATGTTCAGACCCTGTCGGGCATTCTGGTGCTGCTCAACCAATCGATCGAAGCCGACAACCTGATGCTGCTTGATGAAGACGGTGCGGTGATCGCGGCAACCGGACGGCTCCAGCTCATGCCCGGCGTGCTGCCGTTGGGCGGCACCGATCGCGACTGGGTCGTGCTGTCGATGAGCCATCCCATTCTGATCAGAATGGGGCAGTCCTATACGCTCACGGCGCTTGAGCCGGTGAAAGGGCCCGACGGGAGGACTTACACGCTCGCGCTGTCGGCGATTGTGGATGACGAATTCGTGAGGCGCATCTCGGAGGGCTCCGGCGCGATCGTAGGCGTCTACGACAACGCGGGGCATTCGGTCGCAGTTCGCACCACGAACACCCCCGAGGGCTCTGTCGCCGCCGCTGCGTTGCGGCGACCGGATCCCGCGGTCACCGAGGCTTTTGCCGGCATCGACGAGGGCACCACGGTCCCGCTTGCTACCGCGGATGGAACGTTCAGACTCAAGGCGGACAGGATATCGTTCAAAGACGATCCGACCGGGAGCATGGCGTACCTGGTTGCAGCGCTGCCGACCACCGTTGCCGAGCAGACGAGGCGGACCACGACGAACCTAATCTTCATGTGGTCGGCTCTTGCGGTCCTCATCCTCCTCGGACTCAACTGGTGGGTCGCCCGGCGTGTCTCGGAGCCGCTCGTACAGCTCTCGGACAGTGTCGGACGAGTTGCCGAGGGCGACTTCACCGCGAAAGTGTCGTTCCATGGCACCAACGAGATCACGCGCCTGGCTGACAACTTCAACACCATGACCGACTCGCTTCGCGAGCGCAGCGAAAGCCTCACCAAGAAGGTCCTGGAGCTTGCGACTCTCTATGAGATGAGTCGCGCGCTCGGTTCGACGCTCGACCTGGAGACGCTCCTGGACTCGGTGCTTGACTCGGCGATGCGCATATTCAACGTCGAACTCGGGTACGTCACGCTGCGCGATCGCGAGAGCGGGCAGCTCGCGGTACGTTCGCTGCGGGGATCGTTGGCCGCGCGACCGGATGAGGCCGCGGTTCGGGCTTCGATGTCCGAGTGGGTCGTTCGCGAAGGCCGCCCGCTGATCTTCAATCCGCCACGTGCCGGGGAAGAGCCGAACGGCCGGGTCGACAGCGTCAGCGGCGCTCTCGCTGCGCTCTGTGTGCCGCTGGTCTCCAACGACGGAACCATCGGGGCGATCACGGTCGGCAGCCGCGACGCGCAGCACCGGTTCACAAGCGACGACGTGCGGCTTCTGGCCACCATTGCGAACCATGTCACCATCGCCATCGGCAACATCGAGCTCTTCTCGACTCTGCAAGACGCGTATCTTGCGACCGTCAGAGCGCTCGCCGCCGCCGTTGACGCGAAGGATCCGTACACGCGAGGTCACTCGGATCGTGTTGCGCGGTACGCCGTCTCCATCGGGGAGAGCATGGCGCTCGCGCCCGAGCAGCGCACCGCGCTCGAGATGGCGGCGTACCTGCACGACATCGGGAAGATCGGCATCAGCGAGGAGATCCTCCTCAAGCCCGGGAAGCTCTCCGACGAGGAGATGGGCCAGATGCGGCACCACCCGCTCATCGGTGCCAACATCCTCAAACCGATCGCGTTCCCGTGGCCGATAGCGCCGGTTGTGCGTCATCACCACGAGCATTTCGATGGACGCGGATATCCGGCGGGACTGAAGGGCGAGGAGATCCCGCTGTTGGCGCGCGTTCTCACCGTTGCCGATGCGTACGAGGCGATGGTCTCTGACCGTCCGTACCGTCGTGGGCGCTCGGAAGAGGACGCGATCCTTGAGCTGCGTCGTTGCTCGGGAACGCACTTCGACCCCCGCGTCGTCGACGCGTTCATCCACGTCATCGCCGAGAGTGCCGAGACTGCGAGCCTGACGGTGACCCCGCACACGGATGCGCCCGGCCCCGAAGAGGCCAGCGCGGTCTTCGTTGCCGTCTGTGATGGCATGTTCTCAAGCTTCAGACGCCTCGGCGGGCCTCGCCTCGCCGCCAATCTAGAGCAGGACATCAATGCGACCTTCGCCGAGCAGGGTCTCCCGTATGCGCTGACGGCCGGCCATCTCGTGCACGACGGTGACGCCGACGTCTCCGACATTGAGCAGCTTGAGCAGATGCGCCGCGCGATGGCCGCCATCGCGGAGTTCATCGAGCGAACCTCCGGGGCCAGCCTCGTAAGCCACTTCTATGTCGAGGCCGTCGAGGCGCTCCCGGAGCGGATGCGACGTCAGGCGGATCACCTCGGCCTGCTGCACTAGCGACCGATTCCCGGCTTCCGGGCGCGCATTTGCTGCTACACTATCTGCCAATGTTCAGCTGACCGGTGGGGATGGACCGCACCCCACGCCCGGAGGCGCAATGGCTCGCATCGTCCAGAAGTATGGCGGCACCTCGGTCGGAACGCCCGACCGTATCCGCGCGGTCGCGAGGCGCCTTATCGCTCGAAAGCGAGCGGGCGACGATGTCGTCGCTGTCGTCTCGGCCATGGGACACGTGACCGATGAACTCGTCGAGCTTGCCTCGGCGATCTGCAGCGATCCGCCCGACCGCGAGATGGACATGCTGCTCTCCACCGGGGAGCAGGTCTCGATCGCCCTGCTGGCCATGGCGATCCATGCCGAAGGTCACGACGCGATCTCGTTCACCGGACCGCAAGTCGGGATCGTGACCGATCCGGTGCATGGCAAGGCTAAGATCCAGGAGGTCAAGGGCGACCGCATCCTCGACGCGCTCGCCGAGGGCCAGATCGTCATCGTCGCGGGATTCCAGGGCGCCACCGAAGACGGTCAGATCACCACCCTCGGGCGCGGTGGTTCCGACACGACCGCTGTGGCCGTGGCGGCGGGCACGCATGCGGACGTGTGCGAGATCTACACCGATGTTGACGGCGTGTTCACGGCGGACCCCCGCATCGTGCCGGCGGCCCGCAAGCTCGATACCATCGGGTATGAGGCGATGCTCGAGATGGCGGCATCCGGAGCGGGCGTCCTGCAGCTGCGCAGTGTGGAGTTCGCGCGCAATCACGGCGTGGTCATCCATTGCCGCTCCAGCTTCAACGACTGCCCCGGCACCATCGTCAAGGAGGCCGATAGCACCATGGAACAGGCGATCATCTCGGGAGTGACGCACGATACGTCCGAGGCGAAGGTGACCATCCGAGACGTTCCTGACCGCCCGGGTGTCGCCGCGCTCGTGTTCACGCGCATGGCGGACGCGAACGTGAACGTCGACATGATCATCCAGAACGTGTCCGAGGACGGGACGACGGACATCTCCTTCACCTCCCCCAAGACAGATCTGGTTCGGGCGAAGCGTGCCGCCGAGGCGGTCGTCGCCGAGCTACAGGCACGTACCTACTCGGTCGACGAGTCCATCGCGAAGATCTCGCTTGTGGGCGCAGGCATGAAGACGCATCCCGGTGTGGCCGCGCAGATGTTCCGGACCCTTGCCGAGGCAGGCGTGAACATCGACCTGATCTCCACCTCGTCCATCCGCATCTCGTGCGTGATCGAGGGCGATAAGGTAGGCGTCGCCGTTCGTGCGCTGCACACGAGCTTCGGGCTCGACAGCGGCGCGGTCGTCGCCGAGGTCTCGCCGGGCTGTGGAGAGGGAGTCTAGCGCGATGAGCCGGACGAAGAGCATGCCACGCAACCCTGTCGTCGCCGTCGCCGGGGCTACCGGTGCCGTCGGTATCGAGATGCTGAAGGTCCTCGAGCAGCGAGGGTTTCCCGCATCTCGAGTCATAGCCCTCGCGTCATCCCGCTCCGCGGGCAAGCGGCTCCCGTTCTCCGGAGGCGAACTCGTGGTCGAGAAGATGACCGACGCGAGCTTCGAGGGCGTCGACATCGCGCTCTTCTCGGCGGGAGCGGGTGTCAGCAAGCAGTTCCGCGATGCCGTGACCCGTGTCGGTTGCGTCATGATCGACAACTCCTCGGCGTTTCGGATGGATGAGGATGTGCCGCTGGTCGTCCCCGAGGTGAACCCCGAGGATGTTGCATGGCACGCCGGCGTCATCGCGAATCCGAACTGCTCCACCATCCAGATGGTGGTGGCGCTCAAACCGCTCGCAGACCTGGCGCCGATCGAGCGCGTCGTCGTGGCGACGTATCAAGCGGCCTCGGGCGCCGGTCAGGCTGCGATGGACGAGCTGTACGCGCAAAGCGGTGCGTTCCTGGCCGGTGAAGGCCTGCACGTCGAGCAGTTCGCTCATCGGATCGCATTCAACTGCATACCTCACATCGATGTCTTCCTGGAGGATGGCTCCACCAAAGAAGAGTGGAAGATGGTCGTTGAAACGAAGAAGATCATGCACGCGCCGGACGTCCGCGTCGCCGCCACATGCGTGCGCGTTCCCGTGCTGCGGTGCCACTCGGAGTCCGTGAACGTCGAGTTCTCGGCACCGGTCTCGCTGGACGCCGCGCGTGAAGCGCTTCGGTCGGCAGCGGGCGTCACCGTCATGGACGATCCTTCGGAGAATCTGTACCCGATGCCTGCGCTGCTGGAAGGCACCGATGATGTCTACGTTGGTCGACTGCGCGTCGACGAGACGGTTCCGAACGGGCTCCAGTTGTGGTGTGTCGCGGACCAGCTGCGCAAGGGTGCCGCTCTCAACGCGATTCAGATAGCCGAACTGCTGCTTCCGCGCTAACATTAAGGAACGCGACGAGGAGCGCAGCCCGACTCATCGCTCACATCGGGGAGGATCGCCATGGCCGAAGGTACCGTGCTCATCGTCGAAGACGACGCAACGATCGCTCGCTTCGTGGAACTGGAGCTAGAACACGCCGGATTCAGCGTGCTTCGAGCCGGGGATGGTCCCACTGCGATCGATTTGCTTGAGAGCAACGACGTGTCGCTGCTCATTCTCGATCTGATGCTCCCGGGCATCGACGGCATCGACGTCGCACGTCACATCCGCAAGAAAGGCTCGACGGTCCCGATCCTCATGCTGACCGCACGCGCCGAGACTCACGATGTGGTCTCCGGCTTCGAAGCCGGAGCGGATGACTACCTACGCAAGCCGTTCGAGATCCCCGAACTGTTGTCCCGGGTGCGCGCTTTGCTCAAACGTGCCCGCGGAGTCGCCGCTCAGACCCCGTACGAGGCATCCGGCATCCGCATCGATCCGGAGAAGCGCGAAGCGACGATCGCCGGGAAGTCGCTCGATCTGACCGCGAAGGAGTTCGATCTCCTCGCGTACCTGGTCGCGAATGCCGGCCGGGTCATCTCGCGTGATGAGATCCTCGAATCAGTGTGGGGCGGACAGCACGCGACTGACAGCAATGTCATCGAAGTATTCGTCTGTCACCTCCGCAACAAGATCAGCGACAAGGAGAACAAGCTCATTCAGACGATCCGAGGAGTCGGCTACTTCTTTGCGAGGGGCTAGTTGCGCCCACTCTCGATACGGGCGCGCGTTCTGTATCTCGCGATCGTCTTCGCGCTGTTGCTGGTCGGGAGTGTGACGCTGGCCACGTACTTCTTCGTGGCGGATGGCATGGCGCACTCCGCCCAGAGCACGACGTGGCGCCTTGCAAGAACGACCTCCCAGGCCATCTCGAAGGCGACGACGACCGCCAAGCTTCAAGCTGCGGCCGAGGGGTTGGTCGGCGAGGAGAGGGAGCACGAAGCGCTCAGGCTTCTCATGCGCGGGATTCCTGATCTGTTCACCGTAGGCGGCGTCGAAGACGGGAGCTTCGCGCTCTATGTTCGGGAGGCGACCGACAACCGGCTGAGCCTCGTCTGGTTCAGTGACGATCGCGCTGTCGTCAACGAGGCCGCCGGACGCGATGAGGCCCTACTGGATCGTCAGCCGATGCAGACCAGCCCGGCAGGCAGAGATCTTCTCACCGGCATGTTCAGCCAGGCGGATCTTGGTTCCTACGTCGTGCACATCCCGCTCTCCCTTCCCAACAACGCCGTCGGTGTGATGGATGTGGTCTACCTACCGACGCGCGAAGAAAGCATTCTCGACTCGGCCAGACAGCCGATGTTCATCGTCGGTGCGTTCGCCATGTTGGTGGCCGTGGTCATGCTGCAGATCATCATGGGATGGGTTCTCTCTCTCGTGGACGACGTTCGGACCGCAGCAGAATCGGTCGACGCCGGGCAGCTCGAGGTCCGGTTGCCCGAGGACGGCGAGCATGAGATCGCGGACCTGGCCAAGTCGCTCAATGCGCTCATCGACCGGCTTCGTCGGCGGGCGGAAGCCCAGACGCGCTTCGTAGCCGACGCTTCACATGAACTGGCAACGCCTGTGGCGGGGATCCGCGGATACGTCAACATCCTGAGAGCCTGGGGTGCCGAGGATCCTGAGATGCGCGAGGAAGCCATCGCAGCGATCGACCGGGAATCCCGACGGATGGCACGGCTGTGCAGCGACCTGCTGTCGATGATCCGTAGCGACGGCGTTCTGGACTTCCGCAATGCCCGCTACGACATCAACGCCGCCAGTCGAGAGGTTCTTGCCGGCGCGGCGACCCGCTACATCGACAAGAACCTGGAGTTCGTCGGACCTGATGAAGGACCGCTGTGGCTCTACGGCGACCACGACCGCATCGAGGAAGCCCTTGCGATTCTTGTGGATAACGCCTGCAAGTACACGCCGGCGAACGGTCGGGTCCAGCTCAAGACGCGTCGGCATCGCGATCGTGTGGTTGTCGAAGTGACGGACACCGGCGTGGGTATTCCCGAGAGCGACTTGCCGAGCATCTTCGAGCGGTTCTACCGGAGCGATGCATCCAGGTCCAAAGAGACAGGCGGATTCGGTCTCGGCCTGCCCATCGCGAAGCACATCATCGATGCCAGTGGCGGTATGATATGGGTTCGCAGCAAGGTCGCCTCGGGTACGACCTTCACGATCTCGCTGCCTCGCAATCGTGCGAAGGAATCCAAGGAGTGACGTGAAGCACTCTCGCCGTATCGCTCAGGCGGGCATCATCGCGGCCGTCTACGCCGTGTTGACGTTCGTCATGATCCAGACGGGGCTGGCCTCCGGTCCGGTTCAGTTCCGACTCAGTGAGGCGCTCACGGTCGTGGCGTGCCTTACACCGGCCGCGATTCCCGGACTCGCGCTGGGCTCCGTCGTCGCGAATGCCGCGATGCTGCCGGTCTTCGGGCCGATCGCGCTGCTGGACGTGGTCTTCGGATCGCTCGGCACGCTGCTCGGGGCGATGTGGATGTGGCGCTTCCGCAGGCGCAGGTCGATCGCGCTGCTCGGCCCGGTCGTGACCAACGCGCTCATCGTGCCGGCATATCTGCCGATCATCCTGGCGGCCGGCGGCTACTACGAGCACACGATATTCGGTGTGAATATCGCGGCCTCGTGGCCCGCGATGTACGCTTTCGGTGTTGTGACGGTCGGGATCGGGCAGTTCGTCTCGGTGTACATCCTGGGCGGCCTGGTGTTGGTCGCTTTGAGGCGCCTCGGTTTCGAGCGGCTGTTCGGCATGGAGATCGACTGACGGGGGACGCGGTGGAGCTTGCACACGATCGGTCCAGTGGTAGGGAGGCGCAGACCGAATCACTTCGGGAACCGCTCATCTCACATCGAAAGGACACGTGCCGCGAGTGCTGGGGGTGTGTCCGCTACTGCCCTGTGAAGGCTATCCGGGTGGTCGACGGTCGCTCGGAGGTGATACAGGAGAAGTGCGTCTCGTGCGGCCTGTGCGTCAACGAGTGCGGCGCGCGCGGTCACGTGGTGCGCGACGATACCCCGGTCGTTCTCGACTTGCTCCGCAGCGGCAGACCGGTCATCGCGCTTCTGGCCACCGAGTTCATCGCCGCGCTGCACCCCATGACGGTGCCGCAGATCGAGCGGGCGCTTGCGGTCCTCGGCTTCTACTCCGTCGAGACCACGCTTCTTGGCGAGGAGATGGTCGCGCAGGAGTACGAGCGACTCCATGCTCGCGAGGACGCGCTCTTCGTGATGCGGTCGACGTGTCCGGTCGTCGTCGACTTCGTGCGCAAGTACTATCCGGCCCTCACCGGGGCGCTCGCTCCAGTCGTCCCCTCATACATCGCGCAGGCCCGGCTCGTGCGTGAGCTGTACGCGGGCGATGTCGCTGTGGTGTACGTCAGCCCCTGCTATGCGCGCAAGGACGAGATATTCGATCCCGAGTTCGGCGGCGTCGTGGATGCAGCGATCGACTTCAACGAACTGAAGATCCTGCTTGCCCAGGCCGAGCAACGCCCCGCCCGCGGCCGGAACACGGAGCCCGGACCGCGCAGGCCGGCGATACTCAAGGAGATCTCGCTCACCGATGGTTTTCCGCGTCAGACGCTCGTGTCGAGAGACATGACGAACCAGCAGGTGCACGTGGTTCGCGGACTGGCAGCTCTCGAGCGGCTGCTGGAGGCGATGAGTTCCGGTGAGACCGCTCCCGCGATCGTGGACATGCTCAACTGCGAAGGGTGCATCGACGGGCCCGCAGTGAGTCCCGGCCTCTCGCTCTTCTCGAAGCGCAACATCGAAGCCGCCGCGCGGGAGATGCCCGGAACCACCCGGGTCAGCACCCGCTCGCTTCTCGGCGTATTGCCCGGCGTCGCGCTGGTTCGGTCGTTCTCGGCCGATCCGGTCCGTATCCCGCGGCCCGGCGAGTCGCAGATCGACGAGGCGCTTGCCGAGGGCGGGTTCGACTCGCGCGCAAGCGTGCTCGATTGCGGCGCGTGCGGCTACCCCACCTGCGTGGAGCACGCCACGGCGATACTGCGCGGGGACTCCAGCTGGACGATGTGCTTCCCTCTGCAGCGCGAGAAGCTCGCGACCGTCGAGGAGACCCTTGAGGCGACGCGGACCCTCGATCAGCTCACCGGCCTGTGGAACCGCCGCGCCTTCGCGGATCGGCTTCAGCTCGAGGTGGCGCGCCATCGTCGGTACAAAGCGCCGCTCTCGCTCGTACTGCTCGATGTCGATGCGCCCGGCGCGGCGACCGAGGTGCCGGGCGAGCACGCTGGCGATCGGGTCCTCGTGGCGGTGGGCGGGGTCCTCGCGGGGCAGCTCCGTTCGACGGACATGGCCGCGCGCCTCGTCGGCGATCGATTCGCTGTGCTGTTGCCGGGCGTTGGCAAGACCGCCGCGTTCGCCGTCGCCGAGAAGATCCGTTCGGCGATTCGGGAAGCCGACCTTGCCATTGCCGAAGGGTATACAGAAGGTGGCGCGTTGAGCGTCTCGGCAGGTGTCGCCACCGCGACCGAAACGCTCTCGGATCCGATGGACCTGCTGGAGGCGGCCGACGTCGCGCTCCGGGAGGCGATGCTTGCCGGGAAGGACCAGGTGCGGCTGGCTCCCGGCTAGGGAGGCGGCATGCGCGAAGGGCTGCTGTGGGAGGTCGAGGGCGAGCGGGTGCACTGCCTTCTGTGCCCCCACGACTGCCGCATCGCACCGGGCCACACCGGGGTCTGCGGCGTGCGGGAGGCCCGCGACGGCGCGCTCGTACCGCTCACCTACGGGTTGGTCTCCTCGGCTGCCGTCGATCCCATCGAGAAGAAGCCTGTGTTCCACTTCCGGCCGGGCACCAAGGCGTTCTCGCTCGGCAGCGTCGGTTGCACCATGCGCTGCTCACACTGCCAGAACTGGCAGATCAGCCGCGCGACTCCCGATGACGGTGGCCTGCGCATGCTCATGCCCGAGGAGGCCGTGCGACTGGCCGGGCAATACGGCTGCGAGGGCATCGCGTTCACCTACAACGAGCCCGTCGTCTGGATCGAGTATGTCCTGGACACCGCCCGCCTGGCGAAGGACGCCGGGCTGTACACGGTGATGGTCACCAACGGCTACATCACCCGGGCGGGCCTCGACACGATCGGCGAGGTCATCGACGTCTGGCGCGTGGACGTCAAGGCGTTCGACGATCGCGCGTACCGTTCGCTCTGCAAGGTCCGCTCGGTCCAGCCGGTGCTCGAGATGGCGGCACGCGCCAAGAAGACGTGGCAGATGCACGTGGAGGTCGTCACCAACGTCATCCCTACCATCAACGATGATGAAGCGTCCCTTCGCGGCATCGCCGCCTGGATCGCCAGCGACCTTGGGCCCGACACACCGTGGCATATCACGCGGTTCTTCCCCTACGTCGAACTCGCGCACCTTCCACCGACGCCTATCAGCACGCTCAAGCGCGCGGTCGAGATCGGCGCCGAGGAGGGACTGCACTTCGTCTTCCTCGGCAATGTGAGCGACCCCGGCGGCGAGGACACACGCTGCCCGTCATGCGGTGTCACGGCGGTTGCGCGTGACGGGTACCTGATCGCCGGGATGAACCTCGATGATGACGGCGGCTGCGCCGACTGCGGCCGGCCGCTCGGAATCCACGTATGACCGGCGAGGAGATGCGTCCGGCGCTGCTCTTCTTCGACTACGCTTGACCGTTCTGCTACGTCGACCGGTTCCGGTACGCGCGTCTTTCCGAGGAGTTCTCGCTCCCGATCATGCCCGTTCCGTTCGAGCTCCGGCCCGATATGCCCGAAGCGGGTCTCTCGGCTTCGGAGAACGGGCTTGGGCACTCCGAACATGTGGAGCAGCATCTTCTCAAGGACGCCGCTGAGTCGGGCCATCCGATGGTGCTGCCCGATCATGTGCCGAAGACGCATCTCGCGATGGCGATGGCCGAGCTCGCGAGGGACAAGGGAACCGAGGTCTACGACGCCGTTCACGACGCGATCTTCTCGGCGCACTACGGCGAGGGGCGAGATATCGGCTCGAAGTCTGTGCTGCTGGCTGTCGCCGAGGCACACGGGCTCGACGCCGCAGAGGTAGAGGCGGCGTGGGATGACGGCGCCTATGACGAGCGCTTGCACGTGTTCGCCCGGCTCGCGCTGTCGCTCGGAGTGGGGACCACGCCAAGCGCGTTGTTGTGCAACAGGCTCATCGTCGGAACAAGGCCCTACGGTGTTCTGCGTCAGGTCATGCGGGACTGTGCGCGAGAGCCTGGCAGCTGAAAGGCGCGTTCCGACCGCCGTCGCGGTATCATTGGCGGTGTGCGTTCTCGTGGCGTCGCGTTCAACGCTTGCAGAATAGAAGGAGCCCCTCGTGGAACCGTGCGTCGTCATACCGACCTTCTGGACCCGTAGGCGGGTGCGCGGCACCGATCGCGGCCCGTTCGTCTACGACCACCCCACACCCATCGACACCGATGGCACCCTGCCCGACTGCCTTCGTTCGCTCGAGTCGGTTCGCGGTCTCGGCAAGGTGATCGTCATCGTTGCGGCGTCGGACAGCTCCATCGAGCACGAGGCCGAGGACCGCGTGCGGGGCATCCTCGACGACTTCCCGGGCATCGATTCGCTTGTCGTCGGCCCCGCCGAGATGGGCTCGCTGCACCGGCGCATGGAGCAGCTCGAGTTCGCGGACGTGCTTCCTGCCGTCGGGCTTGCGAGCTACGGCGCCGTCCGCAATGTCGGACTGGCTGTTGCGGCCATCCTCGGCTGCGATCTGGCCGTGTTCGTCGATGACGACCAGGTGATCACCGACCCGCGCTTCCTTGAGATCGCTGCCGAAGGCATCGGCGAGTCGACGGCCGGCGGCAAGGTCATCCTTGCCAAGAGCGGCTACTACACCGACGAAGAGGGTCGCTATCAGGTCGTCGGCGCCGCGCCGTGGTTCGACATGTTCTGGCGGCAGGACGACGCTTACAACGAGGCGCTCGGCGTGGTCGCAGCACCGCCGCGCATCCGTCCCAGCGCAGTCGCATTCGGCGGCTGCCTCGCGATTCATCGCGACATGTTCATGAACGTCTCGTTCGACCCGTGGGTCGTGCGTGGCGAAGACATCGACTATGTCATCAATGCCCGCATGCATGGCGGCGATGTGTTCCTCGACGGCGAATGGTCCGTCATCCATCGCCCACCCGCATTGCCGAGCGAGGCGCGGGCGTTCCGCCAGGACGTGTTCCGCTTCATCTACGAACACCGCAAGCTGGAGTTCTCGAAGTCACAGGTCGACCTGCGTCAGGTCACCCCGGATTCCCTCACGCCGTATCCCGGCCGGTTCGTCGACGCTTCAATCGGCTGGCGTGCGCGGGCGACTGCCATCATGCGCGCTCTCTCGGGCAAGGAGCGAGGCGAGTATCTCGGCATCGCCAGGACCGCGGTCGCCAGGGCATCGTCGTTCGCGCGCGACAACTGCGAGCGGTACTTCGTCTTCCAGCGCCGATGGCCGCTGCTCATGGACAGGCTGTGGGAGGACATCGCGCTCAAGCCGCTCCTCACGGGTGAACGCAGGGTCGACCGCAGCGCCATCACCGGGCGGTTCCCGGTGATCCGGACGGACTGATGGGCGCGGGACAGTCACTGCTCGCCATCGCCATAGGGTTCGCCTCAAGCGTGCTCTCGGGACTCTTCGGAATCGGCGGTGGCATTGTGACGACGCCCGCTATCCGTCTCCTCCTTGGCCGAGACGCGCTCATCGCGGTCGGCACACCGTTGCCGGTCATCTTGCCGACAGCCGTTGCGGGCGCGATCTCGTATCACCGCCGCGGTCTCATGGACCTGCGGTCCGGCCTCGTCATCGGTGCGTGGGGATCGATCGCGTCTATCATCGGCGCGCTAGTCACGCGCTTTGTCGGCGGCACGTTCATCATGTACGTGACTGCCGGGCTGATCGCCTACATGTCTCTGGATATGGTGCAGTTGGCGTTGCGCAAGACGCCTGCGGCGACGCCCGACCTCGTGGCGCTGCCGGCCGAGCCACGCAAACAGGTGCACCATCGCTGGTGGGGACTCGCACTGCTCGGCCTGGCGACGGGCCTCTACTCCGGGTTCCTCGGCCTCGGTGGCGGCTTCATCGTTGTCCCTGCGCTTGTGCGGTGGTTCGGGTTCGAGATCAAGCCGGCGATCGGCACCTCGCTTGTCGTCGTCGCGCTGCTTTCGATTCCCGGCAGCATCACGCACACGTTGCTCGGGCACGTCGACCTCGGCCTGGCGGCACTGCTCGCGCTGGGCGTCGTTCCCGGAGCGCTCATCGGCGCGAAGATCACCGCTGTCGCGGGTGAGCGTTCGGTCAAGCTGGCGTTCGCCTGCCTGCTGCTGCTCGTGGGCGCATCCCTCGCACTCGCCGAGGCGGGCGTGCTGTGAGCCGCTCGCATGCGATGCGCACCGCCGATGAGGCGGAGCTTGGGGTCGTCTGGGCGGCGGTCCGTGCTGATCACCTCTTCGGGAGCCGGGAGGAGTTCGAGGCGGCGTGGCGCGAAGCCCCATGGCGCGTCCAGGTGAGCGAGGCGGGCGATGCAGCCGTACTCGACCGATGGCGCGAGCACTCGGGGCTGCTGGCGATACAGGGCCTCTGGTGCGCCGAGCGGACCATGCCCGCGATCGTCCGCGACCTCGTGTCGCTGGCCCGCAGCCAGGGCTTCGACGGGGTCTTGAGCCCGCTCGTGCCCGAGCGCCTCGTCGAGCCCTACCGCGAGGCTGGAATGGCTGTCATCCACCGCGGAATCACCATGCGGCTCGAGCGGCCATCGTCGCATGCACCTGAACCCTCCGTTGCGGCGCAGCTGCGCATCGCGGGCCCGGCGGATGAGGCCGCAATCGAGGCGATCGACCACGCCTGTTTCGACGAGTTCTGGCGGTTCGACAGGAGAATGCTCGTCCGCTATCTCGCGGACCAGCGTGCCGTCCTGGCCACCCGGCACGGCGCGCCCATCGGCTATACTCTTTGCACCGTGAGCAACGGCGACGGCATGCTCGGCCGCCTTGCGGTGCTTCCTGCAGAGCGAGGACGTGGCGTCGGCGCCCTGCTGTTGAGTGACGCCGTGGCGTATATGGCACGGGCGGGTGCCCGGGTCGTGACGCTGTACACACAGGAGGAGAACGTGCCCTCACGAGCGCTCTACGCCAGGGGCGGGTTCCGGGAGCTTCCGGGAACCTCGTGCTTCCTTGTAGCGGCGGTGCACTGATGCCCGCCGCGGGCAGCGGTCGACCGTTCTCTAGTCGCCGAACGTGGGTCATCGACGTCGTCCTCATGTTCACGACGTTCGTCATCGGGATCGTAGCCGCAGGCGCGCTGATCATCGATGTGCCTCGGCCGGTGTTCACCACCGTGGTCGTCGGGCTTGTGCTCGTGGCCACCGGCTCGGTCGTCGCCCGATTCGTGACACGGCCCGACCATCTGAAGGCGCTCCAGTCGCATCAGATCCTCGAGATCGCCGACAGAAGTCTCGTGTATCTGCGTCGCGGTCTCGATGACGAGACCGCGCAGGCGGTCTGTCGACTTGCGCTTGAGGAGACTGAGGCGGCTGCGGTGGCGATCACCGACACAGCGCAGGTACTCGGTTTCGCTGGCATAGGGGAGGACCACCATGAGGTCGGTGGCCCGATCCTCACGCGCGCGACACGGGAAGCCATCGAGACGAACGAGCACCGTATCCTGTCGACGCGCGAGGAGATCGGCTGCCCGCGCTCGGGCTGCCTGCTACGAGCGGCGATCGTGGTGCCACTGCAGATCCGCAACGAGCCGGTCGGGACGCTCAAGTTCTACTACACGACGCCCCGCCTGCTCAACGAGACGCAGGTCACGATGGTAGAGGGACTTGCCCGCCTCCTCTCCACACAATTGGAGCTCTCGGAGCTTGAGCGGCAGACTGCGCTTGCCTGTCGTATGGAGCTCAAGGCGCTGCAGGCGCAGATCAACCCGCACTTCCTGTTCAACACCATCAACACGATCGCGAGCCTGATTCGCACCGACCCACCCCGCGCGCGCGATCTGCTTCGAGAATTCGCGCGTTTCTACCGGCGTACGCTCGAAGAGAACGAGGAGCTGGTGCCGCTCGAGCGAGAGCTTGAGTACGCCCGCAGCTACCTCGTGTTCGAGCACGCCCGCTTCGGCGACCGCGTCCAGGTCACCGAGGAGATCGACGCCGAGGCGATGCGCGTGCTCGTGCCTGCGTTCATCGTGCAGCCGCTCGTCGAGAACTGCGTGCAGCACGGCATGCGGGCTGACGAGCCGCTGCACATCTCGGTCAGCGCGCGCGTCGAGGAAGGTTCGTTGGTGCTTGCCGTGGCCGACGACGGCGTCGGCATCGCTCCGAGCGTTCTGCCGCGCATCCTGGAGGCTGGCTATGGCAAGGGGCTAGGCATAGCGCTCAAGAACGTGGACGATAGGTTGCGAGGACGTTTCAGCACAGGGAGCGGACTCACCGTTGCGAGCGAAGAGGGTGTCGGCACCACCGTCACCGCGACGCTTGCACTGGCCGACACCCCAACCGGCGAGGGTGACGATGCTTAAGGCACTGGTAGTAGACGATGAGGCACCAGCCCGTTCGGAACTGCGCTTCCTCCTTGAGGAGGCTGGCGGTATCGAGGTGGTCGGCGAGGCCTCAAACGCGCCCGAGGCGCTACAGCTCATCAAGGCGATCCCGTACGATGTGGTCTTCCTCGACATCGACATGCCGGGACTTTCGGGTATGCGACTGGCCGAGGTTCTCGGCACGCTCGATCGTCAGCCGGCGATCATCTTCGTGACCGCCCACAGCGAGCATGCGGTGAAGGCGTTCGAGGTCGCCGCCACCGACTACCTCGTGAAGCCCGTCGAAGTCGATCGTCTCCGCACGGCTATCGAGCGCCTGCGCCCGACAGAAGACGCGCCAGTCCGAATCGAACGGATCCCCGTGGAGAAGGGCGGCCGCAAGCTTCTGCTGCAGGTCGACGACATCTTCTACGTGATGGCGAAGGATGACTACTCCTACATCTACACATCCGAGGAGCGCTATCTGTCGACGATCTCGCTCGCACAACTTGAGAGCAAGCTCGAGCCGCAGGGGTTCTTCCGCGTGCATCGGCGTTTCGTCGTCAATCTCTCGCAGGTGAAGGAGATCGTGCCGATGTACGGTGGCACCATGCTGCTCACGCTCAAGGACAAGGGCGCGTCGCAGGTGCCGGCGTCGAGGCGTCGCGTTCCGGCGCTCAAGCGGGCCCTGGGGCTGTAGCGGCGTGCTGGTCGGTGTCATCTCGGACACGCACGGCGTGCTGCCGACGAGCATCCACGAGGTCTTCGCCGATGCCGAAAGGATCATCCATGCGGGTGATGTCGGCAGCCAGGCCGTACTCGACGAGCTTGAATCGATCGCGCCCATCTCGGCTGTCGAGGGGAACACCGACGCAGGATGGCAGCGAACGCCGCTGCCGGGGCGCCTGACCGTCACCGTCGGCGGTGCCCGCTTCCACGTGGGCCACAAGCTTCCCGACCTCATCAGGGCCGGGATCCCCGGAGACGCGGACTTCGTGATCTACGGCCACACGCACGTCGCCGCCGCACGCGACATCGACGGCGTGTGGTACGTCAACCCCGGCTCGGCACGGGAGCCGAGGGACGGACGTCCGCCTTCCGTTGCGCTCATCGAGATCACCGGTGACCGGAGATCGGTGCGGCACGTCTACCTGTAGACGGCGCTTCCGCCGCGTGGTCTGGCGGTGAACGGTCGTTACGTGCGCCGCGAACGGCGGTTCTACCACTCGCTCGTGTGTCGCTTCGCCGTTCACGGGCGCTATCACCCCACCTGCCGAGCCCCGCTGACCACACGCGGCGAGTTCCTCGTCGGCGCTGCGAACGGGGTCTACCTTCATCGTACGGACGGGCGACGAGTAGGCGCGCCTGCCGATGAGGAGGAGGTGAACCGCATGAAGGTCTGCATCAAGGGCTCAGCAGATGACCTCAAGCTCGGCGACATCAAAGAGGTCTGCTACCAGATCGACAAGATCCTTGTGCCGACAGACGGATCAGAGCCCGCGGTTGCTGCGACGGAGTACGCGGTCGTCCTCGCGAAGACGTTCGGTGCGAAGGTCATGGCGATCTACGTCGACACCGGCCTTGAGGCGCTCGAGTACCCCGAGGAGGTCATGGACGATGACGTCTTCGAGGGCGTCCATTCCTCGGTCAAGGGCCTCGTCATCGCGAAGACGATGTGCGAGCGCAACGGCGTCGAGTGCGAGGTCTCGGTGATCCAGGGCGGCGTTGCGAAGCGCATCGTCGCGACGGCGCAGGAGTGGGGCGCCGACTTGATCGTCTGTGGCGACACCGGTCGCAGCGGTCTCAAGCGTATCGCTCTCGGCAGCGTTGCCGAGACGGTCGTCAAGGGCTCGCCCATTCCCGTGCTGGTCATCAAAGCCGACTAGCCGTCCGTTTCCGAGCAACCAAAGGAGGTGCACACATGGGAGATGCGACTGAGAGCACAGTGAGTGGCGTTCAGGTGCAACACGGCGATCACATCGACACCATCGAAAGCGTCGATTTCGTCTTCCGGGCGCAGCGCAAGCTGTCCTTCACGTACGGAGCGATCTTCTTCGCGGTGACGCTGGGTATTCCGGCATCGTCGGTCTGGTGGAAGGGCTGGTACGCCACTCCTATCTGGGGAGGCTTCACAGCCAACTACCTGTTCGTGTCGCTGCTGTACTACATATTCCTGTGGGCCATGGCGTGGACCTATTCCAAGCAGGCCGACAAGCTCGATCTCACACTGGAAACCATGGCTGACGAGATAGCTGCCAAAGCAGGGAAGGAGGGGTAGACCGTGAACACCATCGCAATCGTACTCGTGGTCGGACTGATCCTGTTCACGATCGCGCTCTCGATCTTCTCTCGCCGGTTCACCCGCACGACCGCTGACTTCTACCTTGCGGGACGCAAGGTCGGCTCCTTCTCGAACGCCTCGGCTATCTCGGGCGACTACCTCTCGGCCGCGTCGTTCCTCGGCGTCGCCGGTGCTGTCTACGCCTCCGGCCTTGACGGCGTCTGGTACGCTGCCGGATTCGCCGGCGGGTTCATGGTCGTCGTTCTCTTCATCGCTTCCGCTCTCCGCCGCTTCGGCGAGTACACGGTTGCCGACTTCGCCTTCGGGCGTTTCGGCAGCAACCGCATCCGCCTCATCACGGTGCTTGCGGTGTTGCTCACGTCGCTCTTCTACATGGCGCCGCAGATGTTCGGCGCGGGTACCACGTGGACGGTTCTCGTCGGCAAAGGCATCTTCGGGATGGATCCGTACACCTCGGGTGTCGTCGTGGTCACAGCGATCATGGCGTTCTACGTCGGCGTCGGCGGCATGAAGGGCACCACGCTCAACCAGATCTTCCAGTTCTGGTGGCTCATGTTCGCGATGATCATGATCGTCGTGTTCGCCTTCGGCAACGGGTTCAGCTACCCGAAAGCTCTCGCCGATGCCTCGAAGACGCCGATCGTGAACACCAAGTCCATGACGGTGGCCGATCTCACGAAGCCGGATGCGAAGACGGGCAAGACGCCGTATGACGCTGCGGCCACGATCATGACCCCGGCCGAGATGGCCAAGGTCGACGAAGCGATTGCTGCAGGCGACACCAAGGCGAAGGTCGCCGTGGCGCTGCCGTCGAAGAACAAGCTGCATGAACTGCGTGACCAGCTCTTCAACGAGCCCGGGCATCGCTACAACAGTTTCGACCAGTTCTCGATGGTGCTCGCGCTCGTGCTCGGCACCGCCGGTCTGCCGCACATCCTGAACCGGTACTACACGAATCCCTCGGGGGCCGCAGCCCGACGCTCCACGTTCTGGGTGCTCGTGTTCATCGGGACGTTCTACATCCTCGCCCCGATCGCCGGCCTTGCCGGTATCGCGTTCATCCGGGACTACCTGGCCAATGGGGGCACCATCGCTGCCGCCAACGTGCACGGCCTGCTGGTCAAGCCTGACCAGATCATGCCGACCCTCGCCGAGATCCTGGGCGGCCAGTGGCTCATGGGCATCGTTGCAGCCGGCGCGTTCGCTGCGATGTTCTCGACCATCGGCGGTCTGCTGATCGCAGCGGCATCCGCAGTCGGTCATGACGTGTACGAGAAGTACATCGATCCCAACGCTTCCGAGCGCAAGCGCGTTATCGTGGGCAAGTCGGCAGTGCTCTTCTTCTCGCTGCTCGCCATGGGCATCGGTCTTGCGATTCCGAAGTTCGGTCTCGACCAGGCATACCCGGCGCTCATCGCGATGATGGTCACCTGGGCCTTCGCGGTCGGTGGCAGCGCCTTCGTC
Source organism: Actinomycetota bacterium (assembly GCA_004348925.1). GTDB lineage: Bacteria > Actinomycetota > Coriobacteriia > Anaerosomatales > Anaerosomataceae > UBA2286. Next base: position 80,702 of record RCMX01000007.1, read on the forward strand.
CCGATGCTCCTCACCGGCATCTGGTGGAAGGGTACGACGGAGCGTGGTGCGACCGCGGGTATCTTCGTCGGCCTGTTTGGTGCCATCGGCATCATCCTCATGAACATCCTTCAGACGCTCGGTGTGATCGGCAAGGAAGGCATCATCGGCTTCCTTGGCAGCCTCACCTTCCCGGTGCTGTTCACGTTCCCGCTCTCGCTCCTCACGATCATCATCGTGAGCAAGCTCGACGGCGAGCTGCCTAAGAATGTCGACCAGATCTGGATGCGTATCCACGGTACTGCCAACGAGCGTCACGAGAAGCAGCACGGTCTCGACAAGGTCGGGACGATGTTCGCCAAGAAGTAGCGTTCCCACCGGGTTCCACCCCCAGGGAACCCGAGTGAGATACGGCGCCGGCCCTCAGTGAGCACTGAGGGCCGGCGCTCCCGTTTCCGGAGGACTAGCGGACTGCGCCGGCGATATCTTCGGCAAGCGCGGCGACGACGCCGTGCTCCGAGGAGGGAAGGTCGATTCGCAGTATGCGTCGGCCGTGGGCAGCGAGGGTGACAAGGTCGCCCTCGGCCTGAGCGCGATGGAGCGCGGCCAGACGGAACTTCTCGCCGGGAATCTCGATGTCGGTACGGTCTCGCGCCGTGACGAGCAGGAAGACGCCGGAATTCGGTCCGCCTTTGTGCAGCTGCCCCGTGGAGTGCAGGTATCGCGGGCCGATCTCCACGCAGACCGCGCGGCCGGTCGCGTCCGACACCGTCTTGGCGCAGCGGTTGAGCGGGCCGAGCACCGACTCGTCGTCAGGCAGGTAGGCGAGGATAGCGATGTAGTCGCCTTCCGCGGCGGTAGCGAGCAAGGTTCGAAGCGCGTTTGTCCTGCTGACCGGCGGTGACGTCGGGGCCTCAAGGCCGCCTGCGAACGTTGCCCACGACCCGTCGAAGTCGGCGGTGGCGGGTGGCACGGAGGTGCTCCCCGAGAGGATCGCCGCGGTCGCGCTCTTAGCTTCGGCCACGTTGGGTTCGTTGAAGGGGTTGACGCCCTGCAGGAAGCCGACGAGAGCCACCGCGTGTTCCCAGCGCACGAACTCGGCGCCGAGGTCGTATGCGTCCCGGGCGGTCATCTCGAAGACGGGGTGCGTCGGCGCAACGTCGCGAGACCACGAGGCCAGGATGTCGTCGTCTTCGAGGCGCAACACCGCCACGGCGCGGTCGTCGCCGTACCCGGACGGCAGCGTAGGATCGTGCTCGATGACGGGCACGATGCCGCGGCCATCCTTGCCGAGCGACTCGGCAACGAGCTGCTCGACCCAGAGACCGAACGACGCCAGCGCGGGAGAGGTGACGATGGTGAGCTTGTCGTGCCCCGCGTCGTACGCATCCGTCATCCAGGCTGCGAGTAGCGCTCCGGGGTTCACGGCAGCTGGCAGACGGCACGCGTCTTCCATTGCCGCCGCCCGCGACACCAGCAGCTCGAGATCGATGCCGGTGAGCGCCGCCGGTGCGAGCCCGAACATCGTGAGCGCCGAGAAGCGCCCTCCCACGGTGGGCGGCGCGCTGAGCGTCATGCGCATGAGATCGCGCTGGCGCAGCTTCTCGAGCGGGGTCCCGGGGTCGGTGATGACGAAGCAGTGACGCCCCGCCACCGGACGCGGCAACGTCTCCTCGAGCCATGCGCGGAGGATCGCGTAGAGCGACAACGGCTCCACGGTGGTTCCCGACTTGCTCGAGACCAACACGAACGTCCCGGCCGGGTCGAGCGTCGCGAGCAGCCGCGAGACGACCACCGGCGATGTGGTGTCGAGCACGTGGAGGCGCGGCTTGCCGGGCGCTCCGCCGATCACGCGCGATAGCACGAGCGGCGCGAGCGACGATCCGCCCATGCCGAGCAGTACCAGGTCGGTCGCGCCCTCCTCGACGATCGCCTTGGTGAGATTCTCGAGCAGCACGAAGCGTCCGGGCGCCTTCTGGGCGAGGTCGTTCCACCCCAGGCGCTGCATGATCGGAATCCGTGCGTCGATACTCTCGGTGTACAGGCTTGCGTCGCGGCTAGCCAGACGCTTCACGGCGTCGGCCTCGATGAGGCGGTTCAGCGCATCCATCGGTCAGCTCTCCTCTGATAGCGCATCGGGCACAAGACCCGGGGTCTCGATTCCTTGCTGTGGTTCCATTCTAGCCACCATCGCGCCGCCCGCCACAACCAGCGCGGCGCCGACCCCCGTGGCGAGCGTGATCGGTTCCTGCAAGAAGATGGCCGAGAAGACGACCGCGCTCACCGGCTCCGCATACGTGAGGACCGCGGCGTGATCCGCCCGCACCCTCCTGAGTCCCGACAGGAAGATGAGTCCCGTGGCCGAGGTCATGACGACGCCGAGCACCAGAAGCGCTCCCCACTCGACCGGCGCGCTCGGTCCTTTCGACAGCAGTGCGAACGGCAGCAGCAGCGCGATCGCACCGAGGTACTCGCCGAACGTGTAGATGGTCGCCGGTACGCCGTGGATCAGGCGCTTCGCATTCAGTATGAGGAGCGCGTACGTGACGGCCGAGGCGAGCGCCATCGCTGCACCCAGCAAGTGGGTGCCCGATTCCAGCGCCATGTCCTGCGGTCCCACGATGGTCGCGACTCCAGCAAGCGCCAGCAGCAGCGGCACGATCAGCCGACGATCGAACGGTTCGTGCGCCACAAGCGGGGAGAGCACGGCCACGAACACCGGACCGCAGTAGGCGATGAGCACGGCTATGGCCACCTTGGTGAGTTGCAGCGCGCCCAGATAGAGCATCCAGTTGACCGCAAGCAACGTGCCCATCGCGATGATCGCCCACATCCGACGCTTCGGGAGCTTGAAGAACACGCCGAGACGTCCGCGAACGCCGAGAATGACCGTCACGAAGATGGCCGCGAACCCGACGCGCCAGAACACGATGACCGCCGCGTTGGTGTGCACGAGCCGGACGAACACCGGGATAAGCCCCCACGTGGTCGCGGCGAGCGCGATACGGAGCAGGCCGGTCAGCGAATCGGAGCGTGGTCGCGTCGACATGACGACGCTAGCAGATCCTCGGCAGTTGTTCGCCGACGAGCATGTCCATGATGCGGGTCGCTCCGAACGCGGTCTTCACGTAGACGCGACCAGCGGGGCCGTCGGTCACCTCCCCGACGATGGCGGCGTCCTCACCGTAGGGCGCCGCCTTCATCGCGGCGAGCGCGGCCTCGGCCTGCTCGGCGGGAACGACGGCCACCATCTTGCCCTCATTCGCCACCTGGAAGACGTCGTAGCCGAGCATCTCGCACGCACCGCGAACCTGCTCGCGCACCGGTACGAGCGACTCCTCGACGGTGATCGCCACATGAGAGGCGCCCGCGAGCTCGTTGAGCGTGGACGCGAGGCCGCCGCGCGTCGGGTCGCGGAAGCACCGCACGTCGGGGGCGGCTTCGAGAACCGCGGCGATCATCTCGGCCAGGGGGGCGGCGTCGCTCTCGATGTCGGTCGAGAAGGAGAGACCCTCGCGGGTGGAGATGACGGCGATGCCGTGGTCGCCGAGCGTGCCCGAGACGAGCACGACGTCGCCAGGCTTGCAGTGCGAGCCCGAGAGGTCGACGCCGCCAGCGAGCACGCCGACGCCGGCGGTATTGATGTAGCAGCCGTCACCGTGGCCCTTCTCGACGACCTTGGTGTCGCCGGTGACGATCTTCACGCCCGCCTCGGCGGCGGCTTCGCGCATCGACACGAGGATGCGCCTGAGATCGTCGACAGGCATGCCCTCTTCGAGGATGAAGCCGACCGAGAGGTAGAGCGGCCTGGCGCCGGAGGTGGCGATGTCGTTCACGGTGCCGCAGACGGCGAGACGACCGATGTCTGCGCCCGGGAAGAACAGCGGGTTCACCACGTACGTGTCGGTGCTCATCGCCAGGCGCGTGCCCGGGAAGTCGACCGCTGCGGCGTCGTCCATGCGCGCCAGGACGTCGTCGGCGAATTCCGCCATGAAGACGTCGTTGATGAGATCGCGCATCATCGTTCCGCCGCTGCCGTGCGCCAGCAGGATCCGGTCTTGAAGCATGTGGTGCCCCTCCCGTTGGTGCCGAGTGCCCTTAGGCCCTGCCGTAGTCGGTGTAACGGTAGTAGGCCGCGCAGGAGCCTTCCGAGGAGACCATGCACGGACCGATGGGGTGCTCCGGCGTGCAGCCGCGCCCGAAGAGCTTGCAGTCGAACGGCAGCACCGCGCCGCGCAACACGTCGCCACACTGGCATCCCTTGATCGCACGGGGCTCCGGCGGCGTGACCGGCACGCGCACGAGCGCGTCGTACTGTGAGAATTCGGGGCGAATCGCGAGTCCCGTGCCCGGGATGACCCCGAGCCCGCGCCACTCGGCGTCGGATGGCTCGAAGACCTCCTCGATCGCGCGGACCGCGATCTCGTTGCCCTCGGGCATGACCGCACGCGTGTAGGCGATCTCGATCTCGGCCCGTCCCTCGGCACGCTGCCTAGCGAGCATCCAGATGCCCTGGAGCACGTCGACCGGCTCGAAGCCGGTGATCACGCCCGCGACGCCGTATTCCTCGGCAAGGAAGCGATACGGTTGGCTGCCGATGACGGTGGAGACGTGACCGGGCAGGATGAAGCCGGTGATCTTCACCTCGGGGTCGTTCGTGAGCGCTCTCAGAGCCTCCGGCACCGTCTTGTGGAGAGAGAGCGCCGACCAGTTCGTGAGGCCGCGCCGCGCCGCCTCGCGAATCGTGAGCGCTACGGTGGGAGCAGTCGTCTCGAAGCCTACGCCGAGGAAGATGACGTGCCTGTCCGGCGTGCTTTCGGCGAGAGCCAGCGAGTCGAGCGGCGAGTACACGACGCGAACGTCGCGTCCGTCGGCCTTCTCGCGCGACAGCGACGAGTACGAGCCGGGGACCTTCATCATGTCGCCGAAGGTGGTGAGGATGACGTGCGGCTGGCGCGCGAGTTCGATCGCCATGTCGATGTCGGCATTGCCGGTCACGCAGACCGGGCACCCCGGTCCCGACAGGAGCTTGATGTTCTCGGGCATGACGCCGCGAAGGCCGTTCTTCGCTATCGCCATCGTGTGCGTGCCGCAGACCTCCATGAACGTCTGGGGCTCCGTCGCCGCCTCCGCGATGGCGGTCACGAGCGCCGCGGCGTGTTCCGGGTCGCGGAAGCCTTTGAGGATGTCGGCGCTACTCACGACAGGTGCGCCGGTCGCTCGAGCTCGGGCAGCTCCAGCGGCTCGAGGTTCTCGGTGCCGGGCATCTCCATCTGGCGGAAGAGCTCGAGCGTCTCGGCGGCGAACTGCTCGGAGATGACCTCGAGCGCGAACCCGGCATGGACGAGCACGAAGTCGCCGACCTTGGCGTCGGGCACCATGTGCGTGCTCACGTGACGACGTACGCCGAGAATCTCGACTTCCGCCATGCCGTTGTCATTCGGTTCGTCGACGATCTTTGCGGGGATTCCGAGGCACATGCGGGAGACCTCCTGTTGTCGCTACACTTCGTGACGCCGGGCCCAGGCCACGACGGCCTGCCCGAACGATACGCCCCCGTCATTCACCGGGAGCCGGACATGTGTGATCGGCTGCAGCCCCGCACCGGTCAGGCCGAGGAACGCGCCATCCATGACGAGCCGGTTCATGAGAACGCCGCCCGCCAGGGCCACGACGCGCGTCTCGGCTGTCGCCGACGCCCGGACGCATTCGTCAACTATAGCGGCTGCGACCGCACGGTGGAAGCGCATCGAGACCGTGCCCGCAGGCACGCCGCGGGCAACATCGTCGAGCGCGGCTTCAAGCACGGGTGCGCTCTCGAGCACTGCGGGTTCACCCGGCGACACCCCGAAGCGATACGAGCCGTCCGCCGAGCGGTCGGCGATCGCTTCGAGCTCGATAGCGGCCTGGCCTTCGTAGCGCGCATCGTCTCGGACCCCGCAGATCGCCGCCATGGCGTCGAAGAGCCGTCCCATCGAGGATGTGAGCGGCGAGTTCACGCCGCGTTCGATCATGCGCATGAGCGTCGCCTCCTCGCCTTCGGCCATGCGCGCCCGCAGCGGCTCCGCGCCGGGATGGCCGAGCAACCCCGCCGCCGAAAGCGCGCCGATAGCCATGCGGGCAGGGCGCCGGACGGCCGCCGCGCCGCCGGGCATCGGCATGTGCGAGAGCCGCGCGAGCCGTTCGAACCCGCCGAGCGTCGCGAGCAGCACCTCGCCGCCCCAGATCGTGCCGTCGGTGCCGTAGCCGGTGCCGTCGAGCGCCACGCCAATGAAAGGGCCGCCGATGCCGTGCTCGGCAGCCACGCCCGCGACGTGCGCGTGGTGGTGCTGTACGCCCACGGCCGGCAGCCCGAGCGCCAGCGCGTGCTTGCTGGAGAGGTACTCGGGATGCAGGTCGTAGGCGACGATGCCGGGCTTCACCCGGAAGAGCCGCTGGTAAAGCTCGATCGTGCGCTCGAAGGCGGCGAACGTCTCGGCGTTCTCCATATCGCCGATGTGCTGCGACACGAACGCGTACTCGCCGGTGAGGAGCGTCACCGTGTTCTTCTGCTCGGGCCCGAGCGCGAGGATATCCACATCCGAGGTGAACGGCAGCTTCAGCGGGAACGGCGCGAACCCGCGCGCCCGCCGCACGATCTCTGTGCCCGAGGAGACCACGCGCACGACCGAGTCGTCGTAGCGCGAGCGGATCCCGCGGTCGTGGAGCAGCACGGCGTCCGCGATCTGGCCGAGACGGTCGAGCGCCTCGGCGTTGCCGGTGGCGATCGGCTCCTCGCTGAGGTTCCCGGAGGTCATCACGAGCGGGATGCCCACCGCTGAGAGCAGCAGGTGGTGCAGCGGCGTGTACGGGAGCATGACGCCGAGCTCGGCGAGACCGGGGGCGAGCGAGGGGGCGAGGAGGTCGGCAGGGGTCGCCTGCTCGGACAATCCTCGCCGGGCGCGGGGTTCGGCAGAGCTCGCCTGCTCAGACAGTCCTCGCCGGACATCCGCAAACACCCCAGCGTCATCGGCCGGCTGCGGAACTCGCATTCGAGCCCCGCCGACCCCCGCGCCGCGCAGCCGCAGCAAGACAATCGGAGCCGCCGGGCTCGTTAACAGCTCCGATTCGTCGGTAGAGATGGCGCAGTACTCTGCGGCGAGCTCCAGGGTCGGCATCATCACGGCGAAGGGCTTGCCCCAGCGGCGTTTGCGGTCGCGGAGGCGGGCAACGGCGGCCTCGTTGGTGGCGTCGCACGCCAGCTGGAAGCCGCCGAGGCCTTTGATGGCCAGGATGCCGCCGTCGCGCAGGAGTGTGGTCGCGGCCTTGAGAATGGCGTCGCTGCGGATTCGCTCGGCATCGAGGTCGCGATGCGGGCGAGGGGAGGTCTCGACCTCGGGTCGCCACATCCAGTCGGCGGGCGCGTCTGCGGTGCCGTTGAGGTAGAGGCGCGGCCCGCAGACGAAGCATGCGTCGGGCTGCGCGTGGAAGCGGCGGTCGGCGGGGTCGCCGTACTCGGCGGTACACTCGGGGCACATCGGGAAGTTGCGCATGGTGGTCATCGGGCGGTCGTAGGGGACGTCGTCGATGATCGTGAACCGCGGGCCGCAGTTGGTGCAGTTGATGAACGGGTAGCGGTAGCGGCGGTCACCGGGGTCGAAGAGCTCGTCGCGGCAGGCATCGCACGTGGCGATGTCAGGGGAGACGAGCGTCATCGCGCCCTCCTCGGCATGCGATGCGACGATCACGAAGTCGCTCGCGCCTTCCGGGTCGACGTCCTCGGCCACCACGCTCTCCACGACCGCCATGGGCGGCGCTTCATCGCGAAGTGCGCGCTCGAAGGCGGTCAACGTCTCCGGTGACCCCTCGGCAAGACACCAAACACCGTCGGACGCGTTGCGCACCCAGCCGGTGATGCCGAGTCGACGTGCGAGGTTGTAGACGAATGGGCGATAGCCGACGCCTTGCACGACGCCGGTGACATGCAGCGAGACCGCGCGTGTCACCCGTCAGCTCCGATGCTTGCCGTCAGCGACGAACCGGTTGTTGAGCAGCACGAAGAGCCTGTACGCCTGATCCAGAAGCTCCATGGCGTCAGCGCCCATCTCGGCATCGAGGCGCTCCCGCGGCCCGTTGAACGGCGAATCATGGATGAACGCGTTGCGCGCCTCGCGCATTGTGCGCCAGCGTTTCGGGAAGTCCCGGTAGCCAAGCTCCTCGGCGGCATCTTCGAACTCCTCGCCGGCGAGTGCCGGGAAGAGCTTGCCGATACGAACGCCGATCGAGCGTTGCGAGTCCATGACGACGCGTCGCACCCTGAGATCGGCGCCTTGCGCCTCCATCATCCGATCGACGATGTCCTCGAGGATGGTCTCGAGGAGTGCCATGACGAGGATGACGACGATCTCACCGTCGCCTTGCGCCTGGTAGGCGCGGATGCGGTCGTCGAGCCGGCGAACGCGATCCGACGGAAACCGACGGCGCTCGACGCCCATCGCGCCACACACCGGGCACGCGTGTTCCAGGTCCAGGAATCGAGGGTCGCCGGAGAGGAATCCGCAGCTTGGGCATTCCCAGTACGTCGGGGCGCCATCCGTCGACTCGGCGAAGACCGTTCTATGTGGCTTCTCGCTCGGCTTCATGGTGCTCCCGACAGTCGCCGCGCGCCAGCGCCTAGAGGCGCTCCACCGAGACGTCGCTGCTCTGGTCGAGGTGCAGCTTCTCGACGGCGCTCTCGAGCTTCTCGCGTGCCTCGCCGAGCATCACGGTGACCTGTGCGAGATCCGCGCTCGTCGCAGCCCGATTGCCGTGATCGGCAAGGTGGTGCAGTTGTTCGAGCCACTGCTGGGAGAGCGCCAGCGAATCATTCACCATCGCGACGGCCAGCTTCATCTGGCCGGTGTTGATGCCGCCTTCACACATGCACGTTCCTCCTCACGTCGCGTGGCAGCGGGTGCTGCCGACTCCACTGGCCCGGTCATGCTGCAGCGCGACAGAGTGCCGTGCATTCGACGACCTGGTTTCCGGCGCGTGCGCCGGGTCGTGCCGACTAGCCGAGCCAGACCGAGAGCTCTTCGACCAGCCGCTTCTTGGGCATCGCGCCGACGAGCTTCTTCGCGACTTCGCCGTCTTTGAAGACGAGCAGCGTCGGAATCGAGAGGATATCGAACTTGGTGGCGGTGCCCGGATTGTCATCGACGTTGAGCTTGGCGACGACGATCTTCTCCTCGTACTCGGCAGCGATCTCCTCAAGCACGGGCTCCATCATGCGGCACGGACCGCACCAGGGCGCCCAGAAGTCGAGCACCACCGGCTTGCCGCTCTTGACGACATCCTCCTCGAAGCTGGCGTCGGTCACATGCTTCAGGTTCTCGCTCATTCCGGGCTCCTTCCGGGGGTACGTTCGTGTCTAGATCGAGCAGAGCCGCTCGTCGATCCACCGCAGTGCTTCGAACGCTGCCGAGGCACCCTTTGCTGCCGCCGTGATGACCTGCTTCAGATCAGAATCAGTCACGTCACCGGCCGCGTACAGGCCAGGATACGACGTGAGACCGTTGTGGTCTATCTTGATGTACCCCGCCTGGTCCAGGTCGCACAGGTTCGCGACAAGTTCGCTCTTGGGCTCCACGCCGACGAAGATGAACACGCCGTCGAGCGGGAGCAGGAGCTCGGGATCGCCCTTGGTGGACGCGAGTCTGATACCGGTGACCTTGCCGTTCTCGCCAACCACTTCCGAGACAACCCTGCTGAGCTCGAAGGCGATCTTCTCGTTCGCGAAGCACTTCTCCTGGATGCACTTCGTCGCGCGAAGCTCGTCGCGGCGATGCACGATGTGGACCCGGCTCGCGAACTTGGTGAGGAAGAGCGCCTCCTCCACGGCAGCGTCTCCGCCGCCGATGACCGCGACGACCTTGTCTCGGAAGAAGGCGCCGTCGCACGTCGCACACCAGGAGACTCCACGTCCGGTGAACTCGGCCTCACCGGGCACACCGAGCCGCTTGGGAACCGCGCCCGTCGCGAGGATCACGGCATGCGCGACGACCTGCACACCTTCCGAGTCGGTGAGCAGGAAGTCGATGCCCTGGGGCTCGATCTTCTCGATTGCCGCGAAGGTGCGGAACTCGGCGCCGAACCTCTCGGCCTGCCGGTGCATCAGGTCGCCGATCTCCATGCCGGAGATGCCGTCAGGGAATCCGGGGTAGTTCTCGACCCAGTCCGTCGTGATGATCTGGCCGCCGGGGAGCCCGCTTTCGAACACGACCGTCTTGGCCCGGGCGCGCGACGCGTAGAGAGCGGCGGTAAGGCCGGCAGGCCCACCGCCGATGATGGCTATGTCGATGATCTCTTGCTCTGGCATTGCTACTGGACTCCTCCTGTGAGATCTCGTATCCCGAGTGCGTCGACGTCGAGCGGCTGACCGGCCGCTCGGGCTTCCGTGATGATCGACGCAAGATTCTTTTTCGCTTCGTCGCCGATGAGCTGCGTGTGGGCGTCGCCGTCCTTGGTGAGCTCGACAACCCGCTTGAAGCTCTGTGCAGCAGCCTGATAATCGGTCCGACCGCGCCAGTAGAAGATTCCCAGGTTGAAGTTCGCCTGGATATGGTCGGGCTGGGCCTCGAGCACCCGGGTCGCTTCCTGGATCGCCTTGTCGGTTGCTCCGGCGTAGAAGTACATCGCCGAGAGATCCGTGCGGACGTTCACGTCGTCAGGCTTGGTCTTCAAGTAGCGCTCGTAGTAGTCGATCGCCTTCTGCGCGAATGTCACATCGCCCGTCTGGTCGCGCAGGTTGTAGTACGCATCCGCCACTTGCTGCATGCTGTCCAGATCCCCGGGACTGGCTTGCAGCGCGACGAGCCCGTCGAGCAGGCTGCGCTGATCGGCGGAGAGCATGTCGCGGAACTCGGTGGGGACGCCCGCTCCGGCTGCCGGCGCCTTGTCGGTGAGGTTGGTCGCATAGAAGGCGAGCGCAAGGACCGCTGCGAACACGGCGATCGCGATGGCGAGAATGGTGAACGGCACCCGGTATCGCTGGAACGGTCTGATGATGAACCGACGGGCGAATCCCGCCTCCATCTCCGCCCGACGCTCGACCTTGATACCGAGAGACTGCGCTTTGAGCAGCATGTTGAGGTCGTTGGTGATGAGCGTGAGGTCCTCGCACTCGAGCTGACACACCTGAGCAGCGACGGCAAGGATGCGGTCGTCTGCGTTCCGGTTCGAGAGGCCTTCGGGCATGTCCAGGTCAGAGCGCAAGGCAACGACCCGAATGGTGCCGCCGCCGGGTGTTTCGACGCCGCTCGAAAGGCTGCCGGTCTCGGAGAACTCGAAGAGCATCCGACTGACTTCGCGTCCCCTGAAGCGTAGATCGGGGTCGACTCGCTGCGTCTTCAGTTTGTCGATCTCGCCGAGGACCGTCTCGGGAATGATTACCTCGGCGTCCGGGAACGCCGTGAGCGCCGACGGGTCGGCGAGCAGAACGTTCGTGTCCAGTACTACGGTGCGCATATCGCCTCGCTTCTCGGAGGATCGCCGCTCTTACTCGTCGGAAGACTCTTCTGGCATAGTACCAGCACCCGCGGCCCGGACCCTACGCCGGATGAACCACAGCAGGCCGACCATGAAGGCAAACACCATGCCGAGCGTGGCCAACCGGTCCAGATACGACGCCTGGACGTGCACCGTCGCCTCGCGTATGACGAGGTCCCCCGCAGTGAGGCGGATGTTGAGGGTGTCGGTGAGTTCCGAGCCCATGTCGACGGGTATCGTCAGCACGTTCTCGCCTGCGTCGAGCGAAATCGGTCGCGGCGATGCGCCTGCGGTCACCCGCCCGGCGGAGGTGACAAGCGTGAGCTTGAGGGGCTTGCCCGTGCCGTTCACGACCGAGACGGGAACCTCGCCCGTGCGGTTGGAGAGCGTCACATCGCGGGCTCCGATGGTCACCGCCGCGAAGAGATCGTCGACGTAGCGCGTTGCAGATGCAGCGAACGCCCGTCCGCGATCGGCAAGCGCGTACTTTCGGTCGGGACCTGCCCAGCACAGGCTTTCGGCGACGTAGGCCGCGGTCAACGCGGCACGCGCATCCGGATCGTCAGGACCAAGCGCCGCGCTGACCGCGGTGGCACGCGAGCGGGCTGCGCTCACATCCGTCCAGTAGCCGGCCGGGGCCCCGCGCCCGGGAACCTGCGGTACCAGCGTGCCCTGGCGCGGGTCCTGGTAGCCAGCGGCATCCGTCGCGTCCACGATCGTCACCCATGGCAGCTCGGCTAGCCAGTCGAGCGAACGCTCGAAGCTGGCGAACGTGTCCCGCGTACCGGGACCGATCTCGTATCGCAGCACGAGCGGTTCTCCGGGGGGGGCGTTCGTCGCCCGCGCGAAGAGGACATCGTAGAAGTCATCTGCCGAGTCTTCGGCCGCAGCGCGTACCGGACGCGAGTCGTAGACGAGTGCACGAACATCGCTCGTGCCGAGCGCATAGACTCCCGGGCCTGCCGTGGTGTTCCCCGAGCGGACGGAGGCTGCCTCCAGCACTGCGAACGAGACGCCGCGACGCTCCAATGCGGGTAGCGCCTCGGCTGGCAGGTCGTCGCCGAGAAACGCGGTCCCGCTTGAGACTTCGGATCCGAGCGCCGACTTGACCACGCTGTCGGTCATCGACCATTGCCCGTCAAGGTCATCGAGTGCATCGATGGCGGCCAGGCCCGCGATATCTGGCTCCGCGTAGGGCACGTCGAGCATCGTCACCCTGCCGCCGCCGAGCAGCGTCCTGACCCGGTCGAGCACGCGACGGCTTGCGGTGGCGCCGGGAGAGGACTCCGGGAATTCCTTGATCCCTTCGGGTCCCGAGGTCTCGTAGCCGTCTGCTGCACGCTGCCACTCTTCCAGCATGAGAGGAGAGATCGCGAGCGACAGCTTCAGCGCGGGATGAGCAGCGACGACCTCGGCAAGCTGCTCCGCCTCGGTGCGCACCGCAGGATACATGGCGGGATCCGCGAGAAACCGTCCGCTCGGGTCCACGCCAGGCGAGCAGGTGAGGCGCATCGCGATGACCACGGGGACTGTCGGGGGCGTCCCATCAAGGACCAGCATGCGGCTTGTCGCCTCGGTGGCCTGTGAGCCGGTCGCAAGCACGCGTACCTCGATGGGGTAGCGACCCTGCTGGAGCGACAGGTCCTGCAGCTGGCGCGAGAACCGGATGGTCTGCACGCCCGCTTTGACGTTGTGGCGGACCTCGGTCTTCTGGTACAAGAGACGTCCGTCCGCGTTCTTCAGACGGAAACGCACCTCGAAGTACTCAGCATCTGAGCTCAGTTCGCTGACGACGTCGGCCTTGAGCGCCCCGCTCGTCGACACCGTAGGGTTTGTCTGCTCGATTCTTACCGAGACCGCCTGCTGCGCGGGTGCCGCAGCGGAGGTCTCCTGTGACGGTGGTTGAGCGTGCGCGCTCAGCCCCGATGGCGCGAGAAGCGCCGCAGAGAGCATGATGACGAGCGTGCGATGTCCGATCCTGCTTCGCATGAAAGCCGCCTGTCGGCCGCCTCCGGCGAGCGGAGGCAGGGTCACGATGTTCGAAGGAGAAGTACTGGGGAAGATTATCTCACGACCGACCCCGCTAGCACGAAAGGACGTTGCCTTGATGTCGTCGTTGGACGAGCAGAATCACATTCCAGACGTGCTGCCGCTCATACCGCTGCGCGATCTCATCCTATTCCCGAATCTCGTGGTGCCGCTGTTCGTCGGACGCGAGCGCTCCATCAACGCGCTCGAGGAAGCGATGCGCAACGAGCATCTTGTCGCGCTCGTGACCCAGAAGGCCGCCGAGACGCAGGATCCCGGACCCGGAGACATCTACGAGATCGGTTGCGTCGTGACTGTGCTCCAGGAGCTCAAGCTTCCTGATGGTACTGCGAAGGCGCTCGTGGAGGGGAAGCAGCGGATTCGGATCGTCGAGTTTCTGCAGACCGACCCATACCTGAAGGTCCGCGTCGAACTCGTCGACGAGGAAGAGCACGCCGACCTTGAGGCCGAAGCGCTCATGCGGAACCTGATCACCGACTTCGAGCAGGCGTCTCAGCTCGGGAAGCCGATTCCGCAGGAGGTGCTTGGCGCTGCTGCGGCGATCGACGAGCCGGGTCGTCTCGCTGACTTCGTGACGTTCCATCTCAGCCTGAAGGTCGACGAGAAGCAGGAGATCCTCGAAGCCGTCGACCCGAAGGTCAGGCTGCGCAAGACGACCGAATACCTCCGCAAGGAGCTCGAGATCCTCGAACTGGGCAGCCGCATCCAGAATCGCGTCAAGGAATCGATGTCAAAGACCCAGCGTGAGTACTTCCTGCGCGAGCAGCTCAAAGCGATTCAGCAAGAGCTCGGCGTGTACGACGAGACCCAGGCCGAGATCGAGGAGTACCGGGAGAAGATCCGTCTGTCGGGGATGCCCGAGGACGTCGAGGAGAAGGCGCTCAAGGAGCTGTCGCGTCTGGAGAAGATGCCGCAAGCCGCTGCCGAGACGGGCGTCATACGTACGTATCTCGACTGGCTCAGCGGATTGCCGTGGCAGATCGAGGACGAGGAGAAACTCAACCTCATCGAAGCACAGACCATCCTTGACGAGGACCACTACGGGCTCGAGAAGGTCAAGGAGCGCGTCCTGGAGTACCTCGCGGTACACAAGCTCACCGACCACATGCGCGGTCCTATCCTGTGCTTCGTCGGCCCTCCCGGCGTGGGCAAGACATCGATCGGGCGCTCGATCGCACGGGCCCTCAACCGCAAGTTCATCCGGATGTCGCTCGGTGGCGTGCGTGACGAGGCCGAGATCCGCGGGCATCGTCGCACCTACGTGGGCGCTCTTCCCGGACGCATCATCCAGTCCGTCAACCAGGCAGGCACGAAGAACCCGGTCTTCATGATGGATGAGATCGACAAGGTCGGAATGGACTTCCGTGGCGATCCCACGTCGGCGTTGCTCGAAGTCCTCGATCCCGAGCAGAACAACGCGTTCCAGGATCACTACCTGGAAGCTCCGTTCGACCTCTCGGATGTCATGTTCATCACCACCGCTAACCTGCTCGATCCGATTCCGCCGGCGCTGCGTGACAGGATGGAGGTCATCCACTTCCCGGGTTACACCGAGGACGAGAAGCTGCACATCGCCCGCAAGTACCTCGTGCCCAAGCAGCTCAAGGAGCACGGTCTGAGCACCGGCAAGCTCGACATCCAGGACTCGGCGCTCCACGAGATCATCCGCCGCTACACACGTGAGGCGGGTGTCCGCAACCTCGAACGTACCATCGCGACGATCTGCAGGCAGGTCGCGCGCAAGGTCGTCGAGGGGAAGAAGGGCAAGACCTCGGTGACGGTACGGACGATCCGCAAGTACCTCGGCCCGCCGAAGTTCTCTTTCGGGCTCGCCGAGAAGCGCGATGAGGTCGGTGTCTCGACCGGGCTTGTCTGGACCGAGGTGGGCGGCGATGTGATCTTCATCGAGGCGACGACGATGAAGGGGAAGGGTGCGCTGACGCTCACCGGCCAACTGGGAGATGTCATGCGCGAGTCAGCGCAGGCGGCCGTGAGCTACACGCGGGCGAACGCCGCAGCGCTGGGCATCGATCCGGAGTTCAACGAGAAGCTCGACGTCCACATCCATGTGCCGGCCGCAGCCATTCCCAAGGACGGGCCCTCGGCGGGCATAACCATGGCAACCGCTATGGTCTCGGTGCTTACCGGCCGCCGCGTCCGTCGCGATATCGCGATGACGGGGGAGATTACGCTCCGCGGCCGGATCCTGCCCATCGGCGGGCTCAAGGAGAAGCTGCTCGCAGCACATCGAGCCGGCATCAAGACGGTACTGATACCCGCCGAAAACGAGCATGACGTCGACCTTGTTCCCGAGCATGTAAGGACCGAGATGCAGATCGTGCCCGTGAGCACGATGGATCAGGTGCTGTCACGCGCTCTCATCTAGCGAAGCAATACGGCCGCTTATCGCAGCAGAATGCCGCTTGTCAGGCTTATGACAGGCGAAGATTAGAGTTCTCTAACAGGGGAGATACTTGTTTCGTCGGAGATTCTAAGGAACATTTCATAATCGCAGAATTGGGAGACACTGAAGCGTCGTAGCTTGTACCGGTCACCGTGAACGGCGCTGAGTCAATGGTGAGACCGACCCACAGAAAAACGGGGTCGGTCTCTGTCTTTTGGTCGAGACTACCCCGCCACGAAAGTCAGGGCCGCGCGGTCACTAGAGGACCGCGATGAAAGGGGTGTTCGACATGATGCGATGGAGAAAGGACAGAGGCGGTCTCGGTCGCTTCTTCTCCGCGTACGTGGCACTGTCGCTGATGATTGCGATCGTCAGCCCGGGGCTCACGGTGCATGCAGAGGAGACCGTACCGCCGGTAGTCCCCGAAACAGGCGAGGTCGTGGCGCCGGCTCCTCAGGCGCCCGCAGCTGAGCCTCCTGCGGCCGAGACGCCACCGGCCGAACCTGTTGCGCAGGTCGCGGAGCCAGCTCCGGATCCGGAAGCTGCTGCCGTGCCCTCGGCGACGGTCACGCAGCGGCGCGCGACAAGCTCGATGGCGGTCCCGGGTGCCGCGGCTCCAGTGGTGCCGACAGCCATCGCTCCGCTTCCGTACGCAGCGGTCGGCTCTATCGCCTTCGAGGGATGGACGCTGTCACCTCACGCGAAATGGACTTCGGGAAACGTCGCGGGCTACTTTGAAGGCGAACTGATTCCATTCAGGTTGACCATCAAGAACAGCGGAGGCAACGCCGTTGACGTGCGAGTGCCGTCGATGGTCTACAAGGTCGATCATATCAACGGCGGTGCCATAGCGATCGATTCGACGTCAGGCTGGCGTTGGCAGGTCGGTTCGGGTCCGGTCACCGCGTACACGCCGACGGTGCAGGACGCTGTGTCCAATCCGGCATACCTTGAGACCCGGCTGCCCGAAGTGGCGAGCTTCGTTATCCCCGCCGGCCAGGACGGCTACATCTACTTCGAAGGTCACCTGGCGCTCACTCCGTACTGGATCACCCAGAACCCATCCTATCTGGGCGCATCAGGGTACCCTGGTTCGAGCGCTCAAGCGCGTCTGGTCGAATGGAACAACATCGGCATCGGCGATAAGACCGTTCCTTTCCCCGTTGGCAAGGAGACTGCGCCGACCGGCGTTCTGACCGGGCTCAAGTTCGAGGATCTGAACGGTGACGGCAACCCGGACGCAGGCGAGCAGCCGCTCGGCGGATGGGTGTTCCACCTTGCGTACCTCGACCCGGACTTCCCGTTCACACTGACTGCGACGTCTGCTGCGAATGGAACCTTCTCGTTCACCGGTCTTCCCTCCGGGAACTACATGTTGAGCGAGGTTCCACAGAGCCCGTACGTGCTCACGACGGATCTGTCGCGTTCAGTCGCGGTGGTCAATGGCCAGACAACGGGTCCGATAGAGGTCGGCAACAGGCGCCCGGACGTCAAGAAGACGTTCGAACTCACCGTCGACGGCGACATGCCGGCAGCGGATAGCTACTTCGTGCGCTACGTGATCGGCACGACTCCGCACACGCTGCCGCTCGTTCTCGACGGCGGCATCTACACGGCCGACGCGATGTTGCCGTACAACACGACCATCGCGAGCTGGCAGTTCTTCGCGAAGATGGGGACCGAACAGATCGCGCTCTCGGCGGTTCTCGGCCCCGAGACCCTAACCGGTCCGATGACGAACCCGTTCACGTATGTGCCCGGTGAGATCTCCGGACACAAGTACATCGACGCCAACGCCGACGGTCAGGCCGATGGGCCTGGCGAGGGCTGGCTCATCAAGCTCTTCCGCAATGGCGTCTTCTACGGCCAGACGACGACCGGCGCCGATGGGTCGTACTCGTTCTCGGGTCTGCTCCCGGGTTCGTACACCCTCGAGGAGGCCGAGCAGGCTGATTACATCAAGATCCTGCCGGATGGTCCGTTCCTCGGTCCGTTCGCGATCGTGAGCGGATCGGTCGTGACAGGCGTTGACTTCCTGAACCAGGAGAAGCCGATCGGTATCACGACCACGAAGAGCGTCGAACCGATGGTGGCGCATGTAGGCGACACCCTCACCTACACGATCGACGTGAAGAACACCGGCGAGGTGTCCGTGCTGCTCACGATGGTGACCGATCCGATGTTCATGGGCGGAGCGAACCTCTTGGCGGCGCCTGTCGCGCTGCTGCCGGGGCAGTCGCTCTCCGATCTGGGCATGGCGATCGTCTTGACCGTACCGGCACCCGATGCGGATGCGGTCGACAATACCGCGTATGCCGAGGGGACGACGGTTTTCGGGCCGGTCTCCGATTCCGACAGCGCACACGTCGACATCCTGCGTCCGGCGATCGACGTCACCAAGTCGGTCGACCCGACGATGGTCACCGATTCTGGTGATGTCACCTACTACGTCACCGTCACCAACACCGGCAACACCACGCTCACCGTGGATGTCGTCGACTACGTTGACGCTCAGGTCCACAAGACGCTCGACACCGGTCTCGTGCTGGCGCCGGGTGCGCACAAGGACTACCAGTGGGTCGAGACTGTCAGCTCGCCGACGCACGATACCGTCGTGGCGACCGGCGTGGATGCTCTGCAGAAGCAAGTCTCGGACGAGGCGTCCGCAGATGTAGGGGTCGGTGTCACCAAGACCTTCACGCTCACCA
>RCMX01000007.1:99379-144060 GCA_004348925.1 Actinomycetota bacterium
TCGTTCGCTATGACGTGGGCGGCGAATCTCACGACCTGCCGCTCGTGCTTGATGGCGGCGTCTACACGGCCGATGTGGGTCTGCCGTACGACACCACGATCGCAAGCTGGCAGTTCTTCGCGATGATGGGCTCGGGGGAAGTCGCTCTCTCGGCAGTCCTGGGTCCGGAGACCCTCACGGGTCCCATGACCAACCCGTTCACCTACGTCCCCGGTGAGATCTCGGGGCACAAGTTCAGCGACCTCAACGATAACGGCGTCTGGGATGAGGGAGAGCCTGCACTTGAAGGCTGGACCATCCGACTGTTCAAGTCCGAGCCGATTCTGGTCGCAGTCGACATCTCGACCGCATCGGTCCCGTTGGCGTGGAGCCTCGTGGCCGAGACGACCACGGATGCTGACGGTGCGTATAGCTTCAGCGGTCTTGCTCCCGGTGTCTACAGGGTCGAGGAGGTCCAACAGCCCGGCTGGAGCATGACGCTCGCGCCGGACGACATCAGCGTCACGAGCGGGACGGTGGCTGCCGACGCCGATTTCGGCAACTACCAGATCATCTACAACAAGACGTTCGAGTTGACGTTCGCAGGCGCGCCCGAGGGAACCACGTTCTCGGCCGCCTTCACGTTCAACGGTCAGTACATGGACGTTCCCCTGGAGGGCGACGGTCCGTACACCGCGATGTTGCCGGTCATCTACCCGTGGGAAATCGGGGCGGTGACGTGGTACGCGCATCTCGGCGATGAGACCTTCGTGCTCGGTGAGTCGTCCGGTGAAACCCTGGAAGGTGACGCGACGAACTCGTTCACGTACACCGCATCGGTCAGCGGTTTCAAGTTCTCGGACGATGATGGCAACGGCGTGTGGGACACCCCGGCCGAAGTTGGCCTGTCTGGCTGGACGATCGGTCTGTATCGTCAGTCTCACAACCAGGTCGTTCCCAGCGCGCTTCCCGCGCCGGAGCCCGGATTCGTTCTCGTGGCCTCCACGGTGACCGGCGCCGATGGCGCATATGCGTTCAGCGGTCTGCTTCCAGGCGTGTACTACCTCGCCGAGGACCAGCAGAGCGGCTGGATCATGACGGTCGGTCCTGACGGCCCGTTCGAGGTCGGGAACGGGACGGCGCTTGAGAACCAGGACTTCGGTAACCAGGAGCAGTTCCTGCCCTTCACCGACACCGATCTGACCAAGTCCGCCGACAAGACCACCGCCGATCCTGGCGAGCTGGTCACGTATACGCTGACTTACAAGAACATCGGTGATGGCACTGTCGAGGGCATCAAGATCGTCGACGACTACGACCAGCGGTACATGACACCTGTGGATGTCGCAGGCGCCACCGTTGCGGGCGGGACCCTTACGTGGGTTGACAACGTGCCGCTCGGTCCCGGTGAGCAGCGCACCATCACTTACACGATGCGCGTTGCGGAAGATATGCCGGTAGGCCTCACGCATGTCGACAACGTCGCGGTCATCACGCCAGGCGACCACCAGGCGACGTGGCGTGTTGATGTGAACGTCGAAGAGGAACCGTTCCTGCCGTTCACCGGCGGCGACGCGCTGATCCTGTTCTTGATCGCCGCGCTCGCTACCGTTCTCGGAGTCACGTTCCGGCGGGCGGCCCGCGCCTCGTGACCTCGAGTCGGGCGTGGAGAAGGGGCCGCGAAAGCGGCCCCTCTTTTCTTGGGAAACCACAAGAACCCCGGGAAGGGGCCCGGGGTTCTTGCGATCACTCAGTGAGAAGACTACCTGGGAACGCTCTCGCCCCAGTCGATCCGACCGTTGTCGCGCCAGTCGATGATGTGCCAGACCTCGTGGTTCAGGATTCGCGAGAGGCTCGCCGTGTGGCTGGAGCTCACGATGATGCGACCCGACTGGTAGTACGCGACCGCCTGGTAGCCGCCCGGCGTCGTCCCGATGCTGACGGTCGTTCCCTTGAGAATCGGGTGCTTCGCGATCAGTCCGGCCAGAATCGATTTCGCCTGAGCGAGTTCGCCGGTAGCCGTGGCCTTGTAGGCTGCTGCACGGCTGGACTTGGACGACGACCCTGCCGCGGTGGGGGTGATGACCGCTGTACGCTTGCGGACTGCGGTGCGTGCTATGGTCACCGCAGGTTCTGAGGCGATCCGGACGGTGGGAGAAGCGGCGGTCAGCGTGCCGACGGCGGCAGCGGCCTGCGACGTGGCGCTGTGTGGCAGAAGACCGGCAACAAGTGCCGCTGTGACTGCGAGGGTTGTGATAAGCCCGGTCGCGATGATCCGTACCTTGCTGTTCTTCATGGTGGAACGCCCCTTTTCGAGCTCGACGCGAAAAACCGGTCCTGATCCCCCTGAGGCTGTGGGTGATCGGGCCGGTTCGCGTGCGTGGCTCGACCTTCGGCAGTCCGGCTGTCATAGGGAGGTGACGCTCCCGTTAGACCCGTGACTTTGCGTTGCCCGCCTTTCGGCGGGAGTGCCTTTTTCGGGGCTCGTTCCGGTATTCGCTTGTCAACCGCCTTACACTGGATGTATCGGCAGCGGTATGCCCGGTCTTTACTGCTTTTGTGGTCTACGTCACAGTCGTTGAGGATGTTCGCGCAGGAGGGGGATTTCGTGCGGTCACGTGATGTGTTCACGCGAGCGCTGGGAAACGTGTTTCTCGGCGTGGCCGTCGGGCTCCTCGGCTACTACGGTCTGACAAGCATCCTGTCATGGGCCGAGCAGACACGCTTGCGCCAGGAGCTGGAGCGTCTCGGCAGCGTGTCAGCGTCGGCTCCGGATGACATCGACGTCTCGCTGCGCGGGCCGGAGCTCGACTTCGAAGGATGGGAATCCCAGGACAGGGCGTATTGGGACGGACTGGCGGAAGGGGACATCTTCGGCAGGCTGGTCGTCGAACGCATGGATCTGGACACGATCGTGGTCAAAGGTGTTCGTGTGGCCGACCTGAAGAAGGGACCCGGCTGGGTCACGACCACTGCGCTTCCCGGGCCTGGCGGGAATTGCGGCATCTCCGGGCATCGAACCACCTATCTTGCACCGTTCCGTCGCATCGATCAGCTCGTGCCCGGCGATGTGATCGACTTCTACTCGCCGTATCGCCGGTACCGGTACACTGTCGTCCGTGCGTTCACGGTAACGCCGGATAAGGTCGAGGTGTTCGACCCGACCGAGGTCCCGACACTCACCCTCACGGCGTGCCATCCGCCGTACAGCGCACGCTATCGCTACATAGTCCAGGCAGAGATCACGGGAGTGCGTCCGCTAGAGCAAAGCGGCGAGTAGGGAGCGACGATGCGGGTACTCATCACCGGCGGTGCCGGGTTCATCGGCTCGAACCTCATGTGGACGTTGCGGACAGGCGACTACGAAGTTGGCGTCATCGACGACTACAGCACCGGGCATTTCGAGAACATGCATCCTGCCGCGTGGTCGCGCACGCTCGACATCACCGGACCTGACCTGATGGCAGCGGTCGTGGAATTCGCTCCGGACGCAGTGGTCCATCTTGCTGCGCAGACGAGCGTACCGGTCTCCATCGTGGATCCCGTGCGTGATCGGCTCGTTAACGTGGAAGGTACTCGCGCCGTCGCCCGCGCGGCTGCGGCGGTGGGAGCGCGCAGGATGCTCTCGGCGTCGTCGGCGGCGGTGTACGGTGAACCCGAGATGGTGCCGCTCGTTGAGACTGCAGCGAAGCGCCCCGAGAATCCGTACGGCCGTTCGAAGCTCGAAGCCGAGAGCGTTCTTGCCGGGGAGCTCCGCGGAACGGAGACCGACTTCGCGAGCCTGCGGTTCTCGAACGTCTTTGGTCCCCGGCAGGACGCCCAGGGCGAGGGAGGCGTGGTGGCGATCTTCGCTTCTCGCATGCAGGCCAAGGAGACACCGATTCTCTACGGCACCGGCGCGCAGACGCGGGACTTCATCTACGTGGGGGACGTGGTCTCGGCGATCATGTGTGCGTTGGATGCGCCGCAACCGCTGGCGCTCGATGGTCCCGACGGCCCGGCGTACAACGTGTCGACCGGCAAAGAACTGACGATCGATGAGCTGGCCTCGGCACTTCGGCTGACCACGCACTACTTTGGTGGTATCGACAGACAGCCCGCCCGTGACGGGGATATCGAGCGCAGCGCGCTCGATCCGACGAAGGTGCAGACCGCATTCGGCTGGCAGGCGCGGGCACCGTTCGAGACGGCGCTCGGAAGGACTGTGGGATGGTTCGCGCGCTAGATCCTGATGACGCAGGTCGCTGCCTCGCGAAGGTGCGTGCCGAGTTGGCGGGCGCCGACGCCGGGCTCCCGATCGCCGCACAGGATGCCTGGGCGGGTGATCTGTTTCCGGCAGTCGCAATCGTGAAAGGGGAGCCGGGGCCTGCCGAGCAGGCAGGCGGTTCAGTGCTGAGCGGTGCCGACGGGGAAGCGGTGACGAAGGCATTGGCCGCACTCGGCATCGACGAGGGCGGGACCTGGCGCACACTGTCCCGTCCCGTGCCCGGGCTCACGCCGGCTGTGATCGCGGCACGGTTGCGCCAGCAGCTCGCCGCTGTCGATCCTTCGGTGGTTATCGCCCTCGACGCGACCGCGGCGCTCGACACAGCCGCGGCGCTCGCCGTCGATCTGCCGCCGTTCGGTGTGCCGGTGGCAACTGCGGGACTGATCCTGCTCGCTCTCGATGGCTTTGAGGAGTCGCTCGGCGACGAGCGTCGCAAACGCGAGATATGGCGACAGCTCCGCGGACTCGCCGGGGTTCCGCTCTATCCGGAAAGCGAACGGGACGCCCGGAGGCGTCCCGCTGGACCTGCACTGTTCTGAGGCAGGGACTACTCGTCCTCTTCGATCTCCTCGATGGCGCCCATCGGGCACTCTTCCATGCACGTGGCGCACGCGGTGCATGCATCGTCGTTGACGGGGCTCGCCACGTCGTCGACAAGCTCGAGAACGCCCTCGGGGCACGCGTCGACACAGATGCCACAGCCGGAACACTCGTCTTCATTGATGATGGGTCGGGGCATTGAGGCCTCTCTTCCGTTCGTCCGCGCGCACCGGTTCGAGCGCGCCCGCGGCGGTCAGTTTCGCACGTACCTTACCCGAGCGGGTTCGGCGGTGTAAATAGCGTTCTCGCAACTCGTTGCAAGTCGTCGTACATCTGAAGGTTCGATGAACGTGTTGCAGGGTATATATGCGTCTGCATTTAGAAAACTTGACAATGGTACGCTCAGATTCTACTCTCGGAGAGGCGCAAGCACCGGTTCACGGCGCTTGCGCGCGAACCACGTCACTTAACCTCCCGCACGGCGGGCGGATTGGAAGGAGCACTCGACCATGGGCAAGATCATCGGTATCGACCTTGGCACCACGAACTCTGCGGTTGCGGTCCTTGAGGGTGGCGAACCCACGATCATCGTCAACTCCGAAGGCGACCGAACCACGCCGTCGGTGGTTGCATTCCGCAAGGACGGGGAGCGCATCGTCGGCAAGTCCGCGAAGAACCAGGCGATCACCAACCCCGAGAACACCATCAAGAGCATCAAGCGCTTCGTCGGTCGACGCTTCGAGGAGACCGAGTCCGAGCGCGGCACCATCGCGTATAACGTCGTGAAGGGCAAAGACGGTCGCGCAGTCGTTGAGATCGAGGGCAAGAACTACACACCCGAGGAGATCTCGGCGATGGTCCTCCAGAAGCTGAAGGCCGATGCCGAGGCGTATCTCGGCGAAACGGTCACGGAGGCGGTCATCACCGTTCCGGCGTACTTCAACGACATGCAGCGCCAGGCCACCAAGGACGCTGGCAAGATCGCCGGTCTCGACGTTAAGCGCATCATCAACGAGCCGACGGCCGCCGCGCTGGCATATGGCCTCGACAAGGGTCACCAGGACCAGACGGTCCTCGTCTTCGACCTCGGCGGCGGTACCTTCGACGTCTCGATCCTTGAGATCGGCGACGGCGTCTTCGAAGTGAAGTCCACCAACGGCGACAACCACCTCGGCGGCGACGACTGGGACCAGAAGGTCATCGACTGGCTGGCCGAGAAGTTCAAGGCCGACCACGGCATCGACCTGCGCAATGACAAGATGGCACTGCAGCGCCTGAAGGAGCACGCCGAGAAGGCGAAGATGGAGCTCTCCACCACGCAGACCACGCAGATCAACATGCCGTTCATCACGGCTGATGCATCCGGTCCGAAGCACCTCGACTACACGCTCACGCGTGCCGAGTTCCAGAAGATCACGAGCGACCTCCTCGACCGCGTGAAGAAGCCGGTCGAGCAGGCGATCAAGGACTCCGGCGTGAAGGCGTCCGACATCAACGAGGTCATCCTCGTCGGCGGATCGACCCGCATGCCGGCCGTCCAGGAGATCGTGAAGAAGATCACCGGCAAAGACCCGCACAAGGGTGTCAACCCGGACGAGGTCGTCGCGATCGGTGCGGCCATCCAGGGCGGCGTGCTCGGCGGCGACGTCAAGGGCATTCTGCTCCTCGACGTGACCCCGCTGTCGCTCGGCGTTGAGACGCTCGGCGGCGTCATGACCAAGATGATCGAGCGCAACACCACCATCCCGACGCGCAAGATGGAGACGTACACGACGGCGGCCGACGGCCAGACGAGCGTGGAGATCCACGTACTCCAGGGCGAGCGCGAGATGGCGGCGTACAACAAGACGCTCGGCAAGTTCACGCTCGCGAACATCCCGCCGGCGCCGCGAGGCATCCCGCAGATCGAAGTGACGTTCGACATCGACGCCAACGGCATCGTGAACGTCTCGGCGAAGGACCGCGGCACGGGCCAGGAGCAGAAGATCACCATCAGCGGCACCACAGCGCTCTCCGACGAGGAAGTCGACCGCATGGTGAACGACGCCGAGGCGCACGCCGATGAGGACCGCAAGAAGAAGGAAGAGGCGGAGGTTCGCAACACCGCCGATACCCTCGTGTACGCCACCGAGAAGACCCTGAAGGACCTTGGCGACAAGGTGCCCGAGGAGACAAAGGCGGCGTGCGAAGAGGCTTCCGATGAGCTGAAGAAAGCGCTCGAGGGCGACGACATCGATGCGATGAAGGCCGCCACCGAGAAGCTTCAGCAGGCTTCGTACAAGCTGGCCGAGATCGTCTACCAGGACGTCGCCGCCGCCGAGGGCGAAGCTGCCCCCGAGGGCGCCGAGGCGCCCGCCGGTGACGAGGAGGTCGCCGACTACGAGGTCGTCGACGAGGAGAACTAGCCATGGTCAAGAAGACCGACGACCCCGGACTCGATCCGGAGCTTGAGGGCGACCTCGGCGCCGAGTTCGACCTGCGTGGGGACAACCTGGAGCGCGAGCTTGAGGCCGCACGCACGGAGGCCGCCGGCCACCTCGAGACTGCTCAGCGGCTTCAGGCCGAGTTCGAGAACTATCGCAGGCGCGTTGCGCGCGACCAGGGTGACCTGGTCGCGCGCGCGGGTCAGCGCATCGTCGAGGAGCTGCTGCCGGTGCTCGACAACCTCGAGCGCGCAATCGACCACACCACGGCGGGAGGCGATCTCATGCAGCTCCTCAAAGGTGTGGAGATGGTGCACCAGCAGGTGCTCGGCGTGTTCAGCAAGGAGGGCGTCGAGGTCATCGATCCGTTTGGCGCCGAGTTCGATCCTCAGCTGCACCACGCCGTGGGGCAGCGCGAAGACCTTGAGGTGCCCGATGGCACCGTTCTGGAGGTCTTCCAGAAGGGCTACAGCCTGGGCGGGCGCGTCGTGCGTCCCGCGATGGTGATCGTGAGCACGGGCGGTCCCGCATCTAAGGGGTAGCGATGGCCGGCAAGGACTACTACGACACGCTCGGCGTGGCCAAGACCGCTACCGCCGATGAGATAAAGAAGGCGTTCCGCAAGCAGGCGCGCAAGCATCACCCCGACGCAGGCGGCTCCGAGGAGAAGTTCAAGGAGATCAACGAGGCGTACGAGGTGCTCTCTGACGCCGAGAAGCGGTCGCAGTACGACCAGTTCGGTCAGTACTTCGGCGGGAACGTGCCCCCGGGGGCCGGGCCGCAGGGCGCAGGCTGGCCGGGTGGGGGCGGCGCGGGCGGCTACACGTACCAGAACGTCGACCTCGGCGATCTGGGCGGTCTGTTCGGCGACCTCTTCTCGGGCGGCATGGGTGGCAGTGCTCGCTCAAGCGCGCACCGCGGAGCCGACCTGCAGTACGACGTGACCCTCAGCTTCGAAGAGGCGCTGCACGGCGTCTCCACGAAAGTCGAGCTCAAGCGAAACGAGACGTGCGCTGTGTGCCACGGTACCGGCGCTAAGCCGGGCACGAGTCCCACGACATGTCCGACCTGCAAAGGTTCGGGGCATGTGACGCAGGGCCAGGGTCTCTTCGGGGTTTCTCGGCCATGCCAGCGATGCGGCGGGAGCGGGAAGATCATCGAGAACCCGTGCGCCACCTGCAAGGGCAAAGGTTCGGTCGTGAAGCTCAAGCCGATCACCGTGAACGTGCCGCCGGGTGCGACCGACGGCGGACGGTTGCGCTTCAAGGGCAAGGGCGAACCGGGCACCGGTGGAGGACCCGCCGGCGACCTGTACGTCGTGACTCACGTGAAGAAGCACCCGTACTACTCGCGTGACGGCGCAGACGTCCTCATGGATCTCCCGGTGACGATCGCCGAGGCGGTCCTTGGCACGGAGATCACCATCCCCACACCCGACGGCCAGAAGGTCAAGCTCAAGATCGCCGAGGGAACCTCTGACGGCAAGGTCTACAAGATCCCCGGCAAAGGTGCGCCGAAGCTCAAGGGCAAGGGAGCTGGCGACCTCAGAGTGAGAGTGCATATCGCGATTCCCAAGAAGCTCTCGCGCGAACAGAAGGAACTGCTGCAGAAGTTCGACGCAGCTCGCAACGACGATGTCCGAGAGCATATCGGCTAGCGACACGGGAGGACGACGATGAAGAACCAGCGATCCTCGGGAAAAGACCGTCCCGTGTACATGATCAGCGTTGCCGCGGAGCTGGCGGGCATGCACCCGCAGACACTGCGCATCTACGAGCGTAAGCAGCTCGTGCAGCCGAAGCGCTCGGCAGGCAACACGCGCCTGTACTCGGAGGCCGATGTCGAGCGACTGCAGCTCATCCAGCGCCTGACGCAGGAAGAGGGCGTCAATCTCGCCGGCGTGATGCGCATCCTCGAGTTGCAGGTGGAGATCGAGCGGCTTCAGGAGGACCTGGAGTGCGCACAGCGGGAAGCGAGCACCACGGAGCGTCGGATCGCCGATGAGATCCAGGCGGTCCGCCAGAGCCTGCGGGCCGACATCGTGCACATCCCGCGTGGTGGCATCGTCCGTCGTGGGCTGTGAGTGCATGAGCGGTGACGGCGATACCCGCTCGGCGCTGGTGCGCTGGGTGGAAGGCGTACATGCCGGGGCGATACCCGGCGGACCGATATGACATCTCGTTGCGTGGGTGTACTCACGCATCTTGAAGAACAGAACAGCGCCGGCTTGAAGCGTGAACCGCTGAGGCCGGTGGCCACAGGAGGTACGCTATGAGACTCGACAAGCTCACCGTGAAGGCGCAGGAAGCGCTGCAGGCGGCGCAGGGCATCGCCGATGACGCGTCATCGCAGGTCATCGAACCCGAGCACCTGCTCAAGGCGCTGCTCGATGCCGCCGAAGGCGTCGTGCGCCCCATCGTCCAGAAGGTCGGCGCGGACCCCGACCTGCTCGAGGCCGAGGCGACCACCGCGATCCAGGCGATGCCGAAGGTCTCGGGCAGCGGCGCGACGGCGCCTGCGGGCATCGGTCCGCGACTCAACACCGTGCTCGGCTCGGCGTTCAAGCATGCCGAGAAGCTCAAGGACGCCTACGTCTCCACCGAGCACCTGCTGCTCGGCGTTGCGGGCGATGGCGGCGAGGCCGGGCGCGTCCTCGGTAAGCAGGGTGTGACCGAGACACGGCTGCTGGAAGCGCTTGACGAGCTGCGTGCAGGCGCCAGGGTGACCGACCAGAATCCCGAGGCGCAGTTCCAGGCGCTTGAGCGCTTCAGCCGCAACCTCACGCAGGCGGCGCGCGACGGCAAGCTCGACCCCGTCATCGGCCGCGATGCCGAGATACGCCGTGTCATCCAGGTCCTGTCGCGCCGCACCAAGAACAACCCCGTGCTCATCGGCGAGCCGGGCACCGGCAAGACCGCCATCGTCGAAGGGCTCGCCCAGCGCATCGTCGCGGGCGATGTGCCCACGAGTCTGCGTGACAAGGACGTCGTGTCGCTCGACCTCGGGTCGATGGTCGCCGGTGCGAAGTACCGCGGCGAGTTCGAGGACCGCCTCAAGGCAGTGCTCCGCGAGATCGAGCAGGCCGAGGGGCGTCTCATCCTCTTCATCGACGAGCTGCATACCCTCGTGGGCGCAGGAGCCGCCGAGGGTGCGATGGACGCGAGCAACATGCTCAAGCCCGCGCTCGCGCGTGGGGAGCTGCACGCGATCGGCGCGACCACGCTTGATGAGTACCGCGAGCACATCGAGAAGGACGCGGCACTTGAGCGGCGGTTCCAGCCGGTGTTCGTCGGCGAGCCGACGGCAGAGGACACGATCGCGATCCTTCGCGGCCTCAAGGAGAAGTACGAGGTCCACCACGGCGTGCGCATCACCGACGGCGCGATTGTGGCGGCCGCGACCCTCTCGGACAGGTACATCGCGGACCGCTTCCTGCCGGACAAGGCGATCGACCTCGTGGACGAGGCGGCGAGTCGGCTGCGCATTGAGATCGACTCGATGCCGACCGAGATCGACGTCATCGACCGCCAGGTGCGCCAGCTTCAGATCGAGGAACAGGCGCTGCAGAAGGAGAAGGACGACGCCAGCAAGGAGCGGCTCGAAGCGCTCCGTGCCGAGATGGCCGGCCTCTCCGAGAACCTCGCGGGACTCAAGGCGCGCTGGCAGTCCGAGAAGGACGTGATCGTGAACGTGCAGCGCTTCAAAGCCGCCCTCGACGAGGCGAAGGTGGACGAGGAGCGCGCCGAGCGCGACGGCGACCTGCAGCGCGCCGCCGAGATCCGCTACGGCCGGGTGCCGCAGTTGGAGCAGCAGTTGGCCGAGGCGGACGCACGCCTGAGGGAGCTGCAGTCCGGCTCGCCGATGCTGAAGGAAGAAGTGACCGAGGAGGAGATCGCCGAGGTGGTGGGCGCGTGGACCGGCGTGCCGGTCTCGCGGCTGCTCGAGGGCGAGATGACGAAGCTCGCGCGTCTTGAGGAGCTTCTGCACGAGCGAGTCGTCGGGCAAGACGAGGCCGTCTCGGCAGTAGCGGGAGCGATTCGCCGCTCACGTGCGGGCCTCTCGGATCCGGACCGGCCGATCGGGTCCTTCATCTTCCTGGGGCCGACTGGCGTGGGAAAGACCGAACTCGCGCGGGCGCTTGCGGCGTACCTGTTCGACGACGAGCGCAATATGGTGCGCATCGACATGTCCGAGTACATGGAGAAGTTCAGCGTGCAGCGCCTCATCGGCGCGCCTCCCGGCTACGTGGGCTACGAAGAGGGTGGTCAGCTGACCGAGGCGGTGCGCCGTCGCCCCTACAGCGTCGTGCTGCTGGACGAAATCGAGAAGGCACATCCCGACGTGTTCGGCGTGTTGCTGCAGGTGCTCGACGACGGTCGGCTCACGGACGGCCAGGGTCGTACGGTGAGCTTCCGCAACACCATCATCGTGATGACCAGCAATGTGGGCTCCCAGTTCATCAGCGAATTCGCTCGCGCCGGTGGCGAGGAGCAGCAGATGCGTACGATGGTCGAGGAGGCCATGCGCGCGACGTTCAGGCCGGAGTTCCTGAACCGCGTCGACGACATCGTGATCTTCCACGCACTCTCGATGGACGATATCGCCGAGATCGTCGAGCTGCAGCTTGCGATCGTGCGCGCCCGGCTTGCGGCTCGCAAGATCACACTCGAGGTCACAGCCGCGGCGATGGAGCGCATCGCACTCGACGGCTTCGACCCGGTGTACGGCGCGCGGCCGCTCAAGCGCGCCATCCAGCGCGAGGTCGTCGATCGCGTCGCCAAGGCGCTCATCGAGGGTGAGGTCGCCGACGGTGATACCGTCACGATCGACCTCATCGGCGACGAGCTCGATCTGATCGGCTCGTAACCGTACCGCACGCCCCCTCTCTGCGAGGACCCCGGGCAACCGGGGTCCTCGGTCATGTTCCGGCGACTCGGGTCAACCGTGCACTCACGACGTCGACGTGCCCGTGCTGCCCCGGGCGCACGTTTAGATCGCAGACTTGACATCCTTGGAGTAAAAACATACTACTGTGATAGGAATTGTATGGATTGCCCGAGGAGCGACCGATGCGTCTCACTGCACGAAGCGAATACGGCCTTCTGGCGCTCGTGGAGATCGCCGCCGGCGGAGAGTCGCCGAGAAGCGCCCGCGAGCTGTCCGAGCGCTGGAAGATTCCCGCGAAGTTCCTTGAGCAGCTGCTGGCGGCCCTCAAGCGGGCAGGCGTGGTGCGAGCGGTCCGCGGGGCTCGCGGTGGCTACGTGCTCGCCAGTCCTGCGGCCGAGATCTCGGTGCTTGCCGTGGTCGAAGCGCTCGAGGGGCCGATCGCGCCGAGCATGTGCGCTCGCGAATCGGGCGGATGCGTGCAAAGCACCCACTGCGCGGCGGGTGCTGTGTGGGGACGCGTGAGCGACGCCGTTCGCGACGTCCTCTCCTCGGCAACGCTTGCGGACCTGGCAGGCGACCAGCTGCGTCTCGACGCGGTTTCACCCACCGATGAGGAGCGATGATGACCGAGAAGCGGGTGTACCTCGATAATGCGGCAACCACGCGCACCGACCCGCGGGTCGTGGCGGCGATGGAGGAGTTCTTCACCGATACGTACGGCAACGCGAACAGCCTCCATGCGGAGGGCCGAGCAGCCCACAAGGCACTCGAGGATGCGCGGGCGCGGGTTGCCGGGGCGATCAATGCGAGCCGTCCCGATGAGGTGCTGTTCACCTCCGGGGGCACCGAGTCAGACAACAGCGCGCTTATCGGGCTGGCCACGGCCGGAGGTCGAACGAGCGGGCACATCGTGGTCTCGGCGTTCGAGCACCATGCCGTGCTCGA
Source organism: Actinomycetota bacterium (assembly GCA_004348925.1). Taxonomy (GTDB): domain Bacteria; phylum Actinomycetota; class Coriobacteriia; order Anaerosomatales; family Anaerosomataceae; genus UBA2286. Next base: position 112,421 of record RCMX01000007.1, read on the forward strand.
GCCAGCCGAGTGGCTCGGGAAGCGCGGTTTCGATGTGACGTTGCTCAAGCCACGCGCTGACGGCGTCGTGCATGCCGAGGACCTGAGGGATGTGCTTCGGGACGACACGATCCTTGTCTCGGTCATGCATGGGAACAACGAGCTCGGGACGATACAACCCATCAGGGAGCTCGCGGCCGTCACACACGAGCGCGACGCGCTCTTCCATACCGATGCGGCGCAGACGCTCGGCAAGATCGAATTCGATGCCGCCGAACTCGGAGTGGACGCCGCGTCCTTCTCGGGGCACAAGATCTACGGTCCGAAGGGTACCGGCGTTCTCTACCTGAAGAAGGGGCTACGGTTCGCGCCCTACCTGATGGGTGGGGGCCAGGAGTTTCGTAGGCGCAGCGGTACGCAGAACGTAGCCGGTGCGCAGGGGTTTGCCGCCGCGCTCGAGATCATCGTTGCCGAACGCGAGACCGAGGCCGTTCGTCTCACGAAGCTGCGGGATCGTTTCGAGGAGGCAGTGGTCGGCAAGCTGGACAACACGTATGTCAACAGCATCGACTCGCCGCGGATGCCCCACATCACGAGCCTCATCGTGAAGGGTGTGGAGGGCGAAGCCATGCTGCTGCACCTGGACGCACAGGGAATCGCCGTCTCCACCGGTTCAGCGTGCTCATCCGGGTCCCTGCAGGCCAGCCACGTGCTCATGGCCATCGACTGCCCGCAGGAAATCGCGCACGGATCGCTGCGCGTGAGTCTTGGAAGATGGACGACTGACGCCGACATCGATCGCCTCGTGGACGCGCTTGTCCCGATCGTCGAGCGTCTTCGTGCGATGTCACCCGTGTACGAGAAGATGTTCGGTACTCACAAAGCCTGAGAGCGAGGATTCACGATGCTATACAGCGACAAGGTGATGGATCATTTCGGCAGCCCCCACAACATGGGCGTGATCGAGGACGCCGACGGCGTTGGCGAGGTTGGGAACCCCGTGTGCGGCGACATGATGAAGATCACCATCAAAGTCACCGATGACCGTCTCGACGACGTGAAGTTCCAGACGCTGGGCTGCGGTGCCGCGATCGCGACATCCTCGGTCATCACGGACATGGCACGCGGCCTCAGCATCGAGGACGCGGTCAAGATCACGAAAGCCGAAATCGCGCGGGAGCTTGACGGGCTTCCGCCGGCGAAGATGCACTGCTCGGTGCTTGCTGCCGACGGGCTCCGTGCGGCCGTTGATGACTATCTGGTGAAGAATGGCCGAGAGCCGATCTCCGGCGGGCCCGAGCACGTCGAGCACGATGAGCATGGACACGCCGCAGAGTAGCGTTACTTGCCCAGCTTGAGCGGCACGGTCACCACGTTGATCGGCGATCCATCCTTGGCGGAGGACTCGTAGACCACGAGAGAGCCCATCTGCGTCTTCGGCGTCGTGAATGAGAACGTCACATCGAATGTGCCGCGCGTCCCGGTCCCTGAAGTCGCGGTGACGACCTTCTTGGCAAGCACCGCGCCTGCGGCATCACGGATCTCGGCGATGAAGGTCGCCTCGAAGACGTTTGCGTTGCCCATCACGCGAACGGCGCCGGTCGCGGTCTGGCCGGGTGTGGGTGACTCGACGAGAATCGCCGGGAGCACATCTTCAAAGCTGAGGCGAGTGAGCGGCTTGTCGAGCATGACGCCCTCTCCGCCGAACACGGTCACCGGCTTGCCGTCGAGCGCGAAGCGGACGCTGTCTATGGTCTTGAACTGCGTCAGCGTGTAGACGACCTGCGTGAGGCGCATCGTCATCGAGAGCGAGCCGCCGCCGGACTCGAACGTTCCCGTGAGATCGACGGTCGCGACCTTGTTGGCGACCGATACGCCGAGGAGCTTCGTGCCTTCAGGGACGGTCGTGCCGAGGCCATATGACTTCTCATCGGCATTCGGGCCCTTCAGCAGTTCGCGGACGGCAGCAGTCGCGATCGCCTTCGTCGCCGGAATCTGGCGGGTCGAGACTCCGAGCTTGTCGCCGCGCGTGAAGTACACCTTCACGAACATCGGTTTGGGCGGCGTGCCGTCTTCGGCAGAACTGCCGTCCTCGGCGGGGAGCGTGCTGGCTTCGGTCGATGGTGTCGCGGTGGGTGTGCCTGATTCGTTGCCGGCATCCGAGGTGCTCGTCGTGGGCTTCGTCTTACAGCCCGTGACCCCTGTGCCCACCAGCGCGACGGCGAGAAGAACAAGGAGCACTCGCAGCAGGACGGAACGACCGTTCATGACGCACCCCCTCGGGAAGGAAACAACGCCAGTGTATCCCCCTCATGCCGACCACCGGTAACCCATTCAGATTCTCTGTAATCGAGCCGATACACCAATGACAGGGAACGTATACCTTTGTACTCGTGCGCGGAGGTGGCGGCGACGGGAGATATCAGGGACAGGATCGAGAGCGCTGGCTCCGGCCTGCCGCCGCTGAGCGACTGGGCCCGTCTCGCGTTGCTGCTTGAGGGATCCTCGTTCCCTGCCGCGCTGTGGTCGGGTGCAGAACTTCGCTTCCGCTGGACCAACCGGGCCTTTCTCGACCTGATGGAGGATGCACGACCCCAGTGGGATCTTCTCGGCATGCCGGTGAAGGGGTTCCTCTCGGACACGCGTTCTGCGGTGCGCTTCATCGATGCCGCGTATACCGGCCAGGCGTTCACCGATCCCGAGTACGAGTATCGTGCCTCATGGGGCGAGACCTCCTTCTGGCAGCTCAGCTACCTTCCCATGCCCGCCCGCATCGGCGATCCGTTCGACGTGTTGCTGCTTGGCATCGACGTCACGCCGCAAGTCAGCGGCCGCCGCGCCATAGAGCGCGAGCACGCCGATCTTCGCTCGGCAATGGGGCTCATCAACACGACGATCCTCTCCTCGCTTGACGCCGGGGAGATCCTGCAGCGTGTGCTCGTCGAGGCCACCGAGGCGTTCAAGGCCGATTGGGGCTGGCTCGCGGAGCGCGAGAACGGCGCATGGGTCTTCCGCAACGTGCACGGGTGGCCGACGGAGATGGTCGGTCTCTCGTTCAGGGAGGATGAGCTGTCGCTGCCATCGCTTGCGGCGAAGAGCTGCTCGGTGGAGTACGCCACGGGCACGAAGAGCGTCCCGAGCGAACATCTTGAGCTGATGCGACGCCACGACATCGGTGCGTTCATGATGGTCCCCGTGCTCCATCGCGGCCAGGCTACCGGTGTGATGGGGTTCTGCTGGGACGTCGAGACGCCGTTCACGCCGGCGATGATCGAGCTTGCCGAGAAGCTTGCAGTCTCGTTGTCGCTTGCGCTGGAGAACGCGCGTCTGTACGACTCCGAGCGCCGGATCACGCGAACGCTGCAATCCGCGCTTTTCAGCGTCCCGGCCACCGTGCCCGGCCTGCAACTGGGTCACCTCTACCACTCGGCGTCTGCGGGCGCGCACGTCGGCGGTGACTTCTACGACATCATCCAGCTTGAGAACGAACGTCTCGGGCTGATGGTCGGCGATGTCGCCGGCCGTGGCGTGGAGGTAGCGGCGCTCACGACGCTCATCAAGAGCGCCATGCGCGCCGAGGCGATGCGTCTGCCGTCGCCCGGCGGGGTTCTGGGGCATGCGAACGACATCATGCTTCGCGGCGGCGCTCCGGAAGAGTTCGCGACCGCGTTCTTCGGTCTGCTCGATAACGTTTCGGGACACTTCTCGTACTGCCTCGCGGGTCATCCATCGCCCGTCCTGCTCCGCGACGGTGCCGATCCCGTGTTCCTTGCCGAGCCGCACCTGGTGCTTGGCGTGCGTCAGGACACTCGGTACAACGCGAGCGAGACCGTGCTCGACCCGGGTGATCTGCTCGTGATGTACACGGACGGCCTCACCGAGGCCAAGAACCGGCATGGCGAGCGCTACGGGAGCGACCGGCTCCTCGAGAACGTCGCCATGTGCGCGGCCGAGCCCGCCGAGGAGGTACCCGAGTCGCTCTTCCTCTCGGCGTTCTCATTCGCCGACGGGCACCTCGACGACGATGTCGCCATCATGGCGCTGCGTCGTACAGGGTCGGGACCTGAGGGGATCGTGCAGGGTCGGCTCGAACTCGCTTGCGCCTGAGGCTTTACGCCTTGCGCCGAAGGCTCTAGGCTCGGAATGTAGGGCGTTCCGGGAGGAGTCTCAAATGCAGTGTCCGACGTGTGGTTCCCCGTACGAGCCGGGTCAGGGCTTCTGTGGTTCATGCGGTGGTCAGCTTCCGGCGGAGGTGCCGCCGACACAGGCGATGCCGGTCATCGAGGACGCGGCTCCGGTGGAGCCTCCTGCACAGCAGGACGATGGCGCGCAGGCGGAATACGAACGCGAGTACGCTCGCTACCAGCAGGAATACGCTGCATGGCAGGCCGGACAGGCGCAGCCGGAGGCAGCGCCGCAGTACCCGGCCACGTACCCCGCGCCCGGCGCCCCGGTCGCGGCAGCACCCCCGAAGAAGAGCAAGACGGGTCTCATCATCGCGCTCGTTCTTGGTGGGTTCGTGTTGATCGGTATCACGATCGCGGTGCTCGCGCTCGTCGGCCTGCTCGGCTTTTCCATGCCGGTCAGGTCGGAGATCACCGAGGTCACGGAGTCTCCCGTCGAAGCCACCACACCGGCCGGCTTCGATAGCGCTGAAGCGGCGATCAAGGCGAAGCTTCCCGAGTACGGTGCCGACTGGGTGTACACGGTGTACGAGGAGAGTCCCACGGCGGTCACGTTCTGGGTCGGACCCCCCGCGAGCGAATACGCTGCAGCGGTGACGGTGTCCAAAGCGGGTGACGGCTCATGGAGCATCACTGCAGAGGAACCACTCGACTTCGCGAGCGACGTCCCGGGCGGTAACGTCGAGATGTCCTCGGCAGAAGAAGCCGCGTCGGTGCTGAGCGAACACCTCAACGCCGTCATGGAGGATCGCGGCATGGACGCGCACGCGCTCACGGTCGAGCCGTTCGCGAGCGATGGCGCAAGCGCTGGCGAGGCCGCCGGACAGTTCAAGTCGTTCACCATCGACGGCACCACGGAGCAGTCCGACGGTTCGTTCTGGGTGAAGTCCACGCAGGTCTGGACGTGGGGTACGGAGAAGTGGCAGTACTGGCTCGTTCCCACCGAGGCCGGCTACCGCATCGCTGATGTGAAGGAATGGTAGGGCCGCCCGGCGATCGGACCAGCGCATCGACGCGTTCGTCTACTCGAGTTCGCCGGTCTTGAGGCACCCCTCGCACACGGGGGCGTCTGCCGTCAGCCCCGGGCTGCATGACGCGGTACGCTCGCACTTCATCGGCGTTCCCTCCACGTGATGGTCGAAGACCTGCTACCCATGCATGCGGGGTGCCCTAACAGCGCCGGGGGTATATCCTGAGAGGCGTCGTGTCCGCTCGCCACCTGCCGCACTGATCGGAGCGATTCAGTCATGTCCCAGACTCCCGACCCAGGCTCGTCCAGCAACGCGCTGCTGCACCTGCGTAGCGTCTTCAAGGTCTACGATACCGGCGAGACGCCGTTCACGGCGCTCAAGGGCATCGACCTTGACGTGCACACCGGCGAGTTCGTGGGCATCATCGGCAAGTCCGGCAGCGGCAAGACGACGCTCATCAACATGATCACCGGGATCGACCACCCCACGTCCGGCGAGATCGTCATCGACGGCACGCCCGTTCACGACCTCGGCGAGAACGATCTCGCGCGCTGGCGTGGCCGGACCATCGGCGTGGTCTTCCAGTTCTTCCAGCTGCTTCCTACGTTGACGGTACTTGAGAACATCCTTCTGCCGATGGACTTCTGTCACATGTGGGCACCGAAAGAGCGCGTGGATCGGGCGATGGACCTGCTCGAGCAGGTCGAACTCGCGGATCAGGCGAACAAGCTGCCTGCAGCGCTCTCGGGCGGGCAGCAGCAGCGTGCCGCGATTGCCAGGGCCCTTGCCAATGATCCGCCGATCCTTGCAGCCGATGAACCCACCGGGAACCTTGACTCGAAGACGGCCGACGCCGTGTTCGGGTTGTTCGAGCGGCTCGTCGAGCGCCACAAGACGATCATCATGGTGACGCACGACAACGACATGGCGAATCGTGTCCGCCGGGCGCTTCATGTGAGTGACGGCGAGATCATCGAAGAACGCGTCCATCGTCCACGGGCCGGGGCATAGCGGTGCTCGCCGTTCGCTGGAAGAAGGTTCTTCGGGACCTCGTGAGCCACCGCTTCCGGACGGTGCTCGTCGTGCTGTCCATCGCCACGGGCATCTTCGCTGTGGGCGTCGTGATGGGCGGGCGCGCGATCCTCTTACGTGAGTTCGACTCGGAATTCGCTGCCTCGGTGCCGCTCAACGCCGACTTCTACACGATGCCGTTCAGTGACCCGATCGTGCGGCGCGCCCGGGAGTATCCCGGCGTGGCCGCGGCGATGGGTCGTCATGCGACGTCGCTTCGCTATCGCTGGTCGGGGTCGGACGCGCCGCGCACGCTCTCGCTTGTGGCCATAGAGGACTTCCGTGACGTGACGGTCCAGCGCATCGTTCCCGAGAACGTGAAGAGCTGGCCTCCGAAACGCGGCGAGATCGTGCTCGAGCGCGCGGCGCTCCAGGTGGGGGCGTACGAGATCGGTGACACGCTTCAGGTCGAGACGCGGACGGGCGAGAAGAAGTCGCTCATCGTGAGCGGGTTCGTCCACGACATCAACGCCGTCCCCGCTCAGTTCGTCGGCTCGGAGACGGGATACGTGTCGTTCGAGTCGCTGCCCGACATCGGTGAGGCGAAGTCGTACAACGAGCTGCTGGTCGCGATGACAGGCACGGGCCTCACGCAGCGGGAGGCGTCGCTGCTTGCCGAGAATATCAAGCGCGATGTGCTTGAGGAGAACGGCATCACCGTACTGGGTGTCTACGTTCCCAGGCCCGGCAGTCACTTCCTCGGGGATATCTTCAAGGCGGTGTCTCTGCTGCTGCTGGCGCTCGGACTGCTCAGTCTGTTGCTCTCAGGATTCCTGGTGGTGAACACCGTCTCGGCGCTGATGGCACAGCAGATCAAGCAGGTCGGCATCATGAAGGCGATTGGTGGACGGGCATCACAGATCACCTGGATGTACCTGGGGATGGTCGCCGTCTACGGCATCCTGGCGGTGCTCGTCGGCGTGCCGGCGTCTGCGTGGGCCGGGCAGCAGTTCATCGAGTTCGCCGCCGGGGTGCTCAACTTCCGCGTCTCCTCATACGTGCCCCCGGACTGGGTGACGGCGCTCGAGGTGGGTGTCGGACTCATCGTGCCGCTGCTGGCTGCGATCATCCCGATCCGGCTTGGTACCCGGACGTCGGTCGTCAGGGCTCTCACGCAAACGGGAGTCGATTCCTCGGCGTTCGGGCACGGGCTGGTCGACCGGGTACTCGGGCTCTTGCGCGGTCTCCCGAGACCGGTGGCGCTGTCGCTGCGCAACACCTTCCTCAGGAAAGGGCGGCTGCTCCTGACGCTCACGACGCTCTCGCTTGCCTCGGCCGTGGTCATGAGCGTCTTCAGCGTGCAGGCATCGATCAACCAGACCACCGACGATCTGGACGAGTGGTGGCGCTACGAGGCCCAGGTGCGCTACGAGCAGCAGACCGACCAGGCAGGGACCGAGCGGATCATCAGCTCCACACCCGGCGTGACCGGCGTTGAGAGCTGGGTCGGGACCACGGTCACGCTCGATCGCCCCGATGGCACGACCGCCGAGGGGCTGAACCTCATCGGTGCACCGTACGATACGACGTTCATCCATCCGACGATGCTGGCCGGGCGCTGGCTGCAGAAGGGCGATGACGATGCGATCGTTGTTAACACCGATGCGCGCAAGTCCGAGTCCTCGCTCGATCTGGGGCAGCGCGTCACCGTGGAGGTGGCGGGCGAGAAGCGTGTCTTGAAGGTCGTCGGGGTGGTGAAGGGCCAGTTCGGCGGTTCCGCGCTCTACATGAACCGAGACGCGCTCGCCGTCCTGTTGCCCGAATCCGGGATCACACAGACACTCATCAGGATGTCGTCGACCGACACGGCGGCTCAGCGGCGTGCGCTTGATGATATCGAGACGCGCCTGGATGAGGCGAACTACCGCGTCGTGAACACCCGCGCCACCGCCGAGTTCCGGGAGCAGATAGCGAACGAACTCGGCATCCTCGTGGCGTTCCTGGTGATCATGGCGGTGCTCCTCGCGGCCGTGGGTGTTATCGGCCTGACCGGTACGATGACCATCAACGTGATCGAGAGCACGCGCGAGATCGGCGTGATGCGCGCGATCGGTGCGCAGCATGGCTCCATCTACCAGATCTTCATCACCGAGGGTCTTGCGGTAGGATTCATGGCATGGATCATCGGCGCGGCGGCTGCATATCCGATGAGCTACGGACTGGTATCGCTGCTCTCGGGTGCGATAGGTCTGCCGCTCTCGTATCGGTTCTCGTGGACCGGTGTTGGCAGCTGGCTTGGAATCATCGCGGCCATCTCCGTGCTGGCGAGCGTGGCTCCTGCGTTCCGCGCAAGTCAGGTCAGCGTGCGAGATGCGATAGCATACGAGTAGCACGTCGTTGATTCACCCGGGCTATCCGGCCGTCCCATTCACGCTCGCGCATCTTGGAAGTCCTGGAGGTCCGCGTGGAGAACCGGTTTCACAATCCCTACAGGCACTGGGTCCGTGGCCTGGTAGCGGAGGTCATGATACTCGGCCTGTACCTCGTGGCGCTCGGCCTGGTGGCCGCCGCCCTGAGTTGGGTTCGGTAGTCCCGGAATGTGGGTAGACCGCACACGGGCCGACGTGAGAGCGATCGCACACTACATTGGCGTGCTCGTGGTCGGTATCGGGCTCCTCATGCTCCTTCCGCTCCTCACGGCCGTGGTCCTTGGCGAGTGGGCGGTGGCTGTGGACTACCTTGCGGGCCTTGGGGTCTCACTTGCCGCTGGCGTGCTGCTCATGCTCGCGGCACCACCCGGGACGCGGCTTTCGCACAGCAATGCGCTCCTCGTGACCGGTCTCGCCTGGCTTGCAGCCACGCTGGTGGCCGCAGTGCCGCTTGCCTTCTCGGGCAACTATGCGAGCTTCCTTGACGCCGCGTTCGACGCGATGTCGGGCCTCACCACGTCGGGGCTCACCCTGGCGCAGGACCTCGATCACATGTCGCTCGCTCACAACATGTGGCGACACCTGACGCACCTCATCGGCGGCCAGGGCATCGTGGTGGCTGCGTTGTCGCTTGCCATCGGACTGCGCGGCGGAGCGATCTCTCTGTATCAGGCCGAGGGCCGGGAAGAGCGCATCATGCCGAACGTCATGCACAGCGCCCGGTTCATATGGTTCGTGACCGCGGTGTGGGTGACGCTTGGCACCCTCGCGATCTCTGCGCTCAATATGGTGCGTGGGATGTCGCTCGTTCGTGGTTCGCTGCATGCGTTCTTCGCGGCCGTGGCCACGTTCGACACGGGCGGCTTCGGTCCGATGTCCCAAAACGCGCTCTACTACCACAGCCCGGTGTTCGAATTCATCACGCTCGTGCTGATGCTTGCAGGCACGCTCAACTTCAACCTTCATGCCGACCTGTGGCGCGGCGACCTTCGCGAGATATGGTCCAACATCGAAGCGCGCACGCTTGCGATCAACATGGGCCTTCTGTCGTTGGCGGTCGCCATTGGGCTTACAGCCACAAGACTCTTCGGTTCGCCCGGCGAAGTCATACGCAAGGGCGTGTACCATATTGTCTCTGCCAACACGGGCACGGGCCACCAGACGCTCTACGCGCCGCAGTGGGGGACCGATGTCGGCGGACTCGCGTTCGCGGCGGTCGTGCTTGCGATGGCCTTCGGTGGCATGGCATCCTCGACAGCAGGCGGCATCAAAGCGCTGCGGGTGGGCGTTATCGTGAAGGGCATCATCCAGCGGGTTCGGGTTTCGCTCGCCCCCCCTTCGGCGGTCATTCGGACCCGGTATCACCACATCACCGATCAGACGCTCACCGATGAGCTGCTGTCGGGCGCGCTGCTGGTGTTCGTGCTGTATGTGGTGACGTACATAAGCGGAGGCCTGATCGGGGCCGCATATGGCTACCCGGCGGCTCAGGCGATCTTCGAGTCCGTGAGCGCGACAGCGAACGTGGGGCTTTCGACCGGGATCACGTCCCCCGCAATGCCCGTCGGCCTCAAGCTCGTGTACATGGTGCAGATGTGGGCCGGACGGCTCGAATTCATCGCGCTGTTCGCGGTCTTCGCGAGCGCAGGACTCGCGTTCCGAAGAAGGAAGGCGCGAGGACTGTGAGAACCCGGATGACACTCATCGCGGCGGCGCTGATTCTCGCCGTGCCTGCGCACGCGTTCGCTGCGTCAACCGACCTGCGCTCGCTCAGCGCCACATCGATTCTCGCCGATCGCGCCGAGCTCGACGGCATGAAGGTTACGCTTCATGGCGAAGCCATCGGTGAGCTGCTCCTCACCAGCGATGATGGCGCGTGGCTGAGTGTGCTGAGCGACGGCACCGCGCTCGGCGTGCATCTTCCGCGCGACATAGCCGAGCCGGTCACCCGATTCGGCGACTACGAAACCACGGGCGACGAGGTGCGGGTCACCGGTGAGTTCCGGCAGGCATGCGACGAGCACGGAGGCGACATGGACATTCATGCGACATCCCTTGAGGTCGTCGCGACAGGCACATCGCGCCAGCACCCGGTCATGATGTGGAAGGCAGGGCTCGCGGTGGTCGCATTCGGGGTTGCGGGCGCGGGGACCCGGTACTCGCGCCGACGGCGGCTTGCCGTTGAAGGAGAGTGATCCCGTGCACCGAATGCTCGCGAGCGACAATGCTTCCGGCGCACACCCCGACGTCATGGCCGCCCTTGTCGCTGCGAACACGGGGCACGCGCATGCCTACGGGAACGATGAGTGGACTCGAACCGCGAAGCAGACGATGAAGCGGCACTTCGGCGATCAGGCCGAGACGTTCTTCGTCTTCAACGGCACCGGAGCGAACGTGACCGCGCTCTCGGCGGTCATGCGTTCGTACCATGCGGTCATCTGTGCGCAAACGGCGCACATCAACTGCGACGAGTGCGGCGCGCCGGAGCGTTTCACGGGCGGCAAACTGCTGCCTGTGGCGACGCCTGACGGGAAGCTCACGCCTTCACTCGTGGAGGGTGCCATCACCGGCGTGGGCGTCGAGCATCATTCACAGCCGCGCGTGGTCTCGCTGACGCAATCGACGGAGTACGGCACGACGTATCGGCCCGAGGAGATCGCTGCGATCGCCTCGGTCGCCCACGCGCACGGGCTCGTGCTGCATGTCGACGGGGCCCGCATCAGCAACGCAGCCGCGTTTCTCGGCTGCACGCTCGGCGAGATGATCACCGACACCGGTGTCGACGTGCTTTCGTGCGGAGGCGCCAAGAATGGCATGGTTTTCGGTGAGGCTGTCGTGTTCGTCGACCCGGAGCTTGCAGAGGGGTTCGCTTTCGTGCGCAAGAACAGCGCCCAGCTCGCGTCAAAGATGCGGTTCATATCGGCGCAATTCGAAGCGCTCTTCGGAGGCGATCTCTGGCTCCAGAACGCAGCGCATGCCAATGAGATGGCGCATCGGCTTGCCTCGGAAATGCAGGGCATTCCAGGCGTCGAGATAACGCAGGCCGTCGAGGCGAACGAGGTGTTCGCTCGCGTTCGTCGGGAACTCATCGAGCCGCTGCGGGAAGTCGCCGATTACTATCTGTGGGACGAGCGCTCCGATGAGGTGCGCTGGGTGACCTCGTGGGACACGACGAACGGGGACATCGATCGCTTCGTCGGTGCAGCGCGTGCACTTTCCGAGAGGTAGCTGCGTGGATCACAACAGGGACGTGCTGCGGAAGATTCGCCTCTGGGGCTTCGTGACCATCATGGTCGTGGGCGTGATCGTGGCCGTCGTGGTGGGTCGTGAGGTTCAGATGGTCGTCGTCCGCGGCGCGGGCACCGTCGTGGCGTCGGGTTCGACCACCCTCGTCGAGAGCTGTCTCGACGTCGACGCTGCTGGCACGCTGACGCCCGCCAGTCTCAGCGGGCTCGGTGAGCTCGTGAGCGCACGCAACGCCGGAGACGATCGGATGCTCTTCCGCGTCATGGACCGAGACGGACGCGTCCTCTTCTCGACGATGTCAGAACAGGTCGGCGAGGAGCCGGAGGAAGAGGAGCTCGACGCCGTCGTGGCGGGCAAGACGCACATCGGCATCGTGGACACGGCCGGGAATGCGGCGCTAGGAGACATAACTGACGAGCGGGCGATCGAAGTGCTGACGCCGCTCGCGATGCCCGGAACCGACACCATCATCGGGGTCGTGGAGACGTACAAGCCGTACTCGGAGGTCGCCGCCTCGGCCAGGAAGGCCGCGTTTATCGTGTGGATCCCGGTCGTCGTTGGCGCGCTGGTATCGTTCGCGGGACTCTCCTGGATACTCAACCGAGCCACCGCGGAGGCACGAGAGCATGAGGTGGAGGTCGCCTCGCTCAATGACCGTCTGCACGACTCGATGATGACGCTGGAAGGTCAGTCGCTCGGCACGCTGCAGGCACTCTCGGCGGCTGTGGACGAGAAGGACTCCTACACCGCGCGTCATTCGCTCGGCGTGACGAACTGGGCGCACATCATCGGTGTTGCTGCCGGACTCACGACTGCCGAGCAGGCGACGCTTGAGCGCGCGGGGTTGCTGCACGATATCGGCAAGATCGGCGTGCCCGAGTCGGTACTGCTCAAGCCGAGCAAACTGACCGATGAGGAGTTCGCACAGATCCGAGAGCACCCCGAGGCGGGCGCGCGCATTCTCGAGGCGATCCCGTTCCTGGAAGATACCGTGAGTGTCGTGCGCCACCACCACGAGCGGTGGGATGGTTCGGGATACCCCGATGGCCTTTCCGGTGAGCAGATACCGTATCTCGCCCGGGTCCTGGCAGTCGCTGACGCATACGACGCCATGACGACCGACCGGCCGTACCGGCAGGCGATGCCCGCCGAAGCTGCCCGACGAGAGCTGTTCGCGTGTGCCGGGTCGCAGTTCGACCCTGATGTGGTGGCGCTCTTCGTCCGGGATAGTCTGGCCGACGCGTAGCACGGGTCGCGTGTGACTGCTCCGTCTGCGGGAATACTCACGGTGACGTCCTCGTCCCCGGAGGTTCTCATGAAGCGCTCCGCAGCGCTCCTCGCCCTGGTACTCGTTGTGCTGCTCGTCGCTCCGGCGCCCGGCTCCGCTGTGCCATCCGTCTCGATCCGGCTGCTGGCGCGCTGGCGTGTTCCGCAGGCTATCACGATCGTCAACGCCGGTGATGGGAGTGGTCGGCTCTTCGTGCTTGAGAAGAGCGGCAAAGTCCGGGTCATCAAAGGCGGCCAGCTTCTGGCCACTCCGATGCTCGACCTCACGTCCAAGGTGAGCAAAGGTGCCGAGCAGGGGTTGCTCGGCATCGCGTTTCCTCCGGGTTTCGCCACCAAGCAGTACTTCTACGTGAACTACACCGACACGCTCGGCGACACGGTGATCGCGCGGTACCACATGAGCGCGAATCCCGACGTCGCCACGACCGTCGGTGCGCAGACGGTGCTCAAAGTCGACCAACCGTACGCGAATCACAACGGCGGCGGGATCGTCTTCGGACCCGACGGCTACCTGTACGTGGGGATGGGCGACGGCGGCGGCGCGGGCGACCCGCTCGGCAACGGACAACGCACGAACGTGCTCCCGGGCAAGATGCTTCGGATCGACACCGAGAACGGTTCGGCGACGTACGGCATCCCGCCGGGCAACCCGTTCGTGGGATCAACAGGGTACCGTCCCGAGATCTGGGCTCTCGGGATGCGGAATCCCTGGCGCTTCTCGTTCGACCGGATGACCGGCGCGCTCTACATCGCTGATGTCGGACAGAACGGCTGGGAGGAGATCGACGTCGAGCCCGCAGGTTTCGGCGGGGGACGGAACTACGGCTGGAACTGGTACGAGGGGAATCACTCGTATCCGCCCGGCAGCACGCCGCGGTCGTCGGCGGGGCTTACGTTCCCGGTGTACGAGTACAACCACACGACGGGCGGCGACAGCATCACCGGCGGCTACGTCTATCGCGGCTCGGCGGTCCCGGGATGGCAGGGTCTGTACTTCTTCGCAGACTTCGAGTGGGGCAAGATCTGGGCGATGGACGCCAGCAACACCACGGCGCTCGGCCTGGACTCATCGCTGCTGTTCCCGACGTTCGGCGAGGACGAGTCCGGCGAGCTCTACGTGAGCGAGTACTTCGACAGCACCATCTACGAGCTTCGGGATGGCACGGTACCGCCTGCGGTTGGCCTGCGTCGGCTTCAGGGATCTGATCGCTACGCGACGGCGATCGCCGTCGCCCGCGATGTCTTCCCTTCGGGGGCCACTACGGCCGTCGTGGCGACCGGCGAGCGTTTCCCGGACGCGCTGTCGGCTTCGGCGCTCTCGGGCGCGGTGGCGGGACCGCTGCTCCTGACCCCGTCGGCGCGGCTCGAGCAGCGACTGCTCGACACGCTTGCCGGCATGGGCGTGACCGACGTGTACATCGTTGGCGGCACGGCAGCGGTGAGTACTGTCGTCGAGCGCGGTCTGGTCTCGGCCGGATACACGGTGACACGGGTGGATGGCACTGACCGCTACGCAACGGCCGCGAACGTGGCGCGCACGGTGAAAGGCATCGAGGGTCCGGCGTTCTCGGGCAACGTTTTCCTCGCGCGCGGAGACTTGTTCCCGGATGCGCTCGCAGCCGCTCCGCTTGCGTACGCGGGGCACGGGCCGGTGCTGCTGACGCGGCCGACGGCGCTGCCCGCCGCCACCAAGAGCGCCGCGACCGCGATCGGCGCTACCGAGGTGACCGTCCTCGGCTCCACGACCGCGGTGTCGAACACAGTGTTGAGCGCGCTCGGGCTGCCAGCCACGCGGTGGCAGGGCGCTGACCGGTACAGCACGGCGTACCAGGTGGCGGCAGGGGCACGCGGTCGAGGTTGGACGACGTACTCGCACATCGGCATCGCGACGGGCCTGCAGTATCCGGACGGACTCACCGGTGCGACCGAGGCCGGCTCCAGGAACGGCGTGTTGCTGCTGACGAAGCCGACGGCGCTGCCCGTACCGACGCGCACCGCGCTCATCGGGCATCAGGCGGATGCGTCCTCGGCGACGGTGTACGGCGGGACGCCGGCCGTCTCGGCCGACACATACCAGATCATCAGGTGGCACTTGCCGTAGCGGCGTTTACCCCGCGAGTCCGCGGATAACGCCGAGAACGTCCTCGGCGTGACCGTCGAGGTGCACTTTCGGCCACACGTGCGCGATCGCCCCGTCCGGGCCGATGAGGAACGTGCTGCGCTTGGCGGTGACGCCGAGGACCTCGCGTGCGCCGTACGCTTCGATGATCGACTTGTCGGTATCGGAGATCATCGGGAACGTGAGTTCGAACTTGTCGATGAACCGCTGCTGAACCTCCGGCTTGTCTGCGCTGACGCCCACCACGAGGGCGTTCAGGGCTTCCAGTTCGCTCTTGTGCGCCTGGAAGTCCTTGGCTTCGTGCGTTCAACCGGGGGTGTTCGCGCGCGGGTAGAAGTAGATGACCACCCATTCGCCGGCATGCGCCGACAACTCGAAGGTGCCACCACCTGTGACGGGCGCTGCGATAGCGGGGGCGGTGTCGCCGACGGCGGGCAGGAGGTTCTCGGGCATGGGGCTCCTTTCGTAGGTTCTCGTAGTATCTACCTCTGATAGGATTCTTCTCACGACCCGGGGAGGTGCGACGCGTGGCTCAGTGCATGTTGCGGATGACGAATGGGATCGATGGCGTGCCCTGCGATGAGGGTATGTGCACGTATTGGCGCGTCGTGGAGCACCTCGATCTGGGCGGCATTCCGGCCGAGGGCTGCGCGGTGCAGCATTTCCGGCTGCTTGTCGACGGAGACAGCGACCTCGCCGCCTGGCTGTTGAGCGTCAAAGAGCGTGTTGAAGCGCGTGAGCGCTCCGATCGCGATCGAACGGAGACGGCCCGATGATCTGCCCCACGATCAACGTCCGCGACCTGGAGGGGACAGCGCACCTCGATCAGCCGGTCGCCCGGACCGCTTCGCCGGGCGTGTGGGAGGCCCCCGCGCTCTTTCGCAAGCACGGTATGGCGCGCGTCGGGGCAGGGGCGTAGCGCGCCCATGCGCTTCATCATCGACGGCCACAACGTGACCATGCGCGACCCGGCAACCCGGGCACTCACGACCGAGGAGCAGCGCGACGCGCTTGTGAGGCGGCTCGCGGTGCGCGGGCAGGAGCTGCTCGGCGCCGGGGCGATCACCGTCGTCTTCGACGGGCGCACGGGGGACGCCCCGCACACCTCCGGCGCGCTCGAGGTGCGCTTCTCGGCCGAGGAAAGCGCCGACGACGTCATCGTGCGCCTCGCGACCGGGGTCGAGGGCGTGACGGTCGTGACCGACGACCGCGCTCTTGCCACGCGCGTGACGTCTGCGAACGAGCGAGCGCGTGTGCTAGGGTGTGAAGCACTCTTCGAGGCGACCCGACCGAAGCGGGGGAAGCGCGGCAGGTATCCTGCAGCGTCCGCGGGACTGCCGAAGGGTTCGAACCAGATAACCGAGGAGCTCAAGAAGCTCTGGCTACAAGACGGGGAGTGACATGCTCGGAGTACTCGTGAACGTCGCGGCGATCCTGCTCGGCACCGCCGTCGGGCTGGTCTTCGGCGGTCTGATCAACGAGAAGATGCGCGAGATCTCGTTTCGCGGCGTCGGGCTGGCGGTACTCGTGATCGGCGCCTCGATGAGCATCGGGGGTCTCTCGGCACTTGGCGATTCGAAGCTCGGTGAGTTCGCGCCGCTCGTGCTTGTAGGCGCGCTTGTGGTCGGCGGGATCCTCGGCGAGGCGATCGGCATCGAGCGCGGGCTCGAGCGCTTCGGGCACTTCCTGCAGGAGAAGACGTACAACATCAAGCTCTTCGCGCCCGGCCCTGCCGAGCAGCCGGATGCCAAGGGGCACACCATCGTCGAGGGATTCGTGACCGCCAGCCTGCTCTTCTGTGTGGGTGCGATGACGATACTCGGCAGCATCGAGAGCGGGCTCGGGAATCCGTCGTTGCTGTACCTGAAATCACTGCTCGACGGCGTCGCCGCCGTTGCGCTCGCCACGAGCTTCGGCGCAGGCGTTGGGCTCTCGGTCATCCCGGTACTGGTGATCCAGGGCGGCATTGCACTGGTGGCCGGGACCGTGCAGCCGTTCATGACGCCGCCGGTGATCCACGCGCTGCAGGCGGTGGGCGGCGCGCTCATCCTCGCGATCGGCCTCGATCTGACCGACATCAAGCGGCTGCCGTACGGCAACATGCTGCCGGGCGTGCTCATCGCAGCGCTGATCGCGGGTTTCTGGGGCTAGAGCGACTCGCGCCATCCCGGAGTGGTGAACGCCGCAGGGCAGATGTCGTTGAGGGTGCACACGCCGCAGGCGGGGCGCTTCGCGGTGCAGACGGCCCGGCCGTGGTCGATGAACCGATAGTTCACGGCGAACCACTCGTCGCGTGGGATGACCTCCATGAGATCGCGTTCGACCTTGTCGGGATCCTTGTGCTCCGAGAGGCCGAAGCGATGCGCGAGGCGGAAGACGTGCGTATCAACCGCGATGCCCTCCACTTTGCCGTACGCGTTCGCGATGACGATGTTGGCCGTCTTGCGCGCCACGCCGGGAAGGCGCATCAGGTCCTCCATCGTGTCCGGCACGCGTCCGCCGAACTCGGCGACCAGCATCCGTGCCGTGCCGATGATGAGCTTCGTCTTGTTGTGGTAGAAGCCGGTCGGCCGCACGATCTCCTCGACCTCGAGCACGTCCGCCGAGGCAAGCGCCTCAGGCGTTGGATAGCGGTCGAAGAGCACTGGCGTCACCTTGTTCACGCCCGCATCCGTCGTCTGGGCCGAGAGGATCACCGCGACGAGCAGCGAGAACGGGTCGCCGTAGTCGAGCGCGATGTGCGCCTCGGGGTAGAGCTTGCCGAGTCGTCGCATGATCTCGCACGCACGCTCTTGCCGGTCCATCGTGCTCCTCTCGCGGGGCTGACGCTTCTGATGGTACCCGAATGGCGACGCGCTGGCGTCCGGTCGGCGACGGTCAAGCTGATGGTAAGTCCCGGTTAAGCCCGCCGAGGCATACTCGTCTCGGACCTGGCGCGCTGGGGGGCGAGTCAGGTGCTGGGGGACCTCGGCGGGCCCTCGGGTGGCCGGGCGCCCCCCGTCGGCGACACCTCGGACATATCGGACCGAGTACGAGGGGGAACCATGAGATTCAGGCACAAGGTCGCGACTATCGCCGTCGCGCTGGTGATGCTGGCGCAACCGACGGCTGCGCTTGCGGTAGGCACGGGCGATGACCCGACGCCGACGAGGAATGTCGCAACGGCATTCGATGTACAGGTGGAGCGCGAGTACCAGGCGTGGCTGCTCAAGCAGCGCTCGTACGGAATCGCACTCGAAGCGGAACCGACCCTTGTCGACGCGCCGTACAAGTACTTCTTCACGCCGACGCACCTGCAGGAGACCAACTACTACTGCGGTCCGGCGACCGTGCAGACGATCGACGACTACTGGGGCACTCCGGCGTCGCAGCAGGAGATAGCGAAGTACCTCGGCACCGACGTCACGCACTCGACGGACTTCTCGCTTGTAGACAACGCCATCAACAAGTTCGCCGGCGAGAACTACACCTACGTCACCTGCACGTCCACGAGCGATGTCTACAGCCGAATCCAGTACGGGTTGCTGACCCGCGGGCACCCGGCAGCGACGGATGTCAGGATCGATGCTGCGCTGTGGCCGAATTACGAGTTCAATCACGACGGTCACATCGTCCCGATCGAGGCGTTCGACTGGCGCTACAACAAGGTGCGGATCAACGACCCGTACGACGAGGCGAAGTACCGTGGCGGAGGCAACACCTCCGGTCACAAGACGTACAGCAAGTCGGTCATCGCGGCCGGCATCATGGCGCACCCGCGCCGTGCGATCGTGTACTAGGGGGTTCCGGATGGCTGCGGGCACGGGGTCCGCAGCCATCCCCGACAGGAGGGGGGCTCGTGCATGCGAAAGGCACATGCTGTTTTCGTCGTGGTCGCGCTTTGTCTGGTGCTCGGCGGGTGTGGCGGCGGGGGAGGCGCTTCATCCGCGTCTGAAAGCCCGGAGGCGAAAGCGCCTGCCACCTGGCAAGCACCACCACGCATGGAGACGACCGAGGTAGCGCCGCCGCCGATGACGATGCGCGAGTACAAGCTTCCGGGAGGCTGCAGTCTGCAGGGGTATGGCAAGCGTCTTGCGGTGCTCTTCGATCGCTATACGGAAGAGAGCGTCGGATCGCCGATCAGGCTGCTTGATCTTGAGACCGGCAAGCATGCGCGGGTCCGGGAGCGCGCGGTGGGATTCTCCGAGGGTTACCGGATGCTCGGGCTCCGCTGCTCGGATGAATGGGTCGCCTGGGAAGAACTGAAAGGCGATGAGCAACAAGAACCTCTTGCCGTTCGCTGGCGGCTCTACGTCGCGCGGATCGACAAGGACGCGCTCTCGGTCGGCGCTCCGATACTCGTCGACGAGAATCAGGTATCGATCGCGTCGCGGCCACTCTTTGCATTCATCGGTGATGAGATCTTCTGGATGACGAACAGCATGGCGAACACGCTCCAGGAAGGGGCGGTGGATGGCGCCCGCGTCCGGGCGAAGAAGCTGCCTGACGGCGCCATGCGCGAGGTCCTCAGCGGCACGAGCAACTACCGAACCGTGTACGCGAGCGAAGGCAGACTGTTTCTGAGCCAGTTCATCGACTCCAAGACCGAGGCCGAGCGACTCATTGTGGTGGATCCTGCGACCGGCGTGACCGTGGACAGCCACGAGATGGAGAACATCGACAGAGAGATCAGCCACTGCCCATCGGCACACGACGGCGCGCTCGCGTGGACGATCATGCCCGACCCGGCCGCTGCCTCCTGTGACGTGCTGTATCGCGGCGCCGGTGGCCCAACGATGCTGGTGGAGGAGCACGCCGGGGATCCCCTGTTCGTTGGCTCGCACATCTTCTACGAGTCCGACAAGCCCGAGTCGACCGGCACGGGCACGGAGCGGTACGTGAACCGGATCAGAGGAGTCGATCCCGTGAGCGGAGGGACCTTCACGCTCCTCGAAGCGGAGCGCCTCCAGGACGGGATGTGGATACTACCGATCAGGCAGCCGTACAGCGCCGACTCCTTCCTGGTGGTGAACGACCTCTCGATGCGGGTGGACGACAGCCCTGACACGACCCTTGTACGACGGTACACGATCAAGTAGCGGCGGCCGTCGTTGACCATGCCGGTGCGGGGTCGTAGACTTGGGCGACCCCGCACCGGTCTCCGGTTGCGGGCTTTCGTGCTGTTCGCCACCCCGGAGGTCACGCGTGTCACTGCTCACACACATACTGCCCGCGCTCGAGCGGGAGCCTGCGATCGCGCGCTTGCGCACGCTGCTTGCCGATGGCCGGGACGCCACGGTCGCCGCTAACTCGCTCGTGCGTCCGCCCGTCATCGCGGCGCTCCTCGACGCGCGCGAGCGTCCGGCGCTCATCGTGGTCTCGGGCGAGGAAACGGCCGAGCGGTACGCGCGGCAGCTGCGGGCGTACCTGCCCCGTGAGCGCGTGCTGCGCCTGCCGCTTCGCGAGGACATGCCATGGGATGCCTCGGCGCCGGACCTTGAGGTCGTCGGCTCCCGGGCGCGTGCGCTCTACGCGCTCGACCACGGGCGCCCGGTCGTGGTGGTGGCGAGTGCCCGCGCACTCATGCGCGTGCTGCCGCCGCAGGGATCGCACGTCTTCGAGCCGCTCGAGATCGCGGTCGGCGGCACGCTCGATCTCGTCGAGGCGGCGGATCGTCTCGGCCGCATGGGGTACGAGCGCGTCGACAGGGCGACCGATCGCGGCCAGTTCGCGGTTCGCGGCGGCACGCTCGACGTGTTCGCCTCGGACGCGTCGTACCCGGTTCGTGCCGAGCTCTTCGGCGATGAGATCGATTCGCTCAAGCGGTACGTGCCCACCACCGGGCAGACGATCGGCGATGCCGAGCCCACCGAGGTCTTCCCGTGCCGCGACGTCATGCTCGGCACGCGGGCGGCTCAGGCGATCCGCCGCGCCTTCGAGAAGAAGGCGAAGGAGGACGACGCGCTCACGTTCGATCTCGAGCGCATCGACGAGGGCATCTACTTCAACGGCGTGGAGCGCTTCCTGCCGTACATCTACAGGGCCGCCGGTGCCGTGCTCGACTACGTCCCGCCCTCGGCGCTCATCGTCGTGGCCGAGCCGCGCTCGCTCTTCGACGACGCCGCGCGCTACCACGACGACGTCCTCGCGAAGGCGAAGGCGGCTGGTGCCGACGCGTCCGGCCTCTTCCTCGGCCCGGCCGCGCTTGATCTGGGGTCGCGCCAGCGGCTCACGCTGCTTTCGATGCTCCGCGCCGGTGGCGCCATCGATGCCGAGATCGTGTCGAGGCGTCCCGATGTCGCCGGCGGCGAGGAAGCGTTCACCGGGGGTGTTCGCGCGCTGCTGTCGGCGGGATACTCGGTGACGGTCGCTGCGCGCGACCACCGCTCGCGCCGCCGGGTCTGCGACGCGCTTTCGGGCGCGGGCCTCTCGGTGGTCGACCTCGCGGAGGATCCGCACGCCGCGCCCACGCGGGGTGCCGTCGTCATCCTTGAAGCGGAGGTGCCGTCGGGCTACGTGCTTGCGGGTGCGCATCTCGCGGTCGTGAGCGTGGATGACGTGTACCCGCGCGCCACGACCGGCCGACGAGCGCGCAGCGCGGACGACCCCACGCGCCTCACGTTCTCGTACAGCCCCGGCGACTACGTCGTGCACGCCACGCACGGTATCGCGCTGTTCAAGGCCGTCGTGCGTCGCGAAGTGCTCGGTGCCGAGCGGGACTACCTGCAGCTCGAGTACGCCAAGGGCGACAAGCTGTACGTCCCGGTGGAGCAGCTCGATCGCGTCACCAAGTACGTGGGCCCCGAGGGCGGCGCCCCGCGCGTCACGCGCCTGGATACCGCCGACTGGTCGCGCGCGACCACCAAGGCGCGCAAGGCGGCCAAGAAGCTCGCCTTCGACCTGGTCGACCTCTACTCGCGCCGCGCTGCCGTCAAAGGCTTCGCCTTCTCGGAAGACACGCCGTGGCAGCTGGAGATGGAGGCGGCCTTCCCCTTCGAGGAGACGCCGGACCAGCTTGCCGCGATCGCCGACGTGAAGGCCGACATGGAGTCGGACTCGCCGATGGACCGCCTGGTCTGCGGCGACGTTGGCTACGGCAAGACCGAGGTGGCGATCCGCGCCGCGTTCAAGGCCACGCAGGACCAGAAGCAGGTGATGGTGCTCTGCCCGACGACGATCCTCGCGCAGCAGCACTTCACGACGTTCTCGGAGCGGTTCGCCGCATACCCCGTGAAGGTGGAGGTGCTCTCGCGTTTCCGCAGCAAGCAGCAGCAGCAAGCGGCGATCGAGGGCTTCACGAACGGCACCGTCGACATCCTCATCGGCACGCATCGGCTGCTCTCGGCGGACGTGACGCCGAAGAACCTCGGGCTTGTGGTCATCGACGAGGAACAGCGCTTCGGCGTGGAGCACAAGGAGCACATCAAGCACCTGCGCGAGCAGATCGACGTGCTCACGCTTACCGCGACGCCGATCCCGCGCACGCTGCAGATGTCGCTTTCCGGCGTGCGCGACTTCAGCGTCATCGACACGCCGCCGCCCAACCGCTTCCCGGTGAAGGTGCACGTGGGCGAGTACGACCCCGACGTGGTCTCCGGTGCGGTCCGACGCGAGCTTGAGCGCGGCGGCCAGGTCTACTACATCTCCAACCGCGTGAAGAGCATCGATGACGCCGTGGAGCGCGTGCGCAAGGCAGTGCCCGAGGCACGCATCGGCGTAGGGCACGGCCAGATGTCCGAGCACCAGCTGGAGCGCGTCATGGAGAGCTTCGCCGCCGGGCAGATCGACGTGCTGGTGGCGACCACCATCGTGGAGTCCGGCATCGACAACCCGCACTCCAACACGCTTATCATCGAGGACTCGCAGCGCCTGGGCCTCGCGCAGCTCTACCAGCTCAAGGGGCGCGTCGGCCGTTCGCACATCAAGGCGTACGCGTACTTCCTCTTCCCGGCGACGGTGAGCCTCACGGACCAGGCGTACGAGCGCCTCGCCGCCGTGCAGGACAACGCCGAGCTTGGCAGCGGCATCAAGATCGCCATGCGCGACCTGGAGATCCGCGGCGCCGGCTCCCTTCTCGGCGCCGAACAGAGCGGGAACGTGAGCGCCGTCGGCTTCGACCTGTACGCGCAGATGCTGCGCGAGGCCGTTGCCGAGACGCGCGGCGAGCCCATCGTGGCGTTCCCGGAGATCAAGGTGGACCTGCCTGTGAACGCGTTCATTCCCGAGGAGTACATCGCCGACGTGGACGAGCGCGTGCGCGTCTACCGCCGCCTTGCCGGTGCGCTCACGCCCGAAGCGGTCGAGGCCGCGGCCGCCGAGATGGCCGAGAAGCACGGCGCGCCGCCGCAGGCAGCCCGCGATCTGGTGGCCGTCGCACGCGTACGAGCGCTTGCCGGCGAGATCGGCGCGAACGCCGTCTCGCTCGTGCGCAAACGCGTCCGCGTGCAGCCGGTGGAGTTCACGTCCGAGGAACGCGGGCGGGTCTCGGCGCATGGTGCGATCTTCGAGGCCCGTGGAAAAGCTGTGCTGTTTCCGCAGAGTTATGAAGAGTCTGCGACGGACGCCGCTCTGCGCGCGCTCGGTGCTATACTCTCCGCAGTCCGTGAACCATCCGGCGCGTAGGCGTCGTGTGTGCTGATCCGTTCGAGTGGCCTGCCGCGTTACCGTGGCCTGTCACGTCTAAGGAGGAACCGCGTGAAGAAGACGACCCGCACCGTGGCAGCCCTGATGGCTGTCGCACTTGTCGCCTCATTGGCGGGCTGCGGTAGCAAGAACATCGCAACGGTCAATGGCGTCGGCATCGCCAAAGCCGATTTCGAGGCCCTCGCCGCCGCTGCGCAGAAGCAGGACTCGACGGTCGCCTCGGCAACCGCCGGAAGCCCCGAGCTCATGGCGTTCCGTCGCCAGGTGCTCGACTCGATGATCGAGACCGAGTTCGTCCGTCAGGACGCCAAGAAGCAGGGCGTCGAGGTCAAGGATGCCGACGTCGATGCGCAGCTGACGCAGATCAAGTCGGGCTTCCCGGACGATGCGACGTTCAACGAAGCACTCGCGTCCGCCGGCATGACGCTGGAGCAGCTGAAGGGCAGCGTCCGCGACCAGCTCACCTACCAGGCGCTCTACGACAAAGTCGCGCCGGCGCCGGAGATCTCCGACGCTGAGGTGAAGAAGTACTACGACGCGAACAAGGCGCAGTTCCAGACCGCGGCGCAGTCGCAGCTGTCGCACATCCTGATCTCGGTGCCCGCGACCGCGACCGCGGATGAGAAGGCGACCGCGAAGGCGACCGCCGAGAAGGTCCTCAAGGAGCTTGAGGGCGGTGCCGATTTCGCCGCGCTGGCTAAGAAGTACTCCGAGGATCCGGGTTCCAAGGACTCCGGCGGCGACCTGGGTTGGTCCAGCACCGACTCGTACGTGGCCGAGTTCAAGGCAGCGGCCGACAAGCTCAAGAAGGGCGAGCTGAGCGGCCTGGTCGAAACCAACTACGGCTATCACATCATCCTGAAGGTGGACGACAAGGCTGCCGCGCAGCAGGCGCTCGCGGACGTTACCGAGACCATCAAGGCGAACCTTGTGACCGAGGCCCGCAACAAGACCTTCACCGAGTACCTCGCGAAGCTGAAGGCTGCCGCGGAGATAAAGATCCTCGACAAGGACCTGGCGGCGATCACGCCCGCCTCGACTGACACGACCGGCAAGTAGCAGACCGGCCGAACGGGACACGCGGGGGGCGCCGTGGGTTCGATAGCGATCGTCGGCCTGGAGCATGACGCAGGGGGCGCGCTCGATGAGCGCGCCGCCGCGCGTCTCTCCGGAGCCGATACCATAGTGGTAGCAACCGAGGACGGCGCGGCCGCAGACGCGGTGCGCCGTCTCGGCATGTCGGCGAGCACCTACGCGGACCTGGGTGTGCCTGCCGACGCCTCGCCGGCGATGATCGTGGAGGCGCTGCTCGGCCTGGCCGAGAAGGGCGACGTAGTGCTCGCGACCGTGGGGTACCCGTTCTTGCGGGCGGGCGTGGTCTCGGGATTGCTCGCGCGCGCGGCCGGCGGCGTGGACATGTACCCCGCGTCATCGCCGCTGCAGGTCCTCGTGCTGGCGCTCGACCTCGACCTGACCGCCGACGTGGACATCATGGATGCCGCAACGCTTGCCTCGGCGAACTTCTCCCGCGACACGCATCTGGTGGTGACCGGCATCGGCAACGCGCTCGTTGCGCGCAAGGTCGCCCACAAGCTGCGCGAGTACTACGCGCCCGAGCACACCATCGTCACGACCGGCTGCCTGGAATCCGGCGGCTTCGACCTGCGGATGCACACGCTCGAGCAGCTCGAGGAGGTGGCGAGCGGGTGTCGCGACACGGCGGTCTTCGTGGCGCCGTCACGCATCCCCACGCCGGGCGGCTTCGACGAGCTCGTGCGCATCATCGCGGTGCTGCGCGGCCCGAACGGCTGCCCGTGGGACCGCGAGCAGACGCACGCAAGCCTCGGCAAGCATATGGTGGAAGAGGCGTACGAGGCCGTCCACGCCATCGAGCAGGGCGACCTGCGCGAGCTTGCCGACGAGCTTGGCGACGTGCTGCTGCAGGTGGTGTTGCACGCCCAGATCGGTGCCGAGGAGGAAGCGTTCAGCATCGACGACGTGATCGCCGGCATCATCGCGAAGATCCGTCGGCGACACCCGCACATCTTCGGCAGCGCGCAGGCCGAGACCGCCGATGACGTCATCCGCAACTGGGACGCCATCAAGCGCGGCGAGAAGGCCGACGCCGCACCCGAGGGCGAGACGCCGGGCGTGCTTGCGGGCATCACGCCCACGCTGCCCGCGCTCATGTACGCGCAGAAGATCTCGCGGCGCGCGGCGGGCGCGGGTTTCGAGTGGGAGAACATCGACGGCGTCTGGGAGAAGGTCGCCGAGGAGATCGAGGAGCTCAAGGCTACCGAGCCGGGGAGCCCGGAGGCTGCCGACGAGGTCGGCGACGTGCTCTTCACGATCGTGAACGTGGCGCGGCACCTCGGCATCGATAGCGAGGACGCGCTGCGGCGCACGTGCGCCAAGTTCATCCGGCGCTTCGAGGACATGGAGACACAGGCTGCCGAGGGCGGCCTCGTCATAGGCGAGATGGACACAGACGCGCTCGAGCAGCTCTGGCTCGAGGCGAAACGGAAGGAGCGTTCATGAGCTACATCACCGACATGGTTGCGCGCGAGATCCTGGATTCCCGCGGGAACCCGACCGTCGAGGTCGAAGTGGCGCTCGACGACGGCAGCTGGGGTCGCGCGGACGTGCCGAGCGGTGCCTCCACCGGCGCGTTCGAGGCAGTCGAGCTGCGCGACACCGACAGCTCGCGCTACCTCGGCAAGGGCGTGCTCACCGCGGTCACCAACGTGAACGAGGTCATCGCTCCCGAGATGCTTGGCATGGACGCCACCGATCAGCGCGCGATCGACGCGTTCCTCATCGAGCTCGATGGCACGCCGAACAAGTCGCGCCTGGGCGCGAACGCCATCCTCGGCGTATCGCTTGCCGTTGCGAAGGCCGCTGCCGAGAGCTGCGAGCTTACGCTCTACAGCTACATCGGCGGGGCGAACGCGCACACGCTGCCGGTGCCGATGATGAACATCATGAACGGCGGCGTGCACGCGGATAACAACGTGGACCTGCAGGAGTTCATGATCATGCCGGTGGGCGCGAGCAGCTTCGCCGAGGGTCTGCGGATGTGCGCCGAGATCTACCACACGCTCAAGGGTGTCCTCAAGAAGCGCGGCCTGGCGACGGGTGTGGGCGACGAGGGCGGCTTCGCGCCGAACCTCGAGAGCAACGAGGACGCGCTCAAGGTCATCGTCGCGGCCATCGAAGAGGCCGGCTACACGCCCGGCGCGCAGGTGCGCATCGCGCTCGACCCGGCGTCGACCGAGTTCTACGACGCCGAGCGCGGCGTGTACGTGCTTGCCGGCGAGGGCCGCGAGCTTTCCTCGGCAGAGATGGTGGCGTACTACGAGGACCTCGTGAGCAAGTACCCGATCATCAGCATCGAGGACGGCATGTCCGAGGAAGACTGGGACGGCTGGAAGCTTCTCACCGAGCGCCTCGGCAGCACGATCCAGCTGGTGGGCGACGACCTGTTCGTGACCAACACCGAGCGCCTCGCGCGCGGGATCGCGACCGGCACCGCCAACAGCATCCTCATCAAGCTCAACCAGATCGGCACGCTCACCGAGACGCTCGACGCGATCCAGATGGCGCACCGCGCGGGGTATACGACGGTCATCAGCCACCGTTCCGGCGAGACCGAGGACACCACCATCGCTGACGTGGCCGTTGCCGTGAACGCCGGGCAGATCAAGACCGGCGCGCCGGCACGCTCCGACCGGGTGGCGAAGTACAACCAGCTGCTCAGGATCGAAGAGGAGCTGTGCGAGAGCGCCGCGTACCCCGGGATGAGCGCGTTCGGACGCGTGCAGGGGTAAGCGGGGGAGACAGGCGAGTGACGGAGGGGCGCCCGGGTGGGCGTCCCTTCCTGCGTGGCGCAGAGGGCTACGCCTGGAGCCTCCGCAGGAACTCGTCTGGGAGCGCGATCTGAACCCCGTGCACGCGCGTGCCGAGGCAACCGCCAAAATGCCGCATATCACCGGTGAGCAACCAGTCTGAGCCCGCGACGATGGCGGCGAGCAGTATTGGCCGGTCCTTGTCTGGCAGGCCGGGGTCGCCCTCGATCGCGAAGTCCGCAGGTTCTGTCGGCAGCACTACGAGTGGAGCGATCAGTGCCTCCAATTGCACCGCGAATTCCGGGGCTGCGCAGTTACGACGAGCCTCGGCCAGCACGTACGGTGAGGCGAGTAGACGCACATCAGCACGTGCCCACAGCGTACCGAGCTGCGATTCCGGCTTGAGTGCCGCCGAGACGAGCACGTTGGCATCAAGGAATACGCGTTCCACCTACGCCTCCGGCCGCGACTGGTGGGGGAACGAACCCGGGTCGATGCCCCGTGCGCGGGCATCTGCTAGTGCTTCGTCGTACTCGGCTGCGGTGACGGCGTTGTTGATCATGAACTCAGCCATGCGCTGTGGTGTGTAAACCTCGGTTTCGTAGGCCGCGATGGGCTTGAGTAGCAGACCTCCGGCAGACTCCTCCATTACGAGCATCTGACCCTCGTCGAGTCCCCATCGGCGTCTCGCATCAGCCGGGATCACGACGGTTCCGCGCTTACCTACACGTATGTACTCGGTCATGAATACCACCTCCGAGATCGCTTCTGGGAGCAGTATAGCAGAGTATCTGACATTCAGAAAGTATGACGTGATTAGCCGAGCAGCTGCACCCGGCATGAACCCGTCGCTGCCTGGCTGCGGTCAGCGGTGACGAGCTCGGCGTCGAGGAGCGCGGCAAGCGCGATGAACGTGGCGTCGTAGAGCGCCAGGCCTTCAGCGTGCGCGATGTGCGCGGCCTGTGCCAGCAGCGCGGTGTCCACCGGCGCGATGAGCAGGTCGACGTCGGCGAGGAAGCCTATCGCGAGCGTGACGTCCTCGGCAGGAGTCCGTCGCGAGATGAGCGCGTTCACCACCTCGGGCAGCAGCATCGCAGGCGCGATGAGCGCCACCTCGTCGCGCTGATGCGCGCGCAGGAGCGACTCGGCGACGTTGGCGCCTGGCTCCGAGGCGTCGAACCACTTGAACGCGACAGATGAGTCGATGACAACGGGCCGCCCTGCCGAGACGCGCAGTGGCCTATCCATCGTCACGATCCTCGCCAGTGTCCGTCCAGCGCGGAGGTTCGTCGCGCAGCTGGCGGATCAGCGCGGTACCATCGGCTCCGGCTGGTATCCGCCTCCCGATCTCGCGCATGCCGGCGATCGCGCGGTCGATCCGCACCCGGCGTTCATCCTGCTCCGTGGCGCGATCCAGTTCGGCGATGTAGTGCGCCGCGGCCTCCTGCAAGAACCCGCTGCGCGTGGTGCCGGCAGCGGCCGCGCGGCGGTCGATCTCCTCCAGCACGCCGTCGGGAAACGATATGTTCGCTTTGCCCATGAGTAGCCCATCTGGTAGCACCGCTAGTAGTACCAGCGTACGCTCGGGGTCTGACACGGGTCAACGTTGGCTCCGGCCGTTCGTCGGTGATAAGCGACACAGAGCGCCATCCAAGCTCCGCTCGTCATCCTGAGTAAACCTGAGGGCGTTTCGAAGCGTTACGTGCGTCCCCGGAAGCGTATACATCGAAGGTATCTGTACTTCGCAGGAAGGGGAGGGACGCTATGCGGAGGCGTACGGTTCGGTCTGTAGCGCTCATCGCGGTGATGGCGCTGGTTCTCTCGGCGGGGGCGAGTGCGGGGGCGTTGGTTTCACGGGACGGTGAGACGCAAGCGGGCCGGCGACTTGGCACCGACAAGCGCGCGCACCCGCTGGGCGCGAAGAAGGCCGCGCTCAAGGCGACGGCGCTCGAGGCGAAGATCAAGCGTGGTGCGTCGGGGGACGTCTACGAAGTGGCGCCGGGCGAGTTCGTCGATCTCACGCTTGAGGGCACCGGGATGGTCTGGACGGTTCCCGGTGAGTTCTCGGATTATCCGCACAACAGCATCCTGGAGCCGGACCGCACGGTGGACAACTCCACCATCTGGACGGCGGACTTCGGCGAGGGCTACTACGACACCATGCTCTACGGCCGCGGCGCGGGCGTGAACTCGATGGCCGAGTACTTCCTGTCGCAATCGAGCGGGCGCTACACGGTTGATGGCGATTGCACCGACTGGGTAGCCGTGCCGGGCGACCACACCGTCTACGACGACGGCAACGCGAAGACCGACACCTCAACGAAGGTGTGGCTGTTCCTGGCCGACTCGCTCAACGGCTGGTACGCGCAGCAGGTGGCGACTGGCAAGACGCCGGCCGAGATAGACGCGTACCTGGCGCAGTTCGATCAGTACGATCGCTACGACAATGACGGCGACGGCAACTTCAACGAGCCCGACGGCTACATCGACCACTACCAGTCGCTCCACTCGGGTGAGGGCGAGGAGGCCGGCGGCGGCGAGCTTGGCGACGAGGCCATCTGGAGCCACAGCTGGTACGCGAACTTCGCCGACATCGGCACGACCGGCCCCTCGGCGGAGTATCTGCTGGGCGGCATCCGGATCGGGAGCAGCAACTATTGGGTCGGCGACTACACGATCCAGCCGGAGAACGGCGGCGTGGGCGTGTTCACGCACGAGTACACGCACGACCTGGGGCTGCCGGACCTCTACGACACCGCGGGCGGCGACAACGCGGCGAGCTTCTGGACGCTTATGGATAGCGGCTCGTGGCTCTCGCAGGTGGACTACGACCTGGGCTCGGCGCCGTGCGACCAGGGCCCATGGGAGAAGCTGCAGCTTGGCTGGCTGGATGTTGCGGTGGCCGAGCCGGGCACCACGGCGGAGCTTACGCTGGGGCCGGTGGAGCACGCGTCCACGCAGCCGCAGGCGCTCCTGGTGAACCTGCCCGACAAGGTGGTGTCGTGGACGATCGCGGCGCCGTACGCGGGCCAGTACTTCTACTACAGCGGCAAGGGCGACAATCTGCGCAACAAGATGACGAAGGCGTTCACGCTGCCCGCGGGCGCGCAGCTCTCGGCGATGGTGAACTACGGCATCGAGGAGGGGTACGACTACGCGAACCTCATCGTCTCGACCGACGGCGGGGCCACGTGGGCGACGGTGCCCACGAACCTCTCGAACTCCACGGTGGAGCTGAACGGCATCGACGGCGCCAGCCGCGGCTGGACGGCGCTCACGGCCGACCTCTCGGCATACAGTGGCGATGTGCTGCTGGGCTTCAGCTACATCACCGACGGCGGCGTGGCCGAGGTCGGGTTCATGGTGGACGACCTCTCGATCACCGGACAGGCGCTCGACGGTGCCGAGACGGACGCCGGCTGGACGTTCGACGGCTTCAAGGTGACGACCGGCTCCGAGAGCGGCTCGTACTGGAATTACTATCTGGCCGAGAACCGCACGTACTGCGGGTACGACGTCGCGCTTCAGAAGGCGTACAACTGGGGCAACCTCAAGGGCAAGAACGCGATGCCGAACTGGGCCGAGCGGTTCCCGTACCAAGACGGGCTGCTCGTGTGGTACTGCGACACCTGGCAGGCCGACAACAACACGAGCGTGCACCCCGGGAGCGGTTTCGCGCTGCCGGTGGACGCGCACCCCAAGGCGCTCACGCGCAACGGGAAGAACCTGTGGCGTAACCGGATCCAGACGTACGACTCGACCTTCGGGCTGCAGGCGACGGATCCGTTGGGGCTCCACTACAACGGCAAGCTCTACCCGATCCCGAGCCTTTCGGCGGTGTCGGTCTTCGACAGCATGCTGTCGTACTACGACGCAAAGAACCCGACCGGCAGCGTGAAGACGCCGGTGACCAGCGCGAAGATCGAAGTGCTGGGGACGGGGACGGC
>RCMX01000007.1:144125-242875 GCA_004348925.1 Actinomycetota bacterium
GCGGTAAGCGAAGCGATGGCGGGGCCTCCGGAGGAATCCGGGGCCCCGCTGGTTTGCGCCGTGAGACGTCTCTCGTACGGGAAAAGCCTAGCCCGCCCAATCCAGATGAACCTTGAGGTCGTTCATCTGGTTGTGAGGCACGACACCGTCCTTCTGCAGCCTGCCAACCACGATGCCGGGTGCCACGCCGAGCGACGCCGCGAGAGCGGTCACCGTTGCCTTCGTGGGCCGCCCGCTCGTCCGGAAGTTGGCGTACGCGTCGGGTGGAATGAGCGTATCCGCCGCGAATGTGTCCGCACGTTCCTCTGACGCGGGGTCCCGATCGAGGTCGCATGGTGTCGCCTGGCGTCGGTCGTCGAGCAGCAGATGGCCTACCTCATGGAAGAAGCTGAACCAAATCTGGTCGTCGGTCTTGTACCGCAGACCGAGCACCACAACGGCCCTGCTGCGCGATACCCACCAGCTGGCAGCGTGACAGCGGGTCTTGGGTAGGTCTCGAATGAACACAACGGCGACACCGGCGGTCGCGCAACGCTCGCGCAGAAGCGACTGCCACGTACCCACTGGCTCTCTGCTGGCCGAGCGGAGATCGGCGACCACGCGTCGGAAGGCTGCTTCGCTGTATGGCTCGGTCTGCACGCGCTCGGCGGCGATCTCGCCTGCCCGCAGCCATGCGGTGATGGCTGGCGTGCTCGCGCTGTACGCTGTGCTCATGCGCGCGGCCAGGCGCCGCGGTGCGCTCCAGTACTGCGTGTATGCGTCCACCGACGACACGCCGAAGAATCCAAGCAGATCGCCAGGCCCAGCTTCACGTGCGATCCAGCCGTTCGCGGCCATCTCCTTGCGCGGGAACGATCCAGCCCACTCCGTCTGCGCCCCAAGTTCCAGTGACTGCGCCCTTCTGGCGAGTGCGTCGCGATACTGAGATTCCGCACCGTTCCAGAAGGAGGATGGCACGCCGAGTACGCGCTCAAGCTCGATGGCCGTTTCGTGTGTGAGCGATGCCTTTCCGTTGATGAGTTGGCTCACAAACTTCTCGCTCTTGTCGAGCCGGGCGGCGAAGTCTGCTTGTGTAATGCTGCGCTCATCCAGGATTTCGCGGATGGTGTCACCCGGCGCTACCGGAGTATCCAGTTCCGGGATGTATCTGATGTCAGCTGCCATGGTAGTCCGTCACCTCCAGAATCCGCACCGCCGTGACCATCGCCCAATCGAGTCCGCCGTCTGGCTTGGCTGGTGGGGGATCGTGTGCGGGTTCAAACACGAGTCTCAGCCCCTTGGTCACATCCACCGCCAGTTGCCCGACGCGGTCGCCCTTCAGCTCATGGCAGTGGCCGGGGAGGGTCCGCATCGTTTCAAGATCTGCCGCTGCGCTTAGCTGCTGCAGACGTAAGGCCAGTGCCCGTGCGGCGTCCGGACCGAATGCGCGGACTCGCGCCTTCTCTGTTCCACAGGCGCCGCCGAGCTTCTTGGTTGCGAAGTAGACCTCCACACGAGCCTCGTGTCATGAGTATTTACCGTAGGGGTAATGCTACACCGATTTACCGATAAGGTAAAGTAACGACCCGAGGCCGAGTATGCGGCAGCGGTCTGACATGAACCAAGGGACAGAGCAGAACGGCGAAGCAGACACCCGGCATGCGCTCGACTCTCCCGGGAGGCGAGCCGGGAGGGGGGTGCATGGACCGCCGAGGCCGATAACAACGCGAGCGTGCACCCCGGGCACGGATGCGCTGCCGCTCCACTACAACGGCAAGCTCTACCCGATCCCGAGCCTCTCGGCGGTGTCGGTCTTCGACAGCATGCTGTCGTACTACGACGCAAAGAACCCGACCGGCAGCGTGAAGACGCCGGTGACCGGCGCGAAGATCGAAGTGCTGGGGACGGGGACGGCGAGTGACGGGGGAGTGTACATGGGCGTGCGGGTGATGGCGCCAAGCCTCGAGTAGCACGAGCGGGGCGGTAAGCGAAGCGATGGCGGGGCCTCCGGAGGAATCCGGGGGCCCCGCTGGTAGCACGCGCTAGCGTGGTTGAGCGAGCTGCGTCAGCAGGTGCGCGGTTGAGGTGACGATCTCCTCCGCGTGTCCAAGTACCGACTCTCCAGGGAACGCCTCTGGCTTGGGCAGCGGCAGCGCCAAGCCTTCGATCGGCAGCGCTGCGCGCAGCGTGGTGAGCGAGGAGCGGACGATCACGGATGCCTCGTACCGACTGTCCGCGGCGGCTGCCTCCGCGAGACTCCTCTGAATCGCGCCGAGTGCCGAGAACGCACGAGCCCAGTCTACATAGCGCGACGCCGAAGCAGGCTGCCAGCGCAGTGACTCGACCAGCCGATACTGGACGCTCTTGCCGTCCTCGAAGCGTTCGGCGAACCCGGCCACTGCGAGACCTGCAAGGTACTCCGACACCTGTCGCTGCGAGTAGTCAGTCCGAGTCGAAATGAGGCGTCCGTGCGCGTTGTCGTGCGTCCAGAGGTAGGCGAGAACCTCGGCCCTGACGCCGATACCCACGAGTGCGCGGGCAGCGAGCCTAGCAAGGCAGGGACGCTCAAGGTGCGGCTTGTCTGACATCTGGCGCAGCCCAAGCGTCGGTCGCGTGAAGCCGTAAGACGCGAAGAAGGGATCGTGCTCACCGAACACGGGCAAGTCGTCGCCGCTTGCGCTCCAGAACAGGGATTGTGCCGAGTAGACCGCGCTTGACTCGCCAGCCTGCCACTCGTTCGAAAGGGGGGCCCACTTTGACCCGGTGCCGCGCTTGCGCATGAAATCGATGACGACGCGAGCGAGGCGCTGCTGGCCGGGCGCGCCGGTCCTCATAAGGCGTCGCAGTCGGGTGACGTCAAGAACGTCGCCGTTGAGAGCGAGCCAATCGAGGACCTCATCGAACAGCCGTGGGTCGAAGCGACCCACGTCGAGAGTGGCCATGACGAGAGCCTCCGGGTCGATGATCGATGCGCCGCTACCACGCGTCCCAGACACTCCCAGGTCGGTCCATTGCGCCCACAGGAGATCGAGCACGGACCTGCGCAGAGCGCTGCTAGTTGTCTCGAGTGACATATGCCATCCCTAGATGCTCAAGCAGCTCGACGAGCTGCACCCGGAAACCGTCGGAGTTGTCCTGCTCTTCAATCCACTTGAGCGCGAAGCGGACCTCATCAGCCGTGGGCTGAAGTGCCTCAAGATCCGTCAGATGCCGTCCCGAGACGTCGGCCGCGGCATAGGTCTTGAAGCATATCTGGTCCAGGCGACCGGCGTAGTGCACGGTAAGCGCAGAACCGTAGCTGCGTGGCACGAGTCGGGTCGCGAAACCTTCAGGCAAGCCGTGATCGATGAGATCGGCCGGACCGGCGTTGATCCAACCTGGTTCGATCTGGAACTCGACAGCAACTGCAGCAGCGGCTTGAGCAAGAACCTGCGGGAGTGGCCGAGACTTTGATAGCGTCAGCGCCTGCGCTGACGTCTCCCCAACGGCAACGACGTCAACATCCTTCGTTGGGCGCGTGATGAGACCGACGGCGTTAAGCGCGGCTCCACCGATAACGCATATCTCGATGTGTCCCGCGTTGCGCCGCCGGAGCTCGGCGTCAAGCGCGGTGAACAGTATGTCCAGGTCTCTACCGGCTACAGTGATCATGCAGAACTCCATACGATAACGTGTATGTAGTCAGTATGACTACACTAGAGTAGTTGTCAATGGGAGCGCTGCTCTGACTAGCGGAGCAGGCATCTCCCGGGCGACGAGCTAGTCTATCGTGCTGGTGGCGTGGCGTGGCTGGTGAGGTGAGGGAGACCCCTCCCCGGGGCAAGAACGCGATGCCGAACTGGGCCGAGCGCTTCCCGTATCAGGACGGCCTGCTCGTGTGGTACTGCGACACCTCGCAGGCCGACAACAACGCGAGCGTGCACCCCGGGAGCGGCTTTGCGTTGCCGGTGGACGCGCACCCCAAGGCGCTTACGCGCAACGGGAAGAACCTGTGGCGCAACCGGATTCAGACGTACGACTCGACCTTCGGGCTTCAGGCGACCGATGCGCTGCCGCTCCACTACAACGGCAAGCTCTATCCGATCCCAAGCCTGTCGGCGGTGTCGGTCTTCGACAGCATGCTGTCGTACTACGACGCAAAGAACCCGACCGGCAGCGTGATAACGCCGGTGACCGGCGCGAAGATCGAAGTGCTGGGGACGGGGACGGCGAGTGACGGGGCGTGTACATGGGCGTGCGGGTGATGGCGCCAAGCCTCGAGTAGCGAGTATCGAGCGGCTAGGGATGTGATGGCGGGGCCTCCGGAGGAATTCGGGGGCCCCGCTTGGGTGTGGGTGCCAGATACTGGATTGCGCTACACTCTCCAGGGGCGTTCAGTGAGGGGGCGGTGTGGCGCGGATCATTGGGACTCCAGGAGAGAGTGCGGGCGTGCGTGGCGCGCTCTTCGTGATCGTGCCAATCTCCCTGACCATCCTCCTTGTCTTCTTGCCAGCGCTGTATGCATTGTCGATCGCCGCCCGACGACAGGGTCTTGTTGGTCTTGCAATCACCGGGGTGGTTGTAGTTGTCGTATGGGGCTTCAACCGGAAGACCTTCGCGGAGCTCTGGGAGGGTGTGCGTGAGGGTCGCAACTTCCTGAAGGGTGCTCAGGGCGAAATCCTAGTCCACCAGGCACTTCGAGAGCTTTCCGAGGAGTACATCGTCTTCCACGACTTCCACCCGGTCGACGCCTCCGGCAAGCCAGCGCGGTGGAATGTCGACCACATCGTCATCGGACCGACGGGTATCTTCGTGCTCGACGCGAAGTACTACAGTAAGCCGCGCGTGTTCGCAGCCGAGAAGAACTCATTCAATCGGAAGAACGTGGCGCAGGTTCAGCGCAATGCGATGGAGCTCAAAGAGCGTTTAGTGAAGTGGTCTGGCGGCGAACTTACGAAGCTGTTCGTGGTGCCGGTGGTCGTCTATGCGCAGCCGGATGCCAGTCTGGAGAAGCTGAACGAGGGTGCGGTGCGAACGATTCCCCTCAGGCTGCTCCCGAAGGAAATCACATCACATACGGAGGGAGAGATCGACCGCGAGCGCGCGGGTCGTGTGGCGCGAGTGCTCTATTCGCAAATCGGTCGAGACCTGCAGTACGCGTTCAAGACGGAGTTCGACGCGTACGGGGAGCTCTCGCGGGCTGCTCGGTATGCGGCCAGGGATGCGAGACTGGTGGCGCAGGCGGCAGTGACGGCCGAGCAGGCAGTGACCGTGGTCGAAGAGCCACCAACGTCGTGCCCGAGGTGTGGCGGCGCGCTTGTGCGCAGGACCGCGCGGTTCGGCGAGCGGGCCGGGAAGCCGTTCTTGGGTTGCGAGAACTACAGCAAGACGGGGTGCCGGTTCGGGTGGAACCTGGAGGAGTAGCCCATGCGCGGGTTCATCGGCAATACCGATTATGACTGGTACCGGTTCCTGGCTTCACAGCCGAGCATCGATGAGGTTGACTTCTGGCAACCGTCGGCCAACTCGCACTTCCGTGCGCTCAAGCCTGGTGAGCCGTTCTTCTTCCGTCTCAAGGCGCCACACAATGCAATTGCGGGCTTTGGGTACTTCGCAAGTTTCAGCGTGCTGCCATCTTGGCTCGCGTGGGAGAGCTTCGGCGTCAAGAACGGCGCTCGTGACTTCGAGGAGATGCGGGCACGCATCGAGAAGTACCGCCGACGGAATGGCGCACCGGTCGCCGAGCGCCCGGGCGATTACCAAATCGGCTGCATCATGGTGGCGAGTCCAGTGTTCTTCCCTGAAGAGATGTGGGTGCGTGAGCCGCAGGGGTGGCAACCCAACATCGTGCGCGGCCGCGGTCAGGATGTCACCACCGGTGAGGGTCTGCGTATCTTCACCGAGTGTCTCGATCGCGCGCAGTATCTTGGTGCTTCGCTGATTGGCGCGGAGGATCGAGCTCAACGCTACGGAGGGCCGGTGTTCGTGGCACCACGGCTCGGGCAAGGCATCTTCCGCGTGTCGGTGCTCGACGCGTACGAGCGAGCGTGCGCAGTCACGGGTGAGCACTCGCTGCCGGTGCTTGAGGCGGCGCACATCATGCCGTATGCGTCCGGTGGCATGCACGAGGTCACCAATGGGCTGCTGCTCAGGAGTGACATTCACCGTCTGTTCGACCTGGGCTACGTGACGGTCACCCCCGAGTACAGCTTCCAGATCTCCGATGCCCTTGCAGAGGACTTCCACAACGGCAAGACATACTACGCCGAACGAGGGAAGCAGCTGCTTCTGCCAAAGGCAGAGGCGATGCGGCCGAGTCGAGAACTGCTAGCGTGGCACGGGGAAAGCGTGTGGAGAGGATGAGTGAGTCCTGATGCGGAGAGACTGGTCACAGACTGAGGTTGATGCGGTGGTCCAAGACTACTTCGCGATGCTGGACAAGCAGCTTAGGGGACTACCGTACGTCAAAGCGGAGCATCGACACGCGCTGATGAGCATGGTTGACGGACGAACCGAGAAGTCGATCGAGCGCAAGCACTCAAACATCAGTGCTGTCCTAGTCGAGCTTGGCTATCCGTATCTCTCTGGCTACAAGCCGCTTCACAACTACCAAAGGATGCTTGTGGACGTAGTTGCCGCGAGACTGTCAGACGATGCGGTCCTTGAGCAGTCGGTTGTGCATTCTGCGGATGCGCCGGCTGCTGTCCCCTCAGTGGAGGACTTGGTCTCGCGGCTCGTTGACGCCCCGGCGCCATTCGTAGCTGCTGCTCCAGCTGTGCGGGAGGCCGCTGCACAGTGGAGAGTCAGACGGGGAGTAGACTACCTTCAACGTGAGGCAAGGAATGCATCGCTGGGTCTCGCCGGCGAGCAGTTTGTCGTCAACTTTGAGAAGGCTCGACTGTTGGTGGCAGGCGCAGACCGCCTGGTCGACAAGGTGGAGCACGTTGCCGCGACGCAGGGTGATGGGCTTGGCTATGACGTGCGTTCATACACTGTTGAGGGCGCGGATCTTCTGATTGAGGTAAAGACAACGGGTTACGGGATGCTTACGCCGTTCTTCGTTTCCGTCAATGAGCTGAACGTCTCTCGCGCACGATTCACTGACTATGCGCTCTACCGACTGTTTGACTTCAGGAGTAATCCGCGACTCTTCGCAATCCGTGGGGCGATTGATGCGACCTGCTCACTTGAGCCCTCCCAATACGTCGCAAGAGTGGGCTGACGCCCACTAAACCGGAGCAGTGATGGACTCACAGCTCCGTGTACTTCCTTCTGCTGCCCTTCGCCTTCTCCGCGGGGTACTTCGCATCGTTCGCTGCGAGCTTTCTCTCGATAGCCGCTATCGGATCGATTCCTGTGTCGTGCGCCAGCAGCAGCGTGTAAATCAGCACGTCGGCGATCTCCTCCTCGATCTCGCCGCGCCGTTTCTCCACGTCTTCAGCGATTGTCTCGTCGCTGCTCCACTGGAAGCACTCCAGTAGCTCGGCGGCCTCGATACTGATGCTCGCAGCTAGGTTCCTCGGCGAATGGAATTGCTTCCAGTCGCGCTCATCTCGGAATGCGACAATCTGGCGGGTAAGCTCTCCCAGCGTGTCCATCAGCTCTCCAGGGTGTGTTCGGCGGCGACGGGGATAGCGGCCGCTGCTGGCGTGTAGTGCGCTTGTGGGACCTGGCTTCGCAGGAACTCGGCGAGTGAAGAATCCGTGCAGAACACGTAGCAGCCCTTCATCCCGCGGGTCATGAGTACACGGTAGGTGTTGCGGATGACTTCGTCCGCGATACGAGCGGCTCGCTCTGGGTCTTCCTTGGCCATCTTCTTGATGCCCTTGAGCGAGGCGTCGCTTTGGGCGCGACCGGTGTAGTCAGTGATGATCTTTGCGTCCTCGACACGCATGTCGTCGCCGACAATCACGCCCACATAGTCGAACTCAAGGCCCTGGCACGTGTGGATACACCCGACCTGCTCGACGGACCCCTCATCGATGGCCCAGGTGTCTGAACTCTTGAGATTCCACGACCGACTGTAGTCGTGGGCGGGGAGATTGACTTCTCGGTGGCTGGGATTGCTCTGGCCGCTCGTCGGCCATTCCCAACAGTACCCGGCGACCACGCGTGCCTTGTTCGTTTCGACGTTCTTCTCGGCAATGGCCGCGTGCATCTCGTTGGGGTCGTCAAACACACGGAAGTCGTAGTCCAGCGCAGCGATGTCTTCCTCGGCAGCGCGAATGCCAAGCACGTCATCGAGCCAGGCGAGGTACCCGTCGGAGCCGTTGCAGCGGAACTGCGAGAAGAGCTCGGCTTCGTGTATCTGTGCACCCGCGGCCAGGGCGTGGGTCTTGATATCGGAGACGGTGCCGATGTCTTTGATTGTCACGCGCTGGCTCTCGTCTATGAAGAACACCGAGAACTGCGAAGCCGCGATGATCTCCTTGATCTGGTTCTCGCCCTCGTTGCCGTACATGCCGGACTTCTCGTTGAGCCGATGCGCCTCATCCACGATTACTGCATCGAGCGGCGCGCCGGTGTGCTCGTGGAACTTGCCGGGCCCCCGGAAGAGGGACTTGATGTACGCGGTCCGGTGTTTGCCTCGTAGGAGCTTGGAGTAGACGTTGCGGGGTGCGCTGTTCTTCGAGACGTACTGGCAGACCATCTCTTCGTTGGTCATGCGAACAAGGAGATTGATCGCAACTACCGACTTGCCAGTGCCCGGTCCGCCTCTGACGATGAGGACTTGTTTGGTTCCTGTGCGGCGTGCCTCCCTGGCGAGATGCGCGGCCTGTTCAAAGACGACCTTCTGATCGTCGATCATGATGAACTCGTCGTTGCCATGAAGCATGCTGGCCAGCGCGTCCTGTAGCGACTTCGACGGACGCAGCTTGCCAGACTCGATGCTGTAGAGCACCTGGCCGTCGTCCGAGTGTGTGATGTGGCGACAGATGAAGTCGCGCAGCTTCAGCGCGTCGCCGCTGCAGAACACCGGTGCCTGCTCGAGGTATTCGAGGTATGCGGGGTCGAGAAGCGGGTCGTAGCCCTCGGAGACTTT
The DNA here is from genome assembly GCA_004348925.1 of Actinomycetota bacterium. GTDB lineage: Bacteria > Actinomycetota > Coriobacteriia > Anaerosomatales > Anaerosomataceae > UBA2286. Next base: position 153,127 of record RCMX01000007.1, read on the forward strand.
GTAGTTGTGGAGGTAGGCGCAGGGCAAGAGCTCGATCTGTGCGTCTCGGACCGCCTCGTTGTAGTTCTCAATCATGTGCGAGTACGACCACGCCTGGTAGGAGGGATGCGAGACCTCTCGGTGCGCGCCGCCCACGAACGTGCGGACTATGCCGTCCTTGGTGGGAATCGCCTCAAGTGCCTGCCACTGTTTGAGCTCGATGATTACCGCGGAGTCGTGGTCGCCGTCACGTCTGCCCGTGAGCAGGAAGTCGATGCGGCTTGCGGTATACGGCACCCCGAACTCGATTGCCACGCCGCAGCCGCCGGGGATCGCGTCGCTGTTGAGTACCTTGTACATGTACTCCATGGAGTTCTTCCAGGAGTTCACTTCGCGCGGGTTGGCGCGATGCAGTTTGCGCTCGAACGCGGTTGTGATGTGATCGGCAATGACGTCATGATCAACGTCGTCCATGAACTCGGCCTTAGTAGCCTGGTAGACCAGCATCGGCAGCTCCGGGAGAGGGACGAGGGTGTCACAGGTCGAGTGTATCATCGGGTGACGACATCAATTCAAGGAGTCCGGCATGACCCCACCCCTCATCCCCACATCCTGGTTCGTTCGCCTCGACGGTATCGAGCACTCGGGCGGCATTCACGGGCGCGGGCACACCCTGCGCGTGTGGGCGCACGCGACCGAGCTCGCGCGTGAGCTCGAGCTGCCGCAGTGGCAGCTCGAGGCGATCCACCACGCGGCGCTCTGGCACGACATCGGCCGCATCGACGACGGCGCCGACTACTACCACGGTGCGCGGAGCGGTGGTCGCGTTCTCGGCCTGGGGCTGCACGAGGGGCTCGACCCGGTCATCGCTGAGGCCGCCATCTTCGCGGTCACGCACCACTGCGGTTCGGAGCAGCACGCGGAGCTCGCGTTGCCCTACCAGCTCGACCCGGAGGGCTTCGGCAACGTGTTCCGCGTGCTCAAAGATGCCGACGGGCTCGACCGGGTTCGCCTCGGCGATCTGAAGGCGAGCTACCTCAGGTTCCCGCAGTCGCACGGACGCATCGAGCGCGCGTGGGAGCTGCTGGAGGAGATCCGGTAGGGGGACGGCTTCTGTTCGGAATCTGGTAAGTCTCGCGCCCTACAGTGAGGGTTCGTCAACACATTGCAGGTGGTTGTCAGTTGACAACCACCTGTGATCGGACTACCTTCACGGAAGGACGCTTAGTGTCTCGTCGGCGGCACTCGGACCAGGACATCGAGAACGCACTTCGGTACTGTGAGCGCCACGGCTGGCGTGTAGAGCTCTCGGCCGGACGTGCACACTCCTGGGGCAGGATGTATTGCCGGTTGTGGACGGGTGTGTATGGCACAGAATGGAGGCCGGGGAGTGATTGCGTACGATTTCACGCTGCGCTTTCGCCTCACCGACGCCACCATCAGCAGCAGCGACAGGGTCGAGCGGTTGTTCGAGGCCGGTTGTGACGATGCGCTGGTCGGTGCCGGCCAGGCCGGGAAGATGGCTCTGGCGTTCACTCGCAGCGCCGCCTCGGCCAGGGAGGCGGTTCTGAGCGCGATATCAGACGCACGTGGCGCCATGCCCGACGCGCAGTTGATCGGGGCCTCGCCGGACCTTGTCGGCCTCACCGAGGTGGCCGGAATCATGGGCTTCTCAAGGCAGAACATGCGGAAGCTCATCGTCGGCAGCGGTGAACACGCGCCGGCCTCCGTGCACGAAAGCACGCCATCGCTATGGCATCTCTCGGACATGCTGGCCTGGCTGTCTGACCGGGGATACGCGGTCGACCCCGCCATTGCGGAGGTCGCAGGGATGACGAAGCAGGTGAACATCGCGATGCAGTGCGCGGCTGCGGATCCAGGTGCGCAGCGGGAGATCGCCGAGGCGCTCGCGTAGGGTCGTGCGATGCCGGCATGCGCGAGGACTAACCTTCACCGCACTTCTCCCATGTTGAACTTCGCGGGCTAAGGTACAACAAGGACAACTTCGAGCGTACAAAAGACATAATCGTGAAAAACGTGCTATTCTCATCAGGAGAGACGGTCTTCGGATGAGGTGACCAAACATGGCTCGGGTGACGGCTGCGCAGGCGCGGCGCGACTTCTCGGACGTGATGAACCGCGCTGCCTACGGCAAGGAGCGTGTTATCATCACGCGCCACGAAGCAGATCTGGTGGCCGTCGTGCCAATCGAGGAGCTGCGCATGATGGACGCCGCTCTCGAGGTTCTCAGGACGAGCCCACAGTTCGCGCAAGACATCTCCACGATCGAGATTGCGCGCGAGGCGCAGGCAGCGTGGGGTCGGGTCGACGCAGAAGTAGACACCCTCGTGCTGTCGCCGGAGTCCTTCGACAAGGTCTCCGACCTGATCGAGCAGCCAAGGCCCGCGACCGCCGCGCTCCGCGAGCTGATGCGCGACAGCGAGTAGGCGGGACGGTCCGTGGACGGGCTCAGCATCCAGCGATTGAGTCGCGAAGCCGATCTCACAACGTTTGATTGCGGCGAAACGGCGCTCAACGAGTATGTGACCCGCTACGCACTCAAGAACCAGTTCTCCCACTTTGCAGTCACGTACATTGCATCCATCGAAGACGACACTGCTGGCTTCGTGACGCTCGCGGCTTCGCAGATAACACGCGCCGAGGTTGACCCGGCGGTGAAACGAGTGCCGCGCTATCCGCTCCCCACGCTCACGCTGGCACGTCTCGGAGTGGATGTGCGCTGGCGTGGCCGCGGAATAGGCACTGCAATGCTCCGGTTCGGGCTAACAGAAGCCGTTCGCATGGCAGATGAGTTCGGTTGTGTTGGTGTGCGCCTCGCGGCCAAGTCCGATGCCGTTGGATTCTACGAACGGTTCGGATTCGTACTCATCGAGCCGTTGGGTACCTCTGCGGCATCGACCGTGCCGATGTTCCTGCCACTCAACCAGATTGAGGACGCACTCGGCGTCACGCGGTCGTCCGGTGGTGAAGGCTAGTCGGGCACCAACGTGCGTGCCGCGCCCTACTCCTCGGGCAGCCGCACGTCGAGCTCGCGCAGGAGCCGGCGCGCCTCGCGGGCGACCGTGGGGTCGTCGTCGTCGAGCAGGCCGCGCAGGGTGCGGATCGCGTCGGCGGCGCCGCCGGCCATGCGGTCGAGCGCGGCGAGGCGCTCGGTGGTGTCCTCGGACCAGCGCGCACTCTGACGCAGCGACGGCGCGGGTGCGGCCGAAGGCGCGAAGTCATGCGACGCCGACATCGATGCCAGGCTCGCCTCGGCCCGATCCGGGCGGCCGAAGAGCTCGGTGATCGGTCGCGCGCGGAACCCGCGCGGTGCGCTCGCGCTTGCGGGCGGCGGCGCGTCGTACGCTGCCGAGCGGCGACGGTCGGAGTGCGCCTCGTCGAGTGCGGCGAGGATCTCCTCGGCGGGAAGGTTGAGGACCTCGGCGATGCGCGCGGCGTTCTGAGGGTAGGGGAGGCGGCGGCCGCTTTCGATGTGCGAGAGCGCGCCGGGTGTCACGCCCACCTGGCTCGCGACGTCCTCGAGCGTGAACCCTGCCTGGAGCCGTGCCTGGCGGATCATGTCGCCAACCGGTGTGCCCACTTCGCGCCCCCTTTCGACGCCCCGACTATACCAGATTGTCACTGTGACTTGACAGTATAGTATACCCGAGAGTATAAGTGAGCGACGCAGGAAGAGCGGCCCACGGATTCATGTCAGACCCGGCAGCTAACCTAGAACTACCAACCGTGAGGGGGAGCAGCGATGGCTCAGAACAAGTACCACGGCAGCAAGGACGAGGCGGGGAGCATCCTCATCAACTTCGTGCTCGACAAATCGGGCTCGATGCATTCGATCCGCGACGCCACCATCTCGGGCTTCAACGAGTTCAAGAATGATCAGGCGCGCGAGGACGGCGAGGCGTTCTTTACGCTCACGCTCTTCGACACCGGCTTCCAGACGGTCGTCGAGGCGGTCCCGCTCTCCGACGTGTACGACCTCACACGTGAGCGCTACGTGCCGGGCGGCATGACCGCTCTCTACGACGCGGTCGCGCACACGATGCGCATCACCGACGAGTTCGTGGCGAAGAACCACCCCAGGCAGGTGCTGTTCGTCATCATGACCGACGGCCAGGAGAACGCGAGCAGGGAAGTCCGCCGGGACGACCTCTTCGCAATGATCAAGGACCGCCAGGACAACGCACACTACGAGTTCATCTACCTGGGAGCGAACCAGGACAGCTACGCGGTCGGCGACTCGATCGGGCTGCGTCCCGGACGCACCATCGACTACGCGGCATCGCCCGCGGCCACCCGCAACACGATGCGCTACGTGTCACACAACGTCCGCGCGCACCGGCGCATGGCCGAGGAGCAGTCGGCGGCGTTCTTCTCGCCTGACATGGATGCTCTCGGCGCGCTTGATGCGAACGCATGGGCCGCGATGAGCGAGTCGGAGCGCGAAGCGATGCGTACCAAGGTCGACAACCGGTAGGCAAACGGGGGAGGAGCGCCTGCCGTGCGTCGCGTATGCCCCGGGGCACGTTGCCCGGGGCATGTCGCGTGAAGGTGTGGCGCGCCCACAGCACGGGTAGAAGTTATACGCTGAGTGAGTGTATACTGCGTATAACTTGTTGGAGGGATCGTCATGCAGCGACAGCCACTCGAGGTGCAGACACTCTATGCGGAGCTGCTCGAACAGCTCGTCGCACTGGAAGCGAACCGAGCAATCGGGCGCGTGCCTGGCGGTTTCGTCACAAAGAACATCAAGGGCAACCCCTACTACTACTTCCAGCACCTGGAGCCGGGGGGCGCGAAGCGCCAGACGTACGTCGGGCGCAAGGATGCCATCCTCGACGCCGTGGTTGCACGCTTCGAGCGTGAGCGCGACGCGTTCAGCCTCGATACCGAGTCAATCCAGCGGCTGGCTTCGTTGCTCCGCGTGGGCGGTGCGATACCCACGGATGCGCCGTCCGCCCGCGTGCTCTCAGCGCTCGCTGACGCCGGGGTGTTTCGACTTGGCGGTGTGCTTGTCGGCACGCATGCGTTCTCGGTGATCGGCAACCTTCTGGGCGTGCGGTGGACGGGTACCGCCATGCGCACGCAAGACCTCGACGTCGCGGCTGCGGCTTCCATGAGCGTTGCCGTGCCCGACCTGACAGCCGACGTTCCCGGCGTTCTCGAGAGTCTCGACATGGGATTCCTTCCAGTGCCAGCATTTGACCGCGCCAGCCCGTCAACATCATTCAAGGTTCGCGGGAAGGGACTCCGAGTCGACCTGATCACGCCGATGCGTGACTCAGCGACGGTCCCGGTTCCGATACCTCGGCTCAGGGCCACCGCGCAGCCGTTGGAGTACCTCGATTTTGCGCTTGAGGATTCGGTGCGAGGCGCGGTCATCGATGGCGGCGGTGTGCTTGTGAATGTGCCGGACCCTGCGCGATTTGCGTTGCACAAGCTCATCGTCACCGGCAAGCGACCGGTGACTGCGCAGGTGAAGAGCGAGAAGGACCTTCGACAGGCCGTAGCGGTGCTCGGCGTCTTGCTTGAAGACCGACCGGGCGACATCGCCGTTGTCTGTGATGACATCCGGCGACGCGGTAAGACGTGGACGACCAGACTCAGAGCGGGGTTGGAGTCTATGGCGCGATTCGAGCCAGACACGGCCAAGCGCGTCTCCGGCATCCTGAAGCGCACTCGGTAGCTGCCACCGCAGGCGAGGCTCATGACGGCACTGTCGCCGATTCTGCCGCACGAAATGAGATGTTAACCAATCCAAACAAAGAGTTTCCCGCCGAAGCGTTTAGGTCTGCGTCAGTCGTGGGTACACCGGAGTATCAGCCCCGAACGGATGGGTCGCTCAGTGCACCTGGCTCTCAAGAACATGACCGGCGCTTCGGCGCACCGAGTGGCCGCAACAGTTGCGGTCACCCTTGTCGTCCTGGTCATCGCGAGCCTCCTGGGTGCCACTCCCGCGTTTCACCAGGCACTCGGCATCGGCTCCACTGACGCACTCGACGAGGGCGTGCTTATGCCGAAGATGTCGAAGGCCAGCACGAACCTCGCGCCCGTCTTCGGCCTGTTCGCGCTCGCATTTCTGGTAGCGGCATCAACGGTGCGCGTGAAGTACGGTGCGCCGGCTGTCGCGGCAGTCTCCGCCGGGTTCGCCCACAGGCAGGCGATCGCCACCCCTCGTCGGCGGGCCTATCACACAGCGCATCCCGACGATGACGCCGACCACCGCCACACTCCCATCGCCATCACCTCGGCCCTTCGGAGCGCGCCGTACTCGGCGCAACCGGAGGGCCTTTTCGTGTCCGTGCTCTGTTCGGCTCTACATCACGAGGAGGGATCGTCGGCCCGCTGACCAGCGGGCAAGCACCGCAACCAGGATGTCCGGAGAGAGGGAGTGTGAGGTTCGTGAAACGAAGAGGGAGAACGGTTCGGCGATTGCTCGCCCTGCTAACGACGAGCGCACTGGTCCTGGGACCGCTCCAGCCAGCCTTCGGCGCTGCTGCTCTGCAGACGCCGGAGGAGCTCCTGGCGGCCAAGGCCGCCGCCGTGCACGAGCGGATGGACAGGCGCATCACGCAGGAGGAGCGTGACGCCGCGGCAGCCGCGCGCGCGAAGCTCATGGCGTCGGTGGCCGGCACCATCAAGACCACGGCGGTGCCGGGTCCGGGTGGAACGCCCGACTACTTCGGCACCACGCCCAACTGGGCGTATTCGCCGGAGCTTCGCAAGTTCGTCGACGGCCTGCCCGGTGTTGGTCCGGAGAACGCGAACAACCTCGGCCAGTACCTGTCGATCGGCCACCCCGATACGATCACGTATCCGGGCTCCGACTACTACGAGATCGAGCTGCGCCAGTACTCCGAGCAGCTCCACTCGGATATGCCGCCGACGCTCCTGCGCGGCTACGTGCAGGTGAACAAGGGAACCGACGCGAACGGGAAGAACACCGTCATCCCGGATCCGATCCACTACCTTGGGCCCACCATCATGGCCACCAAGGATCGGCCGGTCCGCGTGAAGTTCACCAACAAGCTCCCCACCGGTGAGGGCGGCGACCTGTTCCTGCCGGTCGACACCACGTACATGGGCGCCGGCTACGGTCCCGAAGGCATGATGCCGGGCGACCCGATGTACACGCAGAACCGTGCCTCGGTGCACCTGCATGGCGGCAAGACCGTCTGGATCTCGGACGGCACGCCGCACCAGTGGATCACGCCAGCCGGTGAGAACACGCCGTATCCCAAGGGTGTCAGCGTGCAGAACGTGCCGGACATGCCCGATCCCGGCGACGGCTCGATGACCTTCTTCTACAGCAACCAGCAGAGCGCGCGTATGCTCTGGTACCACGACCACGCATACGGCATCACCCGCCTCAACGTCCTGGCGGGCATGGCGGCCGGCTACTTCATCACCGATGACGCCGAGAAGCAGCTCATCGCTGATGGCACCGTCCCGAGCGACCAGATCCCGCTCATCATCCAGGACAAGACGTTCGTGGACGCGAGCACCATCACGACCACCGACCCCACCTGGAACTGGGGCTCCACCCCCGGTACGCCGAACACCGGCGACCTGTGGTTCCCGCACGTGTACATGCCGGCTCAGAACCCGGCGATGATCGACGGCGTCAACCCGAACGGTCGTTGGCACTACGGCCCGTGGTTCTGGCCGCCGACACCGGTCCCGAACGGGCCGATCCCGAACCCCTATTTCATCTCGGCTGAAGAGACGCCGTGGGAGAACCCCACGATGCCCGCCACGCCTGACAACTCAAGCGGCATGGAGGCGTTCCAGGACACAGCGCTCGTGAACGGCACGGCATACCCGACGATGAACGTCGACCCGAAATCGTACCGGCTGCGCATCCTGAACGCGTCGAGCGACCGTTTCTGGAACCTGCAGCTCTACGTTGCCGATCCCAACACCGTCGCCTGTGACGGACGTCGCAATACCGAAGTGAAGATGGTCCCCGCCGCACCCACGGCCGGATTCCCGGCAGACTGGCCGACCGATGGCCGGGAGGGCGGCGTTCCCGACCCCAAGATGATGGGTCCTGACTGGATCCAGATTGGCACCGAGGGCGGCTTCCTGCCCAAGGTCGTGACCATCAAGCAACAGCCGATCACCTGGGTCACCGACGTGACGCTCTTCAACGCCGGCAACGTCGACAAGCACTCCCTCCTTGTCGCTCCTGCCGAGCGTGCCGACGTCATCGTCGACTTCTCCAAGTACGCGGGCAAGACGCTCATCGTCTACAACGACGCGCCTGCGGCGTTCCCGGCCGGCGACCCGCGGTACGACTACTACACGAACAACCCCGATTTCACCGATACCGGCGGTCACGCTCCGACCCGTGTCGGCTATGGTCCGAACACCCGCACGATCATGCAGATCAAGGTCGCCGCGAAGACCGCGTCACCGGCCTTCGACATCGCTCCGCTTGAGGCAGCGTTCACGTCGAGCGCATCGAACACCAGCGTGTTCGAAGAGTCGCAGAACAAGATCATCGTCCCGAACGCTCGCTACAACGGCACGTACAACAAGACGTTCCCCTCGGATGCCTACGTGCGCATCTTCGACACCACCTTCAAGTTCAAGAACCTTGACGGCGTCGAGACGACGTTCTCGCTTGAGCCGAAGGCGATCCAGGACGAACAGGGTGAGACGTTCGACGAGTACGGCCGCATGAGCGGCAAGCTGGGACTGGAACGCCCGACCGGTGTTCCCGGTGCGCCCAACTTCAACCTGTACGGATACTTCGATCCGCCCACCGAGATCGAGACGGCCGTCGATCCGACGATGGTCGCGCTCACGCCGATTCTGGGTGACGGCACGCAGATCTGGAAGATCACACACAACGGCGTGGACACACACCCGATGCACTTCCACCTCTACGACGTGCAGCTCATCAACCGCGTCGGTTGGGACGGCTTCTTGCGGTACCCCGATGACAACGAGCTCGGCTGGAAAGACACCGTGCGCGTGAGCCCGCTTGAGGACACGATCGTGGCGCTGCGCCCGGTCGCGCCGACGGCGCCGTTCAACGTGCCCGACAGCTGGCGCCCGCTCGATCCCACGCAGCCGATCGGCGGCATGATGGGCTTCTCGAGGGTCGACCCCGTCACGGGACAGCCGTACGCCGTGCCGATCATGAACGAGGTCCGGAACTTCGGCTGGGAGTACGTGTGGCACTGCCACATCCTCAGCCACGAAGAGATGGACATGATGCGTCCGGTCACCGTGGAGGTGGCGAGCTCGCTGCCGGCCACGCCGGTGCTCGACCCCGCCACGCTTGTGGCGCCGGGTGCGACGCGCCTGACGTGGGCGGACGGAACGCCGATGGGCGCCATCGACACGTGGGGAAACCCGGCCAGTGAGATTGGCTTCAAGATCGAGCGCGCACCGATCGTCGCAAGTGTCGTGGGCGAGTACTCGCAGATCGGCACCGCGCTGGCCAACCAGATCTCCTTCGATGACCCGACGATCACGCTTGGCAGCGAGTACAGCTACCGCGTGATCGCATGGAACGAGGAAGGCACGACGACCTCCACGCCGGTCGCGATCGGACCGATCACGGACACTACCGCGCCCGTCACCACCTCGAACGTGGATGGCGCGTGGCACAAGGGTCCGTTCTCGGTATCGCTTGACGCGACCGACACGCTCTCCGGCGTTGCGGTCACGAGCTACACCCTCAACGGTGGCACCGCGCAGACCTACTCCGGAGCCTTCGATGTGAGTGCCGAGGGAACCACCACGCTCGAGTTCTGGTCCGAGGACAACCTGGGCGCCGTCGAGCCGGCCAACACGGCATTCGTGAAAGTCGACAACACGGCACCGGTCACCAGCGACGACCACCTCGGTTCCTACACCGGCAGCGCGACGATCCACCTCTCGGCGAGCGATGCGCTCTCGGGTGTCGCGCTCACGCAGTACCGTATCGACGGCGGTGCGGCTGTTGACGGCACGCTCGTGAAGAGCACCGTCCAGGGTGCGCACACGCTCGAGTACTGGTCGACGGACGCTGCGGGCAACAGTGAGGCTACCAAGACGGTCGGCTTCGCGGTCCTGCCGCCGAACGCGACGTTCGAGTCGCTCGAAGGATCCAACCGCGTCCAGACGGCGCTGCAGATCTCGCTCAAGACGTTCCCGCTCAACTCGGTCGACACCGTCGTGATCGCGAGCAGTGCGGGTTGGCCCGACGCACTCGTCGGCTCCTCGCTGGCCGGTGCGTACAAGTCGCCGATCCTGCTCACGAGCCCCACAGCGCTGAGCTCCGGCATTCCAACAGAGCTCACCCGCCTCGGTGCCACCAAGGTCGTCATACTCGGTAGCACTGCGGCCGTGAACACCACTGTCGAGAACTCGCTCAAGACGCTGCTTGGCGCTGGAAACGTACAGCGCATCGGCGGTGCGAACCGCTACGAGACAGCGCGCCTGGTAGCTGCCGAGACGGTCAAGTTCCTTGGCTGCAACTACAAGGGCACCGCGTTCGTCTCCACAGGCCTGAACTTCCCCGACGCGCTTGCCGCTGGCCCGCTCGCGGCCGCCAAGGGATGGCCGATCTACCTTGTCGGACCGGCTGGGCTCGATTCGGCGACCGCCGCATCGATGACCGACATCGGCGTCACCAAGGCGCTCGTGCTTGGGAGCACGTCGGCAGTTCCGGCATCGGTGGCCACGGCGATCGGTACGTCCGTCGGCGCGACCGTCGACAGACTCTCCGGTCTCGATAGGTACTCCACAGCCGTGTCCGTCGCCCGGTACGGCGTGGCGAACGCGGGTCTGAGCTGGGACGGGGTAGCGATCGCCACGGGTGAGAACTTCCCGGACGGCCTTTCCGCTGGTGCTGCCCAGGGGCTGAACGGCTCCGTGCTGCTGCTGACGAGGACGCTTTCGCTCTCCTCGCCAACCGCGACGGCGTTGAGCACGCACAAGAACAGCATCGCGCTGCTGCGATTCATCGGCTCCGACCCGGCGATCGGCCCGGCGGTGCGCGTCTCGGTAGCGAAGCTGCTGAACTAGGCATCAACCGCTCGTGCAGGATGCCCGCGCAGGAACGATCTGCGCGGGCATCCGTGCGAGCGGAGCCGCTCAGGCGAGCGCCCACCGGCCACTGACGGTGTCGCCCATGAGCGGCACACGCTCGAGCTGCCGGGCGTCCACGGGCGCGAAGCCTGCGCCGCCGAGCAGCGCATCGAGCTCCGCGCCGCTCATGCCGTGACCGGTGGGTTCACGCAGCAGCAGCCGGCCCCCCGGCGCGAGCGACCGGATGATACCCTCAAGTGCGGCGCGGCGGTTCTCGGCAGGGATGTCGTGCAGCACGAAGTGGACGACCACGGCATCGAACGCCCCGGGCTGCTGCCACTGCGCGATGTCCGCGCACACGAACCCGACATTGTCGTGGCTGGCGAGCCGCCTGCGCGCGACCGCGAGCCAGCGCGCATCGACATCCAGGCAGGTGAGCGACCCACAGGGCAGCGCCTCGGCGAGATGCCGTGCGCACGCGCCGGCGCCGCAGCCCACCTCGAGCACGCGTTCGGTGCCCGCGAGACCAAGGTCCCGCACCCAGCGCCGGTACACACCGGCGCCGAGGCGGTTGCCGAGGAGCTCCTCGGTGAGGATCTCGAGGCGGGGGAGCGGTCTCATGCCCGCGCCTCCGCGACCCGGCGCGAGGTGCGGGCCGCGCGCGAGAAGACCCTGGTCGGCAGGAACATGCCGGTACGAGCGGCGTACTCGTCGTAAGCCGCACCGAACTCGGCGCGCATGTCAGCCTCTTCCCGGCGGGCAAGGCGGAAGTACATGACGCCCAGGATCGGGAACATCACGAGCATGGGCAGCGTCGCCCACTCGAGCAGCATGCCGATCGTGAAGCAGGCGAAGCCGGTGTACTGCGGGTGGCGGATGAAGCGGTAGATGCCGCTCGTCACCAGGCGGCCCTCGCCGCGCTCCTTGCTCCAGTAATCGCGGTAGATCGCGCGCCATCCCGAGATGATGAGCACCGCACCCGTGAGGTAGAGGAGCATCGCGATGTCCGTGCCGAGAAGCCCCACATAGCCGATGAGCGTGTGCCCCCACAGGACGCCGTCGGGCAGGTAGTGCCCGAGCACGCCCGAAAGCGCGTACATGGAAAGCGGGACGCCGAACATCTCGAGCGCGAGCGCCACGACGAATGCCAGGAACGCGCCTTTGGGCTTGAGACCGCTCTTCTTGTAGAACGGGGTGAACAGGAGGAACAGGGCGAAGACGGCCACGAAGATGACGGCCACCCACCAGTTCCCGAAGTGCTCCAGTACCGGGTCGATATTCACTGCAAACTCCCTCCTCGGCGGGGCGTCGCCCCGCGGCCGGCCTGCATACCGGCACTTGATGTCTACGCTGTAGACCACTATAGTCTACGGTGTAGACAAGTCAACACCCGATTTTGGCTGGAGTCCGAACGATGGCTGAGAAACTCACACGCAAGCGGCTTATCCAGGCCGCGCTCACGATCGTCGACCGGGACGGACTCGACGCGCTCTCGATGCGAAAGCTCGGCGCCGAGCTTGGCGTCGATCCGATGGCCGCGTATCGCCATCTGCCGAACAAAGACGCGCTGCTCGACGGTGTGATCGAGGCGGTCGTTGCAAGCGCGGACCTCTCGGTGGACGAGACCGCCCCATGGCAAGCCCAGCTGCGACAGCTCATCCGCGCGAATCTCGACGCGACGCTTGCGCACCCGAACGTGCTGCCGCTCGTGGCGCAGCGCCCCCTGACGACGCCGGGTTCGCTCGGCCTGGTGGAGCGTGCTTTCGCGATCATGTCCGGCGCCGGGGTGCCGCTCAAAGATGCGGCGCTCGCGATCAACGTGATGGGGCTCGTCTCGGCATCGCTTGCGGTGGCGATGTCGGCGTCCGCCGCGGATCCGCGCGGGTCCGAGGAGCTGCAGGCGCTCTTCGCGGGGCTTCCCCGGGAGTCGTTCCCGCACATCGTGCGCGCCATCGAGACCGGCCAGTTCATCGAGGGCTACGACGAGATCCTCGAGTTCTGGACGGGCGCGCTCATCGACCGCCTCGAAGAGTCGATCCCGCGGTGAGTACCGTCACCGACATCCGCGCGCTGCTCGGTGCCGGCAACGTGGTGCTCGGCCCGATGGCCGGCATTACCGAGGCGCCGTTCCGCGCGATCTGCAAGCGCATGGGCGCCGGTCTCACGTTCACCGAGATGGTGAGCGCCACCGGCTTGCACTACAATCCCGACTCGCGTGTCTCCCGCTCGCTCCTTACCTTCGCCGCCGAGGAAGTCCCGTGCGCCGTGCAGCTCTTCGGTGCGAACCCCGCCGTGATGGCCGAGCAGGCCGCGCGCATCGTGGCCGAGTACGGCGCCGACGTCGCAGCGATCGACATCAACATGGGCTGCCCGGTGACGAAGGTCGTCGCGAAGGGCGAGGGGAGCGCGCTCATGCGCGAGCCCGCGCTCGCGGCCGACGTCGTCTCGGCGGTCGTCTCGGCGGTGAGCGTGCCGGTCACGGTGAAGTTTCGCAGCGGGTGGGACGCGGAGAGCGTGAACGCGGTCGAGTTCGCACGCATGATGGAGGCGGCCGGCGCGTCGGCGGTGACCGTTCACGGTCGCACGCGCGACCAGTTCTACCACGGCAAGGCCGACTGGGATGTGATCGCGGCCGTGAAGGCAGCGGTCGCGGTGCCGGTCATCGGCAGCGGCGATGTCTTCTCGGCGGATGACGCGCGCTCGATGCTCACGCGCACCGGCGTCGATGCGGTGATGGTCGCGCGCGGTGCGCAGGGCAACCCGTGGATCTTCGCGGCTGCCCGCGCGCTCATCGATCGCGGCGAGCGCCTCGAGCCACCCTCGGCGTTCGAGCGCATCGATGTCGCACTCGAACATGCCGCCGCGCTCGTCGCGTTCGCGGGGGAGGAGCGTTTCGCGCGCATGCGCAAGCATGTGGGCTGGTACATCTCCGGCGTTCCCGGCGCCACCTACGTGCGCGCTCGCGTGAACGAGGCTCCCACCTACACCGACCTGGTAGCGCTCCTCGAGGAGTACCGCGCGTGGCTGGGTTCCCGGAGGGTCGGGTAGGGATACGTTGCGTCCGTTCGGGTAGCATCACAAAAGACCCCCGAAGGAGGCGCTATGCCGCGTACCAAGATCGTCGCAACCATCGGCCCTGCCTGCGATTCGCCCGAGCTACTGCGCGCCCTCATCGACGCGGGCGTTTCCGTCGCGCGTCTGAATGCATCGCATACATCACGTGACGACCTCGCCCGGCGGCTGAGCGCAGTGCGTGCGGCGGCCGAGCGTGCGGGCCGACACGTCGCGGTCATGCTCGACCTCGGCGGCCCGAAGCTGCGCCTCGGTGAGGTCCGGGACGGCACGGTGCTCGTCCCGGGCGAGCGGTTCTCGCTGCTCACCGGCGCATGCCTTGGCGACAGCCGCCACGCCTGCGTCACCTACGCCAATCTGCCGATGGATGTGCCCGACGGCGCGCGCCTGCTCATCGACGACGGGCGCATCGAACTGCGCGTGACCGAGCGGCACGACGACGCGCTCATCACCGAGATCGTCACCGGTGGGCCGCTCGGCAGTCACAAGGGCGTGAACGTTCCGAGCGTTCGCCTCGGCGTGGATGCCATTACCGAGAAGGATCGCGAGGACCTGGCGTGGGGACTCGACGCCGGCGTTGATCTCGTTGCGCAGTCGTTCGTGCGCTCGGCTGACGATGTCCAGCGGCTCCGCGCGCTCATGGGCGACCGACCGGTTCCCATCGTGGCGAAGATCGAGAAGCACGAGGCCGTCTCGGCGATCGACGAGATCATAGCCGCTGCCGACGCGGTGATGGTCGCGCGCGGCGACCTTGGCGTGGAGACCGCTACCGAGCAGGTTCCGGTGGTGCAGCGGCGCATCGTCGCTGCCTGCCGCGCGGCCGGCCGCCCGGTCATCATCGCAACGCAGATGCTCGAGTCGATGACGGTATCGAAGCGACCAACCCGCGCCGAGGCTTCGGACGTCGCGAATGCCATCTTCGACGAAGTCGACGCCGTGATGCTCTCCGGCGAGACGGCGGTGGGTGCGTATCCCGCTGAAGCCGTGGCGATGATGGCGCGCATCGCTACCGTCGCCGAGGAGTCGCTCTCGGGGCGCGCCACGGTGGCGCCGGTGCACGGCGGGCGGGATGACGTGACGCTTGCTGTGAGCAGTGCCGTGAGCGAGCTGGCCTGCGACCTCTCGCTTGCCGCGATCGTGACCGCCACGCAGTCGGGAGCGACAGCGCTCGCCGTCGCGGCGCACCGTCCGAGGACCCCGATCGTTGCCGTCACGCCGCTTGTCGCGGTTGCGCGCCGACTTGCGGTGGTCTGGGGTGTGACACCGCTTGTCGTGGCGCAGCATGGCACCATCGATGAGATGCTGGTGCACGCCATCGCCGCCGTGAAGGATGCGGGTCACGCGAGCGCCGGGGAGATGGTGGCGCTCACAGGTGGTGTCTCGGTGGGCGTTCCCGGTACGACGAACCTCCTTCAGGTCACGCGCGTCTAGGCGAGCGGCAGCTGGGTGATCTTGCCTCTACCTCGACTTGACCCTTAATCTACACACCGTTGAAATCGTGCTATGATGCCTCCTGGGCGTGCGTGAGCACGTTCCGGTACGGCCGCTTGTGCCTTCACGCAGCACGAAGTTGGAACAATGACAGCAGCGCGAAAGACGCAGAACGGGGCTAAAGCGGGCGCTCGTCGAGCCTCCTCGACCACGAGGAAGGCTCCGGCACGGGCGTCCCGACGCGCGCCCGTCGCCAAACGCACCGCCTCCCCGGCGAAGCGCAAGCCCTCGACGCGCACCCCGGCTCGGCGAACGCGCACCGATCACCGCATGCTCACCGTCATCTTGCTCGGCACGCTCGTGCTTGCGGCGTGGACGCTCTATCCCGTGCTCCGGCTGCAGTACCAGCAGCAGCGCGAGAAGGCCACGCTCGAACAGGAACTCGCCGGGCTCAAGGATCGCAACGAGAACCTTCGCGCGCAGGTCGACCGCCTCAAGACGCCCGAGGGTGTCGAGGAGGCCGCGCGCTCCACGCTTGGCCTGGTGCGGCAGGGCGAGGAGGTGTACGTCGTGAGCGACGGCGAGAGCACCCGCGCGCCTGCGCCCGAGGTCGGCGCGCAGACCCGCAGTATCACGGCTTCCGAGACGTCCGTCTGGACGAAGGTGCTCGACGCCGTCTTCGGCTTCCGGTGATGTCGCGCGACGCTGACACCGTCGGCCGGCAGCTTGGCCGCCAGCCGAGAGGCACCTGGCGTGTGGCCGTCCGCTGCACCTTCGGGTATCCCGTCGTGATCGCCACGCCGTCGCGCCTGCCGGATGGCGAGCCGTTCCCCACGCTTTACTGGCTCACGTGCCCGCACCTGCTCGACGCGGTCGCGCGGCTTGAGTCGGCCGGTGAGGTAGACGCATGGGCTGCGCTGCTTGCGAGCGACGTGGCGCTCGCGAATCGCATGCGCGTAGCGGACGCGGCGTACCGCTCGGCGAGAGCCGCCGAGAGCGGCGGGGACGATGCGTGCGCCACGGTGGGAATCGCCGGGCAGCGCGATCCGCTCGGCACGAAATGCTTGCATGCGCACGTTGCGGCGGCGCTTGCGGGTATCAACGACCCGATCGGCGAGTCGATCCTCGGCTCGCTCGCGCACGAATGCGAGGACAAGCGGTGCTCGGAAGGAGCGACTGACAGTGAGTGACACCACCCGCTACGCCGCCATCGATATCGGCACGGTGACGTGCCGGCTGCTTGTGGCCGACGTCGGACCCGACGGCGTCCGCGAACTGTCGCGCCGCTCGGTGATCTCGCACCTGGGCGACGGCTGGACCGAGACCGGGCTGCTCTCGGCCGAGGCGATCACGCGCGTGAGTACTGCCGTTGCGGCCTTCGTCGCCGAGGCACGCGACCTTGGCGCGAGCGAGGTCTTCGGTGTGGCCACGAGCGCGTCACGCGATGCGGGCAATGCCGGCGAGTTCCTGGCCGCGCTCGAGCGTGCAGGCATGCAGCCCGAGATCATCCCCGGCGCGACCGAAGCGCAACTGTCGTTCCTCGGCGCAACGTACGGCCGGTCCGGCGAAGACATCATGGTTGTGGATATCGGCGGCGGCTCGACCGAGCTGGTGCTGGGCAGCATCGATGAGGAGGGTGTGATTGACACCGAGTCGGCGCGCTCCATCGACATCGGCTCCAAGCGCGTGACCGAGCTGTACTTGCACGGCGATCCGCCGGCGCGTCACGAGCTCGACGCGGCCACCGCGTACATCACCGACGAGCTTCGGCCGTACTTCGATGGGCTCCGCACGCGTCCCCGCGAGATGGTCGCGGTCGCGGGCACCGCGACGAGCCTCGCGGCGATCGACCTGGCGCTCGACCCGTACGACCCCGACCGCGTGCACGGCTACCGCCTCGGCGCGCACGCGCTTGCCGACATGCGCGAGATGCTCGCTGCGATGCCGCTCGAACGGCGCCGCGGTGTCATCGGTCTCGAGCCAGCGCGCGCCGGCGTGATCGTGGCGGGTGCGCTCATCCTCGAGACGGTGCTCGCGCTCGCGGGCCTCGATTCGACGCTCGTGAGCGAGCAGGATATCCTCTACGGGATGGTGCTCGAGCGTGCCGGCATCGCGGGTGGGGCGCCGGCCGGGGACCGATAGGGCGGCGTATCCGAATTGGCACAGGAGGGGGCCTTAAAAGCCTCTAGCCGAAAGGCTATGTGGGTTCGACTCCCACCGCCGCTACCAGATGATGCATCGCGATTCCGACGGGCCGCCGCTCGTCGGCATCGCGTGGGTACGCAGCAGGCAGGTCTGCGATACTTGCAGTGATCGGCCGACGGGTCGCGGGAGGAGGGCGCAACGCGCGTGACAAGCGAAGAAGCATCGCATCTCTACGAGGCGTTCGTCGCCCAGGATCCCGCGAAGGCCATCCAGGTGGTCGAGCGCGTGCGCTCCTCGGGAGTCCCGCAATCGCAGCTCTTCGACACGCTGTACGTCCCCGCGATGTCGCTTCTCGGCGGCGCGTGGGCCGAGGGTCTCATCGACGAGATCGTCTTCACGCAGGCATCCGTGGTTGCCGAGCAGATCGGGAGCTTCGTCATGCCGCCGGTAGCGCGGCCCGACACGGGTGTGACGGTCGTCATCGGCACCATCCATCGCGACCGCCACAGCGTGATGAAAGACGTGGTCGCCTCGGCGCTCAAAGAGGCGGGCTTCCGCGTGAACGACCTCGGCGTGGACGTGCGCGCCGCGGACTTCCTCGAGCGGCTTGAAGAGACCGGCTCGCGCATCGTGATCGTCTTCGCCGAGATCCTCGCGACAGCCCGCGCCGTCTCCGGCGTCAGGGACCTGCTGACCGCCGAGAACCGCGAGGACGTCGTGCTGCTCGTGGCGGGCGGTCCGTTCGCAGCAGACCCGGGCCTCGCGCGCGCTGTCGGCGCGAACGGCGTCATCGCGAGCGCGGAGAGCGCCCTTAAGGTGCTCGGGCGCGTGCGAGACGACATCCTCGCAGGCGGCGCGTCATGACGCCGACGCGCTCATCGCAGGTCCTCGTCGCCGAGGACCTCGCGCGCAGGGGGCAATTGCCGGCGGCGGTGGCGGCGTGCTACGAGGCGCTCGCGGTGAACGATCGCGACGCGTTCGTGCATGCGCTCCTCGGCCACCTCATGCTGGAGGGCGACTTCTACGACGAGGCGATCGCCGCCTCCACGCAGGCGATCGAGCTCGATCCGGATTGCAGCCCGGCGTACCTCGCGCTCGGCCTTGCGTACGACCGCCGCGGCGGCATGTGGGACCAGTCGGTGCTGGTGTGGCACGAGCTTGCCGAGGTCGTGCCGGACCTCGTCACCGCGCACGTGCAGCTCGGCGAGGCGTTCGCCGCGGCCGCCTTCGAGGAGGAGGCCGTCGACAGCTGGAAGCGGGCGCTCGAGCTCGACCCCAAAGAGGCCCGCGCGCACTACAACCTTGCGATCGCGGCGCTCAAGCGCGAAGGCATGTCAACCGCGCTTCCCACGATCCGACGCGCGGGCGAGCTCGACCCGTCGCAAGACGAGCTCTTCTTCTCGCTGCTCGGCCTGCCTGCCGAGCGACTGGAGTTCGACGTCGCGAAGGTGAAGCCGGAGGCCGAGGCACGCCTGTTCGCCGCAGGCATGCTGCTGCGCGCCGAGGACTTCTTCGGTGCGAGCGATCTGGTGCGGCTCGTACTCGACGAAAATCCCGCCGACGCCGGGGCGCTTGCGCTTGCGGCGTACGCGTACCTCAAGCAGGAGGCTGCCAACGAGGCGATGGCGTGCGCACTTCGCGCGCTCACCTACTCGGCGGAGCTGCCGACCGCGCTCTACACGCTCGGTGTCGTCTACAGTCGCTTCCCCGGGCTCGCCAAGCACGCGGCGCGCGTCTTCATCGCGCTTGCGAAGGCCGCCCCGCAGCACTCGCTCACGCACGTGCTGCTCGCCGAGTCGCTTCTCGGTCTGCAGCGCTACGGGCAGGCGAAGCAGGCGTACCGCGCGGCCGTGCGGCTCGACCCGGCGTGCGTTCGCGCGCGCTTCGGGCTTGCGGCCGTGCGCCTCACCGAGGGCGGCTACGCCGAGGCGCAGTGGGAGATGCGGCGCGCCGCCTACTACGACACCCGACGTCAGGGCAACTTCTGGCGCCTCTACGACGCGTACGCCGAGGGGGGTGACGTCTGATGGCACAGAAGAAGTCCGGCGGCAAGAAGCCGACGGCGAAGAAGTCCGCTGCCAGGAAGCCGGCAGCCGTCGCGCCCGTCGAGCACGTCCCGATGCGCAATCCCGACTTCCCGGTCGGCGTGGACTACTACCCGCTCGATGAGGAGCGTCGCTCATGGAGCGACTGGTACGACCGCGACCCGGAGCCGGACTTCGCGGCGATGGCGGCCTCGCGCGTGAGCGATGTGCGCGTCTTCGTCTCGTGGCGCTGTCTCGAGACGCAGGTCGGGCAGTACGACGAGGACGCGCTTGAGCGCCTCGAGCGCATCGTCGAAGCCGCACGCGCGCACGACCTGAAGCTCGTCGTCTGCTTCTTCGCCGACGACCGTCTCGCCGAGATGAACGAGGTGCCGTGGGGCAAGCGTCGCGACAGCCGCACCGACGACTACCTCATCCAGCGCGAGCTCTCGCTCGTGCAGAAGATCGTGAACCGCTACCGCGCCGAGCCCGTCATCAAAGCGTGGGACCTCGGCAACGAAGCGTTCTGCTCGGGATTCGAGACCGAGGCCGCGCTTGAGAAGTGGGTGACCGAGCTGCGCGAGGCCATCCGTGAGGTCGACCCGGAGCGTCCTGTGCTGCTCGGCGTCGATCCGGAGACGCTCCTGCGCGAGACCGGCGTGGACCCCCGCGGCGCCATCGACCTGTGCGAGCGTGCGTGGAGTCACCTCACCGCGCCGTATCGCGCGTACATCGCCGAGGGACCCGTCACCTCCGGGCCTGCCACGTACACCGACTCGTTCCTCCTGCGCGCTGCGCTTCGCGACCTGCCGGTGGTGGTCGACGGCATCGGGGTGCACGCGCTCGAATTCTCGGCCGCCGAGGAGGCCGCCTACGTTCGCACTGCGCTCTACTCGGCGCTGATGAACCGCGCGAGCGGCGCGATGCTCCGGCGCTGGCGCGATCTTGAGACCGAGAAGCGCGAGCCGTACTTCCGCGATCCGTTCGAGGTGCTGGTGGGCGTCGTCGACGTGACCGGCGCGCCCAAGCCCGTGCTCGCCGAGGTGAAGCGCTTCGCGGCAGTGGCTGCCCGACTCGACCCGCGGCGCTACGCGCTCGCCCCCGAGCGGGCGGCGGTCGTCATCCCCGCCGAGCGGTACGAGTCGCTGCCCTCGCTCGCCGGTCTGTTCGACCCGCGTGCCTGTCTGCAGGCGTACATCGCGGCCAAGGAGGCGCACGTGCCTGTCACCGTCGCCCGCGAAGGCGACGAGCTCGGCGGCTATCATGCGCTTTACCTGCCGTCACCCGGGAAGCTCACGCCCTCGATGTGGGCGGATCTGAGCGCGTTTGTGCAGGGCGGCGGGTCGGTCGTTCTCTCGTACGGAGGCGGCGACGTGGACCCGGCGCTCCGCGAGATCTTCGGCGTGGAGTTCAACGGCGATGGCGGTCCGCGGCACACCTTCGCATGCCGCGTCGCGCAGCCGGGGGTTCTGGGCGACCTGCGCTCCTTCGACGCGCGGATGGACCTGCCGCATTTCGGTCTCGTCACCGCGAGCGGCGCGATGGTCGTCGCCACCGATGCGACCGGAAGTCCGCTGCTCACCGTCAACCAGTACGGCCAGGGCAAGGCGGTCTTCATCGCCACGCCTGTGGAGCGTGCCATCGCGCAGAACGACCCGTGGGCGACGCCCACGCCGGTGCGGCATCTGCTGCGTACCGTGTACGGCACCGTGGCAAGCGCGGCCGGTGCCGGGGCGATGCTGGAGTGCGACATGCCCGAGGCCGAGCTGGCGCATTTCCTCGGCGAAGATGACGACATTCTGCTCATCTTGAGTCACAATGCCGAGAAGACGACGGCCACCATAACGACGCCGCGGACGGTCGCGACCGTGCAGGATGTGCGGGGCGGCGCGCCCGCCGAGGTGGGCGGCAAGACGTTCGGTGTTCCGCTCGGCCCGAACGGGGTCGCTGCGTTGCGGGTGAAGTTCGGCTAGCACACGTTGGGGGCGCAACAGCGAATGCACGAAGCGCGCGAA
Source organism: Actinomycetota bacterium (assembly GCA_004348925.1). GTDB lineage: Bacteria > Actinomycetota > Coriobacteriia > Anaerosomatales > Anaerosomataceae > UBA2286. Next base: position 174,836 of record RCMX01000007.1, read on the forward strand.
GTACACGATTACCTGCTCGAATCATGGCTCGAGTTCCACGATGCGATCCGCGACCATCCGGAGATCAAGCGGTTGCTCTTCGACCCGGTCACCGGTCTGCCGACGACGCCGCTGCTGTTCCCGCGTATCGAGTCCCTGCTCGAAGAGCGCGGCGAGATCTCGATCCTGTGCCTGAATGTCGTGAAGTACTCCAAGATCGAGGAGATCTACGGCTGGAAGGTCTTCGACGACGTCATGAAGCACGTCGCGAACGCGCTTGAGAACATCACCGGTGCCGAGCTTCGCGACTCGGACATGGTGGCCGAGCTCATGATCTCCGGCAACGCGTTCGTGGTGCTCCTGTCGCCGCCGCGTACGAGCGATCAGATGCTCGCCGAGAACCTCAACAAGCTTGCGAGGCGGGTCGAGGAGCGCATCCGCGCGGAGCTCAAGAGCGCGCTCGATCCCGCGCTCTTCCCCAAGTTCGGTTGCTACGTGGGTGCTGCGACGGTGCGCCACGATCCGAAGATCCGCCTCGAGCGCATCGTGCATGACGCGCTTGACCGTGCGATCCAGCAGGCCGACTCGCGCGAGGCGCAGGATGCCGGCGAGCGAAAGGCACGTCTTCAGGACATCATCGAGAACGGTTCGATCCGCACGTTCGTGCACCCGATCATGCGCCTGTCAGACTTCTCAGTCATCGGTTACGAGGCGCTCTCTCGCGGTCCCGAGAACAGCGAGTTCGAGCGGCCCGACAAGCTCTTCAAGGTCGCGTACGACGTGGATCTGGTGATGACGCTCGAGCGTCTGTGTCGCCGTCGTGCGCTTGAGACGGCGCGCACGCTGCCGGAGGGTAGGCTGCTCTTCATCAACATCGAGCCCGAGGCCGTTGCCGATCCCGAACTGCGCGACGTGATGTTCTCGTCGCTCCTGGCGGCAAGCGAGCTGTCCCCCTCGAGCGTGGTCCTCGAGATCACCGAGCGCACCGCGATCACGGACTTCGCGGCGTTCCGCTCGACGCTCGAGTATCTTCGCACGCTCGGGTTCGCGGTGGCCGTCGACGATGCCGGTGCGGGCTACGGCTCGCTCCAGTGTCTTGCCGAGGTACGTCCCGAGTGGCTGAAGATCGATATCTCGCTCATTCGTGGCGTCGACACCGATGAGGTGCGCAGCCAGCTCGTGGAAAGCCTTGTGACGTTCGCCCGTCGGGTCGGGGTGAAGCTCATCGCCGAGGGAATCGAGACCCGCAGCGAACTCGAGAAGCTCGTCGAGATCGGCGTCGAATTCGGTCAGGGCTTCCTGTTCACCGTGCCGGTTCCGCCGTTCCCCGCCGACGCGGACGTCCAGCCGGACGCGTAGGTGGTCGCTCCGCGCGAACGTTAGCGCTATAATGCTTCGCATTAGGTTCGCTTATGCGACAATCGTCGCGCGGTATGCCGAGGAGCATCATGGAGCAGGTTCGTCTCACGCAGCTCTCCACCAAGTCGGGTTGAGCCGCCAAGTGGGGTCCGGGTGACCTTGCCGCGGTGCTCGAGCAGGTGACGCCAGGGACGTCCGACGATCTCATGGTGGGCTTCGACACGTCCGATGACGCGGCCGTCTACCGTCTCGGCGATTCTGCGGTGCTGCTTACCGTCGACTTCTTCACGCCGATGGTGGATGACCCGTATGACTTCGGCCGCATCACCGCCGCGAACGCGCTCTCCGATATCTACGCGATGGGTGGACGTCCGCTCACCGCGATGAACCTCCTCGCGATGCCGTGCTCGCTTCCCGCCGAGGTGACCGCGCGTGTGCTGCAGGGCGGTGCCGACAAGGTCCGCGAAGCGGGCGCCGTCATCGTCGGTGGCCACACGATCGACGACAGGGAGCCCAAGTACGGGCTTTCCGTGATGGGCGTGTGCGATCCCGGGAAGGTGGTGCGCAACGTGGGCGCGCGCGCGGGCGACGTGCTCGTGCTCACCAAGAAGCTCGGCGTCGGCATCCTGAACACGGCGCTCAAGAAGGGCTTAGAGACCGAACGCACGCTTTCGGCGGTCATCGAGAGCATGGCGCATCTCAATCGCGCCGCCGCCGAAGCGATGATCGAGGTCGGCGTGCATGCGTGCACCGACATAACCGGCTTCGGGATCGCCGGGCATGCCCGTGAGATGGCGGCTGGCAGCGGGGTGGCGATCGAGCTCGACCTGGCGGCGCTGCCGCTGTGGCGGGACGTGCTGCAGTACTCGGCGGACGGCGTGAAGCCGGGCCGCACGGCCGACGTGCTCGCGTTCCTCGAAGGCTCCGTCGACTGGGGTCCCGCCGATGACGCCTGGCGCGGCGTGCTCGCCGACCCGCAGACGAGCGGCGGCCTGTTCATGGCGCTCCTCGCCGAGAAGGCGGATGCGCTTCTCTCGGCACTGGCCGAGCGGGACGAGGATGCGTGCATCGTCGGGCGGGTCGTGGCAGGCGAAGCGGGACGCATTATCGTCAGGTAGCGTGCGGCGCGACAGGTCGCCGGAAGGGAGCGCGTGGTGGGCAAAGTGGTGTTTGTGAACTCGGACCGCATCGGCGACGGGGAAGCGGAGCTGGGGCTCAAACTCATGCAGTCGTTCCTGTACTCGCTTGCGCGTACCGCGGTCAAGCCCTCGGCGCTGCTGTTCATGAACTCCGGCGTGCGCCTCACGTGCGACGGATCCTCGTCGCTCGATGACATCCGGATGCTAGTGGCCGACGGCGTTGCCGTGAAAAGCTGCGGCACCTGTCTCGACTTCTACGGACTCATGGACGCGCTTGCCATCGGCGAAGTCGGCAACATGAGCGGCACTGCCGAAGCGTTCATGGCCGCCGATGATGTCGTGAGCATAGGGTAGTTCGACCGGAGCGCGACGGCGCGGGTGCGCCTCGGCTAGAATGGCGCTATGGACACTCAATCGCTTCTGCGTTCGCTTCCAAAGGTCGACAGGCTGCTTGAGCGGGCGGACATCGCCGCGCTTGCCGAGATACACCCGCGCAGCGTGGTGACCGATGCCATCCGCGAGACGGTGGACGCGCTCCGCGCCGACATCCTCTCGGGCGTGCTCCACGAGGTTGGCGAGGACGCGGTCGCCTCGGCGGTCATCGGGCTGGTGGAGCGCAAGGGCGTTCGCTCACTGCGTCGCGTCATCAACGCGACGGGCATCGTCGTGCACACGAACCTCGGCCGCTCGCGGCTGGCGCCGTCCGCCGTCGATGCTGTCGCCGAGGTGGCGGGCTCGTACTCGACGCTCGAGTACGACGTGGAGAGCGGCGAGCGCGGCAGCCGGCACTCGCACGTGGAGGAGCTCATCTGCAAGCTCACCGGGGCCGAGGCCGCGATGGCCGTCAACAACAACGCCGCGGCGGTGCTCATCGGCCTTGCAGGGCTTGCGCGTGGCAAGGAAGCCATCGTCAGCCGAGGCCAGCTCGTGGAGATCGGCGGCAGCTTCCGCGTGCCGGATGTGATGCGCGAAAGCGGCGCGACGATGGTGGAGGTCGGCACCACCAACAAGACGCACCTGAGCGACTACGAGAAGGCGCTTACACCTGCCACGGGTCTGCTGCTCAAAGTCCACACCAGCAACTACCGCGTGGTCGGTTTCACCGAGGAGGTCACCCTCGGCGACCTCGTCACCCTCGGCGGGCAGCACGGGGTCCCGGTCATGGAAGACCAGGGCTCCGGCGTGCTCGTCGACCTGCGGAAGTGGGGCCTGCCGTACGAGCCCACCGTCGGCGAGTCGATCGCAGCCGGTGTCGATGTCGTGACCTGCAGCGGCGACAAGCTTCTCGGCGGACCGCAGGCGGGCATCATCGCCGGCAAGTGGCACGTGATCGCCGCGCTCAAGAAGCACCCGCTCGCGCGCGCCATCCGACTGGACAAGATGACGCTCGCGGCGCTCGAGGCGACGCTGCGGCTCTACCTCGACGAGGAGCGCGCGAAGCGCGAAATCCCCACGCTTGCGATGCTCTCGGCAAGCAAGGAGGCGATGGCCGAGCGCGCCGTGCGCCTCGCCGACGCGATCGCGAGGGCATGCGGCGATGCGTACCTTACGGGCACCGTCGAAGACGTCTCGCGCGCCGGCGGCGGCTCGCTGCCGATGGCCGACATCCCCACCGTCGTGGTCGCCGTCATGCCGCAGCGCACGGGCGTGACCGAGCTCGAGGCGCGCCTTCGCGCTGCCGAGCCGCCCATCGTCGCTCGCATCAACGCCGACCGCCTCCTGCTCGACCCGCGCACGCTTACGCTTGGCGAGGAAGCCGAGATCGTGAGCGCGCTCGCCGCGCTCACTGCGGAGTAGGGCGGCCACTTGAAGCGCGTCAGAGCCGAGGTGTACCATAATCAGGTACACTCTGGCGTACCGGGAGTAGGTACACGCGATGCTCGATGAACTCCTCGGATCCAAGACCCGTGCGCGGATGATCGCGGCGTTGCTCGTTGCGCCTGGAATGCGCATGCACCTGCGGGCCCTCGTGCGAGCAGCCGGAGGAAGCATCGCTTCGGTGCAGCGTGAGATCGAGCGGCTGACCGATATGGGGCTCGTGACCTCTGAGCTCGACGGCACGGGAAGGCGTCAGATCTCGCTTGTGGAGGGACACCCGTTCACTCCGGGACTCTCCGGGCTGCTCGCCGCCGACCCTCGTGCGCAGTACGCAGCTCGTGTTGCTGCGGTTTCGGGCATCGACCCTGCCGTCGAGGACGTCCTGGGGGGTTGGGTCGACGCGATCGTGACCGGGTTTGACCCCATCCGGATCATCCTGTTCGGTTCGCACGCCCGGGGCGCTGCCGGACGGGACAGTGATGTCGACCTGCTCGTCGTGCTGCCCGAGGTGGAGGACGAACTGTCCACGAGCGTCGCGATCATGAGCGCGCTCGGCCCGAGGTCGATTGCGGTGGATGTCATCCCCGTAGACCCCTCCCGACTCGAGGCTTCGAAGACGCGGTCATCATCTGTCGTGCGGGATGCGCTCGAGGAGGGGGTGGTGATCTATGAGCGAGCCGGATAGAAGCTCCGAGGCGGCCGAGTGGCTGGCGTATTCGGAGCGGGATCTGAGGGCGATGCGCACCCTGAGCGCAGCGGCCGACGAGCACCCCGAAGCGGTCGTCTTCTGGGCGCAGCAAGTCGTCGAGAAGTCGCTTCAAGCGGTGCTTGCGCTTGAAGGCAGCCGTGCTCCTCGGACCCACGACCTCGCCGTGCTTGTCCAGATGGTCTCTGCGGAGCTGCCATTCCTGTCGCAAATGCGTTCGCTCGAGCAGCTCACGCGCATGGCGGTCGGAAGCCGCTATCCTGATACGCACATCTCGATAGATGGGCAGGGCGTTGCCCTTGCTGTGGAGACTGCGGAGTCCGCCTACGAACAGATCGCTCGCCATATCCGCGAACAGGAGTCCGAATGACCGCACCCTCGCTCGTCCTCGGCACCGCCGGGCATATCGATCACGGCAAGTCGTCGCTTGTCCGCGCGCTGACCGGCACGGATCCCGACCGTCTTGCCGAGGAGAAAGAGCGCGGCATCACAATCGAGCTTGGCTTCGCGCAGCTCGAGCTGCCGAGCGGTCGGACGATGGGGGTCGTCGACGTTCCGGGGCACGAGAAGTTCGTGCGTCAGATGGTGGCCGGTGCGACCGGCATCGACGTCGTGCTGCTCGTTGTCGCCGCCGACGACGGCGTCATGCCGCAAACCCGCGAACATCTCGCGATCATCGACCTTCTCGGCATCCCGAAGGGCGTCGTCGCGCTCACGAAGGCCGACCTGGCCGATCCCGACTGGATCGAGCTCGTGATCGAGGACGTGCGCACGCTTCTGCGTGACACCTCCATCGACGGCGCGCCGATCGTACCGGTCTCCTCCAAGACGGGCGCCGGGCTTCCGGAGCTGCTCGCGGCGATCGATTCGGTCGCCGATGAGGCGGTCTCGCGGCAGGCGAGCCTCACGATGCGCCTGCCGGTCGACCGCGTCTTCACCATCGCCGGTGCGGGCACCGTGGTGACCGGGACGCTCTGGAGCGGCTCGGTGGAGCGCGATGCGCAGGTGGAGATCTACCCCTCGGGCGTTCGCGGCCGGGTCCGCTCGGTGCAGATGCACGGCGCGCAGGCCGAGAAGGCCGTTGCCGGCAGCCGAGTCGCACTCAACCTGGCGGGCGTAGAGCGCGACGAGATCGACCGCGGCGACATCGTGGCCGAGCCGGGCAGCCTCACGGTCACCGACCGCTTCGACGCGCACATCGCATACCTTGCGAGTGAGGAGAAGCCGTTCGAGAGCGGCACGCGGGTTCACGTGCATCACGGCACACGCGAGGTGCTCGGCAGGGTGCTGTTCATGGACGTGCCGGCGCTCCCGCCCGGCGGCAAAGGCGTCGCGCAGGTGCGGCTCGAGGAGCCGCTCGCGCCGCGCTACGGCGACCGCTTCATCATCCGCTCGTACTCGCCCATGTGGACGATCGGCGGCGGCGTCGTGCTCGACGCGCTCCCGCCGAGGCGGACCACGCTCAAGCCCTACGAGCGCGAACTCCTCGAAGCGCTCATCGCGCACGATCTCTCCTCGGCGGCGATCGGGCTCCTCTCCTCGCGCGCGCTGCCGATGACGTCTGCGCAGATCGCGCTCGCGCTCGGGGTGCCGCGCGCTGGCGTCGCAGACGACCTCAACAAGGCCGCGCTCGAGCGGCTCAAGGTGGGCAACGAGACCTACTTCGTCACCGAAGAGGCGCAGCAGCACCTCCTAGGCGGCATCGAACGTGAGCTGCTGGCATTTCACGCCGCGAACCCGAACGCCACCGGCATCGCGGCGCTCGCGCTGCGCGACCGCGTGGATCGCCGCCTCGAGCCGAAGGTCTTCGACGCGCTGCTGGCGCTCGCGACGACCCGCGCGATAGCCGCGCTCGCCGAGGGCCAGGTGCGGCATCCCAGGGCGGCCAGCACCGCGCTTGCCGAGGAAGAAGCCGCACGCGTCGCACTCGTCCCGCTTCTGCGATCGCAGGGCCTGGCGCCGGGCACGGTCGCGGAGCTCGCGACAGCCGTGGGGATCGACGCGGGCGTCGTCCGCAAGGCACTCACGAAGCTCGTCGCCGAGGGCACCGTCGTCCGCATAGGCCCGGAGCTCCACTTCGACGCCGATGTCGTCTCGACGGCGCGAGACCGCATCGTCGCGTACCTCAAGGAGCATGGCGAAATCCTCGCCCGTGACGCTCGCGACATCACCGGCAGCAGCCGCAAGTACATCGTCCCGCTGCTCGAGTACTTCGACTCGCAAGGGATCACGAAGCGTGACGGCGACTCGCGAACACTCGGTCGTCTCGGCTAGGTCTTGTCCGGTGCGTTTCTGGATGGCAATCGGATGGTGAACACCGCGCCGCCGCCCTCGCGATTGCCGGCGTCGATCGTCCCTCCATGCAGTTCGACAAGCCGTTTGGTGATCGCCAGTCCCAGTCCGCTGCCACCGCCCTTGACGCCGCTTCGTGGGACCGGGGCGCGGTAGAACCGATCGAAGATCCTCGGCAGGTCGACCTCGCTGATGCCTGGCCCGTCATCGGCCACAGCGATGATGACCGAGCCGCCATCTTGCGTCGCCGTGATCGAGATGACACCGCCATCCCGAGCATATGCAATCGAGTTGCGCACGAGATTCATAAGCGCCTGATCGAGCAGGTCCGGATCACCGTCGATCCAGAGGTCTGACTCAGCCGAGGCATTGATGACGGCCGCTCCGATCGACCGTCCGCGGACGGCGGCCTCCTCGATCAGCGTCGCCACGCAGAGCGCCTGGAACGGCCTTTGCGATCCCCGGTCGAGCCGCGCGAGTTCCAGCAGGTCGTCGATGAGCCGCTCGATGCGGCTGGTCTCGTCCCTGATCGCGCGTAGAGCCGCGCTCTTCTCGTCGGCGGTCGTGTTCGCGTGTTCGATGAGATCGAGGTTGCCGTGCATCACGGCGAGCGGCGTTCGCAGCTCGTGCGATGCGTCGGCGGTGAAGCGCTTCTGCTCGGCGAATGCGACCTCGAGTCGGTCGAGCATCGCATTGAGCGACTCGACGACCGCCCCGACCTCGTCGTGCGGACCGTCGTACGGGACGCGGCCTCCGAGCGACGCCTTGGTGATGCGCCCGGCCGTCGCCGCGACCTCCCGCAACGGGCTCAGGCTCGCTCCCGCCGCCCATGCCGAGAGGGAGCCGCCGATGATGACGATGACGAGTCCCGCAAGAGCCAGCGTCCAACCGAGCTCCACAGCCACGCTTTCGGTGTACGTGGTCGACAGCGCTGCCTGGAAGACGCCGACGATGGAGCCATCAGCGCCGAGTATCGGTGAGGTGGCAACGCGGTAGTCAACCCCGTCAAGAGCGAACGTGTCGAATCCCACGGCGGGAAGTTCGGTGTTGCCCGGCGCCTTCTCGATTGGAACGCTCGAATTCGAGATCACGCGACCGCCGGTGATGCGCACGAGCAGGATCGGGTGCGTGCCTGCTTCCACCTTCGTGCGTCCGGTGAGATATGCGCGGGATACCTCGATGAGGCCTCCGGTGCTCGGCTCGGCCTCGCTGCTCCGGATCGCGGCGGTGTACGCCTCGGTCTCACGCAGGAGCGCGCGGTCGATATCTGCCGAGAGGCTCCGCGACACGGCGACGTACGACGCGATGGCCAGCGCCGCGACCCCGACCGCAAGAGCCAGCGACATCGCGAGCGCGACGCGGCCGGCTGCGGTCAGGCGTCTACGAGCGGACACGATAGCCAGCCCCGCGCACGGTCTCTATCACCGAGGGCGCATCGCTGCCATCGAGCTTGCGGCGCAGGTAGCCCACGTAGACGTCGACGATGTTCGATGCGCTTTCGAAGCCGAAACCCCAGACTGCGTCGAGGATCTGCTGGCGGGTGAGGACCTGGCCGGCATGTCGCATGAGGTATTCGAGTAGAGCGAACTCCCGCGAAGGAAGGTCGACCGACACCTCACCTCTGGTCGCGATGCGCGTCTTGGTATCGAGCTCGATCTCACCCGAACGCAGGACGCGGGCGCTCTGCTGGCCGTGTCGCACTGCGGCGCGTACTCGGGCAGCGAGTTCCGCGAAGGCGATCGGCTTCACAAGGTAGTCGTCGGCCCCAAGATCGAGCAGTGTGACCTTGTCATCGACTTCGCCGAGGGCGGTGATGACGATGATCGGTACGTCATTGCCGCGTGCGCGTATCGACGTGAGCACACCACGCCCGTCGCCATCCGGCAGCATCAGGTCGAGCAGAATCAGATCGTACTCGTGGGCAAAGGACATGCCGAGCGCATCCGTCGCCGTCGCAGAGCGTTCGACCACATGCCCCTCAGCCGCGAGGCCGCTCGACATGAACGAGGCTATGCGATCATCGTCCTCGACGAGCAGGATCTTCATATGCACTCCTCGCAGGGTTAGCCGGACGCTTTCAGTCGGTTTCCGGCTCTTCTACATGCGAGGATGATTCCCCATTGCCCACGTCATCACTGTCGGAATCGCCATCCGGGTCATCGTCGCGTATCGGCGGCGAAACGACCTCGCGGTCATCATCATCGTCCGTCACCGTTGCCGTCGGGTGACCGGGCTTCGGAGTGGATGGCGTCTCGGGCCGGGTCGGATTCGCCGGCAAACCGGCAGTGTCCGTGGCGTCCGGGGTGGGTGACGCATTCACATCGAGGGGGGCGGGCACCGGCGCGGCCCCGGTAGCCTCGACGTCGCGGCTGACCGAAATGACGGGCAAGTCGGAGACTCGAGGCCTCGAACCACCCGGAGTGGTAGCGGCGAACGTCGCGCTTCCAAGAAGCAGGAGTGCGGCCGTGATCCCGAGCAGGACCCGGGTGTTGTTGCTCGAGAACACGATCATCTCCTCTCTGCGATGCAAGACCCGCACCCGGTCGGTGCGGGTCTTGCGCACGAGTATACGCGGTCGTTCCTAGTCGTTGTGGTTCTCGTTTCCGATGCCGCTGATCGGCGCCGGGGCTACGTCGTCATCATCGATGTCGTCCTCGACCTCGTCTGCAGCGTCCACGTCATCGACCTGATGTGCCCCGTCCATGTCACCAACCTCGTCGGCGTCATCGTCATCGATCGCGTCGTCATAGTCGCCAGCCTCATCGACATCGTCCAGGTCATCAGCCTCGTCGACATCGTCCAGGTCATCAGCCTCGTCGACATCGATGAGGCCGGGCACGTCGTCACAATCCTCGGCGCTTGGTTCATCGCCGTCACCTGGCACCGGAACGGGGTCGGGGACCGGATCCGGCGCGGGAGCCGCAATGATCGTGTGACATCCGACGCAGTCCCCTGCGAAGTGGTTCGCGGGCGGCGCTGCACCCTCGGGGATGTCGGGCCCTGCAGCGGCGGTCGCCATGGCGGCCGCCGATAGAAGCGCGGCCACGGTCACGGCCGCCACGAGCAACGCACGATTCTTGAACCAACCCTTGACGTACATACGCATCTCCCCACTCTCAGTCGTCTATTGGCGCACCCGACCTGTGACATGCCGTACACGAAGCCGAGGAATAGCCGCTTGGGTGGCACTTGGTGCAAGCGAAACTGCGGTAGGTATGCTCGCCGCCAGGGATCGACGGGTGAGTGAACGTCGCGCTGCTCCAGGCCCTTGAGGGTGAGTGGCAGTTCGCGCAGGTCGTGCCGTAGTGGTTCGCGGGGGCCCTGTGGCATGAAGAGCACGCCGTGGACGTCGGGTGGTAGAACCTCCAGGAGCCGCCCGGCTTGTGGCACGTCACGCAGCTGAGTCCCGAGTGCCCCGATGGCCTGGAGTGGCAGTTCGTGCAGGTCGCCGTCGATCCGGGGTGCGTGAACTTGGCCGCCGAGAAGGCCGTCTTCGGGTTGTGGCAGGAACTGCATGCGCCCGAGTAGTGCTTCGCGGGGGCCTTGTGGCACGTCGCGCAGTTGGCAGCCGCACCCGGGTGCGTGAACGTGGCCTTGGAGAACGCGACTTTCGGGTTGTGACATGTCTTGCACGCCCCCGAGTAGTGCTTCGCGGGAGCCTTGTGGCACGTCGCGCAGTTGGCAGCGGCGCCGGGATGCGAGAACTTCGTGTTCTTGAAGGCGACCTTCGTCGAATGACACGCCGAGCACGTTCCCGAGTAATGCCGGGCCGGAGCCGTGTGGCAGCTGGCACAGGAGGTGGAGGTCGGGTGCTTGAAAGTCCATGCGGCACCGGTCGTGTGGCAGGTCGTGCAGGTCTCGGTGGCATGAGCTGCCGGGCGGGTGTGACACGTCGTGCACGTTGCAGTCGAGGAGGGGTGCTCGAAGGCCCAGGATGCGCCAGGTTCGTGGCACGTCGTGCAGGCACCCGCCCGGTGCTCTGCCGGAGTGGTGTGGCAATTCACACACGTCGTCACGTCGGTGGCGTGTTCGAACGACCATGAATCGGCGGTCGTATGACACGTCGTGCAGGTGGAGGTCTCGCCCGTCGCGGTCGCGCTCACGCTCTTGAGCGCAGGATGTGATCGGGCTTCGGGCGTGTGGCACGTCACGCAACTCGTCTTCGCCAGGTCGTGGCAATTCGAGCACGTCACGGCGATGTGCCCGGGGAGGTTCGCTGCACCGGCGCCGACCACCGCGATCGCGAGCCGGTCCTTCGCCTGGGAGTCGAGAATGCCGGCCTCGGCAAGTGCGGCCGACGTGACGCGGTGACCCGCGCTCGCGTGGCAATCCACACATGAACGCTCGCCGCGGTGCGCCTCGTGGGTGAAGCCCGGGATCCCGGGGTCGATGGTGCCGCTGTGGCACGCCAGGCAACGGCTGTCGGGGATGTCGGTCACCGCACCGGGGAACTTGGGATCGGTGGTGAAGTGGTTGTACACCTCTTTCAGGGCGACGACCTTATGTGCCACCTCGGACTTCAGTCCGGGCTCGACGTGGCAGGAGACGCACGAGATGCCGGCGTGAGCTCCCTCGTTCCACGCGACGTAGTACGGCTCCATCTCGTGGCACGAGGTGCAGAACCCCGGACGACTCGTGTAGTTCGTTGCCGCTACGGCGCCGCCGGTGAGAGCGCCCAGAGCAAGGACGACGATGACCGCGGTAATCGCTGGCTTGCGTCGCAGAGCGGCGAACAGTCGTCTCATGTGCTCCGGCTCCGTCCGTACGGGTCGAGTCTTGTCTCCAGAAGTATCGGAGTGGAGGATGAGCGTTCGATGAACGCCGCATGAGAGTCCTCTCACGAGGAGGGTTGGCGCCGAGGTTTGACAGGCACCCGACGGCTCCCCACAATACCGCCCTGGAGGCGAATGGGTCCTGGTGGGCTCCGCGGTCTTCAAAACCGTCGTGGGGCGTGAAGAGCGTCCTGGGTGTGTTCGATTCGCACACGCCTCCGCCATAGCGTGAAACCAGCGGGCGCCCTTCGGGGCGCTCGCTGTCGTCGGGCCCCGCGACTATCGGCCTGCGTTCCGGATGCTTCCGTACACTGCAAGCGCGCGAAGTCGTGCGGCGGCATGGTCGACGATAGGGTGAGGGTACGTTCTGCCGAGCGTCACGCCGGCGGCGGCAAGCACGCTCGTGGGCGCGCTCCATGGCCGGTGCACCCATCCTGGCGGCATCCCCTCAAGTTCGGGAACCCACTGCTTCACGTACGCACCATCGGGATCGAAGCGCTCACCCTGAATGACGGGGTTGAAGATCCTGAAGTAGGGTGCGGCGTCTGCGCCGCTTCCGGCGACCCATTGCCACCCGAAGGTGTTGTTCGCCAGGTCGGCATCGACGAGACGCTCCCAGAACCACCGCGAACCCTCAGTCCAGGGCAGCAGCAGATCCTTGGTCAGCAGCGACGCCACGAGCATCCGCACACGGTTGTGCATCCACCCCGTGGCCAGCATCTGGCGCATGCCGGCATCCACGATCGGGAAGCCGGTCATCCCTTCACGCCACGCGTTCAGAGCGTCGGGGTCCCGACTCCACGGAAACACGTCGAAGCCCCGTCGCAGCGGGAGCTCGGGTGTATGCGGGTAGTGGTGCAGCAGGTGATACGCGAAGTCGCGCCAGAAGAGCTGGCGAGTGAACGCAGCTGCGTCTTCCGAGACATGGCATTCGCCGTTGCACCGCACGACCTTCTCGGCGAGCGCCTTGAGCGTCCGTGGAGAGATCTCGCCGAAGGCGATGTGGGGTGACAACCGCGAGGTCCCGTCGATGTCCGGCCGCTCTCGCGTGCGCTCGTAGTCATCCACGATCTCCGAGAAGAACCGCCCGGCTGTGGTCTCGGCACCGACTTCGCCCGGAGTCCAGAGGCGGTCGATGTCGGGCACATCGCCGGATCGCGGCGGCAGCGCTGCAAGGGGCACGCCCCGGGGGAGCGTCGGGGGAGCGAGAATGCGTTCGGGGGCCGGGAGCGGGAGGCTTTCGGCTGTCCGCAGCGCAGCGTTGAAGAACGGCGTGAAGACCTTGTACGCTCCACCGCTCTGGGTGGTGAGCACGTCCGGTTCCACCAGAAGCGAACCCGGCAGCACGTGCACCGCGATGCCGGCGGATTCGAGTCGTCGTTGCACGATCTCATCGACCGCGACATGTGAGGGCTCGTAGCGCCGGTTCCAGTAGACAGCGTCGGCACCTATCGCCTGAGCGCAGCCGACAACCGCTTCTGCAGCCGGACCCGTGAGCACCGTCAACGTGCCTCCGAGTGCCTCGATGCGTTCGCCGAGGGCCGCGAGCGAGCGGAGTTGCCACGCACGCGATGCGCTGCCGGGCGCCCAGTCGTCGGCCCCCTCGGGCGACACGATCACCACCGGCGCGACGAACCGGTGCGACCCGGCTGCCGTGAACAGCGCAGGGTTGTCGGCGAGTCGGAGGTCGTTTCGCATCCATACGATCGCAGTGCTCACAATCGCACGCCTCTTCTCTTGCGCGTATCATCCAAACCCGTTCCTTCCCTCGTTCCCGACGGCCGGGGTGTTCATGCGCACAACGGGAACAAAAGTCTCGGCAGACGGGACTGAAGGAGGAGCGAGCACGATGGTGGAAGTCATGACTCAGAAGGTCCCGCTCGGCGTGAGCGCGTGTCTTGCGGATTGCCCCGTGCGCTACAACGGCAAGCGGTTCGATGCGCTCGGGAAGCTTGGGCGTGAGCGTGCCGACTTCGCGATCACGCCGGTGTGCCCCGAGTGCATGGCCGGGTTCGGCGTGCCACGGGAGCCGATCCACCTCACCGGCACCGGTCAGGAGGTGCTGGCGGGCACCGCGGCGGTCGAGAACCGGTACGGGCGCGACGTGACAGCGCAGCTGGTCTCGGGTGCGCAGGCGTGCGTGGAGGCGCTCGAACGTGCCGGTGCGCGCGTGGTGATCCTCAAGGAGGAGTCGCCAAGCTGCGGGTTGTTCCGCGCGAAGGTCGGTCGCAGCCGCCGCCGGGAGGCGCTCGGCAGCGGCGTCTTCGGTGCGATGTTGGCCGAGAAGGGCTGGTTCCTCATCCCCGACAATGCGTTCGATTCGCCGCTCACCTGGTGGGACTGGCGACGACGCATGCATGCTTGGCTCTGGCTGAGCGACCGGACGATCGCCGGCAACGGCGATCTGACGGCGGCGTGGCACGTCATCAAGTTCGTGCTGCAAGAGACGGGTAGGAAGAGCGCCGACGAGATGGGGCGTGCGCTCGCCGCACTTCCGAAGCACGCGCCGATCGCCGAGCTTGAGGCGCTCAGGGCGCGCATGCTGGAGATGCTTCGCACGCCGACCACGCGCGAACGCGCGATGAGCGCGCTGTGGAAGACCTACTCCCACGCTCGCAAGAGCGGTACTCTCGATGGGGTCGATCTGCACGACCTCACCGTGCGCTCTCCCGAGGTCAGGCGGAACGTCACCACCATCGCCGAGGAGCTTATCGGCCTTGAGCGCATCTCGTTCGAGAACGACCTGCTCTTCGGCACCACACCGGTCCTGTATCGCGAGCGTCGCCGTCTGAAGGCGCGCGACGAGTCGCTCGGAACGACGTCCGAACGCTGACGAAGGAGCCTGCCATGGAACTGCTCGATGCGATCATGACGCGCCGGAGCATCCGCAAGTACACTGCCGAGACCGTCTCGGCGGAGATGACCGAGACGCTGCTGCGCGCGGCGATGGCGGCACCCTCGGCGGGCAACCAGCAGCCGTGGCGGTTCGTGGTGCTCACGGAGCGCGAGCGGCTCGACGCGGCCGCGACGACCACGCCGTACGGTGCGATGCTGCGCGAGGCGCCGCTCGCGATCGTGGTCTGCGCCGACCTCGCGAACCTGAAGCATGATGTGATGTGGCAACAGGACTGCGGAGCCGCCGTCGAGAACACGCTCCTCGCCGCGCACGGTCTCGGCCTTGGCGCCGTATGGCTTGGCTTCTGGCCGAAGATGGAGCGCGTGACGCCGCTCAAGGAGGTTCTCGGCATGCCGGACGGTGTGGAGCCGTTCGCGGTGCTCGCCATCGGCCATCCCGCCGAGACGAAACCGCCCGCCGACCGCTACGACGCCGCGAAGGTGCGGTTCGAGCGGTGGTCGTAGCGCCGCTTCTCTGTGCTCGCGGGCTGACGGCGGTCCGGGCCGTCGATGGCCGAGACGTGCGGGTGCTCGACGGCGTCGACCTCGATCTGGCGGCCGGTGACATCGCCGAGCTGCGCGGGCCGAGCGGTGCGGGGAAGACGACGCTTTTGCTCGCCATCGCGCGTCTGCTTCCGGGCGCTGGCGGCTCGCTCACCCTGGCGGGCGAAGCCGCGGATTCGGTCGACCCCGCCGTATGGCGGACACGAGTCGCCCTGCTGCCGCAACGCACCGCCCTCTTTCCGGGCAGCGTCGAAGAGAATCTGCTCCTGCCGTTCGCGCTCAAGGCGCGTGACGGCGTACGACCGCCGTCTACCGAGACGCTCCGCACCGCGCTCGATGATGTCGGGCTGGCCGATGTCGCGCTCGATCGCGATACGGCGCGTCTCTCGGTGGGGCAGGCCGCGCGCGTCGCGCTTCTGCGGGTGCTGCTCACGGCACCGCGCGTTCTGATGCTCGACGAGCCCGACGCGAGCCTCGATGACGCCAGCGCGGCAGCGGTGGCCGCCATGACCGCGCGCTTCGCCGAGGCGGGCGGCGCGGTGCTGAGGGTGAGCCACCTGCGCGCCGACGCGGCGGCAACCGTGCGGCTGCACCTGGAGAGCGGCGCGCTTGCGGGCGGTGATCGCGATGACGCCTGAAGGCGCGGTCGTCATCGGCTGGCCGCAGCTGCTGCTCGCTGCGAGCTTCATGCTCATCACCGGTGCGCTGTCGGTCGCGATCGGTCTCGGGCTCGTGAAGGATCTGGCGATCGCCTCGGTGCGCACGTACGTCCAGCTGCTGGCGCTCGGGCTCGTGCTGCGGTGGGTGTTCTCGGTGCGGCTGTGGTGGGTGGTGGTCGTGCTGCTTGGCGTGATGACCGTCGTCGCCACCCGCATCGTGGTGAAGCGGGCCCCGGACGCTCCGCGCGGCCTGTTCGGCTCGGCGCTCTTTTCCATGGCGATCACGGCGATCACGGTGACCTTCGCGGTGACAGCACTCATCGTTCGCGTGCCGGTCTGGTACGAGCCGCGCTACGTGATCCCGATCGCGGGCATGGTGCTCGGCAACTCCATGACCGGCATCGCGCTCGCCCTCGAGCGGCTCTTCTCGGACCTGGATGCCCGAAGCGGCGAGATCCTCGCGCTCACGGCGCTCGGCGCTGATCGCTGGGAGGCGGCGCGCGCCTCGGTGCGCCTGGCGTTGCGCGCGGGGCTGATACCGACGATCAATTCGATGGCCGCGGCCGGCATCGTCTTCATTCCCGGCATGATGACGGGGCAGGTGCTCGCCGGCGCGGATCCGCTCGAGGCCACCAAGTACCAGATCGTCGTGATGCTCATGGTGAGCGCAGCCACCGCTATCGGGTCGATCCTTGCCGTGATGCTGTCGTACAGGCGCGCCTTCACCGCCGACGGCGTGTTCCTTGAGAAAGGGTTGCGGGGCCCGGCGTCGTAATCTGCACGCAGGGGCGTCGGTTGCTCAGGTGTTACTTTCGACTACCGCGCTTGTATACTGGTGCGCACATGGCGCTGCACGGCGCTTCTGCGTGCCTTCCGAGGAGACACATGACCGGCTTCGAGCTGTACTTGAACCTCAACGCGAAGAAGTTCGACGACTACCTGCTCACGTTCTTCGCGAACGGTTCGCACCCAGACATGGCCCGCTACCTCTATGACCCGCTGCGGACCTTCTCGGACAATGCCGGCAAGCGGCACCGCCCCCTCATCTGCCTGCTCGCCTGCGAGGCGGTGGGCGGCGATCCGAAGAAGGCGTGGCCGTCGGCTGCCGCCATCGAGCACTTCCACACCGCCGCGCTCATCCACGACGACATCGAGGACTCGTCGCTCACACGGCGGGACCAGCCGTGCATGCACATCACCGAGGGACTCGGGCTCGCGATTAACGCGGGCGACCTTGCGCTGGCGCTCGTCTGCGGCACGGTCATCGACGACGAAGGCCTCGAGGACACCATCAAGCTGCGCGTGCTGGCCGAGCTTGTCGCGATGACGACGCGCACGATCGAGGGTCAGGCGCTCGACATCGGCTGGGCGCGTGACGACCGCTTCGATCTTACCGTCGACGACTACCTGGTCATGGCGAACCACAAGACGGCGTTCTACTCGGGCGCTATCCCGCTTGCGGTCGGCGCGATGATCGGCGGAGGTACCGAGGAGCAGGTTGAGGTGTTGCGGGACTTCGGCATGGCGTCGGGTCTTGCCTTCCAGATCCAGGACGATGTCCTTAACCTGGTCGGCACGAAAGAGTCCACCAAGAAGGACTTCCGCAGCGACCTCACGGAGGGCAAGCGTACGCTCGTCGCGATCCATGCGCTTCAGAACTCCCCCCGTCGCGAGCGCCTGCTCGAACTGCTGTCCTCCCGGACGGTCGACCCGGTCGAGCTGCAGGAGATCGTCGACATCATGGCCGAGGCAGGCTCGCTCGACTACGCGCGCGAGTATGCTCGAGCGCTTGTCATGGGCGCGAAGCACCGTCTCCAGGATGCCGTATCGCCGAGCAAGGCGCGCACGCTCCTGCTCTCGATGGCCGACTTCTTCGTGAAGCGTTCCTCATAGCTTCACCTTCGGGTACAGACTCACCAGACACATGAACCGAGAAAGGAGCCGCAATGCGAGCGGTACCGGTGAGTGACGGCATCTGGTGGGTCGGCGTCATCGACTGGGGGCTGCGCGACTTCCACGGCTACGAGACGCCGCGCGGCACCACGTACAACGCGTATCTCATCCGCGGTGAAGGAACATGGGCGCTCATCGACACCGTGAAGACACCCTTCGTTCCGGAGCTGCTCTCGCGCGTGGCATCGATCATCGATCCTGCCGAGGTTGGCCTCATCGTCGTCAACCACGTGGAGCCCGACCACAACAGCGGCCTTCGCGACGTCATGGCAGCGATGCCTGCCGCCCGCGTGGTCGCGTCCGGTTCGGGCGTGAAGGGCGTGGCCGAGTACCACGACGGACTCGTGGTCGAGGCGGTCAGCGCCGCGGACTCGATCGACCTTGGCGGCAAGACGTTGCAGTTCATGCCGGCGCCGATGGTGCACTGGCCGGACTCGATGTTCACGTACTGCCCGGAGGTCCGCACGCTCATGCCGAACGATGCGTTCGGGCAGCACATGGCTTCCTCGGGCAGGTTCGCCGATGAGGTCGGCGTTGACCTCGCCATCGAGGAACTCGGCATCTACTACGCCAACATCCTCATGCCGCTTGGCGCGCAGGTCGCGAAGATGGTCGGCAAGATCGGCGACGCCGGCTGGGACCCGGAAGTCATAGCGCCCTCTCACGGCGTCATCTGGCGCGGCGAAGCGCTGTCCGCGGCGTATGCGGCCTACGCGCGCTGGAACTCCGGCGTGAAGCGCGACAAGGCAGTCGTCGCATACAGCACAATGTGGGGCTCCACGAAGATGCTTGCCGAGGCGATCACCGACGGCATCACCGCCGAAGGTGTCGAGGTCGACATGTACGACCTTGCGGTTACGTCCGGCGCGCACATCACCTACGAGCTGCTCGAAGCGAAGGCGCTGGTGCTGGGCTCGCCGACGTTGCATCACGGCATGCTCTACCGTGTCGCGGGTTTCATCCAGTACATCGAGGGGCTCAAGCCCGTCGGCAGGATGGCGGCATTCTTCGGATCGTTCGGCTGGGGCGGCGGCGCCATCAAGCAGATGCGCGAGCGCGTGACGGCGATCGGTCTCGAAGCGCCGCTCGAGGACTTCTCGGAGAAGTTCAAGCCGACGGATGAGGACCTCTCGGCAGCGCACGGGTGGGGCCGCGAGGTCGGTGTCGCGGTGAAAGCTCGCGACTAGCCGGTCGGCCCGCGATGTGACCGAACGCACACATGAGCCGCCAGAGGCTCAAGTCGGAGCGGTTAACGGCCGATGAACGGGCATCGTACGCCGATCCGGTGAGAGGCCACGTGTAGCGAGGTGCCACGGGCATGCATCGTAAACAGGACGGATTCACGCTCGTCGAGCTGATGGTGGTCATCCTCATCATCGGCATCCTCGTGGCGATCGCCATACCGCTGTTCGCCGAAACCACCGGAACCGCGCGCAGGCGCACGTGTCAGTCGAACCAGCGCAGCATCGAGGGGGCGTCCCAGACGTACCGCGCGTACACCAGCGAACTGTGGACTCAGACCGATGTGTTCGACGGCAACAACACGGCCGACACCGCCGACCTGCTGGCGGCGAGGTACTTCCTGGATCCCCCGAAATGCCCGGCGGGCGGCACGTACTACTGGGTCGACCACACCGGCACCGTTCTTGGATGTACCGGGAACGGCACGTGGGCCGCGGGTCATAGCCACTACTAGCGCGGGTGTGACGTTCCGCTAACCTCTTCTACCCGCGTCGCCAGGCGTCGAGCGCATCGGCGGCTTCGTCGATCGTGAGGGCCGTCGCCGGGGCGCCGGAGTCTCTCTCACGCAATCGCGAGAACAACTCGGCAAGGATCGGCGGCTTGATGTTGCTCTTCGCGAGCACGTGAGCATTCGCGAAGACCTCGGCGGGCGTCCCCCGCAGTGCGATGGTCCCACCGGGCGCGAGCACGTACGCGAAGTCCGCGAACTCGGGAACCGTGTCGATGTCGTGCGTGCTCAGCACGACGGTCATGCACCGCTCCCGGGAGAGCCGCTCGAGCAGGTCGAGCAGCGACTGACGTGACTTCGGATCGAGGCCCTCGAACGGCTCGTCGAGCACGAGCAGCTCGGGATCCATCACAAGCGCGCCCGCGAGCGCCACTTTGCGCTTCTCGCCGCCCGACAGGTTGTGCGGCACACGATCCGCCAGCTCCTCGATGCCGAGGAGTGCAAGAGCGCGCGAGACGCGCTCGCGTACCTCGGCTTCGGGCAGGCCGTACTGTCTCGGCGAGAAGGCGACATCGTCGCCGACGGTGGGGGAGATGATCTGCTCGTCGACGTTCTGGAGCACGACGCCGACCCGACGCCGGATCGACGTCCACTGCTCGGATGGCGAGACGCCGAAGACGCTCACCGCGCCCTCCTGCGGCTTCAGCAGGCCGAGGATGTGGTAGAGCATCGTCGTCTTCCCGGCGCCGTTCGGGCCGAGAACCGCCACGCGCTTCCCCCGGTGTGCGAGAAAGTCGAGGCCGCACAGGTGTACCGAGGTGCCGTCTTCGTAGGTGTGCCGCACGCAGCTGATGCGCACGACCTCCTCGGCATTCGGGTCGTCCGGGTGGATGTGATCGCAGTCATGCGTGGTCATCGGTTCCTCCCACGGAACAGGAACGTGGCGCCAAGGCCGAGCAGCGCCAGCGCCAGCGGCATCCAGCTGTAGTCGATGAGGCTGGTCCAGCAGGTGCGCCACACGGTCGCGACGCCGAGCAGTGCGAGCGCACCTGCAACGAGGACCCGGTCGGCCGCAGGCGACCGCGAGGGATGCTCGGCGACCTTGAGGCGTCCGGAGTACCCGCGCAGCACCAGCACGTCGTACTCGCGCTGCGCGAGGTCCACCGAGTAGAGCAGCAGGCCGCCAAGCGCACGCGTGGTCGCCTTCGCCGAGCGGATCGGATGCGAGCCGGCGATTCCCGCGCGCAGCCGTATCGCTCGCGTGAGATCGGCGAGCTTGTCGGCGAGGATGAAGATCGCCCGGTATGTCATCAGCAGCGCATCGCCGACAAGCCCGGGCGTCACGCGCTGCACGGCCGCGAACACCTGCGGGTACGGCGTCGTGAACATGAGCGTGACCGCGGCGAGCGCGGCGGTGACCGCCTTGGCGACGATGAGCGCTGCGGCCAGCGCGTCGGGAGCCGAGGCGAAGGCGAACACCGCGGCGAAGACTGCGGGGTACGCGGCGAGCGGCAGCATGGATCGCGCGGGCAGCCGCTCGGCGGCGACCACGGCGAGCAGCACGAACAGGAGCGCCAGCACGACGAAGAGGTTGGTGCTCACCACGATGCTTGCGAGCACGAGCGCGAACGCGAGCAGCTTCGAGCGGGGAGCTGCCCGGTGGAGATGCGAGTTTCCGCCGACGGCGGAGCGGTCGAGGACGGCGATGTCCACTAGTGCACCCCGTGTTCATCGCCGGGCAAGACGCGTTCCGTCGGAGCGAGTGGCCCCTCGAAGATGAGCGACGGTCGCACGCGTGCGACGTAGCCGAGAATCGCCGCCGTCACGAGCGCCTCGATGAGCCAGCCGATCGGGCCGAGCGTGTACACGATGGCGGCGAAGCGTCTCAGGCCGACCGCGGGCGCCGTCGCTGGCTCGCCTCCCGAGAACAGCCCGACCCCGACGATACCGCTGCTGAACGGTGAGGCGAACGTCAGGTTCTGCGGGTCGAGCGCTCCGGTCTCGCGTGCGGTGGCGCCGGTGACACCGGAGACCGCGATGACTCCCACCAGCAGCGTCGTCGTGACTACCAGCGTCACCACGGTCGCGATCCCGCTTGCGGTGCGCACGCGCGTGCGCCCCAGCAACCGCACCAGCCCCCGGAAGAGCGCCCACCCCAGGAGCATCTCGGTCATGGTCATGAGCGTGTTGAGCCCGATGACGGTCACGCCGCCGTGTCCCAGGAGCGCGAGCACCACCTGCACGACGAACGCCGAGACGATCGCCAGTTGCGGCCCCAGTAGCACGCCGGCCACGACGGTGAGGTTGATGTGGTACGCGATCGGCACGATCTCGCTCGACATCGACACCAGCACCAACGCCGAGATGATGCCGACGAGCGGTACCTTGCGCCGAACGTCGGCTCCGCGGCTCCGGGAACTCGCGAACCACACGAGCCCCGCCGAGATGATCCAGCCGCCGAGCCACAGCCAGACCGGGAGCACGCCGTCGGGGATGTGGATATGCGACATATCAGTCACGCGCCCGGGTGCACGCCGCGCACAGACCGTAGAGCGTCACTTCGTGTGCGGTCACGGTGTAGCCCGCATCCTCGGCGGAGCGCATGAGCGACCCGTCCACGGGGCAGGCGATGCCCACGACCGTGCCGCAGCCTGTGCAGACGAGGTGATGGTGATGGTCGCCACCGGCGCAGAGCGCGTAGAGCGTGCTGCCCTTGCGTGAGCCCACGGGCGCGAGCGAACCGGCCGCCGTCATCGCGGCTACCGCGCGGTAGACGGTGGCAACGCCGATGCCTTCGCGCGATGACGCGACAGCCTCGTGAAGCTCCTCGGCCGTGAACGCCCCGCCGAGCGAGCGAACCGCCTCGGCGATGGCGCGCCGGGCGACGCTGAGGCGTGAGCCGCCGAAGAGCTCGTTCGCGAGTAACGCAGCAGGGGCGTGGGTCTGCCCGGACATCGTGCTCCTTAGTGAGAATCATTCTCAGATGAACGATATACCCTGCCGTCGAAGCGTTCAATCGTCGCTACCGCGCGGGGTTTGGCGTAGCATAAGGAAATCCGATAGCACTCTTGAGGATGACCAGGGGGGCAGCGTGAACCTTTCCCAGCTTCGAACATTCGTCGCAGTCGTCGAGCACGCGTCGTTCTCGGCAGCAGCCCGCGCGCTCGGACTCTCGCAGCCCGCCGTCACGATGCAGGTGCAGGCGCTCGAGTCCGACCTCGGCGTGACGCTCCTCGATCGCCGCTATCGCAAAGTCGAAGTGACCGAGGCGGGACGCGCGCTCTTGCCGCACGCCCGCAAACTGATGCTGGGGGTGGAAGAAGCGCGGCTCGACCTCGAAAACCTCTCGGGCACCGTATCGGGGCGCCTTACGGTCGCCGCCAGCACGACGCCCGGGCAGTACGTGCTGCCGAGGCTCCTCGGCGGATTCCTCAAGCAGTATCCGGACGTCGGTGTCACGCTCCGTGTCTTCGACACCAGCGACGTCGTCGAACACGTCGAGCGCGGGGAGGCGCATCTGGGCATGACGGGGGCCGAGATCCCCGGCGCGCGCGCGGCCTTCGAGAAGCTTGGCAGCGACGACCTTGTGCTGGTTTGTCCGCCGGGGCATGAGCTCGCGTCGCGCAAGAAGATCCTCATGCCGGAGCTGGTCGACGAACCGTTCATCGTGCGCGAAGACGGCTCGGGCACACGGATGGTGGCCGAGGATGTCATGCGCCGCGCGGGCGTCGAACCGGCAGAGTTGCGCGTCGTGATGGAGCTCGGCACCAACGAAGCGGTGCTTTCCGCCATCGAGGGCGGGATGGGTATAGGGATCGTGAGCATGTGGGTCGCCGAGAAGGCGATCAAGCTCGGCACGGTGGCCGTTGTCCCGGTGCCCGAGTTCCCGCTCGTTCGGCCGCTCTTCCTGGTCACGCCGCGGACCACGCCCACGCGCGCGGCGGGGGCGCTTGCGGACTACCTGCGCAGTGCGCTGTGAGGTGAAAGGCCCGGGTGCAGCACACTTCGGGATGTCGGTCTTCTCGAGACGAATGGAGCGTGGCATGAGGGAGCATCGATCGACTCGCTACCTGGTCGCGGCAGTTGTGGTCGCTTTGGTGACGTCGCTGCTGGGCGTTCCGACAGCGTTCGCAAAGTCGACCTTCGCCGGTGGACCGACCGACACTGTTCTGTACGTGCCGAACGACCACACGCCGATCGGATTCCGGTTCGAGGCCACGGCGGGGCTTGCGCCGAGCACGGACTACTACGCCAAAGTCAGGTTCACGGTTGGCACCTCGCCGGACCCCACTACGAACCGCGGCCTCACCTGGAACGGTGCCTCGGGAGCCTGGGTGCCCGACCTCGGCGGTGTCAACTGGACCGACTTCCCGGTCGTCACGAGCAACCCGGACGGCACCATCACCGAGCAGTGGATCTTCGCGAAGTTCGGCGATGAGCTCTCCTCGGGCACGTATCACGTGATGATCTCGCTCTTCAGCAACGGAACCACGTACAACTCATCGAACGTCCCGGCCGTCACCGTCATGGACATGGCCACCCAGGGCGGCTGGATCCACAACGGGAGCACGCTCGCGGCAGGATCGGCAGGCAGACGCGTCGAGTGCTCCTCGGTGGCCTCGACTGCAACCGTCTATGCGCTCGCGAAGTCCGAGGCCGACCTGGTAGACAGCGACTCGGACGGCGTGGTCGACAACGAGGACTACGGACCGGCTGGTGTCTCGGCCGCCGATTTCCGGCTTGGCGTGCCGGTGAGCCTGCCGTTCAACACGTACATCAACCGGACGTCGCAGATCACGTCGTCCTTCACGCTGGCTGTGGCGGACACCGACATAGCGCACAGCGGTACGGATCAGGTGGCACCGAGCGCCCCGGGCTCATTCGTCGTCGATCCGGGTGTGCTGGCGAACGAACTGTCCTGGACGGCTGCCGGCGACGCTGGCGGATCCGGGCTCACGGGCTACCGCATCTTCCGCAGGGTGGCGTCCGGCCAGGAGAAGTTCTCGAATCCGTGGAGGCTTATCGCGCAGCCGGATTCGGGCGTGACGACGTACATCGACGAAGGGCTTGAAGCGGGTGTCGAGTACTTCTACCAGATCAGGGCGGTCGACGCCGCCACGAACGTCGGCCCTCGCGCAGAAGACAGCGGGACACCTCTGCAGTTCAAAGCGGAGTTGGTGCGCACCTTCGGCGCCGACCGGTACGGCACCGCTATCGCGATCTCGCAGAGCACGTTCCCGCCAGGCTCGACCTCTACGGCCATTCTCGCGACAGGCATGAACTTCCCGGATGCGCTCGCGGCATCCGGTCTCGCCGGTGCGGTAGGCTCGCCTGTGCTGCTCGTCGGCGCGTCGGTGACCGCTTCGCTTACCGCCGAACTCGATCGGCTCGGTGTGACCGATATCGTCATCGTCGGAGGTGAGAGTGCCGTTCCGGCAAGCGTGGCGACTGCACTCGCTGCGAACTACACCGTGGACCGGATCGCCGGCGCCGATAGGTATAGCACCGCGGCGCATGCTGCATCGCGCATCAAGGAACTGACGGGTGACGCCAGCTTCGCGTTCTTCGCACGCGGCGACAGCTTCGCTGACGCGCTTGCGGTTTCGCCGATCGCCTACAGTGGAGCGATTCCGGTGCTGCTCGTCCGGCCCAGCAGCGTGCCAACGATCACAAGTGGCGCCATCGGCGTCCTCGGCGTCACGGATGGCGTCGTCGTTGGCAGCGAGGCAGCCATCTCAAGTGGCGTGTATGCCACGCTCGATACAGTGCTGTCCGGCAGCATCCCGCGCATAGGCGGAACGAATCGCTACGAGACCGCGAAGCTGATCGCGGACTATGCGGTCGACGAGGGCTGGGCGACTTACAGCTACATCGGCCTTGCGACCGGTCTCAACTACCCCGACGCGCTCGGTGGCTCTGGCGCCACCGCATGGAGTGGTGGCGTACTGCTGCTCACCGATCCCAAGACGCTTTCGGCACCGGTCGTCTCGGCGATCACCGACAACAAGGGCGAGATCGCGACCGTTGAGATCTTCGGGAGCTCCAATGCCGTCAGCAAGCGCGTCGGCGATGCTGTGGCGGCGCTCCTGGAGTAGCGATCCGCACGATTCGCACGAACTGCCGAGCCGCCCGTGATGCTTCTTGCCATCGCGGGCGGCTCGCGTTTACACTCAGGCTCGCACCCTAAGCGAAAACTTAGAGTAGGTGAGACCTGTGGCCGGCACCATCAGGATGAACCGCGATGACCAACTCGAAGCAGTTGGCGACGCGACGCGTCGTGCGCTCCTGTGCAGGCTCATGGCTGCGCCGGCCACCCTCTCGCAACTGGGAACGATGTTCGGGAAGCACCCTGCGTGGATCCGGCATCATGTCATGCGCCTGGTAGAGGTCGGGCTGGTCGAACTCGGCGAGGTCCGTCAGGTGCGCAACTACACCGAGAAGTACTATCGCGCCACGGCCTCCGCGTTCGAAGTGCACCTGCTGTTGGCGCCTGACGACGGAGCAGACCGGTCGGTCACCGTCGTGGGGAGCAACGACAGTGCGCTTGAGGCCTTCGCGGGCAGCCTCTCGGGGATTACCGTCGTTCCGGTGTCGATCGGGAGCCTTGACGGGCTGATCGCGCTTCGGCAGGGGCTCGCCGACATCGCAGCGTGTCACCTCTTCGATTCGCGCGAGTCCGAGTACAACATCCCGTATGTCCGTCATCTCTTCGCTGATCGCGAGGTCGTCGTCATAACACTCGTCCATCGCGAGCAGGGTGTCATGGTTCCGTCCGGCAACCCTCTCGGCATCGCGAGAATCGCAGACATCGTTGAACGCGGAGCGCGACTCGCGAACCGGAACCCCGGCTCAGGTACCAGGGTGTGGCTTGACGGTGAGTTTCGGGCGATCGGCGCAGACCGCGAGGTGATTCCCGGCTACGATTCCGCGTTCGCGACGCACGCGGCGGTCGCACAGGAAGTCGCCGCAGGCAGAGCGGATGTCGCGCTCGGCATCAAGACGGCCGCCGAAGCAGCGGGCCTGGAATTCGTGCCGTTGACCCGGGAGCGGTTCGACCTCGTCGTCCCCGCGGATCGGATCGCGCAGGCGAGCATCGAGGCATTCATTGATGAGCTGGAGACCAAACGCGCCCGGCAGATGATGGGGGCTTTGAGCGGCTACGACGTGTCCCACACCGGCGATGAGGTGTCGGTAGCAGGTTAAGCACAGGCGTATCAGCGTGTTCGAAGTTGGGAGGCTGGAATGAAGAAGGGGCATTTGAGACAGCGGGTCGCCGTACTGGTGGTGCTCGCGATGGTGGCATCGATGGGGTGGACGATCCCGTCGGCGTCCGGAGCCGCAGCCACGTTCACAGGCGGTGCGTATGACATGCCGCTCTATGTGGCCAACGACCACACGCCTGTCGCGTTGCGCTTCAACGTCACAGGCGGGCTCGAAGCGAACACGCAGTACTACGCGAAGATCCGATTCACCGCTGACGTGACGCCGAACTCGACCACCAACCGTGGCTGGACGTACAACGCGGCCACGAACACCTGGATTCAGGAGCGTGAGGATTGGACGCTCTTCCCGGTAGTCACGACTGACGCGAGCGGGTTGCTGGACACCTGGATCTACGCGAAGTTCGGTGACGAAGATCAGTCGGGTAGCTATTACGCCATGGTCTCGCTCTCCAAGACAGGCGCGGCGTCAACGTACAACGCGTCCGTGCTACCGCTCGTGACCGTCATGGACACGAAGACCGCAGGCGCATGGATTCACAACGGCACGGCCACGGGCGCCGCTACCGCCAAGCGGGCCGAGGTCACGTCGGTCGCGTCCACCAGCACGGTGTACGCGCTCTCGAAGACCGAAGCCGACGCGGTCGACAGCGACTCGAACGGCGTCGTCGATGACGAGGACTACGGCCCTGTCGGCAAGAACGGCGACTACAGGTTCGCCGTCCCGACCGCCACGGCGTTCAGCGTATACCTCAACCGCAACTACTCGACCAGCACGATCCTGAACAAGACCGTGGCAACCGCCGACACCGATATCGCGCTCATGGCGGCCGACACGGAGGCGCCAAGCGCCCCCTCGAACGTCACGGCGACACCGGGCTCGGACAGCGTCACCGTTGACTGGGACGCTGCGACCGACCCCGATTCCGGCGTGGCCGGCTACAGAGTCTATCGCTGGCAGGCGTCCCCCTCGGCTTCGTATACGAATCCGAAGAGTCTCGTGGCGACTACCGCCGCCGGTGTGACCCAGTACCTCGATGAGGGGCTGGTAAAGGGCGAGGAGTACCGCTACGAGGTCCGTGCGGTCGACGTTGCCACGAACGTCGGTCCGCGTTCCGCCGAGGTCACGGCAGTGCCGCTCGGCCTCATGGACACCACGCGTACCTCCGGCGCCGACCGCTACGCGACGGCGATCGCGCTGTCGTCATCGGCGTTTGCCGACAGCACGGTCACGACAGCGGTCGTGGCAACCGGCCGGGATTTCCCGGACGCGCTCTCGGCGTCGAGCCTCGCCGGTGTGTACGGAAGCCCGATTCTGCTTGTCGGCTCGTCGGTGACCGCTTCGCTCACGGCCGAACTCGATCGTCTGGGTGCCCAGCATGTCGTTCTCATCGGCGGCACCAGTGCCGTTCCGACTACCGTTGAGCTAGCGCTCTCCGCGCACTACAACGTGTCGCGAATCCAGGGTTCTGACCGCTATGCTACGTCGGTCGCGGTCGCCAGGGAGGTCGCCAGCCTGACCGGTGGCGTCACCGAGGCGTTCTTCGCCCGCGGCGACGGATTCGCCGATGCACTGGCGGTATCGCCGTTTGCGTACGGCCAGGCTATGCCGGTCCTGCTGGTGCGTCCCACGAGCATACCGACCACGGTCAGCGCCGCCGTCGGCTCGCTCGGCTTGACCGACGGCATCATCGCCGGCGGAGAGCCCGCGGTATCCGCAACCGTCAAGACCGACCTGGACGGTCTGCTCTCGGGCACGGTCACGAGAGTCTGGGGCACTGATCGGTACCTGACCGCTCGTGCCGTCGCCGACTACGGCGTCGCGCAGGGCTGGGGCGACTACAGCTACGTCGGCATCGCGACGGGACTTACGTTCCCCGACGCCCTCGGCGGGGGACCTGTCGCCGCGCAGAATCATGGCGTGTTGTTGCTGACCAACCCGCAGTCGCTCTCCGCGCCGGTGTCCTCGGCCATCACGGCGAACAAGGGCACCATCGACCTCGTCGATATCTACGGCAGCGAAAAGGCCGTAACCGCGGGGGTCCGCACCGCTGTCGAAGCTCTGCTTCAGTAGGAGATCTGAGACGTGAGTGGAGGCCGCAGCCGTGCGCTGATCGTGCTGGGAGCAGTGTTGGTGCTCCTTGTCGTCGGCGCATGGGCTGCGGCCTCCCTCCTCGCTCCCAAGGATCGGTATGAGGTCCGGGTGTCCGATGGGACGCGCGTGCTGGCGTCGTACACCGTTGGAGAGCTCCAGTCGCTGGGCGCAGTGAAGATCGTCGCTCTCGGCAAGACGGAGCAGGGACCGAGCCTCATACGGGTGCTTGAGGACGCAGGCGTCAACGACTTCTCACGTGTCGTCATCCGCGGCGCCGGCGTTCGGGACGCCGGATCGATCGTGCTCACCCGCGATCAGGTGGACGGAGATGTCATCTTCGATATCGCCAATCGCGGCACGGTCAAGATCGTCAGCCCCGAGATGGCCTGGGACGAACGGGTCCGCGATGTGACCGAGATCATCGTGGAAGGGGCCGAGTGATGGTCGGCCGTCCACGCAAGCCGCACTTCACGGTCAGGGAAATCGTGCTTCTGGCACTCCTCGCGGCACTCATCGTCGTGACCAAGATGGTGCTCAGGATGCCGATACGGGTTCCGGGGCATTCAGGCGTCCTGTGGATGGCCGCACTGGTCATCGGTCGGGGTCTTGTGAAGCGACCATGGGCCGGCACTATTCTCGGCTTCGTCTCGGGCGTGCTCGCCGTGCTCTTCGTTGGCGGCGCCGAGGGCCCGCTGTTGTGGGTGAAGTACCTGGCCCCAGGGATGGTGCTCGACCTCATCGATGTCCTTGTGCCCATCGGGTTCGAGGATCGCTTCCTTGGAACGCTCGCCGGCGCGATCGCGAACTGCGCGAAGCTTCTGAGCGCGACCGTCATCGCGCTCTTGATGGGACTGCCCGCCGGATTCCTTGTGGTCGGCCTCGGTGCATCTGCGGTCTCGCACGCGTTCTTCGGCGGGCTCGGCGGGTGGCTCGGCTCATATCTGCTGCGGAGGTTGGGGCCGATCCTCAATGGCCCTGCCGCAGTCTCGCTATCGACCGACGCCGAGACACGGGTGGGTGCATGATGCGCGAGCACCGACATACCGTTGTCGCACTTCTTCTGGCGCTGGTGCTGGCCCAGCCATCCGTGGCGACCGCGAGGACCACGTACCGCGAGGGGAGTGCGTCGCGCCCCTTCAGCGTTGGAGCGCTCACGGGTGGGCGTGTCGTCGAAACCGCCGGCGATCCGAGGATCGTGCCCAGGACTGCCATCCTGTGGGAGTTCAAGACCCCGAGCCTCGATCCGCGGTGCATCCAGCTCCTGACGAACGGGAACGTGCTCATCGCGAGCCGCGACGGGAACCGGGTCCTGGAGGTCGACATCTCGGGCCGCATCGTGTGGACATACACGTCGGGTGAGTACCAGGCGGCGTTCGGGCTTCCGGCGACGGAACCGTTCCTGCCGTTCGCGGTGCACCGCTTCCCGGCACCCGACGGCTCACAGCACACGCTTGTCACCCTTAGAAAGGGAGCTCCGGTATTCGAGCTCGATGAGAACAAGAACGTCGTCTGGAGCTATGGCACGGGCGTCTCGGGAACCGGTCCCGGCCAGCTCTTCGACGCATTCTCTGCAACGCGGCTCGCTGGCGGGAACACGCTCATCGCCGACAACCAGGGATGCCGGGTCATCGAGGTCACGCCCGGCGGCGACATCGCATGGCAGTACGGCGTCGCCGGCGAACCGGCCTCGGCTCACGCCTACGCGCTCGGATACCTCGATTGGCCGAGAACCGCCCAGCGCATCGACCCGCGTCCAGGAGACGGTCTGTTCACCACGCTCATCGCCGATGAGCCCGGGCAACGCGTGATCGAGGTGGATCAGTCGGGTGCCGTGATCTGGCAGTACGGGCAGAACGGCGTGCCGGGCACAGGTCCGGGCCAGCTCTTCGATCCTTCGCAGGCGGTCGAGCTTCCGGATGGCACGATCATGATCCTCGACAATCCCAACAAGGTCGGTCGGGTGCTTCACGTGGCGCGCGACCACAGCATCATCAGCGTGTACCCCGACCCTGCTGACACGCCCACGAACGGTGCGATGGGGGAAACCCGTTCCGTCGTCGTCTCACCCCCGGGTGCGTCGCGTTTTCCTGGCAGCGTGCTTATGGCGGACGAGTCGAACGATCGCGTGATCCGCGTCGGCTATGAGTCATCGGTCAAGTTGACCTCGCTTGACCTCGATTGCGGGCTGCCCGGCGTACGGAAGGACTTCCTTGCGATCTCGTGGGGGGGCACGCTCCCGAAGGGCACGTCGCTCATGCTCTACTACGCTGTCGACGACGGTGCATGGCAGACCGCAGGCTCCGCGAAGAGGATCGAGTTGCCGGCGACCGCAGTCGGCAGACGCATCAAGTACCGCGCGGTCATCACGACCGTGGATAGCTCGCAGCAGGCGTCGATCGAGGCCGTGAGCATCGAGGCGGCGCCTGCCGCCGATCACGAACGTTCCTCGGCCACCACGGGCGGTACCTCGTCCACTGGCGGCACACCAACTTCTGCAGCCAACGGGAACACCCCGACCGCTCCGATACCCTCCGGAGCCAAAGGCAGCGCTGGCGGCGCTCTCATAAGCGACGCCGGGGTCGAAGGTGTTCTCGATGGTCCTCTCGAGACGGCGGCGGGCCACGTGCTTGCCACAAGCGCCACGTCGATACCGGGGCTGCCGGGTCCCGGTGGGGCGCCGGGCGACCTTGGTGGACCCGCCGCCGTTCTCGGGCTGACGTATCTTGCCGGGTTCGCGTGGTATCCAGCGCGTGCCGGGCTTGCACGACTTGCGGCCGACAGGACTATGCGCTCACCAGGGAGGACGTGAAGCCACCGTGCTTGACGGGATTCGGTATCTGCTGACGACTCCGCAGGCGATCATCTATGAGATCGCCACTGCGCTACTGTATCCGGTGCTCTTCATCGAGGTGATCGCGCTTGTCTGGGCAGTCTTCGAGCTTGGGTCGTTCACCTGGGAAGCTCTGCAGCGTCGCGGGAAACGCTCGCTGCGAGCGATGGATGACGTCACGGGTCGGGCAGCGTCGTTGCTCGCCGACGGCAAGGCGGATGACGCGCTGGCCGAGATGCGCCGGCTCCCCGGCCGCGGCTGGGTAGGCACCTTCTTCGCGGAGGCCGAGGGCGCAGACTGGTACGAGCGCACGCGACTGCTCAAGCGGCTCACAGACTTGGAATCGCGCATCAGCAAGACGCTGGAGCGAACCCGGGTCCTGGTGCGGCTCGGGCCGATGCTCGGCCTCATGGGCACGCTCATCCCGATCAGCCCCGCGCTCATCGGCCTGGCCAAAGGCGATGTCCAGACGCTCTCCGACAACCTGGTCGTCGCGTTCTCCACGACGGTCATCGGTCTGCTTATCGGTGGGCTCGGGTATGTCGTCTCGACCGTGCGCGACCGCTGGTACGGACTGGATGTCAGCGACATCGAGTACGCGCTCGATCGGGTCGAGGAGCATCTGCGATGATCGGGCGGGCGAGACGGATCGGCGACGCGAATTCGTTCATGGAGCGCCATCGAACGCGCATTCCTGATCGCAACGGCGATCCGATGGAGGCTGTCGCCAATCTGTTCGATGTGGCGATGCTGATCGGTATCGGTTTCCTGGTGGTAGCGCTGTCGTCGTTCGGACTCAAGGAACTGCTCACGAGCGAGGATCTAACGATCGTGAAGTCACCCGGAACGCCGCAGATGGAGATCATCACGCGCACGGGCGACACGGTCGAGCGCTTCACGACCACGCCCGAGGAGGCGTCGGGCCAGGGGCTGCCGATCGGTACGGTGTATCGGCTTGAGAATGGACAGATCGTGTGGGTTCCCCGATAAGGAGTGTTCGATGACTCGCATCTACGTGACCTTCGACGACACGGACACCCTCGATTGCGGGCGCGGCACCGGCAAGCTTGCGCGATGGTTCGAGGATGAGCTGCCCGAGGGCTGTGTGTTGTGGGGCGTAGTGCGCCAGCAGCTGCTCGTCCATCCGGACGTGCCGTATACCTCGCACAACAGCTCCGCCTGTGTGGTGCTCGATGCACCGGGCGCGGACGTGGTGCCGACGATCATCGAACGGGCGATCGCTCACCTGCAGCGTCACGCGGTCGATGGTAGCGATCCCGGGCTGTGTGTCGCCACCGACGAATCCCCGCGTCTCGATGTCCTCCTGGCGTTTGCCGAGCGGGCAACGCGCGAGGTCTTGACGCAGGCAGACGCGATAGAAGCCGCTTCTGGCGCCGGCGTACACCTCTCGGCACACGGAGGCACGAGCGACGGCATCATCGGAGCCGCGGCCGGGACCGGGCTCACGATAGACGGCTGGTCCGGTCGCTTCATCGAGTACGGTGGCGCGAGGCGCCTGAGGGATTTTCCCGACATCGTCCGGGTAGGGGACCTTATGTCCGAGGGGATGGTCGTGCTGCCTGTCGACCGAAACGTCGAGTCCGCGAAGCCGGACGATCTCGTAGACTCGCTTGGCTGGCTGCGTCCACGGCTCTGGGGCGGTCGGCCTGCGGTGCCGGTTCTGCGCACCGATCCCGGACGCTGGCAGGCGATCGGACGTTCGAGCGGTAAGGCGAAGGCGGTCGGGGAATAGTCTCATCGAGAACGTGCTTCGTCGATGAGGAGGAACCATCATGAGACTGTCCGCGAGGAATGTCTTGAAGGGCAAGGTCGTTGAGGTCGAGCAGGGCAGCGTCAACGCTGTCGTGAAAGTCGACATCGGCGGGCCGATCGTGAGCTCAATGGTCACCCTCGACGCGCTGAAGGACCTCGGTCTGTCGGTTGGATCGGAAGCGTATCTGGTGATCAAGGCGTCGAACGTCATTCTCGGCGTCGACTAAGAGCCGTCACACCTCTGCAGTTGGGAGCCCGGCATCGTCGCCGGGCTCCCTGCGTCAGGGGAGCAATTTGAGTGTGGCGTCCTCTTGGGCTATGCTCTGTTCATGCCGTGGGGGCCCCGCGGCGCATATCTCCGAGCCCCGGACTCCTAACGTGGTTGGTCGCCGCAATGGCACCGGGGCCGTCAGGGTTGAATTGGAAACGATTCAGCCTTCCGTACTCGAAAAGGAGAAACACATGAAAGACCGTTCTGTTCGGCCCGCCCTGTGGCGGATGGGAGTCATTGCGCTGGCAGTCGTTCTGGCGTTCTCCCTGGTCGGGTGTTCGAAGTCCACGCCCGAGGCTGCCAATCCCGAGCCGGCGCCCGTCGAGAAGACTAAGTTCGTTCTCGCGTCAACGACGTCTACTCAGGATTCAGGCCTGTTCGACGTGCTGATCCCGGCGTTCGAGAAGGCCAACCCGGAGTACACCGTCGAGGTCATCGCTGTCGGTAGCGGTGAAGCGATGAAGATGGGCGAGAACAAGGACGCGGACGTTCTGCTCGTTCACTCGCCCGCCGCCGAGAAGGCGTTCATGGAGGCCGGTTTCGGCACCGAGCGCCGTGACGTCATGTACAACGACTTCGTCATCGTCGGCCCGGCATCCGATCCCGCCGGCATCAAGTCCGCGGGAGACCTCAACGCCGTCATGGCGGCGCTTGCCAAGGGCAAGGCGCCGTTCATGACCCGTGACGACAAGTCGGGCACGAATGCCAAGGAGCTCAAGTTGTGGGCCGGCGCGAGCGTCAGCCCCACCGCGACGGCCAATGCCGCCGACTGGTATCTCTCCACCGGTCAGGGCATGGGTGAGACGCTGAAGATCACGAACGAGAAGCAGGGCTACACGCTTTCCGACCGTGCCACGTTCCTGACCAGCAAGGGCGCCCTTGACCTCGTCATACTGCGCGAAGGCGACAAGGCGCTCCTCAACCAGTACGGCGTCATCCCGGTCAAGGACGCAGCGCACCTCGACGGTGGCACTGCATTCATGGAGTGGATCACAAGCGCCGAGGCTCAGAAGATCATCGGCGAATTCGGTATCGAGAAGTTCGGTCAAGCGCTCTTTACACCAAACGCGCAGTAGGCTTCTGCGTTGATGCGGCCGGCACCGCGAGCTCGAGGGTAGGGATCAATGGGAATCTTCGTCGACGCGTTCCGAGGCGGGCTGGACATGCTCGTCTCGGGCGCGACCGATGTCTGGTCTATCGTTCTCGTTTCCGTACAGGTCTCGGGTGCGGCGGTTCTGCTTGCGCTCGTGCTGGGCATCCCCGCGGGGTTCGTGCTCGGCACGAAGCGGTTCATTGGACGGAGAATGATGCTCGTCATCGCGAACACCGGGATGGGACTGCCGCCGGTGGTCGTCGGCCTGGTGGTCGCGATGCTGCTCTCAAGGCGGGGCCCCTTTGGCAAGCTTGAATTGCTCTACTCACAGCCGGCGATGGTGATAGCGCAGTTGGTGATCGCGCTTCCCATCGTCGCTGCTGTGTCTGCTGCGGCCGTCTCGGCCGTGCCACGTGAACTCCGGCTGCAGGCGCGCTCGCTCGGTGCGTCGCCCTGGCAAGAGGCGTTCATGACGCTCAAGGAGGCCCGCATGGGTCTCATCGCGGCGATTGCCGCAGGGTTCGGCTCCATCATCTCCGAGGTCGGCGCGGTCACCATGGTCGGCGGCAACCTGGCCGGCAAGACGCGCGTCATGACCACGGCTATCGTGCAGTACACGCGCATGGGCGACTACGGCCCCGCGCTCGCCCTTGCCGCAGTGCTCATGGGCATGGTGCTCGTCGTGAACATCCTGCTTGCGCGCGTGCAGTCGTCCGCCGAGCGATTCGAGGCGTGACGGCATGACGACGGCTGCCACGATCTGCATCACAGGCGTCAGGAAGGTGTTCAAAGGGAAGGCGGCCGTCGATGTGACCCGCCTTGAGCTCAAGCCGGGGCGCACGCTCGCACTCCTCGGCCCGTCGGGCTCCGGCAAGTCAACGCTGCTGTCGATCGTCGGACTGCTCGAGAAGCCCGATGCCGGCACCATCGAGCTCGATGGGGTGCGCGTCTCGGTCGCGGATCGCGCGGCCCGCATGACCATGGCTGCGGCCTTCCAGCGTACGTACCTGTTCAAGGGGACGGTGGGGGAGAACGTCGCCTACGGTCTCCGCTTGCGACGCGTATCCGGTGCCGAGACGGCCGAGCGCGTGGCCGCTGCTCTCGAGCGGGTCGGTCTTCCCGGCTGGCAGGATCGCTCGGCGCTCACGCTGTCGGGCGGCGAGGCGCAGCGGGTGGCGCTTGCGCGAGCGCTCGTGCTCAGGCCGCGCATCCTGCTGCTGGACGAGCCGCTCGCGTCGCTCGACCCCATCATGAAATGGCGACTCACGCGTGATTTCGCTCAGATCCTGAGCGAGGAGCGCGTTACCACGCTGTATGTTACGCACGACCAGGACGAGGCGCTTGCGGTGGCCGATGACGTCGCGATCATGCGGGAAGGCCGCATCGTTGCGCATGGCCCTGTCGACGAGGTGTTCGGCCTGCCTGCCGACGACTGGACTGCAGGGTTTCTCGGCATGGAGCCGGCTATCCGCGGAAGGGTGCTCGAGACCCGGGATGGTGTCGCGCATATCGATTGTGGCGGCGTCGATCTGTTTGCCATCGCATCGGTCACGACGGGTTCCGAGGTGTCGTTCGGTGTTCGTCCCGAGGACGTGCTGCTCTTCGAGGCCGATGTGGTCGTGCCGGTCTCGTCCGCGCGGAACAGGCTCGATGCGGTGGTCGCCGAGATCGATCCCTCCGGCGCCACCTTCCGTGTCGTCATCGAGCAAGGGTCTGTGAGGATCGCGGCCCGGATCTCCCGCGCGGCGCTGGCCGATCTGCGTTTGAGCGTCGGCACGCCCGTCCAGGCGCTCTTCAAGGCGACTGCGGTACGCGTCGCGTCGACGTAAGGTACCCTGCGGGGTATGATTCAGTACTGTTCGGCATTACTCGACCGACGCGCTCCCCGGCAGGAGGCGGATGAGTTGGAGAAGGTTCATTCCACGGTGCGTCTCCCCGTGACCGCGGCAGTGCTTGCCGGAGGTCGCTCGATGCGTATGGGCGTCGATAAGACGATGCTCCCGATCGATGGCGAACCGCTCGTGACCCGTGTGGTCGAGTCGGTGGGTGCCCTGTGCGAGCACGTCGTGGTGGTCACGAACCGACCTGAAGCGCTCAAGGACGCCGCGTTGCCGGAGGGTGTCCGCATCCTCCAGGACGAGGTCGCCTACCAGGGGCCGCTCGGCGGACTGGCCACGGCGCTCGAGTCTGCCGAAGACGACTGGGTGTTGGCCGTCGCGGCCGATATGCCATGGCTGCGCGCCGAGGTGGTCCGCCTGCTGTGGGACGCCCGCGACGGCGCGCAGGTCGTGATCCCTCTCACCGAGAAGGGCTCCGAGCCGCTGCTTGCGCTCTATCATCGCGACTGCCTTCCGGCCGCCCGCAAGGTTCTCGAGTCCGGCCGTCGGCGTGTGGTGGCGATCTTGCCGTCGCTCAAGGTGGTCGAGGTCCCGGTCACAGAGCTGCGGAGCGTCGATCCGGAGCTCACGAGCTTCGTCAACGTGAACACGCCCGATGACCTGAGCGATGTCCGCGATGGCACTGCGCCGCTCCCTCGCAGCGAAGAGGGCAGGGACGTGCGTGTCTCGGTCATCGAGGTGGGCACGCGTCGTCCGCGCGGGATGCCAAGCGAGCGTGCCGTCACCATCGACATGAACGGAACCGAGATCGCGACGGTGCAGGCAACACCCGACGATCTGGAGGAGATGGCAGTCGGATTCCTGGTGGCCGAGGGCTTGCTCACCGATCGCGAGGCGTTCCTCGGCACGGACGTGGATGCCAAGCGCGGGCTCGTGTACGTGCGCAGCAACGAAGCAGTGCCCGACGATCTCGTCTACCGCCGCCGGTACATCACGGCGGGTTGCGGCAAGGGCGTGACGTTCGCGTCGCTCGGCCACACGCTCGGGCTCGAAGCGGTCACATCCGACGAGGTCGTGGACTCCGACGCGCTCTACGACATGATGGGGCAGATGTCGCGCCAGGCGGTCTCGTATCGCGATACCGGCGGCATGCACGCCTGCGCGCTTGGCCGAGACGGCCGGGTGCTGCTTGTACGTGAGGACGTAGGTCGTCACAACGCCGTCGACAAGGTGCTCGGCCGTGCGTGGATCGACCGCATCCCGGTCGAGGGGGCCGTCCTGCTGACGACCGGCCGCATCAGCTACGAGATGGCCGTGAAGGCCGCCAAAGCGCGCGTCCCTGTGGTCGTCTCGCGCACCGCCGTGACCGACCTCGCCGCCGAGGTCGCTGCTGCTGTCGGCGTGACGCTCGTCGGTTACGCTCGCGGTGGCAAGCTCGTCGTCTACACGCGACCGGACAGAGTGTCGCTTCCCGAGGAGGACGTTTCATGATCACCGTTGAGGAGGCTCGTGCCACCGTTCTAGCGGGCATCAGCGCGCTCGAGCCAGAGCGCGTGGGCGCGCTTGAAGCGATCGGCCGCGTACTCGCTGCAGATGTCGTCTCGGATATCGATGTCGCGCCGTTCGACAACTCCGCCATGGACGGCTACGCGGTGCGGTACGCCGACGTGGCAGCCGCCACCGATGCCACGCCCGTGCGCCTCCGCGTCGTCGAGCATGTGCCGGCGGGGGCGTTCCCGAACGTGCCGGTCGGCCCCGGCGAAGCGACCCGCATCATGACCGGCGCGCCGATTCCCGATGGTGCCGATGCCGTCGTCATGGTCGAGCGCACCGCCGAGGAGGAGCAAGGCGCTGTCGCCGTCATACTGGCGTCGGTCCGAGAAGGCGAGAACATCCGCCGCAAGGCCGAGGATGTGCGCAACGGGGAGGTCGTTCTCGCCGCGGGCGAGGTCGTCGGCCCCGCGGCGATCGGGCTTCTTGCGGCGGTCGGGGCGGCGAGGCCGCTCGTGTACCGACGGCCGCGCGTGGCCGTCGTCGCCACCGGCGACGAGCTCGTCGCGATCGACGCGTACCCGGGCCCCGGCAAGATCCGCAACTCGAACTCCTACTCGCTTGCCGCGCAGGTGCTCGATGCGGGCGGTGAGCCGCATATCCTCGAAGTAGCGCGTGACAACTTCGAGGACACCGTTGCGATCCTTTCCCGTGCTTCCGAGTACGACCTCATGGTGAGCACCGGCGGCGTCAGCATGGGCGACTACGACGTCGTCAAGGACGTGCTCGAGCGCATCGGCACGATGGATTTCTGGAAGGTCGCGATGCGTCCCGGCGCACCGCAGACCCACGGTACCATCGGCGGCACGCCGTTCTTCGGTCTGCCGGGCAATCCCACGTCCACCATGGTCGGCTTCGAGCTCTTCGTGCGTCCGGTCGTCCTCAAGATGGCGGGTCACACCCGGCTCGACCGGCCGAGACATGCCGCCGTGCTCGCGCACGACATCAAGAAGAAGCCGGATCGCCGCTACTTCCTTCGTGCGCGCGCGACGCAGCAGCCCGACGGCACGTACGTTGCTGCTCTCTCAGGTGCGCAGTCGTCAGCCATGCTGACATCCATGCATCACGCGAATTGCCTGCTCGTCTTGCCGGAGGGGGAATCCTTCTTCCCCGCAGGCGCGACGGCAGAATGTATCCGTATCGATCGCAAGGAGGGCTCGGAATGAGCAGTGACACCCCCAAGACAGTGGATCAGCGTTGGTCCGGTCAGATCACACCCGAACTCGCAGCGGCCGTGCAAGCGGCGGCTATCGATGGCCGCATCACCTGTCCCGTGCTCCGCAAGCTCGCAGAGTCGTTCGGCGTGGCCTACAAGGTGGCGGGCGCCGCGGCCGACGAGGCTGGCATCAAAGTCAAGAACTGCGATCTGGGTTGCTTCTAGCATGAGCGGAGGGACCGGCATCCCTGTCGTCTCGGTGGTGGGCAAGAGCGACTCCGGTAAGACGACGCTCATGGAAGGGCTCATTCGCGCTCTCACCTCGCGCGGGTGGCGCGTGGCCACGTGTAAGCACCACGTGCACGAGGTGGACATCGACCAGCCCGGCAAAGACTCGTGGCGGCATGCGCGCGCGGGATCGCGCGTCACGATGATCTCGTCGCCGACGCAATTCGCGGTGGTCCGCGCGGTCGATGCAGAACGATCCCTGGACGAGATCGCCGCCGAGGCAGGCGCGGGCGGCTGTGACGTGCTGCTCACCGAGGGCTTCAAGCGCGCGGGCAACGTGCGCATCGAGGTCTCGCGGATGGCGCGCTCGGACGAGATGATCAGCGAGCCCGAGGAGCTCTTCGCGCTCGTCACGGACAACCCTGACCTGCACCCGGAGGGTGTGCCGCTCTTCGGGCTCGGCGACGCGACGGCGCTCGCCGTGCTCATCGAGGAATGCTTCCTCGGCGATGCGCGTGACGTGCAAGGAGAACCCCGCGATGGCGACTGACTCGCACGGCCGCAGGATCGACTACCTGCGCATCAGCGTGACCGACCGCTGCAATCTGCGCTGCGTGTACTGCATGCCGCCCGACGGTGTTCCCTGGAAGGCGCATGATGAGATTCTGTCGTGGGAGGAGATCGAGCGCTTCGCAGCGGTGGCGGCGGGTGAAGGTATCTCGAAGATCCGCCTCACCGGTGGAGAGCCGCTCGTTCGCTTCGGCATCGTCGACCACGTGCGACGCCTTCGGGCGGTCACCGGCATCGAGTCGATCGCGATCACGACGAACGGGACGCTCCTGCCGAAGTACGCGCAGGAGCTTGCCGACGCCGGTCTGACCCGCGTGAACATCTCGCTCGACACGCTCGACGCCGAGACCTACGCGGGCATCACCCGCGGCGGGAAGCTCGAGGATGCGCTCGCCGGCATCGAGGCGGCGTTCGATGCCGGTATGGATCCCATCAAGATCAACGTGGTCGTCGTGCGCAGTCTGATGCAGGACCTGCTCGGCTTTGCACGCATGACGCTCGATCGTCCCGTGCACGTGCGTTTCATCGAGTACATGCCGGTCGGCGGTGCCGAGGAAGGCGTCGCATGCGCATCATCCGACGGCGAGGGCTGGAGCGAGGTTGACCACGTCCCTTCGGACGAGACGCTGGCGCTGCTCACCGCCGAAGGCGCGGCAGCCGGATTCGGCGAACTGCAGGCTGTCTCGCGTGACGATGCACCCGGCGGCTGGGGACCCGCGCACTACTACCGCTTCCCGGGGGCTCCCGGCACGCTCGGCGTCATATCGCCGCTCTCGCATCACTTCTGCGGGGAGTGCAACCGTCTGCGTCTCACCGCGGACGGCCGCCTGCGCACGTGCCTGTTCAGTGATGACGAACTCGACGCGCGCAGCGTGCTGCGTGCAGGAACCCTGACCGACGTCCGCGAACTCATACAACAGGCGCTTGCGGCGAAGCCCGAGAGTCACAACATGCGCGTCGGAACGATTCGCCGCATGTCCCAGATCGGAGGATGAGATGGACGACGCACCGCGGCTCACACACCTGGACGAGCACGGCGCCGCCCGTATGGTCGATGTGGCCGGGAAGGCAATCACGCACCGTCGGGCGGTCGCCTCGGCGATCGTCTCGATGCTACCTGCCACGCTCGCGATGATCGTAGAGGGACGCGCACCGAAAGGCGACGTGTTCGCGGTCGCCCGCGTCGCGGGCATCATGGCTGCCAAGCGCACGGCCGACCTCATCCCGATGTGCCATCCGCTGTCGCTCACGCATGTGAGCGTGGATCTTGAGCCCGCCGACGCATCGGTGCACATCACGGCGGTGGCAGAGACCGATGGCAAGACCGGTGTCGAGATGGAGGCGCTCACGGCCGCATCGGTCGCGGCGCTCACGATCTACGACATGTGCAAGGCGGTCGACCGGGGGATGGTCGTCTCGGATGTGAAGTTGCTCGAGAAAGAGGGCGGGAAGTCCGGCCATTACCTGCGAGAGGATGTCTGATGAGCGAGAGTCCCACCCTTCCCGGTCCCGGCACCGTGACCTCTGTGAACCTTTCGGCGAAGAAGACCGTACGCAAGACGCGCGGCACCGAGGGCGTCCTGGTTGTGGACCACGGCTTCGAGAGC
The DNA here is from genome assembly GCA_004348925.1 of Actinomycetota bacterium. Taxonomy (GTDB): domain Bacteria; phylum Actinomycetota; class Coriobacteriia; order Anaerosomatales; family Anaerosomataceae; genus UBA2286. The sequence goes on from RCMX01000007.1 coordinate 216,834, forward strand.
GATGCGCACGCCGGCGACTGGCACCGCCAGGTGAGCTTGCTCGCGCAGGAATCGATCGACAAGATGGTCGCCAAGGGCCTTGATGTCCAGGCTGGCGACTTCGCGGAGAACATCACCACGACGGGCATCGATCTGCTCGCGCTCCCGGTCGGGAGCATCGTGAAGGTCGGCGACGAGGCCGTCATGGAGATCTCGCAGATCGGCAAGATCTGTCACAACAAGTGTGCTATCTACTACCAGGCAGGTGACTGCGTGATGCCCAAGGAAGGCATTTTCGCGGTTGTCCATCAAGGTGGTACCGTACGGACAGGCGACGCGGTCGTCGTCGAGTCTCTCGGGGAGGGTACATGCACGCGATCCGTATCGGAGTCCTGACCTGCTCGGACACCCGCTCGGCGGGCACTGCCGAGGACACCTCCGGCAAAGCGCTCATCGAGCTTGCGCAAGCGCGCGACTGGTTCGTCGCGTCGTACCACGTCGTACCTGACGACCATGAGACGATCGCCAACGCCATCATCGAGATGGCGGATGTGGACGAGGTCGACATCCTTCTGACGACCGGCGGCACTGGTCTCGGCCCGCGGGACGTCTGCCCTGAAGCAACCCTCGCGCACGCCGACCGCGAGGTTCCGGGCATCGCGGAGGCGCTTCGCGCCGAGAGCATGCGCATCACCAAGCGCGCGATGCTATCGCGTGGCGTCGCTGCGCTTCGCGGTCGCACGCTCATCATCAACTTCCCCGGCAGCGAGAAGGCCGCCCGGGAGTCGTTCGCGATCGTAGCCGACCAGCTCGAGCATGCGGTCGCGATGATCGCCGGCGGCGGGCACGGGTAGTCGGCACCGTGAAGCACATCACCTATCTCGACCACGCCGCCACGTCGTGGCCAAAACCGCAGCCGGTCGTCGACGCGGTCGTCCACGCGCTCACCGAGGCGGGCGGCAATCCGGGACGCTCCGCACACACCATCGCGCTCGCGGCTTCTCGGCTCATCCTGGAAGCGCGCACCGATGTCGCCGCGCTGCTCGGCGTTCGTGATCCGCGTGACGTCGCCTTCGTCCCGGGGTGCACCGCCGGCCTCAATCTGGCGCTCAAGGGGCTCCTCCGTCCCGGCGATCGCGTCGTGGTCGGTTCGACCGAGCACAATGCGGTCGCGCGACCGCTCCACGCACTTGCGGCAGCGGGAGTCCGGGTCGATGTGGTGCAGGGCGACGACGCGGGGCGCATCGATCCCGACGACGTTGAACGCGCGCTGGCCGAGGCGCCCACGCGTGCCGTCGTCTGCCAGCATGCATCGAACGTTCTCGGTACGATCCAACCCGTGGGTGATCTTGCCGACATCGCGCACGAGGCAGGCGCGTACCTCATCGTCGATGGCGCGCAGGGAGCCGGGCACCTCAGACTGGACCTTGCGGCGCTCGGCGCGGACGCCTACGTGGCGTCGGGCCACAAGGGGTTGCTCGGACCGCAGGGCGTCGGCGTTCTGTACCTTGCGCCCGGTGTGGACGCGGTCGAACTCACGCAGGGCGGCGGCGGCTCCAATTCGGAAGAAGCGGTGCAGCCAACCGCACGGCCCGATCGCTATGAGGCCGGTACGCCGAACACGCCCGGTATCGCCGGTCTTGGCGCGGCAGCACGGTTCCTGCTCGCGGAAGGCGACGTGATCCGTGCCGAGGAACGCCGCCTCACCCGGCTCCTGCACGAACAGCTGCTCGATATCCCGGGCGTACGGGTGCTCGGGCCGCCCCCCGCCGAGGAGCGAGTGCCGGTCGTGGCCGTCGTGCACGACCGGGTGGACGCCGACCGCATCGCGTTCGAGCTGGACTCGCGCTACGGGATCGCCGTTCGAGCCGGTCTGCACTGCGCACCGTGGGCGCACGCGACTGCGGGTACCGCCGAGTGCGGGGCGCTCAGATTCGGCATCGGCCCCGGTGTCACCGACAGCGACATCGAGCTCGCTGCGCGTGCTATGCGCGAGGTATGCGCGTGAGCGAGACAGCACCATTCGTCGTGTATGGCTTCGCGACAACGCACGATGCACTCGTAGCGGAGCGGGCGCTCATCGCCGCTGATGTGATGCACGTGACGATACCAACGCCCAAGAGCCTGGGAGCGCTCTGCGGCATCGCTCTTCGCGTGCCGGAGCCGTGTACGGAAGCCGCCGAGCAGGCACTGCATGCGGCAGGAAGCGTCTGGACTGCGCGCGTCGAGATGCGCGACCGTATCCGCTAGCGCTAGCGGACGATGAAGACCTTGGTCCCGACTTCGACGCGATCGTAGAGGTCCTCGACATCCCACATATGCATGCGCATGCAGCCGTGCGACGCCGCGGTGCCGATCGAGTAGTCCTTCGAGGTCCCGTGGATGCGGATTCCGGGGGAGTTCAGGTTCAACGCGCGCGTGCCGAGCGGGTTACCCGGTCCGGGCCCGATGTACGCCGGCATATCCTTCGCCCAGTCAGAACCCGGATTGCTCCAGGTCGGGCGGTAGCGCTTGAGCACGATCTCGAAGTCGCCGATCGGCGTGGGGTATCCGGGCGTGCCGACAGCAACGCCGTACGTCTTGACGAGCGCGCCATGGTCGTAGAGGTAGAGCTTGCGTGCCGAGCGGACAACGAGGATCGTCGGGCCCAGGTCGTCTTCGGCCACCGTCGGCGGTGTGGTGGCAACCGGCAATGCCACCTGCTTCTCGCCGCCGGTGAGCGCTGTGATGATCGCGCCTGCAGCCGCGGTCCGGTCTACCTTCTTGCCCTCCCGTGCCGCGATCGTCTTGAGGGTCCGACCCTGGACGATCATCGCGGCGTCTGCGGCCGCGGTATCGATCTTCGACGCCACGTCCGCGATCCAGGCGTCAAGCGCGGCCTGATCGACGCTGATCGCCGGCTTCACCGCCGCGCCTGTCTCCTTCTCAAGCATGCGGGCGGCGACCCGGGAGGTGAGCGACGCTGACGCTTTCGGCTCGAACGCCTGCGCGACCATGCCCTCGATGTCGACCGCGACCATCGACGCCGCATCGAGCGTGAATGATTCACTGCCGTGCGTGACGGTCAGGGGCTCGGCAAGCGGCTTCGCAATCTTCTCCCGGACGACTTCAAGCGCTTGTGCGCGCGTAAGCCCGCCGAGAGAGTGGCCCTCGACCGAGGCGCCGGCGGGTAGGATCTCACGCGCTACGAAATCGTCGGCCACCGCGAAGGCGGTTCCGCCGGCGAGCGCGAACAGCACGAGCGCAAGGAATGATGCGAAGATGCGGACGGATGTCGAGGTCCGGGACATGGAGCACTCCTTGCGCGCAGATCATTCTGCCGGGCAGTCGCCGCATATTCTACAATGGCGACGACACATACGTACAACCGGGGGGTGGGATGGAAGGCCGACAGGCCGACGCGGTGTACAGGGGGAACCTGACGCGTCTCCTCGAGAAGGTCCACGCCGAGCGCGGACTCGACATGGCTCAGTACCGCCCCCGTTATGTGGAACGACGCCTCGCGGCGCGTCTACACGCGCTGAACCTGCACACATACCGGCAGTACGCCACCTACCTCGATGAGCATCCGGAGGAGTACGCGAAGCTGCTCGACACGCTGACGATCAATGTGACGCAGTTCTTTCGGGACCCGACGGTCTTCGCCATGTTTCGCAAAGACATCCTTCCCGAGCTGCTGAAGGAGAAGGCCGCTCGCCACCAGCGCATGATCCGCGTCTGGTCTGCAGGATGCGCCACCGGACAGGAGCCATATTCCCTGGCGATGTCGTTCCTCTCGGCAATGGAGCCTCAGGGAAGCGACTTCCTTCTCACGATCCTGGCGACCGACCTCGATCGCAATGCGCTTGCCGTCGCCAGACGTGCCGAGTACGACCTGACGCTGATCGACCAGATTCCGAAGGTCGACCAGCAGAAGTACCTCGACGTCTACAGCGACCATTTCCGGATCAAGCCGGCGGTGTCCCGACTGTGCAAGTTCGACTACTTGAACCTGTTCGAAGATAAGCCGATACATGTGGTGGATGTCATCTTCTGTAGGAACGTGTTCATCTACTTCAACCGGGAGGAACAGGAGCGGGTTCTCGGCATGTTCTGGTCCGCACTTGCCCGCGGCGGCTATCTGGTGCTCGGCAGGAGCGAACGGATCGGCCCGCAGGTCGAGCACGACTATGAATTGATCAGTGGACGCGAGCGCATCTATCGCAAGCCGCTGAAGCTGCTCTGAGCATGAGGCTTCTGCTATTGTTGTCACGGTGACCCAGCGGGTCGCCGTGGGCATTCGAGGAGGGGAACCGCAGGATGCAGAGGGAGTATCGCAGCAGTTCGGTGAAGCGGGGGCTGTCCTTCACTTTCACGATGTACACATGGCTCACCATCGGCCCGGCCGTATTCATAGGCCTGATGGTCACCGGGGGCTTCGCGCTCTTCGTCCTGAAGATGGACATCGCCGAGTTGTCATACATCGCTCTGGTCGGTGCGCTGGCGATGGGCGTCTGTGCGATTCCGGGTTCGTTCGCCTGGCGGATGGTGTTCAAGCGACGTGTTCTCGAACCGCTCCGCGACCTCGGCGGAACGATGATCGAGGCCGGCAACGGTGACCTGACCGTTCGCGCGGCGATCGTCCGGCAGGACGAGATAGGCATACTGGCCGATGAATGCAACAACCTCATCGCGTCGCTCTCCGACATCGCGGGGAACGTTCGCCGCTCGGCGGAGTCCGTCACGAATGCCGCGACGCAGCTCTCTGCATCGTCCGAGGAAATCAACTCGTCTTCGATGGAGATCTCGTCTTCAGTGCAGCAGATCGCTCACGGCGCCGAGCTCCAGTCCCGCAAAGTCGAAGAGACCTCCTCGGCGATCGAAGCGATCACCAAGACCGTAGGTGAGGTCGCCCGTCGTGCGGACGAAGCGAGCAAGACGAGCGAGGAGGCCGCGAAGGCAGCCCTGCTCGGAGAAGCCGCCACCAACGAGGCGATCCTGAAGATCGCGGAGGTCCGACAGGCGATCGAGACGCTCGCGGGATCCGTTGAGGTCCTCGGAACCCGCTCCCAGGAGATCGGCAACATCGTCGACGTCATCACATCGATCGCGGATCAGACGAACCTGCTCTCACTGAATGCCGCCATCGAGGCCGCCCGTGCCGGCGAATCCGGACGAGGGTTCTCGGTCGTCGCCGAAGAGGTCCGTAAGCTGGCCGAAGGTTCAGGCAAGGCCGCCGAACAGATCGGCGACCTGATCAAAGACGTCCAGACGGAGACCGCCAAGGCGCTCAAGTACATGCAGATCGGCACCGCCGAGGTTGCGACCGGTACCGAGGTCGTCGGCAGGTCCGGCGACGCGCTCCGGCAGATCACCGAGGCCGTCACGCGTACCGCGACGCTAGCCGAGGAGATCGCGGCGGCGATGTCGGGTCAGGCGCAGCGAACCGTCGATGTCGATCGGGCGATGCACGATATCGCGGCCGTCGTCGAGGAGAACGCGGCATCGGCAGAGGAGACCGCGGCGGCGGCAGAACAGCAGACCGCGTGCATGGAGGAGATCTCCTCCTCGGCGCAGGAGCTTGCCGACATGGCACGGCGCCTTGAAGACTCCGTGCACATGTTCCAGGTCGACTAGGAAGGTCCCGTAGTGGAAGCGACACTCGGCACCGGCAACCGGCAGTACGTCCTGTTCCATCTTGGAACCGAGGAGTACGGGCTGCCGATCGAACGCGTGCAGAGCATCATCCGCTACGAGGCCCCCACACCTGTCCCGCACGCACCCGTGATGGTCGAAGGCGTCATCAACCTTCGCGGGCAGGTGATCCCCGTCGTCGATCTGTCGCAGCGCCTTCTCGGCACGTCGCATGTGATCACCGCGCTGTCGCGGATCGTGGTCGCCGAGGGCGATTCCGGTCTCGTGGGCCTTGCGGTCGACTCGGTACACGAAGTGGCGACATTCTCCGCCGAGGCGATCATGCCGACGCCTGTCGCCACGCTCACATCCGAGACTGCCGAGGCCTTCGAGGGTGTCGCCAATCACGGCGAGCGGCTTGTGATCCTGCTCGATCCGGAAAAGGCACTGCCCCGGGTCTCGTATGGCATGCCCATCGCAACAGAGGAGGCGCAAGCTGATGTCTAAGACGGTGCTCGTCGTTGACGACGCTGCGTTCATGCGCATGATGATCAGAGACATCCTTGCCAAAGAAGGCTATGTGATCCATGAAGCCGTGAACGGGCGGGACGCGGTCGAGAAGTATGCCGAGATCCACCCGGACCTGGTGACGATGGACATCACGATGCCCGAGATGAGCGGCCTTGATGCGCTACGCGAGATACGGGGCAACGACCCGTCCGCACGTGTGCTCATGGTGAGCGCGATGGGGCAGCAGCGCATGATCGTCGAGGCACTTGAATCGGGTGCGATGGACTTCCTGGTGAAGCCGTTCCAGCCCACCAAGGTGCTGGAGACCGTCAAGAAGTGCTTGCAGTCCACGCCGCGCTGCTGAGGCGGCCATGTCCTCGATCATCAAGGTCCTCGTCGTCGACGATTCGGCGCTGATACGCCAGATGCTCACCCGCGCGCTGAGCGTGGACCCTCGCATCGAGGTCGTCGGTTCAGCGAAGACCGGCGTGGAGGCGATCGAGAAGGCGGGAGCGCTCACGCCGGACGTGATCACGCTCGATATCGAGATGCCCGAACTCAGTGGCATCGAGGCGTTGCCCCACTTGATCCGAGGCTCAAGCGCTCGCGTCGTCATGCTCAGCGGCGTTGACGATCCGGACACGACGTATCAGGCGCTGGCACTTGGCGCGGTCGACTTCATCGCAAAACCGCGCGCGGGCTTCGCGACCTCCCTCTCGGAGCTGTCCGAACTCGTGATCAAGAAGATCAAGACAGCGTACCGGATCGATCCTGACCGGCGCATGGCGCACGGCGTGCCTGCCGCCGGTCAGATCGAATCGATCGGCGCAGGGGGGGCGGCTCCGGTGGTCCGGCAGCCCGGCGGCCCGGTGCCGGCGATGGAGCGCGTGGTCGCGTTCGCATCGTCGACCGGCGGGCCGCCCGCGCTCGAGCTCGTCTTCTCGGGGCTCAGCAGGTCGCTGCCGTGCGCATACCTGATCGTCCAGCACCTGCCTGCCGGGTTCACTGCGTCGCTCGCCCGACGTCTGGGCAAAGTGACGGACATACGCGTTCTTGAAGGCCGGCACGGCATGGTGCTCGAAGGCGGCTCTGCGTATATCGCCCCGCATGGCTCGCACATGATCGTCGAGGGCACGAAGCGCCCCCGGATCCAGCTGATCGATTCGCCGTCGATGCACGGCGTCCGTCCGGCTGCCGACCCGCTGTTCACGAGCGTCGCAGCGGCATGCGGCCCCCGGGCGGTCGGCGTGATTCTCACGGGAATGGGCAGCGACGGAGCACAGGGGTTGAAGGAGATCCACGCGAACGGCGGCGACACGATCGCTCAGGACGAGGCCTCCAGCGTCGTGTGGGGCATGCCCGGTTCGGCTGCACGGCTTGGCGCTGCGGATCGGATCGTTCCCTTGAAGCGAATAGCTGGCGAGATACGGCGAACGATGCGAGAGGGGGCCGTACTGTGAGCGACGACATGTCCGCATACAAGGATGTGTTCCTCTCGGAGAGCGCGGAGTATGTGCAGGCGATCACCGAGGGTCTCCTCGCGCTCGAGGGCGATCCGAACGATCTCGAGCCCGTCGAGACGGTCTTCCGCGGGGCGCATAGCCTCAAGGGGATGTCCGCGACGATGGGGTACACGAGAACCGCGGAGCTCACGCACACCATGGAGAGCCTCATGGACACCGTGCGCAAGCGTGAGCAATCGGCGGACTCCTCGCTGATAGACCTGATGTTGCGCGCCGTCGACGCGGTGAAAGAGCTCATCGACGACGAATCGTCAGGAAACGCCGCTGTGGACGTGTCGGAGCTCGTCTCGGCGATCGTCGCCAGGACGGGATCCGGGACGGCAGCCGGGCCCGTCCCTGCCGGTCCAGCCGATACTGCGGCGCCTGCTCCGGTCCCGACGGCCGATGGAGGTGCGCTGTACCGCGTCCGGATCACCCTGAGCGAAACGTGCGTGCTCAAGGCGGTTCGGGCATACATGGCGATCAAGCGCCTCGGGCACATGGGCTCGGTCGTGGACACCGAGCCAAGCGCACGGCAGATCGAGGACGAGGCGTTCGGTCATACCTTCTCCGTCATCGTCCGCACCCGCGAGGACCGAGACTCGATCATCGCGGCAGTCGGAGCCATCAGCGAGGTCGATGCCGTCGAGGTCGCTACCGAGGAGGCGCCTGCGGCGGTGCCCGAGGAGCGGCCTTCCGAGGAGCGCCCGCGCAAGTCCGTCCCCAAGCTTGCCGAGACACAGACCGTCCGCGTCTCGATCGGTCATCTCGACAGCATGGTCAACCTGGTCGGCGAGCTCGTCATCATCCGTTCGCGGCTCGATCGACTTGCGCGTGATCTCGACTCGACCGACCTCGTCGAGACCCTCTCGGCACTCGAGCAGATCAGCGCCGAGCTCCAGCATGAGGTCATGCAGACGCGCATGGTCCCGGTCGGCAACATCTTCAACCGCTTCCCGAGGATGGTGCGTGACCTGGCACGCGACCTCGGACGCTCCGTCTCGTTCGAGATGGGTGGCCTGGATATCGAGCTCGACCGCACGGTCCTCGACGAGATCGGCGACCCGATAGTCCACCTTCTGCGAAACGCGCTCGACCACGGAATCGAGCCCGAGGAGGAGCGTGTCGCGGCAGGCAAGCCGGGCAAGGGCACCGTGCGGCTGGAAGCGGGTCGCGATCGCGATCTCGTCCGCATCATCGTGTCCGACGACGGCAAAGGCATGGATCCCGAGCGAATCTGGGCGAAGGCCATCGAGCGAGGCCTCGTTCAGCGCAATGAACGCGACTCGTACTCGGCGTCCGACATCTTCATGCTCACGTGCGAGCCGGGCTTCTCGACCGCCGAGAAGACGACGGCCGTCTCGGGCCGGGGTGTGGGCATGGACGTCGTCAAGGGCAAGATCGAGTATCTCGGCGGGACCATAACGATTCACTCGGAGCTGGGCCGCGGCTCCCGCATAGTGCTAACGCTGCCGCTCACGCTGGCCATCATCCAGTCGTTGCTCGTCGGATCGGGCGAGCAGATCTTCGCGGTTCCGCTCTCGGCGGTCACCGAGGTGCTCGCTCGCGACGAGGTGAGGCTCAAGACGGTGGATGGCGCTCCGGTCGTCGTCTTGCGGGATGGCTCTGTCGCCCCGCTCTTCCGGCTCGACGAGGTGATCGGCTCGGCCGAGCGCCGTCAGCGGATGCCGGAGGCCTCGGACCACATCGTGCTCATGGAATCCGCCGAGCAGGTACGGGCGCTCGCAGTGCAGCATCTTGTCGGCAGGCACGAGGTCGTCATCAAGCCGCTGTCGCCGCTGTTCAAGGACCTGCGCGGCCTTGGCGGGGCGACCGTGCTCGGCGACGGACGTGTGGCTCTCATCCTGGATCCGCGAACGCTCTTCGGAATGGGGGTGTAGCGGTGAAGCCCGAGGATCTCTCACCACTCCAGATCGACGCGCTTCGTGAGCTTGGAAGCGTCGGCGCCGGGCATGCGGCGACCGCGCTCTCGCAACTGCTCGATCATGCTGTCGACATCACCGTGCCCGAGGTGAAGCTGGTGCCGGTGAGTGACGTGCCGATGGTGTTCGGCGGACCCGAGACGCTCGTGGGTGCGGTGTACACGCGGCTCCTCGGCGATGTGAGCGGCGGAATGCTCTTCATCGCCCCGCGAGGAGCGATGCTTGCGTTGGTCGATCTCCTGCGCAGCCGGCCGCCGGGGAGCACCAAGTCGATGAACGCCGACGAAGAGGCGCTTGCGACGCACACCGCATCGATCCTGATCGCCGCGTATCTTGCGGCGATCTCGCGCATGGCCGACTTGAGCCTGCTGCCATCTCCGCCTGCGTTCGCGTTCGACATGATGGGTGCGATCCTCGAGGTAGCGACGATGGACATCGGCATGAAAGCGGACACGGCGATCCTCGTGCTCACCAGCTTCGTCGATGAGCGCGCCGTCGTCGACGCCGCGCTGTTCTACCTTCCGGATCCTGACAGCCTTGAGGTCATCCTCGGCAGACTGGGGATCGTGTGAGCGAGCGGCGACACAGATGACGACCGGGTTCCTGAGCGGACTCTCGTGGGGAGACCCTGACGCCAACGTGGTTCACGTGGGCACAGGGGAGTTCGCCGTCGGCGACCATCCGACCATCCTCATGACGCCCGCGCTTGGATCCTGCGTCGGCGTTGCCGTCTGGGACGCGTTTCGTCACCGCGGCGGCTTGGCGCATGTGATGCTGCCGACACCATCGGAAGCCAACGCCGACGGAAACCGCGACCGCTTCGCCTCAGTCGCGATTCCCCGGATGGTCGAAGAGGTCGCACCGGGCGCCGCGTCCCGGCGACTTGTCGCCAAGCTCGTCGGAGGGGCGGCGATGTTCAGGGCCGACAGCAGCCTGTCCAACGTCGGCGAGCGCAATCTAGAGGAAGTCAGGCACCAGTTGGGACTCTTGCGAATCCCGATTCTGGCCGAAGATACAGGCGGAAGCCATGCGCGAACGGTGGAGCTTCGTCTAGACACGGGCGTGCTGGTTGTGCGTAGCTACATGTACGGCATCAGAGAACTCTAGGGTCGTTCAAACAGAACGGGATGCATCGATGATGGAATACCCTGCGACATCCGTCGCTGGGACCACTTCTCGGTCCGGGCAGGTTCGAATCGCGATAGCCGGCGGCGGCCTTCGGGCAACCTCGGTGCTTCGCCTGCTGTCGGACGTGGAGAATCTCTCGGTCGTGGCGGTATACGACTCCAACCGCGCGGCGCCGGCGGTTCGGCTTGCCGACGACCTGGGGCTGTTCACCACGACGGAGATCTCCGAGCTGGCGCAGATCGCGGACCTTGATCTCATCCTCGACATGTCCGAGGAGCCTTCGGTACAAAAGGCGCTCGAAAGCCAGAGGCCGCCAACTGTCGGCGTGGTCGCCGGGCATGGCGCCGAACTCGTGTGGGATCTTCTCATCGCCAAGAAGCGCAGCGAAGAGCAGGAGAAGATATTCGTCGAGCTGCAGGTCGCCTACGACAAGATCCGCAGCCACGAGCGACGGCTGCAGTCGAGCAAGGAAGCACTCGAGAAGGCGAACGAAGAGCTTGAGAGCCGACTTGCCGAGATCTTCTTCACCCACGAGTTCTTCAAGGCGCTCACGAGCTACTCGTCGGTCGAGGACGTGGCGAGCCTCATCGTGGACGGTGCGAACGGTATCCTCGGCGCGGAGATCTCCTGCGTCTACCTGTTCGAGCAGAAGGACTGGACGCTGCGTCTTCGCGCCAGCCAGGGACGCCCCGAGGAGGCGTTCAAGCCGGTGGTCCCGGTCTCGGAGACGCTTCTTGGCGCCGCGTTCCGCGACGGGTTCACCCAGCAAAGCGACGTGCCGCTCGGCTCGGAGCTTGCCGAATGGTGTGTGAGCGCCGACGACATCCGATCGCAGGCGGGGCTCCCGCTTCGCTCGGGTGAGTCCATCATCGGCGTTCTGATCGTGGCGTCCTCCACGTTCCGGGAGCTCACGTCGGCGGAGCGCGATCGACTGCAGGTCATCGGCAACCAGTCGTCGCTTGCGCTCCAGAACGCGTTGTTGCACGAGGAGCTCGAGCGCCTCTCGGTCACCGACCGGCTGACCGAGCTGTACAACCACGGCTACTTCCAGCAACGCCTTGAGGAAGAACTGGGGCGTGCGGCCCGATTCGGGCATACGCTTTCGGTCATCATGCTCGACATCGATGACTTCAAGCAGTTCAACGACAGCTACGGCCACCCGAAGGGCGACAAGGTGCTCCAGGCCGTGAGCGCGATCATCCGACAGAACCTGCGTGAGATCGATGTCGCCGCCCGGTACGGAGGTGAGGAGTTCATCCTCGTGCTTCCCGAGACCGATATCGCCGGAGCACTTGCGGTCGCCGAACGCATCCGCAAGAGTATGTCTCAGTTCGAATTCTTCACCGGTGACGAGCATCGTGCGGTCACGCAGACCGTCTCGCTCGGCGTCGCAACGTATCCCACGCATGCGACGACACCGGCCCGTCTTGTGGAGACCGCCGACAAGGCGATGTACGAGGCCAAGCGGTACGGGAAGAATCAGGTAAAGGTCGCGAACTGAGAGCAGCCCGGGGCGGATCCTCGGGCGGGACGGGGGTGGACGTGAGCCTTGCGCGAGCTCTCTCGCGTCTGCCAGACGACCACGAGACGCTCGGCGTCGTCCGTGACGTGGTCACCTTCATGTCGCATCACACCGATGAGTGGGTCTCGGCTGCCGACATCGCTCAGCGCACCGGGAATCTGGTGCTGCAGGTCCGACCCGTTCTCAACACGCTTCGCGACGCCTTCGTGCTAGACTTCGACGACACACCGGACGCATTCCGGTATCGGTACGACGTGGGCGTCAGCATCGAGATCGATGCGTTCCTCAACAGGAGTCGTGCACACGAGAACCACATGCAGACGAACGTCGCCCGGTTCAGAGAACGCTACGGCGCCTCCTGATCCCGGAGCCGGCGAGATGGATACGGAGTACACCGGTGAGCACAGTGATCGAACGCGGGGCCCGCGGGCCCGGCGTCGAGGACATCCAGCAGCGCCTGCTTCGTCTCGGCTATGACCTCGGCTCCTCGGGAGTCGATGGTGTGTTCCTCGGGGCGACATTCGAGGCCGTCCGCAGCTTCCAGCATACCCGCCGTCTGGCCGAGGACGGCGTCGTCGGTGCGGAGACCTGGTCGGCTCTTGTGGACGCCACGTTCGTGCTCGGCGATCGCCTGCTCTACCTGCGTTTCCCTCACTTCCACGGTGCGGACGTGTCGACGCTTCAGGGCGCGTTGAACGCACTCGGCTTCGCGTGCGGCGAACCCGATGGCATCTTCGGCGCGTTCACCGAGCGGGCAGTGAGGGAGTTCCAGCTCAACACGGGGTATCCCGCAGACGGCATCGTCGGCTCCGACACGGTACGGGCGGTCGTCCGGCTCAGGCACGTGTGGGAGGACAAGGACCCCACGTCGCCCGTGGCACTCGCGGTGGCGCCAGCGCGCGCCGCAGACGTGCTCTCCCGCACACGCATCTGCGTGCACGTCCTCGATGCTCGTGGGCAGGAGGTTGCCGAGCGGCTCGCCAACCTCGCTATCGCCACCGAGCCGAGCTCGCGCGTGGAGGTATGCGCCGAAGCCGCTTCGGATGCGCACGTGCTGTTGCACATCGGGACGTGCGCGGACCCTGAGACCGACTTCTCGGGAGTCCCCATCGTTCGGGTCGGACTCGCAGCGCAGGAGGCGGTCGAGGCGCGTCTGATGACTGCGCTCGCGGCTGCGGATGGCTGCAGCGAGGCGGTGGTCGACCTCGGCGATCTGGCGGAAGATGAGCAGGCGATGCAACGATTGGCCGTTCGTTTGCTTGACGCAGTGTGCCTGGCGCTCACGCCGGGAACGTCGTCTGTGGTATCATAATCCGGCGTTTTGCCCTTCCGAGACCCGGTGTGGGAGGCGTTGACCCTGCACAGTAGATACACGCGCATCTGCGCGCTCCTCATGACCTTCATACTCGTCGCGGCCATCCCGGTTCGCGCTTTCGGCGCTCCTGTCGATGACAAGCGTGCTCAGGCCCTGAAGGTCAAGGCACAGGTCGAGGACCTCGACGCCGAGGTAGAGATCGCCACCGAGGCGTACAACGAAGCCAATGCGAGCTACAGGGCCGTTACGGCCAAGGTCACGGCGAACGAGAAGAAGCTCGGCGAGCTCACCGCGCATCAGAAGAAGCTGCAGAAGCACCTCGACACGCGCGTGAACAGCATGTATCGATCGGGCCCGCTCGGGTTTCTTGAGATCCTCGTTGGCGCGAACACGTTCGAGGAGCTCGCAACGAACTGGGACCTGCTTCAGGCGATGAACGAGCAGGACGCGGAGGCGGTGGCCGATCTGAAGGTCACGCGTGCCGAGGTCTCAAAGACGCAGGCCGAGCTCAAGACGAACCAGGCGCAGGCCAAGAAGGAGCGTGACGCTCTCGCGTCGCAGAAATCCGCGATCGAGAAGCGGTTGGCCGACCGCAAGAAGCTCCTGAACGGCCTTGAATCCGAGATTGCTCAACTCGAGCGCGAGGCCGAGGAAGCGGCGCGTCGAACGTACCGCCCGCCGGTGCGAGACGCCGGAGGAGATCCGGGTACCCAGCCGAAGTCAGGCATCGTCGATATCGCGAAATCCAAGCTCGGCTCCCGGTATGTGTGGGCGGCGTCCGGGCCGAACACCTTTGACTGCAGCGGCTTTACGATGTGGGTCTACGCTCAGGTCGGCGTGAGTCTTCCGCACAGCTCGCGGGCTCAGTACAACAGCGGCCCGCGCGTGTCGAAAGCGAATCTCAAGCCCGGTGACCTCGTGTTCTTCGGCAGGAGCGTTATCCATCACGTTGGGATCTACGTGGGTGGCGGTATGTACATCCACGCGCCAAGCACGGGGGATGTCGTGAAGATTTCCAGCCTCAATCGGAGTGACTACGTGGGGGCGTGCCGACCGTAAGGTCGGATAGACGCGCTGCATGATCGAGGCGGTACGGTCCCGAGGGGGGTCATGGCTAGCGCGCGTCTGTTCGCGCCGCTGCGTTCGGCCGACTATCGGAAGCTCTGGGTAGCGCAGCTGGTCTCGGTGATAGGGGATAAGGTCCACCAGATCGCGATGAGCGTTCTGGTCTACGGACTGACGCATTCGGTCGCCCACGTCGGGGCGATGCTTGCGGTCACCACGTTGCCTGCAGTGCTGTTTGGCGTGCCGGCAGGCGTCTACGTCGATCGCTGGGATCGCCGGATCACGATGGTGGTCTCGGACGTTCTGCGGGCGATCATCGTCCTCACTATCCCGCTGCTCGTTCGCCTGGGCATGCCGGTCGTCTACGTTGCTGCATTCTGCGTCGCGACGGTGTCCCTGTTCTTCGAACCCGCCAGGCTATCGCTCATCCCGGAGGTGGTCGAGGGCGACGAACTCATGGCGGCGAACTCGCTCGACAACGTGACCGCCTCGGCCTCGGAGCTGCTCGGCCTGGCAGGCGCGGCCGGTGTCGTCGCCACCATCGGCGCGGCGAACGCCTTCTACCTCGATGGCGTGACGTTCCTGGTCTCCGGAGTGTTCGTCGCCCTCGTCTCGGTCCGGGGGCGGCACGCCGATACGGCCGAAGCCGCACCGTTCCTCTCGGAGCTTCGTCGAGGTCTCCGGCATATCGCCGAGATGAAGGTGCTGCGCGACCTCGTCGGCGTCTATGCGCTCGCTGCAGCCGGCGTGGCCGCGGCGATACTCGCGGTGAACGGGCTCGCCCTGCAGCGTTTCGGCACGGGGACCGTCGACTCGCGCGCCGTCGGCCTTGCGCTGCTCGACGGTGCGATCACCGTGGGGCTGCTCGTCGGAAGCGCCACGATCGGCCAAAGCACGCCCGGCAACGCGGGCCGGAAGTTCCTGGGGAGCCTGGGCGTGTTCGGTCTCGCGTTTCTGCTCGTCGGCTTCGCTCCCCGACTGTGGATCGCCGCGCCGCTGCTCTTCATCGGAGGGGCCGCCAACATGTGGTTCTACGTCCCCGGAGCCACCATCATCCAACACGTCACGCGGCCCGATCTTCGCGGACGGGTGTTCGCAGCCAAGAATGCGGTCTCCCGGGTCGCGACGACCATCGGGTTCCTCGGGGCAGGTGTGCTTGCGGATCGTGTCGGCCTGGCGAACACGGTAATCGCCATCGGAACGCTCGTCGTGCTTGTCTCGGCGTTCGGGTGGACCCGTCCCGCACTGCGCGACGCCTGAGCCGCGGGTATCCGAGAACGGCGCGGGTGCGGTATTCTCATAGGCGCCCGGGAATCGTGAATCGGAGACTCCGCATGGCTGAGATCGACGCGCTTCTCAAACTCATGGCCGATCGCGGCAGTTCCGACCTTCACCTCAAGGTCGGAAGCCCGCCTGCGATTCGCCTGAACGCCAAACTCGTGGTACTCCGGGATCTGCCGGTCATGAGCCCCGATGCGACGCAGAAGCTTGCGCTCGGCATGATGGATGAGCGCCAGCGGCAGTCCTTCGAGAACCACCGGGAGATCGATTTCGCGTATTCCGTTTCGGGCGTCGGCCGCTTCCGGGTCAACGTGTTCCATCAACGGGGAAGTGTCGGCATGACGCTTCGACGCGTGTCGACGGAGCGGTCGTCGATCGAGGGGCTCGGTCTCCCTTCAGTTGTGCGAAGACTCGCCGACGAGCCGCGCGGGCTCGTGCTCGTGACGGGCACGGCCGGCTCGGGCAAGACCACGACGCTGGCGGCTATGATCGATCACATCAACCACACCCGGGACGGGCACATCGTCACGATCGAGGATCCGATCGAGGTGCTACACCAGGATGACAAGTGCATCATCAACCAGCGCGAGATCGGCATCGATACCGAGAGCTACGCCGATGCACTGCGCCATGTGGTCCGGCAGGACCCCGACGTCGTTCTGATCGGCGAGATGCGCGATCACGAGACGGTCTCGGCTGCTCTCACCGCCGCCGAGATCGGCAACCTGGTGTTCTCGACGCTCCACACCATCGATGCGACCGAGACGATCAACCGCATCATCGACTTCTTCCCGCCGTACCAGCAGAAGCAGATCCGGCTGATGCTTGCGTCGACATTGAAGGGCATCATCTCGCTGCGGCTGATACCGTCGATCAACGGCGGCCTGACCCCGGCCGTCGAGGTGCTGGTCATGACCGGCACCGTGAGGGAGTACATCCTCGATTCCGAGCAGACCTACAAGATCCGAGATGCGATGGATGAGGGCGAGTACTACGGCATGCAGACATTCGACAAGAGCCTGCTGGCGCTCTATCAGCAGGGCAAGATCACGCTGGATGACGCGACGGCGATGGCCGCGAACGCGCACGACTTCAAGATCAAGGTGCGCCAGCTCGGTGTCGCGCCCGAGCAGGCCGCGCAATCCGGAATCTACTGAGGTTCCCTGCTTCATCGATCGCACGCGGGTCGGTCAACCGCACCGCCATCTGTCGGTCACCCGCGGTGGCGGTGCGGTAGAATCGCCTGATACACACACGACACATGAAAGTGAGCGTCGATGTCAAAGATCCTCTTCATCGCTCCGCCGTATCAGTGTTGGGGCGTGCAGGTCATCGGCACCTGGCCACCGCTGCAGTTGGCGTATCTTGCCGGGGCGGCCCTTGACGCTGGCCACGACGCTGTCGTCTGCGACGCGATGAACAAGCACTATACGTTCGACGATGTACGTGCCGTCATCGAGCGAGAAGCGCCCGACTACGTGCTGACGCTCGACTACCTGCCGGTGTCGGGCGCCATCAGCACCGCGACGGTGCCGGCGGCCCTTGAGACACTCGAGGTCGCAAAGAGCGTCGACCCGAATATCGTGACGATCATCGGCGGGCCGCACCCCACGTTCATGTTCGAGGAGATCCTCGGCGAGGCCGGGTGCGCGGTCGACTACGTTCTGCGCGGCGAGGCCGAGGAGACGCTGCGAGAGCTGCTCGCGGCGATTCCCGCAGGCACGGGCCGTGATGTGGCCGGCGTGGCGTATCGCGACGGCGATGACATCGTCGCCACGCCGATGCGTCCGCACATCAAGGATCTCGACACGCTCTCGGTCGCATGGCATCTGCTCGACTGGGACGACTACCACTACAACATCGAGCCCTGGGGCCGAATGGCTTCGATCCTCACGACGCGCGGCTGCATGATGGGCTGTTCCTTCTGCTCGCACAGGGCCTTCTGGCGCGGGGACTGGCGCGCCCGCGACCCGCGCAAGGTCGTGGAGGAGATCCGCCTCCTTGTCGAGGAGTACAAGGTCGAGTTCATCACGCTCATCGACCCGTATCCGACGAGCGATCGGGACCGGTGGGAGCAGCAGCTCGATCTCATCATCGAGGCGGATCTCCCGGTGAAGCTCCTCATGGAAACCCGCGTCGAGGACGTTATCCGCGACGAAGACATCCTGCCCAAGTATCACCGGGCGGGCATCATTCATGTCTACGTGGGAGCGGAGAGCAGCTCGGATGTGATGCTCGAAAGCCTGAACAAGGGCACGGACGTCGACATGAACAAGCGCGCTCTCGACCTGCTGCGCGAGCACGACATCATGACCGAGGCATCATTCATGGTCGGCTTCCCGAACGAGACCTGGGAGTCCATCGAGAAGACCGCCGCCGAGGCCGTGCGACTCAATCCCGACATCGCGGTGTTCCCCGTGATAACGCCCATGCCCTTCACGCCGCTCCATGAGGAGATGAAGGACCGCATCAGGGTCACCGACTACTCGAAGTACAATCTGATGACACCCATCATCGAGCCGTACGAGATGTCGCTCGATGACGTCTACAGAGCGCTCGCCACATGCTATATGACCTTCTACGGGCACAAGATGCGCGAGGTCGCCGAGCTCGAGGACGGGTTCAAGAAGCGCTACATGATGAGCGCCTTCGAGCAGATGATGAAGGACTATGGGAAGCAGTTCGACTTCCTCGGCGGCAAGATGCCGCACGACATGAAGGACCTGGGCGGACGCCCCAAGGGGTGAGCCGGGGAGCCGAGAAGTCGTCGGCGTCAGCGATGCGGAATCAAGCGACGGGCGCCTACGGGCGCTCGTCGGCCCTTCTTGCGAGAGCGTGGCGCCACAGCCACGAGAGCACGAGCGCGCCGGCTAGCGCGCCGAGCGTGTCGACCAGCCAATCCACAGGGTCTGCCTGGCGCCCCGAGACGAAGAGTTGATGCACCTCGTCGGTTATGCCGTACGCCGAGGCAAGCGCGACTGTCGGCAGCAGGCGGTCGGGGGCTCCGAGCGCGAGGAGGATCAGCGCGCCGAATATCGCGTACTCGCCGAAGTGTCCGAACGATCCGTAGCGCCCCGGCACCTGCGAGCCCGTCAGGCTCGAGAACCAGAAGATGACGCCCGCCCAGGCGATGACCGCGGTCCACGATGTGATTCGTCGCGCACGTGTAGCCTGCACTCCGGGTGCCTTTCTCGTTCGTTCGACTGACGGAGTCTACCATGCTGTCGATCGCCGGTGGCTTGACCGGTGCCCGATGTCATGCGACCGTGACCGTTCAGAACGTATCGCCGAGGGGGCCACGTGGATCGTCGCATCTCGCTTGTCGCCGTGATCGTATCCGCAGCGTGCTTCGGCACGCTCGGCGTGCTGACGCAGCTCGCGTATCGGCAGGGCGCATCTCCCTTGCCGTTGCTCGCATGGCGTTTTGCGCTGGTTTCGCTTCTCATGGCCGCCTATCAGCTCGTTCGAAACGCGAGCGCGCTGAAGGCGGGCATCGCGGACCTCGGTCGGTACGCCGCGCTCTCGCTGACGGGGTACGGCGCTGCCTCGGTGTGCTACTTCTTCGCCCTCAAGTTCGCGAGCGCCTCGGTCGTGGCGGTATTGCTGTACACGTATCCGGCCATGGTCGCGGTGCTGAGCGCGGTCTTCCTTGGCGAGCGGCTGACCCGGGCGAGAGCGGTGGCGATCGCGCTCACGTTCGCCGGATGTGCGCTCGTGGTCGGGCTGCTCTCCGAGGACATCCAAGCTTCGGGGACCGGCATCATGCTCGGCCTGGGGGCAGCGCTTGGATACTCCGTGTTCAACATGCTGTCGTATCGCTGGATGGGTTCGAAGCCGAGGATCGTGCTGATGACGTACACGTTCGGCATCTCGGCCGTTGCACTTGCGACCATCACGGCGGTTTCAGGCGGCTCGCTCTCCGTCGGTGCATGGACGCCGACGCTGTGGGGGTTGCTCGGACTCATCGTGCTCGTACCGACGTTCATCGCGGTGCTTCTGTATCTCAACGGAATCAGGCGGCTCGGACCCGCTCAGGCGGCGATCGTCTCCACGACCGAGCCGCTGTTCACGATCGCGCTCGCGGCTGTTGTCCTGCAGGAGCGTCTGACGCCGTTGCAGCTGGTTGGCGCCGCTCTGGTGGTGGCGGGAGTCGTTGCTGCCGAGTGGCGGACGCCTGGCGAGGCCGTGCACACCGACGAGCTGGCTGCGGTCTAGAGCAGCGCCGCAATCGCTGCGATTCCGCCCCGGAGCAGCCAGCCCAGCGCGATGACGCTTGCCTGACCGCCAAACGACCAGAGCACCATCGAGCGTGCCGTCCGCTTGTGCACGTCGAGCGCCAGCAGTCCCTCAAGGCAGAGCCAGGCGGATGCTGCGAGCGCGAGCAGCCTGAGACCCTCGGTGACGCCGAAGATGAACGGCACGAGCGAGCACGCCCACGCCGCATACGCCCGCAGATGATTCTCGCGACCGCGGGGAGACAGGGCGAGCAGTATCGCGAGTCGTGCAGCAGCCCACGCGAGGGTACCTGCGGCCCGGGAGACGGCGATGCCGAACGCTCCCATGGTGAGCCAGCCCACGACGATGCCGGCGAACGAGCCGATGATCAACGTGCGCACCCCGAACGCGGCGACGCTGTCGATTGCGGTCACGTCGAGGTCCCCGAGCGCGGCCGGGCGCCGCAGATAGGTCACGACGTATCGACTCGCGCTCTGCATTCGCGTCAGTCGGGTGCGCACAGCGAGCACCCTTCCCGTGCGGGCCAGGAAGCGTCGCCAGCCGTCGAAGATCCATCCGACGCTGTCGGTCACCTCCTCGGCATTCCTAACGGTGCCCGTGACGACCGCCCTCGCTCTCCGGCGCGACGACGCGAGTGCGGCGGACAGGCGATTGCGGGCCGCCTCCCGCGTGGATATCGCGCACCGCCGTATCCCGGCGGCGATCCAGCCGGGTAGCCGTCGAAGCGTCCGGGCGGTGATCGTCAGCATCTTGCGCCATGCCTGGAACCAACCCGCGATGGCGCCGGGGCGGGATGCGATGGTGGTGTCAGAGCGTGCTACCATGAACGCGAACTGCTCCCTCGGCCTGTCGGCATGGTTCATGCAGACAGCATACCGGAGATGCTTCGTCGCATGTTCTCCGGAACGAGGACTCGCCTGCACACACCGGCGTTGGAGGCTGCGTGCGTTCGCTGCGGCTTGCTCGGGTACTGAATATCGTGGCAGGTCTGCTCGCTGGACTCTGCCTGATCTTCCTCGGCATCGGTGCCTATCTGTACTACCTTTCCGCGACGTTGCCGGACCTCGGCGTGGATCAATCAAGCTTCAAGCCGGCGCAAACGTCGGTCGTCTATGCGGCGGACGGAAGCGTCCTTGCCGAGTGGCACGGCGAACAGGACCGCACCGTCGTCGCGTTCGAGAAGATCCCGGACAGCATGCGTGACGCCGTCGTTGCGATCGAAGACGAACGCTTCTACACCCACACCGGGGTCGATACCGAGGCGATCGTGCGTGCACTGAAGGTGAACGCCGAGAGCGGCGAGTACAAGCAAGGCGGCAGCACGATCACCCAACAGCTCGTGAAGCTCCTGTTCACTGACGGAGAACGCACGCTCACGCGCAAGGTGCGAGAAGCGCTGATGGCGTATCAGCTTGAGACGAAGGCAGATAAGCAGGAGCTGCTTGAAACCTACCTGAACCTCGTGTACTTCGGCGAAGGATCGTACGGTGTCGAAAGCGCCGCTCACCGCTACTTCGGCAAGCCGTCGACGGATCTCACGCTCGATGAGTCCGCGTTGCTTGCAGGAATCATCCAGTCGCCGTCGCGCTACAGCCCGAGCAACGACCTTGAGGCATCGACCGAGCGTCGGAATGTCGTTCTCGGGAAGATGCTCGAACTCGGGTACATCACCCCGGCCGAGGAGCAAGCTGCGCGGAGTGTCGAGGTCACCCTGGCGCCACCGACAGAAGTGCCGGAGGTCGCGCCGTATTTCGTCGAGTACGTGAAGCAGGATCTCATCGACCGGGTCGGTTCGGAGATGGTCTTCCAGGGCGGATTGCGCGTGCAGACGTCACTGGTCCCTGCGGCGCAGCGTGCTGCCGAGGAGGCGGCTCGCGCGATTCTTCCTGCCGACGGCGATCCGGCGGTCTCCCTGGTATGCCTGGACCATTCCACGGGCGAGGTCATCGCGATGGTCGGTGGCCGTGACTTCAAGACCGATAAGTTCAATCTCGCCGTGCAGGGACGACGTCAACCGGGTTCCGCATTCAAGCCGTTCGTCCTGGTTACCGCTCTTGCGCGGGGCGTCCGTCCGGCAGACGTATTCTCGGCTGCGCCCTACACCGTCAAGGTGACCGATGGGGTCTGGAACGTTCAGAACTACGAGAACTCGGTGACGAGCGGCTCGATGACGCTTTCGGCCGCTACGAACTGGTCGGTGAATGCGGTGTACGCCCGACTCATCATGAAGGTCGGGGCAGAGAACGTCGTGAAGACCGCGACCGCGATGGGAATCACGACGCCGCTCGAACCGAATCCCGCGATCGCCCTCGGCGGACTCACGACAGGCGTCTCACCTCTTGAGATGGCCTCCGCGTACGGGACGATCGCCGCGGGCGGCGTTCACAGGGAACCATCCGGCATCGTTCGTGTCACGAACGGGCAGGGGGAGACGGTCTACCAGCCGGATCGGGCCGAGATCCGCGCCATCGACGCCGGCGTCGCCAAGACGGCGTCGCTGATGCTTCACGATGTGGTCGAGACGGGTACGGGGCAGGCGGCACGCATCGGCACGTGGGCTGCCGGGAAGACGGGCACGACGCAGGCGTACCGGGATGCCTGGTTCGTCGGCTACAGCGGCAGTCTGTGCACGGCGGTGTGGGTGGGGCACCCCGAAGGCCAGGTGTCGATGACCAACGTCCACGGCATCAAAGTGACCGGCGGAAGCTTTCCCGCGAAGATCTGGCAACGCTTCATGCAGAAGGCCCTCGTATCGCGGGGAGCCGCGAGTGCGACCACGACGTCCGCTGGCGCTCCCGCAGGCGATGGTCAGCCGGCTACACAGGTCAGGGTGACGATATGCACCGACTCGCTGCTGCTCGCGAACTTCCGGTGTCCGAACACCATCGAGATCTACCTTGCGCCCGAACTCGCCGCGCGGCCGATCTGTACGGAGCACTGATGACAGTCGGAGACCACTACCGCGAGCTGCAGGTGTCGCGCAACGCGGAACCCGAGGTCATAGACAAGGCGTACCGGATCCTCGCGCTCAAGTACCATCCGGACACCGGGACCACGGGTGATGCCGACAGGATGCAGCGGATCAACGCTGCGTACGCTGTCCTTCGGGATGCTGTGTCCCGGGCTGCCTATGACAGGGCGCAGGCACCGCGCGATCCATCGGGGTGGGACGTCTTCTGGGACGCCGGGCTCGTAGGACTCTACAAGCAGCATCGTCTCATGAGGCGCGAATGAAACGGCCCGGGCGTAGTGCCCGGGCCGTTCGTCTTGATCGCAGTCGGCTCAGGACACCGAGGTGAGCTTCGTCTGGACTGCGCGCAGGATCGCGGGATACGACACCGCGCCCTCGTACATCGGCTCACCGTCGATGACGGTCACCGGATACGCGAGACCTTGCTCCCGTATCTGCTCCACCAGCTCGGACCGTTGCGCGATGGTCTCGGCTCTGCTGGTGTCGTAGTACAGGATGGTAGCCGCTTCGCCGAAGCGGTTCTCCATCTCGGTCTTGATGATCGCGGTGATCTCCTCCGGAGACCACGTTGGACCTCAACCGCCGCTGTAGCAGGTGCTCTCGGCCGGAAAGTCGAAAACCTCGACAGTGACTCTCTTGTCCATGACGTCCCCTCTATCCCAGATTGACGGCGCCGCCGGGGCACACGCGAGCGCATATGCCACATCCTACGCACAACTCGTCCCGCACAGTGTAGCCGTTGGCACCGGGGTACACTCCGCCGGGCACCGCAACGATGGCATTCTTCGGACAGACTCGCCGCGCCGGACAGGCGGGTGATCGGTCGCACGCTGCCGTATCGATGCTCACGCCGGACACGTTCGGCTTCTCCTCATGTTTCGATGGATCTCGATAAGGGATTGTATACCCCGCGGGGTATGCTTTGCAAGCGGTCGTGCGGTCGGAACGTGTGCGGATGCGCATTGGTGTGCACGCGAGCTCACGTGTCGGATACTATGGAGCAGGATGCACTCGCGCGACAGAAGCGTGTACGAGCGAGACAGGAGCAGTTGTGAGCGAGGAATCGAGGCTTGGGGGCACGGGCCGCAAGATGCTTCGGGTGATGCTCGGAGCGGGACTCGTTATCGGCGTGATCTTCCCGTTCTTTGCGCTTCTGTTCGTCCAGCCGAAGAGCACGGTTGCCTGGTGGCTCTTCGTGGCCGCCTGCATCGGTGCAGGGCTGGGTCTCGGGGCGCTCTGCCACTATGCTTCGTTTCTCGTTGCGGAGGATGTCCTCGCTCGAGTGCTCGGCGTAGCAGGTCGCTCGCTCGGCATCGCGGTCCACGACAGCAAAGGTCTCGACGCGCTCACCAACGAGCTCGAACGCGTGCTCTCCAACGCTTCGAATCTTCTGGATCAGATTCGAGGGGCGAACACCAACATCCGCTCGCTCACGGCCGAGGTGCTCGCCGCCACCGAGCAGCAGGCATCCGGTGCATCCGAGCAGGCAGCAGCAGTCACGCAGACGTCCGCCACGGTCGAGGAGCTTGCCCAAACGTCGAGCCAGATCGCGGACAACTCCGAGTCGGTCGTACGGGTGGCCGAGCGAACCCTGGCAAGCGCCGAGGAAGGCATGCATGCTGTGCATGAGACGAGTGTCGGAATCGAAGACATCAGGCTCAGCACGCAGCAGTCCTCGGATCGCATCCTCGCGCTCGGCGAGCGCAGCCAGGAGATCGGTCGCGTGCTGACGATCATCGATGAGATCGCCGAGCAGACGAAGATACTTGCGCTCAACGCGGCCATCGAGGCGGCCCGTGCGGGCGATGCGGGGAAGGGCTTCTCGGTGGTCGCCGAGGAGATCCGCAAGCTTGCCGAATCGGTCACGGAATCCACGCAGGAGATCGGTCGCGTCGTACGGGAGATCCAGGCATCGACCGCATCGCTCGTCATGCAGACAGAGAAGGCTGCCAAGAAGGTGCAGGAGGGTCTCCAGCTCGCGTCGAACACGCAGGGCGCGCTCGAGCGGATCGTCTCTCAGGTGGAGGAGACCACCGATGCTGCCAAGCAGATATCTATCGCGACGCAGCAGCAGCGGACCGCTTCCGAGCAGGTCGTGGTGTCGATGAAGGAAGTCGCGACGGTCTCGCAGCAGGCCGCTCAGGCATCGCGCCAGATATCCGCCGCGATCGTGGAGCTGAATGCACTCGCTGACAGCATGGTGGTGCGCTGAGATGGCCGGATTTGCTGATCGACTTGCGGAGTTGGGGCTGGACCTCCCGCCCGTCGCGACTGCCCTGGGTTCATACGTGCCAGCGGTTCGCTCGGGATCGCTCGTGTTCACATCGGGGCAGCTTCCGATGCAAGACGGGGAGTTGCTCGCGCGCGGCAAGGTCGGCGCGGCCGTCTCGGACGAGGTTGCGGAGGCGTGTGCCCGACGTTGCGCGCTCAACGCGCTCGCTGCGGCTTCCAGCGTTTGTTCGCTCGATGACGTCGTGCGCGTCGTCCGCGTGACCGGGTATGTCGCATCGGATCCGGACTTCACGGCTCAGCCAGCGATCATCAATGGCGCAAGCGACCTGCTTGTGGCCATCTTCGGTGATCGCGGTCGCCATTCGCGTGAGGCGGTGGGCGTCGCGTCCTTGCCGCTCGATGCGCCAGTGGAGGTCTCGATCATCCTCGAGGTAGCGAGCGCTTAGCGCCCGGGTACCGTCGCATTTCGGCTCAAGACTCCTGATTCAGATGTGTGGATTGTGTTGTCGATTCATGAGTATTCTATTAGAGTTACCGGAGCGGGGGGCTGAGGGGCCGTCCGTCCTACTTGCTTGTCGGACTCGGGATGCAACAGGGAGAGATGCGAATGGCCAAGATTTCCTTGGCCGGGTTCAAAGACCCGGTCCGACGACCGCGATACCTGATCTGGACGGGCGCGGCCCTTCTGGCCTTGGCCGCCTTCATCGTCGTGGCGTTCTCGGCGACGTCGACCTACTGGTTCTGC
>RCMX01000003.1:0-1537 GCA_004348925.1 Actinomycetota bacterium
CCGCTAGGCTGAACTGAAGCCGCTCGTTCGCGGCTGAAGCACTCGACGTTAGACTCAACCCCGCCAGCGCTTGCGGCCTGTCAGTTCAGTACGCTAATATGTACGTTATAGCGTCCTGACATCGGAGGTCATCATGGCATCACTCCGCCCCTCGATTGACGTGCGTCCGGTGACTGAGTTCCGCGCCAACACCTCGGCGGTCATCGACCAGATGCACTCGACAAAGCGTCCAGTCGTCCTAACACAGCATGGTCGCAGCGCGGCTGTCTTGCTCGATGTCGCCGTCTACGAGGGCCTGCTCGACGAGATCGAGCTGCTTCGCGACCTGCGCGTCGCTGAGGACCAGATTGTCGCCGGCAAGGTCATCTCCCACGCGGAGGTCGTCCGCCGGATGCGTGAGAAGTACTCGCTGTGAGAGTCATCTGGACTGAGCTCGCGTTCGCACAACTCGACGAAGCGATGGCGTTCATAGCGGTCGACAGTCCGCAGACCGCGGCTCGCTGGCTCGACGCTATCCTGGAGGCGGCCGGGCAGCTCTCGGAGTTCCCGGATTCGGGGCGGATCGTCCCTGAAGCCGCCCGCGAGGACATCCGCGAGCTGATCTTCAGTCCCTACCGTCTTGTCTACAAGCGCGACTCCACGGCGGTCTATGTGACGATGGTTCTCCATGAGCGCCAACATGTTGAACCGGAAGACGTCGTCGGTGGGTGAGTCTAACAAGTGCTTCCAGCTGACGCGCACAAGTCGTAGGCTGGGTATCAGGCTTCGGCGCGCAGCTGAAGCACCAAGACGTTAGACTCAACCCCGCCAGCGCTTGCGGCCTGTCAGTTCAGTACGCTAATATGTACGTTATAGCGTCCTGACATCGGAGGTCATCATGGCATCACTCCGCCCCTCGATTGACGTGCGTCCGGTGACTGAGTTCCGCGCCAACACCTCGGCGGTCATCGACCAGATGCACTCGACAAAGCGTCCAGTCGTCCTAACACAGCATGGTCGCAGCGCGGCTGTCTTGCTCGATGTCGCCGTCTACGAGGGCCTGCTCGACGAGATCGAGCTGCTTCGCGACCTGCGCGTCGCTGAGGACCAGATTGTCGCCGGCAAGGTCATCTCCCACGCGGAGGTCGTCCGCCGGATGCGTGAGAAGTACTCGCTGTGAGAGTCATCTGGACTGAGCTCGCGTTCGCACAACTCGACGAAGCGATGGCGTTCATAGCGGTCGACAGTCCGCAGACCGCGGCTCGCTGGCTCGACGCTATCCTGGAGGCGGCCGGGCAGCTCTCGGAGTTCCCGGATTCGGGGCGGATCGTCCCTGAAGCCGCCCGCGAGGACATCCGCGAGCTGATCTTCAGTCCCTACCGTCTTGTCTACAAGCGCGACTCCACGGCGGTCTATGTGACGATGGTTCTCCATGAGCGCCAACATGTTGAACCGGAAGACGTCGTCGGTGGGTGAGTCTAACAAGTGCTTCCAGCTGACGCGCACAAGTCGTAGGCTGGGTATCAGGCTTCGGCGCGCAGCTGAAGCACCAAGACGT
>RCMX01000003.1:1714-10882 GCA_004348925.1 Actinomycetota bacterium
GACCAAGTAGCGTGTCAGAGTCACAGCGTATGTTGTCGTGTGGGCACCCGATTCGGCGCAGACTGACTGGCCCCGCCCGTTCTGGCGGCCTGACTCTGAATCGATGTCGGTAAGGTTCTCGTTGTAGTTCGTTTAGAGTCATGTGCGACAGTTGGCCTGCCGGTCGGCAACGGGTCCCCTCCAATGTTGCGATCGCCCTCAGGGTGATGCATGATGCAGCAAGGTGGAAGGGGTGCGGGAATGGCGGACAAACATCGCATCACCGTCAACTTGGACGACGATGAGTATCAGAACCTCCAGCGACTGGCGCTCGAGGCGGATCGCTCGCTCGCGTGGCTTGGCAGGCGAGCGATCTGTGACCTAATTGAGCGGTGCGATAAGGGGGAGGGACGCGTCCCTGGACTCCGGGTTGTGCCCTGCGATAAGTTGAGGCGGTCGGCACAATGAAGTATCTCGGGGGCGACATTCACGAGGGTGATTGCTTGTCGGTGATGAAGCAGTTCGAAGACCAGTCAGTGGACATGATCTTGTGTGATCTGCCCTATGGAACCACACAGAACAAGTGGGATAGCGTGATTCCCTTGGATGAGCTGTGGACTGAGTATCGCCGCGTCATCAAGCCCAAGGGAGTCATAGCGCTTTCATCTCAAGGTATCTTCACTGCCCGGCTCATCCTGAGCAACGAGCCCTGGTTCCGGTACAAGTTCGTCTGGGTCAAGAGTAAGCCGACCAACTTCCTCAACGCACGTCGACAGCCGCTGCGGCAGCATGAGGACATCTGTGTCTTCTACGGAAGCCAGCCGGAGTACCGCCCGGTCATGTCGAAAGGTGAGCCCTATGACAAGGGCACACGAAAGGACCAGTACACCGGCAGCTATGGCGACTTCAGTCCAGTCCACGTCAAGAGTGACGGTGAACGATTCCCAACGGACACCCTGTACTGCAAGACAGCGGAGAGTGAGGCCGGCGGGCGCGTATGGCATCCAACGCAGAAGCCTGTCGCCCTCGGGCGCTATCTCATAAGGATGTACACGGGTCCCGGTGATGTGGTCCTCGACAATGCGTTCGGAAGCGGAAGCTTCCTTGTTGCAGCTGCGCTCGAGGGGCGCCGGTTCATCGGCATCGAGCGCAATGAAGAGACTCATCTTTTTAAGAACGAGCGAATCGACTACTTGGAAGTCGCTCGACAGCGGCTCGCGGAGGTCGAGCACGCGATGGACAACGGAGAACCCCCGCCGCCCCTATTCTCCGCTCTGCAGCCGTCGGCACGATCGGGTCAGGCAAACAAGAGAGGCATGGTCGACGTCGACGTAGTGATTCGCGAGCCCCAGAGGCAGGCGGTATGAGGGCCGGAGGAACGAACTACAACGAGCGGTCCTGGGCCATTGACCTCATCGGGCACCTCAAGTCCCTTGCGTCTCAATCCAATCGCTCCATCAAGGATGCTGGGGGCGAGCAGACCGTTCAGGCAGAGGGAGGTAGTCTGTTCCCTGACGTCTTGCTCTTCGGCGATCGCTCGACGGCGCGCATCCTGCAGGGGTGGGAGCTCAAGATGCCTGACACGGGCATCGATGATCCCGAGTTCCGTGAGAACGCTGAACTCAAGGCTCGGGCTCTCGGACTTGATAGCTTTGTGCTCTGGAACGTCACGCATGCGCATCTCTACACTCGCGATTCTGTGTCCGACCGCTTTGAGCGCTCTCGCGTCTGGGACGATCTCCAAGATGTGACGACGCGGGGCGCGGTCGTTGCCAATAGGCATCGCTGGGAGGCGCTCGCAACCTCGATCTTCGGGTATCTGAATGATCTGTTCGATCGTGGCACGCTTCAAGGCCGCCAGTTCATCGATGCATACCGCAGCGGCGGTGTCACTTCGCTAATCATGGAGAATGCTGGCCAGGTCGCAGAGTCGCTCGCCGCCGCTGCCCTGCAAGACGCGGGCCTGCGGGCCGAGATGGCCTTATGGTGGGACAGGAGCAAGGCAGAGTATGCCCAAGGAACGATGGAGTCGGTTCTCGCCCAAGCGGTGATATCAAACTGGATCGGCAAACTGCTGTTCGCGCACATCCTTCGCGAACGTGATATACGCGCCCAGCAGATCGCCCTGATTGACGACGAAACCACCCCAGAGCAGGCGCTTGACCTATTTAGGCAGCTCTCGAGAGAGTGCAACTTCTGGACGATATTCTCAGACAGCGTTGGGCTTGCGTCGCTTCCCCCGAGCGTCTGGAACCAGCTCAAACAGTTCAACAACCTACTGGCGGACTTGCGAGTGGGCTCCATAGATCAAGCCCAACTGTCCGCTATCCTCGAGGCTACCGCCGAGGTTGCAGTCCGCAAGCTGCGGGGGCAGTATCCAACCCCGCTGGCCCTTGCCCGTCTGCTCGTACATTTGTGTGTGCGGGACATTGCGAACGACCGTGTTCTCGACCCGTGCTGCGGCAGCGGGACCATTCCTCGAGCTGCAATGGAACAGAAGCTCACAGCCGGAACCTCGCCCTCCGTCGCATCGTCCACGGTGTATGCGAGTGATCAAGATCCCCAGGCGGTGTTGATTGCGACGTTCGCCTTGGCCAAGCCCAGCCTGATGAACGTGCCCCTGCGTATCTTCAAGCGCGACGCATTTACGCTGACGCCTGAAACGGCGGTGGAGTTCAGGGACCCATCGGATGGAACGCCGTTCAGTGAGACCTTGGGGACATTCGAGGCGATTACCAGCAATCTCCCCTTCGTGGCCCAGGAAGGGCGTGCCCAGTATGGCAACGCGCTCGACCGGGTAACCGCAACACTGGGCGCTGGCGGGGAAAGGTTCACTAGGCGTGCCGACGTTGCTGCCTATCTGCCCTTCTCAGTGCACCCTCTCTTGGTGGCGGACGGACGGCTCGGCATCATTATCACCAATGCATGGCTGGGAACGGACTGGGGCGATGCCTTTTACGATTCGCTCGGACGCTTCTATGAGCTGAAGAGCGTCATCACCTCAGGCGCGCGTCGATGGTTTCGGAGCAGCGAGGTTGTAGCCAACATCCTCATCTTGCGCAAGAAGACTGATCCGAGTCAGCCGAGCGGCGACGTCCAGTTTGTCGTCTTGACGCGACCACTCGAGGAGATGGCTGACGACGAGTCTGTCCGGATCGCCGCCGCTCAGGTCGAGCTCGGTCAGACACAGAACGACACCATGACAATCAGGTCAGTCAGTCAGGCAAACCTCGCTAGGTTCAGGCGACTCGGCCTGGGCGGCAACGCCCAGTTCGTCAACTGCGACTGGGTGCTCAATCTGCCACTTGCGCGGCTCTCGGACTACTTTGACGTCCGCCGCGGCGAGCGGCGGGGTCTCAATGCGCTCTTCTATCCCCGAGCCGGGCACGGTATTGAGCCCGAGTACATCCGCCCGCTGGCGAAGAGCCCAACCGACTTCGTCCGGCCTTCCGGGCCCGCGGCGAAGGAGGCCTTTTCCTGCTCGCGGACTGAGCAAGAGCTTGAAGCCCTTGGGCATACCGGCGCGCTAGATTGGATTCGCCGGTTCAAGACGCCGGAGAACGTTCGGAAGCTCACCGCGGCCGGGCGCATGTGGTACGAGATGAAGACCGATGAGCTCACTGATCTTGTTGCGTTCATCAACTACGGCGATCGGCTATTCGTCGGCCGCGTTGACCCGCCTGCGTTCGTCGACCAGAGGATGGTTCGGCTGCGACCCCGTGTGCCTGTTGACGTTGAGTTGTGGCACGCGCTGTTGAACACCGCGGTCTCAATGTTCTACCTCGAAGGCATGGGATTTGGCCGCGGGCTTGGCGCGCTGGACCTGAACAAGGATCGGATTGAGCAGTACATGCACGTGCTCGACCCTTCCCGTCTCGACCCGCAGGGCGTCGCTAGCATCAAGGCGGCGTTCCTGCCGCTTGTGCAGCGAGACTTGTTGAGCGTGGCAGACGAGCTGGAGCAAGATGACCGACGCGCATTCGACGATGCCGTCATCGCAGCCTTCGGACTCGAAGTTGATCGGGAGCAGGTCTACGACGCGCTGCGCTCGCTTGTGGAAATCAGATTGACGGCGCTTGAGTAGTTGCTGGCCTACTGCGGTGATTGTGCGGCGTACCTAACAATGAGTTCGAGCCGACTCGCTTCGCTCGCGGCTCAACTCACAGACGTTAGGCGCACCTTCAGCCGCGATGCGCGTCTGGGGCTTGCCAGAACTTCGTGGAGGAATTGCCTTGGGGACCGTAGGTTCGGGGCTCTGGATCGTCCTCGGTGGGGCTTCCGCCGTTGCAGCCGGCCTGTTGATTCGCAACTCTCCTGCGAAGTCGCTGCTCGCTTGGGATCGTCGCACCGGCTACTCCCTGTACAAGAAGTCCCTGGAGGCCACCGGCGACGAAGCGCGAGCGCTTGAGGCTGCAGGCGCCTTCTATCGCCTATTCGGTACCATCTTCATCGGTATCGGGGGCGTCGTCGCAGCTGGCGGGTTGCTGACAATCATTTTCGGATGACGGTGCCGGACAGGCGCTTCCAGCGGATCGCAACGCGTTAGGCGCACATATCGATGGATGATCAGGAGTTCAACCAGATCGAGCATCTCACCAAGAAGGGCGACCTGCTTGGTCTTCGCGCCTGGCTCGATGGTGGGGGCGATCCCAACCTGAGCAACGAGTTCGGTTGGACGCCATTGATGCTTGCAGCGCTTCACGGCCGCACCGACTTCGCACAGGCACTTGTCAGCAGGGGCGCTGACCCGGACCGTCAGAACGAGTTTGGAGACACCGCGAAGGCACTGGCTCTTGCAAAGGGCTTTGCCTCCACCGCAAGAGCCATGGAATCATCAACATGAGCGTCGGCGCCTAACAAGCGCATCCAGCTGACGGCCAGGAGCGCTAGACTTGTTGAGGGCGCATGGACCGCAGCTGATGCGCAAATGCGTTAGGCACAACGCCGACGCTGGAATCCATAGTGCCGGGACTTGTCATGGCTCTCGGATAGAATCGTCAACGGGGATTGTTGTAGCCCAGACACTCGGGGAGGGACACGATTGACTGAATCACCAGCCTGTCCCAAGTGCGGCAGGCCCATGCTCCTCAAGACCGCGCGCCGCGGCCGCAATGCCGGGCGCCAATTCTGGAGTTGCTCGGGCTACGCATCGAAGGTGTGTGACGGAACGCTCGACGCCGACAGCCCTGTCCAGGGAGTGCCCGCCCAGCGCGCCTCAGAGGCGTCGAACGGAGATACCCTTGTCCAACCACGCATAGTGGTAGCGCAGCCCCTGCACGCAGGCCAGGACACCGTGTATCTCGACCTGCTTACGGTACCAGCACGCTCACTGGAGTCGACGGCTGACATGCATTCCGCCCGCAAGCCGGTCGCGGGTGCACAATGGCGCATGTCCTACGCGAGGCCCGAGCCTCGCCCTCTCGACCCCAGTACCGTGCGTGCGCTTTCGGTCGCGGACAAGATCGTCTGCAAGGGACGCGTCACGCTGCTCCCTGATACCCTCGAATCCCTGCTCGATCGTGAGACAAGCCGGGGCACTGAATCTTCTCCGCACGCTGCTGCCCCTGCACTCGACAGCCCTGAGGAGATTGCGTTCTGGGGCGACATCCTGCCCAAATGCCTGGGTTCCGACTTCGCGATCTGGTGCACGCCCCAGGTTGAGATCTCGACGCTCACGGGTGGAGCTGACTACTCGGGTAGTGAACAGCGTGTCGACTTTCTCATAGCGCATCCGGCGCTGGAGCGGCCCCTAGTAATCGAGATAGATGGCGAGCAGCATGTCGCCCAGACGGGGCACGATGCGACGCGAGATCGGCACTTGGAGGCCAGTGGGTACGACGTTATCCGAATCCCCGCTGCGGAGGTGCGAGACGGCAAGGGTCCCGCGCTGGACCGGCTGCAGGACATCTTGGGCAGCCTGGAGCCTCCAGGCGACCTCGGGTTGACGCTGTACTCGCCGATTCGCCGAGCCGGACAGATTCAAGCGGCACTGCTTCATGCCATGCACGTCGGCCTCGTCGATTCCGAACGCTTCAGTGTCTCGACGGATCTGGTGACCGCTGGCGAGCTGACGTCTGATGAATTCGCGGCGGTGCTCACCGACTTCTCGGATCTGCTCGTACGTCTTGGTCGCATGTACGGTGCAGCCCGACTCGGCACCGGCATCACGACCATCGAGGGAGAGTCGGGCGACCTTCATCTAAGCTTCAAGGGATTGCCTGGCTCGGGCACCAACGTCTTGATTGAAGACGCATATATGCCGTTCGCACTCAAGTGGCCTACGCGCCCGGTCACTCCAGGCGGTCCAGTCGAGGTTAATCGCGATGACGTCCGCTACTTCCTGCGGAGAGTCTTCCGGAAGCAAGAGCTGCGCGACGGCCAGTACGACATCATTTCGCGCGCGCTAGAAGCCAAGGACACCGTGGCGCTGCTGCCGACGGGCGCCGGCAAGTCGATCGCCTTTCAACTGGCGGGGATGCTCCTGCCTGGCCGGACCATCGTGATTGCGCCAATCATCTCCCTCATACGCGACCAGGTATACAACCTGCGCTCCTATGGCATCGACCGCGCTCTGGGAATCACGAGTGACCTCTCGGGACGAGAGGAGCGGGACCTCGCATACGAGCTCCTCCAGCATGGCGAAGCGTTCTTCTACTACATTGCGCCCGAGCGGTTCCAGATGTCTGAGTTCCGCGAGAAGCTGCGCGGGATGACGGCAGCCTTCCCTGTGAATCTGGTTGTTGTAGATGAAGCACACTGTGTCTCGGAGTGGGGACACGACTTCCGCACAGCGTATCTCCGGATAGGACAGACCTCCCGCGAGTGCTCATCGACCACAGGCTGGACTCCCGCATTGGTCGCCCTAACAGGCACAGCATCTCGTGCGGTACTGAGGGATCTACAGCGAGAGCTGCAGATCATGGACTTCGATGCCATAGTCACGCCGAGTTCATTCGACCGCGAGGAGCTCAGCTACGCCGTTCTTCAGGAACGGTCCGAGCATAAGGCGTTCGTTCTCGAGTCGTACCTGCGTAACGCACTGCCAGCCGAGTTTGGCCTGCCCCCGGAGGCGTTCTTCCGACGCGACGGCGGCCGCACCTACTGTGGTCTAGTCTTCTGCCCCAACGTCAACGGCAAGTACGGGGTAGTTGAAGTCGCCGGGCGGCTGAGCGGTGCTGGAATCGATGCCGCTTACTACGCCGGGACCCGACCAAAGGGGTTCTGGGGATCCGACGACGACTGGAAGGCATACAAGCGGGACACCGAACGCCGTTTCAAGCGGGACGACGTGCCGATTCTGGTTGCCACAAAGGCATTCGGCATGGGGGTCGACAAGCCGAACATCCGCTTCACTGTTCATTACGGCATTCCGCCGTCGATTGAGGCGTTCTATCAGGAAGCTGGACGGGCGGGACGCGATGGACAAAAGGCCGTGTGCGCCGCAATCGTCTCGGATGACCGCGTCGAGAGGAACCGTCAACTACTGGCGCCAGCCACGCCAATCAGCGAGGTCGCGCGTTTCGTGGAAGACACGCCGTATGAGCAGAACGACGACGTCACGCGGACCCTCTTCTTCCACGTGCAGGCGTTCAAGGGCGTCGAGACCGAGATTGCCGTGGTAGCCGACGTGCACAACCAACTGAGACCGACGGGACAACGCGCCTCGAGGATCGTTCCATTCGGTGGCGACTCCAAACTCACTGAGAAGGCGCTCCACAGGCTCGTGGTCGTCGGCGTGGTGGCGGACTACACGGTTGACTATTCCGGCCGATCGTTTTCGGTGCTTCTCGCTGATGCAACGCGGCGCTCGGTCGTCGACAGATACGTATCGTACGTGGCGGCCTATCAACGCGGTCGAGCGGAACAGGAACGTCGAAAGGCCGACGCTCTCCCTCATGAGTGGGACGCGTTCGTTGTCGGCGTTGTCGAACAGTACGTTCAATTCGTATACGACGTGATCGAACGCGGGCAGCGACGGGCTATAGCAGAGATGCTCGCTGCATGTCAGGCCGGATCGGGCGAGGATCTCAGGCATCGCATTCTGGACTACCTCGAGCAGACTGAGTTCTCTGAGGCCGTGGAGAGCATACTGTCGGGGCCACGAGCAGGTCTGGGAATCCTCGCGGAGGTGCTCGCCGAAATCATCAGTCCCAACGATGCGGCCAGGCTGCGCGGCCCCGTAGCTCGCTCGCTCGAGACGTACCCCGATCATCCGGGACTTCTGCTTCTTCGTACGGCGACTGAGGCACTCGCCCGTGACGGGGATGACCAGACGATTCGCGAGAACTTCGAGGCCTTCCTGGTCAACGCACGCGACGCCTATGGCCTTGCGGAGTCCGAGATCGGCACAGCCACTGGAGCGGTGCTCAGGGTGATTGCACGAAGAAACAGTGGCGCTGCTGCCCTGGTAGAACACGTGCTCGTGGCGCACACGCGCGAGCGCGACGCTCTCCGCCACTTGGTGGCCGAGTCAGGCATTGCGGCAGCGCAAGTGGCGCCATGGGTGCTGCTCGATGAAGTGTCATCTGGGATCGACAGTTACACTGCCTAACCCAAACAATGGAGGATGCGATGGGAACCGACGAGACCACAGCCAGTGACAGCCGCACAGCGGAGTTCCTTGATGTCGAGGCGACCGCTCGCAACATCGCCGCTCGGCTGGCTAAGCTTGACGACGAATCCAACCGCTACACCGGCGCCGCCAAGAACCTTGACGAGGCAGCAGCGGCCACACGCGAGCTTGCAGCATCCGTGCGCGAAGTTGGCGTGCACGCGTCCAAGGCCATCGACGTTGTGGCCTCCGTCGGAGGCCCCGAGATTGTCGCACGGCTTGGCAAGCTCGAAACGCAGCAAGTCACACAGTCCGAGGCGCTGATGAAGAAGGTGGGTTTGGCCGTATACCTGTCCGGAGCGGCTGCCGCTCTGGCCCTGGTAGCGACAATCGTTGCTCTGGCGAAGTAGAAGCACACCGACAAGGCGTGTGCCTAACCCGGGCTTCCACCTGACTCGCTTCGCTCGCAGGTGAAGCCCAAGAACGTTAGAACGACCTCTTGGAGCACCTCCATTCCCCCAACATTTGGGGTTTCAGTCTGTACCAATTGTGGTACACTCCTTCCATGAGCGAGTCCCATGACAAGCAGCCCATTCTCTCGGTGCGGTTCTACCGCACCGCATCCGGGAGCGAACCGG